>CAWCXA010000020.1:0-211479 GCA_963799425.1 uncultured Actinomycetota bacterium | reverse complement strand
GCTCGGTCGGCGAGCTCGCCGTGTCAACATCCTGCTCGCTTGTGCACGTCCCCTACTGCACGCTTCGGCCGAGACGTCGCTGGCTGACGACGTCCGGGCCCGCCTCGCGTTCGCGCGGCAGAAGGTGGATGAGGTAGTGGCGCTGGCACAGGTGCTGCGCGGTGAGGCCGCTGTGGCGCCGACGCCGAGCTTTGCGTCGGTTCCGACCGTCGACGATCAGGTACGAGCACGGGTGCGGTCGCTGCGGCCGGAGCATCGGCGACGCGTGCCGTACGCCGAACGCGCTCGGGCACAGCAGGACCGCCTGCAGCTGCCGCCGCTGCCGACCACCACCATCGGCTCGTTCCCGCAGACGACCGAGCTGCGAACCGCCCGCGCCGAGCTGCGATCGGGAGCGATCGACCAATCGGCTTACTCGAGCGGCGCATCGAGGAGGAGATCGAGCGCGTGATCAGTCTGCAGGAGCGACTCGGCCTCGACGTCCTCGTCCACGGTGAGCCCGAGCGGAACGACATGGTGCAGTACTTCGCCGAGCAGCTCGACGGATTCGCGGCAACAGAGCACGGGTGGGTGCAGTCGTACGGCAGCCGATGCGTCCGCCCACCGATCCTGCACGGCGACGTGAGCCGACCGCGTCCCATGACAGTGCGCTGGGCGACCTATGCACAGCAGCTCACCCGCAGTCCCGTCAAGGGCATGCTCACCGGACCGGTCACGGTGCTCGCCTGGTCGTTCGTCCGCGACGACCAGCCGCTTGCCGTGACCGCCGACCAGGTGGCGCTTGCCCTGCGCGACGAAGTGCGCGACCTCGAGGCAGGTGGGATCGGAGTGGTGCAGGTCGACGAGCCGGCACTCCGCGAGCTGCTGCCCCGCGGGCCGAGCAACACAAGGCCTACCTCGACTGGGCTGTGGACGCGTTCGGCTCGAACCGGCGGAGCCTCGACGTCCACTCAGGTCCACACGCACCTCTGCTACTCGGAGTTCGGCGACATCATCGAGGCCATCGATGGGCTGGACGCGGACGTGACGACGATAGAGGCAGCTCGCTCCCGCATGGAGGTGCTCGACGACCTGCGGGCCATCGGATTCGCCCGCGGCGTGGGGCCTGGTGTGTACGACATCCACTCCCCCGATGCCCTCCACCGCAGGAGCTGACGGACCTCGTCTCAACGGCGGCGCAGGCCGTGCCGGGGGAGCGGCTCCGGGGTCAACCCCGACTGCGGACTCAAGACCCGTGGATACACCGAGGTCGAGCTGGCACTCAGTCACATGGTTGAGGCCGCTCGGGCAGTCCGACGCTGACCGCGCGGCCCGCCGCAGACGCCGGCGAGCACGACGCGCCCACAACAGATCGCCGAGATCGACCTGACCGATCCGACGTGCACTTCAGCTCGCTGCTAGGGCTGCGCCTGGCCGCCGCAGTCGGCCTTTTCGACGACCTTGCCCCCAGAAGAAGTCGCGGCAACCACAATCCCTTTGCCGACTCGCGGTTCCAGCTGGACATTGCCGACCAGACAACGGTCGACCCGGCCAGCGAGGAGCGGGTGCTGCGGCAGCAGCACAACTTCAACGGCAACCACAACGGTGGGGACCTGCGCTTCGGACCGGATGGATACCTCTACTGGAGCACGGGTGACGGCGGCAGCGCCGACGATCCGCTGTACGGTGCGCAGAACCTGAGCAACCTGCTCGGCAAGCTCGTGCGCATCGACGCCATGCGCGAATGCGACGGCAGGCTCTACTGCATCCCGAAGGACAACCCGTTCGCCCGCAGCACCATCGGGCGACCGGAGATCTGGGCCTGGGGCCTGCGACCCGTGGCGGTTCTCGTTCGACTCGACGACGGCTCGCGGTGGATCGGCGACGTAGGCCAGAACCGGTGGGAGGAGATCAACCACACCCCGCTGCGCCCGAGTCGCGACGGCTGGAACTTCGGCTGGTCGTGCCGAGAGGGGCTGGACATCCACCGGGTGCCGGCGTCCCAGGGGGAAGGCCCTGATCCCTTCATCGATATCCGTTGCCTGCCGCGGTGGCCTACACCGATCCGGTCTTCGCCTACTCGATCGCCGACGACCGTTGCGCGGTGATGGGTGGGGTCGTCTACCGGGGTGAGCAGTTCGCGGACATCGCGGACGGCACCTACGTCGCGGCCGACTATTGCACCGGTCAGGCGTTCGCCATCCAGGAGACGCGAAACGGCCGGCATCTCGTCAGTGACACAGTTGGCTCCCTGCCAGGGGGAGTGACGTCGTTCGGCACTGATGCCGATGGGCGAGGTCGAGCCCCTCGTCACCGACACCGTGATCCCGCCGGGCAGAGGGGCGATCCACCAACTGACCTTTGCAGAGGCAGCCGGCTGATCCCACCCGGAGCACCGTGTGCCGTAACGCCAGAGCTGCGCCCCGTAAGATCGGCGGGACGGCTCTGGTGCGCTACTGCTGCCGCGGCGGGTTTCCCCGCGGGAACGCAGAGACGCTGGAGGAGTGGCGCCACAAACTGTCATCTGCCGGGGCGAACCTCACCACGGTGGACGTGAACGGTGACGGTGTACCACCACGTCACCGGAACCGATGACGGCAAGCTGGTGGCGCTCGACGGCCGCGCTGATGCGCCCGAGCGGGTCATCTGGTCGCTGGACATCGGCTATGCCGTTGGCGACGTAGCTGCGGCCAACGTCGACCAGGACGGGAAGTCCGAGCTCGTCTTCGCTGCGCAGGATGGGCAGTTGTACGTGGTCGACAACCGCAAGAAGAAGTAAGGAGCGATCGCAAGCAGTCGCGGGGTGCGGTCGCCAGTTCACAACGTAACTGTTGGCGGCCGCGCCTCCACCTCGCGTTGTGGACACCGTGCGTGCGAACGCAGCGGCTCGATGATTGGCCGCCGTGTCTGGCGGGGCCTTCGACGAAGTCATGAGACGCGACGACCTCTTCGACTAGCGCCCTGGGTCCTCGATTCGCTGTGCGATGCGGGCGACGGCGTAATGGGCAATCACTGGCGTGTCGAGTGAGACGGTGCTCAGAGTCGGTGCGAGCGCCGGCCTTCCTCGATGTCATCGAGGCCGATGACGGCGACGTCGTCAGGGACGCAGTCGCGCGCATCAGCACCTCGGAGGTCGCCTCACGCGCATGTACGTTGCACCATCGATCATGGCGATGGTTGATGCAGAGTTGGCCCGGCCGACCCTTTCTTACCGTCGGCTGAGCCCTTCGACCCCCCGGGTGTGGCCTCAGACGCCTACGCGTTCCCATGGCCCCCAGATGGCGAAGCTCATGCCGTTGGAGGCTTGGATGTTGACGTACAGCGTCTGCCCGTCGGGGGAGAACGTGGATCCGGCGAACTCGTCGTTGGTTCGGTTGGGGAGCCGGTTGAGCGCCAGGTCCCCATAGTTGCCCGCCGCGACAGTCCGCGCAGGTAGTTGTCTTCGATGTTGTCCTCGCAGATCACCAGGGTTCCGCGTGGGCTGGCGGTGATGTTGTCGGGGAAGTCGAGGGTGTCGCGGTCGGGTGCCTGGTAGAGCAGCTGGAGGTGGCCGGAGCGGCAGTGGTAGGCCCAGATTCGGCCCGACCCCTTGCCGTAGCCGGTCGGTCGGGATGTGGAGATGTCGGGACTCGGGGTCGCCGCCTCCTTGGGTGGAGCAGAAGTAGATGACGTTGTTGTCGTAGACGGCGCCCTCGAGCCGGCTGAAGTAGGCCGCGCCCTGGGCCCATCCCTGGCCGGCGACGTAATGGATCGCATCATCGTTGGTGGTTGTTGGGGTGCCGTCGGGCTGGCGTGGAAAGTCGGGGTCCGGGTCGTCGATGGGGACCCACACGGTCTGATAGGTGACCCGCTGTCGTTGGCGGTCGGCGAGCGGGGCATTGGGGTCGTTCCTGACGGCGAGCATGAACAGCTGTCCGCCGTCGCGCAGTTGCCCGGCATCCGCAGGATGCACCGGCGGCACGTACTTGAAGAAGCCGGATGGGAAGCCGAAGTCGTCCTCGGTCAGGTAGGCCACACCCTCGACCGGGTCGACGGCGATCGCCTCGTGCGAGAAGCGCCCGGCCTTACGCACGGGTTGCGCGCTGGCGGTGCCCTCGACCGGCACCTCGAAGACGAAGCCGTGCGGGCGGGTCAGCTGAGCGTTCTTGATATAGGTGGTGGGCGGGAGCGCGCCGCCGGGTGAAGTCGTCGAAGACGTCAGGCCCGTTGATGGTCTCCTCGCAGGTGACCCACGCGCCCCATGGGCATCTGCCCACCCGAGCAGTTCATCATCGTGCCGGCGAGGCTGGCCCAGGACTGCGCCACGACGCCCTCAGCATCGACGACCACAGAGGTCGTGCCACCGCCAGCGCGCGAGTCGTAGGCCGGCGCGGTCGCGGAGAACGGCGCCGGGGCCGGGTCATTGATCTCGTGGTTGCGGATCAGAACGGTGTTGGATCCGGGCCCGGAAAAGGCGCCCATGCCATCGTGCCGTCCAGGGATTCGTGTTCCGTCGGACAGCACCTGATCGGTCGGGTCGGTCGTGTCGTGGAAGGAGCGGTAGGAGAAACCCTCGGGCAGCCACAGCCGCACCACGCCGTCGCGCTGGTCCGGGGATCGCGCGCAGGTGGCGGGAAGTCCGGGCGGCTGCGGTCGGCCTGGGCGGGCAGGGCGAGGAACCCGGCGAACGGCCACCCACCGACGGCTCCACCGGCGGTGACCGCGGCGGCACGAAGCAGAGTCCGGCGATCGATCGATGTCATGTTTGCGCCTCCGCTTCGAGTCCAGCGATGATGCGACCCGACGCTAGCCGCTCACCCCATCCGACGGAAGGACTCAATCAGGGACACAGCCGGTCGAGCGGCGGCCATCGAGACCGTAGGCGCAGCGTGCGGACCATAGGTGCGGTTGGCGGGATCGCATCTGGAGGTGTCGGATCTCAGAAGCTACCCAATCGGTGGAAGCCCATCCCACCCTTGTCATTGCGCATCGGTGGCGGGAGGCTCACTTAGAGCGACCACCGCGTCCGGCGCATCGGCACCACCCAACGCCAATCGCGGATGCGGCGCGCCGCGCTGACTTACTCGTCTACCGACTGGAGTGTGTCATGCGCACCAAGCATCGAGTCGCGGCCGTCGCCGTGGCGATCATCGCCCTCGCTACCCCGACCTTGGCGTCGGCGGCGCCAATCACCCCTGGCGGCTCTACCGAGGTCACGGTGGGAAGCAACGATTTGCTGTTCTCGCAGAACAAGCAGAACGAGCCGGGGCTGGCCGTCAACCCAGCGAATCCGAACATCCTGGCCGCCGGCGCGAACGACAACATCGACATGGAGGCGTGCAACGCCGGCGACGACCGCACCTGCCCGTTCACCCCAGGCGTCGGCCTGTCGGGCATACAGTTCTCCACCGACGCGGGGCGTACGTGGGTGCAGCCGACGTACACCGGCTTCTCCGCCCGCACCGCACCGAGCTGCCTGGGCCAGCCCGATGTCGCGCCGGGCCAGCCACCGGCCGGCGACACCGGCTGCGTGCCGGATCCGAATGGGCCGATCGGAACGTTGCCGCACTACTTCGTGAGCGGCATGGTCTCCAACGGTGACCCGGAGGTCGTGTTCGGGCCGGTGCCCGACGAGAACGGCGAGTTCTCCTGGGCCAACGGCCAGCGCCTGTACTACGCCAACATCGCGACCCCGTTCCCCGGGAACCCGGGATTCAAGGGTGCGGCCGCGATCGCGGTGTCACGGACCGACGACATCGCGGGCGCGATTGCTGGTGACAATGACGCGTGGCTGCCCCCGGTGGTGGCCACGAGGCAGAACTCTGCGTTGTTCAGCGACAAGGAGCAACTATGGGCCGACAACGCCGAGTCGAGCCCACACTTCGGCAACGCGTACGTGTGCAACGTGGCGTTCCGAGGCACGGCCGGCTCCGAGCCGGTAATGTTCGCACGCTCCACCGACGGCGGTGACACTTGGACCACACGGCAGCTGTCCGCGGCCACCAACAACGCGCAGACGGGTGGACGCCAGGGCTGCGCGATCCGCACGGACAGCGCGGGCGTCGTGTACGTCGTATGGATCGGCACCGATATCCGCACCCGTGAGGGTGTGTTCTTCCAGGCGCGTTCCTTCGACGGTGGTGCCAACTTTGAGCGTCCGCGCGCGATCGTGCAGCCGCTGGCCGGCATTGGACAGTTCGACCCGGCACAGGGCAGGTTCACCATCGACGGCATCGCCGGTGCCCGTACCAACACCTTCCCGAGCATCGACGTCGCCAACGGTGCACCGTCGGGTGAGGACGCCACCGACCAGATCCTCATCACCTGGTCCGACGACCGGCAGGGCACCAACGAGGAGCGGGCGTTCGTGGTCAGCTCGACCGACGGCGGCACGACGTACTCGGCGCCGATGAACGCCAACGAAGGCGACGTCGACCGGGCGAACTTCCCGGCGATCGCGATCTCGCCGGACGGCACCGACGCCTGGCTGGTCTACAACGCCTGGCTCGACCCGTGGCGCAACAACACCACGTCGGAGCGTCGGGTGCTGGGAGTCGTGCGGCACGCCGACATCAACCCAGCCACCGGCGCGATCGGCGCGTGGGCGACGCAGTTCCGGGGCGCCATCGGTGATGGTCGGGCATCAAGCGCGAACGCGCTCACCTCGGAGTTCCTCGGCGACTACAACTACGCCGTGGCCACCCGCGACTACGGAGCGCTGATCTGGAACGACATGCGCAACGGGGCGGTGTGCCCAGCGATCAACGCCTACCGGCAGGCGTTCGTCGAAGATGTGCTCGCCGGAGGAGCCGCGCCGATCGTCGGCGACCGACCACGCGATCGCGCACAGGCGGCAGAACTGCCCAACGCGCACTCCGACGCGCTGCGACCCGGACCCAACAACCAATGCCCGCCTACATGGGGCAACTCCGACCACTTCGCAGGCACGTTCAGCGACGACTCCTAACAACAAGCGGGGCCTGAACACCGCGGCGTTCAGGCCCCAAACCCCTGCCGCGGGGGCGCGCTAGCGCTCGCTTGTGGCCTAGAGACGTGTTTCCGTATCTATGAGGGGCTGCGAACGCTCCGCGTGATAATTCCTTTCACCGGCACAGACCGATCCCGCCGCCGGCTAGGTCACAGCGACATCCTCGATCGCAAGATCGAGAGCGATACATTCACACAGTTCATCGGTGCCGACCGTGCGCAGCGAGGTAGGGCGATCAAGGTCGCCGACGCAGTAACCGGGGCGTCGAGCGCGTTTCAGACTGCTGGTCGGGCCAATGCCGAGCGCGCCTGCCCAGCCACGCTGATGCCCCAGCCGAGCGCAGGCCAGATCGGCCAGGGGTACCAGGCCCCGGTCACGACCCCTACGCCGAGCCAGATCGCAACCAGCAGGGCCATCACCGCGAGGTAGGCGGAGACGCGCGGTCGCACTGCCGCCCTGGCGGAGCGTCGCGAGGCCTGGGCCGCGGCGCGGCGGTGACGCAGGGCCAACCACTCGGGGGGCAGGTCTGCGCGAAGCGACTGCAGGTCGGCTTGCGTCCTGGCCGTCAGTGCGGCCTCGAGGCGGGTGTCGAGCTCATCGGGCGTGAGGTATCCCTCGGCGGCCGCGTCGCCAAGCAGCGTGACGGTCGCGTCCCGCTCGGCGTCCCCAATGCGCGCGTCAGGGTCAGCGAGCGTCTGACGGGTGTGGCTCACATCGGTGCGCCCGGAGCCGCCGGTCGTACGAAGCGATTGGCACATCTCGACCCTCCGGTCCATTGTCCACTGTGGACAGTTCACTTCTATGTTGTACCGTCCACAGTGGACTGTCAAGGTGCCAAACACCCGCGGGACGACGGGAGAGCCATGAACGCCACCGCAGCTTCGCTGCTGGGACTGCTCGACCTCAGTGGTGGTGAACTCACCGGTGCCGAACTGGTCCGGGTGGCCCAGCAGCGCATAGGCGACTTCTGGAGCCTGACCCGAAGCCAGGTCTACCGCGAGCTCGCGGCGTTAGAGGCCGAGGGACACGTGGAGCCAGGCCCGCGCGGCGCTCGGGAGTCCCGGCCGTACCGCATCAGCGCATCGGGCCGTGATGTCTATCGGACCTGGCTGACCGAACGACTTCCCGGCGACACCGTGCGCGTGCCGCTCCTGCTCGCGGTGGCGTTCGGTTCGGTGCTTCCCGAGGGGCGGGTGGCCGCCCTCCTGCGTAGTTCAGTCGAGGAACATCGCAGCCGGCTCGACTCCTATCGAGCACTGGCGGCCGAGCTCGAGGAGCTCGGCGTGGACGTGTGGACCCGGTCCACATTGTCCTTCGGAGTCCATTACGAGGAGGCGGTGCTGCGGTGGTTCGATGCGCTGCCTGATGAAGTGGCCCGCCTGGTAGACGCAGCCGAGGTCGCCGACGCTGAGAGTGATGCCTCAACAACATAGAGCCGTGTCTGGCTACCTCGGCTGTCCCCTGGAGCCACTGAAACGACGACCACGGAGCATGCCGTCGCTCGGCACGTCACGCCGGCACGCCAGCGAAGTCGGCCTGGTGGGTAGCGGTGTAGGAGATCCACACGCTGATCAGGTCGCCCTCCTGCACCAGGTGCCAATCGTCTCGGGGGACGGGTCGTCGGTCATCCCGGTTGGTTGACGTGCCGTATGGGCCGTCACGACTGGCAGCAACAGCGAAATCCCGAGATGAGTGGGGCCGCCGCCGCCGTGTTCTACCTGTGCAGCCGCTGCGGCAAGGAGCAGTCCGACCGCGAATACATCGAAAAGAAGTCCGGGGCAAACTGGATCGGGGGCGGCGGCGTCGGCTGAGCAGGGGCGTCAAGAGCCCACGGCCATCTCCTCGGGCGGCAGCGGATCCATCAGCTGACGCCCGTTGTTGCGCACGTTGTTCACCGCGGTCGACACCGGGTACGCCTCGAGCCGCCCGGCGCGGCCGGCACGAGCAGCTCCCGCTGGTCTTTGCCCTCGGGCGGGGTCGGGTCGAGCCACTCGCCGAACCGGTCGGGGGCAGCATCAGCGGCGCCCGGTCTTGGAAGCGGCCCACGTCGTCTTCCGCCGTTGTCGTGAGGATGACGCACGTCCAGCGGAACGCGGCCGGGTCCTTGTCGTCGGCCAGGGTCGGGTCGTGCCAGATCTCGTACGGCCCGGCCAGCGCGAGCATCCCATCGTCGCGGGGGCGGATGAAGAACGGTTGCTTCTTGCCCTTCACCTCGCCGTACCACTCGTAGTGGCCGTCTGCGGGGATGAGGCACACCGCTTGGACTTGAAGGCGCTGCGGAACGCGGGCTTCTCGTGCACGTCTCGATCCGCGCGTTGCCAGGCGGATGCCGATCTTCGCATCCTTCGCTCACGACGGCACCAGGCCCCAGCGCACCTCGCTAACCAGCGCACCGGCTCCGTGTCACCGTTCGGGCGGGGCAGCACCGCAGCAATGTTCTTGCCGGGCGAGACGTTGTAGTCCCCGGCCATCGCCGTGCGGTGGGAGAGGCCGCCGGCCGTCGAGCGCGTCAGCCGACCCCCCGTCGTCCCAGGCCGCCTGGAACAGCTGCCTGGCCGCCGGCCAATCTCCAATGGCCAGCGCCGATCGACCCTCGACGAGCCGACTGTTCCCATCCATGCCCCGATCATGGCCCCGCGGGAGACTCGGCGACCTGTTTTCGGACTCACGGGACCTTCGGACTCGTGCCTACTGCCCTGAGGACTCCGCGACGGCGATGAGCCAGGCGATCAGGTCCAGCAGCAGGAAGACCAGCGCTAGCTGGAACGCTTCCCTCATCCGGCGCAGCAGCTGACCGTTGCGATGCGCATCAGCCTTGATCCTCAAGGCCAGGGCGCGATGCATGTCCGACATCGTTGCCGGCGGGTCGCTATCCACATACGCCGTCAACAGCTCTTCCGGGTCGAATCGAAACCATAAGTTGTAGTAGGGCCACAGTAAGAGCACTGCGAGTGCTCCGATGCCGATAAGCAACGCCACCGCGAGCCATTCCCAGACGCCACCCAAGCCGTCCGCCAGCGCCCGTCCACCAAGGAGCGAGCTGGCGAACGCCGCAGCGAAGATCAGCGTCGCGGAGCGGTTATGAATGCTGTCGAAGGCGGCACGTTGCTGGAGCAACCCACGCAAAGCCTCCTGATAGACGAACGCCAACCGAGGGTCGTTATCGGCTGTCGCATCCAGATTGCCCTCGCCCATGGCGTCAGTGTCGCACCGGGTCAGGACAGACGGCGGCTACGCGCTGCAGCCTACGCCCGGCGCGCCCTAGACAATTTCGTTTGGGGTGGACTCGGCTTGCAGTTCGCCAACCTTCTGCTTGTACTCGGGCAGATGGAGTTGCGCGAGCGCGTCGAGCGCTGCTGACGTCAGCTGCGCCAACCTCACCAGGTTCGCTTCGTCCTGATCGGTGAACTCGCCTTCGAGCCGATCGGTGGCCTGGATGAAACCGTAGTTGGCGCCGTCCGAGCCGATCAGCGGTGCCGCGAGCCAACCTCGGATCGGCGGATGTCTATCGACCTCGTTGCCAAAGTTCCGCCACTCGGGATGGGCGCGGAGCTCCTCGTCGGTGAGTCGGATTGGATGGTCAACTTGGTGCGCCATCGCATGAATGCCGGAGCCTATGGCCGGCGCTCGATAATCCGCCCAGGCCGCGTACTTCTCCGAGAGCGAGAAGTACTTTCGTGCGTACGTCCACCCCTCGCCGACCAGCTGCGTTGCCGCTCCCTGGTGGGCTCGCGTCACCACCCGCACCAGCTCGGCCGCTTGGGCCAGCACCGGGTCGGCGGCAAGCATGAACGTCGCCAGTTCGGCGGGAACGTCCTGGCTAGGAGCGGTAGCCGCATTGTGGTAGGTGTTCAAGAACCGCTCCGCCGAAGACTCCGACATATTGAATTCCCTCCGTCCGTGAGCGCCATTGGTGGGTCACGGCTCTGCTGCCCTGCGCTGACGGCGGCCGCAGACGGTGCTTCTCGCGCGTTCGCAGGCGTGATTCCCTCAAGGTTGTCAGGGGTGGTCGTCTCGAGTCTTGGCGCGGGCCGCACGGCCCCTTGCCGATTCGTGGTCTCGTAGCGTGGCAAGTGCCTTCTCGATCAGTCGTACGCGAGTCTCGGGCTTCTTCGCGTTCTCGATAGCGAGCGCGTGCTCCCGCTTGCGGCTGTGGGACAGGCGGTCGTAGGCAGTGCGGGCGACCGGATCGGCGTTCAGGGCGCGGGCGAAGTCAGCCGGCTCGACCACAACACGCGGCTCGACGTCGAGTTCCACTTCGACCTCGACCTCGTCGCCGGTCACGACACCGGCGGCTTCCCGGTTGCCGTTGCTGAGGCCGAGCAGGTAGCGGCCACGCATGATGGCCACCCTGCTCTTCCATGAATGCCCGTTGATCGTGATGGTCACCGCCGGCCGCTTGCCTGCACCGAGCGCCTCCACAACCTCTGGAGGAACTTCCAATCCCCTCATGGGCTCCGGAGGCTCGACATGGGATCGAAACTTCATGATCTGCTCCTGCCAACTCATGTCAGCGCCGTGCACCGCTACTCCGCGTAGGGCTGGTCCTTTCCCTGGGCGCTGTACCCGATGCTCCAGATGTAGCCGTCCGGGTCCGCGAAAGTGCCGCCGTACCCGCCCCACGGCAGGGTGGCGGCCGGCTTGAGGATCGTGGCGCCGGCCTTCTCGGCTTCCGCGATGATCTCGTCGACCCGCGCCTCGCTGCGCACTACGTAGGTGAGGACCAGCCCGCTGAACCCGCTGCCCTCCGGGCTCGCGCCCACCTGGGCGGCCAGGCCGTCGCGGCCGTAGAAACCGACGAGCGAGCCGCCGTGCGGCACGAAGAACACCGAGACGCGGTAGTCCTGCTGGATCTCCCAGCCGAGTCCCTCCGTGTAGAACCGCTTCGACCGGTCCATGTCCTCGACGCCGAGGAGGATCGAGCTCACATGCGCTTTCATGTCGTGTCTCCTTTGGTGCTCGGTGGTATGCAGTTGGCCGTGACGCTACGTGCGGCACGGTGGCGGTGCTTCTCGATTCCTGATCGGTTTGGTGACCGCTTCGCCACGCACAACGGATCCCCGCGGCGCAGACGAAACAACACGTGCAAGCAGACGACCCGTTACACGCCGAGGGCTGCTATCGCCGGCGGGGGTTTCGCGCGAACAATTGGCCGTATCCGGTGATCTCAAATGTGGCGTGCGCGAGCGCCAGCAGCGCCCACAGCAGCACCTGATTCGCGGTGATGACCGGACGGTCAAGCGTCGCCTCCAACGCCCCGATCGCCCCTGCCGCGCGAAAGCCGTTGCCTGCGATGAAGACGGCCTCCGCGTCATCGGGCACGTGGCGGGACGTCCAGTCGTACACGGCGGCGAGCTCGATCCGATGTGGATCCAGCGCAAGCTCAGCTGACGCAGACGAGACCACCTCGAAGCCCTGGCTTCGGAAGTAGGCCGCACCCAGCGCATCAAGCTTCTCGCCGAACCACGGCGGGTCGACTAGCGCGACCCGCTCCACCTCGAGAACCCGCAAAGCCAGCACCGCCGAGGTGCACGTGGCTGCGACCGGAACGCCGCTCCGCCTGGAGAGCCTTGCGACCAGGGCCGCCTCACCATCGAAGCCGATCGCGTACGCCGAGCTGGCCGAGGCAAAGCCAATCACATCGATGGAGTTCGCGGCGAGCATCGTCGCCGCGTCATCCAGGAGCGGCGGTGCGGTCAACGCCCGTACCGTTGAGGGTGTTGGCCGGCCGGCGGTCACATCGAGCACTGGCGCCTCGGCCGACACGCGCGCCATGCGTGTCTCCAGCCGGCCAGGCGCCATCGTCGGGAACTCCACCTCCGGGCCCGGCGTCACGTGCGGAGTCACCACACCGATCTGAATCAACCTGTCGCCCCTCCCACCGCTAGGACACGCCCCGCCCAACCGGCCAAGCCGGCCGAACAGCCGGATGCTGGGCGTGAGGACAGTGGCGATCAACTCGTCGAGCGACTTAGGCATACGGAGAACGCTGCTGGTCACGTCAACGTTCCTGTGATGACTATGGCCGGATCGTCGTCTTCGTTGGCGCGGGTTCGGCTAGTCAGCATGCGCGTCAGGTGACCAGGAGTGTGACCAACGAGCCGCGACGCTGTCCGTGTGAGGTGGGCCTGGTCCGCGAAGCCCGCATCAGCGGCGGCGAAGGCGATGGGCTTGTCAGGCAGGCTGAGCATGGCGGCCCGGAGGCGCTGCCACATCCGCAAGCGCGTGGGCGGCATTCCGGTGAGATCGTGGATTAGCGCCCGCAATCGCGACGGTGACAAGCCGACGCTGGCCGCGACGTGCTCGATGCACTCGGCGGCTGGAAGATCCCGAAGTGCGGCCGCGACGCGGGGGTCGACAGCGACCGCCGATGGCAGCGCACCTTGCCGTCGCAAGTAGTTCACGGTCTCCAGGGCGCGCTCGTCCAGAACAGCGACGACGACTGTCGACCACAGCGAACGGAGGTGCTCGACCGTTGGGCGATCGAGCGCAACGGCGGCGTGCGCGCCCGGTCCGAGGTCCTGGAACCATGAATCGATGAACACCGAGATGTGACCCACTGTGCTGCTGGCTAGGTACGCGACGTGCGGTGGAAAGATCACCCCAGCCGCGAGTTGGCCCGGACCCTGGCCGACTCGCCACTCGATGTGTCCAGCCAGGGGCACGAGAATCGTCCACTCGGGACGCGTCTGCACCGTTCCCGCCCGCCCGCCAGGATCGTGGACAACCATCGTGTGTGCCCCGGCCAGCAGACGGGCGGGAATGTCTGCATGTCCATCACGACCGTCGTCGATCACGTTTCGACGTTAGTTTCGCCCGTCCACAACGCATAAGCCGCCAGTTGGGTGGTCTTCGAGCCATCCCTAGCTCTGGGGACCTGCCCGGATCCATATCGACCTGGCAGGACCAGTCAGGCGCGAAACTCTCTGGACGGCGGAACCCGAACGCTCTCACACTTGACGCGAGGTCGATAGGGCTTGACGCCCAGGGAGCACGATCACGACCCGATGCACACCCTGGCGCCACCCTCCCCGCCCTTGGGGAAGGAAGTCATGGGAAACAACATCGTGGTCTCGCCGTCCGCGAACGTGGCGGCGCAACAGTCGGGTGGGCGGAATCCTGGCCAGGAGCCGGTGAGCGGCGTCGACTTGCTGAGTTTCGTCCAGTCTCTCTGTGCCTCCTCGAACCGCGCTCAACTCGAGAACCGCTTCATCGCAGGGTTCGGCCGTCTGTTCGATCTCCCGATGTACGCGCTATACCTCGTCGATCCGTGGACCGGTGGCGAGCTGTGCTTCGCCTCGGTGGGCGTCAGCGACGGCTTCTTGGCGCGCTACGAGCGAGAGGGGCGGGAGCTGAACTGGCTGCAGGCATATCGTCACGACACGGGGCGCGCCGCGTACAACATGGCGCTGATGACGTCGATGGACGAGTGGCTCACGGATCCGCTCTACACCAGACTCAAGTATCTGCACGACATCCGGCATGAGGTTCAAGCGTCGGTCGTCAACCGCGACGGGCTCGTCGGGACGTTGCACTGCGGCACGAACGACCCGATCCGTGCCTTCACCCCGTATGAGGTGCGGCTGATCGAGGCGCTCGGCCAAGTGGTGGGGACCGTGATCGAGGGCGTCCATTCCAGAGGAGACCTCGAGCGCGAGCGTGATCAGGCCGTCCTGGCCCTCGACCGCACCGGGACCGCAGTGGTGATCACCGATCAGGCTGACCCCGAGCCGCGCCTCAATGACGCCGCCCGTCGCCTGCTGGCCGAGGTGGTGGATGCAGAGCAGGAACTGCACCACTTGATCGCCCGTCCCGGCACGGGTCAGGGATTTTCTCGCCATCTCGACGTCGAGCTAAGGGAAGGGGGCGCGGGGCTCATGCACGGTTACTCCAGCCACGCGCATACCACGGGCGGCGCCCTGATCACGGTGCTGGAACTGCAGCGCGATCGGTCCGAGATCTCCGCGGAGACGCTTATGGCCCTGACACCACGGGAGCGGGAGGTGGCACTACTCGTCGTCGACGGCCGCTCCGACCGTGAGATCGCCGAGCGGCTGTACTTAAGCCGCCACACAGTCAGCCAGTACGTCAAACGTGTCTACCGCAAGCTGGATGTGGCGTCGCGTGTCGCCCTGACCCGACTGCTGCTCGATGTTCGTGACTCCAGCCGTGGTTAGGCGATTCGTTCAAGACTCGCCCGACCCGGCTGCTCACCATCGAGCTGTGAAAGCTCACAGGCCGCTGGCGTTGGCGGACACACCACACATCTGGGTTCGGCGAGCTCGAGAAAAGGTATCGGCCTGTGCACTCCCGCGCTCACGCCGTGAGCATCGTACGACCGATCACCGATGTGCCCTCGAAGGCAGTCCGGCGGCCATCACTGCGACTTTGCGGGGTGCCCGATGAGGTTTTCGACTACCTCGCTCGCCCGCGCCTGCAGCCGCCGTCCTGGGCGAACGCTCGCCGTTTGGGGTGTTGTGCTGGTCGGTTCGATTGCGGCGTTGATGTTTGTGTTGACCGGGTTTACGACCGAGGCGACCGGGACGAACAACCCGGAGTCGGAGCGGGCCGAGGAGCGGCTATTCTCGGCCTTTCCACCGGATCCGCAGCGCGCAGTCTCCGATCTGATCGTCGTGCGGTCGGCGAGTTCGACAGTCGACGACGAAAGCTTCCGGACGTTCGTCGACGGTCTGGTGCGTTCGGGCGACGAAACCGGCGCCGTCCTCAGCACGCTCACGTATTACGACACCGACGACCCCTCGTTGGTCTCCGCCGACCGCCAGGCGGCGCTGGTCCTGCTCAACGTCACGGACGATGAGGCCGTAGGCGACGTCATCGACGTCGTCGAACGCGCGGATGCCGACCCGGATTTTGCGGTCGCGATCACGGGGGGCACGACGCGCGATCACGACTTCAACGAGCTGTCCGAGCGGGATCTCATCAACGGTGAGGTCAAGTTCGGGCTCCCGGCTGCGCTGATCATCCTGTTGCTTGTGTTCGGAACGGTGGTCGCGGGTCTGGTGCCGCTGCTGATGGCGCTGGTTGCGATCATCAGCGCGCTCGGGCTGGTGGCACTGCTCACCCAGCTTGTTGAGCTGTCGATCTTCACCACCAACATGCTCACTGGCATGGGGCTCGCGCTCGGCATCGACTATGCCCTGTTCGTGATCTCGCGCTACCGCGAGGAGCGGGGCCGCGGACGGGTGCCGGGCGAGGCGATCGTGGCGACCGGAGCGACGGCTAGCCGCGCCGTGCTGTTCAGCGGGTCGGCGTTCGTGATCGCCATGTTCGGCCTGCTGCTGGTGCCCTCGTCTATCTTCCGCAGCCTGGCCGCCGGCGCGATCCTGGTCGGCATCACCTCGCTGGCCGTCGCGCTCACACTGCTGCCGGCGCTGCTCGGGCTGCTGCGTGACCGTGTCGACGCGATCAGGTTGCCGTTCGTCGGGCGGCGCTCGTTGGAGCGCGACAACCCGGAGGGCCGGTTCTGGGGTGCGATCATCGACCGTGTGCTGCGCCGGCCCGCGCTCAGCCTGGGTGTGGCCACTGCTGCGCTGGTCGCTCTCGCCCTGCCCGCCTTCGGGCTCAACATCGGCACTGCCGGGGTCAGCACGCTGCCTGACGACCTGGCGGCCAAGCAGGGGTATGTCGCGCTGCAACGTGACTTCCCGGCGCAGACCACCGATCCCGCCCACGTGCTGGTCACCCACAGCTCCGGCGAGGTCTCGGCCGCGCTTGAACGGCTGCGCGACCAGCTCGCCGCCGACCCGCGTTTCGGACCGGGGGAGATCCGCGATGGCAGCGGCGATGTGGCCGACCTCGTCGTCCCGGTGCGCGGCGATCCCGCCAGCGAAGGCACGATCACGGCCGTGCGCGACTTGCGTGAGCAGTTCGTCCCGGAGGCATTCGAGGGGACTGGTGCAGACCCGCTGGTGGGTGGCGCCACGTCAGAGTTCATCGACTACGTCGACAACGTCACCAATCCGGCGCCACTGGTGTTCGGGTTCGTCCTCGGCCTATCCCTCATCCTGCTCACCGTCGCGTTCCGCTCGGTCGTGATCGCCCTCACCGCCATCGCGCTCAACCTGCTCTCGGTCGGCGCCGCGTACGGCCTGCTGGTGCTCGTCTTCCAGAACGGCATCGGTGCGGACCTGCTTGGATTCCAGACAGTGGACACGATCGAGGCGTGGGTACCGCTGTTCCTGTTCTCCGTGCTGTTCGGCCTGTCGATGGATTATCAGGTCTTCCTGCTCAGCCGCATCCGTGAGCACTTCGACCAGGGTGCCGACACGGCCAGCGCGGTGCGCTGGGGTGTTGCGTCTACCGCCCGGATCATCACCGGAGCGGCGCTCATCATTGTGGCCGTGTTTTCCGGGTTCGCCCGCGGCGACTTGGTGATGTTTCAGCAGATGGGCTTCGGCATCGCTGTCTCGCTGCTCATCGACGCCACCATCATCCGCTCCGTGGTCCTGCCGAGCGTTATGGTGCTCCTCGGTGACCGCAACTGGTATCTGCCGCGCTGGCTCGAGTGGCTCCCCCGCCTACAGGTTGAAGGCCGTGTCGAGCCGCAACCCCAGCCCGAGCCACACCCTGCCTAGACCTGCCAGGACCTTCGGCGGGGTCGGTGAAGTCGGACGATGTGGCGGCGTCCGCTCGGCGGGTGTGTGCTCATTCTGGAGCCAAATCGAGGGTCCACCGTTGCGGCCACTTGCCCGTTGACGTGCCTCGGGGACTGGCGCAGGGTGGGAGCACGGAGGGAGACCCGATGCTGACTGACGAGCTTCGATCGATACCGGTCTTCAAAAACCTTACCGACAGTCAGCGCGAGCGCGTCGCCGAGCGGCTGCAGCAGGTCGAGGTCGACCTCGGCGCGGTAATCGCACGCCAGGGCGAGTTCGCCTATCACCTGTTCGTCGTTCGGGAGGGGACGGCCGTGGTCACCATCGACGGAGAGCTGGTCACGTCCCTCGGGCCGGGCAGCACCTTCGGCGAAATCGGTGTTCTCGACCACGGCCGACGGACAGCGAACGTAGTCGCGGCCACCCCGATGCGGCTGTTCACCTTGATGGTGTGGGACTTCGACGAGCTGGCCGCCGACCTGCCGGGGTTCGCCGCCCACGCGAGGACGATGGCGCAGTTTCGGCTCGAGCGCACCTGAGCCCAGCCGGAGCGGGGCAATCACCTAGCAAGATCCTGCGATCCGCCGCAAGAAGCGGAATTCGATTCAAGCCTCAGCTCGGGAATGGCCTGCTCCTTGATCTCCAGCGCCGGGTTGCCGTTGCTGTCGTAGCGGTAGTTGGTGACCGTACGTCCGGTGTCGTTCGGGTTGTGGTCGACGATCTGGCTCATCCGACCGGCCGGGTAACCACGACAACGCCGCAGACGTCTACACCAATCACGGTAGCCATCAGCATGGCCTCAGTCTTTCGGCTTCATTCTGTCGACCTCAGTAGCGACGTGTAGTCCGCGACAGGCCCGAGGTGCGTCAGCTTGTCGGGGTTGACGATCCCGTTGATGCCCGTGATCTGACCGTCAGCGATGTCGAGGGCGCACACGCCGAGCAGCCGCTGGTCTTCGAGGAGAAGGAGCGCTCCTGGGCCGCCGTTGACCTCGACGAGGCGCAACGACACACCCGGAGGGCTTGCGACCCGGCGGACCCAATTGATCACCGTTTGCGCGACGCGGGTACGCCCGCGCAGCGACCGCGCGAGCGCCGGAACCTTGCCGCCGCCGTCGCCGGTGAGCTCCACGTCGTGAGCAAGCAGCGCCTCGAGCCCAGCGAGATCGCCGTGCTCGGCGGCCGCGAAGAACCGTCGTGCCAGCTCATCGCGCTGCTCGCGTGTCGTTTGGAAGCGGGGCCGACGCTGCTCGACGTGGCGCCTAGCGCGGATGGCGAGCTGGCGTACGTTGTCCTCGCTCTTGCCGACGATCGCCGCGATCTCCGCATAGCGGTAGTCGAACACATCGTGCAGCAGCAGCACGGCTCGCTGCTCGGGCGAGAGGCTCTCCAGCAGCACCAGCATGGCCAGCGACAGCGAATCGGCCGTCTCAGCGTGCCGGGCCGGATCATCCTTGCCGTCGGTGATGATCGGCTCGGGCAGCCACTCGCCGACATAGCGCTCGCGGCGGACTCGGGCGGAGCGCAGCTCGTTGATTGCCAGCCGGGTAGTCACGGTGGCGACGAACGCGCGCGGCGATGCGATCAGCTCGCCCGCATCGAGCGCCCGATGCACCCGCAGCAGCGCCTCCTGCACCACGTCCTCGGCCTCGGAGACGCTGCCGAGCATCCGGTAGGCGATCGCGAATGCGACCGGCCGCAGCTCGTCAAGCAGTCGTTCCCGATCGGTCATGCCGCCGCGAACCCCTCACGCCAGCTCGGGTGCGCCGGGCGCCACGCCAGCTCGCGCTTCGCTTTCGCGTTCGACGCGCCGCGAAGCTCGGTCATCATCATCACACCGGTCTCCCCGGCGAACAGCCGTCCGACGAACCGCGGCACGCGCATGGGCTTCTTGGCGTTCAGCGTCTGAGCCAGGGCGGGCAGCCAATCGGCGACCGGGGCGGGATCATCGTCGACCACGTTGTAGGCACCGCGGCTTCCGCGCTCGACAGCCGCCGCCGTCGCCTCCGCCGCATCGGCGATGTGGATGAAGGACCACACCCCTCCGCCGTCGCCGACAAGGGGGAACTTGCGGTTGCGGACCAGCTCGAACTGCTCGCCACCCCGCGCCATCCCTGTGCCCGGCCCGTAGAAGGCGCCGTAGCGAAGCACGATCCCCTCCGTCCAACGAGCACCCAGGACCGCCTGCTCGAGATGGCGGATCGCTGCCAGGGTCTCGTGCATATCGCGCACGGGCGTCGAGTCGAGTGGGTCCTCCTCGCTCTTCACCGGCCCACCGGTGCGGACGTACGCGCCATAGCCCGCGACTCCCTGTGCCACAAATCGCCGCACCCCGACCGCCTGACCGGCTGAGAGCAGATGGTCCGTGCCCTCGGTCCGCAGACGGTTGGTCAACGCGAAGTCGCGATCGAAGTGACGCATGTCCAGCGCTCCAATCGAGGTCAGCTGATGAACGATCACGTCTGGCCTCGCCCTGCCCACCGCATCCGCGACCTGATCGGGATCAAGCGCGTCCGCGATGATCGGCACAGCGCCCAGCTCATCGAGCATCGCTTTCTTCGACTCATAACGCGTCATGCCATGAACCTCATGCCCGGCGGCAACAAGACGCGGCACCAGCTGCTTTCCTATCGCTCCGGTCGCTCCCGCCACAAAGACTCGCATCGTCTACTCCTTGATCGAGGATTACCTACAACCAAAGACAAGACGGCAGTCCTGGCTGTGACACCCCCGGCACCGAACCGGGGCATTCCAGGCATGGCTGGGCGCACCAGGTGGGCGCCTAGACTTCCGAACCATTCCCAACACAGGGATCCGGGCGGCCACTGGAGTCGTATGAACGCCACACCTGCTCGTGCGCGAGTGCGCACCCCAGCGCAGGCGGCCCTGCTTGTGGGTGCACTCGGTGTGGTCTTCGGCGACATCGGCACCAGCCCGCTCTACACGATCCAGACCATCTTCAACCCGGGCGATCCGCATCCGGTGGCGCCATCCGAGCAGAACGTGTTCGGCGTGATCTCGCTCGTGTTCTGGTCGGTAACGCTCATCGTCACTGTGCTTTACGTGCTTCTCGTCATGCGCGCGGACAACGACGGTGAGGGCGGCATCATGGCGCTGATAACGCTGATCATGCGCCTGCGGTCTCCCAGTGGGCGACGCGTGCAACTCGCCCTCGCAGCGCTCGGAATCTTCGGTGCTTCCTTGTTCTTCGGCGACAGCATGATCACGCCTGCGATATCCGTGCTTTCGGCGGTCGAGGGGCTCAAGGTCGTGGAGCCGTCGTTGGAGCGGCTGATCGTGCCGATCACCGCCGTCATCATCGTTGCGCTGTTCGCCGCGCAGCGCTTGGGCACGGCAAAGGTCGGCCGGCTCTTCGGGCCCGTGATGATTGCGTGGTTCATCGCTATCGGCGCGTTTGGCATCTCCGGCATCACCGAACATCCGCAGATCCTCAAGGCGCTGTCGCCGACGTATGCCCTTGGGTTTCTGACGGGGCACTTCTCGGTGGCGTTTTTCGCTTTGGCCGCGGTCGTGCTGGCGATCACCGGTGCCGAAGCCCTCTACGCCGACATGGGGCACTTCCGACGCTCACCGATCACTCGCGCATGGCTGATCCTTGTCTTCCCGGCGTGCATCCTCAGCTACATGGGGCAGGGCGCCCTCGTCCTCGAGGACCCCAGCAGGATCAGCAGCCCGTTCTTCCTGATGGTGCCATCGTGGGGACGATTCGCGATGGTGCTGCTGGCGACCGCTGCGACGGTTATCGCGTCCCAAGCTGTGATCACCGGCGCCTTCTCGGTCGCCCACCAGGCTGTCCAGCTCGGTTATCTCCCGCGTCTGCGCATCGAGCACACCTCGGAACAGACGGCCGGCCAGATCTACGTCCCGTGGGTCAACTGGGCACTGATGATCGCCGTGCTCACGCTCGTGTTCGCCTTCCAGACCTCCACGGCACTGGCGTACGCATTCGGTATGGCGGTCACCGGCACGATCACGATCACGACCCTGCTGTTCTTCTACATCGTCCGTCACCAGTGGGGAAAGCCGCTGTGGTTGGTGCTGCTCGGAGCAGGCTTCTTCCTCGCCGTCGAAGGGCTGTTCCTGGCCGCAAACCTGACCAAGATCACGCACGGCGCGTGGCTTCCACTGCTTATCGGGATCGTTGTGTTCACCGTGCTCACTACGTGGCAGCGCGGCCGCGCCCTGGTCACCGAACAGCGCACTCGCGACGAGGGGCCATTGGCCTCGTTTGTGGACACGTTGCACGAGGGACAACCACCTCTGCTGCGCGTCCCGGGAACGGCCGTGTTCCTGAACCGTGGAAAGGAGACCACGCCGCTTGCGATGCGTGCCAACGTCGAACACAACAAGATCCTGCATGAGCACAGCGTGATCCTTTCCATCGAGACGCCGCCGGTGCCGTACGTCGCAGACGCCGATCGACTCGTGGTCGACGATCTGGCCTACGCGGACGACGGGATCACCCACCTCAGCGCCCAGTTCGGATACATGGAGGAGCCCAACGTCCCGCGCGTGCTACACCTGGCTGCCGGAGCCAACCTGGAGCGACCGGTGGACCTTGACGAGGCCTCCTACTTCCTCTCCACAATCGAGCTCCGGATGGGTGACGGGCCAGGCATGAGTCCTTGGCGCAAGCGGCTGTTCATCGCGACGTCGCACATCACCGCCGACGCCGCGGAATACTTTGGTCTGCCTCGCGAGCGCACTGTCATCATCGGGTCGCGGATCGAGGTTTAGCCGCCGGTTAGGACGAGGGCGTCCCTGTCGGCGCCGGCGTGGCCTGGGCCTCAGCGATCCTCTGTTCAAGGGCGCTCAAGGTGGCCGCGTCGACCGCACCCGTCGGCTGGACTCCCAGGTCGGTCTGGAACGCGATGAGTGCATCGGTGAGTTCCTGCGTCCACTGGCCGTCCACTGGCCCTGTCCAGTAGCCCGCGAGCTTGAGGGTCGATTGCAGGGCCGCGGTATCCGCGACCGCCTGCGTCGCGGCTTGCCCGCCGACCTGTTGAACCGCGGCGTCGAGGGCTGCGGCGGTGGCACGGTCGACGAGGCCGGTGACGGTCAGGCCGTTGTCATTCTGCAGCTGCTCGACCGCGTCCACCGTCAACGGTCCGTACACCCCGTCGATGGCATCGGTGTAGAAGCCTGCAGTCTGCAAATCGCGCTGCAGTGCCGCGGTGTAGTCGGTGACCGCAGTGACGGCCTGTTCCTGCTGTTCGTCGGTCAGGCAGCCAGCGTCGGCGAACAGCCGAAGCCACGCAACCTCGAGCGCGAAGGCGGCGGCGTTGTACTGCGCAGTCGCCTCTGTGAGCGGTGTCTGGTCGGTGATTCCCTCAGACGCGGCGGCCAAGTCCGACTCGGCCGCCTTGACGCGATCGACGGTCGCCGTCGGCACGAGCGGGGGAGCGGTCGTGGTGGTCTCCGACGGCGGGGCGGTCGGCGACGTGCCGGACTCGGCAGCCGCAAGCGCCGCCTCTGCCTCGGCCAGCTCCTGGTTCGCCTGCGCCAACTCCTCGTCGGCTTGCACGACGCTCTCGGCGCTCGACTCCACCGCCTCTCGCGGCTCCACGAGATCGGCTCCGGCTGTCGTCACGTCTCCAACAGTGGCTTCCGCTTGGTTGAACGCCTGGCCGTACCGGTCGACCGCGGCGATGTAATCCTTGCTGTCACTGCAGAATCCGGCGCTCGCCTCGTCGAACGCTGTCTGCGCTTCGGTCACTGCTTCCTGCGCTGCGGAGACGCGTGCCTGGGCGGCGGTCACAGGATCTACGACGTCGTCGTCGTCGCCACCACACGCCCCAGTGAGCAGCGCAATGCAGACAGCCACCAGTGTCAGTCGTCCAAAGGCTGTGCGCGCGGTCCAGCTTGTCACAAGTCGCTCGGTGCATGCCCCCCACCTCCGGCGATCAGACGAAGCGTATGCGCGGATTGCCGCGCCTGGCCACCCAGCTTTGGCGTGGCCGGCGCAGGAGGAGACGGTCAAGGAGGCGAAGGAGGCCCGTGATCCTCCCGGGTCGTCTCGGGCCGTGCCGCCGATTCCACCGCGGAGATCACCGTTCCGTGGAAGTTGTCCGCCCCGATGAGTTCGACGACTCCGAGCCTGTCCATCGCGGCAATTAGTGGGTCGGTGGCCCGCGCGATGTGCAGCGTGACGTTGCGCGCCAGCAGGCCGTCGTGCAGCTCCCGCAGGCCGGCCGCTGCGCTGGAGTCCAGGCCGGGCACCCCCGCCACGTCGAGAATGAGGTGCCGGGTCGGCTTTGGGGCCGCGTCCACGGCCGCCCAAACCCGGCGTTTGAAGAAGTGCACGTTGGCGAAGAACAGCCGGTCGGAGAACCGGTACACGACCACACCGGGAGTGACCGCAACGTCGGGATCGCTGCTGACGTCGGCGTAGCGCAGTTCCGCGGGCGACCAGCCGAGGACCGCGTCGTTCGGCCGCGCCACGCGTCGGATCACGTCGAGCAGTGACAGCACCACGGCGGCAACCAGCGCGACCAGCACTCCCAGGTTGATCACGGTGAGCGCGGTGACCACGGCGATCACCAATTCGGCGCGGTCGCTGTGGGCCAGGGACCGCCACT
Source organism: uncultured Actinomycetota bacterium (assembly GCA_963799425.1). Taxonomy (GTDB): domain Bacteria; phylum Actinomycetota; class Actinomycetes; order Jiangellales; family Jiangellaceae; genus CAVWSM01. The sequence goes on along the minus strand of CAWCXA010000020.1, from coordinate 187,319 downwards.
GGTCCGGGTCGACCAGGCGAACGGCCCCCGTCACGATGATTGCGGCGAGGGTGGCGTCCGGCAGGTACTGGATGGGTTCGGTCAGCAGGACGAGGACGACAAGAATGAAACCTGCCGCGACGATCCCGCTGACTTGGCTGGTGGCGCCCATGCTGAGGTTCACCGCGGTGCGCGACCCGGTGGTGGCCACCGGCATCCCCTGGGTTACGCCGGCGGCCGCGTTCGCAGCGCTGAACGCGAGCAGCTCCTGGTCGGCGTCGACTGTCTCGCCGCGCTGCGCCGCGAACGAGCGGGCGGTCAGGATCGAGTCGGAGAAGCCGACCAGGAAGATGCCGCCCGCGACCCCAACCAGCTGCGCCAACTCGTCCCAGCCCACCCGCGGGATCCCGAATTCGGGCAGGCCGGCCGGGACCGCTCCAGCGATGTTGACGCCATCGGCGGCGAGGTCCAGTGACCAGGACGCAACGATGCCCAACACCACGACCAGCAGCGCTGACGGGAACCTGGGCAAGAAGCGCCGCAGACCAACCAGCAGCAGCAAGGAGACGGCACCAAGGGCCACAGTGGCGGCGTTGGCCTCATCAAGATGCGCAACGATGTCGCCTACGGCGATGACCGCGTTGTCCTGGTCACTGGATACCCCGACGAGCTTGCCGAACTGTCCGAGAACGATCAGGATCGCGACGCCGGTGATATAGCCGACGAGTACGGCTTGGGAGAAGTAGTCGGCGATCCAGCCAAGTCGCAACAAGCGGGCAGCGAGGTAGACCGCGCCAACCGTGATCGCGAGCGCGGCAGCCAACGTCGTGTACTCGGCGGTTCCCGCGACGGCCAGCGGTGCCAACCCGGCTGCGATGAGCAGCGCGATGGTGCTTTCGGGCCCAATCACCAGCCACGGTGCCGAGCCGAGCAGCGCGTAGACCACGAGGGGCAGCAGCAGCGAATACAGCCCGGCGGTGACCGGCAACCCGGCGATGTCCGCGTAGGCCATTGACGCAGGCAGCGCGAGTGCGGCAACCGTGATCCCGGCCATCGCGTCGGTCCGCAGCCGAAGCGGGCTGTACCCGCGCAGCGAGGCGACGAGGGGCAGGTACCGCGTGCTCAGCGGCGGCTTGCGCGCCGACCGGAACGGCTTCCGCCCGTGGTAGGCAACGTCGAACGGCTCCAGCGGCACCGCCGGCGCGCGCCGGGCGATCCTGTCCGCGTCCGAGCCGGGCGGGTACTCCTCCGGTTGATCCCGGCTGGCCTCCTCAGCCACGTCGACCGCCGCCCATCCTCATCCATGCGGCCCTGCCGATGTGGCTCCGCGACATGGATCCACCGTCGCGGGGTCAGTACCACCATGCACCCCAACCGCTGGCCCACCATCCCAGACCCGAAGAGTTGGTGCCTGCGGAGCCACCCGTCGCGTCCATCGTCGCCAATCGCAGGCTCAACTGGGGCGGATGTTCTTGTTGTGGTGGAAGGTGTTGTCGGGGTCGTACTTGGCCTTGACCTCGGCGAGTCGCCGGTAGATCTGATCGCCGTACGCCTCCCGAACGCGGCCGGTGTCGTCGTCGGCATCGAGGAAGTTGACGTAGACGCCGCCGGCGCGATGCGGTTGGAGTGCTTCGAGGAACCCTCGCGCCCACGCGGTCTCTGCCGCGGCGTGCTCGCCGGACTCCTCAGGGCGCCAAACGGCGTCGATGATGATGTTGTGGGTCACGTCGCGACCGGCGTAGGCGGTAGCTGCATTGGGGGCTCGGGCGACGGCGCCACCCATGTGGAACATCGCCGCGTACGTCCGTGGGGACTTCGCTTTGTAGGCCTGATCGGCGATGACGGTGATGACGTCGTCGGAGAGGCCGGCGAGGTTGGTGGACTTCCAGTAGTAGTGCCACCCGTGGGGGACGGTGTCGTCCATGCCGCGCTGGAATGCAGCGTACGGCGTGGGTGCGAGCAGGTCCGCGAGCGGCGTCCCGAACCGGCGGAGGGCCCGCACCGCCTGCTCGCCGTCCTCGACCGCTCCGGAGTAGCAGCAGATGACGGCGATCGCCGGCCGCCAGTGCAGGTCCTCGGGGATGTCGGGCAGTGGGGGCACGGTGCCGAGCCTGATGACGGTCCCGAGCTCGTCGGGCGCTTCGGCGGCGAAGTCCCGGTAGAAGCGCAGCACGTCGCCGGTGTCTTCGGCGGCCCAGTAGATGGGTCCGGCTATCACTATCGGCCCGACGGGGTGCAGCGCGAACCGGAACGAGGTAACGACGCCGAAGTTGCCGCCGCCGCCGCGCAGCGCCCAGAACAGATCGGGGTGTTCGTACGCGGACGCACGGACGATTCCGCCCTCGGCGGTGACCACGTCGGCGGCCAGCAGGTTGTCGACGGTAAGGCCGTGTTTGCGCATGAGGAAGCCGATGCCGCCGCCGAGGGCGAGCCCGGCGACGCCGGTGTGGCCGATGATGCCGCCGGTGGTGGCCAGACCGTGGGCCTGCGTCTCGTGGTCGACGTCGCCCCACAGCGCACCGCCCTGCACCCGGGCCGTGCGGGCGACTGGGTCGACCCACACGGCCCGCATCGCCGAGAGGTCGATGACGATTCCGCCGTCGCACACCGCCGTGCCGGCTACGTTGTGGCCCCCGCCCCGTATGGCGATCTCTAGGTCGTGGTCGCGGGCGAAGTGCATGGCTGCGACCACGTCGGCGGTCCCGCTGCATCGGGCGATCAGCCGGGGACGCCGGTCGACGGCGCCGTTCCACACGGCTCGGGCGGTGTCGTAGTCGGCGTGGTCAGCAGTGATCAGATCGCCGCGGAACCCATAGATCTCCATGGCCCCATCGCAGCACCATGGTTACAGGCCGTGAAGTCAAGAATCTGGACTTCACAGCCGAAGGCAGGCTCGCGACACTGGCGACATGCGGACGTACGGCCAGTACTGCCCCATTGCCCGCGGCGCCGAGATCTTCGCCGAGCGCTGGACGCCACTGATCATCCGCAACCTGTACCTGGGCTGCGGAAGTTTCAGTGAGATCCTCGAGGGCGCGCCCGGGCTCTCTCGCACCTTGCTCTCGCAGCGCCTCAAGCAGCTCGAACGGCTCGGAATCGTCCAGTCGACACCCAAGCCCGAAGGGCGCGGGTCCCACCACGAGCTCACGCCGGCGGGTCATGACCTGTTCAAGGTCTGCGTGTCGCTCGGCGAGTGGGGTGCCGCCTGGCTCGAGATCGCCCCTGAGCACCTCGATCCGTTTGTGGCTCTGTGGTCGATGTGCAACATGCTCCGCCGAGATCGGCTCCCGGATCGGCGCGTCGTCATCCGCTTTGACTTCACGGGCCGCCAGCGGCCCGAGCGGTACTGGCTCCTGATCGAGCACCGAGACAGCGAGATCTGCAAGACATACCCCGGACTCGACGAGGACCTCTACATCACGGCGGAGTCCGAAGCCTTCGTCAAATGGCACGCCGGGCAGCTCACTTGGGCCGAAGCAATCCGCGACCGGCGCATCCAACTCCACGGACCCTCAGGGCTCGTACGAGCCTTCCCCACCTGGAACGCCCGCAGCGCCTTCGCCCACATCAAACAGGTCTCCCGAACTGCAGCGAATTCAGCGGCCTGACACCTTCGACGCGTGCCAGCGTCGCGACGAGGTACCGGCGCGTCGCGAGCCTCAACTCGGGAATCGCGGGCGGTAGTGGCGGCGAAGGTGACCGACCTTCCGGTAGCCCATAGCCGCGAGCACCGATGCGGTCACGAGCACGACCAGCGACCCGGCAATGATCTGCAGCTCAACAGCTGCGCCGAAAGACTGGCAAATGATGACCGCAAGGACCCCGGTGACCACGGTGTCGATGATGCCGATGATCACAGGTGACCCGGAGAGCAGGTGGGTGACACCGACATTTGTGCGGAAGCTGTAGGTCTGAAGCACGCCGAGCTCGTCGTCGTTCCGACTGGTGACGAAGTACGGATCGAGATCAGGTGCAAGTTCAAGGTAGGCGTGGCGGAGCCGGTTCATTCCCACGACGAGCCATGCGTCCTCGATGTCGGCCTCGATCAGCCGGGTGTAGGTCGCCAGCCCGACGAGGAGCACGACCGGGAGCACAAGCAGCGCGAAAACGCGAAAGCTGTGGCCGAAACCCGTCGCCTGCGCCGCCAGGGAGAGCGCCACGACCGTGGCCGAGAGCACCGTGAGGAATGTGCCGGTCCGGCTGAAGATCTCGTTCCAGGTCATGCTGCGCGTCGCGAGCAGGCTCCAGTGCTCGGTCGCCAGGATCTGAGCGCGTAGCGAGAGCGCGGCATCACTGGCATCCGGCGCCAGCGGTAGTTTCGTGGGTGGGTCCTGCTTCATCATGTTCTCTTCACTGGCTCAGGCGCAGGTGGTGATCAGCGACTGGACCGCGGACCTATGTTCCGGCGGTCCTCATCCGACGCGCCACCGTTTCCCTGCATCACTCCGCCGACGGTGACTTGCGTCATGGTGGTCAGTTTCATGGGTTCGCCCTTCCGGTCCTGTCGCCTTCATGCCCAGCCTGCCGGGCTGTGCCGCTGAGATAGACCTCCAGGGCAGGAGAAACTCATCGTTCGGCACCCCAAACCAGCCGGCGAACACCGACAAATCGCGCACAGTGTCACGCCGCGGCGGGGGGCGTCCTCAGCAGGTGCATTACCGGTTCCGGCGCTAAATCCGCCACACCGTCTAGACCTGTTGGGGTTCGGAGTTTGGGCCTTCAGCCCGAGTCCTTAGTTGCCAGCGCAAGGCCCCGGTCTGGGTCGGTGGTGACCTCGTCGCCTTCTACGTGCAGCTCGGGGAGCCAATTCAGCCAGGAGGGCAGGTACCAGTTCCATGGGCCGAGCACAGCCATGGCCGCCGGCACGACGACCATTCGAATGAGGGTCGCATCGACCAGCAGCGCCACTCCGACGCCGAAGCCCATCTGCTGGAACATCACCAGATCGCCGGCAGCGAAGCCGGCAAAGACTACGACGATGATGAGTGCCGCGCCGGTGATGATGCGGCCGGTTGCTGCGATGCCGTGAACCACCGCGTCGACAGTGTCGCCGGTTTGGACGTACCGCTCACGGATCCGGGTGAGTAGGAACACGTGGTAGTCCATCGACAGGGCGAACAGGACGGAGAACAAGAAAACCGGTACCCAGGCCTCGATCCGCTCGACTTGCTGGAAGCCCAACAGGTCCGCCCCGTAGCCCTTCTGAAAGACCAGAACCAGCAGCCCGTAGGCCGCGCCGACCGAGAGCAGGTTAAGTAGGACAGCGGTTGCCGACAACACCAGAGATCGGAACACGATGGTCAGGAGAATCAGGCTCAGCCCGAGTACGAACGCCAACACAATCGGGAGCCACTGGTCGATCAGGTTCGAGTAGTCGATGGTCTCTGCTGTCAGCCCACCCACCACGACGGCAGCGCCGGTCCCGTCGAATGCTGCGGGGACGAGGTCCGCGCGCAGCCTTTCCACCGCCCCGCGAGCCTGGTCGTTGTTCGGGTCTCCGACGAGCGGGACGCTCACGAGGGCCAGGTTTCCGTCGGCGGCAAGCTGACGCTGCGGGGGACCGTAGTCGGGGTCATCGGCGATCGACGCCTCGAAGTCGTCCATCGCCGCCGCAAGCTCGGCGGAACTCAGGTCGCCGGAAATGACGACCTGCGCCGGATCGGAGCTGGCGTTGCGGGGGAAGCTGCGCTCAGCCGCCACAAAGCCTGCCTTGGAGAAGGTTCCGTCAGGTAGGGAACTGGCTCCCGCGTTACCTGTGCGCAGATCCAGGATGGGCAGCGCGAGCGCGACCAGGACGAGGACACCGGCGGCCAGCGCCGCGGTCGGATGCTTGACGACGGCTCTGACGGCCCTTGTCCAGAACGGGCTCTCGGCTGAGTGCTCGCGTCCGAAGAACGGCAGCCGCAACGAGTTGACTCGGTCACCGAGCAGCGACAGCAGAGCGGGCAACAGCGTCAGGGCCGCCACCATAGTGATCAGGCCGACGATGATCGCACCGAAGGCCAAGCTGCGAAGGATGGTGTCGGGCACCAACAGCAGCCCCAGCAACGCCACCACGAACGAGCTGCCGCTGAACAGGACAGCCTTGCTGGCGGTCCCGCCGGTCGCAACGATCGCGTCGACCTTGTCCTGCCCCAGCTGCCGCTGCTCCCGATAGCGGGACAAGACGAACAGGCTGTAGTCGATACCGAGGGCAAGACCCATCGCGGTGATCATGTTGACCACGAAGAACGACAGCGAAGTGACCTGCCCGACCACCGCGGACGCCGCAACGGCAACAGTGATCGACACAAGAGCGATTCCCATCGGGACGAACGCTGCGACCACAGCACCGAACACGAGCAGCAGAACGATCATGGCCGCGGGAAGTCCGAACTGCAGCTCACCCTTCTCCAGGTCGCGGGACGCTAGCTCGTTGAAGTCATGGTCCAGCGTGAACTCGCCGGCGATGGCAACGTCGAACGCGGCGTCGGTATCAGCTGTGGTGACCTCGTCGAGGACCTTGACGATCCCGTCTTCCGGGTTCTCCCCTAGCGTCAAGTACATTGCCACCGCGTGCCGGTCCTGGGAGATCGCTGGCCCTGCGTCTGCCGCGTACGGATCGGTGACAGTCTCTACGACCCCCGTCCCTTCGATTGACGAGCGAAGGTCGGCAACGAATCCACCGAACGCCGGATCCTCGGCAGTGAGGTCGGCTGAGCGGATGATGACAGCCTCGTCGATATGGTCGCCCTCGGGGAAACCATCCATCAACAGCTCGCTAGCCTTCACCGAGTCGGGAGTGCTCGTGATCTCGGCGTCCGTCGTGAGCGCCGATCCCAACAACGTCCCGATAGCCACAATCGACGCCAGCAGAATCAGCCCCCACGCAACCAGAACTCGCCAGGGATGCATTGCCGAGAATCGAGCCAGCCGCTGCGTCAGTGACGTCTTAGTCGGCTTCACAGTGTGAGTGCCACCAGGTGTCCGCGGCGGAATGATTTGGACGGCCATAAGATCTCCCTAGGTGGTACGTCTAGTGGAGTCGAGCTTGTTACGGCCGCATCAAGGCACCATCGACGAAGAACCGCTAGACGTCGAAAACAGCAAGCTACTTCGGCGTTACGGGCGGTACGTCATGACGACCTCGCCACGCGTCGTCGAATCTTGATGTCGGCAGGCTGTCAATCACAGCACTCACGCCTCGAATGGCCGGTTTGGGCGGCACCCGAAGCGGATGGAGACTAGCCGGATGCTGTTGACAGTACACCCGTTACGCCTACGTCAGATGACCGCTCTTGGCCAGACCCAACCAGGGTGATCGGAATGCATCGAAAGGAACCGGTTCTACTTCCTCGACTGGTCTGACGAAGAGGGGCGCAACCGAAGATGCCATTGACGCGGGGCAAGAGCGACCTACGAGCTCGCCGCTGCGCCGGGTAGTGCCTCGGGCAGCCTGACCAGTTTCGAGCTGACGCTCCACAAGTGCGCCGCGACATCGGTGTCGTACGAGCGCCCAGCCGAGCGCATTGGCTTGCCGTTGGCGAAGTACCGGCCGGTGACGCCCTCGACCTCGGGTGACGAGGCGAGGTACACGGGTGTGGTCGCGCCCCGCTCCGGAGTCTTCATGAACAGCCGGGCGATCGGGACCAGGAGCCCAGTGCAAGCGCCCTGGGTCTTCGGCGCCGAAGCCGGTGCGGACCACACCGGGGTGCAGCACGTTTGCGGTGACGCCGCTGACTTCAAGGCGGCGGGCCAACTCGTAGGTGAACATCACGTTGGCCAGCTTCGATTGGCTGTAGGCCCGGCCGCCCTGATAGTTGCGCTCGGCCTGCAGGTCGTCGAAGTCGATGCGACCCTGCCCGTGGGCACCGGAGGAGACGGTCACCACTCGGGCAGGTGCGCTGGCCCGGAGCCGGTCGAGCAGCAGGTTGGTGAGCAGGAACGGTGCGAGGTGGTTGACCGCGAACGTGTGCTCGAGGCCGTCGGCCGTGCTGTGGCGGTTGGCCCAGAAGCCACCCACATTGTTGACCAGCACGTCGAGGCGGGGGTATCGGTCGAGCACGTCGGCCGCGAGCCTGCGTACTTCGGCCTGCGACGACATGTCCGCGACGAAGACATCGACAACCGACTTGTCGGCCTCGCGGCGGATGTCCGCGGCGGCGGCCTCGGCCCGCTGCCGGTCACGGCCGACGATGCCGACCCTGGCGCCAAGGCGTGCCACGCCGGCCGCGGTGGCCTTGCCGATGCCGCCGGTGCCGCCGGTGACCAGGACGATCCTGCCGGACATCGTCCCGCTGCCGTTGTCTGACATGGCCGCCTCCCTGGTGTTCGCTGCCTGCGGGGAGGGTAGGAGACTCCCGGAGTTGTCTCTCGGCTAGTCCGCCACCTCGGGCGGACTGGGGAACTGGGTCTTCAATGACGATCTCAGCCCTAACAACTCTCGTGCGCCGAGGAGACCCAGCAACGCCAGAACGGGGATGAACGCAACAACACCCGCAGCGGCAGCCCACGGAGTCGAGCCCCCAAGGGAGTGCACGGCGATAGCGATCGCCACCGACGACACCACGGCGTTCACCACCGCCAGCATCCCGGGGGTCGTCACCAACATGTGAACCAACCGCCACCTTGCCGTCGGCGGTGCGCCGAAGGTCGCCAGCAGCCCGCGCTCATCGTCGTAGTGGGACGTCACGAAGTAGCGCTCGAGCCCCGGTTCCAGCTCGAGGTAGGCGTTCCGGATGCGGTTCATACCGGCCACCCACCGCGCGTCCTCGGCGCTGGACTCGCCAACCCGAACGATGGTTGCGGCGCCAATGAAGAACACCACAGGCAGCAGGACCAGCGCGAACATCACAAATCGATCGTCAAAGGCGGTCGCCTGGGCCACCAGCGCTAACGCGACCACCGAGGCGCTCAGCACGGTGAGATACAGTCCGCTCCGCGCGAAGCTTTCGTTCCAGTTCAGTGAACGTGTTGCCAGCAGGCTCCAGTGCTCGGTTGTCAGGATCTGCATGGCGCGTCCACCATCGTCGAGTTCAGCAATCAACCGGGGTTCTTGACGTTCCTCCATGCAGTCAGCATGCTCCTGTAACACTCCGGGGGGTGCGCGACGAACCGTCAGGCGTCGGGTAGTGCCTCGGGCAGACCGACCAGTTTCCAGCTGACGCTCCACAAGTACGCCGCGACATCGGTGTCGTAGGAGCGCCCAGCCGAGCGCTTTGGCTTGCCTTTGGCGAAGTACCTGCCGCTGACGCCCTCGACCTCGGGTGATGAGGCGAGGTACACGGGGGTGGCCGCGCCCCGCTCCGGTGTCTTCATGAACAGCCGGGCGATCGGGACCAGGAGCCCAGTGAAGCGCCCTGAGTCTTCGGCGCCGAAGCCGGTGCGGACGACACCGGGGTGCAGCACGTTTGCCGTGACGCCGGTGCCTTCAAGGCGGCGGGCCAACTCGTAGGTGAACATCACGTTGGCCAGCTTCGATTGGCTGTAGGCACGGCCGCCCTGATAGTTGCGCTCGGCCTGCAGGTCGTCGAAGTCGATACGACCCTGCGCGTGGGCACCGGAGGATACGGTCACGACCCGGGAAGGTGCGCTGGCCTGGAGCCGGTCGAGCAGCAGGTTGGTGAGCAGGAACGGTGCGAGGTGGTTGACCGCGAAGGAGTGCTCGAGGCCGTCGGCCGTGCTGTGGCGGGTGGCCCAGAAGCCACCCACGTTGTTGACCAGCACGTCGAGGCGGGGGTATCGGTCGAGCACGTCGGCCGCCAGCCTGCGTAGTTCGGCCTGCGACGACATGTCCGCGACGAAGACGTCGACCACCGACTTGTCGGCCTCGCGGCGGATGTCCGCGGCGGCGGCCTCGGCCCGCAGCCGGTCACGGCCGACGATGCCGACCCTGGCGCCAAGGCGTGCCACGCCGGCCGCGGTCGCCTTGCCGATGCCGCCGGTGCCGCCGGTGACCAGGACGATCCTGCCGAACATCGTCTCGCTGCCGTTGTCTGACATGGCCGCCTCCCTGGTGTTCGCCGCCTGCGGGGAGGGGTAGGGGACGATCTTCAAGTCTGAACTTCGGCGTGCCCGCCGCGTCCCACAGCGGCAGCCAGATCGGCAACACTGTATCGGGGCCGCCGGCCGGTGCTCTCTCACCGAAACGTCTTTCACCGGCCGGGCGAGGTGCTACGTCAAGACGACCCGAGGCTCAAGGGAGACCTCGAAGAGGCGATCCCAGGGCCACTCGATCCCGACCGAGTCGAGCTGGCCGATGGTGGCTTTGAGCGTGTGGTTTCCGCGATAACCCACGACCACTTTCCGGCCGGCAAAGTGGGCGGAGCTGCTCGCCAACTCCGTGCTCTTCCGCGTGGCGACGATCCTGGGTTGGGGGCGGCGGTCTTTGACCACACGACGCACCGCAGCGTGCCCGAGGTGGAATTCACCTTGATCGAGATCAAGTGAGGCGCTGTTACACATGGTGGTTCAGCTTCCGACCCGCTCCCACACCTGCACAGTCGACGGCGGGGGAGCACGCAAGACCAGGCGGTACGTTTTGAGGAACTGTCGGAGCGTCTGCCGGTTCCATTCCGGCTTAAACCGCGGGTCGAAGTTCAAGATCTCCACATCGGCCCGCGCCATCAAGTTGCGCATGTAGTCCTGGAACGACGGCGTAACCCGGAACCCGTACGGATAGAACTGCCTGTTGCCAGCCGGCTCCGGCATGACGAGGGCGGTGCCGCGCTGGTCGACCACGGCCGGGCACGGGGCAGGCGATCCGAACCGCTCCGCAAATGCCGCTGCAGTGACCGCGTCGGATACGACACAGCGCCCCTCGGGCACGGCCGCGGCGATCAGACTGCCCACATCAGGCTGCGGCTCGCCTGCCCGCAGGACAGGGACGGCCCCGACAACCGTCAGGGCCACCACCGTGGCGACGGCAACGCGGCGACGTGGGTCCGGCGCGGACGTCCGGGCGGCGAACGCCTGCGTCCAGCGCCCGGTGAGCAGGGCCATAGGCGCGGCCACCACGGCGGCATAGTGCGAGAAGTACGTCGGCGAGACCAGGAACGCGACCACCGTCGCAGCCAGCACGAGCGCGACGAGTCCTTCCGCCTCCCGAAGCCGAGGACGGCGCAACGAGTAGGCGAGTGCCGGCAGGACGGCGCCGACAACGAGCACAACCAGCCACACGGGTATACGGGCGGGGGATCCACCGAGCACCGTCTCAAGGCCTTGGAAATCACGCGCCCGGCCGAAAACCGGGCCCAGGCCGGTCATGTCCGCCAACCGCAACCACCGGGAGCGATAGCCGAACGGAGGGCGGGAGACCTGCGACCAGAAGACCTGATCCCAGAACGCGCGTGGCGCCGCGGCGACGATGGGCCCACAGATGACCACGAACCCCGCAGCGGTGGCGGCTGCCAGGTCACGGGCGCGCTCTCGCTGACCGCGCATCAGCAGCCAGGTGACGGCGACGATGGGAAAGACCGCGCCGAACAGCTTGACCGACAGCGCGCAACCAAAGAGCAGCCCGGCAACCACAGCAGCGCGCCGTGTGGGCCCTGACAGAAGGGCCAGCAGCCCGAGAAGCGCGAAGACGTTGACCACCGGCTCGAGCAGCAAGGTGCGTTCGGCGTTGAGCGCCGCAGGTGCCAGGGCGTAGACACCGCCGGCGACGAGTGCCGCGCGCGGACCCCACAGACGCCGGCCGAGCGTCGCCACCAGTGCTGTGTTGACCACCCCTAAGGCGATGACCGCCAGCCGGGCCAGAGCGAAAGCATCCCGCGATCCGATGACGTCGCCGAGCGCGGCGAACGGCGCCAGGACGATCCCGATGCCCGGAGGATGCAGAAAGACGAAATCCCGGTACGGAAGGCGGCCGTCGAGCAGATACGTCGCCAGCCCCCAGTGCACTCCGTCGTCGCTATTGATGCCGCCGAACAGGGTGCCGGGGACAAGGAACGGGACCACCCGCGCGGCCAGTGCGACGCCAAGCACACCAGCGAGCCACCAGCGGTAGGCACCAGCGAACCGCCAGGTCGGCTCCCGGCTCAGCAGTACCTCGGCGCCGACGTTGGTGCGCATGTCATCACCGTTACCGTCCCCAGCGCGAAAGTCACCCCGCCACGGCGGGTCGTTACGTCCTTGGAACGGCACACCCGCCGGGAATCTTGGACCAGTGTGGGCCGTCAGGTCTGCTTACAAGCTTTCCCGCACAACAGTGCGCAGCTCGGTGAACAACAACAGCGCTGTGTCCTCCCAGCTGGGGAACGTGGCCGCTCGCCGGGCCGCCGCCGCACCAAGTCGGCGGCGCAGCGGCTCATCGGTTGCCAGAGCGGCGAGCGCCGTGGTGAGTCCTGCCCGATCCCCGACAGGGACGACCCGACCCTCGACGCCGTCGCGGGCCAGGTGCGGCAGGTTGCCCGCGTCCCAGCCGACGACAGGCAGTCCTTCGGCCATTGCCTCGCCGTAGACGGTGCCGTAGGGCTCTCGGAAGCTGGCCAGCGCAAAGATGTCCGCGGCCCGATAAAGACCAGCCACCTCCTCCGGAGAGCATCGCCCGTGGACCACCACCCGATCCACGAGATCCGGGGCAGCAAGACGGGTCCGGACTCGCGCGGCGTACGCGGGCTCAGCATCGGTGTCCCCGACCAGATGCAGCGTGACCAAATCGGCGGGCAACGCAGCGACAGCTTCAAGCAGGTCGAGCAGACCTTTGCGCGCCACCCAATTCCCGACTGAGAGTAACGCCGCCTTCCGACCCGCTCTGAGGTCGGTATCTGGCAGGACGGTCTCCGCGGCTACGTCCCTGCCCGGCGGGACCACCCGGAGCAGGCTGTCGGGTACGCCCGTGTGACGCATTTGCTCGCCGAGCGCGGCGCTGGCTACCAGGAGCCGCGCGGCATGCCGGTAGGCACGACTATCCAGGGGCGCCTGCACTCGCGTACGCGTCCGGCCGTGGTCGATCCCGCCCGGCGGCTGGTGAAGGATGCCGACGAGCGGTACCGGCAACCGGCGTCGCCACAGCCATGGGCCCAGGAAGGCGGCAGCAATGCTGTCGAGGAGCAGCACGTCTGGACGCTGCCGGATCACCGAACGTAGCAGGGCGGCACCAGCCAAGGCGGGCAGCGGGAACGGCCAGGTGGGGAACGAGGCGAAGACCACCTGGGCGTCAAATGCCGGGGCCAGGTCGGCCATCCTCCGGTGGTACAGGTAACCCCCCGTCATGGTCCGGGGGTCGCCCAACGTCACCAGTGACACCGTGAGTACATGCGGGTCATTCATGTCGTCCCGACGCCGTTCGGAGCCGGCGGGCTGCTTGGTGGTGGCGAACGTTACCCGCTGGAGCTTGCCCGCGCCCTGGCCCTGCACGTGGATTGTGTGCTGCTCACGTTCGGGCCGTGCGGCACGGATGCTGCGGGAGCCGGCCGGAGTGCAGATCCGCATGCTGCGCCGGTTCGGTCTGCTGCGTGGCCATCCCGCGCAGCCGATCGCGCCTCAACTGGCGTGGTCGCTTCGCGGGGCGGACATCGTGCACTGCCATCAGCCGCGCAGTGCGCCGAGCCGGGTGGCCGTGCTGGCTGCTGCTGTCGCAGGGCAGCACCGAGTGACAACCGATCATGGGCTTGGCGGGGGCGGATGGGGTGGCCTCCTGCCGGCTCTGTTCGAGCGGTTCCTGACCGTGTCGAGGTATTCCGCCCACGTGCTGCACGCACCGCCGGCTCGTACTCACATCATCTATGGCGGTGCCGATCCCGCACGTTTCTGCCCAGAGCCCGATGGGCGGCGCCGCGGCGTTCTGTACGTCGGTCGGCTGACGCCGCACAAGGGGATCGACCACCTGCTGCGGGCGATCCCCGACGGCACGCCCCTGACTGTGGCGGGGTCTACCGGCCACGATCCGCGGCCACCGGAGCGGGACTACCCACTGTTGCTGCGGCGGCTGGCCGCCGGCCGAGACGTACGATTCATCGGCCCGGTTCCGGAGCGAGAATTGCCGGCACTGCACCGCCGAGCGGCTGTCTTTGTGCTGCCCACGGTCGAACGAACTTGCTACGGCCGACACGTGCCGGTCACCGAGCTCCTTGGCCTGTCCGCCCTGGAGGCCATGGCCAGCGGGACGCCTGTGGTGGCGAGCCGAACGGGTGGCCTCACCGAGATCATTCGCGACGGCGAGACGGGTTTCCTCGTCACCCCGGGCGACGAAATTGAGCTGCATGATCGCCTGGAGATGCTGCTCAGCGATCAAGCGCTGGCCCGGCGGATGGGAAGCGCCGCGCGCGACGCCGTACTCGAACAGTTCACGTGGACGAAGACCGCCGAGCGCTGTCTGGCCGCCTACGACGAAGTTGCCGGATCCGGCACGGCCGCGACATAGCCGCCGAACGCCACAGGCGTCTCCCACACACGCACCGCAAGCGTCGCGCCTCCCACAGGCCCGAGCGCCTGGCCCAACCGGTCGTGCACCCACCGCGCGAAGACCTCGACCGTCACCCCCTCCGCGCCGGCTGCGGCTTCCACAACCTCGTCAAGGTTTGCGCCGTCAACGCTGTCGGCGATCCCGCGCAAGGCGTCCACCAGCACGTCGAGGTCGACGACCATGCCCCGCTCGTCGAGCTCCTCTCGGGAGACGACAACGTCCAAGCGGTAATCGTGAGAGTGCAGCTCGCCTTCGGGCGGAGGCAGGCCAGGCATGACGTGGAACGCCCGTACTTCTACGGCGGTACCGGTCTCGTACATGAGGTCATTCATAGCGCAGGGCAGCATGCAGCAGTCCGGGCTCACCGCGCTCGATCGCGGCGTACGCGTCTCCTGCGTCTGTGAAGGCGAACTCGCTCGTGGCCAGAGCGCTCAGTGGAAGATCATCGAGAAGTCTCCGCGCAGCGGCACGGCGGCGCTGTATGTCCCAGCGGCCGTGCATCGCCGCGGAGATTGTTGAAACCTGGCTGCTGCGGATGACCAGCCGACGCCGGTGAAACTCTGCGCCCAATGGCAGGGACACCTGCTGCGTGCCGTACCAGGAGCCGACTAGCGCAGTCCCCTCGTGAGCGAGCAACGGAAGGCCGGCCTCCAGAGCTGCCGGCGCGCCCGACAGCTCAACCAACAACGGCGCCCCGCGCCCGCTCGTTGCTGCCCTCACATGCTCCCGCAGTCGGTCAGGTGGGACGGCAAGGATGCCCAGGGCACTGGCCAGGTCTCGCCGCCACGGCAGCGGCTCGCTCCCGAGCACATCGGCACCGGCCCGCCGCAACAGCAGGGCGGTCAGCAGACCGACAGTTCCCATGCCGGTAATCACGACGGTATCGCCGAACACTGGACCTGCATCGAGGGTCAGCTGAAGGGCTGTCTCGACCAACGGAAAGAGCGTCGCCAGCCGTGGATCCGATTGCGGATCGAGCAGTACGACATCAACATCGGCCACCACGAACCGGTCCTGGTGCGGGTGGAATGCGAACACCAGCGATCCCTCCGGAACGGACGACGTCCCCTGCTCCACCCACCCCACGCAGCTGTAGCCGTACCGGAACGGATAGGAAAACGTCCCGGAGAGCCCCTCGATGGCCTCGTCGAGCTGTGTGCTCGCATCGAGGACTCCGCGGTAGGCGAGCATCTCGGTGCCGCCGCTGATACCTGAGTACGCGGTCCGCACGAGCACTTCTGCGGGGGATGCAGGCGCAGCGAGGTCGACGGGCACCACCTCGACCTGATGAGGGGCAGTGAACTGGACGGCGCGAGCCGGCATCTCACTCCTATTTCGATTGGTCTCTGTCGGCGGACCGGTGTAGCCAAGGGCCATGGTCCTTCCTTACGGCCGCGACGGCGACCCTACGGGCGCACCTCTTGAGGTCGGGAACGTAGTCATTCCGACCTCATATGGCGAGTTCCGCACACGGGTGTTCCAGACCGCCGCCGGCCATACCTATCTAGCCCTTGTCAGGGGCGAGGTGTCGGGCGCCGAGCCCGTTCTCACCCGACTGCACTCGGAGTGCCTGACCGGTGACGCGCTCGGATCCTTGCGCTGTGACTGTGGCGTGCAGCTGCGGAGCGCGATGCGCGCCGTTGCGGCCGAGGACCGCGGTGTCGTGCTGTACCTGACGGGCCAGGAGGGGCGCGGCATAGGGCTGGTCAACAAGTTTCGTGCCTACATGGAGCAGGATCGCGGGGCGGACACGCTGGATGCGAACTTGCGGCTGGGATTCCCTGCCGACGGGAGGGACTACGCCGACGCCGGTGCGGTGTTGCGCGTGCTCGGGGTGCGCTCCGTACGACTGCTGTCCAACAATCCTGCCAAAGCCGAAGCATTGCGCCACTGCGGCATATCAGTCGCGGCGATCGAGCCATTGGCCACGGCACCACATGGTCGCAACAGGCGATATCTCATGACCAAAGCGGGCCGGCTCGGACACGTACGCCCAACAGGCGTCGGACTGACAGCCGTGCCGGCAGCGCCGGTTGACGTGAGTCAGCTCCTCGGTGAGATCCGAACGCGCGGCGAGCGGCCTTATGTACTCGTGAAGTACGCGCAGACGCTCGACGGTCGGATCGCTACCCGGACAGGTGACTCCAAATGGATCAGCGGAGAGGCTGAACGACGGATCTCGCACGCACTGCGGGCAGCGTGTGATGCGGTGCTGGTCGGCTCCGGCACGGTGCAGCAAGACGATCCGCAGCTCACCGTGCGCATGGTGCCCGGAGCCAATCCGATCCGAGTCGTGCTCGACTCGTCGCTGCGTACAACGCCCCAAGCCAAGGTAGTTGACGAGTCCGCCAGCACGATCGTGTTCACGACCCCGACCGCCAACCACGAACGTAGGGCCCAACTGCGGGCGGCAAGCGTGGCCGTGCGCGAGGTAGCGGCGGCGCCTCAAGGCGTCGACCTGGCGGCGGTGCTGGCGGAGCTACGCGAGTCCGGAGTCGAATCGCTCATGGTGGAGGGAGGCCGACGTGTCATTACCTCGGTCTTCGCGACGGGGCAGGTGGACCGCTTGGTTGTGTCGATATCGCCAACCGTGATCGGTGCAGGCGTGGAGGCTGTGGGAGACCTCGGCATTGGCCGGGTTGCCGACGGTGTACGACTGACCAACCGCGCTGTCTACCTTGCGGACGAGGATGTGCTGCTGGGCTGGGACGTCGAGTCGCGGCCGTGAGATTCGGGGAACGCACTCCTTCAGCCAGTGTCAGCGCGCTCGCGTGGAGCCGCGGGCGACCAGCTCGGGTGTGAACAGCACCTGCTGGTGCTCGTGGTCCGGATTGGTCGCCTCGTCGATCAGCAGCTCGGCAGCCGTACGTCCGAGCTGTCGGCGTGGCTGCCGAACTGAGGTGAGCGGCACGGCCGCAGCCGCTGCGAAGTCGATGTCGTCGTAGCCGACGATGGCGAGGTCTTCGGGCACGCTGACGCCCAGGGCCACGCATTGCTGGAGCAGGCCGAGGGCGAGGAGATCGTTGGCGCACACGGCCGCGGTCGGCCGTACGCCGCGCGCCATGCCGGCGATCCGCGCGCCGGCACTCCGACCTTCGGCAACCGTCAGCGCATCAGTGCGCACCATCACCAGATCGTGGCGCGCGCGTCCCGCAGCCGCGAGCGCCCGCCGGGCACCCTCGCGCCGGTCTCGAACCTGTCCGATCCGTTCGGGACCGCCGACAAACGCGATCCGCTCGTGGCCAAGGTCGAGCAGGTGCTCTGCGGCGAGACGCCCACCGAGGATGTCGTCCACCGCGACCGAACAGTGCGTGTCACGGCTGCCGATGCGGTCCACGATCACCACTGGCGTGCCGCGCAGGGACATCTCGTCCAGGAGAGGATCCTCCGGGTCGACAGGTGTGATGAGTACGCCTTGCACCCGCTGTTGCTCGAGCCGGGTGAGGTAGGAGAGCTCCCGTTCACCGCGCTGATCGCTGTTGCAGATGAACAGCGACAGGTCGGATCCCTCCGCCACTTCCTCGATGCCTTGAGCGACGTCGGTGAAGAAGGGATTGCTCGCGTCGAGCATCACGTAGGCGAGCACGCGGCTCTTTCCGGCGCGGAGCTGGCGCGCCGACTCATTTCGTACGAACCCGAGCTCGCGCATCGCCTCGCTCGACCTTGCTCTCGGGTGCGGACGCTCACCCGGTCCGGGCGGTTGAGAACGTTGGACACCGTGCCCAGCGAGACCCCCGCGACCGCGGCGACGTCCTTGACGCTGCTGGACCGGGGTCCGTTGGCCGCGCGACAGCGCCATCTCCTGACTCCTCACGAAACCCGACCGCGGTCTGCCGTTATTGAAACGTGACAAGGCTGAAGGCTATCTGGCCCGGTGCACCCATGCCATACACCGCAGCCGACAACTCACAGGAACTTCTCCGCACATCCACCCTTGACGCGCCCACTCGATCGCCTCTACTTTCGGCGCAAGCGTTGAAACCTTTCAAGACCGGTTCGTGGCTCATCGAGACAGCCCGCACGACCTCGTGGAACGGCGAGCGACATGACGACAGCAGCATCCGACGGGGTGGACGAGACCCCTGTCACCCTCGAGCTGCGCGACGTCTCGAAGACGTTCGGGCCAGTCGTCGCGTTGCGTTCCGGCACGCTCACCGTCGACGCCGGCACCATTCACGGCTTGGTGGGGGAGAACGGCGCCGGGAAGTCGACGCTGGTCAAGGTCGTCGCCGGGGTCTACCGGCGAGACGGAGGGGTGCTTCGCCTGCACGGGCGCGACGTCGACTTCCACTCCACCGCAGAGTCGAAGGCAGCCGGCGTTGCGGTGATCTATCAGGAGCCGACGCTCTTCCCGGACCTGTCGGTGACGGAAAACATCTTCATGGGCCGGCAGCCGGTCGACCGTTGGCGACGGATCGAGCGTGGCCAGATGTACGCCGAAGCGGAGGCGCTGTTCGCGCGACTCGGCGTGCACATCGACCCACGGCGCCCGGCGCTCGGCCTGTCCATCGCCGACCAGCAGATCATCGAGATCGCCAAGGCCATCTCCCTCGACGCCAGCCTGCTCATCATGGACGAGCCGACCGCGGCGCTCAGCGGCGTGGAGGTCGAGCGGCTGTTCGCGGTGGCCCGCAGCCTCCGCGACGAGGGCCGAGCCCTTGTCTTCATCTCGCACCGCTTCGACGAGGTCTTCTCGCTCTGCGACACCGTCACCGTGATGCGCGACGGCGCCTATGTGGCAACCAAGCCCATCAAGCAGACGACCGTCGACGAGATCGTCACCCTCATGGTGGGCCGAGAGGTGGGTGACCTGTTCCCCAAGTTGCCGTCGACGATTGGCGCGCCCGTGCTGGAGGTGGAAGGGCTCACCTCGGCGGGTGAGTTCCACGACATCAGCTTCTCCGTGCGCGCCGGCGAGATCCTCGGTCTGGCTGGTCTCGTTGGCGCCGGTCGCAGCGAGATCGCTCGAGCCATTTTCGGTGTCGACGGATACGACTCGGGCGCGGTGCGCATGCACGGCAAGGCCCTGGCCAAGCGCGACCCGCGTGCCGCCATCACGGCCGGCGTGGCGTTCATCCCCGAGGACAGGCGCAAGCAGGGTCTCGTCACCGAGGCGTCCGTCGCCCGCAACGTGGCCGGTGTCATCCGGTCGACGCTGGCCAGGGCCGGTCTGATCACCGAGCGGGCGGAGAACCGCGCGGCCGGGCCGTGGGCGGCGCGCCTGCAAGTCAAGACCAACGCGCTCGACGCAGCGGCCAACACCATGAGCGGCGGAAACCAGCAGAAGGTCGTCATCGCCAAGTGGCTGGCGACCAACCCGAAGCTGTTGATCATCGACGAGCCGACGCGTGGCATCGACGTCGGCACCAAGGCCGAGGTGCACCGGCTCCTGTCCGAGCTGGCCGCGCAGGGGATCGCGATCCTCATGATCTCGTCGGAGCTTCCCGAGGTGCTGGGCATGGCCGACCGCGTACTCGTTGTCTGCGAGGGCCGGCTCACCGCTGATCTCGATCGAGAAGAGGCCACCCCCGAGGTGGTCATGCGGGCGGCGACGCAACAGCTGGAGAGCCAGCGGTGAAGACCGAGACGCCCCTGCCGCACGGCGAGCACACGACCGCCGAGACTCTGCTCGTCGAGCCGAGCAGGCTGTCCCCGGCGCGTCGGATCGTCGGCACCATACTTCGGTCGCGAGAAATCGCGATCGCCGCTGTGCTTGTGGTTGTCATCGCCGCGGCGACCATCAAGACGTCGACGTTCCTGTTCACCGCCAACAGCTGGCGAGACCTGCTGCTGACGCCGGCCATTCTGGTGCTCCTGGCGATCGGTCAGGCCGTTGTAGTCATCACCCGCAACGTCGACCTCTCGGTCGGTTCCGTGCTTGGGCTCACGGCCTACCTGAGCGGCACCCTGTTCCTCGAGGTTCCCGGCATTCCCATCGTCGTCGTCTTCCTGGCAGGAGCCGCCGCGGGCGCGCTGCTCGGGCTGGTCAACGGACTGCTCGTTGCGTACGGCCGGGTGCCCGCGCTCGTCATCACCCTCGGCACGCTCTATATCTACCGAGGCATCCTGCTCACCTGGGTCGGCAGCGATCGCATCAACGCTGGCGACATGCCGGACGCCTTCCTCGATCTGGGGACCAGCTCGTTCCTGGCCGTGCCCTGGCTGACGTGGATCGCCGTTGCCGTGCTTGTCGTCGTGGGCTACTACATGTACACCGCGCGTGGCGGTCGGGAGCTGTACGCGATCGGCTCCGATCCCGACGCTGCTGAGCTGTACGGCCTCAGGGTGCGCCGGCGACTGCTCTTCGCGTTCCTGCTCAGCGGGGCTCTGGCCGGGCTGGCCGGTGTCCTGTTCGCGGCCCGCTACGGGACGGTCAGCTCGGGTGCCGGACTCGGCCTCGAGCTGCAGGCCGTTGCCGCGGTGGTTATCGGCGGAGTCGCGATCTTCGGTGGCAGCGGCACCGTCTGGGGCGCGGCGCTCGGCGCCATCCTCCTCATCACGATCAACCGTGCCCTGCCCATCCTCGGCATCCCGGACTTCTGGCAGCGGGCCGTCGTCGGCGTACTCATCATCAGCGCAATCGTGCTTGACCGCGTCCTCGCGGCAAGACAGGCGCGCCGGCTCGTCGAAGCGAGGGACGAGACATGACAGCGACCACCGCGTACGCCGACTATGCGCAGCCGCTTTGGCGCCGATTGCTCCTCACGCGCGAGGTGGCCATCATCGCGCTTGTCGTCGGGGTGGTGCTGTACTCAACAGCCAACGTGCCGAACTTCGACAGCCCGCTCACCACCACGTTCCTACTGCTGGACATCGCGCCGATCCTCTTCATCGCCCTACCGATGACGATGGTCATCATCACCGGTGAGATCGACCTATCGGTCGCAAGCACCGTGGGCCTGTCCAGCGTCCTCGTCGGAGTGTTCCACGAGCACGGCTTCGCCATCCCCGTCGCCGGCTTGCTCGCACTTGTCGTCGGCGCACTGTGCGGCGCGTTCAACGGGTTCCTGGTCGCGTACGTCGGGCCTGCCGTCCCTCGCCGTCACCATCGGCACGCTGGCCCTCTTCCGCGGCATCGCCGTTGGCCTGCTCGGGACGAGGGCAGTGACCGACTTTCCGCGGGACTGGACGGCGCTCGTCAAGGACAAGATCGGTGACACGCCGATCCCTGTCGTGATGATTCCGTTCGCGATGCTCGCCGTTGCGTTTGCCGTGCTGCTGCACTTCTCCACGTTCGGGCGCGGTGTCTACGACATCGGGTTGAACGGCGAGGCAGCGCACTTCACCGGGGTCAACGTCGCGCGGACCAAGTTCGTCCTGTTCGTGCTGTCGGGCACGGTTTCAGCGCTGGCCGGCGTCTACTTCACGCTGCGGTTCGGCAGTGCCCGAGGCGACAACGCGACAGGTCTCGAGCTGCAAGTCATCGCGGCCGTCCTCCTCGGTGGCGTGTCGATCTTCGGTGGCCGCGGGAAGCTGCACGGCGTCATCGCGGGCGTCGTGCTCATCGGCATCGTGGGCAGCGCGCTGCGTCTCGAGGGCATCACCGTCAACGTCAACAACATCATCATCGGGCTGCTGCTGATCCTCTCCGTGATCTCCAGCAGCGTGGCCAGGTGGCTGTCCGGGCTGTGGTCCCGTCGCGCCACCCCAAGATCCCCGTCACAAGCACGTCGGGTCCCGGCGTGACAACCAAGGAGGTCCAACAATGAGGTTCCGGTCCAAGCGGGCCACCGGCCTGGTGGCCCTCGTCGCCGCCGTGGCGCTGGCTCTCTCCGCCTGTGGCGGCGACGACGACGACTCCGACAGCACCGCCGAAGGCGGTTCCGGCAGCGGTGACATGACGGTCACCTTCCTGCCCAAGAACCTCGGAAACCCGTACTTCGACACCAGCAACGCCGGCGGCAAGGAGGCCGTCGAGGAGCTTGGTGGCACCTTCGAAGAGGTGGGCCCGCAGGAACCGAGCCCCGACGCCCAAGTGCAGTACATCGACACCGCCGCCCAGCAGGGCGTGAGCGCGCTCGTCGTGTCGGCGAACGACCCGTCCGCCCTCTGCGATTCACTGAACCAGGCCCGCGACGCGGGGACAAAGGTGGTCACGTTCGACTCGGATACCGACCCGGAGTGCCGCGACCTGTTCATCAACCAGGCCACGGCGGAGGGCATCGCCAAGGTTCAGGTGGACCTGATTTCCGAGCAGATCGGGGACGCCGGTGAGATCGCCATCCTTTCGGCCACGGCCAACGCGACGAACCAGAACGCCTGGATCGAGATGATGAAGGAAGAGTTGGCGACCAACCACCCGAACATCCAGCTCGTCGACACTGTTTACGGCGACGACGACGACCAGAAGTCGTTCGACCAGACGGCGGCGTTGCTGCAGTCGCACCCGAACCTCAAGGGAATCATCTCGCCAACGACAGTCGGTGTCGCTGCTGCTGCCCGCTACCTGTCGGACTCTGCGTTCAAGGGGCAGGTCGCGCTCACCGGTCTCGGCACCCCGAACCAGATGCGTGAGTTCGTCGAGGACGGCACCGTCACCTCGTTCGCGCTCTGGAACCCGGAGGACCTCGGTTACCTCGCGGGGCAGGCCGCCGCCGCCCTGGTCAACGGCGACATCACCGGTGAGGAGGGCGACACCTTCGACGCTGGACGGCTCGGCGAGTACACCGTCGACGAGAACGCCACCGTCCTGCTCGGTGACCCGTTCGTCTTCGACGCAGGCAACATCGGCGACTTCGACTTCTGAGTCGCCGGCTAGGTAGGGGTGGCCCGGCCGACCTCTCAATCGGCCGGACCACCCGATCACCCGAAGGATCCCGATCGTGCAGCGTGTGTGCTTCCAGCTCCAGGTCAAACCGGACCGGATTGACGAGTACAAGACAAGACATGCAGCGGTCTGGCCGGACATGCTCGCGGCGCTCTCCGTGACCGGCTGGCACAACTACTCGCTCTTCCTCCGCGAGGACGGGCTGCTGATCGGGTACTTCGAGACCCCGTCCCTCGACGACGCGCTGACCGGGATGGCTGCCACTGATGTCAACACCCGGTGGCAGGCCGAGATGGCCGAGTTCTTCGTCGACCTCGGTCGACGCACGTCCGGACACGGGCTTCCTGCGGCTGGAGGAGGTCTTCCACCTGGAGGACCAGCTGGCTGCTCAGACAGCACCAAGAGATACCTAAAGATGTGAGTGAGATGACCGATTTCACGGCGATCAGCAACCAGTTGAACGCGCTTGCCATAGAGGTGCCTTCGTGGGCGTACGGCAACTCCGGCACCCGCTTCAAGGTGTTCGGCAGCCCGGGCACTCCGCGCACCGTCGAGGAGAAGATCGCCGACGCGGCCGCGGTCCACAGGTTCACGGGTCTGGCGCCGACGGTGGCCCTTCACATCCCCTGGGACCTGGTCGACGACTTCGGCGCATTGCGCCGTCATGCCGAGGAGCTCGGCATCGGGCTGGGCACGATCAACAGCAACACCTTCCAGGACGACGACTACAAGCTCGGCAGCCTGACCCATGCCGACCCGAAGATCAGGCAGAAGGCGGTCGACCACAACCTCGCCTGCATCGACGTGATGAACCAGACCGGGTCACGCGACTTGAAGATCTGGCTCGCCGACGGCACCAACTATCCCGGCCAGGGCGATATGCGGGCCCGGCAGGATTGGCTGGCCGAAGGGCTTGCGCACCATCTATGACCAGCTCGGACCGGACCAGCGCATGGTGCTCGAGTACAAGTTCTTCGAGCCGGCCTTCTACCACACCGATGTGCCGGACTGGGGTACCTCGTACGTGCACGTCGCCGAGCTCGGGGACAGGGCCAAGGTGTGCCTGGACACGGGTCACCATGCACCTGGAACCAACATCGAGTTCATCGTCGCGCAGCTGCTGCGGCTAGGGAAGCTCGGTTCGTTCGACTTCAACAGCCGCTTCTACGCGGACGACGACCTCATGGTGGGCGCTGCGGATCCATTCCAGCTCTATCGGATCCTGGTCGAGGTGCTGCGCGGCGGTGGCTTCGGTCCCGACGCGGACGTCGCGTTGATGCTTGACCAGTGCCACAACCTCGAGAAGAAGGTCCCGGGTCAGATCCGCTCGGTGCTCAACGTCCAGGAGATGATGGCCCGCGCCTTGTTGCTCGACGTTGATTCCCTCGAAGCCGCGCGCAGTGGGGGTGACGTCCTGCAGGCCAACGAGATCTTCATGGACGCGTTCTACACCGACGTCCGGCCGAACCTTGCGGGGTGGCGCGAGGAGCGCGGCCTACCCGGCCCAGCCGCTGCGCGCCTACTACTCGAGCGGCTACCAGGAGCAGATCGAGGCCGAGCGCGTCGGCGGCGTGCAGGTCGGATGGAGCTGACATGAACGCGCCCAGCGCAGCACAGCTACTGATCGACCGGTCCAACCGTCTCGGCGCCGACCCACGCAACACCAACTTTGCCGGTGGCAACACGTCGGCGAAGGGATCCGCGGTCGACCCGGTCACTGGTGGCGACGTCGACCTCCTCTGGGTCAAGGGCTCCGGCGGCGACCTCGGCACGCTGACCGAGTCTGGTCTCGCCGTGCTGCGGCTTGACCGACTCCGCGCCCTTGGTCGACGTCTACCCGGGCGTGGATCGCGAGGACGAGATGGTTGCCGCCTTCGACTACTGCCTGCACGGCAAGGGTGGCGCGGCGCCGTCGATCGACACCGCCATGCACGGCCTCGTCGAGGCGGCGCACGTCGACCACTTGCATCCGGACTCGGGGATCGCGCTGGCGACGGCCGCGGACGGCGAGGCTTTGACCAAGGCGTGCTTCGGTGACCGCGTGGTGTGGGTTCCGTGGCGCCGGCCCGGGTTCCAGCTCGGGCTCGACATCGCCGCGGTCAAGGCGGCCAATCCGCAAGCGATCGGCGTGATCCTCGGCGGCCACGGCATCACAGCCTGGGGGGCACCTCCGACGAGTGCGAGCGCAACACCCTGGAGATCATCCGCACCGCCGAGCGATACATCGCCGAGCACGGCGCACCGGAGCCGTTTGGTCCGGTCGTCGCTGGCTTCGAGCCGCTACCTGAGACCGCGCGGAAGGCGCGGGCGGCGGCGCTGGCGCCGATCATCCGCGGCCTGGCGTCTACCGACTCACGACAGGTCGGCCACTTCACCGATAGCGACGTGGTGCTCGAGTTCCTCTCCCGGCAGAAGCTGCAGCCGTTGGCGGCTCTCGGCACCTCGTGCCCCGACCACTTCCTGCGCACCAAGGTGCGGCCGATGGTGCTCGATCTGCCCGCGACCGCGCCGCTAGACGAGGTCGTCGCCAGGCTGCGCGAGCTGCACGCCGAATACCGCCAGGACTACGCGGCCTATTACGACCGGCACGCCACCCCCGACAGCCCCCCGATGCGCGGTGCCGATCCGGCCATCGTTCTCGTCCCCGGCGTGGGGATGTTCTCCTTCGGCAAGGACAAGCAGACTGCGCGGGTCGCCGGCGAGTTCTACGTCAACGCGATCAACGTGATGCGCGGTGCCGAGGCGTTGTCCACGTACGCGCCCATCGAGGAGAGCGAGAAGTTTCGCATCGAGTACTGGGCGCTCGAGGAAGCCAAGCTGCGGCGGATGCCGAAGTCCAAGCCGCTCGCCGGCCGCATTGCGCTGGTGACTGGTGGCGGATCCGGCATCGGCAAGGCCATCGCCGAGCGGCTCGGTGCCGAGGGCGCCTGCGTGGTCGTCGCCGACCTCGATGGCGCGGCCGCGACGACCGTCGCGCAGGGCATCGGGTCGACTGACGCAGCGGTCGCTGTCGCAGCCGACGTTACGGACGCCAGCGCGGTGCAGGCGGCCGTCGACGCGGCGGCACTCGCTTTCGGCGGCGTCGACCTCGTCGTCAACAATGCAGGGCTGTCGATCTCCAAGCCACTGCTGGAAACGACCGAGGCCGACTGGGACCTGCAGCACGACGTGATGGCCAAGGGCTCGTTCCTCGTGTCGCGGGGCTGCCGCCAAGGCGATGATCGACCAGGGACTGGGCGGCGACATCGTCTACATCTCGTCGAAGAACTCCGTTTTCGCCGGACCGAACAACGTCGCGTACGGCGCGGCCAAGGCCGACCAGGCGCACCAGGTGAGGTTGCTCGCGGCAGAGCTTGGCGAGCACGGCATCCGGGTCAACGGGATCAACCCCGACGGTGTCGTCCGCGGGTCGGGCATCTTCGCCAAGGGGTGGGGTGCCGAGCGCGCGCAAGGTCTACGGAGTGCCCGAAGACAAGCTCGGCGAGTTCTACGCCCAGCGCACCCTGCTCAAGCGAGAGGTGCTGCCTGAGCACGTGGCGGCTGCAGTGTTCGCGCTTACCGGTGGCGACCTCGCATTGACCACGGGGCTGCACATCCCCGTGGACGCCGGCGTCGCGGCGGGCTTCCTCCGCTGACCATGGTCGAGTCCACTGCGTGTCGCCGCCGTCGACCTCGGAGCGTCCAGCGGCCGGGTGATGGTCGGCACCGTCGGCCCGGATCCGACTGACGCTGCAGGAGGTGCACCGCTTCGGCAACCAACCGGTGCGCGCTGGCGGCACCTGGCACTGGGACATTCTCGGCATCTACCGGGAGGTCCTCGAGGGGCTGCGGCGTGCCGGACCGGTGCAGAGCATCGGCGATCGACTCCTGGGCGATCGACTACGGCTTGCTCGATCGTTCCGGGGCGCTCCTGGCCAACCCGGTCTGCTACCGCGACAGCCGCACCGAGGGCGTTATGGAGCGGGTGCTCAAGGTGGTGACGGCCGAAGAGCAGTTCGCGCATCACCGGACTGCAGCAACTGCCGTTCAACACCGGCTACCAGCTCGCGTCGGACTCCGCGGCGTTGGCGAGCGCGCAGACACTGCTGATGATCCCCGACCTGCTCGGCTACTGGCTGACCGGTGCGCTCGGCGTAGAGCGGACCAACGCGTCGACCACCCAGCTGTACGACGTCCGCGCCGGCACGTGGGCCACCGACCTCGCGGAACGGCTGGGCATTCCCAGCCGGATCCTGCCTCCTATCCGCGATCCGGGCGACGTCGTCGGGACGCTGCGGCCCGAGGTGGCCGCGGAGGTCGGCCTGCCCGACGTCCACCCCGGTCGTGGCGGTCGGATCGCATGACACCGCCTCGGCGGTGGTCGCGAGTCCCGTTCGCGCCAGGCCGTTCCCGCGGCGTACATCTCGTCGGGCACCTGGTCGCTCGTCGGCGTCGAGCTCGACTGCTCCGGTTCTCACCGAGGCGGCGCGCACCGCGAACTTCACCAACGAGGTCGGCGTCGACGGCACCATCCGGTTCCTCAAGAACGTCACGGGCCTCTGGGTGCTCAGCGAGCTGCTCCGGACATGGGGCCGGGAGGTCCGACCTGACGACGCTGCTCGCCGAGGCCGACCACGCACCCGCACTGACATCAATCATCGACGTCGACGACCCGATGTTCCTCGCACCCGGAGACATGGAGTCACGCATCGTCGACGTCTGTCGCGATAGCGGCCAGCCGGAGCCTCGCACCTCAGCGGCATTCGTCCGGTGCGTTCTGGAGAGCCTGGCCGTCGCCTACCGGCGCACCATTCGGTTGGCGAGCATCGCTGAGTGGCCGCCCAATCGAGCTGGTGCACATCGTCGGGTGGCGGAGCACGCAACGGCTTGCTGTCCCAGCTCACCGCCGACGCCTGCGGCGTGCCGGTACTCGCCGGACCGGTCGAGGCGACGGCGCTCGGCAACGTACTCGTGCAGGCACGGGCCATGGGTGCCGACCTCCCAGACCTCGCAGCGATGCGCGCTCTGATCCGGCGAACCCATCAACTGCACAGGTTCGAGCCCACGGCTGACCTTGACTGGGACGGCGCCGAGGCCCGCGTCTCCACCCCGGAGCAACCGAGAGGCGACCGGTGAACAGACAGCTGCCCTCGCCAAGCGACCTGGCGCCGCTGCTCAAGTTCAAGCAGCCGACGCTGTCGCCGAAGCGGCGAAGGCTCGCGGCGGCACTAACCATCGAGGACCTGCGGCGGATCGCGAAACGGCGCACACCGAGGGCGGCCTTCGACTACACCGACGGGGCGGCCGACCATGAGGTGTCGCTGGCGCGGGCGCGCGAGGCGTTCGCCGACGTCGAGTTCAATCCCGCGATCCTGCGCGACGTGTCGCATGTCGATACCTCGCGTGACGTGCTCGGCCAAAGGGTCTCGCTGCCCTTCGGAATCGCCCCAACGGGATTCACGCGGATGATGCATACCGAGGGCGAAATCGCAGGCGCCGTGGCCGCGGGTGCCGCGGGCATTCCGTTCACACTCTCTACGATGGGCACCACGTCGATCGAGGGCGTTGCGGCGGCAAATCCGCACGGTCGCAACTGGTTCCAGCTCTACATGTGGAAGGACCGCGACCGATCGATGGCGCTGGTCGAACGGGCCGCAAAGGCGGGCTACGACACGCTCGTCGTCACCGTCGACGTGCCGGTCGCCGGGGCGCGCCTGCGTGACGTTCGCAACGGGATGACAATTCCGCCCACCTTGACCGCCGCGCACGGTGGCCAATGCGATACCGCGTCCCGCCTGGTGGTTCAACTTTCTGACGACCGAGCCGCTCTCCTTCGCGTCGCTCGGCTCATGGTCGGGCACGGTCGCCGAGCTGCTCGACACGATGTTCGACCCATCGGTGACCTACGAGCGACCTCGGATGGATCCGCGATCAATGGACGGGCAAGGTGTCCGTCAAGGGCGTGCAGACCGTCGACGACGCGCGGCGACTCGCCGCCGCCGGCGTGGACGCCATCGTCTTGTCCGACCATGGCGGACGGCAGCTCGACAGGGCACCCGTGCCGTTCCACCTGCTGCCCCGTGTTGTCGATGCCGTCGGCAGTGACCTGGAAGTCCATCTCGACACCGGCATCATGTCGGGACAGGACATCGTCGCCGCCGTGGCACATGGCGCCCGCTTCACACTGATCGGCCGGGCCTATCTCTATGGACTGATGGCTGGCGGCCGCGACGGTGTCGATCGCGCCATCGAGATTCTGCGAGGGCAGATCGAGCGAACCATGCGCCTGCTCGGTGTCGCGACACTCGACGAGCTCGAGCCAGGCCACGTCACCCAACTGCAGCGAATGGCGCCACGAGCGAGGTAGTCGCATGCACGAGTTGACGAGGAGGCCACGGCATGAGCGCGCGTTCGCACGAGCACCGGTGAAGGCATCTGGGTTCAGTCGGCTTGCCCCTGATCAGCTCGACATCCTCAGCCTCCTCGCCCAAGGCCTGACCATCGAGACCATTGCCCGCCGACTCGACATGTCCGAGCGCACTGTGCGACGCAAGGTCCGTGCGGTCGTCGACGAGCTCGGGGTGGACTCCACGATCGAGGCGGTCGTGTGGGCGGTGCGGCACGGTCTGATCTGAGTGCGGATGTGGTCGATCTTGTCGGGGGTGTCAATGAACCATCTGGCTGGTCGAGACGTATTACCTCGGTGGCCGATCCCACCACCTATGCGACGGGACGTGGGATTCCCCTCGGGCTCCCGGATGGACGCTGGTGAAGATGGCGGCGGTTGTTGCGCTCGGCGTCAACGGCGTGTACGTCGGACGGCTGCGCCGGACTTTGGCCGCCGAGGGGGCCGATGTTACCCACGCCCAGCTGCTGCTGCTCTTTGTAAATGCGGGGGTCTCTCAGGCGTGCTGGTGGACCGCTGTGGCCGTGGGCTTCCTCAGTTCCCAGGGATGACTTCGGCCCGACAGGAATCAGCGGTCGCAGTCCTCGGGTAGTCGTAGGTGGACGTCCTCGACTGAGATTCCGGCCGCCTCCATCGCCTCGATCGATGGGAAGTCACCCTTCAGAAACCCCTGCCAGGTGACCCGGATCGTCCGGACGCCATCCACCTGCACGACCTCTGCGACGTACCTGTCACTCATGGCGGTAACCGTACGACGGTCCGTTATCGGATGAAAGGCGTTTCGTGAGAACGCTTCCACACCGTCCGGCTAGTGGCCGGCAAGCTGAGGCAGCGGCCCTAGATCGCGTTCGGGCGCTCGGCGAGCAGTGCGTCGACGCCGGCGTCGCCGGTCGCCGCGGTGGACCTGGTGGGTGCTCCCGCGGCGACCAATGCTTGAACCGTTCGGTGGTAGTCGCCGTCGGCGGCGCGGTTGTTGCGTAGGCCCCAGATGGCACAGTCCAGTGGGGTCGGACCGTCGTCGTCGAAGGCGGTGTCGTGCAGGTTGGCGCCGCGGTCGATGAGCAGCCGCACCGTGTCGGCGCGGCCGTGCATGGCAGCCGCCTCCAGCGGGGTGAAGTTGCTCCAGCCTCGGGTGTCGACGTCGATGCCTGCGTCGAGCAGCCCGCGCACCACGTCGGTGCGCCCTAGCAGCGCGAACTGGGCCAGGATCCACCCGTAGTCGGTGCCCCGCGGGTTGCCCAGCGCGGGAGGCGGCGCCTCTGGCAGACGCACAGACGTGCCGCGGGCGATAGCGAGCACGGCAGTGTCCACCGCATCCAAGGAGGCGACGGCGCCACGGGACGCGAGCAACTCGAACGCCGCGAGGTGCCCGCTGCGGGCGGCCAGCGCCAGGGGGCGGCGACCCACGTCCCACCGGTCCCACGGCTGGTTCACGTCGGCGCCGGCGTCGAGAAGCGCGGTGATGATCGGCAGACCGCGACCACGCGCTATCGCGTGGTGCAGGCAGCAGAAGGCGTTGACGTCCACGCCGCGATCGAGGAACCACTGCAGTCCGGCGAGGTCCTCGAAGTCCAACTTGTGCAGGACCATGCCTTCGTAGCCAGCCCCATACAGCAGGTCAAGGAAGCCAAGGTCCGACTGTTCACACGCATGGTAGAACGCGTCCTCGTCCTTCGAGGCTCCATGATCGACCAGCAATCGCGCCAGAGCCAGATCGTTGCGCTCCACCGCAGCGAACAGCGCCGACATTCGGCCCTGCCCTGCCCATTCGATCGTGTGCGAGTTTGGATCAGCGCCCGCCTGCAGCAGCAACCGCGCGCAGTCACGTACGTCTGCCGGGGACCCGACCGATCGACGCATCAGCACTAGCAGCGGTGGCAACCCGTCGACATCCGCCCTTGCCGCCGCGGGGTTGGCGTTCAGGTACGTCGACAGCGCCACAGAGTCGGCCAACACCAGGGCCCGCTCCACACCCTCCAGGCGGCTGGACTCGACGTGACGAACAAGCCTTGGCCAGCCGTCGAACCCGTACTCGCGGGCGATCTCGAACTGTGCCCGACTCAGCGTAATCCCGCGGGCCCGGCGACGGGCCTTGGCCTGCTTGCGGAGAAACTCCAGCGATGCACGCTCGGGAAGCACAGACACGGCGAACCTCCATCAGCCCGTGTCCGCGTCCGGCGGGCCGAGGTCCGTCGTCTGATAGATGCCCTGCTGCCGGTGGGATGCTCCCTACCCCGCGGACCGGATGCGCCCGGCGACGCACTCTCGATGCTACCCGCCTGGCAGACCCGCGAAGGGCTCGCGAGGATGGTGGCATGCGACTGGTGTCATTGCTGCCATCCGCCACGGAGATCGTCTATTCCCTTGGCCTGGGCGATGACCTGGTCGGCGTGACTTTCGAGTGCGACGAGCCTGCCTCGGCACGCGTTGACAAGACAGTCGTTGTCGGCGGCCGGGACACCCGCGGCATGAGTCCGGGCGACATCGACGAGTACGTACGGGCGCAGCTCGCGTCCGGCGGCGAACTGTATACCTTGCACGCGAACGCGTTGGCCGACCTGAACCCCGAGCTGATCCTCACCCAGGACCTCTGCCGGGTTTGTGCGCTGCCCTCGGGCCATGTGTCCGACGCTCTGGACTATCTAGGCTGCCGGGCCGACGTCCTGTCGCTGGACCCGTACACGCTGGACGAGGTGCTCGACACGGTTGTGGCCGTCGGCGCTCGCACCGGGGTTGCCGAGCGGGCCGACGCGCTCGTGTCTACGATTGCGGGCTCGGCTTGCCGCCGTGGAATCCGCCGTCTCGCGCCTGCCCAGACCGCGGGTTGTCGTCGTCGAATGGGTCGACCCGCCGTTCACCGCCGGCCACTGGGTGCCCGACCTCGTGCGGGCGGCGGGCGGCGAGCCGGTGGCTGCTCGCCCGGCTGCGCGCTCGGTGCAGACGAGTTGGCAGGAGCTGGTGGCCGCCCGGCCCGATGTAGTCCTCGTCGCGCCGTGCGGTTTCCACCTTGGCGGCGCCGCAAGTCAGGCGCGCACGGTCGCCGCCAGGTTCCCGGGTGCCGCGGTGTGGGCGCTCGACGCGGACGGCATCGTCGTTCGGCCGGGCCCCCGGCTCGTCGAGGGTGTCGAGGCGATCGCGGGCATCCTGCATCCCGGCCGGATGCCCGCGCCGCACAAGGATGCGGCCGTCCGCGTGTCGTGACCTCGATTCGCCGGGTGCGACGGTCGGTTCAGGCCAGTTGCTCCCAGTGGGTGGTCCTGCTCACGATGGAATAGACGAGGGAGAGGATGCACAGGCCAATCACGAGGTTGGTCAGGCTGGTGGCAACCTGGCCCTCCGTCGTGCCATCAAGGCTGTAGGGGATCGCGAAGCCGACAATGGTGGCCAGCGCCATGATCCACGCGAAGAAGGCCAGCGGGCGAGGCGCCGCGATCACGAGCAGGTGGGCCAGGCCCGTGGCCACTAGCGCCAGGACGGCGGCGGTGAAGGCGTACTGAAAGGCGAACGACTCCCCGACCTCAAGGCGTGGCGGGCGAACCATCACGATGTCCAGCACGTCCTCCCACACGAGCACACCAACCAGAGCCACGAGTGCGGCGACAATCGCCGTGGCCACCCCGCCGGCCCATAGCCTGCCGGCGTCCACGGTTGGGTGCGGTGGTCCTGGTCGTTCGGTTGGGACAGGTTCGTAGGCAGACATGTGGGACCTCCGAGCGTGACCCTAGTGATATTGCGTGCGCGCGGCCTCACCCCATCGGGGTGATCGGGCGGGAGGGCTGGGCATGGCTCAGTGCCCAGTCAAGTGCGTAGTCGGCGATCTCCTCCCACCCCGGTCCGGAGGGCATCAGGTGTGGCCGTCCCTCGTACACCTTGACTTCTGTCACGGTGTTCGACTTGTAGTGCTTGACGTTCGACTCCTGGACCTTGGGCGGCATCAGGTGATCGACGCCTCCGGACAGGAACAGCAGCGGCGCCCGGTTGTCGTTGTGATAGTCAACCGAGATGTCCTGCGGTCCCGGCTCGTAGTTGGCCAGCACGCTGTTCCACAGGATGCGGCCGGACGCGGGTATCGCGTACCGCTCGTAGAGCCGCCGCGACTCCTCCTCGCCGAACGTGTTCGTGAACGCGTAGTGCCACTGGTCATGGTTGAACCCGACTGCCCTGTGATGATTCGCCGGGTTCTTCAGCACCGGGAAGAAGGAACGGATCTGACTGAGCGGCGAAACCTTGACCCCTTCAGTGGGTGCAG
The DNA here is from genome assembly GCA_963799425.1 of uncultured Actinomycetota bacterium. Taxonomy (GTDB): domain Bacteria; phylum Actinomycetota; class Actinomycetes; order Jiangellales; family Jiangellaceae; genus CAVWSM01. The sequence continues at coordinate 153,553 of CAWCXA010000020.1, read as the reverse complement.
AGTTGATGACAACTCCCGCTGCTCCGTACCCGTGGTCGAGCAGCACCTGGGTGAACGCCCCACCAGCCGAGTGGCCCATGATGATGGGCGGGGACTCGAGCTCGCGCACGACCGACTCGAGCTTCTCAATGATGGCCGGCGCTGTGAGGTCGACGATCGGGGTCGGGTCGGTGTTTAACGCCTCCACCTCGACCTCAAATCCGGGGTATGCCGGGGTCAGCACGCGGAACCCGCGCTTCTCGTATCGGGCCGACCCAGTCCTCCCAGCTCCGGGGGGTGACCCAGAACCCGTGGACCAGAACGATGGTGTCGGGCGTGGATGGGGTGCTCATGACTGACCTCTCTTGATCGCGCGAGTCGCTCCACCGTCTCAGAAAGTGCGGATCGCGATCTCCGCCGGAGCCGAGAACAGCGAAACGAGTTCGTCATCGAGCTTGACGAGCGTCAGCGAGACGCCGGCCATGTCGAGCGAGGTGCAGTACTCACCCACGTAGTTGCGGCCCACGTTGATGCCGCGACTGCCGAGCTGCTCGTGCGCGCGCCCATAAAGAATGTAGAGCTCGCTGATCGGCGTACCGCCCAGCCCGTTGATCATCAGAGCCACATTGTCGCCCCGCTCGTAGGGCAGATCGGTGACCACCGCCTCGAGCAACTCGTCGATGATCTCGTTGGCGCCGGCGAGCTTTTCGCGCCGCCTGCCGGGCTCGCCGTGGATGCCGACGCCCATCTCCATCTCGTCGTCGCCGAGCTCGAACAGCGGCGAGCCCTTCGCGGGTGGGGTGCAGGAGGTCAAGGCCATGCCCATGGTCCTGGTCACCGAGTTGACCCGGTTGCCGATCGCCACCAGGTCGGCGAGCTCGGCGCCCTGTTCGGCGGCGGCGCCGACGGCCTTGATGACGAAGAAGTTGCCCGCAACCCCGCGCCGCCCGACGGTGTAGGTCGAGTCCTTGACGGCAACGTCGTCGTCGACGATGACGGTCTGGATGTTGACGCCTTCGGCGTCTGCCAGCTCACGGCCCATGTCGAACGCCATGCGGTCGCCCGTGTAGTTGTTGATCAAGTGCAGCACACCTTTGGGCGTGTTCAGCAGCTTGCTCGTCTCGAGCACGTAGTCCATCGGCGGTGCGGAGAACACGTCGCCGGGGCATGCCGCGTCGAGCATCCCTTTGCCGACGATCATGACGTGTGCCGGCTCGTGGCCCGACCCGGAGCCCTGGATGATCGACACCTTGTCGTCGCGGGGTGCGTCCGACCGCATGATGAGGTTGTACTCGGGCACGTACTTGAGCGTGTCCGGGTTGGCCAAGGCGATGCCCTTGAGCATCTCTGGGACGAATTGCTTCGGGTCGTTCACGAACTTCTTCACAGCGCCTCCTATTGGGCGTCGGTGGATGGGGTGGCACGGTCGGACCAACCCTTGGCAACCTGTTCCGCCATGACGGCGACTGCGACGGCGCCAGCGTCGAGGGTGCCGATGCTGCGTTCGCCGGTGTACGCCGCGCGACCGCGCTTCGCGAGCATCTCGCGCGTCGCCTCGGCCTGTTCGCGCGCGACTGCCGCGGTCGCGTCGAGCGCTGACTGCGGATCGGCGCCGGCGTCGAGCTCGCTGGCCAACCGGTCTGTCGCAGGCATCAGCGCGTCCAGCAATGTCTTGTCACCGATGTCGGACTGGCCGCGAGCCTTGATTCCCTCGATTGCGGCCCGCAGCATCGTGATCGCGTCGTCGGCCGTGATCTCCGTACGGTCACCCGCGGTTGCGCCGGCACGCAGAAACGCGGTGCCCCAGATCGGGCCGGACGTGCCACCGATGCGGCCCGTGATGGTGAGGGCGATCTTCTTGAGGAACGTGCCGATGTCCGTACGGTCGAACGTGTCCCATTCGGCGAGCACGATCTCGAAGCCGCGGGCCATCGAATACCCGAAGTCGCCGTCGCCGACCACCGCATCAAGGTCGCCAAAGTACTTCTCGTTGTCGACCGCGGTCTGCGCGATCGTATGGACGACGTACTCGACGTCGGCGAAGCTCGAGTCTGCCATCGGCCCTCCTAGCCGGTCGGGTGTCGTACGGCGAGGCAGCTTGCAACGTCGTCGAGGACGATCCAGTCACCCGGCTGCGCAGCTGTGCGGTTGGCGAGAACACGGGTGTGCTCACCGTCGGGGTCGCCGAGGCTCGTGACGACGAGGGCGGCCTCGGAGAAGTCCTCGTGCTCGGTGTAGCCGTTGACGGTCACGAGGCACGCCAGCCCCGCGGCGTCAGCTGCCTCCAGCCCGTTGCGACTGTCTTCCACGACGACGGCGTCGGAGGCATCGAGGCCAAGTCGTTCGAGGGTCAGCACGTATATGTCCGGCGCCGGCTTCTTGCGTGGTACGACGTCGCCCGCGAGCACAGTGAAGCTCGCCGCTCGGTCGGAACCTACGACGTGCTCGAGTACGGCACGGACGGACGGCTCAGCCGACGTGGACGCGACGGCGAGCGACCAGCCGGCGGCAGCGGCCTCCTCGACGAGTCGCGCGACGCCGGGACGACTGGGCAGCCGACCCTCGTTCACCATCGCCGTGTAGATCTCGGTCTTGCGCTTGTGCCAGGCCGCGACCGCCTCTTTCTGGCCGTCGGGATCGGCGGGCAGCCCGGCCTCGGCGATGAACTCGGGCGTGAGCAGGCTCGCCATGCGCTCTTTGCCGCCGCCGATCTTGAGCTTCTCCGCATAGTCGTCCTCGCTCCACCGCACCGGCAGCCCGAACTCGGTGAACATTTGATTGAACGCGGGCAGATGTCCGAATCGCTCGGTGTCGGCAAGCACTCCGTCGCAGTCGAAGATCAGGGCAGGCACCAGCGTCACCACGCCCTGCCGGAGCTGCCGAACCGTCGCATGTGGTCCGCCGCCATGGCGAGCACGTCAGCTCGGACGGCGCGGAACAAGGACGGTGGGTCCCACTTGTCCTTGGTCTCGGCGTCCCGGAGGAACTCAAGGTTGGACTTCATGTACGTGACCTTGAGAGCGGTCGAGATGTTGACCTTGGCGCAGCCGCGGGAGATGAGGTCACTGAACTGCGCGTCCGTCATGCCGGTACCGCCGTGTAGCGCGATCGGAATGGGCTCGGCCTCGACGATGTCGCTCACGCGCTGCGCGTCGAGCTTGGGCTCGCTCTTGTACTCACCGTGGGCGTTGCCGATCGCTGGCGCGAAGACGTCGACGCCGGTCTCCCGGATGAACGTCAGCGCGACGGCAAGCGTCTGGCGGTGCGACTCCGCGTCCGACCCGATGCCGTCCTCCACGCCCGTGATGGACTCGATCTCCCCCTCGACGTGCGCGCCATAGGAGCGGGCCTCCTTGACGACCTCGACCGTTTGCCGCTGGTTCTCCTCCACCGGAAGTGACGACGCGTCGAAGAGCACGCTGTTCCAGCCCTTGCGCAGGCAGTCGGAGATGACCTCCCGCTCCGGGCAGTGGTCAAGGTGCAGGCTCACCGGGACCTCGATCCCAGCCGTCATCTCCCGCCACATGGCATAAAGCAGGTCGAGCCCAACGGACTTCACCGTCTTCACTGACGTCTGGACGATGACCGGGGCTCGCTCTTCGACGGCAGCGGCGAGCACGGCTTCCATGCTCAGGTCGTTGACGACGTTGATCGCTGCGACGCCGTAGCGCTCGGCGAACGCACGGTCGACGATGTCCTTCAGCGGTACGACGGGCACCGTTGACCACCTCCGCGGGGTCGCCTCAAGCGAAGGCTAGGTCGTGGGTGGTCCGCGGCGCGTCGGGGAAAGTCCCCCTCTGTATGAGGGATTTCCCTACTTGTGGCCGCGGGCGGCGACCTCCGTACGGCTCCTCGCCCTGGTCTTGCGAAGAACGGCGCCAACGTGCTTTTCCACGGTTTTCACCGAGATCTGGAGTCTCTCGGCGATCTGCTTGTCGCGCAGACCGCGTTCGAGCAGGTCGCGCACCTCACGCTCGCGCGACGTGAGCGCAGGCAAATCGGAGTGCGGTTCGGGCGCGTGTTGCAACCCGTCCCGGACGCTGGCGGAGAGCGTGATCCCGCCGTCGGCGGCGGCGAGCACGGCTCGGGCCAGCTCCGGACCGTCGACATCGGCGCCAACACAGCCGCGCGCACCCGCCCGCAGGGCTTGGTCGACGAGGGCGTCGCCGGGTGTCGCGTTGAGCAGGACTATCGCGGCCGAGGGGTCTTCGGCAATGAGTTGTCGGGTGCACTCGACGCCGTCCAGGTCGGGGAGGTGCGAGTCCACGAGTACGACGTCCGGCTGCAACAGGCGATAGGCGTCGACCAATTGGTGCGCGCCATGTATCTCCGCAACAACTTGTACGCCAGGTTCTGCTGCCGATAACAGCCGGGCCAGGCCGGCCCGGACGACTGCCTGGTCGTCGACCACGAGAACCTTCAGACGAGGCGCGGATCCGGTAGCCGGATCGGGCGATTGATAGGGCAGGAACGCGCGGATGCGGGTGCCCCAGCCAGGGGTGGACTCGACCTCGACCGAGCCGCCGAGCGCGCGAGCCCGCGCGACGATGCCACGCAGCCCGACCGCACCGTCATCCGCACCGTGCAGACTGGCACCCTCGAAACCCCGCCCGTCGTCCTGCACGAGCAGCACGACGCCGGCGGACCCGTACACGATGCCGACCCGCGCCGACGTGGCCGCCGCGTGCTGGACGATGTTGGTGAGCGCCTCCTGGGCGATGCGAAATGCCTGGTGGGCCACCTCAGGCGTGAGCGGGGACTGCTTCCCGGCGACGACGAGCTTCGCGTCCAGGTTGCCGGTGGAGCGGGCCCACGCGATCTCGAGCCCAATCGCCTCCTCGAGCGAGTGTCCCTCGAGCAGGGAAGGGGCGAGCCCGAGCACCGTGCGACGGGTGTCAGTCAGCGCGGCGTGGGCGGCCTCGCGCGCTGCGGCCAGGTGCCTTGTCGCCTCACCCTCCTGGTCCAGAGCGACACCCTCGAGATGTACGAGCACGGAAGCCAGGCCCTGCGCGACGCTGTCGTGGACCTCGCGGAGGAGGCGCTCCCGCTCGGTGGCGGTGGCCTCCGCGCGCGCACGTTCGTCCGTCTGCTCGTGCATACGCGCGTTGACGATCGCGAGAGCGGCGTGTGTGGCGAAGAGCTCGAGCAGCCGGGCGTCGCTGTCGGTGAAGCTGCGCGCGGGATCGCGGCTGAACACGATGCAGGCGCCGATGATGGAGCCGCGCCAGTTGATGGGAACCCCGATTACCCCGTGCAGCGTGGCGCGGTCGATTGGCGCGACGTGGCCGCCCGGCACTTGGGCGTACTCGGCAAAGATGACTGGGCCGCGGCGCGCAACGACGGCCCCCGTCATGCCCTCCGACAGCGGGAAGCTGTGACCGGACTGGCAGGCGATGCCGAAGTCGGCCTCTTTCCGGTAGATGCCGGCAGCCTCGTCCACGATGCACATGGAGCCGGCGTCGCATCCGAGGAGCTCCACCGAGCGTCGAAGGATTCGCTCCAACAAGGGCCGCAGGGAGAACTTCCCGGCGAGGTCCTCGACGACCGAGGCCAGGGCGTCTGCGCGGGCCTGGGCGTCGGCAGTCACAGCCGCAGGCTCGACTGCTGGATCGGTGAGGCTCACTGGTCCTCCACAGCGGTGTGACGGACGGGCTGGCGGCTTCGTCCCGGCGCGAGGCGAAAGTCAGAACCAGCATCCTGCATCCGGGCCGCCTTCGGGAGCATGATTCCCGATCACCGCCCATGCGGGCCGGATAGGCCAATCCAACGGTACGTGAGTAAGAGACTCGCGGAATCGACCGCATCTGCGGTTACACTTCGCCCGTGCCGAAGTTTCGGATCAAGGAAGCGGCGAATCTGCTCGGGGTCAGCGACGACACGGTGCGTCGCTGGGCGGAGTCCGGGCGGTTCGAGACGACCACCGATGCGTCCGGCCGGGCAGCCATTGACGGGGTGGATTTAGCGCGTTTCGCGCAGGAGCTGGCCGACGCGGGCGGTCAAGACGACGATCCCCCGGTGGTGGCGCACTCGGTGCGCAACCGGTTCAGCGGTCTCGTGACGCGTGTCGTGAGGGACACGGTGATGGCGCAGGTGGAGATCCAGGCTGGGCCGCACCGGTTTGTCTCTCTGCTCAGTCGTGAGGCTGCCGACGAGCTCGGTCTGGAGCCGGGTGTGCTCGCCGTGGCGGCGGTGAAGGCGACGAACGTGTCGATCGAAATCCCGAGCATCCGATGATCTCGCCGTTGGCGAACCACAACCAAGGAGCACAGATGCGTCTCCGCTCTGCTGTCTCGATTGTTCTCGCCGGGGCGCTTGCCGCCGCACTGGCCGGCTGCGGCTCCGACGACGACGACGCGGGTTCCGCACCATCGGCCAGCGACGGCGCCTCGTCGGAGTCGCTGTCCGGATCGATCACGGTGTTCGCGGCTGCGTCGTTGACCGACGCGTTCACCGAGCTGGGGTTCCAGTTCGAGGACGCGAACCCCGGGGTCACAGTGACGTTCAGCTTCGCGGCCAGTTCCTCACTCGCTGAGCAGATCAACTCAGGGGCACCGGCCGACGTCTTCGCCTCGGCCAGCGGGAGCACCATGGACCAGGTGGTGGAGGCGGGGAACGCGGACGACCCAACGACGTTTGCCAACAACGTCATGGAGATCGCCGTCCCCCCGTCGAACCCGGCGAATGTCACGGGGGTTGACGACCTGGCCAACTCCGCGGTGAAGGTGGCGCTGTGCCAGTCGCAGGTGCCCTGCGGCTCGGTCGCGGCGGAGGTGTTCAGCAACGCCGGCATCACGGTCACCCCAGTGACGCTCGAGCCCGACGTCAGGGCCGTGCTCAGCAAGGTGCAGCTGGGTGAAGTCGACGCGGGCGTCGTGTACGTGACCGACGTGCAGGCCGCCGGTGACGCAGTCGCGGGGATCGAGATCCCCGACGACGTGAACGCGTCCACCTCGTACCCGATCGCGACGCTCACCGAGTCCGGCAACGCGGCGGTCGCCGAGGCGTTCGTAGCGTTCGTGCTGTCACCCGAGGGCCAGAGCGTGCTCACCGACGCCGGGTTCGCGCAGCCCTAGCCCGGATACGACGTCCCCGTGGAGTCTCTCGCCACCCCGACCCGCCTGACGGCCCGCGAGCGTCTGCGGCGGGTCACTCGTGGCGAGAGCTCGCGGCGCGCCCCCGCACCACTGCTCGTACCCGCTGTGATCGCGGTTGCCTTTCTTGTCCTGCCGCTGGCCGGACTGATTGTTCGTGCCCCCTGGGGGCGGCTGTGGACGATCCTGAGTGGCTCGGACGCCACTCAGGCGCTGCAGCTGTCCTTGTGGACCGCATCGGTGGCCACCGTCATCTCGGTCGTCATCGGTGTGCCGTTGGCGTGGCTGCTGGCCAGGGGGAGCTTTCCGGGGCAGCGGCTGGTGCGTGCGTTGGTGACCTTGCCGTTGGTGCTGCCGCCGGTGGTCGGGGGAGTAGCCCTGCTCCTGGCATTCGGTCGCCGCGGTTTCGTGGGCAGGTACCTGGACGAGTGGTTCGGGCTGACCATTCCCTTCACGCCACTTGCCGTGGTGCTTGCCGAAACCTTCGTCGCGATGCCGTTCTTGATAGTCACCGTCGAAGGGGCGTTGCGGTCTGCTGACCAGGGCTACGAGCAGGCCGCGGCCACCTTGGGTGCCTCGCGGATGACCGTGTTCCGTCGCGTCACTGTGCCGCTCATCGCACCCTCACTTGTCGCCGGGGCGGTGTTGTGCTGGGCCCGGGCGCTGGGTGAGTTCGGCGCCACGATCACCTTCGCCGGCAGTTTCCCCGGGCGGACCGAGACGATGCCGATCGCGGTCTACTACGCGCTCGAGCAGGACCCGGACGCGGCGATCGCGCTGAGCCTGGTGCTCCTGCTCGTCTCCGTGACCGTGCTGGTGAGCCTGCGCGACCGGTGGCTGCGTGGAGGTGTTGCACCGTGACGGCCTCAGACAATGCCGGCCTCGCGGTCGACGCGCAGGTGCGGCGCGGGGAGTTCGAGCTCAGCGTCACCTTCAAAGTCGGCCCCGGTGAGGTGCTCGGTGTGCTCGGACCGAACGGGTCAGGGAAGACCACGCTGCTCAGCGCGCTGGCCGGACTCATCCCGCTGACAGGCGGCCGCATCGAACTGGCCGGCGAGGTCATGGACGACGCGACGAACGGGCAGTTCGTCGAGGCCGCCGGACGGCCGGTCGGCTTCGTGTTCCAGAACTACCGGCTATTCCCGCACTTGACCGTGCAGGACAACGTTGCGTTCTCACCACGCGCCCGCGGGCTGGGCCGGAGCGCCTCGACGACCAAAGCGCACCATTGGATGGATCGGCTCGACCTCACTGCACTTGCCAGGCGCAAGCCGGCCCAACTGTCCGGCGGGCAGGCCCAACGGGTGGCGCTCGCCCGCGCCCTAGCGGGCGACCCCGTCATGCTTCTGCTCGACGAGCCCCTGGCCGCGCTGGACGCACGGACCCGTCTCGACGTGCAAACCGAACTACGTCAGCACCTGGCCGATTTCGACGGGCCGAGCCTGCTGGTCACCCACGACCCACTCGAGGCACTCGTGCTGGCTGACAGGCTGCTCGTGCTCGAAAACGGCCGCATAGTCCAGCAAGGGACCCCCGCGCGCGTCGCGCGGCAACCCGCTACCGAGTACGTCGCCAAACTCGTTGGTCTGAACCTGTACGCAGGCCGCGCCGATGGGCCACATGTCACCCTCAACGGTGGAGGCAGCTTCGTGGTCCCCGACCACCACGACCACGGTGACGTGCTGGTGGCGATGCGCCCATCCTCGGTCCTGATCAGCACGCACCGTCCCGAGGCGAGCAGCGCCCGAAACAGTTGGCCAGCCACCATCGCGGGCCTCACTCTGCTCGCCGACCGGGTGCGGCTCGACCTCGGCGGCCGACCCGACGCCCTGGTCGACGTCACCCCCGCGGCGATCGCCGACCTCGCCCTGCGGTCCGGCAGCCAGGTCTGGCTCAGCGTCAAAGCCACCGACCTCGAGGTGTACTCGCACTCGTCAAATCGAGACGCGAAGTTAGCTAGGCCTCTACGCCCAGAATCACGTCCGAGGCCTTGATGAAGGCAGTGACCTCGCTGCCTTCGACGATGCCGAGGTCGCGGACCGCCTCGACCGTGATCGAGGCGACCAGGCGCACGCCATTGGCGTCCAACTCGACGTTCGCGATGGCCGCTCCCTCGTTAATGCCGGTGACTCGGGCCGTGATCTGGTTGCGTGCGCTGATCCTCATGGCGGGATCGTAAGCCAGAGCCTGTGCCGCCGATACCGCTGTTCGCGGGGCCGGTCCTGTCTCGTGGGTACTGTTGCGGTGCCTGATGGTGGAGGCAGTCATGACGGTGGCTGGCGAGGGCCCGACAGGGGTGATCCGTACGCCGGATCAGCGGCTGAGGGTCTTTGTGAGCTCAACACTCGGCGAGCTCGCCGAGGAACGAGCCGCAGCTCGGACAGCGATCGAGCGACTGCTCCTCACGCCGGTCATGTTCGAGCTCGGAGCAAGGCCGCATACCCCGCAGTCGCTCTATCGTGCCTACCTGCGGCAGAGCCATGTCTTCGTCGGCCTCTACTGGCAGAGCTATGGATCGGTGGTTCCGGGAGAGTCCATCTCGGGACTCGAGGACGAGTACGAGCTGTCAGCCAGCATGCCGCAGCTCCTGTACGTCAAGGGACCAGCTGAGCAGCGCGAGGATCGGCTGACCGAGCTGCTCGAGCGGATGAAACGCGACGCCACCGTCTCCTACAAACCGTTCCACACCCCTGATGAGCGGGCTGAGGGGGCCGCCGGCGCCAGCATGAACGCGTGCGCGGCCTTCGACCACGTAGCTGCCGCTCTGCGTTCCCGCGTTGAGGCGGATCTCGATCACCCAGGCTGACGACGAGGGAGAACGTGATGACCAAGACCGCGCTGATCACCGGTGCGACCTCGGGCTTCGGCGCCGCGACGGCGCGGCAGTTCGCCCAGGCGGGCTGGCGTGTCGTGGCGACCGGGCGGCGCGCCGAACGCCTCCTCACCCTCGTGAGGGACTTTGGTCCGGAGGCCGTTGTTGCTGTGCCCTTCGATGTGCGCAATGCGGCGGCCGTCGATGCGGCGCTCGCGGATCTCCCCGAGCCGTTCGGGGGGATTGACGTCCTGGTGAACAACGCCGGCCTCGCCCTCGGGACCGCCTCTGCGCCCCAGGCCAGCCTGGCGGACTGGACGGCGATGATCGAGACCAACATCACCGGCCTGGTGACAATCACCCACAAGGTGTTGCCGACGTTGATCGAGCGCAAGGGTGTCATCGTCAATCTCAGTTCGGTCGCCGCCAGCTATCCCTACGAGGGCGGCAATGTCTACGGCGGAACCAAGGCGTTCGTGCAGCAGTTCTCCCGCGAGTTGAGGTGCGACCTTCACGGCAAGGGCGTACGCGTGACTTCAATCGAGCCAGGCATGGCTGAGACAGAGTTCACGCTCGTGCGCACCGGTGGCAACCAGGCGGCGTCGGATGCCCTCTACCAGGGCGCGAAACCCCTGACCGCTCAGGATATCTCCGAAATGATCTTCTGGATTGCGACCCAGCCACCCCACATCAACATAAACCGGCTGGAGTTGATGCCGGTGAGCCAGTCCTGGGCTGGCTTCCTAGTCGATAGGGACGCCGCGCTTTAGGGAGTCACAGGTATCGCCGCCTGCTGGACTCCTGTTCTTCCTGCTAGCCGGTAGGGGAACTGGCCGCCTCCTGTGAAGACACCGCAGCTGCGAACGGCGAACGTGGAGAGCGGTAGCAGTTCCCTTTCAAGGAGGCACGAATGTTTGTGTTCAACAAGCCGGCAGTTGCCCGGCCCCGGCGAGGCGGAGTCGCGGCGATGTCCGTCGCGGTCGCCGCTCTTGCACTGGTCACCGCCGCCTGTGGCAACTCCGACGACTCGGGAAGCAGCTCTTCCGGGTCGTCGGCGGCGCCTGTTCCGATGGCGACCGGGGACCTTGTGAGCGCGCAGCCCACGTCGCTTGGCACGATCCTCGTCGACGGCAACGGCATGACGCTCTACGACTTTGCGAACGACACGAACGGCCAGTCGGCTTGCACGCAAGCCGCGTGCGTTGCGGCGTGGCCACCCGTGAAGGCGCCCGCGACTCTGCCGGCCTCGCTGTCCGGCGTCGACGCCAAGCTCGGTGAGACTACCCGGCCGGATGGTACCGAGCAGCTGACTGTTGCCGGCCATCCCGTCTACACCTTCGCCGGTGACTCCAAGCCGGGTCAGACCAATGGTGAGGGCAAGGAGCTCAACGGCGGACTGTGGTTTGCCCTGTCGCCTGCTGGGGATTCGGTCACGAACTCCAGCTCGAACAGCTCGGGGCAGGCACCCGCGACGAACGCCCCGGCTCAGGCTCCGGTGGCGCCCAGCTCCCCGAGTCAGGCGCCAGTGGCACCCAGCTCCCCGAGCCAAGCGCCGATGGCGCCCAGCTACTGATCCACCCGCGTCTTGCGGAGGCGCAGAAGGGAAAGCATTCGATGTCGACGGCAATGGATAGCGGCGCACAGGGCGTGCGCACTTCGAGGCAAAGCGGCGTGTACGTGCTCCAGCGCGTGCTCGGACTAGCGACAGCCGCGCTCTTGCTGGTCGATGCCTACGTGCATTTCCACGACGCCAACTTCTACGACTCCGTCACGACGTCCACCCTCAGTGAAGGGTGGCTGTTCCGAGCTCAAGCCACGGTCGCCGTCGTCGTCGCGATCGCGCTCCTTATCAAGCCGCACCCCGTTGTGTGGGGGATCGCGGCGCTGGTGGCTGCCAGCGCCGCGGGAGCGGTGTTCCTCTACACGTATGTCGATGTCGGGCGGCTCGGTCCCTTGCCCGACATGTACGAGCCCACGTGGGACCTGCCGGGCAAACGGGGATCTGCCGTGGCCGAAACTGCCGCGTTCGTCCTCGCCATCGTGGGTCTGGTCCTCTCCCTTCGAACCCGCCGGCACGCTGCGGGCGCAGCGGCGCAAGGGCGCTGAGCCGGGTCCTCCAACTGGCCACACCTTGGGCAGCGGCAGCTGCAAGAACCGCATGCCGCTGCCCGAGGTCTGTTAGCGGGCTTTAACAAATCAAGGGGAGAAGATGGCGGACAATGGTTCGCACGCGGACACCCGCGATATGTACGCGGTGCACACGGCGTTCCGTCGAGAGTTCGGTGCTCTGCCGAGCTTGGTCCGAAACGTGCCGGCAGGTGACGTTCAAAGATCGCAGGCAATTGGCGACCACATCGACATTTTGAGCATCTACCTCTATGCGCATCACCACAGCGAGGACCTACATCTGTGGCCGAGGCTGCTCGATCGTGCGGGGCGAGAAGTTGCTCCGATCGTCCTCTTGATGGAAGGTCAGCACGAAACCATCGAACGACTGAATACCGAAGCGGATGAGGCGGCTTTCGCCTGGCGCGCAAACCCCGCGCCGGGAGCCACGGCAGCTCTAGCCGATATCCTCGACGAGTTGATTCTTGCCCTCGATGAGCATATGCATCTCGAGGAGCAACGAGTACTCCCGCTCGCGGCGAAGTACATAACCGAGGCTGAATGGCAGGCCATGGCCAGCGAGAGCGGCCGAGCCATCCCCCAGGATAAAGTCCCATTGGTTTTTGGAATGACCCTTTACGAAGCGACCCCCGAAGAGCTCCAGAGAACTCTGTCGGGACTGCCACCAGAAGCTCGTGCTGTTCTGGAGGAGCAAGGTCCGCGAGCGTTCGCTGCTCACTCCGAGCGGGTCTACGGGACCGCCACCCCGCCTCGCAGCGGCTCTGTCATGCGCAGTCTGAGGGAGCAGGGGTCCTCGTTCGCTGAGCACAGCCCGCGAACACGCAACGCCCCCAACACAGAGCCCGGGCCGAGCACATCTCCTGCCTGAGGTCCCGTGCGACCAACTCCTGCTGAAATAGCAACGATGAAGGAGAGCGGCCATGGCCGGGTGGGCAACTGAGGACCTACAAAGAATCGGTGGCGCGACGGAGCTACAGCTCGCATCGCTGCGTTCTGACGGCACGGTCCGCCCGTACGTGACGATGTGGGTGGTGCGTGTGGGGGACGACCTGTACGTGCGTTCGGCGTACGGCCCCGACAACCCCTGGTTCCGCCGCGCGAAGGCAAGCGGCGCGGGACGAATTCGGGCCGGCGGCATCGAGCGGGACGTGACCTTTGCTGGCGCCGCACCGGAAGCCCACGCGGCCATCGACGCCGCCTACCACGCCAAGTACGACCGGTACGGGCCAAGGATCGTCGACACCGTTGTCGGCGAGCAAGCCGCGCCAGTAACGATCCGCCTCGTTCCGCGTTGACGGATCATTTCCTCGACTGGAGCGCGGTCCGCCATCGCGGGAGGCTGTGCAGATGGTGCGAGGAGCAGAAGCAGTTCGCCTCGAAGAGGCCCGCTCAGGGGTCCCTTGGAAGCAGTGGGGCCCCTACCTCAGCGAGCGGCAGTGGGGCACCGTGCGGGAGGACTACAGCGACAACGGTGATGCCTGGAGCTATTTCAGCCACGATCAGGCGCGCTCGCGTGCCTACAAGTGGGGCGAGGACGGCATCGCGGGGTTCTGTGACGATCACCAGCGGCTGTGCTTCGGGATCGCGCTCTGGAACGGGGTGGATCCCATCCTCAAGGAGCGGATGTTCGGACTCACCAACGCGGAGGGCAATCACGGCGAGGACGTCAAGGAGTACTACTTCCACCTCGACGCGACTCCCACCAGCTCCTATCTGAAGTACCGATACCGCTACCCACTGGCGGAGTTTCCCTACAGCGATCTCAAAGCAACCAACGGCGCGCGGGGCCGAAATGAGATGGAGTACGAGCTGGTCGACACCGGCGTGTTCGACGACGACCGCTACGTCGATGTCGACGTCGAATACGCCAAGGCGGCACCCGACGACATCCACGTACGCGTCACGCTCTCAAACCGCGGCCAGGAGCCGGCCCAGCTCCACCTGCTGCCGTCCCTGTGGTTTCGCAACTCGTGGTGGATGGGTGAGCCCAAGGGCGTACTCCACGCGCCCGAGCGCCCCGGCCGCGCCGTCATCGCTGCTCAGCACCCAAGTCTCGGGGATCTCGAGCTGCAATGTGAGGGAGACCCGGAGCTCCTGTTCACTGACAACGAGACCAACAATGAGCGACTGTGGGGCTCGGCCAACCCGACGCCGTACGTGAAGGATGCCTTCCACGAGTATGTGGTAAACGGGCGGGCGGACGCGGTCAACCCCGCGCGTACGGGGACGAAGGCAGCAGCGCACTACGTGGTCGAGATCCCTGGCACAAGGTCTCGGGTCGTGCATCTGCGGCTGTGCAAATCAGGAGCACCACCAGTGGACGCGAGTGCGGTGCGCGACGTGTTCGCCCGGCGCATCGCAGAGACCGACGAGTTCTACGACTTGATCACCCCTCCAGCTACCACCGCCGATGAGGCAATGGTCATGCGCCGAGCATTGGCCGGCATGCTCTGGGGAAAGCAGCACTACTTCTTCGATCTGGATCGCTGGCTCGAGGAGCACCACGTACATCCGCTGCGGGACAGCGGCGGGGGGAACGTCAGGAACAGCAGCTGGTTCCACATGATCAACAACGACGTCATCTCAATGCCGGACACATGGGAGTACCCCTGGTACGCGTCGTGGGACCTCGCGTTTCACACGGTGGCGCTGGCCATGGTCGACATTGACGACGCGAAGGCCCAGCTCAGCCTCATGCTTCGCGAGCTCTACCTGCATCCGAGCGGGCAGCTACCTGCGTACGAATGGAACTTCTCCGACGTCAACCCACCGGTGCACGCGTGGGCGACGCTGCTCGTCTACGAGACGGAGCGCGAGCAGCGGGGCACCGCCGACGTGGAGTGGCTGAAGGGTGCCTTCCAGAAGTTGCTCGTCAACTTCACGTGGTGGATCAATCGGAAGGACCCGACCGGCCGCAACGTGTTCGAGGGCGGGTTCCTCGGGTTGGACAACATCGGCGTGTTCGACCGGAGCGCCCCGCTGCCGACCGGCGGCCATCTCGAGCAGTCTGACGGCACGGCGTGGATGGCGTTCTACTCCCAGTGCATGCTCAGCATGGCGCTGGAGTTGGCCGAGCACGACCTGTTGTACGAGGACATGGTGCTCAAGTTTGCCGAGCACTTCGTGTTCATCGCCGCGGCGATGGACCGCATCGGCGACAACAAGGACGAGCTCTGGGACAACGACGACGGGTTCTTCTACGACGTGCTGCGACTGCCGGACGGGAGTGCCCAGCGACTCAAGGTGCGCTCGATGGTGGGGCTCCTGCCGTTGTGCGCCACGACGATTTTGCCGCTCGAGCGAATCGGAGTCAGTAAGGACTTGCTGGCCCGGTTATCACGGCGTATCGAGGCGATGCCTGAGCTCCTGGCTACCATCCACGACTTCACGAAACCCGGGGTCAACGGTCGGCGGTTGCTGGCGGTGCTCAACGAGGACAAGCTGCGTCGCGTCCTGGCCACGATGCTCGACGAGGAAGAATTCCTCAGCCCGCACGGGCTGCGCGCCCTGTCCCGGTTCCACGCCGATCATCCGTTCTCGTTCGACGTCCACGGGCAGACCTTCGAGGTCCACTACCTGCCCGCCGAGTCCGACACTGGGATGTTCGGTGGCAACTCCAACTGGCGGGGACCGGTCTGGTTCCCCGTCAACTACCTGATCCTCCGCGGGCTGCTCCACTACTACGCCTACTACGGAGACAGCTTCACCGTGGAATGTCCCACCGGGTCTGGACGCCAGTGCACCCTGTTCGAGGTGGCCACCGAGCTCGGCAGTCGGCTGATCTCGATATTCACCCGTGACGCCGACGGCCGTCGCCCACTCTTCGGCGGGACCGAGCGGTTTCAGACGGATCCACACTGGAAGGACATGCTGCTGTTTAACGAGTACTTCCACGGTGACAACGGTGCCGGCCTCGGCGCCAGCCACCAGACGGGATGGACGGGGCTCGTCGCACGCATGATCCAGCTGCGCGGTTACCTCCAACCGGCTGACCTGCTTGCAGACAGCCTGCGCGACAACCTCGTGTACGAGGAGAAGCCGCAGTGACCTGGCCCTCCGCGCCGGTCATCTACGAGCTCAACACGGCCGCGTGGCTGCACGACGTGGGGGAGCGGGGCGGCCGTGCAACGACTCTGACGGACGTGCCCGGACCCGAGTGGGACCTGGTGACGTTGCCCGGCGTGGATGCGGTGTGGTTGATGGGCGTCTGGGAACGCAGTCCGGCAGGCGTACGCCTCGCGCTCGACTCGCCGGAACAGATGGCGTCGTTCCGAGCCGCGCTCCCGGACCTCCGTGACGGCGACGTCATCGGCTCGGCGTACTGCGTCCGCAACTATCAGGTGGACGCGCGGTTCGGCGGACGTGCCGGACTCGCGTCGGCCCGGGCCGCGCTTGCCGAACGTGGGGTGCGGCTGCTCGTCGACTTCGTACCCAACCACGTCGCCCCGGATCATCCATGGCTGATCGAGCACCCGGAATACTTCGTACGCGGCACTCTCGACGACCTCGTGCGAGAGCCCGCCGCCTTCCTGGCTGTCGGTGACAGCGTCATTGCCCGGGGTCGTGATCCCTACTTCCCGCCATGGCCGGACGTTGCCCAGCTCAATGCGTTCGCTCCTGGCCTGCGACTGGCGGCGGCGGACACGCTCGTCGACATCAGCCGGCAGGCCGACGGTGTGCGCTGCGACATGGCGATGCTCTTCCTCAACGACGTCTTTGCCCGTACGTGGGGGGACCGGGCTGGCGCGCGGCCGGACGGGGAGTACTGGGTCGAGGTGATAGGAGCGGTGCGAGCCGTTCACCCGGATTTCGTGTTCGCCGCGGAGGCCTACTGGGACCTGGAATGGCAGCTCCAGCAGATCGGCTTCGACTTCTGCTACGACAAGCGCCTGTATGACCGGCTCCTGCACGAGGGCCCTGAGTCCGTACGCGGGCATCTGCACGCAGACCTCGACTATCAACGGCGCCTCGTGCGGTTTCTCGAGAACCACGACGAGCCGCGAGCCGCGAGCGAGTTCGCGCCTGCGGCGGAACGAGCCGCAGCCGTTGCGGTCGCCACGCTGCCGGGCGCCACGCTCTGGCATGAGGGGCAGTTCGAGGGGTGGCGTGTCCGCCTGCCTGTGTTTCTGGGCCGTCGCCCTCCGGAGCCGGTCGACGACGAGCTCCGTCGCTTCTACGAAGCGCTATTGCCAGTCGCGGCGGCCGTTCGTCGCGGTGACTGGGCGCTGTGTTCCGCGAGCGGATGGCCGGGGGACCAGAGTTGCGACCAGCTCCTGAGCTGGTGTTGGCGGGACGGACAGGAAAGGTCACTCGTCGTCGTCAACGACGGCGACGGTGTCGCATCGGGCCGCGTGCACGTGCCGTGGAGCGACGTCTCCGGACGGCAGTGGCTGCTGGACGATCTGGTGTCGGATCAGAAGTTCGAGCGCGATGGCAACGAGATCGCTGCCGAGGGACTCTTCGTTCAGTTGCCACCGCGGGGCTTCCACGTCCTGGCTTGGGTAGCCGCGGGCTAGCGCCTTCTTGGCCCAAATCGGCGCGGTTCAGCGCAGCGCGGTGATCACTTGCCGAACGCGCTCCGGTCCGTAGTGGTCGGCCAGTAGCACGAGACCACTCATCGCCTTCATGCGCTCACTAAAGTTCATTTCACCGACAGCTTGGAGTTGGCTCTCGAGGTCCTCGAGCTCTGGGGGCGGCAGTGGCGACATCGCTTGAAGTTGGCGTGGGAGCGCCTCCCGTGCCTCGACGGACAACGTATCTGCCCAGTTCCACATCTCGAGAACTCGCTCATCAGGGTGACCATGAAGCGCGTTCGTGATGAGCTTTGTCAGTCGATCGGCTGCGCCGTAGAGGGCGTATTCCAGAGCCACAAACAAGAGGACTCCGGTCCCGAGATTGATGAGCAGCGCCTGCCAGTACCCGTCTCCCGCGGCCGCGACGGCAAGCAGGAGAACCCCAAGCCCTGTAAGGACCATGACAACGCCACGACCGAGCTTTCGGTCTGCCATGTGCGCATCGTATGACTGTCAACCAGGCGTCGAATCGCTCAGGAGGCGATCCGCAGCGGTTGATGGTCGGCGGCGCGTTGTGTGCGCGGGTTCCAGTCGGGGTCGGCGCCCACTGCTGGCGCGGCGAGCTGCGGGTCCACGATGAACGTGGTCACTCCGAGGGGCGCGGCCAGCGCTCGCAGCGCGGGCTCAGCGAGCCGAATCCATGCCTGGTCTGGGCCGAGCGTGGCGGCCAGGCGATCCTTGCTGGTGAAGGCGACGGCCGTACGGTCGCCCAGCGGCGTGCGGAACATTCTGGCAACACATCCGACGTGACCCGACCGGACGGGGACGTAGAGAACTTCCCGTTGTGGTTGTCCGGCCGGGACGGGATGGGACGGCTCCGGGTCGTCCTCGCACGGTGACTCGGTCATGGCGCTTCTTTCTGTGAGGGGTGCGTGGTGCCCCGGCCGGGTTTGGACCGGGGCACTCCATCGACGCTAAGCCGGGCACATCCCGGACCGGGACCTCCCTGATGCGACATTGACGCCCCGAGGCCAAGCGTTGATGGTGCGCTCGCGATCCCTGGACTGAAAGCGTTCCCGCGGGAACGCCTGGCCGGTGAGAAAGTCCTTCGCCGTGGAAGCGCCGGCGGCGGTGACCGAGTATGACCCCCAGGTGGCAGCGGGACTTTGCGGCGGTGCGTGACAACCTGCAGAGCCCGCGCCTCGTGCCGTCCGTGGCACGATCGCTGGGTGGGTGTAAGCATCGAGGCGTTCGTTGCGGAGTTGCCGAAGGTCGAGCTGCATGTGCACCTGGTGGGGTCCGCGTCGGTGCCCACCGTGCTGGAGCTCGCACGCCGTCACCATCAAGGGCTCGTGCCGACCGAGGAAGCGGAGCTGCGGCGGTTCTATGAGTTCGTCGACTTCCCGCATTTCCTCGACGTCTACCAGTCCGTCAGTTCGCTGGTGACGACGGCCGAAGATGTAACGGTCCTCGTCGTCGGATTGGCTCGCGACCTGGCAGCCAGCAACGTGCGATACGCCGAGGTGACGGTCACGCCGTACACCCATCTGCGGGCGGGCATTCCGCCTGAAGACTTGGCGGATGGGCTGACTCAAGGCAGTGAGCGCGCACATGCCGAGCATGGCGTCGAGCTTGCCTGGATCTTCGACATCCCTGGTGGGCTCGAGGAGCCGCCGGGCGACGTGACCCTGGCCTGGACCTTGCGGCACGGGCCGCCCGGAACCGTCGGTTTCGGTCTTGGCGGCGTCGAGCTCGACCGTGCCTTGTTCGCGCCGGCCTTCGCCACGGCGCGAGCGTCCGGGTTGCACAGCATCCCGCACGCGGGCGAGGCCACAGGGCCGGAGTCGATCTGGGCCGCCCTTGACCTGTTGGGTGCCGAACGCATCGGCCACGGGATCGCGGCCGCGCGGGACCGTGCCTTGCTGGCCCGGCTGGCCAACGACAAAATCCCACTCGAGGTCTGTCCGACATCGAACGCGTTGCTCAAGGTGGTGCCCTCGCTCGCCGAGCACCCGTTGCCGAGACTCCTGGATGCCGGAGTCCAGGTCACGCTGAACACCGATGACCCGGGCATGTTCCACACCACACTCAACCGTGAGTACGTGCTCGCTCATGCGGTGTTCGGCCTCACCCGGGCCGACCTCGCTCAGCTGGCGCGCAACGCAGTGCGGGCGGCGTACTGCCCTCCATCGCTCCGCGAGAGGCTCCTCGTTGACATCGACTCCCTCTAGGTTGCGCATCCCCAAAGGCGTTCCCGCGGGAACGCCTCAGGGGGTTGTGTCCGACCCTGTTGGCAGGCTGTCGAGCACCAGTCCTGTCGCCGGGTGTTCGGAGGTTGTCATGGTTGGAGCGGCTCCGTCGTTTGTGCGGGCGTTGCCCAGGGCTGTGTCGAACACGCCGCAAACGGCGCCGGATGTGGCGCCTTCAGATGGGGCGCCGGGCGATTCAGGGCTGCCTCCCGAGGAGTTGACTGTCGACGAGCTGGAGCGGCAGGTGGTGTCGTTGGCCGGGCAGATCGCGGCGATGACGGCCCGCTGGCTGCTGCTGTTGGCCGAGTTCGACCGTCGGGAGGCGTGGTCCGGGGTCGGCGTCCGCTCGTGCGCGCACTGGCTCAACCTGCACTGTGGCATGTCGTTGGGCGCCGGCCGTGAGCATGTGCGCGCGGCGCATGCGTTGGCCGGCCTGCCGGTGACCCGGGAGGCCTTCCTGGCCGGGCAGCTGTCGTATTCGAAGGTGCGTGCCATCACCCGGGTGGCGTCCGTTGCGGACGAGGAGGCGCTGGTCGATTTGGCGCGTAACGGCTCGGCGTCGCAGGTCGAACGCATCGTGCGCGCCTACCGCAAGGCCCGCAATCCCGACGAGATCCCGCCCGAGCCGGACCATTTCGTGCGCTGGCACTACGCCGAGGACGGCACGTTCGTCGCGTCGTTGCGGGTGCCGCCGGAGGTCGGTGCCGCCTGGGTGGCGCTGCTCGAGCACGCCCGCGACGAGTTGTTCGCCGACATCACCGGCACCCGCACCGACGCTGCCGACCCGTCGACGGCCGACCCGTCGACGGCCGACCCGTCGACGGCCGACTCGTCGACGGCCGCCAGTGATGCGGCCGGACACGATGCCGCTGCAGATGCGGACGTGCAGGACATGGCCGATGACGCCGGCAGACGACGCCAGCCCGTGGCGCCAGGGTGCGGCCTCGCCAGACGACCAGGATGCGCCGGACGACCGTAGCGAGCCTTCGCCGGACTTCATCCGGGGTGACGCCTCTGCGCAGGAGCCGGACGCGGATACACCGGACGCCGATGCACCGGACGCGGACATGTCGTGTGCGGGTCCGCTGCGCCCAGCGGAGCGGGTGTCGTGGCTCGATGCGTTCGCCTACCTGGCGACCCGGCAGCTCAGCCTGACCCCCGACCCGAGCAGTGTCGGTGACCGCTGCCAGGTCGTTCTCCACGTCGACACCGACACTCTTGCCGCCGATCGCGGCCAGCTCGGACAGCTCGAGGACGGCCCGGCGCTGGACCCCGAGACGCTGCGGCGGCTGGCCTGCGACGCGGCGGTCGTCGCGATGCTGCGTGGACCACGCGGCGAGGTGCTCGACGTGGGACGGCGCACCCGTCGCATCCCACCGGCGATCGCCCGCGCGCTACGCGTACGCGACAAGGGATGCCGGTTCCCCGGCTGTCTCCGCCGGAGGGCGTTGCACGCTCACCACGTGTGGCACTGGGCGCTCGGTGGGCCGACCGCGTTGTCCAACTTGGTTTTGCTCTGCCCCTATCACCACGGACTGGTCCACGAAGGCGGGCACAGCATCAGCGTCATCGACGGCGGCCGCGACTTCCGCTTCTACGGCCCCGACGGCCGCACCCTCGACGACCCGCTGTCGGTGCGCGTTCGGCCGGCCACCTACCCATTGCCCGACGTCGAACCCAACGCGCTGACCATCACAGACTGGTCCGGCTATCGCCTCGACCTCGCCGATGCCATTCTCTCGCTGCTCAACGTCCACGAGACCAACACCCGGAAGGCCGCGGCGTAGCCCGCCGTTGCAGAGCAACCACGTTCCCGCGGGAACGCGATCAGGCAGGGGCGAGTTGCCTGGGCGACGACCATCCGGGTGCGGAACTGAGCGACACGGAAGCGCAGTCTGCAGATGCGAGCGGCTACGACGTCAGTCGTACGAGCCGCTCCCACTCGATCAGCCTGGCCTCGGTGAGCAACAAGTCCCAGCCAACGTCGGCGGCTCCGATCAACGGCCCGTGAGGTCCGACCACCGCAGCGCGCAAGGCGGGCGGTTCGCGGCGCCGAAATGTCATGAGCCCAGCCAGGTATGCGGCCGACACCTCGTCGGGCGCTGTGGCGTACAGCGGCGCGGCCAGCCCACCTAACGCAACCACCGAGGGGTCGAGCGCGTTGACCAGTCCGCCTACGCCGTGGCCGAACGTCGCCGCGCACCGTGCGACAGCACGGGATGCCGACCGAGCCGACGCAGAGCGTGCCGACGCAGACCAGGCCGTGCCGTGCCCGTCCGAGATGGCTCCAGCCGAGGCCGCCAACGCCAGCGTCTCGACTGCGTACGCATAGGGGTCGGCCGGTTGGGGATGGCGGCGGTGTCGCGCCATCGCCCGACCGTCCACGGCGACGTCCCAGCAGCCGAGGGCGCCACATGGGCATACGAGTCGCGGATCGGCGAAAGGCAGGTGCCCGAACTCGCCGCCAGCCCCGCTCGCGCCAGCTGCCGGCTGCCCGTCCACGACGAGGATGCCGCCCAGCCCCACCTCGATCGTCAGGTAGAGCAGCGTCCCAGCATGACCGGTACGCCGGGCCTCGGCCACCCCGGCCAGCGTCGCGTCGTTGCCGACGAGCAGCGGCAGTGGATCAGCTGTGCCGCGCTGCAACAGGCGAAGGTCCACGTCGCGCCACCCGAGCGTGCTGGCCTGCACAAGCACGTCATCTTGGACGGTCCCCGCGATCGCGACGGAGAGCACCCGAATGCGCCTTCCGTACGTCCGCCGCGCCGCCGCAACAGCCTTGCGGAGCTCTTTCAGGACGGCCGACGGTGCAGGGTCCGCGTGATGGCTGTGTCCGACCTCCTCGAACGTTCCGACCAGATCCTCGACCGCCAACCGCCAGTCGGCGTGCCGGATGTCGAGGGCGAGTACGAGGGGACCGGAGGATGCCGCGCCGAGTGCCATCGTCGGCCGCCCTCGGCGCGCTGCAGACACGCGCTGTTCGTCCACGAGCGACAGTGAGCGGAGTCGGGCGGTGATCTCCGCCGCCGATCCGCTGCTCAGGCCAAGAGTGCGCGCTGCATCGGCTCGGGTGACTCCCGGATTGAGACGTACGAGCCGCAGCAGGTCGCGCGCTCCCTGCCAGCGTGACGCGTCGGAACGGCGAACCCTACGGACTTCCATCTCACTCCCAACAAGAATATCCTCGTATAGCGAGGATATTAGTCAGGAGGTTGGGCATGGTCAGTCTCGACGCGCTCAAAGCGGTATTGCTCGACATGGACGGCACTCTTGTCGATTCCGACGCTGCGGTCGAGCGAGCCTGGCTCGCTTGGTGCGAGGAGTACGGCGTCGACCCAGCGATCGCCATGGCCGTCGCGCACGGCAGCCCCGCGGAAACGACGATCCGCCGCCTGCTCCCTCACCTCACCGAGGCCGAACTCGACGTCGCCACTCAGCGTGAGCACGAGCTTCAGTACGACGATCTCGCCGATGTCGTCGCGACGCCGGGTGCGCGACAGCTCATCGACACCATCGAACGGCGTGGCCTTGCCTGGGCCGTCGTCACGAGTGCCGATCGGAGGCTCGCTCGCGCTCGTCTAGGCGCGGCGGGCATTGCGCCGCCGCAGTTGGTCACCGTCGAGGACGTCAAGAAGGGCAAGCCGGATCCTGAGGGCTACCTGCTGGCCGCCACGCGGCTCGGCGTCGATCCCCAGCGCTGCCTCGTGGTCGAGGACTCCGTGCCGGGTCTCATCGCCGGCAGGCGAGCCGGCGCAATGACCGCTGCCCTGCGAGGTCTGGATGCAGACGAGTCCATCAAGGACCTGGGCGAGCTCGCCATGGCGCTAGACACAGGGACGATGTGAGACATCCCCCCAACATCGACCGAGCCGTCGCCGCTGCGCTGGGCTCGCTGGGGTTTGCGCTCTCGAGCATTGGCGCCTACCTCGTTCTCCTCGCGCGCGATCTCCGTGTCGTTCAGGAAGAGCTCACGTGGCTGTCTTCCGCGTTCGGTTTGGGCCTCGTCCTCATCGCAGCCGTCGGGCCGTTCCTGGTCGCCTTAGGTGCCGGACGAATGTTGCGTACGGCTGCCTGTGCCCTTGCCTCAGGTCTGGCCCTGCTCGCCGTTGCGCCGAGCGCACACGTCGCGATGGTGGGTGCTGCATTGTTCGGAGTCGGTGGGTCAGTCATGGTCCTTGTCACTCCGACCTTGCTGCGCGGCACAACGGCCACCGCACGCCTTAGCCGGGTAAACGCTGCGGCGAGCGCCGCCGGCGTCGCCGCGCCCGTCGCCATGGGCCTGCTCGACAGTGCCGGCATCAACGGACGCCTCGCCCTGCTGGTCCCCGTACCCATCCTGCTTCTCCTCGCCGTCCGCCCAATACCGACGCCCGTGTACGAGTCGCCTCCCTCAGCGCCCCACCAGCATCACCTCGCGACTGCGTCAACGGTCGGACGCGTGACGCGGTCGTGGCTGTGCGTCGTGCTAGCCGTAGCCATCGAGTTCTGTTTCGTCGTGTGGGGCGTCGCCCGGTTGGTGGACGCCGGCTCGGCGACTGGCGCGGCTGCCGTGCTGGGCGTCGCGTTTCCCATCGGCATGGCTGTTGGCCGTGCAGCAATGCCGCTCGTCGCACACCGGGTGAACGTCGTTGCGCTGAGCGTGGTCATCACCACGGCGGGCACCCTAGGAGTCATGCTCAGCGATCATCCATCAGGCGTTGCCACCGGCCTCGTGGTTGCCGGACTGGGTGTGTCCGTCCTCTATCCCGTGACCCTTGCCGACCTGGTCAACACGCACGCGGTCCCGGCGCGGGTCACCGCCTCGCTGGGTGCGCTCGCATCCGGCGTAGCCATCCTGGCCGCCCCCACCTTGCTTGCAGCGGTCGCCACCGCCAGTGGTCTGCGATGGGCGTTCGCCCTGCCGCTGCCACTGCTCTGCTTGCTGTTCGTTGCGACGTTCGTGCGACGGTCAACCGGCGACGTGACGGACAGCCGCGCGGTTGCCGCCAGCCATGTTGCCTAGCGACTGGCTGGCTACGGCCGGTAGTCGGGGTCGGGCTTGATCAGGGAGAAGTACGCGCCCTGTGGGTCGCCGATGGCGGCGAATCGGCCGGCAGGGGTGTCGGTGGGCGGCACGGCGACGGTGCCCCCCAATTGTTCGACCTTCGCCGCCATGGCGTCGGGGTCGTCGACGTTGAAGTAGACCATCCAGCGCGGCGGCTCGTCCGCGGTGACCTGGTACATGCCCCGCCACTGCCTGCCCGCCGACCTCCCACAGGGTGTAGACGCCTTCGACATAGTCGACGTCGCGAGCGCTCACCCCTAGCGCGCTGGGGTAGAACGTCTTCGCTGCCCCAGGGTCACCCGTCATGAGCTCCGCCCAGCCGAACGAACCACTCTCGTCTCGCAACTCGGCGCCGGGCATCGTTCCCTCCTGCCACACCGCGAACGCTGCGCCTCCGGAATCCGCGAAGACCGCCATTTTTCCGTAGCCCATCACGTCCAGCGGTGGCATCAGCACCTTGCCGCCCGCGGCCTCGACCTTCGACACGGTGTCATCGACGTTATTCGTGGCGAAGTACGTGGTCCAGGTAGTCGGCAGGCTCGGATCCATCTGGCCGCCGACCGCGGCGACGGCCTTGCCGCCCTTGAGGAAGGTCGTGTAGCCCATGGCCTCGGGCTCCTCGGCGACCCTCGTGTCCCAACCGAACAGCTCGCTGTAGAACCGCTTCGATGCCTCGACGTCGGTCGAAGCGAGGTCGACCCAACTCGGCGTTCCCGGCGCGTACGTGGTCATAAGCGCTCCCACTGATCTCGACTTGGATGCCTGTCCCAATCTCGTACGCGCCGCGGTGCCTGGCAACAGGGGTCGAGTCCCGCCTCGGGTCAGATGAGCTGGATCGGACGCATGTGCGCTGCGGCTGCCAGGCCGCCATGTGAAGGGTGCGATAGCCTCGACGGACGGCCCCGTGACCACCTCTCTTGGTCTTGGGCTCGGGGGAAGCGCCATGCATGCGTTCCTGGAGCGACTCGGGCGGACTTGTGCCCACTGGCATTGGGCCGTCATCGCCGCCTGGATAGTCCTCGTCCTTGGCCTCGTGCTGGTCCGCAACGCCGTCGGCGGGGAATTCTCGAACGACTATTCGGTGCCGGGAAGCGAGTCGCAGGAAGGCCTCGACGAGCTGTCGTCCGCGTTCCCTGAGGCGGGAGGTTACGCCGGGCAGATCGTCTATGCGGCGCCCTCGGGGCAGACGGTGGCGACCGACGAGGACGCCGTCAACACATCTGTTGCAAATGCAGCGGCGCTCGATCACGTGCTCTCGGCCACCAGCCCGTTTGCGGTGCCCAACTCACCTCAGGTGTCGCAGGACGGCACGATTGCCTACGCGACCATCAACTTCGATGTGCCGACGACCTCGCTGGGCACCGACTACCTGTCCGAGTTCGACGCCGCAATCCAGCCCGCCCGAGATGCTGGGCTGCAAGTCGAGTACGGCGGCTCCGCCGGCCAGATCGGCACCGAGACGAGCGACAGAACGGCCGAAGCGCTAGGTCTGGCCTGCGCGCTGGTGCTGCTGTTGTTCATGTTCGGTTCGCTTGTAGCTGCCGCGATTCCGCTCTTGTCGGGAGTCTTCAGTGTGTTGGCGGGCTTGTCACTGCTCGGCATTCTGGCCTCCGCCATCACCTTCCCCACGACCGCTCCCACGGTCGCTACCTTGCTCGGGCTCGGCGTGGCCGTCGACTACGGCCTCTTCCTCGTGTCGCGACACCGTGAGCAAGTGGATCGGGGCATGCCCGTCCGTGAATCGGCGGGCTTGGCAAACGCCACCTCGGGCTCAGCGATCGTCGTAGCGGGCACCACCGTAATCATCGCGATTCTGGGCTTGTACGTCTCCGGTGTGCCCTTCGTGGGTGCCCTTGGCCTCGCTGCGGCAGTCGTTGTAGCAGTCACCATGCTGGCCGCGCTGACGCTGGTGCCTGCGTTTCTGGGCGTTGCGAAAGGTAACGTCCGAGCATTGAGGGAACGGCTGCGTGAGCGTCGAGAGCGCCTCGCGGCCCACATGCCGGTCCAGCAGAGGGCAGCCCCTGTCGATGCCGCGGCTCTCGCCGAAGCTCATGAGCACACTGCCTTTGCGCGGTGGGGCAAGATGGTGGCCAACCGGCCCTGGCCTTGGGCCATCGCCAGCACCGTGCTGCTGCTCGTATTGGCCTTCCCGCTGATTTTCATTCATTTTGGACAGTTGGATGCGGGCACTGATCCCACGGCGGACACCGATCGGCGCGCGTACGACCTCATCGCGGAAGGCTTTGGCCCGGGCGCCAACGGCCCGCTGACCATCGTGGCCGTGCCGAACGCCGGTGAAGACCCCCAGACTGTGCTGACCAATCTGCAGCAGGCTGTCGCCCAGACAGCAGGCGTTGCGTCAGTGTCACCACCTCAGCTGAACCAGGCCGGCACGGCCGCAACATTGACGGCCCTTGCCACGACGAGCCCGCAAGATGAGGAAACCACCGCGTTGGTAGACGAACTGCGGACCAACGTCCTACCGGGTGTGGACGGCGTGACCACCTATCTCGTTGGAACCACGGCGGGCTATGTCGACTTCACCGAGAAGGTGATCTCGCGCCTGCCGCTCTTGATCCTCGTGGTGGTGCTGTTGTCGCTCATCCTGCTCACGGCCGCATTCCGCTCGCTGGCCATCGGGCTGAAGGCTGCCGCGATGAACCTGTTGTCGGTCGCCGCGTCGTACGGGGTGGTGGTTGCGATCTTCCAGTGGGGTTGGGGTTCCAGCCTCATCGGGGTCGAGGAGACTGTGCCGATCCCGGCCTTCGTGCCGATGTTGATGTTTGCCATCATCTTCGGGCTGTCCATGGACTACGAGGTGTTCCTCATCTCCCGAGTGCATGAGGCGTACGCCGAGACCGGTGACTCGCACCGCAGTGTCGCGATCGGCATCGGCGGCACCGCACGGGTCATAACCACAGCGGCCGGCATCATGGTCGTCGTCTTCACCAGCTTCGTATTCGATCCGGATCCGACGATCAAGATGCTTGCTGTCGGCATGGCATTCTCGGTCCTCATCGACTCAACCGTCGTGCGCATGTGCCTCGTACCGTCTGTGATGTCGCTCCTCGGCGACCGCGCGTGGTGGATCCCAAGCTGGCTGGACAGGATCCTGCCCAAGCTCGACATCGAGGGCAGTGCCGCAGCACAGGAGACGGTCGAACGGGCCGCCGCGAAGGCAGGCACCGGCTAGCCGCCAGCTAGTCGCTGACCTTGACGACGATCTTGCCGCTGGCCTTGCCGCTGGCGATGGTGGCCAATCCATCGGCGGCCTGCTCGAGCGGCAGCACCGTGGACACGTCGACCCGCAGGTTGCCGGCGGCGACTTGCTCGGCCAGTGGAGCGATGACTTCGCGGACCGGAACCGCCATGATGTTGGTGCCGGTAAGGCCGGCGGCGGCGAGGATTTGTTCGTCAGCGGCGCCCATCGTGCTGGCGACCTTGCCGCCCTTGCGTACGGCCTCAAGCGGAAGCCCGTCGGGTGTGTAGGAGACGAGATCGATGAGTGCGTCGACACCCTCCGGGTGTGCAGCGCGGACTTGGTCGGTCACGGGCGCCCTCGTGTAGTCGAGCACCGTATCGGCGCCGAGTGCGGAAAGCCGAGTGACGTCGGTCTCGGTGCCAGTGGCCACGACTGTCACGCCACGGGCAGCGAGCAGCTGCACCGCATACGACCCCACGCCGCCACTCGCGCCGTTCACCAGAACGGTCTCGCCAGGACGTGCGTCGATCGCATCGACGACGGCTGTCGCGGCAGTACCAGCGAGCGGCAACGCGGCGGCCGTCGCAAAGTCGAGTCTGTCCGGCTTGGCGGCGACGGCGGCGGCGGGCAGCAGCGCGTAGTCGGCCAGCGTGCCCGCCTGAACCGGCGGTGCGAGCAGGACATGGCCGAACACCTCGTCGCCAACCGCGACGTGGTCCACCCCGGAGCCGACCGCCTCGACGACGCCGGCAGCGTCACGGCCGAGGACCAGCGGGTACAAGTGTGGGAGCATCCCGGCCATGATCCCGCCGGCGATGGCATTGTCGACCGCGTTGAGCCCGGCCGCCTTCACCCGGATCAGAACGGTCCCGTCGGTGACGTCGGGGACGGGCAGTTCGGACACCTGCGGCTGCTCACCGGCAGACGGGACGTTCAGTGCTCGCATGACCTTCTCCATGAGATAGGGACGGGACGGCTGTGCGTTACGAGCCGCAACAGTGAGCAACGCCGACGGTGATCCACACCACGGTGGCCCCATGACTTCCAGCTCTTTGACGGGAGTTGAAGCTTCAATAAGATGGAAGCAGTCGTAACTTGAAGTGTCAAGTAAACCCCAGTGAACGGATCACAACATGGGACACGCTGAACTGGAGGACATGGCAGCGCAGGAGGTGCGCTGGCTAACCACCGACGAGATGGATTCCTGGCTGGCGCTCGCCAGCGTGCTGATCAAGCTGCCGAATGCGTTGGATGCGCAGCTACAGCGCGATGCTGGTATCAGTCATTTCGAGTACATGGTGCTAGCCATGCTGTCCGAGGCACCCGAGCGCACCCTGCGGATGAGTGATCTGGCGGTGTTCGCCAACGGATCGCTATCCCGCCTGTCACATGTGGTCAGCCGGCTGGAGAAGCTGAACTGGGTGCGACGTGCTCCTGACCCGGGCGACGGCCGCTACACGCTCGCCATCCTGACAAACGACGGCTGGGAAAAGGTCCTCGAGACCGCGCCCGGCCACGTGGAGGCCGTACGCAGCTATGTCTTCGATCCGCTGACTGCGGCGCAGGCGCGGCAACTGCGCGACATCGGCCGCCGCATGGTCAAGGCCATCGATCCGAACGACCGCTGCCTGCCTGACGCTGGGGACGCCTGACCTCGGCCGGGCATTCGGCCGTGTCAACCGGACATCAGCGCGACCTCAGCCGCCTATCAGCGCCGTCCTCGACAGTGGTGAAACGGCCAACGTGCCACCACGAATCGAGGTAGCTATGACCACCGATCGGCCCCCGGGCATTGATGTGACCGGGTTGCGCAAGTCGTACGGCGACCACGTCGTGCTCGACGGTGTCGACCTTCGGGTCGCCCAGGGCACCGTGTTCGCTCTGCTCGGCCCGAACGGTGCAGGCAAGACCACCGCCGTCCAGATCCTGTCGACGCTCCTTCCCGCAGACGACGGTGTCGTCCGGGTCGCGGGCCACGACGTTGCCAGCGATGCAGACGGGGTGCGCAAGGTCATCGGCGTCACCGGTCAGTTCTCCGCCGTGGACAAGCTGCTCACCGGCGAGGAGAACCTGCTGCTGATGGCCGACCTCAACCACCTGGATCGGGCCGAGGGTCGGCGCCGCATCGCGGAGCTGTTGCACAGGTTCGACCTGACCGAGTGGGCGAAGAAGACGCCGAGCACCTACTCCGGCGGCATGGTGCGCAAGCTGGACCTGGCGATGACGCTCGTGGGCGACCCGCGCGTCATCTTCCTCGATGAACCCACCACCGGTCTGGACCCGCGGTCTCGCCGCACGATGTGGGGGGCGATCCGCCAGCTCGTCAACGACGGAGTTACCGTCTTTCTCACCACGCAATACCTGGATGAGGCCGACGAGCTTGCTGACCGCATCGCCCTGCTCGACCAGGGTCGACTGGTCGCGGAAGGTACGGCCGCTGAGCTCAAGCGGCTGATCCCAGGCGGGCACATCCGTCTGCAGTTCGCTGACATTGCCGAGCTCGACTCGGCCGCGCGGTCCTTCGCCGAGTCGAGCCGCGACGATGACGCGCTGGCGCTGCAGATCCCCAGCGACGGAAATGTCGACTCACTGCGGGCCGTGCTCGACCACCTGGCTGCAGCGTCCATCGATGTCGAGTCACTCACGGTGCATACGCCCGACCTGGATGACGTCTTCCTCGCCTTGACCGGTCGGCCCGCTGAGGAGCACCACAACGAAGAGAAGGAGATCGCACGATGAGTGCCATTACCTATGCTGCCCGCGACTCCCGGACGATGCTGCGGCGCAGCATGCGGCGCATGGTGCGCTACCCGTCCCTGAGCGTGTTCGTAGTCGGTATCCCGATCGTGTTCCTGCTGCTGTTTGTGTACGTCTTCGGCGGAACGCTTGGTGCTGGAATCGGCGGCTCCTCGGCTGGTCGTGATGACTACGTGAACTACGTCGTCCCTGGGATAATCCTGTTGACCGGTGCCGCGGCCGCGCAGAGCATTGCTATCTCGATCGCCATGGATTCGGCCGAGGGCATCATCGCGCGGTTCAGGACGATGGCCATCTCGCGCACCGCGGTGTTGACGGGTCACGTCCTCAGCAGCCTCATCCAGACTGTGGCGGGCATGGCGGTCGTTGTCGGCGTGGCACTGCTTGTTGGCTTCAACCCGAACGCAACTGCAGTGGAGTGGGTCGCGGCCGCAGGTCTGCTCACGGCCTTCTCGCTGGCGCTGATCTGGCTGTGTGTTGGGCTAGGACTGCAGGCGAAGAGCGTGGAGACCGCTAGCAACTCACCGATGATCCTGACGTTGCTGCCGTTCCTCAGCAGCGCGTTCGTGCCAACGGACTCGATGCCGACGGTCATGCGCTGGTTCGCTGAGTACCAGCCGTTCACCCCAGTGATCGAGACCGTGCGGGGGCTGCTGCTAGGCACTGCGATCGGCAACGATGCGGTGCAGGCCATCGCCTGGAGCCTCGGCATCGGTGTCGCCAGCTATTTGTGGTCGAAGCGCCTGTTCACCCAGCCACCGATCAACCGGCCCTCGGTGCTTGCGCACTGAGCACTGACGTGGTGAGCTCGCGAACCTCCTCGGAGTTCGCGAGCTCTCGACGTGCCAGGCCAAAGAACTCGTCTCGGCCCCGCTGAAACGCCTCGGTGAACTTCACGTCGCCAAGGGCGGCACGCGCGGCCTCCGCCACCCGGGCACCGTCTGGGCGGGACTGGTCGGGACCGCCCCCGAGGACTTCGCTCACGGCCAAGAGCTGGGTCGCCTCTTGGGCGTACCCATGCCGGACCGCTTGGTCTGCGACACCCACGAGCACCTGGCTGATCAACGCGTCGTCGACGGAGCCCAACGCGATGTCCAGCGCCTCGGCGCGCCGGGCACCGGCCGAGTCGAGATCGCCTTCGTCCGCGTCCAGATACGCGAAGGAGTCGAGGATCATTGCACCGAACACCGGGTCGATGCCACCGTGGCCAAGGAGGGCTTGGGCACGGGCCAGCTCGTCGCGTGCCGTGCCGGCATCACCGGCCCATCGCGCAAGCTCGGCCTTGGCGAAGGCCATCACCGCGACGGCATCGGGCCATCCGACTGTTGCAGCTGCCCGCTCAGCGTCGGCCATGGCTGCCGCCGAGCCCGCCTTGTCACCGGCGGACCAGCGCAATTGAGCTTCCCTGACTTTCAGGAACACCAGGTCCTCCACGGCACCGAGCTCGGAGAGCACGTCCGCGGCCTGCTGGCCGTAGTCCAGTGCGAGCTGGCTATCGCCGCGTCGCGCGGCGAGCTCAGCGAGCGTGCCTAACGCGTACGAGAGCCCCCAGCGCTCGCCGACCGTTCGGAACTCGACGAGGGCCTCCTGGATGTCTGCCTCCTGGTCACGAGCCCGCAGCATACGGTTGCGGGACAGCCGAGCCACCGCACGTACCCACGGATCCTCATCGGCGATCAACGAATTCATGAGGTCCTCAGGAGCAGCCCCGGAGGTGGATTCGCCTCGCATGAGTTTGGCCATCTCCACCACGAATCTCAGCCCCGGACCCGGATGGTCAACGCCCTCGACGAGCTCCAGCGTTCTCGTGATCCAGGGCTCGGCCTGCTCCAGCCCGCCGAGTCCCGCGGTGGCGAACCAGACGGCCATGGCGGTAGCGCTGGCTCGCGTTTCGGCATCGACTTGACCCGGCACGGACAAGGCCTCGGTCACGAGATCGAGGCCCTCCGCCTTGTGACCACCGAGCCACCAGTACCAGCTGGCCGCTGTGACGATGCGTAAGGCGGTCTCCGCGTCACCGGCGGAGATCGCGCCCCGTAGGGCGGCATTGATGTTGTCGTGTTCGGGCTTGAGCCGACGAAGCCAATCGAGCTGTTCGGCGCGACGCAGGTGTGGCTCGGCGGTCTCGACGAGCTCAACGAAGTACGCGGCGTGCGCACGGCGGAGGTCTTCGCGCTCGCCGGCCTCGTCGAGCCGCTCCAGGCCGTACTCCCTGATGGTCTCCAGCATCCGATAGCGCTGTTCTTCGTCGCTGGAAGCCAGCAGTAGCGACTTGTCGACCAGCGCGGCCACCAAGTCTGGTATGTGGTCTGCAGCGACCAGGAGGTCTGCGCACACCCGCTGCGCGGCCCCCAGCGTCGCGCCGCCGGTGAAGATCGCCAGGCGTCGTAGCAGCACCCGCTCGGGATTACTAAGCAGGTCCCAGCTCCAGTCGACGACGGCCCGCAGTGTCTGGTGACGTGGCAGCGCAGTCCGGCTCCCGCCGGTGAGCAGCCGGAACCGGTCGTCGAGCCGATCGGCCAACTGGGTCACGGTCATGGTGCGTAGTCGCGCGGCGGCCAGTTCGATGGCCAACGGCATGCCGTCGAGGACGCGGCAGATCCGCGCGACGGCCGGTGCGTTGTCGTCGGTCACAGCGAACCCCGGGCGGGCCGCCCGGGCCCGGTCGTCCAATAACCGGACCGCGTCGTAGCCGAGGACGTCACGCCCGTCGACGTCCTCCGGCGGCAGGCCAAGGGGCTCGACGGGCCACACAGCCTCGCCAGTGATGCCCAGCGGCTCCCGGCTGGTCGCTAGGATTCGCACCCCCGGGCACGCGGCGAGCAGTCGGTCGGCCAGTGCCGCTGCAGCGTCGATCACATGCTCGCAGTTGTCGAGCGCCAGCATGACGCGGCGGGATCGCAACGCGGTTATGAGCCGATCGGTGGGATCCTCTGCCTGCTCGCGCCCGACCAGCGACGGCTCCCGCAGGTCCAGCGCTGCCAGCACTGCAGCCGGCACGTCAGCGCCGTCGGTAACCGCGGCGAGCTCCACGAGCCACACACCGTCGGGCATCTGCTCGAGCAGCGTCCGTGACGCCTCGACAGCCAGGCGAGTCTTGCCAGCTCCACCCGGCCCGATGAGTGTGATCAGTCGGTAGTCGACGACCAGCTCGTGCACCTCGGCGACATCTGCGTCGCGACCGACGAAGCTGGTAATTCCAGCCGGCAGGTTCGTGCGTCGTACACCCTCCGGGGCCGGTGCCGTTGCCGGGGCGATCTCACCGCGCAGGATCGCGGTATGCAAGGCGGACAGCTCCGGTGATGGATCGGTGCCCAGCTGGTCGGCGAGCGACTCACGGGTGCGCTCGAACACGGTGAGCGCCTCCGAGGGACGACCCGCCTGGCTCAAGGCACGCATCAGTACCCCGACCAATCGCTCGCTTAGCGGATGCTCAGCCACCAGTGTCATCAGCTCGGTGACAACGTCGGCGGCACGGCCTAGGCGCAGGTCAGCCTCGACCCGGTCCTCAGCCGCGGCCAGCCGTAGCGCTTCCAGCCGGGTGATCGTTGGTTGGAAGGGTTGCTGGTCCGCCACGTCCACCAGGGCCGGTCCGCGCCACAGACTTAGTGCCTCGCGCAGCGTTTCGGCGGCGCCTGCCGGGTCCAGGGAGAGCTCGGCCCGTCCAGCGGAGACCAACTGCTCGAATCGGACAACGTCGATGGCATCCGGGTCGATCATCAGCCGATAGCCGGCCGGCTGCGACTCGATGGCCGCCGCGGGCATCACGCGTCGGAGCCTCGAGACCAAGGCCTGCAGCGCGTTGGCCGCTCCGCTAGGCGGTTCCTCGCCCCATATCGCGTCGACCAGCTCAGCGGTGGGAGCCAGTCGGCCCGGTCTGAGGGCCAGTGCGATCAGCAGCGTCCGCAATCGGGCACCAGCCACATAGGTGGGGTCACCGTTGTCGTCGCTGACTTCCAGCGGCCCAAGCATCCCGATTCGCACTGATCCATCCTGCCTGAGCGATGGACGAGAACTGGAACGGGTGTCGCTGCGGCGCCGGAAGGCTGCTCGCGTCGCGTCGGTATCGGCGTTCGACGCGCTCAGCCGACGTATAGCTCGCCGTTTCGCTCGGTCACACGGGCACGGCCCAGTGGCAGGACCGTGGTCAGCAGTTGGTAGAAGCGTCCGAGCCCGGGCACTTTCGCGAAGTTCCCTTGTGGTCCTCGGACCATGCGCCCGGTGCGCACGTCGTAGGCCGAGTGATGCCAAGGGCACACCAGGCAACCATTCTCGTCGAGCTTTCCCCCCGCCAGGTCCGCGCCCAGGTGGCGGCAGCGACGGGTGACCGCAAAGTACTCGCCGTTCCGGTTTCCGACGGCGTACCGACCGACGCCTACGATCTTGCCCGGTGGCAGTTCATCGACCGAGCTAACCCGCTGCGCGGACATCGCAGCAGCTCCTTCCTAAAGGCACACACCATCTAAGCCGGATCCATCAACGACCTCAACTCGCGTTACGAGTTCATGAAGTCGTCGGCCAAGGCCTGCGGAGCACATGCCAACCAACCGTCTACAAGTGCTTCCCGCAACACCTCGGTCGACACTGGCCGCAGCTGGATGAGTACAGCGGCAAAGCCGTCGAAGTGCGGAATGTTGAAGAAGCCCGCGCGGCCCTCGGCCAGCACGGCCTCCTTCTCACCGAGGTCCGCAACCCGCACGGCCAGGATGGGTCCGTCCGGTGGCACCGCATTGCCGAACCGTTTCAGGTCCGCCTTGCTGAACGGGCGCTCCCAAGCGAATGCCTTGTTAGCCACCGACCATGACAAGTGGCCGTGATAGTCCCCGTCGATCACCTGGGGCAGAGCCTCAGCGATTCGGGACACATCGTCGAATGTGGCCACCTGCACCACCCTACTGCCGTCGCCACATCCCAACCGACGGTTAGACAGCGTCATCCACCAGGGTTGGTCAGAACGCTGACCGTGCTTCAGCTTGATCCGACCGTGATCAGCACCTTTCCGACCGCCCCGTTCTCGACGGCGGCGTGTGCGGCCGCCGCGTCCTCGAGGCGAAAGCGGTGCACCGGGAGGCCGGCCGGCTCGCCGCCACGGAAGGCTCCGTCCGTGATCGCCTGGTTGATGGCCGCGGCCGCGGCCGCGATCCGGTCCCAGCCGACCGTGTAGACGAGTACGAACTGGTAGCGGGTGTTGAGCCCCATGTTGCGCCGCACGTCCAGGTTGACCGGGACGCCGCCGTCGTTCGCATAGACCGAGATCGTCCCGCGGGGACGCAGCACGGCCAGGTCGAGCTCCATATTCGCACCGGCCGCAACCTCGACCACCATGTCGACGCCGTCGGGGGCGGCACTTCTGATCGCCTCGGCTGCGGCCGCCTGCTTGTAGTTGACGACGTGGTTCGCGCCGGCCGCCGTCGCGAGCCGAGCCTTCGCGTCCCCGCTGACGGTGGCGATAACCTCCGCGCCCGCCCAACGGGCTAGCTGGATCGCCGCGTTGCCCACGGCGCCGGCGCCGCCTGCGACCAGCACGGTCCGGCCGGCCAGCGCACCTGGTTGCAGCCGCGCCGGGCCGTCCTCGGCAACCGTCAACGCGCGGTGGGCAGTGACGGCCGGGACGCCGATGCTCGCTCCGAGCTCGAAGTCGGCGCCCACCGGGAGCGCGAAAGTGCGTTCGGCGGGGACGACAGTGAACTCCTGCGCGGTACCACCCGCCGGGCGGCCGTCGCCGGCAAGGGTGACCCAGACCCGGTCGCCCACGCCTACGCCGGTGACTCCTGCGCCGACCGCGTCGACCACGCCGGCGCCGTCGTGGTTGGGAACCGTCGCCTCCGTATGCCCGCCGCCGCTGCGCGTCTTCCAGTCCGTCGGGTTCACTCCCGACACGCGCACCCGTATCCGCACCTCGCCGTCCCCCGGGTCGGGGATGGGCCTGTCGACGAGCTCAAGCACGGACGGATCGCCACGTCGCGTGTACGTGATCGCTTTCATGGTTGCCTGTAGCCCTCCGTCCGCCAACCGTTGACGATTTCCGCACACCGATCGGCGGCATCCTCCCAGGTGACGAGACCGGCGTCGACCAGGACGAGTTGGCTCCGGTGGCCTTGAGCCGCCTGGCATCGCGCTGGCAGTCGTCTGAGTGCTCCTACTTCGCGCGTCAGACGTGCGCCCCATCTTCGAAAAGCTGCCTCAATCGCACGTTTGGCGCGCGAAGTGCGCACAATAGTCGCAGCGGCCCCGCCTTGAGTGGTCCGCGGACGGCCGGCGTCGCGCTTTAGGCTCGACGACGTGGAGCCGAGTACGGGGTTCATAACCGCCGACGGCGCGCGACTGCATTTCCGTGACATCGGCGAGGGCCCTGTGATCATGGTGGCGCATGGCGGGCCCGACTTCGACTACGACTACCTGCTCCCCGAGCTCGACTGCCTGGCCGAGCAATTCCGGGTCATCTACTACGACCAGCGCGGTCGCGGACGATCGGCCAATGGCGTCCGACCCGACGAAGTCACCATCCAGTCCGAAATGGACGACCTGAACAGCGTGCGGCGCCATTTCTCCCTGGAAACCGTGGCGCTCCTCGGACACAGCTGGGGCGCTCTGTTGGCGATGGAGTACGCCACCCGTCATCCCGAGCGGCTGACTCGTCTGATCCTCATGAACACCGCCCCCGCCTCGCAAGAGGATGGCGGCGTGTTTCGTCAGTACCTCCGCCGCATCCGACCGGCTGGCGACGTCGAGGCCATGGAAGCGCTGGCGACGACCGCGGCTTTTCGGGCGGGAGACCTCGACGTCGAATCTGAGTACTACCGGATCTACTTCCGCCCGGCAATGCATGCGCCTGCGCTGCTCGACCGGCTGGTGCCACGACTGCGGGCGAACTTCACGCCAGAGCGCGTACTCACGGCCAGGGCCATCGAGCACCGGTTGTACGACGAGACGTTTCAAACCCCCGGATACGACCTCCTCCCGAAGCTGAGCCACCTCGCTGTGCCAACCCTCCTCATCCACGGCGAGGACGACTTCATACCGGTCAGCCTCGCCGCGCACGTGGCCCAGGCCATTCCCCAGGCCGGACTCGCCGTACTGCCGGAATGTGGCCATTTCTCGTACCTGGAGGCGCCAGACGCAGTCGCACGCCTGGTTAGCGAGCTGTTCGCCGCTGAACCTCCTGCACTAGGTTCGGCGCCCCTCGATTAGGTAGTCGTGGGTCCGGGGAACGCGACCGGGCTGCGGTAGCCGTTCTGATTCACGGCACGAACCCCGAACGAGAAGTTGTCCTTGTTCACCAGCGGCAGGGTCACGCTGGTGACATTGCCGACCGGGATGACCTCTTCCCACTCCAGGTCCGTGGTGCCACGCCTGACGATCTCGTAGCCGGTCAGGTTGGCCTCAGTGTTGGCGTTCCAGCGGATGTTGGTGTCCGCGCGCAGCCCCGCCACGTTGAACAACGCTCCGGTGGGGACGGCAGGGGAGCGGGCAAGGTTGGCCAGCGCGATGGCGTTGACCCGGGCGGCCCGTGCGATGTAGTCGAAGTCGCAGAACTCCGGTAGATCGCCGAACTGCACACCGTCGCGGACCTCGACGTTGATGTGCTGGTGCCGGTAGTCCTCGTTAGGCTCGGTGAACCGGACGGCTGTGTATCCCTGCTGCAGGAACGGGATGTGGTCGCCCCCGCGGCCGTATCTGTCCCGCCGATAGATGACCTTGACCTTCATCTGGGTGGCGGAGTTCTCCGCGACGTCCTTGATGTAGCGCGCCAGCTGCCGGGGGCGGAGTCTCGATCTCCCATCCGCCGAAACTCCGCCAGACGGCCTCGAGCGTCGGGTTGGCCGGGCTCGGCAGCCCCTCGCCGAAGCACCGGACGGTGAACCGGTCGCGTTCGCCGCTCTGGCCGACCGAGCTGCCGATGATGTCGTTGGTGAACATGCCGGCGATGTTGCGGCCGGCCGCCTTTGCCGTCGTGGCGAAGAAGTTCGAGCCGAACAGACCTTGCTCCTCACCGGCCACGGCCATGAACACGATCGTCGCGTCGAACTGCCTGCGTGGCCATCACGCGCGCCATCTCCAGAACCGCCGCGATCGCCGGACGCGTCGTCGTTGGCACCAGGGGCGTCCGTGGTGAAGTCCGTGACGACGGTGGGCATCGAGTCATAGTGACCGCTGACCACGTAGGTGCGGTCCACCGAGTCGGGCGCGCTGCCGCGCAGCGTCGCCACCACGTTGGTGATCGGCGTCGGCACCGGGATCCGCGGCGCCACGCCCTGCACGTACGACTGCAGCTCCACGGTCATCCGGCCACCGGAGGGCGCGGCCGCCTTCTGGAACTCGCTGAACAACCAGTCCCGTGCCGCGCCAATACCGCGGGTGGGATGGTCCTGCGAGGAAAGCGTGTTGCGCGTGCCGAAGCCGAACCAGCGTGTTGATGCTCCGCTCGATGTTGCGCGGGTTGATGTCGCGGAGCATCGCCCGGAGGTCGGCCGGCGGGTTCTTGTCCCGCCCGGCTTGGCCCTGCTCCGCCTGCGCGGTGGCCGCGCCGATCAACGGCACCGCGCCGATCGCCGCTGCGCCGGCCAGCACCTGGCGCCGGGAGATTGCCGACCTGAAGTCGTTCACGATGTGCCTCCCACTCACCTGGAAACGGGGACGGTTCGAAGCTCCGCTGGCGACAGCAACGGCACCACGCAACACAAGGCCGGCTGAGCCTGCCGAAACTACGGGACGAGTGTGCCCAGC
The DNA here is from genome assembly GCA_963799425.1 of uncultured Actinomycetota bacterium. Classification (GTDB taxonomy): domain Bacteria; phylum Actinomycetota; class Actinomycetes; order Jiangellales; family Jiangellaceae; genus CAVWSM01. Next base: position 114,052 of record CAWCXA010000020.1, on the reverse strand, counting down.
AAAGCGCTCGCCCTAACCGGGGCAGACGGACGAGTTTCCCGGCACCGGTTGGTCACGGCCGGTCGTCGCGTACGAGTGCCAGGGCAGCTCGTGCGTTGAGACCGGCGCCGGCGGCGAACGCGGCCTCGTACGTGGCTGGGTCGCTGCCCTTGGTGACGAGCGCAACGAGTTGAGTCTCCCGGCGCCGGATCACTGGCCAAGTGGTCAGCCCGGCTCGCTGCCTCAACCCGTGGGCGGCGCCGAGCGCGGTGGCGGCTTGTCGAGGGTCACCGTCGGCCCACGCCAGCTGCGCCGCGGTGATGAGGGCAAACGTCAGCGTGAGCGCGCTCAGATGCGTGGCCTCGAGGGCGTCGACTGACCGGTCGAGCAGCGTGCGAGCCGTCTTGAGGTCGCCGGCGCTCACGGCGAGCGATGCGAGCTGGGTGCGGGCGCTCGCTTCGAGCCAGTTGTTGCCGTATCGGGAGCCGAGCTCGTCCAGGTGTTCTAGGTGTGGGCGTGCGCTGTCAAGGCGTCCGAACGCCATCTCGAGCATGCCGACGGTCAGCTCGGCGAAGGCGAGGTACAGGTCGTCGAGCCGACGGAAGCCGTCGAGCGCCGCGGACGCCGCTGCCAGCGCGCCGTCGAAATCGTCGCGAACCGGCAGCGTCCAGGAGAGGGCAAGCTGCAGCGCGCTGTGCAGCTGGGGGTCGTCGACCGGCACGCCAATCCGCTCGATGGCCTCGATCGCGGCGAGGGCGCCGGCGTCGTCGCCCACCTCGACGGCCGTTACTGCCGACGTGAACAACACCTCCGACCGGGCGTGCTCACCCAGTGAGTCAGCCTGCGGTCGCAGCTCTTCGATCCAGGCCCGACCCTCTGTCATCCGGTCGCGCATCTGCCAGAACGGATAGAGCACGCGGAATATGTGGGGGAGCGGGGTGATGTCGTGCGTGAAAAGCCACCGGATCGCGACTCGAAGGTTCTCCTCCTCGACGCCCAGTCGGTCGGCCCACTCGACCTGTCGTTCAGCCGGCCAACTGGCGCCAGACACGAGCCCCGCATAGTACTGTGCGTGCCGCCGTGCGACGTCGGCACCGGCGTCCCCGGCGGCGAGCCGCTCGGCGGCGAGCTCGCGCACTGTGGCGAGCATGCGAAAGCGCGGCCCGTCATCGTCGGCGACGACACTGATGAGGCTGTGGCCGGCGAGCTTGTCGAGCAGGTCCAGCGTCTCGTCCTCGGTGCGCGCGGCGACGTTGGTGGCCGCGTCGAGCGTCCACCCGTCAGCGAACACCGATAGCGCCTCCACGAGATCGCGCTGCATGTCGTCGAGCAGCCCGAAGCTCCACTCGACAGTCGCTCGCAGGGTGCGTTGACGCTCGGGGAGGTCGACCGGTCCCGTGCCTAGCGCATCGAGGACGTGTTCGAGTCGGGCCAGCAGCGCCACCGGTGCGAGCACCCGTGTGCGGGCCGCAGCGAGCTCGATCGCCAGCGGCAACCCGTCCAAGCGCCGGCAGATCTCCATGACCGCGGCGGCGTTATTGCCGTCCAAGGTGAAGCCGTGGCGCACGGCACGCGCGCGATCGACGAACAGGCGCACGGCGGGGAGCGCCGCGAGCTCCTCGAGCGGCAGCGGCTCGGCGGACGCCGGCACCGTCAGCGCGTCGACGGGGAACTCCCGCTCGGCGCGAAGGCGCAGCACAGTCCGGCTCGTGGCCAGGATCGTGACGTCCGGGCACGCGGTGAGTAGCTGATCGAGCTCGGTTGCCGCTCCGGCCACCTGCTCGAGGTTGTCAAGCACGAGCAGGGTCGGCGTCTGGGGGAAGTACTCGATCAGGGTGTCGAGCGCCGAACGCGTGCCCTCGATCGGCGCGCCGACGGCGTCGGCGACGCGTCGCAGCACCAGCGCCGGATCGGTGATCGACGCGAGCGGCACGAACTCCGTACGGCGCCCAGTCCCCTCGAGCGCCGCACCGACCGCGATCGCCAACCGGGTCTTGCCGATGCCACCCGGGCCCGTCAGCGTCACCAACCGCACGTCGGGTGACTCGAGCAGCGATGACAGCTCGGCGATGTCGTCCTCGCGGCCGAGCAACGAGGTCGATGGTGTCGGCCACGAACGACGCGACCCCCGGCTGTCGGCGGCCGCCGCCGCGGCGGGCGCCGCGGACCGGACCGGCGTCGCGAACCGCTCGCTGAGCAGCAGGGCCAAGTCGTCACGCACGAGCCGACCCAGCTCGCGTGTGCTCCGAAAGGATCGGTACGAGTCGGCGCCCTCCGACTGCAGATCGGCGATCATCGCTGCCAACCGTGGCTCCCGGTCCGGGGCTGGCGACTTCAGGTACAGCAACCGCGGCATCCCTTCGGACAGCCGCAACTCGTCCTCCAGCCCCGAGATGTCCATCCCAGGCCCGATCCACCCGTAGCGCTGCCAGTACAGGCCGACGAACACGTCCGACTGCGCCAGGTAAGCCCGGTAGAGCTCGCGCGGTGGATGCGGTCGGGCCCCGAGCTCGAACATCACCGGCGCCAACCGGAGCGCCGAGATCGCCCGGGCCACCGCAGCCCGCTCTGGAGCCAGCTCGGCCAGCGTCGAGCTGACGAAGACTCGCAGCCGCTGATCGGGTGTCCGGATCGGCACGGCACCCTCGTGGTCAGTCGTCATCATGCGTCCTCGTGACGGCGGTGGGTCGGGCGTTACACCTTGGCCGAGCAACGCCTGGATGGACTCGCCCTCGTCCAGACCGAACCCGGCGACGTACCCGCCAAGGACGTGTGCGGGAACTGTGGAGCGATCACTTCATGACCAGCCGCCTGCAGACGACGTATCACCGGCGCCCAAGACGAACCATCGGCCCAGGCACCATGCACCAGCGCAATCCTCATGACCGTCCCTCCTTCACCGCCGGACTTCGGCGGCCATTCGGACACTGTCACGATCGTGGGTCGCCCGCACGATGATCTCGCCGCGGCGCCCGGCGCTCACAACGGGTGACGCCGAGCTAGCGTGGACGAGTGAGCATCGAGGTGAAGCCCGCGACAGCACGACGGTTTGACGACGTCGCAACCCTGCTCGGTCCCAAGAACCCAAGCTCCTCGGTGTGCTGGTGCCTCAGCCATCGGCTCGACTCGAAGACCAACCGCGAGCTTGTCGGAGCTGCACGGGGCGAATACGTCAGGCGGCTCTGCGCCCGCAAGGTAGCGCCGGGCGTCCTTGGCTACAGCGACGACGAGGTCGTCGGGTGGGCCGCGGTGGCCCCCCGGACGGATCTGCCGTTCGCACGGTCCACGAAGATCCCGCACATTGACCAGTTGCCCGTCTGGTCGGTGTGGTGCATCCGCGTGCGGCCCGGCCACCGAGGCAAAGGCATCTCGCACGCCCTGCTCGAAGGCGCCGTGATGTACGCCCGGTCACGCGGTGCACCGGCAATCGAGGGATACCCGGTGGAGAACAAAGGAAAGAAGGTGGACCTCACGATGGCCTACGTGGGCACTCGCGCACTCTTCGAGAGCGCCGGCTTTACCAAGGCCGCCGACACAGACTCCGTCTCCGGTGGATTCCCCCGCGTCCTGATGCGGTTGGATCTGCAGGTGTGATCACTTGTGTTGTTGAGTACGTGATCGATCCGGCGAAGATCGACGCCTTCGAACGCTTCGGTCGCCGGTGGATCGAACTGGTTGAGCTGCACGGCGGCACCCACCACGGCTACTACCTGCCGGCAGAGGGCGCCAGCGACAAGGCACTCGCGTTGTTCAGCTTCGCCAGCCTGGCTGCGTATGAGGAGTATCGAGGGCTCTTCGGGAAGGATCCCGACTTCATCGAGGCGGACCGCGTCAGGGACGAGAGTGGCTGCGTCCTGCGCTACGAACGAACCTTCATGCGCCCGCTGCTTCCCGAGCACCCGAAGGGGTAACCGGTGGAAGCCGCGACGTCCGTCGCGTGCCCCGCATCGCCCCTGAGGTGCTGATACGGCGCGCGCACGGAAGGATGGCGTGATGGCTCGAACCGAGAGCGTCCGGCCGACTATCGTCCCCGACCCGGCCGATGGACCTGTGCGTCTCAGCAAGAAGAGCTACGACAAGGAGCTCGCCCGGCTCCAGTCCGAGCTCGTGGCCATGCAGGAGTGGGTCCGGGACTCCGGTTACCGCCTCGTGGTCCTGTTCGAGGGCCGCGACACGGCAGGGAAAGGCGGCACGATCAAGCGCCTCACCTACCGCCTGAACCCTCGGTCCGCCCGCGTCGTAGCTCTGCCGACACCAACCGAGCGTGAGCGTACGCAGTGGTATTTCCAGCGTTACGTCGCGCATCTACCGGCCGCCGGGGAGATCGTGCTGTTCGACCGGAGCTGGTACAACCGGGCCGGCGTCGAGCGGGTGATGGGGTTTTGCACGGAGGCGGAGTACGAGGAGTTCATGCGGACGTGTCCATCGTTGGAGCGCGCATTCATCCGTGACGGTATCCACATCGTGAAGTACTGGCTGTCGCTGTCGGACGAGGAGCAGCGGCGCCGGTTCCAGGCACGCATCGATGATCCCGCCAAGCGCTGGAAGCTCAGCCCGATGGACATGGAAGCCCAGGCACGCTGGGTCGACTACGCAGAGGCGAAGGACCAGATGTTCGCCTACACCGACATCAAGGAGTGCCCGTGGCACGTCGTCGACGCCGATGACAAGCGCAGCGCGAGGCTGAACCTCATCGCACACCTGTTGTCGCTCGTGCCGTATCAGCCGGTCGAGTATCCCCCGATCAAGCTGCCGCCGCGGCAGACGCGCGCGTACGCACGGCCACCCATGGAGTCACAGACCTTCGTACCTGTGAGGTACGTGGTGGAATAGCGCGTGCGTGACAGCACGGCCAGGCGACTCTCGCGGTTCCACGTCTTCGTCTACCGACTCACAGGTGGCGTTCTCGGGCGACGGCTCGTACGCAACGACATGCTGCTGCTCACCACCCACGGCTGCAAGACGGGCAAGGCGCACACCGTCCCGCTGCTCTACCTACGAGACGGCGACACGCTGATAGTGATCGCCTCCTGGGGAGGGCGACCCGAGGATCCGGACTGGTACCGCAACCTGGTGGCCGAACCGCGAGCCAGAGTGCAGGTGCGCGCGAAGTCGTGGGCTGTCCGCGCGCGCACAGCCAGCCTCGACGAACGTGATGCATGGTGGCCGCAAGTCGTTGAGTCGTACTCCGGGTATCGCGACTACCAGTCGCACACGGATCGGGTCATACCCGTGGTCATGCTCGAGAAATACCAGGGGCCTCCTCGCGTTTGAGGAAACACGTTCAAAGACAGCTCGACTACCACGTCGTGCCGGAGACGGGGATCTCTACTTGTTGGCTTTGGCGAGCTCGTCGGCGTATGCGCGCGCGTCAATGGCATCGAGTGCAGCCAGCCGCGAGTTATCCACGGCCCATTCGGCATAGTCGATGGCATCGGCGGCGTCGGCCTCAGCCCATTCCGCACTGGTCTCGGCGGCCTGGGCGTCGAGCTCTTTTCCTCGCTTGTCGATCCGCGCCTTGATGTCGTCCATCTTGCCCGAAGCATCGGCCTTCATCTGGGCCCATTTGCTCTGTGCACTGTCGGCCGCTTGACCGGCCGCATCTTTTGCGTCCTTGGCTGCCAGGTTGAGGTCGACCTGGGCCTGGTCGATGCGCTGCTTGATCTGGTCCCGGGACTCGGTGGCGGCCGCCTTGACCGCGGCCTGCAGGTCCGCCACGCGCTTCTGGAGATCATCCACTTGCTGGGCGAAGTCCATTGTCTCCTCCTGTCAGTTGTGTGGTGCTCCTGGAACCAGCAAAGCGCGCTCTGGCCGATGACGCATCAGTCATGTGACTCTGGGTGTCCAACGCGTCACTGGGGGCTCGGCTGGTCCTCACCCCATGCGTCGAGACGGAGGAAACGGCTGACGGCGAAGGACCACACGACCGAGAGGATCGCGACGAGCAGCAGCGCGAGGAGCCAAGGCGCCGGCCGAGCCCAGCCGACTACGAGAGCCGCGGCCGCGCCGGCGGCCAGCGCCATCCTCAGGGGACGGTAGACCGGGTCGAGTCGCTCAGCATCGGCGAGCGATCGTTCGGTGAGGATCAGCGCGAGCAAGCCGAGCGCGACGGCGCCACCGAGCAACCAGGCCGTACCCCCGGGTGTTCTCGCATCGTGCGAATGGGCGATAAGGCTCACCATCGCAGCCCCCGAGGCTGCGATTGACATGGTGATGGGCAAGTGGCTCAGCAGCCAGGCAACTAGCGCGTGGAAGTCGCGTCGCGGCAGTCGGCGGCCGATGAAGTCGAAGTAGACCCACCAGAAGCCGAAGCCGACCCACAGGGCGAGTAAGCCGGTGCTGATCGTCTTGAAGTCGTGCTCCGCCGAGGACAGCCCGTCGACGATCCCGAACACAACTTCGCCGAGGACGATGATGGTGAACAGCCCGAACCGCTCGACAAGCGAATCTGTGGGAGGCAGACCCTGGTCTATGTCGAGTCCCGACCGGCCCAGGAGCAGCATGCCCACGGCGAAGGCGACGGTGACACATGCCCAAACCACGAGCCGCGGCCCATCGGGAAGGAACGCACTGGCGACCATCACCACGGCCGCCACGCCCAGTCCTTTTACCCAGCGCCCGGTTGCCGCCTGGTACCCGGTTGGGAACCGCCTATCCTGACGGCGGACTGTGTAGAACAGCAACGTCAAGACGGCCAGGAAGATGGCGTACACCACGGCGAAAGGCGCCCCGCTGTCCCCAGCGGCGTCGCCGGTGAACACCGCCAGCAAGACCAGGATGGCCATCTGGACGAAAACGGCGTTGCGGGTCCGCCCATCCTCGCGGCCATGCATCTCGAGGTAGAGGGATCCACTTATCCAAGCGATCCAGACCAGGGCGAAGATGACCGCGAACTCGGCGGACCCACGCGCCGTCACGTGCTCGGCGAGGTGGTGTGCTGCCTGCGAGATAACGGCCACGTAGACGAGGTCGTAGAAGAGCTCGAGAAAGCTCACCCGCCGCTCAGCGATGGTCTCGCCGTGCGCGCGAGGCGGGCTCCACAACCATCGCCTGAAGGGGCCGGCGCCCTCGCTCACGGCGACAGCGTAGCGATCAGTTGTGACGCAATGACACCCAGCGTCGAGGGCGACGTCTGATGCTGTGCCGGACCAGTCGTAAGGCGCAGAGTGGTGACGGCTTCACTCCGTCACGGCGAGGACAGCCAGGCTCAGAGCCGCTATGGCGACGACTGTTCGCGTCACGTGCCCACGCAGCCAAAGCACTCGCCATCGCTCGAGCGCCACGGTCGTTGCGCCGCGTGAACCGCTCATCCGCCGCTGCATCGGGACGAGCCACGTCACTGAACCAACGAGTACGACGAGCAAGCATGCCGCGGCCAACAGGGCGAGTGTTCGCGCCCGACCGTCCTCGGCGCTCGCGAAGGCGATAGTCGAACCGAGGCAAACAGTGAGCAACGCCGGTTGAAGGCGGTCGACCCGCCGCAGTGTGTAGGCGAAGCTGGACCGAAAGTCGGCGAGGCCGGCACGTCGCCAGGCCGGGATGCGCTCCCAGGCAATCGAAGCGACGCCACCGGCGAATAGTCCGCCGCTAAGCAGCATCGCGATCGCCCAAAGTCTGGTCACGCGTCTGAACCCGTCCCCAGAGCACGGCTGAGCTCATCGAGCACACGGGCGGTAGTGCGCAGGTCGGTGACGCTGATCCCGTTGGCCAGCTGATTGGCCCACTTCGCCTGTTGCTTGTCCACGGCGGCGTATGCGCGCCTGCCCTCGTCCGTCAGGTCGATCAGCGGAGAGCGCCGATGGTCGGCGTTGGGCGCGAGGGAGAGGAGCCCGTCATCGACGAGGCGTTGCACCGTGGCCGAGACGCTCTGCCTCGTCAAGCCCATCCGCCGCGCGATCTGCGGCACGGTCAGCGGCCGCTGCTCGAGGACGATCGCCCCGAGCACCTGCCACCGGGCAGAGGTCAGACCCTCAGGGGCGGCCATCTGATCACCGGCACTGAGCAACAGCCCGTTGGCACGGAACGTCGACAGGATCACCTGGGTCGCTGCTGCACCGCCGGCAGTTCGCTTGACCACCATCGGATCCTGTCACATTGACAGGTTCCTGTCAACCTGGCGTCGCACCTGATTGAAGGTGGCCGATGGTCAGGCTGTGCGCTTCCAGTCGGTTGTGATGTTCGCGACCATGTAGACGAGCGACGTGATGCACAGGCCCAAGACGAGGTTGACGGTACTGGTGGCGACCTGGCCTTCCGTCGTGCCGTCCAGCGTGAAGGGGATGGCAAACCCCACGACGGTGGCGAGCCCCATGATCCAAGTGAAGAAGCTGAGCGGACGCGGTGCCGCGAGAATGAGCAGATGGGCTAGGCCGGTCGCCGCGAGCGCCAGCACAGCCGCGGTCACCGCGTACTGCTCGTTGAACGACTCGCCGACTTCTAGCAGCGGCGGCTCGACCATCTCGACGTCGAGGACGCCATCCCAGATGAGCACGCCTGCCAGCGCTACAAGAGCGGCGACCACGGCCGTGGCTACTCCACCGGCCCACAACCCGCCGGGGTCAACTGCTGGACGTGGTGCATGCTGCGGGACGGATTCCATCGAAGACATGCGAACCTCCGGGGCGTGTGGCCATCCGCCACAGTAGCGGTCGTGACTGGCCCTCGACGGGAAGTCGACAGCGGCTCCGGCCCATACTCGACAGGTGGAGCTGGCCGCGGTTTGTGTGCGCTACGGGGACTCGTTCATCGGTCAGCCCGCCAACGCCTTCACGAGCGTCGCGTTCGTTGTCGCGGGCGCAGGCATCCTTGTTGCGCGTCGTCTCAGCGCGGCTCGCCTCACACGCGTCCAGCATCGCCAGACTGGGATCTTTGCATTATTGGTCACCGGGGTGGGGGTGGGATCGTTCATCCAGCACGGGCCAAACCCGGACTGGCAGGCGTACGCACACGATCTCCCGCTCGCAGCGGTGCTCGTGTTTGTCGCAGCCGACGCGGTGTCCGATCTCACCGGGCGCGAGGTGTCGCCGGCCTGGTGGATCGGCCCCACGGCAGCAATGGTGCCGGTCGTGGCGATAGGCCCGGCGGTGTCCGCGAGCGCGCAGACTGTGATGGCAGCCGTCGCGATCGGGTTGAATCTGGTGCGAGCCCGACGCCGTCCCGCACTGCGCCGTACGCTCTATTCGGCGCTCGCGGTGCTGGCCGCTGGCGCCGTGATCGACAGGCTGGCCGACGGGATCTCGCCCTGCCAGCCCGACAGCCTCATCCAAGGCCACGCCGTCTGGCACGTCTTGGCAGCTGCCGCGCTGTGGCGGCTCGCCCCGGCGATCGGCACGCGCGGGCTGACACGGTTCGTCTCGACGCCTGCGCTGCTTCGCGGCTGACGCGACGCTGCCGCAGACGCCCGCGACACTTGGATGAGGCTCGTCGGAAGGAGGGGCGCGACATGGCATTGGCTGCCAAGGCTGCCCACTCCGCCACATGATTCGGCGTGAGAGAGCTACCGCGACGGCTGTGGCTCTGCTGGCTGCTGTCTACAACGTCGCGGTCAACCGTGTGCTGCCTCCAGCAACGCATGTGCCGGCTAACCTCCTCGCCGCTGCGTTCGGAACGGCGCTCGGTCGAACGGCGGCGCATGCATCGTGGTCGGAGCTTGGACTTGGTCGCGAGCAACTCCGACGTGGCTTGGTGATGGGTGGCGCAGTGTCTCTTGCAGCAGCCGGGGTCGTGGGCGCGGCGGCCGTCACGCCGTCAACCCGCCGGTTCTTCGTCGACGAGCGGGTGCACGAGGTGAGTCCGGCGGAGGCAGCGTACGAAGTCGGAGTCCGTATCCCGCTCGCTACGGCTCTGCCGGAGGAGGTCGTCTTCCGCGGTGTGCTGCTTGGTGTGCTGCAGCGCTCGCACACCGCAACGACATCCATCGCATGGACGTCGACGCTGTTCGGCTTGTGGCACTTGCTGCCCACCCTTAACACGATGCACAGCAACCCGATCTCAGAGGAGCTGCCGAACGGCCGAGCCGGCCAGGCGGTGGCACTCGGGGCGGCCACACTGGCCACAGGTGCAACAGGCGTGGCACTCGGGCTGTTGCGCAATCGCAGTGGCGGCGTGCTTGCGCCCTTCCTGGTGCACGCGACGCTCAACGCGACCGCCTACGTCTGCGCCCACGTCGTTGTGTCGCGGAGGCCAGCAGTCAGAATTGAGGGGTGAGCGAGGCGTCGAGCGAAGGCCAGCAGTTGGAGCCCGGCCGGCTGCGTACGTACCTGGGAACCGCGCCCGGTGTGGGCAAGACCTACGCGATGCTCAACGACGCGTGGCGACGGTCCCAGGACGGCGAGCGGGTGGTGGTCGGTTGGATCGAGCGCCACGGGCGCGCCGACACCAGAGCCCAGCTGCGAGACCTGGAAGTGATTCCTGCCCGCTCGGTCGAGTATCGAGGCAGCACTTTCTCGGAGCTTGACGTCGACGCTGTCATGGCTGCGAAACCAGACGTCGTGATCATCGACGAGCTTGCGCACACCAATGCTGATGGGACCCGGAAACGCTGGGAGGACGCCGAAGAGCTGTTGGCGGCTGGGGTATCGGTCATGACCACGGTCAACGTCGCCAACCTGCAGTCGGTGCGTGAGTACGCGGCTCTGGCGACCGGCGCGGGGATGGTGGAGTCGGTGCCGGACGAGCTCGTCCGCGCGGGCGATGTCGTGCTCGTCGATCTCGCCCCCGAGGAGCTTCGCCAGCGGATTGCGGCCGGGCAGGTGTATTCCGCCGACAGCGTGGGTGGTGCGCTGGCCAACTATTTCCGGCCATCCAACCTCCTCGCACTCAGCGCGCTGGCGCGAGCCTGGATGACGGGAAGGCTTGAGGCGGTTGCCCAGGACGTGCTGGCCAGTGAGGGCGTCGGTGCCGAGACGGCACGTCCCACCGTGCTTGCCGGTGTGTCGGGGTCAGCGTGGGGGGAGCACATCATCCGCAAGGCTGCCAGGCTCGCGCTGGAGGACGACGCCGACCTGCTGGTTGTCCATGTGAACGTCCTCGACGGCCTTGGTGGTCGTAGTCGATCCGACAGCCTCGATCGACTGCGAGCTCTGACTGTCGAGGCCGGCGGCAGCTTCGCCGAGCTAGACGGCGCGAGTGTGGCCGACGTCTTGGCCCGCGCAGCTCGCGACCAGCAGGCCACGCGTGTGGTGGTCGCTCGCCACCGATCCCGGCTGGTCGAGATCGTGCTCGGCTCAGTCGCGCTGCGGATCCGCCGTCTCCTCCCGGATATCCCCGTGCAGGAGGTGCGTCCGCAGCGCACCGCTCGATGACGACAGCGCTGGGTCTTCGACAGCGAACCGGGCTCTCCGGACGCGACGCAGCAGTTGACATGACGTAAAGGGTGAACAGCGCGAGCCCGCTGGAGTTGACGGTCACCCAGAGTCGCTGCCATAGCCCGGTGTCCGGCTCGCCGAGCCGCGAGACGAGGAGCAGAGACGCGACGCCGCAAACGGCGCTGGTTACCCGAAGCCACCGGGGCAAGCAGCCTCGCTGGTTGCCGACCAGGCCAAGCGCAACGACAGCTGTCGCGAGGACGCCGAACGCCTCGTAGAACGCGATGGCCCATCCGTGGGTGGTGGCGATCCAGTCCTTTCCGGAGGTGATCGTGATGCCGCAACCGGCGGCGCCACTCGCACAACTCATGCGTGCAATCGCCACGACGACACCCGCTATGCCAGCGAGCACGAGGAACAGTGCCAGGGCATGCGCGCGCCACGCCATCTCGACGGCCACACCGGCCGCGATGTGTGCCACCCCCAAGGCGGCAATGAAAGCAATGCCAATGGCCGCTACTGAGGAACCGCGTGAGGCAAGCGCGGAGATGTAGTCCTCTCGAGGTGAATAGTCCGGCGCAAGGAGACCTCCGACGACCAGGCCGACCCAGAAGAGCGCGACGCCTACGAGGGCAACAGTGCCGGCCGTGCGAGCAGTCTGTCTGCTAGCCATAGGCCCCGATCATGGCAGCGGAGCAGTTGGCTCGCACGGCGTCCAAGACGCGTCCCGCATGTTGACCTCAAGCGCTGTCGAGTCCGTAGACCAACCGTCTGAAGCGTCATGCTTAGGCTGCGCAGATGGGAAGGGGAGGTATGGACAGGCATGACGCGATGGTCATTGGCGGAGGCCCTGCGGGGCTCGCGACCGCCTGGCGACTCGAGCGGCAGGGCCTGCGCACGATCGTGCTCGAGGCGGGTGACCTGCCCGGACGGCGCTGGCACGAGCACTACGACCGATTGCGTCTGCACACCTCGCGACCACTGTCCGGTTTGCCGGGAAAGCGCCTGCCGAAATCGGCTGGTCGCTGGGTCCCTCGATCGTTGGTCGCCGACTACCTGGTGGCTTACGCGGGCGGGCTGAATGTTCGTACGGGCGCGACCGTGGCGCGCGTCGACGCCGTTGAAGGCGGCTGGTCGGTTGTCATCGACGACGGCACGACGTTGGCTGCCAGAGCAGTAGTGGTGGCCACCGGTCGCACCAACGAACCGGTGCTTCCGTCATGGGCTGCCGGCGCAATTGCCAACGGGATCGTTGTTCACTCTCGTGACTATCGCAATGGTTCCGCCTACGCCGACCGGCGAGTTCTGGTCGTAGGTGCAGGCAACACAGGTGCCGAGATCGCTCTCGACCTCGTCGAGTACGGAGCTGCAGAGGTGCTGTTGTCGATCCGCTCGGGCCAGAACGTCATCGGTCGTACGATCCGCGGCATCCCCGTCCAGTATTTCTCGGTGGTAGGGCGCCGGCTTCCCACCTCCTCTCGGGACCGGACGTTTCGACTCCTCTCGTGGCTGTCCGTCGGCGACGCTGCCGGCATCCCGCGGCCGGGATTCGGCGGTGCGTCGCAGTTTGAGCGAAGCCACACCACCCCGCTGATCGACGTGGGCACTGTCTCCGCGTTACGTCGTGGCGACATCGAAGTGGTCCCGGGGGTTGCCAGCCTCGAGATGCCCACAGTGCACTTCAGCAACGGCGACGAGCGCACGATCGATGCGGCGGTGCTGGCCACCGGCTACCGACCAGGTCTGGAACCGTTGGTGGGCCACCTTGGCGTACTCGAGGGCGATGGCTACCCTCGGCACTTCGCGCGTGCCGACGCTGCAAACCCGGGTCTGTATTTCGTGGGATTTGCCAACGCCGTGTCGGGACTGCTGCGGGAGATGTCGATGGAGTCCCGGCGAGTGGCTCGCGCAGAGAAGGCACGGCGTGGGGTCCGGCCCAGCCGGACCCCAGCCGCATCGTCTAGCTGACATTGAGGACGTCAGATCGTCCGGCGGTCACCGGCGAAGAATCCGATCGCGGCCACGAGCAGCCAGAGCGGACCGATCATTGCCGCCATGTACTGCAGCGGGGACACACCGAACAGCACGATCAGCCCACCGAAGACCAGGCTGACCCAACCGAGCCACCGGGGCGCCGCGGAGTGGCGCAGGGCGACGACCGCGACTGCAAGCGCCGCGAGCCCGGCCCCGACCCAGACCCACGGGACCGTGCCGACCCAATGGCCGAAGAACACTGCTGACTCTGGCGACACGAGCGTTGGGTCGTCGATGTCGGTCAGGAATTCGGTGTCGAGTGCGGTGCCGAGCATGCCGGCGACGGCGACGAGCAGGAGGCCTGTGGAGGCAACCCGAGGGACCAGGCTGTCGGCCGGCATCTGGGCCGCGAGGCGGCGAGCGAGCCCCGCAGCAAAGATCGGAAGCAGGAGCACAGCGACCAGCGTTCCCACGTGGAACAACAGCAGCTGCGCGGTTTGGGTCGACATCTTGTCCGCGATGGCCGAGGCGTCACCGCTCAGGCTGCTGTCGTAGACGGCGGTCATTCCACTGCTGCCGACCAGGCCGGCGATTGCGGCCACGGCAGCGCCGATGCCGGCAACGGCCCAGCCACGGGCCGGGCGGGCAGGCGCCAAGCCCCGATCCGGCGCTTCGGCCCTGTCGGTGCGATCCGCGGTGAAGGCGGTCATGTCATTCGATCCAATCTCGAGTTCCAGCGGTGAACCTCAGAGTGCGGGTCAGCGTGCCTTCGATCCACGGACAGAATCCGGACACCACCCGCACAGTTGGCGGTTAGGCTGCCCGGGTGTCTGGCCAAACGGGGGCTCAGCAGGGCAGCGCCTTCGGCTCGCTCCTGCGCGAGCTGCGCCAGGCCGCCGCCCTCACGCAGGAGGAGCTCGCGCATCGAGCCGGGCTCACGGTCGATGCCGTCAGCGCCCTTGAGCGGGGGACTCGTCGACGTCCCTACCCGCACACCGTGCGCTCGCTCGCGGCCGCCTTGGCGCTCTCGGACGCAGATCGCGCGGCTCTACAGGCGGCTGTACCGACGCGGGCCACAACTGCCGACGGGGCCGCAGAGCCCACCGTCCTCAACTGGGAACGCGCCTCCGTTCCCGCCCCTCCCACGCCTCTCGTCGGCCGAGAATCTGAGCTTGCCCAGATCCACGACCTCCTCGCCAGGGGACATGCCCGGGTGGTCAGCGTCACCGGTACGGGGGGTGTGGGCAAGACGCGACTAGCCGTCGAGGCGGCACGACGGGCCTCGTTCCCGAACGGGACGGCCTTCGTCTCGCTGGCCCCACTTGCGGACGCCACCCAGGTTCCGGCGGCCTTGTCGCATGCTCTTGGCGTGCGCGACGTGCCAGGTGTCGATCCGATGGAGTCGGTGATGGCGCACCTGCGCCTGGAGGACATGCTCCTCGTCCTGGACAACGCCGAGCATGTCCTCGACGCGACAGCGCCGCTAGTCGCGCAGGCCGTCGCACGCTGCTCACAGCTGACGATCTTGGTCACCAGTCGCGCCCCGCTACGGATCCGGGCAGAGGTGGAGGTTGCCGTGGCCCCGCTGCCCGCGGCGGACGCCAACGAGCTGTTCGTACAACGGGCCCGCGCCGCCGCGCCATCGTTGACCCTGGACGACGCGGCCGACGACGTGCAGGAGATATGCCGCCGCCTCGCCGGGCTGCCACTTGCGTTGGAGCTTGCGGCGGCAAAGATGCGGACGCTGGACCCCGCCACGTTGCTTGCTCGCCTCGATGAGGCGACAGCGGCAGTCGGCTCGCGCGACCTGCCGGAGCGGCAGCGCTCGATGCGAGCGGCGCTGGACTGGAGTCACCGCCTCTTGGACCCGGAAGGGCAGCGCGCGCTGCGCTGGCTCTCGGTGTTCGCCGACGGGTTCACACTCGAGTCGGCGGAAGCATTGTTCGGGCAGCATGCGCTGGCGCTGCTCGAACGGCTGGCCGACAACTCGCTTCTTGTGGTTCAGCGCGGGCCGGGCGGAGCCGTCCGGTACGGGATGCTGGAGCCGATTCGGCAGTACGCACAAAGCCTGCTCCTGGAAACGGGCGAGGAGTTCGCAGCGAAGCGCGCCCACGCTGCCGTGATCTTGGCGCTGGCCGAGCGAGCTGCCCCTTCGTTCAAGAACGCCGAGCAAGCCGAGTGGTTGCTGCGGATCGATCGTGAAGAAGACGACATTCGGGCGGCCATGACATGGTCGCTTGCTTCGGGTGACTACGAGACTGCAGCACGCATCGGCTGGGCACTCTGGCTTGCGTGGTGGCTTAGGGGCACCTGGCGAGAGGGGCGTGAGTGGGTGGAGCAGGCGCTCGCTCACCCGCTGACTCCCTTCGTACGCAACCGCGCTCTCCTCGCGGCAGCGAGCATGGCCTACGCCGAGGGCGCACTGGACGAGGCAACTGCGCACTGGGAGGAAGCGGTCGAAGGCGCAACGGTCGCAGACGACACCGACGCTCTCCCTTATGCCGTCGGGGGCATAGCTCTCCTGTCGATGGCGACCGGGCAGGATGAGCGCGCCGCCGAGCAGCTCCGCCGCACTGTCGAGCTCGCGCAGGAGCAGGACCAGGACTGGCTCTGGTCTCTCGCCAAGGTGTGGTTGGGCACCGTGCGACTGGTCCAAGGTGCATCGGGCGAGGCGGTGGGCCTGTTCGAGGAGGGCCTGACATCGGCACGCGCGCGCGGCGACAGGTTGGTCATCTATAGCGCGCTCCACAACCTGACGCAGGTCGCGTTGGCTCGCGGCGAGACCCGGACGGCGAGGGCGTGGGTCCTCGAAAGCGTTGAGCTGTCACGTGTCACCCGCGACCGGGCGAACCTCGCCTACTGTCTCGACTCGCTTGCCGAGATCGAGGCGCGGGAGGGCACCCATCTGGCCGCGGCTGTCCTGTTCGGCGCAGCCGATGGACTACGTGTGGCCCTCGGCGCATGGTCCTACCTCTACTACATGGCGTCTGAGGAGGACCGGGAAGGCACGATGGGCACTGTGCGAGAGGCGCTGGGCCAGCTCGCCTTCGCGCAGGCCTTCGCCGAGGGCCAGGCAATGGACGTGGACGAGGCCTTGGCGTTCGCGACCGATCGAGCCTGACCTAGGTCAACTGGCGAGGCCAGAGTCTCGCTCGCTACCTGGCCGCTGCGGGCACGACGTCACGCGGGAACAGGCGCGGGAGGACGCGCTCTACCAGCATGCGACGCAACAGCGGATCGGGCTCGGCGCGGAGCTCTTCAGCAAGCAGGCTGCGGTAGGCCTCGTATCCTCTTCTGCCTTCGACCCAGTTGCCTTCCGCGAGGTGCGCCTCGAGCAGGGCGAGCTGAGCGGTCTCGCGGAGAGGTTCAGCGCTAACGGCGATCAAGGCGGCTTCTACGGCCTCGGCGCACCGGCCAGTCTGTACGAGGGCGTGGCTCAGCGCCTCCATCGCGTGCAGCATGCGCTGCCGGACGCGCTCGCGCTCCATCAGGACCCAGTCGTCGTACCACCCAGGGAGCAAGTCCAGCACCCCTGGCCCAAGCGACACGACATCCAGGTCGTTCTCGTGCCAATTGCCGCCGATGATGTGCGCAGCCCACGACGCAAGGGCATGCACATCCGACAACACGCCGTCGCGAAGCATGATCGAGTACTTGTCGGCATGGAGAACATCTATGTGGGCGCGGTTCAGTCGCCAGAGCGCAGACCGGAGGTTCCCGACTGCCCGTCGCTCGGTGCCATCGGGCCATAGACAGCTGGCTGCGTATCGCCGCTCAACCCTCGTCGGGTGCAGCGCGACAAAGACCAGCAGTCGTTTGCTGCCCTCCGGGATCTCGTAGCGCCGGCCATCGCGGACTACGAAAGGCCCGCCGAACAACCGCAGCACTGGTGCGTTGCCGGACAGGCGGCTTGCGACCAGCGAGTCAACGAATTCCTGGCTCATGCTCTGCCCCCCGCTCGTAACGCTCTAGCGACGGTACGAGGTGGACCGTCACCACGGCGTTACACCTTTACGAGGACGCGACGTTTGCTCCTGATGCGTGTTCGAGAAAGTCGCGCACGGTGTCGAGCGCGGACTCGGCATCCGACATGACACGCACCGCGTCGGTCGACACGCGCGTGATGTCGTAGTTGATGCGAATGGTGATCAGGGGACGCGTTGGTTGCCGTTCGATCCGAATCACACAAACCGCCGTCGTCGGCTCCGTCCGCTGCATGCTCACGACCATGCCCCGTCTATGTCACTGAGGCGTCGTTGAGGCGGTGCACGCCGCTGACTGGGGAGAGGAGCCGGTTGTCACGGCGTCCGCCATGCGAGGCTCAGGTCTCCGGCCGGGGCGGCGATCGCGCCGCTCTGCCAGACGAAGGACTCCAATGGCGTGGCCTCGATCGCGTTGCGGTCGGTGGCGGGGGAGGACCAGTGGACCTCGTACACGGCTCCGTTGACGACGAGCGCCATGTGTGTGCCGCCACGCGCGGCAAGCACGCCGAACTGAAGCCGACGTAGCCTTTCGATACCGGTCAGATCGGTGGGATTCGTTGCGCTCGTTCTGCGGTAGTTGATGACAGACTTGGCCGGGTCGACGGTGATTCCGTAGTAAGTGCCTTTGCGCCGGACAATCCGGTACGCGTACGGATGCTCGCTCTGCCCATCTGCGCTGTCCAGCGGATCCGGCGCCCAGAACAGCGCTTCCCACCCCCGCTTGGTCTGCAACGCCTTCATGACTTCCGTGCCCTTTAGTCCCCCGCTCCGCTCCGCGTGGTTGCCTCCCCGAGCACATCCGTCCAGACGCTTGCCAGCCCTTTTGCACCGAAGACTCCTTTCATCACGTCCGTGACGTACTCGGTGCAGTCCGATGTGGTGGTTCCCGCCGGCGCAGGGAGTGTGCACTGGCTGCCATGGATGGTGCCGGTGCCCGTGCTGTCGAACGCCTCTTGGTGAGCAAGGAGCACGTCACGGGCGATAGCCGCGGCCAGCGTGCCGAGAGTATGGCGGGTGGGCGCCGCCAGGATTCGGTTGATGTCGGCGCGCCCCATCGATCCGACGCGTCCACGCGCCAGCTCGGCTGCCGCCGCAGCAACCTCGGCACGGGACAGCTCGTCGCGCAACGTGTCCACGACGTTCGGGTCGGTCGACAGCTCGGCTATTTCCGACGGAAGCAGCCCCCGCAGTGCAGCCATGACCGCCGCTTCGTCGGTGCCCCAGCGCGACGCCTGGGCGCGGATGGTCGCTTTCGCTCGGTCGGGTGCGGCCTCCTCGTCGGACTCGAGGTCTGCTGCTTCCGTCGAGGTCTCGCCGGACGACGCTCCGGCGGGGATGCAGGGGTGGCCGGACCTGGGCATGAAGGCCTGGGTGTTGCGTACCAGGGCTCGGCCCGCTCCGTCGATCCGCGCGTCGAAGTGCATGATGTCCCCGCTACCGCGGGCCCCCGGTCCCAGGTCGACCGCTCCCCAGGCGAGACAGCCGTGATCACGAAGAGCAATGACGAGCTCACGAGCATGGCTGAGGAAGCCCTTCTCGGGCGGCTCGTGGTTCTGGAAGTCCCCGCCGGCAAGCGCCCGCCGGTCCAGCTGGATCCTCGTGCGCCACCTGTTCGCGGCTTGGTCGAGCGTCTCTCCGCTGTTGACCAGGCCGGCGGTTGCCCGCGCCTGACCGGCCTGGAGGGCCGCCTGCAGCGCCGCATCATCCCGTGCAAGTGTGAAGTACTTGACGAACTCTTCGTTGCGTCGCTGAACCTCGTCCCAGACCTGACCCGTCGACAGACCGGTGCGTGAGCCCAGGGAGGAGAGATAGTTTGGTGCGCTGGACCCGGGCAGGTCGATGCCCGAGACCAGCAGCGCGGCTCGCCGCAGCGCGGCCCAGCTCGCCGATCTTCGGACCCACGGGTTCGCCTTGTAGGCGATGTCGATGGCCAGGCCGAACGTGTGCACGCTCGTGCTCTGGGTCTGCGTCGGTCGCGCACCTCCGTGCTTTTCGGTCAGTCCCAGTGCGGCACCCAGCTCAGCTGGGGTCTTGCCGCGGTAAGCGGGAAGCGTGAGCAGATAGCGCTCCGCCTTTCGCAGCTTGCGGACGAGGACGACGTGCAGACCATTGCTCAGTTTGGTCCGTAAGCCGAACACGGTCGGGTCGGTCATCCGGTCGAACCAGCCGGCCGCCGTGAACTCGTCGCCCGTCGCGGTTCGTAGCACGCGATCGCGCTCGTTGAGCCGCTTTTGCGCGTTCGAGTTGGCACGGTCAGCCCCCCTCAATCCTGAGCCGGACCGCGTGATGAGCCCAAGACTGTCAAGCGTGGACTCACCTGCCTGCCCGTCATGCTCTTGCTTGTCGAGATAGCACCACTTCTGGAACTGGTGAACACACTCCACGAGGACCGCGTCGGTGGCGCTATTCGAGGCGTCGATCGGCTGCGTAGGACGTTGCCTGTTCTGCTGCTCGATGGCGGCCTGCACAGCGGTTGCGTCGACGTAGCTGCGGAGCGCGTCTCGGATCTCGTCGAGGGTGACACCCGAGACTGCAGGGTGCATCCGCTGGCTCCACGCGACCGCCTTCGCCGATGCGGATGGCGACAGCAACGGCTCGACGATGGTCGCACGTCGCGACTGCTCGAACGGCGGTACGGCGGCCGCGACATCCACGGTCACAGGCGTTCTATTCTCGGCGTCGGCCACTTCGGACTCTGGCTCGCTCGACGAATCGACCATTGTGACGATCGTCCGCGGGCGCAGCCATAGCTGGCCGGGTGGCAGCGAGCGGATTGTGCGGTGCTCGGACAATGTCGCGTCGGTCACGATGGATGAGCGACCGCGTCCGGGAAGACCTAACGCGACCTGCAGGAGTACGTCGCCTGGTTGCGGCGGCTCGCTGACCGGCTGCCCCGGTCTCGCGAGCAGAGCAAACCGCTTGTCCACCCACCGTGACACGCGACCGGCCGGTCGGTAGAGCATCTCGCGATAGACCCGTGCCGGCGCCAGCGTAAGGGGGAATGCGATGTCGTCCGCGGCGTCCATTGCTGCGACGCTCTGGTCGCCGAGTTCCTCACCCACCGCCTTCGACCGTGGATTCAGCAGCGCCGACAGGCGGGTCGCTGGTACGGCGCAATGGCCCTCATTGGCGAGCGTCACGGCCAGTCGCGGTCGTCGCGCAGCGTAGAACCGGTCACCGACAGCGGCGGTACGGCTGCCCGGTCGGTAGAACATGTGGACTTGCAACCGTGGGTTTTGGGTGACCCAATCGACCCAACGGTTGACACTGCCGGCGTATGTCGTGTCGAACGCCCAGACTTGCGACAGCTTGCCGAGCGCGCCCTGGTCCATCGCCGGGTCCTTTCGGCTGTGGGCGAGCGGCTCGAGGAAGTCGTACGCCCGCGAGTGGCCAGCAACCACCAGCTCGCGCAACGACGGCGCGACACTCGTCTGCATCCGGCCAACCTCGGTCAGCACCTCATCGATGAGTCCGTTGAGATGTTGTGGCCGCGCAAGCGCGTGCCAACGCTCGAGCCCTGAGCCAAAGACGCGTTGCCCGCCGGGATTCGCCCAGTCCAGCGACGGGACGACGAGCACCATCGCTCGGCCGGAGGCTTCGACGATCCGGCCGAGAGAGAAGGGCGGATCGGTGACGAAGCCCGCTGGCACCTGGGACGGACGAGGGCAACCGGAGAGTAGCCCGTGGGCGAACACGAGCACGTCGACCTCAGCCTGCCCGATGGCCGACTTGGGACAGAAGACCGCCACCTGCAACGGGACAGTCTGCGCCGTGAACGTCCAAACCTTTCCACCGAGATCTCCCGAACCCGTCGCCCCTCCAGCTGTCTGCGCCGCCGGCGCGATGCGCGCAAACGCGGCAGCCAGCGCGCGCATGGTGGCCGCGTCGAGCACGCCACCAGGGCCTAACCCGTTGCGCGCGCGGAACCGCTCAAGCGCGGCGCGGGTGAGCCGGCCGAGATCGCCGTCGACGTCGAGGCGCTCGTGTTGGATGGCGTTGAGGGCGCGCTGCGCGAAGCGAACAGCCTCAGAGCTCGGCTTCGGGGCACCTTTGGCTGGCGCCGTGCCGACTGGACGCGGAGCCGATGCAGACCGAGGACGGTATTCCCAATGCCATTCCTCCGTGGGGATGGGCTTGAAGTCGTGCATGGCCGCATTGGCGATGAGCCAACGGTGAAACCAGGTGTCACGCCATCGTTCCCTGGAGGCATCGTCGGACTTGTTGTAGATTGCGTTGCCGTTCGTCCGCACCTGCTTGAGGTCGACAGCGATACCACCTTGATGGTTGCTGTAGCCGGGTGCCGCGATCCGCCCGCCGAGTCCGAATCCGCCCTGCTTCCTGGGCTTGAGCATGTACGCGACCGCCTCGTCAGAGTGTGGACCGGCGGGGAGCTTGTCGCGTGCCGACCGTGTGCGGTCGTAGTAGCCGCCCTTGTCGGAGAAGTAGCCCAGCCATAACTGTCGTTGGTAGTCGCTGCCCCGGTAGCCGCTGGTCGCCGTAAGGCGAACTGTCCGTCGTGCGTCGGCGTCGCCCGCCTGTTGGGCGATCTTCAGATCTCGGTTGGCTGCACTCAGCAAGCTTCCCGCGGTTCGCGCGGTCTCGTGGGCAGTCTCGACCGAGGTACCTGGAATCTTCTCGAGCTCGGTGGGCAGGAGGTCGCGTTGCGCGGCGCCCCGTCCGGCCTTGCTCCGTGCCAGATGTGCGGCAAGCACCCGGTCTCGAAAGTCGATCTGCTCAGTCGAGCCCGTCCAGGTCTCGGCATCGATGCTGAGTTCAGCAGTCATGGTGCGCACCTTCGTGTTAGTAAGTGCCTGGCCGGGAAACGCGTCCAGCGCCGCGGTCACCAACGGTTGGATGTTGAGGAAACCGTGGCCGAGGCGATCTCCCCGGGGGTTCAACGTGCTGTGGTCCACCGTGCGCAGCACGAGGTCGCGGATCTGTTCCGCGTCGAGCCGATGGCCGACGGCCTGGAGGCAGAGCGCCACCGCCCCCGTGACGTGCGGTGTGGCCATGCTCGTCCCTGACTTGCGGACGAGCGCGCCAGGACTTCGAGTGCTTCCTTTTGGGGCAGAACGCGCCGCCAGCACATCGACTCCGGGGGCGACGAGGTCAGGTTTCGGGCGATTGTCGCGTGTCGGGCCCGAGCTGCTGAAAGCCGCGACAGGTCGAGACAGGGACTGCGCATCGTAGGCACCCACCACGAGCGGGAGCCGGCCGTTGGCGATCGTCCCTGTCGTGCACGTCGACTCGCTGTCACCGACCTCGAATCTCGACTGACACACCTTGCAGGCCTCGTCGCGTTCGAGCCAGGCGTGGAAACGGCCGTCCGTGACGCGCCTCCCTTGGAGCGTGACCGTCCAAGTCCCGGCCGGGGCCCAAGGGTAGAGAAACGCGTCGACGTGGTTGTCGCCGTTGTTCGGGTCGTGGGCGCGGTGGTAGATCCGTCCGATGACACGCCCGTCCTGGTGCAGCTCGACCCTGCTGTCGAGCGCCACGACGGAACCTCGGCTGCCGTCGGGTGGCTCGATGCGCACTGAGAACTCGTCATCGCCGTCGTACCAGATCTCCAGCTCGTTGGCCGAGATGTCGGCCGGGTCGGTGGTGAACCTGAGGGTCTCATTTCGGCCACGGGCAACTGAACCCGTCGCGTGCGTACGCGACCGGAAGTAGTTGCCGGTGCTCTGCACGATGAAGCGACCTGGCCGGGCGGACAACAGCTCATCCATGGCGAGCTCGGTGAGCGTGCAGCCGTCGTGGGGGCCGCCGTGTCGCCCGACACTGATGTTGATCACCCAAGGTCGGTCACCTGCCGTACGCGCAATGAAGTCGATGGCCTCGAGCAGCCGTACCGAGTCCCCAAGGTTGCTGAGCCCGCCCGTGCCGCGATCGGCGAGATGCACGAAGACCAGGTCCGCTTCGGGTGCGATCCCTGTCGGGCCGCCGGAGCGTCCGTTGCCGGCTGCGATGTCCGTGACGTGCGTGCCATGCGAACCACCACCGCCTCGGTCAGCCGCCGCGGGGTGATAGCCAAGTTCCTCGTACGGGCGCGGCCCCCGCAACGCATGGTTGATCTGCGTCGGCTCGTGAACGATCCCGTAGCCATAAGGCGCCGGTGAGAGGCCCACCGTGGTCGGCCGCTGGTCCCAGAGCGCAACCAGCCGCGTTGACCCGTCTGGTGCCCGGAAGCTCGGATGGTCGAAGTCCAACCCCCAGTCGACAATCCCGATGACCACACCGGTCCCGGTCAACGGAAGATCCGGATGCCGACGCTCGTCGCTACGCTGCCGCGAGTACGCGCCTCGCCGCCGACCACGTGGAGACGGCCTCTCGTGCTCCGGCCCGACGTACCTCGGCGCCTTGAGACTCAGGACGTCAGGGTGCGCACGAACGTCACGTACGGAGCTCGCTGCCAGCCGACAGGTCGAGATCTGGCCGAAGCGAGACACCATCCGGACGCCGGGCACCTCGATGTCTGGTGCCCGGAGTCGGATGATTGCCTCGACAGGCCGGCCCTCGACGCCTTCGGCGGTGCGAATCAACTCCCAGAGCGCCGGATCCATCGAGCCACGTCCCTACTTGGCCCCCCGAGCGCCGGCGGCCGCCCCGGTAACCTTGAGCCGGACGCGGCGGACGATTCCCTCCGAGCTCGCGGAGATCACCACCACGCCGGGCGCGATGGGCGTGACCCTTCCTGACGCGGGGTCGATGGCGGCAATGTTCGGGTCGCTCGAGGACCACGACACCGGCTTGTTCAGGACGGCGCCACGGCCATCCAGCACATCGGCGATGAACGTATCGTCTTGGCCCACCTCGAGCTCGCTGGCAGACAGCACGCTGACCTCCCGGGCGGCCGAGAATCGGTTGCGGTTCTCGCCGGCGATGGTGATGGCTGCCACGGCAGCCCCACCGACAACCCGTGGATCCTTGACCAAGGCCTCGAGACCCTTGCCCCTAGGTTGCGGAGACAGCAGCAGCAACGGTGCGAACCGAAGCGCTGCTTTGGCGAACGCGTTGTCCGGCGCGTCGAAGGACTCGATGAACTGGTTGACCGCGGCGCCTGCGACGGCGGCGTACTCCGAGCGGCTCATCCGCTTGCTCTGTGCCGAGATCGCGCCGCGAAAGGCGTCCTCCTGGACCTTCGTCTCCAGGTCGAGGTTCTTGATCGCACTGACCGCCTGTTGGGGCGATGGACGCGCTGGCAGGCGACCTGCAGGGCGAGTCCGTCCGCGCGCTTGCGCCTGACGGCGTCGTGCCAGCGCCATGCGACGTTGGCGCGCGCGCCTGCGGTCTGCGGCCGACCGTGCTTCTGCGTCGTAGTCCTCGCCCTCACCCTCGTCGTAGAGCTCGCCCGCCTCGCTGTCGTCATATTCGGCGAACTCGGTATCGAGGTCTTCCAGCCATGTGCTGCTCATGCAGGTTCTCCTTCCAGCGGTTGCGCATTCTGTGGCTTCTCGGTCTCTGTGGTCTTCACGGCATCGATCCGGGCGTTGGCTGGCGCGACATACTCCTCGTAGAGACCGCGATCGGGCGGGATCCATCCCGCCGACCCCTCGCCCAAACAGGTGGCGCAGGCCGGGTCGTGCCCCCAGCAGTCGCACGCTCCGAGCGCTGCTGCCAGCAGCTCGTTCTGGTCTGCGTCGTTCGCCCTCGACTCATAGGTGGCGACCATGACCGGGGCGTCGTTGCCGGGGACGTTGGTCGCCAGCCTGTCGAGCACCTGCTCGATGACGCGTTCGGCGAAGCCCATCGGGTTGGGCAGCACCTTGTCGAGCAGTGCTTCGACCTCGCTCAGCTCCGAGGTGCTCACGACGACTCCCACGCTTCGGCGAGCTCGTCGTTCTCGGCGTCCATCAGCGTCGTGTAGAACGAACGGCCTGGCGGCGCGTCGGAGTCGTACTCGAACGCCTCGGCGAAGTCCTCGAGATCGGCTCCCTCGAGGTACATGAGTTCGTCTGCATCCGCCGCCGCCTGGCCGAAGACAGAGCTAAGCATGCCCATGATCGTGGCGACCGGAAGACCGTTGACCGACTTCTGCCCGTGCTCGCCCATCGCCAGCGCCAGCAGGCTCTGCAGCACGTCCGGCTGTTGGGTCAGGACCAGCCCCTGGGCTGCCGCCGCGGAACCGCCTGCGACCGGCGTCACGGGAGCCGCAACCGCAGGCGCCTTCGGTGCACCGGGTAGGGCGCCTGCGGCAACACTGCCCAGCTTGCTGCCCAGCGAGGTGCCGAGCGGGCCTCCGATGACCGTCCCGAGCGCGCCGCCGGCGGCGGGCAGCGCCGTGCGCAGTACCTGGCCGACAGTCGGATCCGACAGCGCCTTGCTGGCGCCGCGTCCGATCTGCTTCAGTGCCTTGGCGAAGTTGAACGACTCCGCCGGGCTCATGGACTCGAGGACGCTTGACAGCGCGTCGTCCATCTCATCCGGGCTTGCGTCGACATAGTCATCGCTGAGTGCGTCGCGCAAGACGTCGGCGAGCTCCGTCGATTCGTCGAACCACTCCAGGTCGTCGTCGTCTGTCGCGTACTCCATGACTTCATAGCTGTCCTGCAGCACCATGCGCTCACCTCCTCCATGCAAGCTAGGCAGCGGCCGTCACTGACGCGTCGCACGGACTCCGGAGATGCGCGGGTGACGCACCGAGGCGCATTGTTGGCTAGTTGCCGCGTAGCCCCATAGGTGGCGTTTGCGCTGCGTCCTCGTACGACCGCGTGGGAGGAGACGGATGGGGGAAGCGCAGGTTCAGGTCGTCGAAGATGTCTGCGCGTCGAGGTTGACGTCGGAGCAGGTGTGTCTGTCGGCGGGCGGCTTTGCCGCGTTGGACCTTGCGGTACCGGCCGATTTCAGCCGCCCGGGGGCTCGGCCGCAGGTGATGTTGAACAGCGGCGCGTCGATTGCCGCGTTCACGGTGGCCGCGGTCCTCCCCAGCTGCGACGCGGGCGTCGCCCAAGTCGCGCTCAGCGATCCTGACCGTCTGTTTCGAGGAGCCATGCCAACAGCAACAGTCCTGGCGACGACCGACCTCTTCGCAGACCAACAGCTGAGGGAGACCGTGACGGTGGGTGGCGCCATGGCCGTCATTGCTCCACACGGAGGTGCTATCGAGCGACGGACGGCCGAGCAGGTGGCTCTTCTGTCTGGGGACGAGCGGCTACAGCTCGACACCTGGGTGTGCGCGGGGCGCGGTCTGAACCAGAGCCCTCGACTGCACATCACCAGTGATGACATCAGCGAGCAGTCATTTCCAGGGTTCCATGACCTGCTCGAGCGCGAGCATTCCATGGCCGTCTCGTTCCACGGCTTCGGTAGCGCTAGCAATCCATTCACCGGGGAGTCGTTGGACGTGATCGTCGGGGGCCAGTTCGACCTCGACGGCAGAGATGAGATCGCCGACCGGATCAGGCACATGCTGGCGCCCGTTGCCGACTTCAGAGTGTTCGTGGCGACGCAGTGCAGTGATCCGTTCTCCGGACTCTCGCCGGGGAATGTGGTCAACAGACTGGCAGGCCCGGGCGGCGTGCAGATCGAGCAGTCAGGACGGCTTCGACAGTCGACCGAGGCGACGCGGCTCGTGGCCGAAGCCATCGCGGAAGCATTGCTGCCTCGATCGCGCGCCGGCTAGCGCACCGCGAGGGCGAGATAGCGGTGCTCCGAGTCGTCGACCGACTCGCAGGACCACCCGGCCGCGGCCAGCGCGTCGCGGATCCGCGCCTCGTCCCGGATGTCCTCCGGGTCAAGCTCGCGCCCGTGTCGTCGGGCGAGGCTCTGCCGCCCGATCGGATTGAACAGCGCCAGCCGGGCGCCGGCTCGGCAGACGCGCGCTAGCTCCGCCAGCCCGGCGACCGCATCGTGGAGATGCGGGAGCAGCCCGGCGGCGAACACGGCGTCCACCGACCCGTCGTTGAGAGGGAGATTGGTCGCGTCAGCCAGCACCAGCGTGGCGAGCGAGTCACGGCCGCGTCGTACGACTTCGGCGAGCATCTCGGCTGTCACGTCCAACGCGATGACGGTCCCGGCCTGTCCGACCGCGTCGCGTAGGGCAGGCAGTGCTCGCCCGGTACCGCACGCGGCATCCAGCGCGACGCCACCGGGAGGCGGCGCGAGCTCTGCAACGGCCCGCGCATACAGGGGGTCGTCGTCGGGAAAATGGTCTTCCCAGTCGGCTGCCCGTGGCCCGAAGAACGCCCGCGTCTCCGCGATCTGGGTGCTACGCCGCTCCGTACGGCCCATGCACCTGTTCTACACGGCGCGCCGTCGAGCCGCGCTCAAGCTTTTCGGCCGGCGACGAACACTGCCCGGATCGGCATCTCCACCGCGCCGGTGGGTGTCGTGTTTTCGTCTAGCAGCTGCCGGCTGTCTGCCAGAATCTGATCCACAACCTTGTCGCTCAGGCTGTCGACGAGTGGCGTGCCTTTGACCTCGATTTCGACCAGTGCATCCACGGAGGCGTAGCGGGCGATTCCCATGGGCGTGCGCGTTTCGGTGGCCTCGAGCCCCGCATCGGCGAAGGCCAGTGCGAGCTCTCGCTCGTCGCCCTGCGAGAAATACGTCGTGACCAGGCTTTTCGCCTCCGGGCCG
The DNA here is from genome assembly GCA_963799425.1 of uncultured Actinomycetota bacterium. Lineage (GTDB taxonomy): Bacteria > Actinomycetota > Actinomycetes > Jiangellales > Jiangellaceae > CAVWSM01. The sequence goes on along the minus strand of CAWCXA010000020.1, from coordinate 86,235 downwards.
GCGTGCCTGAGAACGATCTCAACGAACTGGCCGTACGTCGGCTGAGCATCGAGTTTCGCGTACGTCTGCACGGCGACGCTGCCACCTGCCTTGGCTACCCGGCTCATCTCGCGGATGGCGGCGGCCGGGTCGGGGAAGAAGAAGAGGGCCGACTGGCACAGCACGGTGTCGAACGATCCGTCGTCGAAGGGCAGGTCCACTGCATCGCCGGTGAGCCACTGGATGTCCGGCCGGACACGCCTCGCGACCTCCAGCATTGCCGCGTTCAGATCGACACCGACGACCACTCCGGCATCACCCACCAAGTCGGCGGCTGCGCGGGCAACCACCCCGGTACCGCAGGCCACGTCGAGCACCCGCTGGCCTGGCGAGACGTTGGCGGTATCGAGCAGCTGCGGAGCCCATTGAGCAAACAGTGCCGGCACGAACAGCTCGTCGTAGGCCTCGGCCTGCTCCACCGTCAGGTGAAATGTCTCGGTCACGAGGGCCTCCGTCGGATCCAGACCTTCAGACTCGGACGGCGACGAACTCTCAGCATCGGTCAACTGACCTATTGTCTGTCGGTTTTTGGGGTTTCGGCCCAGGTCAGATCCTCGGACCATTAAGGAGTGGGGTACGACGAGCACCTGGCGAGCGCGCAGGACGCCCTGGCCGCCGGGCGTTGGCAAGCGGCCCGAGAGTTCTTCGGGCTCGCCTTGGGTGAGCAGGAGACGCCCGAAGCCCTGACCGGCATGGGCAGCACGCTGTGGTGGCTCGGCGACATACGTGCGAGCCTCCGGCACCGGGAACGGGCGTTCGCGATCTATCGCGGCGACCAACGTCTGCGCGACGCGGCGGCGGTCGCCCTAGAGATCGCGGTTTCCTACCTCAGTAACTTGGACAACGAGGCCGCAGCACGAGGTTGGATCGCGCGGGCTAAGCGCGCGGTCAGCGCGGGCGACGACCGGAGTCTCGACCCGTGGCTGTGGCTGATGGAGGGCTACGTTTCATCGGATCCCAACCAGCAGCTCGAACTGTTGCGCCGAGCCCTGGACGGTGCCCGTACGTCCCGCGATACGGACCTCGAGCTGGTCGCGATGGCCGATCTGGGTCGGGCCCTGGTCTTCCACGGCGATGTGGACGGTGGGCTGGCGCTGCTCGACGAGGCGATGGCCGGCACGTACGCGGGGGAGTGTCAGCGGCTCGAGACCGTCGTGTGGAACAGCTGCAGCATGCTTGCAGCATGCAGCGTGCTTCAGGACCTGAAGCGGGCCACGGAGTGGTGCGATGCCGCCGATACCTTCACGGAGAGATTCGGCGGCCCGTTCCTGCAGGCGCGATGCCGCTCGCACTACGGCAGGGTGCTTCTCGCCACGGGGCACTGGGAGAAAGCCGAGCGAGAGCTCGCAGCCGCGCTGTCGATGTCGGCCGATCTGGGACGGGAGCCGCGCTGCGAGGCGCTGGCTGGGCTGGCCGAGCTGCGCCTCCGGCAGGGTCAGGCCGAGGTGGCGGAGCAGCTGCTCGACGAGGTGGCGGGCTGGCCCCTGGGCGCCGTCGTCACGGCCCGAGTCCTCATCGCGCGCGATCACGCCGACCGCGCCGTCGCCGTGCTCAACGCGCAGCTCCAGGACCTGCACGAGCAGGACGTCGAGTTTGTGAGCGTCGCAGCCACTCTTACAGAGGCGTACCTCGAGGTGGGAGACGTCACCGGCGCCGACCACATGCTGCAGACGCTCCAACGTGCCTGCCCGAGACATCGGCATCCGCAAGCCACCGCCTTGTGCGCGCGGGCAGCCGGGCTCGTCGCGGGCGCCACGGGACGTGACGTCGAGTCCGCAAGCTTGCTGGGCGACGCGGCGGCGGCTTTCGACGCGAGGGAGCTGCCGTACGAGGTGGCTAGCACCCGGTTAGCGCGGGCCATGGTTGCCGCGGCGACCGATCCCGCACTCGCGGCAGTCGAAGCCGGCCGCGCGCTGGCAGTTTTCGGGCGGCTCGGTGCCCGCCATGACGCAGACCGCGCGGCGGCGGTCTTGCGTGACCTCGGTATGGCACCGAAGCCTGGCGCGCGCGATGTCGGACTGCTGTCGCGCCGCGAGCGCGACGTACTGGACCTCGTGGCACGTGGTATGACCAACCCGCAGATCGCGGCTCAGTTGTACATCAGCCGCAAGACGGTCGCGCATCACGTGAGCAGCATCCTGACAAAGCTGAACCTCAGCACCCGCGCCGAGGCGGCGGCCTATGCCGCGCGTGAAGGGGTCAATCCGACCAATGTCTCGATCGGCTGATGCTGCGGGATGGTGATGTCGTGGATGCCATGACGGAGATCGTGCCCGTGACGCCGGACCGTTGGCGGCAGCTTGCGGCCTTCTTCGGTCCGTCCGGCGCCTACAGCAACTGCTGGTGTACCTACTTTCGCCAGTCGGGCAAGCAATACGAGTCGGGCATACGCGACAAGGGCGCCGGCAACCGCCGGCTGTTACAACGCTTGACTGCAGACGGGAAGGTCCCTGGGCTCATTGCCCTCCGCGGGGGCCGGCCAGTCGGCTGGGTGAGCGTCGCGCCGCGAGAGGAATACGCGCGGGTGCTGCGTTCGCCGCTCATCGATCGGGAGCGGCTGGCCGACGATCACGTGTGGTCGGTCGTCTGTTTTTGGGTCCCGAGAGAGCACCGTGGGTCGGGAGTCGCCACCGCGCTGCTCGCTGGCGCGGTCGATCACGCCGCGGCGAACGGCGCTCGACTGGTTGAGGGGTATCCGATCGACACCGCAGGGAGCCGGCGGGCATCGACCAGCATCTACCAGGGCACTCTCGAGCTGTTTCTTCGCGCCGGTTTCGCGGAGGCGTACCGCCGAAAGCACGACCGACCGGTCGTGTCCCGCGCGATGCATTGATCGGAGCCAGCAGCTGGAAACAGCCGATCATGAGGGCATGGTCAGAGCACGCGGAATCGCCCTTCTGACACGACCTGCGAACGACCGGCGATCAGCTGTTGTCCTGGGCGGGTGGCGGGGCGAGGAGAGTCAGTGCTGCGTGCTTAGCGTGGGCGAGGTGGTTTGGTTGCCCGCTCACCCGAGCGAGCAGGAGCGCACCTTCAATGAGGGCGAGGGTCGCCGAGGCCGCCGGCGCGACCGATTCCTCGGGCCATCCGTCCGCGCGTAGCCGTGTGGCGATCAGTGCCTCCCATTGATCGAAGCACCGTGCTGCGACCGTCCGGAGACGGGGGCTGATGATGGGTGATTCGAGTGCGGTCGGCGCCACGGGGCAACCGACGTACTGTTCGTCGATCGCCGCTTCCTGTGCGATGTCGAGGAATCGGACGACGCCTTCCCCTGCGGTCGGTGCCCCGTCCAAGGCTTCGCGGAGCGCGTCGGCAACGAGGCGGCCGGACGCCGCGAGGGCAGCTTCGGCCACCTCCACCATGCCGTCCGGGAAGTGGTGGTACAGCGACCCGTTGGTGACGCCGCTCTCGGCCAGCAACTGTGCCCGCCCGGTCGCGGTGTAGCCCTGGTCGCGCAGCAACCGCGCCATCGTCTGTACCAGCTCTGCTCGAGTGTCACGACCGCGTACCACACCCTTGACACTACTGGAGCGATTGGTCTAGAAGGTAACTAGAGCGATCGCTCCAGTGCGGGGTCTGGGCAGGTCAGGCGGGCGATCCGGCCGACAGCGGGTTCAACGAAGAGAGTTGTCAGATGGGTGCCGAGGCGGTTTCGACGATCAGCACGTACTTCCGAGTCTGTGACGGGGTACGGGTGAGGTTCGCGGACAACAGGGCAGACTCGGACAACACCATCCTGCTGCTGGCGCCGTGGCCGGAAAGCCTTTGGGCCTTCCGCCGCATCTGGAACCGCGTTGCGGCAGTCGGGCGGGTGGTCGCCATCGACATGCCGGGGTTCGGCCACTCGGATGGTCGCCCGGAGTTGATCGCCCCGGACGGCTCCGGAGCGTTCCTGGCCCGCATGATCGATGAATGGGGCCTGGGAGCTCCGCACGTCGTCGGCCCGGACGTTGGCACGGCCGCGGCGCTGTTCCTTGCTGCGAAGGCTCCCGAACGGGTCACGAGCCTGACTGTTGGCGGCGGCGCGGTCCGCTTTCCGATCGACGCGGGCGGCGCGCTCAAGGAGATCATCGAAGCGCCGACTCTCGATGACGTGCGCGCTCTAGACGCCAGAACGAATATCGGCTACGCGGTCGAGCCCGCCGCCCCGAGCGTCAGCGAGCCAGAGGTCCACGAGGACTACGTCAGCGCCTACGACCTCGGACGCTTCGCAGAGTCGGCGCGGTTTGTGCGGACCTACCCCGAGCAGAACCCGGTGCTGCATGATCTGCTGCCGTCCATCACCACGCCGACCCAGATCGTGGCGGGCCGCCACGATGACCTCGTGCCGTGGTCGAACAGCGAGTACCTCGACGACCTCCTCCCCAACAGCGAGATACACCCTCTCGACGCCGGTCACTTCGCCTGGGAACAAGCAGCGGAGGAATACGGCCGACTGGTCGCCGACTGGATCAGCGGCGGATATCGACGTGTTGCGGACTAGGCGAACAGTCTCACCGCAGTCCGTTCGTCGGGACGCAAGATTGAGCGGTGTCGAGGTGCGCCACGTCATGGTGTTCGACTGAGCACGGGCGAACACATTCAGCAACACCATCACTGCTGAGGGGATCCAACCATGCCGATGATCGACATCTACGCAGCCAAGGGAACGTTCAGCGACACCGCGGAACTCGCGACCAGCGCGGCGGCGACGATGATGCAGGTGGAAGGCGTCCCCGACATACCGATGTTCCGGAAGAACACTGCCGCGTTCGTTCACGAAGCGGCTTCCGGTGCGATCGCGAACGTGGACGGCGACGAGGACTACGTGCGCGTGCAAGTGCTCACCAACAAGGGAGCCTTGGACCGGGACAAACAGCTCGCTGTCGTCGAGCAACTCACCGACCTCGTGGCGACCGCGGCCGGCGACCCCAGTTTGAAAACGCGAACGTGGGTCCTGCTCACAGAGGCCGAGGACGGCGGTTGGGGACTGTGGGGGCACGCGCACACCAACGACGAGCTGGTCAAGGCAGCTCGAGAGGAGATCGCCCGGCTCAAAGGCGACTGAGCCCTCGCGCGATCGCCGGGGCCGGTCAGGCGCATCACTCAGTCGACGGTTCGCAAACCGGAATAGAGCCACACCCACGAACGGGGTGGGCAGCCCAGAACAGAGCGTCCCGTCGAGCGCCCGGACCGAGTCTGGCCTGACGCCGGTCCTGGCGTGAAGCTCTAGTAGCCCCTTTGACGCGCGCACCTGGATGCGCGCGGGCCCACAGAAGGTGGAGAGGAGCATTTCTGACGTGAAACGTGGCGCAGTTCGTCCGGCCGAACCGTCAAGACGATACATTCCTGGCGTCGTCCGCCTCACGGGGAGAGGAACTTGCGATGCGCAGTCTGAAGATCCGTAGCGCTCTGGTCGCAGCTGCTGCCGGGGCGCTTGTCGCGGGCGGAACCGCGCCCGTCGCCGTGGCTACCGCTCCTGCTGTGGCATCCGGCACTCATGCCAGCCCTGCTGTGCAGAAGTGCGAGGATGGCTCCTCCGCCGCCCGGGTCCGCGACAAGAACGGTCAGGAGCCGGCGCAGGACCCGAACGCCAAGGCCTACGGCAGGATCAAGGCCCAGCCGCGCATGCCCAACGGCTCGGTGCACATCCCGGTGGTCTTCCACATGATCCAGCCCTCGTCCGAGCCCAGCTCGCGCACCGACGCCCAGTGGACGGCGATGGTCAACGCACAGATGAAGGTGCTCAACGACTCCTTCTCCGGCACCGCCGAGCCCGCCGGCTACGAGGACGAGGCCGCGGACACGCCATTCCGCTTCAGCCTCCAATCGATCGAGTTCGTCATGAGCGACTCGTGGTACTCCGTGGTGCCGGGCAAGACCGAGCGTGACATGAAGCGCGCGCTCCAGACCGGCAACAGCGAGACCCTCAACGTGTACGCCGCCAACATCGGCGACAACCTCCTCGGCTGGGCGTACTTCCCACAGGGTTACAACAACGGCCGTGACTACATCGACGGCGTGGTGATGCTCGACGAGTCCATGCCGGGCGGCAACATCGGCAAGTACTCCCTCGGAGACACCCTCACCCACGAGGTCGGACACTGGCTGGCCCTGCACCACACGTTCCAGGCCGGCTGCTCGGCATCCAACGACTTCGTCACGGACACGCCAAAGGAAGCGCACCCGCAGTTCGACTGTCCCGAGGGAGCCGACACCTGCAGCGCCCCGGGCCTCGACCCGATCCACAACTTCATGGACTACTCGCAGGACTCCTGCATGTATCTGTTCACCGAGGGACAGGCGCAGCGCATGAACGACGCCTGGATCAACTTCCGAGCCGTTCTCTGACGGTCGACAACCGAACGGCCAACGACGAGCCGCTCCCGGCGACGGGGGCGGCTCGTCGTTGGCCGGGGCCTGTCCGTCAGCGCCGTGGCCCAACTTGAGCGTCAACTCATTTCCTGAGAGGCCGGTTGATTCGGTCGCGGTCTGCGCTCCTGACGGCCTAGGAGTCAGCTGGGCGCACCCGTCGTCCCTGCCGCGGATGGTTCCGGCCAGAGAGTGCGTCCGTCAGCCCCCTGTCGGATCAAGGTCACCACTCGCCGGTAGCCCGCGGCCGCCGGACCCATGCGCGACCGATCGGCCGTCCCTGCTGGTCAGCGAATCTCTGGGGCGGGACCCCCCACCCTGAGCCGCCGGCGGCGTCATACCGCCGCGTACAGCGGCTGGTGGTAATGCCGCACGAGACTCGCTGTCCTGCCGAAGGATGTCTCACTCATGCCAGTGGTCGTTGGATTCGAACGATGCCTTGAGTGCGTCGATGGTGGCGGTGCGTTCCCTGACGGCGATCCTGCGGAGGATCGGCGTCGTTAAACGGTAGATGCCGTAGGTATGCATCCTGGCGTGGTGGCGCACGAGCGTCGTGTTGTCACCCCCGGTCTCTAGCGAATACCCGGGCCAACCCTCGGTCTTGACCTTGCCCGCCTTCGACTTGTCCCACCAGTGGTACACCAGCTTGTGAGGCGGATCGAACGCGACGATTTCGCCAGGGGTCGGGCCATAGGTCGTCTCGTCAAGGAAGGCCGTTCCCAGGGCCGGCTCTCCGGGCGATGTCTGCTGTGTGTGCCGCAGGATGCTGCCCTTATTGGGCATCCAGTCGTTGTGCCCGTTGATGTCGGCCAGCCGCGCGAAGACGTCGTGGATGGGTGCCTTGATGGTGCGCTCGAGCTCGAATTCGATGACACCCACAGGTCTCAGGATGAGGCGCCCCGACGCGACGCTCAAGTCCGCCTACCAAACGGGAGATTCGCGCTAGCCCCCGGGCATTGGGGACGACACAGGCACGAGCGCGTCACCGACGCGTAGTACACGAGCGGGTTTGCCTGAGAGATGCGCCGGGGCCAGTAGCGAAGTCTTCGAGCGACACGATGGCCACGGGCTCGTGTCTCGGCGCGTGCTCGCGGTCATCGACGACGCTGACGAGCACTTCGGCGTATCGGGCCCTCGACTCCGTTTAGCTCACTGTTCTCACAAGATGCCCGTATACAGAAAGGCACGGAGCCCGGCGATCGGTCACAATCTGGCCGTCTCGGCCAGCCGCGTCTTTCGCCGCGACCGCGGCAGTGTCATACCGCCGCGTGCTCGCGCCTGGAGCTTGTTTGGCACCCTAACTGTTCGGTCCGCGGAACTGGAAGTCGCCCGCCAACCAGCGGACAAAGAATCGCGATCGGTCGACATAGGTTCTGACCGACGCCTCAGCGAGACCACGCACGGCGTGCAGCAGCCTCGAATCTCTGCAGCTCCTCGTTCAACTCGTCGAGCAACGCCTTCAGCGAGCTGGCCTCATCAGGTTCGCCGGCGCTACGGCCGCGTCCCGTCGCGTCACGTCTCGGAGAGCAGGGAGTACGTGTAGCCGTCTATCCAGCCCAGCTTGGCGTGCCAGGAGTCGCCCACGCCGTGCTGCTCACGACGCATGCCGACCTTCTCGAGGATCCGCACCGAGGCGAGGTTGTCAGCGAAGCAACCAGCGGTGATCCTTCGGACTCCCAGCCGATCGAACGCGTGCGCCACCATCGCCGTGACAGCCTCGGTGGCATAGCCGTTGCCGCCGTAAGCCGGATCGAAGATGTAGCCGAGTAGGGCCTCTGTCCGCAGCGGCATGCCGGGCTGACCCATCCCGTCCTTCACTTCCAAGGAGACGGTCCCAATCACCACATCGTCGAGGACCACCGCCACGCTGTGATCGTCGGGGTCCTCCGCCGCACGCCGCCACGCGGCCCTGAACGTCGCGGGGTCGACCTCGGTGCGAATCAGCCAGCGATTCACCTCCGGCAGGTTGCGATACTCCAGGATCCTGTCGAGGTCCTCGTCTCGCACCGGGCGAAGCTCAAGGCGCTCGGTGTGGATGCTGGGTGGTGGTGCTGACAGAGCGAGCCTCACGTGCCGCTCGCCGACGCCGTCGCCGGCTGGCTCACCACCGACGGCCCATGGGAGCGGGTGGACCGCTGCGGTCGCTGAATCCTACCGGCACGACCCTTGCCGCGATGAGGTGCCTCATACCGCCGCCTACCGGCCTCGGCCCTTGCCCGTGTGGCGCGGCCGTCGGTGTCGACCGGGCCTGCGTTGCCGCTGCGATGTGGACATGTGGTTCATCTTCCGGTTTCCGGCGCGCGAGAGCCGGTGTCGGATCTGCTCACCCGATGAGGCGTCCAGTGGCGCGGTGCCGGTCCACGAAGCAAACCGGTTGCGGTCGGCGAACCGGGCCACGTCCCAACGTCGGCCAGATCCGGGCCGCGACCACTGGGCCGACCCCGGGCAGTCCATCAGGCTCGCTGCCGGGCCAGCACCATGGTGTTCAGCTCTTTGGTCAGTGCCTTCATCTTCTCTCGACCGCCACCAGCTTGGCATGCTGTTCCGCCGCGTACAGCAACGGGTCTTCCTGGCCAGGTCAATGGGCCGCACGCCGGCGAGAATCGCCTTGGCCTGCCCGATGGTGATGTCCTTCTTGGCTTTGCCGGCGTCATTCGACTAGCAGCCGCTGGAGACGGTGCACGGTCTGATCCGCTGGCGGGTGCGTCTTCGCGCTGACGGCGATCCTGCGGAGGATCGGCGTCGTTAAACGGTAGATGCCGTAGGTATGCATCCTGGCGTGGTGGCGCACGAGCGTCGTGTTGTCACCCCCGGTCTCTAGTGAGTACCCGGGCCAACCCTCGGTCTTGACCTTGCCCGCCTTGGACTTGTCCCACCAGTGGTACACCAGCTTGTGAGGCGGATCGAACGCGACGATTTCGCCAGGGGTCGGGCCATAGGTCGTCTCGTCAAGGAAGGTCGTTCCCAGGGCCGGCTCGCCGGGCGATGTCTGCTGTGTGTGCCGCAGGATGCTGCCCTTATTGGGCATCCAGTCGTTGTGCCTGTTGATGTCGGCCAGCCGCGCGAAGACGTCGTGGATGGGTGCCTTGATGGTGCGCTCGAGCTCGAATTCGATGACACCCACAGGTCTCAGGATGAGGCGCCCCGACGCGACGCTCAAATCCGCCTACCAAACGGGAGATTCGCGCTAGCCCCCGGGCATTGGGGACGACACAGGCACGAGCGCGTCACCGACGCGTAGTGCACGAGCGCGGGCCAGCCGACTATCGGCTGCGATTAACCGCCGGGAGGTCGGCGCCAGGAAAGTCATGCAACTGGAGAGCTTGATCGACTTTCCGGTTCTGCCGCGAGTACTGCGGATGCCGTTCGTGGAATGCGCTGTTCGGCGCGCGTTCCGGTATGTGATCGTTCGTGTTGCTCGCAGGGGCCGATGCTATGCCTCGAACTCAGGGACCCAACAAGATCCCGATCTGCCTCGCATGGTTCATCGCTAGGCGGCAACGGCTCACAGAATGCCGCGCGCGACAAAGGCAGCACGTACCACTTGTGCTGTGGAGGGGCCGTAAAGGCGCTGCCCCGCCGCCACCGTGGCGAGCGCTGCCGCGCGGAAGGTCGTGTTGGCCGCGAAGTCGAACTGGGCGTCAATGATGAGCGTGCTCGCCCTGGTGTCGCCGAGCGCAGCGCGAATGTCCCACAGGGCACGGGACCAGATCTCGCCATCGGCATGCACCTCGCCGACGACATCCTTCGGGTACCGCTTGTCCTCGTCGAGCCGGCGCAGGCAGTGCGGGGCCGTGTTGGTGTACGAGACGGAGTCCCAGTCGGCGACGCACGCCTCCGGCGTCAGGGTGGGGGTGCCAGTTGCCCAGCTCGTGACAGCGACGGCGAGGTAGTCACTGAAGCCCTCGCCGATCGAACCCGATTCCAGGGTGGTCCCGAACCCGGCCACCTGGCTGTCCTGCACCGAGTGCCCGTACTCGTGCACGATGACCTCGGCGTCCTCGCCGTCGTCGACGCCGCCCTTGCCCAGCGTGATGTTGGCCTTGTCCTCGCGGAAGAACGAGTTGTCCCCGCCGAACTGATTGATGCGCAACTCGATCTGGCGTTGGTTCACCGGCCGCAGAGTCCCGCCGAAGCCGAGGTGCTGCAGGTACGCCTGGGCGGTCGTCACCCAGTAGTAGCCCATGACCTGCTCGAACTGGTCGCTGTCTCGACGAAAGTCGAACGCACCGTCCACCGCCCTCGCCTGCTTACCGGTGCTGCTCTTGACCGCGACGAATGAACCGACGAGTCGGCCGGAATCGTCGAGATCCGTGAGGGTCACTCCCTGGTACGCCGGAGCGAACACCGGGTCGTCCGCGTCCTTGTGGTCGACCAGGTCCTGCAGGCCAAGCTGCTGCACCGGATTGGGGTAGAAGACGGTTCCCCTCGCCGTACGGTCATCTCCGGCACCCGCAGCCTGGGCACCACCCATGGTGCTCGTAAACGACGTCGCGGCCAGCACGCCAACCAGGGCTGCCGCGACCACGTAGGTCGAGCGGCTCGACTGAACCTTGCGTGCATATACGTGAGTCACAGGCACTGATCGTGCCCCGACACCCGCCGGCTGTCCATAGCGGGCGCCCGCTAGCCTGCGGCGAGCGCGGGCCCGCCGCTTGCCCTCGTGCATCGCTTGCACTCGCGCAACCGGGATTGCTCGCCCCTCCTCGACCAGGTCGGCGTTCAGCGGCTGTGGGGCGGGCATGTTCGCGGCCCACGGATCGCGGTCGGCCAGCAGATCAATCGCCGTGTGCACTGTGAAGTCGGCCGGTGTCACACGATCAAGGTCCTCCCATGCGAGAGGAAACGACACGGGCACTCCTGGACGCACGCGAGGGCTGTACGCGGCCACTACTGTCGCCCCACCCGACCTGGTCGAATCGAGGAACACCTTCCCCTCGCGGTCATCCTTGACGTAGGCCGTCGTCGCAAGAACGGGGTCCAGGCGCTCTGCCCGCGCGGCGATCGCGCGGGTCGCCGCGGCCACCTCGTCCATCGTCGCTTGCTCATCGAGCGGGACGACGACATGCAGACCCTTTGCGCCGCTTGTCTTGACCGTTCCGGCCATGCCGGCATCGGCCAGCGTCTGACGGATCAGCTGAGCGGCACGGGCGGCAAACGAGAAGTTCGCCGCCGGCGGGGGGTCGATGTCGAGGATGAGGTGGGTCTGCCGGTCCCAGGCATCAGTGAGGACGAGCGTCGGGTGATATTCCACGGCCCGCTGGTTGGCGAACCACAGCAACGTACGGCGGTCGTTGCACAACGCGTACGACACGTCGCGCTTCGACGCCTCGGCCCACATCGACACCGTGCGCACCCAGTCCGGGGTGTACTTCGGGACGTTCTTCTGCATGAATGGCGGCTGCCCGGGGCGCACCCGGACCACTGAAAGCGGCCGGTCCCGCAGCACCAGGACGATCCGCTCGGACACCGCGTCCAGATAGTCGACCAGATCCCGCTTGGTCGCCTCGGCGCCGTCGAACAACTGCTGATCGAGGTTGGTCAGCTCCACGCCGTCTCGCACCTCAGGGTCGCTACTCACGAAGCCAACATCCCACCCCGAGCGCCAAGTGATCAATCCGACATCGGCGGGTTCATGGCTCTGTCGATGTCGGATGATCCACTGCCATGGGGGCGGCTGACTCCGTCGTCGGGTACGTTCGGTCGAGCGCGTCAAGTGCTGGAGGCGCTTCATGATGGCCGAGCGTCAGCTCCCACGATGGTCCGAGCTGCGACCGCTGCTGCGGGCGCGCCCGTACGAGCCGAGCCCGACGAAGCGCCGGCTAGCCAAAGCGTTGACGATCGCTGACCTGCGGGCGGTGGCCAGGCGCCGTACACCTCGCGCGGTATTCGACTACACCGACGGTGCCGCAGAGGCCGAGATCAGCCTGCGGAGAGCGCGCGCCCTGTTCCGCGACCTCGAGTTCCAGCCGTCCGTCCTGCACGACGTGTCGGCCGTGGACACCACGACGACGATGCTCGGCCGGCCATCACGGCTGCCGTTCGCGTTTGCTCCGACGGGCTTCACCCGACTGATGCAGCACGAAGGAGAGCGGGCCGTGGTGCGGGTCGCCGAGCGGCGCGGCATTCCGTACTCGCTCTCCACCATGGGCACCACGTCGATCGAGGAAGTCGCCGTGGCGGCACCGGATGCACGCAAGTGGTTCCAGCTCTACGTGTGGAAGGACCGCGCGGCCGGCGAGGACCTGATGGGCCGGGCGAAAGCGGCCGGCTTCGAAGCGCTCGTGCTGACCGTCGACGTGCCGGTGGCCGGCGCACGGCTGCGCGACGCTCGCAACGGGTTCTCGATCCCGCCGGCGCTCACGGTCAAGACGGTGCTGGACTTGAGCCTGCGGCCTGCGTGGTGGATAAACCTGCTCACGACGAAGCCGCTGACGTTCGCGTCGTTGCACTCGTGGCAGGGGACCATCGCCGAGCTGCTCGACGAGTTGTTCGACCCGAGCATGACGCTCGCCGACCTGGAATGGTTGCGCGGCTCATGGGACGGACCCCTTGTCATCAAAGGCGTCCAGACCGTCGCCGATGCGGTCCGCATGGTCGACGCCGGCGCCGACGCGATAGTGCTGTCCAACCACGGCGGCCGCCAGCTCGACCGCGCGCCGGTGCCACTGCGGTTGCTGCCCGACGTGGTCGACAAGGTCGGTGACGACGCCGAGGTGTGGATCGACACGGGCATCATGAGCGGCGCAGACATCGTCGCCGCCATCGCGTTGGGTGCCGACGCGACGATGGTGGGTCGTGCCTACTTGTACGGGCTGATGGCGGGAGGCGAGCGTGGCGTCGAGCGTGCGGCGGAGATCCTGGCTGGAGAAGTCACACGCACGATGGCGCTGCTCGGCGTCAGCCGCATCGACGAGCTTGGTCCGCAACACGTACGACTGCCCTGACCAGCCTTAGCCGGCGCCTCCCTCAGCCACGCTTGGTGCGGCCACGTAGGGCGGCGAAGCACATCGACATGCTCACAGCCCCGACGATGCCGATAGCGAGCAGTGCCTGACCGAGCTCCTCCCACTGCCAGCCGCTGATGATCAGTGAGCGCATGCCCTCGAGTAGGTAGGTGACGGGGTTGATGGCGGCGACGGTGTCGAGCCAGCCGGACAGCTGTTCGCGCGGGACATAGGACGATGTGAGGAACAGGAACGGGAAGAAGAGCAGGAAGCTGGAGTTGACCGCCGCCGGGTTGCCGGTCTTGAGCGCAATCGCGTAGCCGAACCCGGCGAACGCCAGGCTCCAGAGCCCGGCCAGCAGGATGAATGCGACGACCCCGAGCGGGCCTGTCTCGAATCGGACACCCAGCAGAAAACCCGTCGCCAGGATGGGGATGGTCAGTGCGCATGCCACCGCCACGTCAGCGGCCAGGTGCCCGAGCAGGATCGCGAGGCGCCGGATCGGCGTGAGCAGCAGCCGATCGAAGTAGCCGTCCTGCACGTCGAGGACCAGCGAATATGCCCGCGTCACTCCGGTGACGCCCAGCAGGATCGCCGTCGGCATCTGGAACGCCTTGACGTCGAAGCCCGGAATGCTGCTCTCGGTCAGGTCTTGCAACGTGCCGATGTTGACCAGGAAGAAGAACAGCGCGATGAAGATCGGAGGGATGACCGCCTCGATATCGCGTGGCACCGCACGAAGTGACCGCCCCGCAATCGCGGCCACATCGTGCAGGAAGCCCGCCGGCCGGGCCCGGATGGCACTCGGCTGGACGGGCGCGGGCAGGCTGGAGTCGATTGCCGTCATCTCGTCACCTCCGCGATCCTGACTTGCTCGTCTGGGGCTCGGTCTCGGTGACGTCGTCGCTCTCCGAGCCATCGCCGAAGGACTCCTCGGTCTGGATGTGCGTGCCGGTCATCTCGACAAAGACGTCATCGAGAGTGGGTGTGCGGAGCGTTAGGTGGCGAACGGGCACGCCGCAGTCGTTGAGTGCGACAGCCACCGGCCCGATGATGGCCGAGCCGTCGGTCGCGGTGATCACCAGCTCGTTGCCGCGATCGTCGACGCTCTCGACGCCGGTCAGGCTCTCGACCGCGGTGCGGGCCAAGGAGGCGCTGCCGTCGAGGCGCACAAAGATGACGTCGTTGCCGATGCTGCGCTTTAGGTCGGACGGGGTGCCCTCGGCCACAATCTTTCCCCCGTTGATGATGCCGACGCGATCGGCGAGCTCATCGGCCTCCTCGAGATATTGGGTGGTCAGGAAGATCGTCATGTTGAGCTCTTGGTTGAGTCGGCGGACCTCTTCCCACACGCGTGCCCGGCTCACCGGGTCGAGCCCCGTGGTCGGCTCGTCGAGGAACAGCACCGTCGGGTTGTGCACCAGAGCCGCTGCCAGGTCGAGGCGGCGCTTCATGCCCCCGGAATAGGTGCTGATGCGCCGACCCAGGGCATCGCCGATGTCGACCAGGGTCGTCAGCTCTTTCAAGCGCTGCTCGACCTGGGCGTTGGACAGCCCGTAGAGCCGTCCCTGCAACCGCAGCAGCTCGTTGCCGGTCTGCTTGGGATCGAGCGCGACATCTTGCATGGCCACGCCGATGTTGAGCCGCACCTGACCGGGGCTGGTGGCGACATCGTGACCGGCCACGACCGCTCGGCCGCTCGTCGGCGCCAGAAGTGTGCACAGCATGCGAACCGTCGTCGTCTTCCCTGCGCCGTTGGGCCCGAGGAAGCCATAGATCTCACCCTCGGTGATCGCGAGATCGACGCCGGCGACTGCCGTCACGGTGTCGAACTGGCGAACCAGCTGCTCCGCACTGATGGTTGTCGTAGGCATGTGCGCGACGCTACTGGGTGCCTCTGACAGGTTGGAAACTCATTTCTCCTGTACGCCGAACACACTTCGCGTCGATCTCAGGGCTCCAGTCGTGTGGTCAGCCGTATCGGGCCGCTCTCGGTGCTGGTGTCGGACGCGTTTCTGCTCAACATGGCCGAGGTTTCCTCGGCGGTGGTGGGGCTCTTCCTCGTGGGCATCTTCTTCTTTGTGGAGAGCGGCTTCAGTCGATCGGCCGCAGCGCGCGACGTCATGGAGCCGTGCTTCCGACACACCAGGGAAGAACTCACCTGGGCGATCCTGCTGGCCTTCGCATCGGGGTTCTTGAGCATCAGCGCCGGCGTGCTCTCGGCTTTCGATGTCGACAAGCTAGATCCCACCGGCGCGCCGTCCACTTCGGCCACACCCGAACGATGAGGGCCCCACCACTTGGTCGGGACCCTCATCGTGCTTGGTTGCCGGCTACTGGGCGCCCAGGTCGACGGCAACGCCGATGAGCGCGTTGACGGCAGGGTCAACCGCGACATTGTCGTTGCCAGCCAGTGTGCGCACCTGCAGTTGGTCGGCCAATTCGCTGCCGGTGAGGCTGGTCGTGGTCTTGAGGCCGAACACGTCGATGCGTGATCCGTTGGTGGTCACGGCGACATTGTCAGGCTGCTGTGTCCCGACGACGGTCACGACGTCGGCCGCGCCGTCGCCGACACCGGCGTTGGACAGGTCGACGTCAGCCTTTCGGAAGTCCGTCCGGGTCATGTCGTCGATGGTCACCCGGTCTGCGCCGCCAAGTGCCGTCAGGTCCAACCGCTCGACGCCCCTCATGTCCATGCGGATGTTGCCAACATCGCGCAGGAACAGCGCACGCCTCCCGTTGCCGGACAGGCTCATGTTCTCGGCTGCTGCGGCACCGTTGAAGTCGAGCGTGTCGAAGCCGGACTTGCCTTCGATGATGTCGCTGCCGTCGCCCGGGTCCCAACGGAAGGTGTCGTTACCGGCACCCATCACGCCGGTGTCGTCGCCCCTGTTTCCGTCCGCAAAGTCGTTACCGGAGTTGCCTTCGAACAGCTCTGCGCCATCACCGCCGTCCATGTTGTCATTGCCAGCACCGGCACGTACGGACAGCGCCTCGTCCGCAAACGCTCCGTTGGCCTGGTCGACGCGGAACACGTCGTTTCCCGCCCGAAGGTTTACCTCGATCCGGCTAAAGGTCGCGCGGTCGAAGCTGTGCTCAGGCGTTGTGTCGTCGCCGAAGTCAACCTGCAGCGTGCCCTGGTCGCCCGGTGCGAGACGCAGAGCCAGGCGATCACTCTGATTGCTCGCCTGCACGAAGAGCGTGTCGTTGTGGACTGACGCCGAGGTCCTTCCGTGAGCTGAGGCCGGGCTTCCGAAGCCGATAGCCAGTACGGCCGCCGCGCCCGCTGCGATCCCGAGCCGACTTGCCCTGCGCATACCAGTGTTGTCCATGGTCCCCTCTTTCCGGTGCGCGCTGACTTTGTGTCGGCGCTCTTTGCGAGGAGTACGCATGCACTCACCGGACCGGTTCGCGGCGCCCACGACGCGTAACGTCCGAAGAAGCGTGCGCAATAGTGCACGCTTCTTCGGACGCAACGGGTGTGGCTGGGTCCGTCACCCGCTGGGCGGAGCGGCGGGCTCCAGGCTTGCTGCGTCGGGGGCCGGGGCCGGCTCCTGGGGGCTGGCACCTCGGCTGGTGCCGGGGATGCGGGTGCCTCGGCTGGCGCCTCTGCAGGTGCCTCCGGCTCGGCTGGAGCCTGAGCCGGGGCGGTTGCCTCGGTCAAGATCTCGACCACGACCTCCCGCATCGCGGGGGCCCAACCCACAGTCGCTGTGTCCGGGGGTTCCTCGGTCGCAGTGGGCTCCGGCGCCGGCTCGTCGGTTGGTGCGGGCTCGGTTGGTGCGGGCTCGGTTGGTGCGGGCTCGGACGGTGTCGGCTCGGACGGTGTCGGCTCGGACGGTGTCGGCTCGGACGGTGTCGGCTCGGATGCGGTCGGCGGGGGCTCGGACGGTGCCGGCTCGGGGGCCGGCGGAACGGCCGGAGCCGAGGGTGCAGGGGGAGCAGGCGCCGGAGCCGCGGGGGCCGGTGCTGGCGCTGCTGGTGCCGGAGCAGCGGCCGGCGGGGCGGGTGCTGCCGGCGCGGCGGGCTCGGGATCGGCCGGAGCGGCCGCAATGATGTCAGAGTCCTCGTCCGGTGCGGGCTCCTCCTCGAACGGCTCGTCTGTGTACGGCTCGTCGGTCACCGGCTCGTCGGACGTAGGAATTTCTTCCACGCCTCCCGCCTCGTACATCGCGGCAAGGTTGAGCACGACGCGCACGTACTCATCGGCGTTGTTGTAGCGGCGCACGGCGCGTGCTGCCTGGCCCTCGTCGCGCAGGTCGCCGTCGCCCTCGCACAGGTATTCGGCGGCGCCGGCGGCCGCGTCGAAGATGTTGTTGGGGTCCTTCTTGCCATCCTCGTTGCCGTCGACCCCGAATGACGCCCAAGTCCCGGGGATGAACTGCATCGGACCGACAGCTCGGTCGAATGTTTTGTCGCCGTCGAGCGCGCCGTTCTCGGTGTCGCGGATCGTTGCCACCCCCGGGCGTCCGTCCAGCGGGATGCCGCGGATCGGCTTGGTGCCGTATCCATCTGCGCGCAGCTGGGCACCGCCGAACCGACCGTGGTTCGACTCGACTCGCCCGATGGCGGCGAGGAGTGTCCACTCAATTCCGCACTCCGGATCGGTCGACGCCAACCGGCTTTCCGCATCCATGTAGGCCTGCACCGCAACCTCGGGGATACCGTTCTCGCCGAGCGAGTCGATCACCTCGTCGCCGGTGAGCACAGCCTCCACTGGTGGTGCGACATCCTCAGGCCCCACGGGGACGGCGGCGAGATGCTCCGGGGTCATGTACGGCTCCAGCGCGGCATCCGCGGCAGCCCAGTCGTCACTGTCGAAGCCACTCGCATCGACCTGCACCTGCTTGGCCGCCTGCGACATCGGATTGTCTGCCGAGGAGCTCGCGATCAGGCCGAGGCCGACCGCGACGGCCAGACCGACCGCCGGAAGGATGCGCGGCGCCTTCGGCGGCCCTGGACGTCTGTGCTTTCCTGCGTTTGGTGTCGCGTTGTCAGCTGTCGATGGCATGGCAGTCGATCCCTCGCCGATGTGGACGGTGCTTCACGGTCCGGTCAGCAAGGTTTCGGCGCCGATCGACTGCTGGATGGGGTTGCGAGAGGAACCCAAGAAGTTGATCATGGCGGAGGTGTGATCATCCGCGAAGAATGATCACGCCTGGGCCATGATCAACGCCAGTGCGGGAATCGCGCCGTCGAAAGCCGGTCGGCGAGCGGTCGGCCCCCCTAGCGCGGTTGTTCGGCTGGTGACTTCTGGTGCGCAGGGTGCTCGACGAGGGCTACGACACGGCTGGCCATGAAACGCGCGGACCGTACGACGGTGCCGCCGCGGGTCACCTCTGCGACTTCGGCAATGCCGCGACTCACGGTCGTCTCGACACGCCTTCCAGCGCGCGTCGCCTCGATCTCGTAGGTGCGCAGTCCGTTGCCCGCATCGATGACGATCTCAACCCGATCGCCCTTCACGATTTCGAAGGTACCCGGGTGGGTGTTGTTGCGCTCCCGAGGGCAGGGCCGGGACGCCAGTCAGTCGCGTAGGCGCTCGAGCACCTCGCGGACGCGCCGGGTCCGAGTATCGGCGCGCTTCGCCTCGCCCACCCACTCCGCGTACTCGCGGCGATGGGAGAAGGACAGGCGTTCGAAGGCAGCTGCCGCATCCGGGTCCTCGGCAAGTGCGGCCGCGAGCTCCGTGGGGATCGTGACCTCGCGTGGGCGATCGTCACGTGCGACCGACACGTCGACGAGGTCCCCGATGCTGACCCCGGCGGCTTGACGGGTGGCCTTGTGCACACCGAGACAGACCCGACCGTCACCCATACCCATCGTCGAGCTGGCGAAGTCGACGCCGTTGAGGACACCCGTGACGCGGAACCGTGCGCCACCACCAAGACCGGTCACGACCTCGGCCGGGAGTACGACGTAGGCGCCGCCGCCGCCCGCGTCCTCGATCTCCGCCTGGAAGCGCTGGGTCGTCACGGGGGGCTCAGCGAACGCGGGTGTCCAGCCACCACGGGCTGGCGTATGCGATGGCGTACGAGTTACCGGGGTGACCGTCCGGCCCCGGGTTGTCGTTGCCGCGACTGGGTTGGGCAACGCGCAGCAGTACCCACCCCTCGTCGGGCAGGTCTACGTCGATGTCGGTGACGGCGCCCATCTTGGCGTCGGCGAGTGCGATCACCGTGGGTGCGCTCTCATCTCCGGCCGGCCCGAGCAGCTGCAACTGCACGATCTCGTCTGACTGTCGGTCGGTGGTCTCCAGGTCGACGAGCAGCTGCTGCCGCGTGCCTCCTGTCAGCGACGAGCCCATGCGTACGTCGCCGAGCGTCGCGTCCAGCCGAAGCCCGACCTCGCGGGTCGCGTAGCTCCGTCGCGCCAGCAGCGCCTCGCGGACGCCTTGCCGCGAGTGCTCCGTTGCCCACAATCCCGTACGACCCTTGCCGATGAGTCCGTACGAGCGGCCGTGCTCGTCGCTGCATCCGACCAAGCTCGGCCGCCACCCCGAGTCGAGGCAGGCGGCGATCGGCGATGAGTGCTTGCCGCCGAGCCAGCCCTCGAACAGAAAGTCGGAGTAGCGGTTGAACACTTCAAGCGAAACCATGCGTGGTGCAACGACGGGGTCGAAGGCGTAGTCGGCGAACAGTCCGGGTTCACGACCGGGGTGGTTGTAGCCGAACAGCGCCTCCGGTGCTTGGGCGGCGAGCCAGCCGTGCAGGCCGTCGATGCGCGCGGGCGTGTGTACGTGTTGGAACTGCTCGCTGAACCACACGTTGGCGTGCCCGAGCCACGGCTCGGTCCATTCGAAGCCGCGAAACGCGGTGAACACTCCGGGCTCGTCGGCTTCATCGGCCAGCTCACCAGTGAGCAGCCAGCCCTCGTCATCGAGGCTGTGGGGTGCGAGCCGGGCGAGCGCACGGGCCTGGTCGTCGGGGTAGGCGGCCGCGTCGATCACGGTCTCGAGCGCGTGCCGCGGGATGGATGCGTGGTCGGTCAGTGCCGCAAAGTCGAGCCCGGCGGCGCGCATCATCGCGAACGCGTCGCGGGGATCCCCGGCCCCATCGGAGAGCAACGTGTGGTTGTGCAGGTCGCCGAACAGCAGCTGTAGCGGCTCGTCATCCAGTCGCGTTCCCCGACTACTACCGCCGACCGTGTCGTCGCTCATCACCCATGACGCTACCGGGTGGCTCGGCGAGCATGCGCTTACCTCCCGTCGATCATGCGGTTGGCACCCGATCTGGCGTGAAACCGGTGGCCAACCGCATGATCGGCGGATGGCAGCGTCGCCTAGCCTCGAGGCTGGTAAGCCTTCGGCAGCTTGTAGCCACGCTCCGCGAGGATCTCGCGCAGCAGGTCGGGCCGGTCAGTGATGAGCCCGTCGACCCCGATGTCGATCAACGACTCCATCGTGGGGCGGTCATCGATGGTCCATGGGATGACCTTCATACCCCGCCAGTGCGCGGCCTGAACGAGCTCGCGGGTGGTGAAGGGGACGTAGCCGGGGTCGTTGACGGTGCCGTTCTGCGGGTCACCGTGGACGGGCGAGACGGCGTCGGCATCGAACGACGCGGCAGCGGCCACAAACTTCTGCTGCAGTGAGCCGCCGAAATTATCGATGTCGATGCCGCCCAGCCACGGCGAGGCGCCCGGCTGGCCGGCCTGAAGGAACTGCTGCCCGTTGGTCAGCGCCACGATCGGCAGCCGCGGCTCCACCTGGTGCATGCGCATCAGGGCGCCCCAGTCGAAGCTCTGGATAGTGACCTGGTCGACAAGGCGAGCACGGCGCACCTCGCGCGCCACCACCTGGACGAACTGCTCGCGCGGGGCGGTCTGCTCCGGCGCGCCGGCCTCGACCTTCGTCTCGATGTTGAGGGTCACGCCGCGCGCCCGATAGGCGTTGACGAGGTCGAACACCTCGGACAGCAGCGGCATCCGCTCGCCAGGGTGCAGCTCCTGCTCCGGGAACTGCGGCTGCTGCAGCGATCCGCAGTCGATGGTGCGCACCTGCGCGAGGGTCATGTCCTTGATGAACGTCCGGTTGGGGACGTACGGGAACTCCGGGTCGCCCGCGGACGCCGGCGCGGTGTCGAGGCACTTCGCGGGCGACGGGTCACGGTCGTGCGTGACGACCGCATAGCCGTCCTCGGTGATCTGGACATCCAGCTCGAGCGTGCTGACACCAAGCTCGAGCGCGTTGGCAAAGGCGGGCAGCGTGTTCTCCACCACGAGGCCGATACCACCGCGGTGTGCCTGCACGTCGAAGCGTTTGTCATGGCCATGCCTGGCGTGTGCAGGCGCGGCCACCGTGAGGGCCACCGCGGTGGCGGTGGCGGCGACAGTGAGACAGGTCCGAAGTGTTCGCATGGCCTCGAACTTTCCGACGCGGCCCGACCGAGGCGTGACCCGCGCGTGGCCGCGCGGCGACACTTCCGTGAAATTGGCACGACACTGGTTGCGTGTGGATCCTGCACATCGACCTCGACCAGTTCATCGCTGCGGTTGAGGTGCTGCGACGCCCCGAGCTGCGCGGGCGTCCGGTGGTGGTCGGCGGCAACGGCAACCCGGCTCAACTTCGCCAGGTGGTCGCGACGGCGTCGTACGAGGCGCGCGCGTTCGGCGTCCAGTCAGGCATGCCATTGCGTACGGCCCTCGCACGCTGCCCACAGGCGGTGTTCCTGCCCTCGGACCCAGCCACGTATGAAGCTGCCTCGGCCCAGGTGATGGCCACTCTGCGTACGTTTCCTGTCGTCGTGGAGGTCTGGGGCTGGGACGAGGCGTTCCTCGGCGCACAGACGGATGATCCGGCGGCGCTCGCTCGAAAGGTCCGGGAAGCGGTGTTCGACGAGACGGGGCTGGACAGCTCCATCGGCATCGGCGACAACAAGTTGCGGGCCAAGATGGCGACAGGCTTCGCCAAGCCCGCTGGTGTCTATCGGTTGACCGAGGCCGAGTGGATGGACGTCATGGGTGACCGTCCGACGATCGAGCTCTGGGGCGTCGGTGCCAAGACGGCGCGCAAGCTGGGCGAGATGGGACTGCGCACCGTTGCCCAGCTCGCCGCTGCCCACACTGACGAGCTCGCCATGAGGTTCGGGCCGACGATCGGCCCATACCTGCGGGACGTCGGTCGCGGCGTCAGCAGCGCCAGCGTCACCGCCGAGCCGTGGGAGCCGCGGTCCCGAAGCCGCGAGACGACGTTCCAGGTCGACCTGACCGAGCGGTCGGACGTCGAAGCACAGGTGGCCCGGCTGGCCCGGGAGCTCACGGTCGAGGCCGAGTCGGAAGGGCGCCTGGTGTTTCGGGTCGGCGTGAAGGTGCGCGTTGTGCCCTTCTTCACCAATACCCGGGAGCGCAAGCTCACCGAGCCGACCACGGACGCCGACACCGTGGCCAAGACCGCCGTGGATTTGCTCGACAAGTTCGAGCTGCACCGGGCGGTGCGGCTGCTGGGGGTGCGCGTCGACTTCAGGGCGTGACCCGCGCAGCCGCCTCGGCCGCGGTAAGGCATCGTTCGAGGTATGCCCGCTCGGGTTCGTTGCCGACGAGCTCGAGGGCGCGCCGGTAGGCGGCCGCGGCGTCTGGCGCCCTGCCGATGTCGGCGAGCAGGCGGCCGCGCGCCGCGTGCAACAGGTGGTAGCGGCCGAGCACGCCGGAGGCCGCCAACTCGTCGAGGACCTCCAGACCAGCTGCCGGCCCGTGCACCATCGCAACCGCTACTGCTCGGTTCAGGTCGACAAGGGGGGATGGTGCGGTCTGCCGCAGCAGCTCGTACAACGCAAGAATCTGTCGCCAATCGGTCGCTTCGAAGGCCGGAGCCTCGTCGTGCACCGCGGCGATCGCAGCTTGCAACGCGTACGGCCCCGGGGACCCACCGCGCAACACCTCGGCAACTAGCGCGCGGCCTTCGGCGATGAGCACGTCGTCCCAGAGGGATCGATCCTGATCTTCGAGGAGCACAAGCTCGCCGCCAGCGTCGGTGCGGGCCGCCCGCCGCGCATCGACCAGCAGCAACAACGCGAGCAAGCCGGCCACCTCCCGCTCCTCGGGCAACAATCGGCGCAGGATCCGCGCCAGCCGGATGGCCTCGTCGGCGAGGTCAGGGCGTAAGAGCCGCGGACCGGTGCTGGCGGCGTACGACTCGGTGAAGATGACGTAGATGACTCTGAGCACGGCGGACAGTCGCTGGGCCAGCTCCCCCGCAGCTGGCACGCGATAGGGGATGCGCGCGTCAGTGATCTTGCGCTTGGCTCGGACGAGGCGTTGCGCCATGGTGGCCTCGGGCACGAGGAACGCGCGGGCAACTTCCGCCGTCGACAACCCTCCGAGGTAGCGCAGCGTCAAGGCGACGCGGGCGTCTGCCGCCAGCGCTGGGTGGCAGCACGTGAAGAACAGCCGCAGCCGGTCGTCGTCGACGACGTGCGGGGCCTCCACCTCCGCGCCGAGGCGATATGCCTCAGCCCGCGACGCCTCGACCTTGAGGATGGCGAGCTTGGCCGCGTAAGCCTGTCGACGGCGCAGCAGGTCGACCGCGCGGCGGCGCGCGACAGTGAGCAGCCAGGCGGTCGGTCGCTGCGGGACGCCGTCGACCGGCCACCGCTCGAGCGCCGTGGCCATCGCATCGGCGGCGACCTCTTCGGCCAGGTCCAGGTCGCCGACCCAGCGGACGAGGGTGGCGAGCAGCCTGCCCCACTCCTCGCGGAAGACGGCCTCGACCGTCTCGGCTGCCCGCTCACCCTCGTAGGTGGGCATGATGTCTACTCGAACTCCATGATCGGTCGGACTTCCATCGACCCATACTTGGCGCCCGGGCATCGGGCCGCCCAGTCGATTGCCGTGTCGAGGTCGGGTACGTCGATCAGGTAGAACCCGCCGAGCACCTCGCGTGTCTCTGCGAAGGGTCCGTCGGTGACCACCCGCTCGCTCTCCTTGAGCCGGACGGTGGTTGCGGTCTGCGTGGGTTGCAGCGCCTCGCCGGCGACGAAGACCCCGGCCGACCTGAGTCCTTCGGTGTAGTCATTCCACTCCGCCATCACCGCAGCCTGCACGTCCTGTGGTGGCTGTTCGGTGACCTCCTCGCCATAAATCAACAACAGGTAGCGCATGGCGACCTCCTCGGTCCTGACCCCCGGCGGCCCCCGATGGGGTCGCTCTACCGATGATGACGAACGGGCGGCGTGCGCATCGACATCCTGGGCAACGTCCGGGCGACACAGGTACGTCAATCCGAGTGCGAGACCCTCTGCCAATCCGGGATTGGCGCAGGGTCGCCCTCTGTCAACCCGGGATTGGCGTAGGGGCACCCTCTAGCGAACCTATTGGCGCAGGGTCGCCCTCTGCCAATCGGTGCCAATCAGCCGTCCTGCTTTACCTCGGCGGTGGGCACGCCGCTGGCGCAGCTCACCCGGATCTTGACGTCGCTGTTGTCCGACTCGAACTCGACCTCAGCCTCGCGGCCCTGCTGGTTCGCGCCGTTGTCGACGCGATAGCCCTGGGCAGCCGTCCACGAGATGATCTCGACGGTGTCCCCGACGCATCGGGCGAGCACAGAATTGCCGCTCGCGCTGAACGGAACCGGTCCTGTCATGGCCGGCTGCGTCGGCGGCTGGCTGGCCGGTGCCGATGGGGTCGCAGTCGCGGTTGCGTTGGGCGACGGGCTGGGTGGGATGGACGTGCTCGGTGGGGTGGACGTGCTCGGTGTGGCCGACGCGGCCGCTTCGGCGAGCGCCTCGTTGACGTCGGCCTCGCTGAGCGGCCGGGTCGATCCGCCGAACAGGCCCAAGTCGATCATCGAGACAGCGCCGAGCGTGACCGCGGTGGCGACCGCCGCGACGGCGACCCAGCCGCCGATCACGCCGAGGCCGCGGGCTACCCGTCGAGGACCTTGCTGCATACGGACAAGCATCCCCCAGGTGCTCCTAACGCCAGCCTAAGGAGGTCGTAACGCCCGATCTCACCAGCACAAGGTGAGGTGGCTCGTCGGCTAGCGTTCCTCGCATGGTTCACGTGCTTCTCATCGAGGATGACGTGACGATCCGTACGGCTTTGATTCGCGCACTGACTGAGCATGGGCACGCGCTGTCCTCGGCGCCCTCGGGAGGGGAGGGCCTGCGGCTGGCTCTTGCCGAGCACCCCGACATCGTCGTGCTCGACCTGGGCCTGCCCGACATGGATGGCCGCCAGGTGCTGGCCATGCTGCGCGCGGTCAACGACGTTCCGGTCATCGTCGCGACGGCGCGCGATGGCGACCCCGATGTCGTCGGGGCGTTGAATGCGGGGGCGGACGACTACGTGGTCAAACCGTTCAGCGGAGCGCAGCTGCATGCCCGCATCAACGCCGTGCTGCGGCGCCTTGGGGCGGGGCCGACCGCCGACGAGCCGGTCGTGGTTGGCGAGCTCCGGATCGATGCGGGCGCCCGCGAGGCGCTCCTCGACGGCAGGCTGCTCGAGCTGACCCCGCGCGAGTTCGACCTGCTGCACTACCTCGCGGCGCGGGCAGGGCAAGTCGTCTCGAAGCGCGAGCTCTCGACCGAGGTGTGGCAGGTGCCCTTCGGCGGCGCCGACAAGACCGTCGATGTGCACTTGTCATGGTTGCGCCGCAAGCTGGGCGAGACCGCGCAGGAGCCGCGCTACCTGCACACCATCAGGGGTGTCGGGGTCAAGCTCAACCCGCCGACCACATGACCGGTCACCTCGGATGAGACGTGCCCTCGCCCTCTTGGTCGCCGCGACCACGTCGCTGGTCCTCATCGCATTCCTTGTGCCACTCGGTCTGCTCATCAGGTGGGGCACCGAGGAGCGAGCCGTGTCGGCCGCGAGTAGCCAGGCCAGTGCACTCAGCCCGGTCGTGGCGACCGCCCCACGCGGTGGCGAGACTGTGTCGCTGGGGTTGGCGGGTGTCACTGCTGAGACAGGGCATCCGTTCACCGTCTTCTACCCTGACGGAACGTCAGTGGGCAGCCAGGTCGAGCCGTCACCGGCCGTCCAGCTGGCTGCAACGCGCGGGGAGAGCCTGACCGCGGAATCCGCTGGCGGGCGCGAAGTGCTCGTCGCCGTCGGTTTGCCCGACGGTGCCGCGGTCATCCGCACGTTCGTGCCGGATGACGAGCTGTCGGAGGGCGTGCTCCGTACGTGGCTGTTGTTGGCGCTGCTCGGGATCGCCCTAGTCGCACTCGGAGTCTTCCTTGCAGACCGCATGGCGCGACGACTGGTACGACCACTCGTCGATGCAGCGCTCGTGTCGCGCCGGCTGGCCGGAGGCGAGCTCGATGCACGGGTCGAGCCCGGCGGAACAGCAGAAGTGCAAGAGGTGGCCACCGGGCTCAACCGGCTGGCCGGCCGCATCACGACGATGCTGGCCGACGAGCGCGAAGCTGTGGCGGATCTGTCACACCGGCTGCGGACACCATTGACGGCGCTGCGGCTCGAGGCCGAGGCTCTTGACGACCCGGACGACGCACGCCGAGTTGGCAACAGCGTCGATGCATTGGAGCGGTCGGTGACGCAGGTCATCAATGACGCCCGCCGCCGGCGTGGGTCCGCCGAGCCGGGGGAGGCCGTCTGCGACGCAATAGCCGTGGTCGGTGAACGCGTGGCCTTCTGGTCGGTTCTCGCCGAGGACACCGACCGAGACGTGTCAGTGCTGCTTGCGTCCGGGCCGGTGTGGGTACGAGCCACAGCTGCCGACCTCGCAGCGGCCGTGGATGCCTTGCTGGGCAATGTCTTCGCGCACACTCCCGACGGCACCTCGGTCGCGCTGGAGCTGGCGGCCAGAGTCGACGGCGGCGCGACGCTCGTCGTCTCCGACGGCGGACCGGGGTTTGGGCACGCCGATGTCGTGGAGCGTGGCACCAGCCGTGGATCGTCCACCGGGCTCGGACTGGACATCGCTCGACGGGTGGCCGAGGCGTCCGGCGGCCAGTTGCGAACCGGGGCGTCGACGCTCGGCGGCGCCGAGGTGACGGTCGTGCTCGGGGCTCCTGACTCTTTAGGCCCGCGTTAGCACTCGGGTAGCGCGGCCCTTAGCCGCCGTCGCGCACTCTCCTTTGTAGAGGCACCCACACGGGGTGCCCGATCCAGAGGAGACAGTCGATGAACATCCCCCGTTGGCTTACGGCAGTAGGCGTGGCCGCCGGCCTTGCCCTTGGTGGCGGGGCGGTGATGGCGGCTGCAGGCGGCCTTTCGGACGACTCGTCGCCGTCCAGCTCGAGGAGCAGTGCGTCGCCAAGCGACAGCTCTTCCCCGAGCGACAGCGCCTCTCCGAGCAACAGCGCGTCACCGAGCAGCAGCGTCTCGCCGAGCCCGTCCGCGAGCACGAGCACGCTGCCCGCAATCCCAGCAGGCACCACCATCACCCAGGACGATGCACTGGCGATCGCTGAGGGAGTCTTGGGCAGCATGGCAACGCTGCGCGAGGTCGAGCTGAAGGTTGAGGACGGGCGGCTGATCTGGGAGGTCGAGCTGGCCGACGGCGCCGAGGTCGAGATCGACGCCAGCACGGGTGTAGTCGTCAAGGCCGAGACGGCCGACGACCGCGGCGGCGACGACAACAGTGGGCCTGGCAGCAGCGGCGACGACGCGCCTGGCGACGACCGTGGCGGTCACGGCGGCGACGACGCGCCCGGTGACGACCATGGCGGCAACAGCGGCCCGGGTGGCAGCGACGACGCGCCCGGTGACGACCACGGAGGCAACAGCGGCCGCGATGGCTCCGACGACTGATCAGCCGGACATTTCCGGCACCAGGTAGTTTCGACCGGGATGGTGAATCAGTAGGGTCGGACCGACTCGAAGGGAAACCCTGATGACCACCCCTCCACCGGACGATCCGTTCGCGGCTCCCGGCGCCGGGCAACAGCCCGGCGCCGGCGAGCCTGTGCCACCTGTACCAGCCCCGCCGGCCGGCTACCCGAGCTACCCGTCCAACCCGCCGGGCGGTGAAGGCCAGCCCCCGGGCTACGGCGCCTACCCGACTGCACCAGTGCCGCCGCCGGCCGGTCCGGCACCGGAGCCGCCGCGATCGATCCTGACCGCCGTCAAGCTCATGTATGTCGGCGCTGGGTTGTCTGCGCTGAACATCGTCTTCGCCTTTCTGTCTCGAGACGCCATCCGCGACACACTCGCTGACAACGACTCAACCCTCACGGCTGACGAGATCGACTCCGGAGCCAACGTCATCGTCGGTGTGTTCGCCCTGATCGGTGTGATCGGCGTTGCACTGTGGCTATGGATGGCAGCCATGAACAAGCGCGGTCGCTCCTGGGCGCGCGTTGTAGCCACGGTCCTCGGCGGCCTCAACATCATCAGCACGCTCCTTGGCCTTGGCCAGGCGGGCGGGCTCACCATCGTGCTCAACCTGATCACGCTGGCGTTGGCGGGCACGATCCTGTGGCTGCTGTATCGCAAGGAGTCCAGCGGTTACTACGCCGCCGTCTCGGCGCGGGGACGTTTTGGCTGACTCAGCTCGGCCGGTCCGCGCGTGCCTCGGCTCCCGCGCGGACCGGCGCCCGATCGTCGGCAAACAGCCGGCGCATGGCGTCCTGTAGCGCCCAGTCGTCGCCGGGACCGCGCCAAGTGACGACTGCCCCACGGTCGCCGATCGCCGCGCGGACGATTTCCTCCGCGTTGACGGTGCTTACAGAGTTGATGACAACAAGGAGCTTGGCACCAGCTCCGAGTCCGCTGAGAAGCAGCGGCAGGGTATCTGCGTGGTACGGCAGGCTCGGGTCACGACGCCACTTGGTCTCGACGAACACCGTCTGTCCTGCCACGGTGACCACGAAGTCAGGGGTCGACCGGCCTCGCATGGATGCGCGGGTGATCACTGCTCCGGGTAAGAGTCGGGTGAGCGCGCCCTCAACGTCGTAGTCATAAGCCTCGGCTGGGTGCATCGTCACCTGACCAGTCCGTTGCAGATCCTCGAGTCGCTGCCTCAAAAGCTTGAGCTCGCCCACCGTGTTGGCGCTCTCCGTCGCCTCCGCGGCTTCGATCTGCGTGTCGATCGTCTCGAGCACGGGCTCCCACTCGAGGCCGTAGCCGTAGGCACTTACGTGGGTGGGCCACTGCCCGTGCACGGCAAGGAAACCCGCGACGGCGCCGACGGCTACGAGGGCGACCGCGCCCGCGTCATGACGAGCTGTGAACGTGGCGATCCCACCGGCGACCCAGGAGGCTATCCCGCAGAGAGCGAGCAACAGTCTCGTGTGGGTCGTAATGGACGGTCGCGGGGCGCGTGGAATAGAAGGCACGACGGAGATCATGGCACGAGCAGTCAAAGCGGCATCCGGTTGATCGGGTGGTCGCTGGTCGCCCAGAGATGCTGGACGGCATAGGACCGGTACGGTCGCCACGTTTCGGCGTACGCGGTCAGGGCGCGCTGACCCGCCGGTAGGCCGAGTCGTTCACCGGCGAGCCGCACTCCAAGGTCGGTCGCCGGAAAGGCGTCCGCATCTCCGAGCGCGCGCATCGCAATCGTCTCGACTGTCCACGGGCCGATTCCGGGCATCGCCAACAGCTGTGCACGCGCAGCCTCGAGGTCGACCCCTGGGCGCAGCTCCAGCTCGCCGTTCGCCAGCGCCGTCACCAACCGCATCACCGTGCCCCTGCGCGATTGCGGAATCGCGAGCGCCGACGGCTGCATCCGGCTCAATTGCTCAGCCGTAGGAAAGAGGTGAGTCAGCCCGCCTCCTGGGTCGTCAACCAGGTCGCCAAAGGTGGTGACCAGCCGGGCGGTGTGCGTGCGGGCCGCGGCGGTCGAGACCTGCTGGCCGAGTACAGCCCGCAGCGCGAACTCGTGGGCATCGACCGATCGCGGCACCCGCCGGCCGGGGTGCCCTTCGACGAGCGGCGCCATCACCCCGTCCATCCGCAGCGCGGTGTCGATGGTGACCGGGTCTGCATCGAGGTCGAGGAGCCATCGGCCCAGCTCCACCGCGAGCGTCTTGTCGTGGGGGTCGGCGAGAAACAGGTCAGCTCTGACGTGGTCCGCGTACGGCCGAAGCGCCACGATCCCAGGACCATGCGGCAGCCGGAGGGTGCGCCGAAAGGCACCGTCCCGCCACTCCTCGACTCCCGGCACCGCGGTCGCCACGAGGTGGCCAAACAGATTGTCCGGAATCAGTGGTGGCGTGAAAGGCAACCTCACCGCTGAGTAATGCGTCATTGCGGTTAGTGGTTGCCGATCATGCTCCACGAGATTCACGGTAATGGGTCTGGCTTTTGGGTATCTGACCCGCTAACGTCCGGTATCCGCTAATACGGGTATGCACGTCTGCGCGGGTTTCCCGCACCAACCTGACCACAGAGGGGTTCGCCCCTGACGATCGATGCGTCAGTCACGTCCGATCCCGCGGTCCCCGTGAAGTCCACCGCCGAGGGCAAGATCAACAAGATTCTCGTGGCCAAGGGCACGGCAGTGGCGGCCGGGGACAAGCTGCTCGAGGTGGTGTTCGAGGAGCCGCAAGGCCCGGCCCGGACCACCGACGCCGACGGCAACGTCGTCGAGACGCCACGGCCGCCGAAGAAGAAGATCGAGGCGGTCAAAGCGCCGATCGCTGGCACCGTCGTCGACTACTCGGTGCTCGTCGGCCAGACCGTGTTGATAGGGGGCGACGTGGCCACGATCGCGCCAGGCTCCTTCGACCCCGTCGGCATGCCGATGTCCACCGGTGGCGGGTCGACGATCCGCTGCTCGGTGCCAGCTCCGTGAGATCGGCACCCGCAGCTTCGGCGCGACTTCGGCGCGGGTGTTCTTCGGCGTGATGATGGAGAGCGTGTGCGCCACCGTGGTCGCGGGTCTGGTGGGCGTCGCGATCGCTGTAGCGATCGTCAAGAACCTGCCGCCCGACCTGTTCGACGTGGACGACCTGCCGGCATTCCCGGTCCGCGCGGCGGTCGAAGGCATGATCGCAGCCACGCTCATCGGAGCGCTGGCCGGACTGACCCCGGCTATCGTTGCCGTACGGATCAAGGTGATCGACGCGATTCGGTACTGAGGAGGTCCGGGTGCGGGACGACATGGTCGCGACGCTCGAGGGCCGTACGTTCCTGTCGACTCGCGCAGTCCGAGACGGCGCAGAGCTCACGTTAGCGGGACGCACCCGGATCAGCTTGTCGTTCACGGGTGGACGCATCAGTGCCCACGCCGGCTGCAACAGCATCAGCGGTGCGGCGACCGCCTGGGACGGCGAGCTGGTCGTCGAAGGGCTGATCTCGACGATGATGGCGTGCCTCCCGGATGTCGACGCGCAAGAGCGGTGGCTGATCGATCTGCTGAAGTCGCGGCCCTACCTGGATCTCGTCGGCAACCAGTTGGTGTTGACGTCGGGCGAGTCTGTGCTCGAGCTGCTCGATCGGGTCGAGGCGGATCCCGATCGACCGCTGGAGGGGACGCACTGGCGGCTGCAGTCGATCCGTACCCCGGACTCGGTGTCGAGTTTCGCCGACGTCGCTGCCAGGGTGCGGTTTGACGGCAGCCAGCTCTCGGTCGACACGGGCTGCAACACCGGGGGTGGCTCGGTAACGGTGGGGGATGGCACGATCGGGGTCGGACCGTTACGCCTCACGCGAAAAGCCGGACCTCCCGACGCCATGCGCGTCGAACGCCACGTGATCCAGGTGCTGCAGGGCACCGTCCCGTACACCATAGACGCCGACGTGCTGACACTCGGCGACTCCGACAACGGCCTCATCTACCGCGCGGAGTAGGCCTCGTTACACCTTGGCGACGGTGACTGCTGGCGAGCTCACCCCAGCCAGCAATGCAGACACCAAGATGCCGAGTGGCAGCGTGCCCCAGTAGGACAGCTCGAGACCCACATTCCCGGCGAAGAGCATCAGCAACCAGGTGGCGGGAAAGGTGGCGAGCAGGAAGAAGATGAAGCCGAACACGAGCGTCTTGATCATGGCGACCTCCCGGCGGTCGTGGTCGGCGCCGCGCGGCGCCTTCGCGAACCCATCATCGACCGCGACCGCGATCTTTGACATGAATGACACGCACCCTATTAACGCCGCTGACGAAACCGGCATCGATGAGTCAGGATCAGAGATGTGAGCCGTCCGGCCATTCCGCTGTCTCGGCACTTGCTCAGGGTGCGTGACCTGATCGACCGCGCCTACGCGGAGCAGCTCGACATCACCTCCCTCGCTCGCAGCGCGTCGGTCTCGGAGGCCTATTTCAGCCGGAGCTTCAAATCGGCTTTCGGCGAGACACCGCACCAATACCTTTTGAGCCGCCGCATGGAGCGCGCCATGGCGTTGCTGCGTGCCGGCGACCTGTCGGTCACCGAGGTGTGCTTCGCCGTCGGCTTCTCCAGCCTAGGTTCGTTCAGCACACAGTTCCGACGGTTCGTCGGCGACAGTCCGAGCCACTATCGCGAGCGAGACGGTCACGCCGACCTTGCCGAGGTACCCAGCTGCTACGTACGGATGTGGACCCGTCCGCGCGGCAGGCCTGCGTAACTGTGCAGTTTTCGAGAAGCCGGCGTCGGCTGCTGCTTCCTATCGTCGAAGGCACGTCGCGAGATACGGCGATGCATCTTCTCCAGGAGGCATGTAATGGAAAGGGTCCAGTCCAAGGACAGCACCACGATTGCGTTCGACCAGCTCGGCGAAGGCGCGCCGCTTGTCCTCGTGGCCGGCGCATCCTGCGACCGGTCGATCGACGTGCCTATCGCGGAGGCACTTGCCAAACACTTCACGGTGCTCAACTACGACCGTCGCGGTCGCGGCGACAGCGACGACACATTGCCATACGCCGTCGAACGCGAGGTCGAGGACATCGACGTGCTGCTTGCAGCCGCGGGAGGGTCCGCCACGGTGGTGGGGCTCTCGTCCGGTGCGGCGCTTGCGGCCGAGGCGGCAGCCGCTGGGCTGGCGATCGACGCGCTGGTCATGTGGGAGCCACCGTTCAGCCTCGATCCCGAGGACTCGCAGCGGGCCAAGGATTACACCGAGGAGCTCACCCGGCTGCTTGCCGCCAATCGCCGCGGAGACGCGGTTGCCCTCTTCATGGCAAGGGTCGGTCTGCCACAGGAGATGATCGCCGGCATGCGGCAGTCCCCGTATTGGGAGCTCGGCGAGAGCCTCGCTCCCACGCTTGCCTACGACGCGGCCGTGATGGGCCGCGACAACACGATCCCGACCGATCGCTACGCCCGTATCGCCGTACCAACCCTCGTGCTCGCCGGTTCAGAGAGTCCGGAGTTCCTCCACCAGGCTGCCGCAAAGGTCGCGGCCGCGATCCCGAGCGCGCGGCATGACATCCTCGCCGGTCAGGACCACAATGTGGCCGGCGACGTCCTGGCGCCTGCGGTGGCCGCCTTTGCCGCGCGATGAACAGTTCCTGGCACGCGAGGGCAGCCGGATGTGCCGAGACGCACCGATTTCGCTGCTGAGGAGACTACGCATGATCACCGGTGTCGGTCTGGTGTGCGTCTTCGTGCTCGACATGGATGAGGCGCGCGCCTTTTACACGGACAAGCTCGGCCTCGTCGTCGGCGTGGACATGGTGCGCGACGGCATGCGGTGGCTAACGGTCCACTCTCCGCACCAGCCTGACCTTCCGATCATGCTCGTCGATCCCTCACCACCGGTCATGGACGGCGAGACGGCCGAGCAGATCCGTTCGCTGGTCGCGACCGGCTACCTCGGCCCCGGTGCGCTGACCACCGACGACTGCTGGGCAACCTTCCACGAACTCAAGGCGAAGGGTGTCGAGTTCATCGAGGAGCCCGAGGAGCGCTTCTACGGCATCGATGCCGGGTTCCGCGACCCGTTCGGCAACCACTGGCGGCTCACCCAGCCGAAGCCGGTCGTGCCGACCGAGTAGCGCGGCGAGGTTGCGGGGCACCTCAGGGTTGTCCCCGATGCGCGCGTCGCGATCGCGCGCCTAGCGTCGCAACTGCTGTTGATCATTCCGGCCCGTCGACCATCGACATCGCACGTCAGGGAGCCCTCGATGAAAGCAATCGTGCAGGAGCGCTACGGTCCGCCGGACACCCTTGAGCTGATGGACATCGACTCACCCGAGATCGGGCCTGACGATGTGCTCGTTCAGGTATACGCGGCCTCCGTCAACCCGTACGACTGGCACATGATGCGCGGCGATCCGCGCATCGCCCGGCTCATGGGAGTCGGGCTGACCAAGCCGAGGGAGCGGGTGGCCGGCATAGACACGGCGGGCCGGGTGGAAGCGGTCGGGGCCAATGTGCGCGAGCTTCAGGAAGGCGACGAGGTGATGGGCTTTTGCCCAGGCGCATTCGCCGAGTACGCACGCGCCGAGGCGAACCTCGTGGTGCCCAAGCCGGCCAGCCTGACGTTTGAGCAGGCGGCGGCCGTGCCGATGGCGGCAGCGACGGCCTTGCGTGGGATCCGCGACGTGGGACAGGTGCGGCCCGGTCAACGGGTTGTCGTCAACGGGGCCGGGGGCGGCATCGGCACCTTCGCCGTACAGATGGCAGCAGCGTTGGGCGCCGAGGTCACCGGTGTCTGCAGCACCGGCAACGTCGAGCTCGTGCGCTCGATCGGCGCCGCACACGTTGTGGACTACACCAAGGAGGACTTCACTGACGCGACTGCGCGCTACGACGTGATCCTCGACAACGTCGGCAACCGACCGCTCAGCCGGCTGCGCGGGGCGCTGGCCCCGACGGGAACGCTCGTGCTCAATGGCGGCGGTTCACCGGGTCGGGTATTCGGAGCTGTGGGCTCCATGGCTCGCGCTGCGGCGGTCAACCTCTTCGTGCGGCAGCGGATCAGATTCATCCCGACCACCGAGAAACGGCAGGATTTGCTCGATGTCTCGGAGCTCATCGAGTCCGGTGCGGTGAAGCCAGTCATCGGACGGACATACCCGCTGGCTGACGTGGCCGAGGGTGTGCGCTACGTGGAGCAGGGGCATGCCCGGGGCAAGGTCGTCATCACCGTGGCGTGAGCGTCCCGGCTGCGGCTCGGCGATGGTTGGCGCAGGGGCGCCCTCTGCCAATCGCACGCGGGTCGAACCACACTGCGTACGCCGCGCTGCCGATGTTGTCCCTCCAGGTTTTATCGCGCTGCGTCGCTCGGACGGTGCGCGAAGAAGGGACCTAACCGTGATGCTCCAACAACTCTCGAGCCAGAGCGACGCCGGCGTCGACCAGCGAATCGGGGGAGACGACGAACGCCTCCGGTCCCGCGATGACCAGCATGAGCCCCAACCGTTGCTCGACCGGACCGAGGAGGAAGGCGCGCACCTTCACCGACTCTTCGTCCTCACTGAGGACCGTGACCGACTCCGCGAAGCGGTCGACCACCCACTTGGACGCGTGCGGGAGGACGAGGTCGACGGGGTAGGTGGCCCGGTTGGCGGCCACCGCGGCGTCGACGTCGGCGGGTGGCGCGAAAGCGTTGTCGAGCACGTCGACTTCCTGCATGCCGGTCGCGAGGTAGGTGCGTACGGTGCTGGGTTCCTCAGGGGTGCCGGCGTCGAGCTCCCAGCCGCGGCGCGTGCTGTGCAGCGCGTACGGCTGCAGCATTCGCTCCCGCACGCCCGGGCGCCACGCTCGGGCATAGGTGACGCGTACGAGCCGCGGCTCGCGCACCGCGGTGCGCAGCCTGTCGGCGACCTCGGCCTGCCAGTCGCTCGGCCGTGCCTGAACACCCTGGAGAGTGGTGACTTCCAGGGTCTCGAGGGCCGCGGCCAGCTCGACGTTGTCGGGTTCGACCTGCAGCAGCCTCCGGCCGGCGAGGTAGACCTGCGACAGCTCCCCGGCCGTCAGGTAGTCGACGCCAAGCTCGCCGGCCAGTTGGTCGCCCTTGACCCGGACGATCTCCGCACGTTGCGGATCCTCGTCATCGCCATCGGCCCCGACGAACGCGATGACATCGGCGCGCAGCAGTCCGTGCAGGTCATCGGGGCTGACATCGGCTGTGTAGAAGGCCAGCAGCTCCTCCCGCAGCTCCGCCTCACTGGCGCCGACCTCCTTGGCAAGCTGGCTGACACGCAGTCCGTCGGGGTGCAGCGCCAGCAGCTCCAGCACGCGAGCAACCCGCGCGAGCCGTCGTGCGTACTGCGGTTGCGCCGTCATCCGTCAGCCCCCCGCGATCTCGGTCAGCTCGGCGAGGATCTCGGCTCGGATGTCAGCAGGGCCGAGGACACGTACGCGGAGCCCGAGCTCGTAGAGCCGGGCACGGAACGCCGCGCGGTGCGTCACGGTGAGCGGTAAGCACGACCCGCCCATCGTCGACCACGACCGACGTCGGGGTGCCCAACGTCGCCTCGACGTGCGGACGATGCTCCGGCGTTGTCTCGACGAGCACGTCCGTCGGCGGATCGACCTGCCAGGTCATCGGATCGAGCTGCCGTCGCCGTGGGCTGACCGGCTGGTCAGCGGTGCCGGGCGCGTCGATGCTCACGTCACTCATGCGGGCCACCACGAAGACCTTGGCCACTGTGTCGCCGTCCTCGTGGCCTTCGACGTACCAGCCCGAGGCACCGGGGAACACCACATGGGGGTGCACCGCCCGCGGTTTGCCGTTGTACGTGAATCGCACGAGGCACTGCCGTGTAACCGCGCGCAGGACGGCGTCGAGGTGGGTCGGCGTGCTGCCCGCGTCCACCCGGACGTCACTGGCCCTGGGCACGTCGGTCACGCCCAGGGATCGTCCGGCACGGTCGTCGAGCCGGGCCATCTGCGCGGCCCGGACGAGCTGCACCTGCTGGGGCAGGGTCAGCGAGACGCGCAGGCGGTTGTCGCGGGCGACGAGGCGGTAGACGGCGTCGGTTCCTTCCGGGGCGACGTTGCGGATGTCATAGCCGAGTCGGTTGAGCTCGGCGAGGTCGCGGGTCAGCTGGCGGCGCTGCCCGGTCTCGTCGTCTCCGCCGTACGCGCCGATGGCGACCAGTCGCTCCGTGGGCAGCCCGTGATCACCGGCCTGCCACAGCACCGACAGCAGCCGGACCAGCCGCTCGAGCGGCACGCGTTGGCCTCGTCCACCAGCCACAGGTCCGACTGTAGGGTGCGTCGTGGATCGGGTGGGCTGATCCCGGAATGACCACGTTCACTATGGTTGTCCTCCGACCACCAGGGCTAAGGCTGGGCCGGGCGGTAAAGCGTGGTGAACGTGGTCAATTCGGGGCGCCGCGCGGGCATAAATCTGGGCAACAGGCGAGTTGTGATGGCTAGTCTTTGCCGGAAGGCTTCGGCTGCATTGGGGGTCGGAGCCACTTTGTGTATGGGGCTGGGTGACCAGCAAGTCGGCTGACAGGGGAGGCCGTGGTGGGACACGGGGCGCCGTCGACGCTCGACAGTCGCCTGTCTCCGCTGCAGCGACTGCGCCGCCGACAGATGCCGTGGTGGGCGGAGATCGGGCTGCTCGTCGCTGTCTGGGGGGCCTACACGCTGGCGCGGCTCGCGGCGTCAGACGACGCATCGGTGGCCGTACGCAACGCCTACCGGTTGCTTGATGTGGAAGCGTCGCTAGGCCTCGACTTCGAGCTCCCTGTGGTCAATTGGACCAACGCGCACACTGCGGTCGCCGTCGTCGCTTGTTACGCCTACGCGACCATGCACTACGTCCTCACGCTCGCCGCGCTCGTGTGGGCGCGAGCGAGACGTCCGGAGATCTATCCGTTCGCGCGCGACACCCTCGTCGTCGCGACCATCATCGCGCTTGCCTGCTACTGGCTGGTGCCGATGGCGCCGCCGCGCCTCATGGGGGCGGGCTTCACCGATGTGATGGCCAACTACGCCGACTTCGGCTGGTGGGGCACCAACGCAAGCGCGCCGCCCGGCACTGCACCGTGGACCAACGAGTTCGCAGCGTTCCCCTCCATGCACGTCGGGTGGGCCGTCTGGTGCGGCTGGATGCTCTACGGCTGGGGCACGCCGGCATCCCGCGCGATCGGGATCGCCTACCCCGTGTTCGCGACCTTTGTGGTCGTGGCCACCGGCAACCACTTCGTGCTGGACGCCGTGGCCGGAGCTGCCGCAATTGGCGTCGCGGCTACATTTGCCCGCACCTGGCACCGAGATCGCCTGCGCATCCTGCGCGAGGTCAGCACCTAGCCCACGCACGTCCCCACCGGCTCGGCTGGAGGCCGCCATGGACACTGACGTCGTCGTCATCGGGATGGGACCGGGTGGTGAGGACGTCGCTGGGCGCCTTGCACTGGCGGGACTGGGAGTTGTCGGGGTGGATCGCCGCCTGGTCGGCGGCGAGTGCCCCTACTACGGCTGCGTGCCGAGCAAGATGATGATCCGGGCGGCCAACTTGCTGGCGGAGGGCCGCCGCATCCCTGGCATGGCCGGTGAGTCCGACGTACGGCCGTCGTGGGCGCCCGTCGCGAAGCGCATCCGCGATGAGGCCACCGACAACTGGGACGACACAGTCGCTGTGGAGCGGTTCGAAGGCAAGGGCGGGACGTTCATCCGCGGCACCGGCCGCATCGTTTCTCCGGGGCTCGTACGCATCAGCAACAACGGCACAGACACCGACGTCACCGCGCGCAAGGCCATCGTGGTCAACACGGGCACCGATCCCGCCGTGCCGCCGATCGAGGGCCTCGCCGGCACCCCGCTCTGGACCAACCGTGAGGCGATCGAAGCCACCGAGGTTCCGGGGTCCCTGCTCGTCCTGGGCGGCGGGGCCATCGGCTGCGAGCTCGGCCAGGTGTTTGCCCGGTTCGGCTCGCAGGTCACGTTCGTCGAGGCGTCCGACAGGCTGCTGCCGCTGGAGGAGCCCGAGTCGGGTGCGCTCATCGCTCAGGTCTTCGACAAGGAAGGCATCGCAGTACACACGGGTGCCAAGGCGGTGCGCGTCGAGCACGACGGCGAGTTCACGCTGAGCCTCGACGGTGGCGAGACCCTTCGCGCGGAGCGGCTGCTCGTCGCCACCGGGCGGCGAATCGACATCGCCGGCGCCGGCCTGGACACCGTCGGGGTGGACCCCCACGCACGGGCCGTCCCGGTCGACGACCGGATGCTGGTCTCAGACGGCGTCTATGCGATGGGCGACATCACCGGCAAGGGCGCCTTCACGCACGTCTCGATGTACCACTCCGGCATCGTCGTACGAGACATCCTCGGCGAGGATGGTCCAGGCGCCGACTACCAAGCCGTCCCGCGCGTCACTTTCACCGACCCGGAGGTGGGCGGCGTCGGCCTCACCGAGGCACAGGCCCGCCAGCAGGGTCTTCGGGTGATGGTCGGATCGACTCAGGTGCCCTCGACTGCTCGTGGATGGATCCACAAGGTAGGCAACGAGGGCTACATCAAGCTCGTCGCCGATGCTGACCGTGATGTGCTGGTCGGCGCCACGTCGGCCGGGCCGACTGGGGGCGAGGTCCTCGGCGCGCTGGCGGTGACGGTCGCCGGGCAGGTGCCGCTCAGCGTGCTGCGGCACATGATCTGGGCCTACCCCACCATCCACCGCGGGATCGAAGCGGCGCTGGCGGACCTCTCGTAACGGCCGAGCGGCCTCAGATACCGTCGTGTCCGTGAGCGTGCCGGAGCAGCTGGGTCCGTACCGGCTCCTGGACGTCCTCGGCGAGGGCGGCATGGGGGTTGTGCACCTTGCTGCGCGCGGCGACGGAAACCCCGTCGCCCTCAAGGTGCTGCGGCCCCACCTGCTGGGCGGCGTCGACGCCCGAGACCGGCTGGCCCGCGAGGTCGCAGCGATGCGCCGCGTGCGTGGTCGGCATGTGGCCGAGGTGCTCGACGCCGATGTCACCGGACCGACGCCTTACATCGTGACGCGCTACGTGCCCGGCGCGCCGCTCGACTCCGTCGTCCGCGACCATGGCCCGCTTCGAGGCGATGCGTTGCGGCGTGTGGTCGCAGGGTTGCTCGACGCGCTCGACACCGTGCACGCCGCAGGGGTGGTGCACCGAGACATCAAGCCGGGCAACGTGATGCTCCACAACGGCGAGCCGGTGTTGATCGACTTCGGGTTGGCGCGTGCCCTCGATGACGTTCGCCTGACCGCGACCGGCCTGGTGGTCGGAACGCCGGGCTACCTAGCCCCCGAGACAGTCATGGGCCTGGATCCGACGCCGGCGACGGACGTGCACGGCCTCGCCGCGACGATCGCCTTCGCTGCGACCGGCCAGTCGCCGTATGGAAAGGGGCCCGACGTCGTCGTCCTCGACCGGATCCGCCGCGGCGAGATCGGCATCAATGGCGTGACCGAGACGCTTCGCGGGCTGCTCGCGGCTGGGCTCGCAGTCGAGCCGGCCCGGCGGCCGTCGATCGCCGACTTCCGGGCCCGCCTCGGACTCGCGCCGGCTGCCTCGCCAACCTCTGCGGGGTTGGGTTTTCAGCGGACGGCGGCCGCGCACACGACCCTGTCGGTCGCCGGGCAGGTAACGGCCGCGGTGGCTGCGCCAGACGCGACCATGGTCGTCGGCGCGGCGCCGTCGACAGTCGTGGTCGGCCGGGTCACGCCGCCCACCCGCATCGACCTACCGGCGGCAGGTGCCGTGTGGGCAGACCCGAGGGCTGCCCCGCCGGCTGCGCACGTGCCGTTCCCCCACGCCGCGGCGCAGCCGCTGGTGCCGGCGACGCCGCCGCCGCTCGCCCTGCAACAGCCGCTGCCGGCCCCTACGACCGACGCCACGGGCTCGGTGTTGCGCACGCGCGCGGCCCAGATCGGACTCCTGGCGGCCATCGCCATGCTGACTCCGCTGCTGCCCAACTTTGCCCTCATCGCCGTCTTCCTGCTCCTAGTCGTGGGGCGGACGTTGTGGCTGGCCGGTCACGCCCTGTGGGAGCGCCGCCGCATCCGTGGCGGCCCGCACGCCAGCGACGTCGTCATCGGAGTGCTGAGCAGCCCGTGGCACGCCTTCCGTGCGCTCGTGGGCGCCGTCCTGCAGCTCGTACCCATCTTTCTGGTCGCCGCCACAGCAGGAGCTGTGGCGCATGGCGCGGGTGCTGACGCACGGGGCACGCTGACTGTGGCTGGAGGTGCCGGAGCGTTGATGGCCTGGAGCGGACCCGGCGCCAAGCGCCCTCGCGCCGTAGGCACCTGGGCGATCATCCGGCTCACCCGCGACCGGCGAGCGGGGTGGGTGCTCCCCGCTGTGCTGTTCACGGTCGCCTGGGTGCTCGGGATGGCCTACGAGAGCTATGGGACGAACTGGTGGCCCGGCCAACCCCCCGACTGGCTGGTGGGGGTGCCCGGCTTCTCGTAGGCCCCTGACTCTCGGCAAGGAGGGGCGGTGTCGCGCGGTGCACGTACCATTCCGTCGTCCCACCCTGGCCAAACGGAGTTAACTCGTGCGATTCACGCCCCGTGACACGGCGTTCTATGACCTGTTCACCTCGGCCGCGGAGAACTTGGTGGTGGGCGTCACACTTCTCGCCGAAGCGCTGGCCGACGGCGCCGACCGGCCGGAGATCGCGCTGCGGATGCGCGACGTCGAGCACCAGGGCGACGAGGTCACCCACGCCATCATCCGGCGGGTGAACTCGACCTTCGTCACACCGTTCGACCGGGAGGACATCTACCGGCTCGCGGCCTCCGTCGACGACGTGATGGACGAGATGGAGGCGGCCGTGGACCTGATGGTCCTCTACCGCCTCAAGGTGCTGCCCGAAGAGGTGATCGACCAGGTCGAGGTGCTGCAGCGTGCGGCAGCGCTCACCGCCGAGGCGATGCCCAAGCTGCGCAGCATGTCGGGTCTGAAGGAGTACTGGATCGAGATCAACCGGCTGGAGAACGAGGCAGACCAGATCCACCGGCGTCTGCTCGCAAGACTGTTCTCCGGGGAGTACGAGGCGCTGGAAGTGCTCAAGCTGCAGGGTGTCGTCGAGGCACTAGAGGCGGCGGCCGACGGCTTCGAGCACGTGGCCAACACGATCGAGCAGATCGCGCTCAAGGAGTCCTGAGCGTGGAGCTTGC
This sequence comes from uncultured Actinomycetota bacterium, assembly GCA_963799425.1. Taxonomy (GTDB): domain Bacteria; phylum Actinomycetota; class Actinomycetes; order Jiangellales; family Jiangellaceae; genus CAVWSM01. The sequence continues at coordinate 44,032 of CAWCXA010000020.1, read as the reverse complement.
CCTCATCATCGCCGTCGTCGTTGTGGCGCTCGTCTTCGACTACACCAACGGCTTCCACGACGCGGCCAACGCGATTGCTACCTCGGTGTCAACGCGGGCGCTCACGCCGCGCGTGGCGCTGGCGATCGCCGCGATCATGAACCTCATCGGCGCGTTCCTCGGCCAGCAGGTCGCGGAGACGGTCAGCGAGACCATTGCTGCGCCCGACGGGACGCAGGGCTTGGTCGTCGTCCTCGGAGCCCTCGTGGGCGCTATCGGCTGGAACCTGATCACCTGGTATTTCGGCTTGCCGTCATCGTCAACGCACTCGTTGATCGGCGGCCTCGTCGGTGCCGGCTTGGCGTCGGCGTCGACTATTCACTGGGACTCCATCACGAGCAACGTGCTCATCCCGATGGTGATCTCACCCGTGGTTGGATTCGCGGTGGCGTTCCTGCTGATGGTCGCGATCTCGTGGGTGTTCTACCGGCGCAACCCGGCTCGTACGAATCGGGGATTCCGCATCGCGCAGACCTTCTCGGCATCCGCGATGGCGCTCGGTCACGGGCTGCAGGACGCGCAGAAGACGATGGGCGTCATCGTCCTGGCGCTCGTAACCGGTGGCTATCTGGAGGACACCAGCGAGATCCCGCCCTGGGTGGTGTTCGCTGCCGCCGGCGCCATCTCGCTCGGCACCTACTCCGGTGGCTGGCGCATCATGCGTACGCTCGGCCGCCGCGTCATCGAGCTCGATCCGGCGCGCGGCTTTGCGGCCGAGTCGACTGCTGCCGGCGTGCTCTATACGGCGGCCATCGGGTTCGGCGCGCCCATCTCGACGACACACACGATCACCTCGGCGATCATGGGCGTCGGTGCCACGAAGCGGCGGTCGGCCGTGCGCTGGGGCGTTGCCGGCAACATCGTCACTGCCTGGATCCTGACCTTCCCGCTGGCCGCGGGCATGGCCGCGGTGGCCTACTGGATCCTGAACGCGCTGATCGGATAGGCCGCGCTAATGACCAACCTTTGTGACGCTCAGCATGCTGGCGCAGGCGTCAAGTGCTTCCGGGACAACCGTGTAGTAGGCCCACACACCGCGCTTCTCTCGCGTCACGAGCCCAGCGTCCAGCAGGATCTTGAGGTGGTGGCTGATCGTCGGCTGTGACAGGTCGAACGCGTCGTTGAGGTCGCACACGCATGCCTCGCGGCCGTCGTGTGAGGCGATCAGCGAGATCAACTTGATGCGTACGGGATCGGCGACCGCCTTCAGCAGCACAGCGAGCTGCGAGGCTTCTTCATCGCCGATGACGGCGCGTGTCACGGGTGGGCAGCAGGCGAGCGCCTCGGACACCGACGTCGTCAGCGCACGCTCAGCAGCATCCGCCACCGGCACCGGCGCCCACCTCCTCCAACGGGAACGCAGCCAGGCCGCCTTGGACGCCCGTGGCGAGCCCGATCGACACCGGCTCCAGGTTGGTCGAGCAGACCCCAGTCTGCGGTAGATCGAGCTCGACTGCGTCGGCGGACTCTAGGTCACCAGCAAGTGCGGCGACTACCGAGCGCACCTGCTCGTAACCGGTGGCCATTAGGAATGTCGGCGCGCGTCCGTAGCTCTTCATGCCGACGACGTAGTAGCCGCCTTCCGGCTGCTCCAGCTCGCGGTGTCCGTGCGGGCGCACGGTGCCGCAGGAGTGAGAGTTGGGGTCGATGAGGGGCGCGAGTGCGCGGACGGATTCGAGCGTCGGGTCGAGGTCGAGGCGGAGCTCACGGGCGAGCTCGAAGTCGGGGCGGAAACCGGTGGCGGACACGACGACGTCAACCTCAACCGACGTCTCTATGCCGCTTGCGTCGGTGCTGATGACGCGGACCGGGCCGTCCTCCGGCTTGTCTGCCAACGGTTCCAGCCGTGCCGTTCGGAAACCGGCGTGCAGAGTGACCTGGCCCGATGCGACCAGAGCCCGCAACCGCGAGCCGAGCTTGCCGCGCTCAGGCAGCTCGTCGGCGTCACCGCCGCCGTAGGCCCGGGCCGGGGTGCCGCTGCGGATCGCCCAGTGCACCTGTGTGCCGGTTTCCTCCCGGGCCAGCTCGGCCAGCGTCTGCAGCGTGTTGGCCGCGGAGTGCCCCGAACCGACGACCAGCGCCCGCCGGCCTGCGAACTGCTCTCGGTCAGCACCCAGGACGTCGGGCATCGCTTCGGTCACCCAGGCAGCCGCGGCGTGCTCGCCGAGCGCGGGCAACCCGTTGGCGCCGAGAGGATTGGGGGCGCTGTAGGTGCCGGAGGCGTCAATGACGGCGCGGGCGTGGATCTCGGATTCGTCACCCGCGCGGTCGCGCACGCGCACCACGAACGCCTGTCCGTCCCGGCCAGCTGTGCGGACCTTGTCGACTCCGGCCCGCGCCACTGCCACCACTTCGACGCCGGTACGGAGGTGCGGCGCGATGCCCGGGTGTTCGGCCAACGGGCGCAGATAGCGGTCGACCAATTCAGCACCGGTGGGCAAAGCGGCAGGGTCCGGGTGCTCCCAGTCGCTGCCGGCGAGCAGGCGGACGGCGGCCTTGTCGAGGTTGAACCGCCACGGCGAGAACACGCGGACGTGGCCCCAGCGGAGAACCGAGGCACCGACAGTCTCACCGGCTTCCAGAACCAGGGGCTCGATCCCCCGCTCGACCAAGTGGGCGGCGGCCGCCAACCCAACGGGGCCGGCACCGATAACGACAACAGGCAGTTGGGACACGTGCAGCTCCAGACATCGACGAATGTCAATGTCCTAGGTTCTAGTGCATGACATCGACGAATGTCAATGTCTGGATCGGCCCGTTACGGTACGTTCCCACGCCTGGGCGCCGTGGCGGCGCGCCGCGCTACATGCGGTGCTGGGTGATCCGCGTCCTGGTGCCGACCATCTGCACGCCAAGCAGGGTGGGAGCCGCCGTGGGTCCCCGAGGCACGGACGATCACTCATGATCACGCGGGAGACGGCACCTAGCCACTAGGTTCAGTGCTCCAGGTCGGACCGCCGTGGGTAGTCGCGCTCTTGATATCGCCGCACGGGTGTCGGCTCGGTCCACCTACCGCGGACGACGCTCGGCCGCCGGAGACCCCAGACCAGGAACCCGAAGATCGCGACCAGTGTCCCTATCACGATCGACGTACCAATGACGCCGGCTGCGTCCACAGTCCCTCCTGGGAACTCACGCGAGCGTCGCCCTGCTGATCACTCCTCGCGCCGCCCGACGCCGAGCACCACCGGACAGGCTGGCGACGCAAGTCCCCTTCATCGGCTCAGCCGAAGCGGCCGGCGATGTAGTCCTCGGTGCGCTGGTCAGTCGGCTTCGTGAAGATCGTCGTCGTCGCGTCGAACTCGACGAGCTCGCCATAGCGCTGCCCGTGCTCGTCGACGTTGGCCGTGAAGAAGGCCGTGCGGTCGCTGACGCGAGCGGCCTGCTGCATGTTGTGGGTCACGATGATGATCGTGTAGTCATCGACGAGTTCCTGCATCAGGTCTTCGATCTTGGTCGTGGCGATCGGGTCGAGCGCCGAGCATGGCTCGTCCATGAGCACGACCTCCGGCTTGGTCGCGATGGCGCGGGCGATGCACAGACGCTGCTGCTGACCGCCGGACAGAGACAAACCGCTCTCGTTGAGCTTGTCCTTGACCTCGTCCCAAAGTGCCGCACTCTGCAACGCCTCCTCCACGAGGTCGTTCATCCGCGACTTGTTGAGGCGCATGCCGAGCACCTTGGGGCCGTAGGCGACGTTCTCGTATATGGACTTGGGGAACGGGTTGGGCTTCTGGAACACCATGCCGATGCGCCGCCGCACCTCGATCGGGATCGACCTTGTCGGCATAGAGGTTCTGTCCGCGGTACAGGATCTCGCCGTCGACCCGGGCGCCGGGAATCAGGTCGTTCATGCGGTTGAAGCACCTAATGACCGTCGACTTGCCGCACCCGGATGGCCCGATCATCGCCGTGATCTGGTTGCGGCCGATGTCCATGTTGACCCCGCGAACGGCGTGGAAACTGCCGTAGTGGATGTCGAGGTTCGTGACATGGATGATCGGGTCGAGCGGGCGATTTTCCCTCGCACCGTGCTCACGGTGCTCCGGCTTCGGTGCGTGCTGCTCCAGCGACCGCTCGGGGACGGGTATCGGATGTGCCTCGCTTGTGGATTCAGTCATGGGCCTGGGCTGCACCTTTGGCTCGGTCATTGGCATTCTCCCAAAGACGGTAGGCCGTCACCAACGGCGCTGATAGCGGTTGCGGATGAAAATTGCCAGGCTGTTCATCAGAAGGAGAATCACCAGCAGTATCACGCTGATCGCTGACGCCAGCTGGATGAACTCCTCCTGCGGCTGCCGGGCATAGTTGTAGATGGCGATCGGAAGAGCGGTGAACCGATCGCCGATCCCCGCCGGGTTGAAGGCGATGAACGTCGGGATACCGAGGATGATGAGTGGCGCAGCCTCGCCGATGGCACGCGAAAGGGCGAGAATCGACCCCGTCGCAATGCCGGGGACCGACGCGGGCAGCGTTTGACGCCATATCGTCTGCCACTTTGTCGCTCCAAGAGCCAGCGAGCCCTGACGGATGCTGTCCGGTACGGCCCGAATCGCTTCTCTGCTGGCGACGATGACGACGGGCAGTACGAGCAGGGCCAACGTCAGAGACCCCGTCAGGATCGTCGAACCAAGGCCAAGCTGACGCGCAAGGATGCCCAGCCCGAGGATGCCGAAAACCACCGACGGGACGGCCGCAAGGTTCTGGACGTTGAGCTCGATAAACCTGTTGTACCAACGGGTCTTGTCTGCGTACTCCTCCAGGTAGATCGCCGCCAAGATCCCTGTCGGCAGACAGAACAACGCGGTGAAGGCCATCAGCCAAAGCGATCCGTAGATGGCGGCCTGCGCGCCGGCGTTCGCCGGATTGCGGCTGGAGATTTGGTTTTCCCAGAGCCGCGAATCAAGGCGCGGCCAGCCATCCACCACGAGATAGGTAAGGACGACAACCAGGAAGGCAATGGCCAATACCAGGCAGACAATGAGCAGTGCTTGGAACCCTCGGTTGGCCGGTTCGTCCTCGTGTCGGCGGCCAGTGAATGGCTGTTGCGCCGGAGGACGTTCGAGGACACCGCTCGTTGTCACTCGTACTCCTCACGGAATCGCCGCACCAGACGAATGCTGATGATGTTCATGACCAGTGTTGCGGCGAACAGCAGCGCAGCAACCGCGAACAGCGACTCGTAACCGATGCTGCCGGTTGGTTGGTCACCGCCGGCGGCCTGCGCGATGAAGCCGGTCATCGTCTGGCCGTCCGACAACGGGTTGAACGTAAACACTGCCCGGTTGCCGGCCGCCAGCGCCACAATCATCGTTTCGCCGACGGCTCGGCTCAACGCCAGGACGATCGCGGCGGTGATGCCTGATATGGCTGCAGGGCCCACCACACGGACAGCCACCTGCCGCCTGGTGGACCCCATGCCGTAGGCCCCGTCGCGCAGAGCCTGGGGTACCGCCGACATGGCGTCTTCGGACAAGGATGCAACCGTGGGGATGATCATGAAACCCATGACGACGCCGGCAGTCAGCATGCTGAAGGCACCGACGCTGCTGAAGATCCGCTGGGTGAGCTCAGGGTTGATGTACGAAAGCGCGAAGAAGCCGAAGACGACGGTCGGTATGCCGGCAAGGATCTCGAGGATCGGTTTGATGATCTTGCGGGTCCCGGGCTTCGCGTACTCGGACAGATACGTGGCGGCGCCCAGACCGAGTGGGACGGCGACGAGGAGGGCGATCACCGTGGTCGTGATCGTCGCCGAGACCAGGGCGAGGACGCCGAACTCCTGTTGCGATTCAGCAAAAAGCGGTGTCCACGTCGTGCCGGTGATGAAGTCCCAGAATGACACCGCCGGTTCGCGGAAGAACTCGATCGTCGGTCCTGCGATCGCAATGATGATGGCGAAGGTCGTGATGATCGAAACCAGAGCGGCGAGGAGAAGAACTGCCTCGATGACCTTCTCGCCGTAACGTGGGCGCTTCCGGCGCAGGGTTACCCCTGCGCCGGAAGCGGAGGTCGTGGAGGTCACGACGTAAGCCTGCCTCAGCCGACCAGCTGGTCGAAGGCGGATTGGAGCTCTTCCTTCTGAGTGTCGTTGAGGGCGATGAACCCGGCCTCCTCGACGATCTGGTCGATGTTCTCGATATAGAACTCGACGAACGCCAGGACCTCCGGCTTGTCGGCGAGGGCCTGCGCGGAGGGGTAGATGAACAGCTGCCGCCCGAGCGGTGTGTAGCTGCCGTCCTGCACCGTCTCGGAACTAGGCTCGACCCCGTCGATGGTGACCGCGTTGAGCGTGTCGGCATTCTCCTCGTAGTAGCTGAAGCCGAAGTAACCCAACGCACCCTTGTCGCCCTGCACACCCTGGACAATGACGTTGTCGTCCTCAGAGGCGTTGTAATCCGTGCGCGAGGCACCTTCCTCACCGTTGATGGCGCCGGTGAAGTAGTCGAACGTGCCGGAGTCAGTGCCCGGACCGAAGAGCGTGAGCGCCTGGTCGGGGAACGACGGGTCGACCTGGTTCCAGTTGGAAACCGTCGAGTCAGGTGCCCAAATCGTGTTGAGCTGGTCGACAGTCAGATCGCTGGCCCAGTCGTTCTCGCTGTTGGTAACGACGGTCAGGGCGTCGTTGGCGATAGAGAATTCGTCGAACGTGATGTCCGCCGTTTCGCAGGCAGCCACCTCGTCGTCCTCGATCGCGCGGGAGGCGTCTGAGATGTCGGTCTCACCTGCGCAGAACTTCTCGAAGCCACCACCCGTGCCGGAGGTGCCGACTGTGACATTGACGTCGGGGTTCTCGGTCATGAAAAGCTCGGCAGCGACGGTGGTGAGGGGAGCGACAGTGCTGGAGCCGTCGATGACCACGCTGCCGCTTAGGGCCGCATCCGTGCTGCCACTTCCGGTGGTGGAGTCGTCGTCGCCGCCGCACGCAGCGAGCACTAGAGCGACGGCCGTGGCACCGACCAACGGCAGCATGCGTCGGCGCATCATGCTGGGATTCACCTGAAATGTCCTTTCGTGGGACAAGGTCGTCCTTTGTTGTCGCGGCGACGCTATGGAGGGTCGGTGACACGGCGGTCCGAAATGGGTGAATCACAGGTGAACGAGGGAGGATCAGATGCTGACAAGTCGCGAGCCGAATGATTGCGAATGTGTGAACGGCGGGCTCAATGACGGCTCATCGGTCCTCAGTCAGGGCCATCGCCGACGGGGAATGCCGTTCGACCGCCACGAGGTTGCTGTTGCGGTGGTGGATCACGAGGAAATCGCTGGGATGCAGCGGCTCGTCCAGGGCCGACAGTAACGCGAAGCCGATGAGCGCGGGCAGCACGGGGCGATGCGTGCACAGCAAAGCCGTTGGCTGGGACCACAGCTCGGAAACGACGTCGATCGCGTCCTGCCCATTATCTTCTGCCAGTCGCCTGTCGGTAATCACAGCTGCGCCGGCCGCCCGGGCGTACGGCTCAACCGTTTGGACACAGCGGACTGCATCGGATGTGACGACTGTGCGGATGCCGTAGGCCGCGAGCAGCGGCACGAGGGCCTCCGCCTCGGCACATCCCGCCGGCGACAACGGCCGGTCGCGATCCGACCCGCTCCATGACTCCCGCGGAATGGCGGTCGAGTGCCGTAGGAAGACCATGGTCTGGGTCGGCTGGGGGTCAGCGGCGACGAGACGTACGAGGTCGGCGTCTTTCCAGCGGGTCAACCGGGCGATCGCCTGCTCCGCGGGCAGAAACTCGATCCGGTCGATCTCCTTGGTGCCCCGCCACTCCCCGGCCTGTTCGTCGGCGCGAGCCGCCCAGTAGTACACGCGCTTAGGCTCGCCCGCGACCTCGTACTCCTGGGTGGGCAGGGGCCGACCCAGAGCGATCGTGTGCCCGGTCTCTTCCTTCACCTCACGCACGGCAGCCGCGAGCATGTGCTCGCCCCGGTTCAGCTTGCCTTTCGGCAGCGACCAGTCGTCGTACTTGGGGCGATGGACAAGGCAGAACTCGGGTCCGCCGCCGTGGTCTTCCCGCACCAGCACCGCGCCGGCGGCGAGGATCACGCCACCGCCCGGCGGCGCTGATGGCGGTCAATCAGGGTTTCCTGCAGGTCACGTAGGGGATTGCCGTCGGCGTCGCGGTGATGCCGCGTCCAGTGACCATCGGGACGCAGGTGCCAGGACGACGTGCCCTCGTCGAAAGCCTGGTCGAACAGCCCGTCGATCTCGGCACCTTGGTCCGGCTTTGTCAGCTGCACCATCGCCTCGACGCGCCGGTCCAGGTTGCGGTGCATCAGGTCGGCCGAGCCGATCCAGTACTCCGGCTTACCGCCCCCGGCGAAGGAGAACACCCTTGAGTGCTCGAGGAAGCGGCCGAGGATGCTCCGTACTCGGATCGTCTCCGAAAGGCCCGGCACACCCGGCCGCAACGCGCAGATGCCGCGCACCCAGATGTCCACCGGGATCCCGGCCTGCGAGGCGCGGTAGAGCCCATCGCTGATGGCTTCGTCAACGATACTGTTGATCTTGAACCGGATGCCGGCAGGTCGGCCGGCCTGGTGGTGCTCGATCTCCTTCTCGATCCGCTCGACCAAGCCGCGCCGGATCCCTTGCGGCGCCACGAGAAGCCGCTTGTAGTTGGTGCGGTTGGAGTAGCCGGAGAGCTGGTTGAACAAGTTGGCTATGTCATCGCCGACCTCGGGGTCGGTCGTCAGCAGCCCCATGTCCTCGTACAGTCGCGCGGTCTTGGGGTGGTAGTTGCCGGTGCCGACGTGTACGTAGCGACGCAGCCCGTCAGTCTCCGAGCGCACCACCATCGCAAGCTTGCAGTGTGTCTTGAGCCCGATCAGGCCGTACACAACGTGACAGCCGGCCTGCTCGAGCTTGCGCGCCCAGCTGATATTGGCTTGCTCGTCGAAGCGTGCCTTGATCTCCACGAGCACGAGCACCTGCTTGCCTTGCTCGGCCGCTTCCACCAGCGCGTCGACGATGGGGGAGTCACCGCTGGTGCGATAGAGCGTCTGCTTCATTGCGAGGACTTGCGGATCGTTGGCCGCCTGCTCGATGAACCGCTGGACGCTGGTGGAGAACGAGTCGTAGGGGTGGTGCAGCAGGATGTCGCCCTTCCGGATCGCCGCGAACATGTCAGGGGCCGATGCCGACTCGATGTCGGGCAGGTCGCGGTGCGTTCGCGGAAGGAAGGCGCGGTACTTCAGCTCGGCGCGGTCGAGCTCGGCGATGACGAACAAGCCGGTGAGGTCAAGCGGACTGGGGAGATGAAAGACCTCCTGCGGACTGACACCGAGCTCGCGAACAAGCAGCTCGAGCACGTGCGGGTCCATGGAGTCTTCGACCTCGAGCCGCACCGGTGGGCCGAACCGCCGGCGCATGAGCTCGCGCTCCATCGCGGTCAGTAGGTTCTCCGCGTCGTCCTCTTCGACCTCGACGTCTTCGTTGCGCGTGACACGGAACATGTGGTGCTGCAGCACTTCCATGCCGGGGAAAAGCGACGGCAGGTGAGCGGCGATGACGTCCTCGAGCGGCACAAACCGCCCCTCGCTGACCGCGAGGAAGCGGTCCAGCACCGGCGGCACCTTGACTCGCGCGAAGTGCTCGCTGCCGCCGATGGGGTTGCGGACCACGACGGCGAGGTTCAGTGAGAGACCGGAGATGTAGGGGAACGGGTGCGCGGGGTCGACGGCGAGTGGTGTCAGCACCGGGAAGATGCGTTGCCGAAACAGCTGAGTGAAGCGGTCCTGCTCATCGGCCTCGAGCTCGTCCCAGCGCAGGATCTCGATGCCTTCCTTGCTGAGCGCCGGCAACAGGTCCTGCTCGACGAGGCGAGACTGCCGTTGCGTGAGCTCGCGGGCGCGGTTCCAGATGGCTTCGAGAACCTCGCGCGGGAGCATCCCGCTCGCGGCGCGCACGGCGACACCGGCCGCGATGCGACGCTTGAGGCCGGCCACCCGGACCATGAAGAACTCGTCGAGGTTGCTGGAGAAGATCGCGCAGAACTTCGCCCGCTCCAGCAAGGGGATGTCGGGGTCTTCGGCCAGCTCGAGCACCCGGTTGTTGAAGGCAAGCCACGACACCTCCCGATCGAGGAACCGGTCCTCGGGGAGGTCGGTCTGTGCCCCACTCGTGCTGGCCGTGGTGCTCGTGCTCATGCCGAAATCGTCCCACCGCCCGGTGAACTGAGGATTCCGTCCCGCTAAGCGTCTCAGATCACGTCGGTCGGCGCCCCAGGTCGGGCGTAGACGACGTCGACCTCCCATTGGACGAAGCCGAGGGCGGTGTACGTGCGGACGGCCGCAGCGTTCGACTCGTCGACGTACAACATGGCCTGGCTCAGCCCAAGATCGCGCAGATGGTGCAGGCCTACCAATGCCAGTGACTTGCCGAGGCCGAGCCCTTGGGCTGAGGGGTCAACCCCGAGGACGTAGATCTCACCGATCGGCTCGCGCTCCTGCGCGGAGCCGGGGTGCACCTTGGTCCAGTGAAACCCGAGCAGCTCACCGTCCCTCCAGGCAAGAAAGAAGCCGGCCGGGTCGAACCAGGACTCGGCCATCCGCTGGTGCAGGTCCTCGATGGTGAGCTGGCCCTGCTCGGGGTGGCCGGCGAACGCCCGCGCGTTGATAGCTACCCACGGTTGGTCATCCACTCCGGGCCGGAACGTTTCGACGCGTACGCCGTCCGGTAGTCGCGGCTCGTCGAGTGGGGCCAGCAGCGACCTCCGCATCTGCCAGAGCGCCCGCTGCCGGATGTAGCCGGCAGACCGGGCGAAGGCCGTCGCGCCCTCCCGGTCGCCGTGCGCCCACAGCCGCAACCGCGGGTCGGTGATCTGCTCGTCGATCGCATCGACCAGCGACTTGGCGTACCCACGGCGTCGGTGCGCGGGATGGACGACGAGCTCGGCGACTGCGCCCTCGCGCTGGTCGGCGATGTCGAGATGCGCGTATCCGACGAGCGTGCCATCAAGCAGGTGGGCCAGCAGGTTGGTGGCGGAGTCGTGGTCGTCACCGTGCTGCAGGTGCAAGAGGGCATGCTCCGAGACAGGCCGTACGCCGTCAGCCTTGGTCGCCGCATCCAACAGCCGGCGCACCGCGGCAACCTGGCTCGGCGGCAGCGTTGCTGCCGCGGTGATCGCTACGGGTGGCTCTTGGGTCACTCTCAGATTGTGAGGTCACCTGTCACGCGCGGCTCGGGCAGCGGGGTGGTGATGTCCCGAGACGGGACGACGAACCGGTAGCCGACGTTGCGGACCGTGCCGATGAGCTGCTCGTGATCGGGGCCGAGCTTGGCCCGCAGCCTGCGCACGTGGACGTCGACCGTGCGGGTGCCGCCGAAGTAGTCGTAGCCCCACACCTCCTGCAGCAGCTGCGCGCGAGTGAAGACACGCCCGGGGTGCTGCGCGAGGTATTTGAGGAGCTCGAACTCCTTGAACGTCAGGTCGAGCGCGCGGCCGTCGACCTTGGCCGTATAGGTCGCCTCGTCGACCATCAGGTCGCCGGAGCGGATCAGCTCGGTCGACCCGTCGTCGGTGCGAGCCGCGGCAAGCCGACCGGCCGCGAGCCGCAGCCGCGCCTCGACCTCGGCGGGGCCTGCGGTGTCGAGCAGCACGTCGTCGACGCCCCAGTCGTTGGCGACAGCGGTCAGACCACCCTCGGTGACGACGAGCAGCATGGGCACTTCGATGCCGGTGGTGCGCAGCAGGCGGGTCAGGCTACGGGCTTGAGCGAGCTCTCGTCGGCCATCGACGAGGACCGCATCACAGGGTGGAGCATCGAGCAGGGCGGACGCCTCAGCCGGGGCGACGCGCACCTGGTGGAGAAGCAAGCCAAGAGCGGGCAGCACTTCAGCAGAGGGCTGCAGTGCGTTGGTGAGCAACAACAAGGTGCTCATGCCACCTCCAGGGCGGACGCTCGGTCGTCCTAAACCGCGAAGGACCCGGGGGCAACGCTGCCCGGGTCCTCTATGACTTGGAAGGATAACGGACATGACAGCGGCGTGTCTGTTGCATTCCTGCAATCCGGCGGGTGGTCCCGAATGACCGTTGTGACCGTGCGTTACTGGGCCGCGGCGCGGGCGGCAGCCGGTGCATCGGAGGAGCGGGTGGAGGCTAACGTCAAATCCCTGGCCGACCTCCTCGAGATCGTTCGGTTCACGCGGCGTGACGTCCCGCGTTTTGGACAGGTGCTCGGCGTGTGTTCGTACATCGTCGACGGCGACCCCGTTGGCAAGCGCGCGCACGACACGGTCGTCCTCCGCGACGGGTCCGAGGTGGAGGTCCTGCCGCCGTTCGCGGGCGGTTAGGTCTTCCCGAAGCAGTTGATCATGGCGAAGGCGTGATCAAATCGCTGAAATGACCACACCTTTGCCATGATCAACTCGGAGCCTCGGTTACTGGGCTGTTCCGGTTGGGTCACAAACCGAGACCGATGCGCCCACAGGCCGAGACGGCACCGGGGTCCGCCGATCCGGCAACTCTAAGATCGCTGCCGTGCCAGCACTGCTCGCCGCGGGGCTCTCCGGGCTGCTGCTCCTCGCGTCGGCAGCCGGGGAGTGGGTGCTGGCTGCTGCGGTCTTCCTGGTGCAAGCGCTCCTGCTGCTGGCCATCTCGGGCATCGTCCGGGTACCCGGGGCGCGTGCCGCCGCGGCCCTCGCCCTTGTCGTCGGGGGCGTCTCTTGCGTGGTTGTCATTCGCGCCGACGCGGCACCGGACTGGGGTGCGATGGCCGTCGTGCTCGGCCTGGCAATGCTGGGCGCGTTCGCGGTCGAGCTCACCCGCCGCGACCGTGACCAGCTCGTGGAATCGCTGAGTCTCACGACGACCGCCGTGATCCTCGCCGGTCTCCTCGTCGGCTGGGTCGCGCTGCGCACGGCGCCCGACGGCACGGTCTCGCTCGGCATCGCGGCCGCCGCGGTCGGGGTCGCGGGGCTGGTCGAGGCGTTGCCCGGCTCACGCGCGCTTATCCGCACGCTGGCGGTCCTAGTCGCCGCCGGTGCCGCCGCCTTGGTCGGCGGGCTCGATGTCGTGGCCGATGCGGCCGAGCCGATCAACGTCATAGCGGTGGGGGCATTCGCAGCGCTGCTCGCAGTCGTCGCGTTCGGCGTGGTCGACCGCATCGCCGAGGACGTCGTCGTGGAGGCGTTGCCGGGCGGGCCCCAGGCAGTGCGGGGGCGACGCAAGCGGCGGCGACCCGGCGTTGGTGGGACGGCGGAGGTGTTGCTCCGTGCGTCGCTGCCGCTGTGCCTTGCGGCGCCCGTCGCCTATGTCGTCGGCCGGATCATGGTCGGCTGATGCCTGACGGTCCCGCAATGCGAGACGCGTGCCAGTCTCAGGATGAGACAGCCATCTCAGGATGTGGACTCGTACTGACACGGCGGGACGCGGGTTCCTAAAGTCCTTGCTATGCCAAGGACCGAGCTGACTAAGCGCCGCGCGATCGACCTGTGTCGCGTCGCGGCCATGCTCTGTCGCATTCACTAAGGCAGGCGCGTCGGCCTCCGAGCCCACACACTTCGGCTCGTCTCCGTTCGTTCCCGGCCGATGCCGGCCTTCTGCCCAACCCCGGCCCGTGACCAGCGCACTTGCCCTGTGCGCGCACCGCGTACCCGCATCCCTGAACGTCGACCGAGGAGGTCACACCACATGAGCCGAGAGCAGGTTCTCGTCTCCGCCGATTGGGTGGAGCAGCGTCTCGACGACCCCACCATCGTGCTCGTCGAGGTCGACGAGGACACAAGTGCCTACGACAAGGGCCACATCCGTGGCGCAGTGAAGCTCGACTGGAAGGCTGACCTGCAGGACCCCGTTCGCCGCGACTTCATCGGCAAGGCAGCGTTCGAGCAGCTCCTCACAAGGCGCGGCATCGGCAACGACAACACGGTCATCCTGTACGGCGGCAACAACAACTGGTTCGCCGCGTACGCGTACTGGTACTTCAAGCTCTACGGCCACGGCGACGTTCGTCTGCTCGACGGCGGCCGCAAGAAGTGGGAGCTCGACTCCCGCGAGCTCACCGACGAAGCCGTGCAGCGCGCGGCGACGAGCTATTCGGCGAGCGACCCGGACACCTTGATCCGCGCCTTCCGCGACGAGGTGGTCGCCGCAATCGGCACCAAGAACCTCGTCGACGTACGGTCGCCCGACGAGTACGCAGGGCGGCTGCTCGCCCCGGCGCACCTGCCGCAGGAGCAGGCGCAGCGCGGCGGGCACGTGCCGACCGCGCTCAACATCCCGTGGTCCAAGGCAGCCAACGACGACGGTACGTTCAAGAGCGATACCGAGCTCACGTCGCTCTACCAGGATGCGGGCGTCGACCTGTCGAAGGACACGATCGCCTACTGCCGCATCGGCGAGCGTTCGGCGCACACGTGGTTCGTCCTGCACGAGCTGCTCGACCAGGCCAACGTCAAGAATTACGACGGCTCGTGGACGGAGTACGGCTCCCTTGTCGGGGTGCCGGTTGTCGTGGGCGACGAGCCCGGCACCGCGACGGGGGCCTGACCGATGTGCGGAGCAACCACGGGAGGCGTCTCCACCGACGGCATCGACCTCACCAAGGAGGCGGTGATCCAGGGCGTCGTCCTGCGTGACGGCAGCCCGGTCGGTGGGGCATACGTGCGCCTGCTCGACAAGGGCGGCGAGTTCACCGCTGAGGTGCCGACGAGCGCAGCCGGCCAGTTCCGGTTCTTCGCGGCACCCGGCGAGTGGACCGTACGCACCCTCGCGCCCCGCGCCGCCAGCGTCGACCGGGCGGTCGTGGCCGAGCGCGGAGAGGTCGCGGAGCTGGAGGTCTCGGTCGGCTAGCGCGGGAGCACACCCGCTGGGGCGCCCCAACGTCGCTCGGGCGGCGCGGGGGCGCCCCAGCGGCGTGGAGACGGAGCCCGTTTCGTACGGGTCTGTCGTATCCGCCGAAGGTTCCGTACAGTGTCCCGGTGCCCGTACGCCTGCCCCAGCTGCCAGTGACGCGGCCTGTCGCCATCGCGCTGTTCGGTGGCGCGGTGGTCGTCGGCTTCACCGTCGGCGCCGCGGCCGGGACGGTCAACGGTGGCGGTGAGGGCCGCAACCGCCAGCCCGCCACCGCCGGCGCGAGCGCGGCGCCGGTCACCCCAGTGGGCGCGTCAGCCACCTGCCAGCAGCAGGACGGGCGTGACGCGACCGGCGCGACTGTCTCTTACGCGCCGATGCTCGCGATCGACGCCGACGTGTCGACTGCTTGGCGTTGCCCCGGCGACGGAGTCGGGCAGGTGCTCACCATCGACCTCGGCGGCGCGACTCAGATCAGCGAGCTGGGCATCGTGCCCGGCTACGCCAAGACCGACCCTGCGGACGGCACTGACCGCTATGCCGAGAATCGTCGGCTGACCAAGGTCCGGTGGACCTTCGACGGCGGTGTGAGCCTCGAGCAAGAGCTCGATCCGGCGCCCGACAACCGAGGCGTGCAGCGCATCAAGACACCCGGGCCGCTCAGCAGTGCCCAGGTCACGATGGAGGTGCTCAGCTCGGCTGATGCGCCGCGCAACACCATGGCCGTCGGCACCGTAGAGATCCTCGGCGCTGCTCAGTAGACGAGCGCCTGCGCCCCGTCCGCGAGCGACTCCTCCACGAAGACCGCGGCGCCCGCGATCCGTACGCCGTCGATGACGTCGGTAGTCCTGATTTCCCTCCGCGCCGCGCACTGCGTGCACAGCGTCACCCGCCCCGCCGCGAGCACCGCGTCGAGCAATTCCGGCAGCGGCGCGGCGTGTGGCAGCTCGAACTGCGCCGCGCGCCCCGGCAACGCGAACCAGGCCGACTCCCCGGTGAGCCAGAGCGAAACCTCCACCCCCGATGCCGCGGCGGTGGCCGCGACTGTGAACGCCTGCGAGCAACGTTCCGGCGCGTCGGCGCCGGCTGTGACCTTGACGACAAGACTGCGTGCCATGCACCGACCTTAGGGCTGGATAGACTCCAGCCGTGCTCGAGGTCTTCTTCACCGGCTTGCTCGTCGTGATCGCCCTCACGATCACCTGGTTCGCGGGTTTCGTCGTCTATCGGCTCTACAAGGGGCAGAGCTGATCGAGATCCCGTCCGACCTGCATCCGGACTGCGTGCCCATCTCCTGGTTGCTCGGGAGGTGGCAGGGTCCGGGGGTCGGCGACTACCCGACGATCGAGGCGTTCCGGTTCGGGCAGGAGATCGAGTTCACGTACGTGCCCGACAAGCCGTTCCTGTCGTACGAGTCGCGCAGCTGGGTGCTCTCCGACGAGGGCGCGCTGGGCCGGCCGCTCGCGACCGAGACCGGCTACTGGCGACCGCAACCTGACGGTGCCATCGAGGTCGTCCTCTCTCACCCCACCGGCATCGTGGAGATCTACCTTGGCACTGTCGAGTCCGCCAGGATCGAGCTGGCGACCCGCGGGGTGCTCAAGACCGAGACCGCGAAGGACTACCGTGCCGGGCACCGGCTGTACGGCCTCGTGCAGAGCAAGCTGTTCTGGGTGTTCGAGATGGCTGCCATGGGGGAATCCCTGCAGCCGCACATCTCCGCCGAGCTGGAGCGCGTAGCCGGCTCCGACACCGCTCGGGTGGGCGTCGAGCCACTGTCCTGACCCGGACCCGACCTAGACTCGACTGCGTGACTGACCAGGACTGGCGAGCGACGCTGCGTGAGCGTGGATATCGGCTCACACCGCAGCGCGAGCTGGTTCTCGCCGCTGTGCGCGACCTGCACCACTCCACCCCCGAGGCCGTCCTCGA
Organism: uncultured Actinomycetota bacterium; assembly: GCA_963799425.1. Classification (GTDB taxonomy): domain Bacteria; phylum Actinomycetota; class Actinomycetes; order Jiangellales; family Jiangellaceae; genus CAVWSM01. Next base: position 27,266 of record CAWCXA010000020.1, on the reverse strand, counting down.
CTACGTCCAGCGCACCGCACGAGGGATCAACCTGTCGACCGTCTACCGCACTCTCGACCTGCTCGAGGAGCTTGGGCTCGTCGCGCACGCGCACCTCGGCCATGGCGCGCCCGTCTACCACTCGAGCGACGAACCTGAGCACGTGCACCTGGTGTGCCGGACCTGCGGGCGGGTCACCGAGGCGCCGACCTCGGTCGCGGACACCCTGGTGGGCGCGGTCGACGAGTCGTACGGATTCGACGCCGACGTGCCGCATCTCACGGTGTTCGGCACCTGCGCCGAATGCCTGGACGCAGCGCAGGCACAGCCGAGCGGGCTACCGTCGTAGACGTGAGCTCCTACTCGTCGCCTCTCCTGGCGTTGTCCGGCGCCGTCGCTGCCGATGAGCCCGACGCGGGCGTCGCGGCGCACTACGGCGACCCGATGAAGGAGCAGCGTCGGCTCGCGTCGGGCGTCGGGTTCGTGGATCTCTCCCATCGCGGCGTCGTACGGATCGGCGGACCTGATCGGCTCACCTACCTGCACTCGATCAGCACGCAGCACGTCGAGCAGCTCGCACCCGGAGTCCGCACCGAGGCGCTGATCCTGTCGCCCAACGGGCACGTCGAACACCACATGCGGCTGGTCGACGATGGCGAGGCAGTCTGGGCCACGGTTGAGCCGGGGATGGCGCCCGCGCTCGCCGAGTTCCTCGACAAGATGCGCTTCCTCATGCAGGTCGAGGTCGCCGAGGTTACCGACGACTGGGCGGTTGTGTTCGTGGTCCAGGGTGACGATGGTTTCGCGGCCGGCCTGGAGGTCCTGGTGCCCCGCGCCGATCTCGCCGAGGCCGTTGAGCGGTTCGGCGCTCCTGCGGGTCTGTTGGCATTCGAGGCGTTGCGCATCGAGGCGCATATGCCGCGGCTCGGCATCGACACCGACCACCGGTCGATCCCCAACGAGCTGGGCTGGATCCCGGCCGCCGTGCATCTCGACAAGGGCTGCTACCGCGGCCAGGAGACCGTCGCCCGCGTGCACAACCTCGGGCGCCCGCCGCGGCGGCTCGTGATGCTGCACCTCGACGGTTCGGTCGACCGGTTGCCGGCGCGCGGTGCGGCCGTGACGCTCGACGGCCGCGAGGTGGGTTTCGTCGGATCGAGCGCGCGACACTTCGAGCTCGGGCCGATTGGCTTGGCGCTGCTCAAGCGCTCGGTGCCGGTCGACGCCGACCTCCTTGCCGACGGGGTTGCCGCCTCGCAGGAGGTCGTCGTCGACCCCGAGGCCGGCCTGCACATCCGGCCGGCTCTGCGCGGCTAGAAGAGCCCGACCGCCGCGCGAGCGCGGTCGAGGACCGGCCCGGCCACTCGGCTGGCCCGGGCAGCGCCGTCCTCGAGCATCCGCGACAGCCCGGCCGGATCAGCCATGAGGGTGTCGTACTGCTTCTGCACAGGTGCGAGCATGCTGATGATGGAATCGGCCGTGAGCGCCTTGAGTTCGCGGTACGTCGTGATGCGCTCGGCGAGGAGCGCGGGAGGCTCTCCGCTGATGGCGGCGCAGATGTCCAAGAGGTTGGACACCCCGGGCTTGGTGTCCGGGTCATAGCGGACCTCGCCATCGGAGTCGGTAACAGCGCGCTTGACCTTGCGGACAATCGTGTCCGGGCCGTCGAGCATCCGTACGACGCCCATGGCCCCGTCCTCGGCCGACTTGCTCATCTTGGCTGTCGGCTCGAGAAGGTCGCGGACGCGGGCGGCGAGTTCGGCCCTGTCGAGGCGAGGTACGACAAACGTGTCCCCGTAAGCCTTGTTAAAACGGATCGCCAGGTCGCGCGCGAGCTCGACGTGTTGATCCTGGTCGCCTCCGACCGGGACGCTGTTCGTGTCGTACAGCAGGATGTCCGCCGCCATCAGGCACGGGTAGGTGAACAGGCTGGCTCGAGTCTTCGGCCGACCGCCCTTCTCCTTGAACTGAATCATCCGGGACAGCTCACCCACGTACGCGGTCGACTCCAGCAGGTACCCGAGCTCCACGTGAGCGGGGACCTGCGACTGTAGGAAAACCGTTGAGTGCTCAGGATCGAGGCCCGACGCAATGAAGAGGGCGGCAGTCTCGAGGGTGAGTGTGCGTAACCGGCGTGGATCGTGCGGTGTGGTGAGTGCATGCAGGTCGGCAACGAAGAAGAATCCGTCCTGCCCCTGCTGCCCGTCGACGAACCGCCTTAGCGCGCCGAGATAGTTGCCCAGGGTGAGCGACCCGCTGGGAGTGACGCCGGACAGCACGCGGGGCCTGATGGCAGTGGTGTTTCTCATGCTCGCGCTCCATTTGATGTGGGGTTGCCCGACGGCGCGAACAAACGAAACAGCCGCCCCGACGGGACGGCTGACGTGGAATGAGTCGAGGGCCGTCCGTTAGGACGACCACCACTGCTGACGGTGCTGCTTCGGGTCCCTCAAGCTCATGAATCGAGGCTACCTCAGGCCTACGCCTCGGCGACCGTCTCCACCGCCACCTCAGACGGCTCAACCCCCCGAGCGTCAGCGTCGATCGAACGGCGCAGCGCGATGTGCAGGGTGTTGGGGGTGAGCACCCCGAGATACCGCTGATCCTTCGGCTCGAGGACTGCGATCCAGCCCGCGTCCCACTGCAGCATCTCGCCGAACGCCACCTTCAGAGAGTCACCGAGCAGCACCCAGGCATCCATTCGCTTGGCCCGGTCACGGACGACGCCGGACCCGTCGAGCATGTCGCGCCCGACCCAGCCGGCCAGCCCGCCGTGCTCATCGAGCACAACCGCCCACCGGCTGCGCGCCTCGGCCAGCACGCGAGCCGCGTCTTCGACCGAGTCAGTCGCCCGTACGACGGGTGGATGCTCCAAGTCACTTTCGGTCGTCTTCGTGACCGAGAGTCGTTTGAGGCCACGGTCAGCGCCGACGAACTCGGCCACGAACGGCGTCGCCGGGGCGCCGAGGATCGTCGCGGGCGAGTCGTACTGCTCCAGGTAGCCACCTTGCCGCAGCACCGCGATCCGGTCGCCGAGGCGTACGGCCTCTTCGATGTCGTGCGTGACGAACAGGATCGTCTTGCTCACCTCGGCCTGTAGCCGCAGGAACTCCTCCTGCAGCTGGTCGCGCACGATTGGGTCGACGGCGCTGAACGGCTCGTCCATCAAGAGCACCGGCGGGTCGGCGGCAAGCGCCCGTGCCACGCCGACCCGTTGGCGCTGCCCTCCTGAGAGCGAATGCGGGTAGCGCTTCCCATACACATCCGGGTCCAGCCCCACGAGCTCAAGCAGCTCACCGGCTCGCGCGCGCCGCTTCGCTTTCGACCAGCCAAGCAGCTCCGGGACTGTGGCGACGTTGTCCAGGATCGAGCGGTGCGGGAAGAGGCCGACCTGCTGGATGACGTAGCCCATGGTGCGGCGCATCTCGACCGGGTTGGACTTCATGACGTCGTGCCCGTCGACGACGATGGACCCCGATGACGGCTCCACCAGACGGTTGACCATCTTGAGCGTCGTTGTCTTTCCGCAGCCGGACGGCCCAACCAGGATGACGAGCGAGCCGCGCGGCACGTCCAACGAGATCTCGTGCACCGCAACCGTGCCGTCGTCGTACTCCTTGGAGACGCGGTCGAGCCGCACCATCACATCTTCGGTACGGTCTGTCTCGTGCTCGTCCATGCGGCCAGCCTTTCCGACTCGTGCCTGGTGCGCAACGAGTGGGTCTGCTGGGAATACGTGGAGACCCGCAGCGACGACCTGCGAGACATGGTCAACCAGCACATCTACATCACCGTGGTGTCCATCGTCATCGCGCTGGCCATCTCGCTGCCGCTGGCCCTGCTCATCCGCAGATGGACCCTGTTCGAGGGCCCTGTCCTTGGCACGTCCACGATTCTGTACACCATCCCATCGCTGGCATTGTTCGCTCTGCTGAACCCGTGGACCGGCCTGACGATCGAGACGGTCATCATCGGGATCACGGTCTACTCGCTGGTCATCCTCGTACGCACGATGCTCACCGGCTTGCGCTCCGTCCCCGCTGAGGCCGTAGAAGCCGCGCGTGGCATGGGTTATGGCGCCGGGCGCCTGCTCGTGCGCATCGAGCTACCTCTTGCGCTGCCGACCATCTTCGCCGGGCTACGCGTAGCGACGGTGTCCGCAGTGGCGCTCACGACGGTCGGAGCCATCATCGGTTTCGGCGGCCTCGGGAATGCCATCTATCGCGGCTATCGCAGCAACTTCCGGGCCGAGGTGTTCACAGCGTCGGTGCTTTGCGTCGTGCTAGCGATCCTCGCAGACCTGCTGTTGCTCGTGTTGCAACGCGGCTTGACGCCGTGGCGGCGGAAGGCGGGCTGAGCATGGACCAGGTGACCGGTGCGTGGGACTGGCTGACCGACGGTGCCAACTGGAGCGGTCCGGAGGGCATCGCTCATCGGCTCTGGGAACACACCTACATCTCGGGCATAGCACTCCTCATCGCCGCGCTCTTGGCGATCCCGATCGCTGTTGTGCTCGGCCATATCGGCCGTGGCGGAACCCTTGCCATCCAGGTGTCCAACATCGGGCGGGCAGTGCCGGTCTTTGCGATTGTCGTGATCCTGATCCTCCTCATCGGCACGAGCAACGAACAGCGGACAATCGCCACGATCATCGCGCTGGTGCTGTTTGCCATCCCGCCGATGCTCACCAACACGTACGTCGGTATGCAGGAGGTGGATCGCGACGTCGTGGAAGCCGCGCGCGGCATGGGGATGAACGGCGGACAGCTCGTGCGAGATGTCGAGGTACCGCTGGCGACACCGCTCATGATGAACGGCGTACGGATCGCGGCCGTGCAGGTCGTCGCCACGGCAACCATCGCCGCGGTCGTCGCCGGTCCGGGACTCGGCCGGATCATCACCAACGGTTTCGGAACCCAGGACAACGCCCAGGTCCTGGCCGGCGCCATCCTCGTTGCGGTCTACGCGCTCATCGTGGAGGGGTTGTTCGGGCTGCTGCAGCGCGTGCTCGACCCGGTGCCGCGCGAGCGGACGCGGCGGCGCCGAGCCAAGGAGTTCAACCCAGCGGTCGGCTCTGTGGCCGATTCGTGATCTTCCTAGCGGATGAATCTGTCAGAGGACGGGAGTTGACTTGGGCAAGCGCGGGTGCCCCGAGGTGCTCGCCGGACACGCGTGACCGCAGACGCGGCACGGGACACAGAAGGCGGACCAGGAAGGCGGTGTGCCGCCAATGCGCAAGACCCATTCCCTCGTAGCCCTCACCGTAGGGCTCGTTCTCACACTCGCCGCGTGCGGCGGTGATGACGACGACGATGCGACCAGCGGTGCGACCAGCGGAGCAAGTGCAAGTGGCGATCTCACAGTTGGCGGTGCCAACTTCACCGAGATGCTCGTCATGCAGGAGATGTACAAGCTGCTGCTCGAGGACGCGGGCTTCACCGTGACGGTGCAGTCGGTCGACAACCGTGAGCTGTACGCGCCGGCGCTGGAAAGCGGCGACATTGACGTCGTGCCGGAATACCTGGCAACGATGACCGAGTTCCTCAACCACGCGGACAACGGTCCTGATGCGCCGACCATCGCAACGAGCGATGCGGCTGAGACGGTCGCAGTCGTCACACCCATCGCTGAGGCACGCGGGCTCACGGTGCTCGAGCCTGCAGAAGCGATCGACGCCAACGGCTTTGCTGTCACGCAAGAATTCGCTGAACAGAACAACCTGACGACACTCTCCGACCTCGCGGCACTCGGCCAGCCGATCGTGCTCGCCGCGGTCGAGGAGTGCCCGGAGCGGCCGTTCTGCGAGATTGGGCTCGAGCAGACCTACGGCCTGAACATCTCGGAGGTTCTGCCGCTCGGCTTCGGCAGCACGCAGACCAAGCAGGCAGTTGAGGATGGCACTGCCCAGCTCGGCCTCGTTGGCACCACCGACGGCACGCTCGACCAGTTCGGCCTCGTCTTGCTCGAGGACGACAAGGGGCTGCAGCTGGCCGACAACCTCGTGCCGTTCGTCAACACCGAGTCGGCCGGCAGCCCAGAGGTTGCCGACGCGCTCAACCAGCTCGCCGACGTGCTGACCACGGAGGACCTGGCGATGCTCAACCTGCAGGTCGATGGTGAGCGCATGCAGCCCGCCGACGTGGCCCAGGCATACCTCGAGGACAAGGGTCTGCTCTGAGGCCGTTGTGAGCGACGTTCAGGCAGAGCTGGGCGGCGGCGCCTACGCGTTGGCTGTCGCCGACTGGCGCCGCCGGGTGTTCGCGCTCTACGCAGCGGTCCGTGCGACGGTGGATCCAGCGGACGCGCATGCGCTCTGGCGGGCGGGGCGGGACGAGCTGCTATCGGCTCATCCCGCCACACCGGTTCCGGTCGAGGACCTGGAGTCGTTCGGTGGCGCGGACATCGGGCCGTACCAGCCGGAGCTCCGGTTCGAGGTCGCCGTCGACTTCGACGTCGAGCCCGTCTCGTGGGAGGTGCCGACGACGACCGACGGAGTGGTGCCGTTCTCGCGTGTCGGAGTGCTTCACCTTCCGTCGGTCGGCGACCTCGACGTGTGGTGGCTCGAGTCGTACGGCGGCGGCGTGTTCGTGCCGGTCAAGGACGCGCTCGCCGGTAGCCGCACCTACGGGGGCGGCCGCTACCTGCTCGACACGGTCAAGGGCGCTGACCTCGGCGGCGACGTGCGCGCGGGCTGGCTCGTCGTCGACCTCAACTTCGCCTACAACCCCTCGTGCGCCTACAGCCCGCTGTGGACCTGCCCCCTGGCGCCAGCCGGCAACACCCTGTCAGTGCCCCTCCCAGTGGGCGAGTTCGCGCACGCCACCTAAGGGAGTTGATCATGGTGAAGTCGTGATCAAACTCGAAGAATGATCACGGCTTCGCCATGATCAACATGGTTGGGCTCTGCGGCTCGACCTCCTCGATACGCAAAGAGCAACTAGCGCCCCATAACTTTGACCCTATTTGGCTATTTGTCTATGTCTCCCACGACGAAGAACATCGACCCCAGAATCGCGACAAGATCGGCCAAGAGGGCCCCGCCCACGATCTCGGGGAGCGCAGCGATGTTGTTGAAGGACGCTGAGCGCAGCTTGAGTCGCCAGGGCGTCTTCTCCCCGCGCGACACTAGGTAGTAGCCGTTGATGCCCAGCGGGTTCTCCGTCCACGCATATGTGTGGCCCTCGGGGGCCTTGAGCACCTTGGGCAGCTTGAGGTTGATCGGTCCCTGGGGCAGCACCCGCAGCTCCTCGATGCAGGCCGTGGCCAGGTCGAGGGAGACGGCGATCTGCTCGGCCAGGCAGCTGAGTCGCGAGTAACAGTCGCCCTCGGATCGGGTCACCACCCGTCCGGGGCCGCCTGGCGCGAACAGCGACGGGTAGGCGAGGTAGGGCTCGTCGCGGCGCAGATCGAAGTCGAGTCCGCTGGCCCGGGCGATCGGCCCGGAGACCCCGTACGCCTGGGCGATCTCCACGGGCAGCTTGCCGACGCCGACCGTACGGGCCTGGAAGATGTCGTTGCCGAGGACGAACTCGGTGAGCTCGGGCAGGCGCCGCCGCACGTCTGTCACCGCTTGTTCCGCGCGGTCCAGCCAGCCGGCCGGGAGGTCCTCCTTGAGCCCCCCTACCCGGTTGAACATGTAGTGCATGCGTCCGCCGGACAGCTCCTCCATGACGTGCTGCAGCACCTCTCGCTCGCGGAACGAGTAGAAGATCGGCGTGATGGCGCCCATCTCGAGCGGGTAGGAGCCCAGGAACATCAAGTGGTTGAGGACCCGGTTGAGCTCGGCCAACAGGGTGCGCGCCCAGATCGCGCGGATCGGCACCTCCATGCCAAGCATCCGCTCGACGGCGAGCACGACCCCGAGCTCGTTGGAAAACGCCGACAGCCAGTCGTGCCGGTTGGCCAGCACGATGATCTGCCGGTAGTCGCGCACCTCGAACAGCTTTTCCGCGCCGCGGTGCATATATCCGATGATCGGCTCGCACGCGCGGATGACCTCGCCGTCCATCGTGAGCCGCAGGCGCAGGACGCCGTGGGTCGACGGGTGCTGCGGCCCGATGTTGAGCACCATGTCCGTCGTCGCGAGCTCGCCCGCGCCGGCGCCGATCCCCACGGTCGTCTGGGTCACGGTGTTCACTCTGCCATCTCGCACCACCGCTGCCGCGCATAGGCTTGGTGCGTGACGCCTCCAGCCGACGCCGTGTTCGCGCCTCCCGGTGAGGAGTGGCAGCGTGTTGAGCCGGCGTTGGCTCGCATCCGGCGGCTGGTGCATGTCGCGACCAACCTGGTCATTGCAGCCGTCTCTGTCGTGCTAGCGGTCGTCTTCGACGCTCCGTGGGTCGCCGTCATCGGGCTTGGGTTCGCGGTGATCGACACCGTCTCGGGATGGGCGCTCATCGGCCGTCAGGTGGCGGCCTGGGGATACGCGGAGCGGGACGAGGACCTGCTCATCACGTCCGGCGTCCTGTTCAAGCGGCTTGTGGTCGTGCCCTACGGGCGCATGCAGTTCGTCGACGTGAGCGCGGGTCCGCTCGAGCGATGGGCGGGTGTGTGCTCGGTGCAGCTGCACACCGCCTCGGCCGAGAGCGACGCGACGATTCCGGGGCTCGACCCTTCCGAGGCGGCCAGGCTGCGTGACCGGCTTGCCGAGCGCGGCAAGGCCATGGCTGCCGGGTTGTGAGCACCTTGCCCAGCCAGTTCCGTCGGCTGCACCCCATCACTCCGTTGCTACGCGGCTGGAAGTGGCTGGCAGTCGGCGCGGTCATCGCGAGCCAGAACGCGATCCGTGAGGTGCGGTTCGCCGAGCTGCTCGCCATTCTCTTCGCTGTCGCGGTCATCGGGGCGCTCGGCGGGCTGCTGTCGTGGTGGTTCACGCGGTACGGGATCGACGGTGGCGACCTGCGCATCGACTCCGGTGTGCTCGTCAGGCGGTCACGGCGGGTGCACCTCGATCGGCTGCAGGCCGTGGACGTCGTACGACCGCTCGCTGCCCGCATCTTCGGGGTGAGCGAGCTGCGCCTGGAGGTGGCCGGTGGTTCGGAGGCGGAGGCACCCTTGGCCTACGTCTCCGCGACAGAGGCACAGGCGCTGCGGGCCGAGCTCCTGGCGCGCGCCGCGGGCCTGGACGCGGCGACACCCGAAGCACCCGAGCGGCCGCTGCACGAGGTGCCTTTCCCGCGGCTGCTCGCATCGACCTTCCTGACCTGGCCGATCATCATGGGGTTTCTCGCGTCGTTCCTGCTGCTGGGCACGTCGTTGGTCACCAACCAGTGGGTCGTCTTCGGTGCGTTGCTGCCCCTGTGGCTCGGTCTCGGAGGCGAGCTGTACCGCCAGCTCATCCTGAGCTTCGGTTTCACGGTGGCCGAGTCGCCGGATGGCGTACGGATTCGCAAGGGGCTGCTCGACACGCACTCGCAGACCGTGCCCCCGGGCCGCGTGCAGGGCGTCTCGATCCGACGACCGTGGCTGTGGCGTGGGCGCTGGGTGCGCGTCTTCGTCGACGTCGCTGGTTATGGCAAGGACGACCCGATCCAGAACCGCAGCTCGTCGACCCTGCTGCCGGTTGCGCCCTACGAGGTGGCACGACGAGTGCTGGCAAGCGTGTTGCCTGGTGTCGACATCGACGCCGTGCCGCTGCAGTCGGCGCCGCGGCCGTCGAGGTGGCTGCGCTGGAAGGGGGCGTCAGCGCTGGCGTACGGCTTCGACGACAAGGTCTTCGTGACCCGGCAGGGGTGGCTGCACCGGGTGCTCACAGTCGTGCCGCACGCCAAGACGCAGAGCGTCCGCGTCACGCAAGGGCCGGTGCAGCGGCGGCTGGGCCTGGCCAGCGTGCACGTCGACTCGCCGCCGGGACCGGTGAATGCGAAGGCGCTGCACCGCGATGCCGCTGAGGCCCGGGTCATCGCCGACGCCCAGGCGGCGCGGGCGCGCACGGCTCGCCGCCTTGAGGCACCGGAGCGCTGGATGGCGTCGGTGTCAGTCACCGCCGATCCGGGGGAGGCCCGCGAAGATGTCGGGGACGAGCCGCTCGCGGCACTGGATGAGCCAGCCCAGCCCACCGAGACCACCGACGTCTAGCAGCTCTGCGATGGCCGAGGCGCGCTGCAGCTCGGCCGCGTACGTGGGTGGATCCTGGTGCGCCAGGTCGCGCACCGGCAGCTGAGCCGACAGCCCGAGAGCGCGAAGCGCCGGTCGTTGCGTGGTGAGCAGCGTGTCGTCGACCTCCGCTCGTTGCCCGGCCGCCGCGCACGCGTCGAGCGCCACATGGCTGGTGACATCACAGGAACCGTCGGGCACCGGCTGCACGAGCTGCCCGTCTCGATAGCCGGCCAGTGTGCCGAACGGCGGCCGGTCTTTCCGGACGTGGAAATAGTCGGCGACCAGCAGCACCCCGCTGCGTATCGATGCGATGACCTGCGCCCACGCGTCGTCCCGCGGCCAGCCGATCTCTGCCCGGCGGCCGGGCTCGCCGCGGTCAAGCGGCCACCAGGCGTCGAGCCAGTCGGCGTCCCGCCCGTCGACAGGCGCGCCCAACATCTCGGTCCCGGTTGCCGAGTCGACGATGACAAGGCGCACGACTCCGTCGTCGTCAACCTCGGCAACGTCGACAGGGATGTTGTCCAGCCACTCGTTGGCGACGACGAGCACATCGTCAAGGGACGAAGGGACGGCATCCTGCCAGGCCACCGCGGTTGTCAGGTTGTCCGGGCGGACCGCGATCTCCACACCCACCAGCTCGAGCTGCGGGCGCATGACGTGCAGCGCCGTGAGCAGCTCGCCGCGCCCGGCCCCGACATCGACGACGACCCGCGCCCCAACGGCGTCGGCCAGCCGGCCGATCGCCTGCGCGAACGCCGGCGTCGCATGCACCGAGGTGCGGAAGTGTGCGTGCGGTGCCTCGCGACGGTAGAACCCGTCAGGCCCGTACAGCGCCTGCTCCGTCGCCGACCGCCAACCGGTCACGCGCACACACCTCCTCCCGCGCAGACACCGTCACCCACCCGCGAGTTGTCAGGTTGTCAGACTCGCTGACCTGGGCGGATCCGGCGCGCGAGGCTGACAAGCCGAGGGTGCGGGACTTGTCAGGCTGGTCGGCGCCAATTCTGCAGATCAGGCGTCCTGACAACCTGACAACTCCGGTGGTGGCCGGGGCCCCCCAGGTACCCTGAGGCTCGCCCGACAACCGCGTCCGGTACCTCGTCGCTGAGGACTGGAACCCGACCAGGCAGGCCAGCTTGACGCACCCCAACCAGCCGCACCCGGCACGGCTCCGGGTCGGCATCGTCGGCACAGGTCGCGTCGGGGCAGTCCTCGGTGCCGCGCTGGCCAATGCCGGACATGAGGTCACAGCCGCCTACGCAGTCTCCGAGGCGAGCCGCACCCGCGCCGAGGCGCTGCTGCCAGGTGTTCCGCTTGTCACGCCGGCAGAGGTGCTGGCCGACGCCGACCTTGCTCTGCTCACGGTGCCCGACGACGTGCTGCCCCAGCTGGTCAACGGGCTCGTCAGCACGGGAGCCGTACGCGCTGGGCAACTCCTCGCCCACACCAGCGGCCGCTACGGCATCGGCGTGCTCGACCCGGCGACACGCGCCGGGGCCCTGCCGCTCGCACTGCATCCCGCGATGACGTTCACCGGCACGAGCCTCGACCTGTCGCGGCTGCACGGCGCGAGCTTCGGTGTCACCGCACCCGAGCCGCTGCGTCCAATCGCCGAGGCACTGGTCCTGGAGATCGGCGGAGAGCCGGTGTGGGTCGACGAGGAGCATCGCGTGCTCTATCACGCGGCGTTGGCGCACGGCGCCAACCACATCGTCACCCTGGTCGCCGAGTCGCTCGACCTGCTCCGCGCCGCCGGCATCGAAGACCCGGCCAAGGTGTTGGCGCCGCTGGTGTCGGCGGCTCTCGACAACGCGCTGCGCGACGGCGACGCCGCGCTCACCGGACCGGTTGCGCGCGGCGACGCCGGCACCGTCGCCGAGCACCTGCGGCAGATCGCCGCGGTCTCGGCGGAGTCGAAGGAGGGCTATGTGGCACTCGCCCGGCTCACCGCTTTGCGCGCTCTGAGTGCCGGCCGACTGAAGGCGACCGAGGCCGAGGGTTTGCTCGAGGTGCTCGCCAATGGAGCGCGTACATGACCTCGCCGCGCGTCGCGCGCACTCGCGAGGAGCTGCTCGACAACCGGTTCGACCTCGCCGACCAGTACGGCGGTGAGACCGCGGTTGTCATGACGATGGGCGCGCTGCACGACGGCCATGTCGCGCTCGTCAGGCAGGCCCGTGAGCTGGTCGACGACAAGGGGGTCGTGCTCGTTACGATCTTCGTCAACCCCTTGCAGTTCGGCGCGGGCGAGGACCTCGACAGGTACCCACGCGCGTTCGACGAGGACCTGGCCATCTGCGCCCACGAGGGCGTCGACCTGGTGTTCGCGCCCAGCGAGGGTGAGATGTATCCGGACGGCCGCCTTCAGGTCACAGTCGCGCCCGGTCCCCTCGCTGACGAGCTCGAGGGCGCGAGCCGACCGGGGCATTTCGCCGGCGTCCTCACGGTGGTCGCCAAGCTGCTGAACCTGTCGGTGCCCTCGGTGGCGGTCTTCGGAGAGAAGGACTACCAGCAGCTCGCCCTCATCCGCCGCATGGTTCGCGACCTCGACCTGGGTGTGGAGGTCGTCGGAGTGCCGACCGTACGTGAGGCGGACGGCCTCGCGCTGTCAAGTCGAAACCGGTTCCTGGACCCTGCCCAGCGACAGGCAGCCGCGGACCTGTCCCGCGCACTTCGGGCGGGCGCCGCCGCTGGTGCGGACGGCGCATTGGCCGTACGCGCGGCTGCTCTCGGAGTCCTGGAAGCGCAGCCCGGCCTTGACCTGGATTACCTGGAGCTTCGCGGAGAGGACCTGCTCCCAAGCCCCGGCCCAGGGCCAGCAAGGCTGCTCGTTGCCGCGCGGGTGGGTGCAACTCGTCTCATCGACAACCTGCCCGTGCTGCTGGGCAAGGAAAGGGAGGGCACGTGAGCCTGCGGTTGCCCTTGCGGCTGGTGGCCGCTGCGCCTGGCTGGGTCGCCCAGGCCGATGTCATCGTCGTCGGCAGCGGCATCGCCGGCCTCACCGCGGCACTGGAAGCACGCAAGGCCGGGCGGGTCCTCCTCGTCACCAAGACTTATCTCGACGAGGGCTCGACGGTGTGGGCGCAGGGCGGCATCGCTGCCGCGCTCGCGCCCGAGGACAGTCCAGAGCAGCATCTGCACGACACGCTTGTCGCGGGTGTCGGCGTCTGTGACGAGGCCGCGGTGCGTGTGCTCGTCACGGAAGGCCCAGCACGTGTGCATGAGCTCGTTGCGCTGGGTACGCAGTTCGAGCGCACCCCTGCCGGCGACATCGCGTTGACGCGCGAGGGCGGCCACCTGCAGGACCGCATCGCGCACGCAGGCGGCGACGCCACCGGGCGCGAGATCTCCCGGGCCCTGCTGCAAGCCCTCGACGCCGTGCGTTCCGACCCCGGCATCGAGGTCATCGAGCACGCCCTGGTCATCGACCTGCTGCAAGCCGCCGATCGTCGCGTATGCGGGGTCACGCTGCACGTCATCGGGGAAGGGCAGCGCGATGGTGTCGGCGCCGTGCTCGGCCGGGCGGTCGTGCTGGCGACCGGTGGGCTCGGCCAGGTCTACTCGTCCACGACCAACCCGGCGGTCTCCACCGGCGACGGCGTCGCCGCCGCGCTGCGTGCCGGTGCTGAGGTCGCCGACCTCGAGTTCGTGCAGTTCCACCCGACGGTGCTTTGGCTGGGTCGCGGGTCGACGGGCCAGCAGCCGCTGGTGTCGGAGGCCGTCCGCGGCGAGGGCGCCTACCTGCTCGACACGGACGGTGCGCAGTTCATGCTCGGCCGGCACCAGCTTGCCGAGCTCGCGCCACGCGACGTTGTTACGCGCGGCGTGATCGACGCGATGGTGCGCACCGGCGCCGACCACGTGTGGCTCGACGCTCGGCACCTCGGGAAGGAGTTCGTCGAGACGCGGTTCCCGTCGATCGTCGCCCGCAGTCGGTCGTACGGCATCGACCCCGCGACGCAGCTCGTCCCGGTCGCACCGGCGCAGCACTATGCGAGCGGCGGAGTCCGTACGGACCTGCGGGGCCGCACCACGCTGTCCGGTCTCTACGCGTGCGGCGAGGTGTCCCGCACCGGCGTCCACGGAGCCAACCGGCTGGCGTCCAACTCACTGCTCGAGGGTCTGGTTTTCGGCCATCGCATCGCTCGCGACATCATCGAGCAAGGCCTCCCGTCCCAGGCTGACCCGATGCAGCGATCTGGCCCGACCGGGCTGGTGCCAGCGGCTGCCCGCCGCGACATCCAGGACGCGATGACGTCAGGCGCGGGCGTCATGCGTTCGGCGGAGAGCCTGGCGGCCACGACCAAGGCACTCGACGAGATTGCCGGCCGTGCAGCGCCGCCGGTGCCGAGCGTCGGCGACTGGGAGATCAGCAACCTGCACACCGTGGGCGGCGTCCTTGCACACGTGGCCGCGATTCGCACGGAGACTCGCGGCGGGCACTGGCGCGAAGATTGTCCCGAGCGTGACGACGGCAACTGGCTGGGGCACGTTTCAGCCGTGGCAGACGAGGACGGTATGGTCCGCGCGGCATTCCATCGCAAGGAGCCCACGTGACTCTCCCCGCCGAACTGTCCGACCGTTTGCGCACCGCCCAGCTAGACCCGCGCTGGGTAGAGGACCTCATCCGCGCCTCGCTCGAGGAAGACCTTGCGGGCGGCCTTGACGTCACGAGCGTCGCGACGGTGCCCGAGGCGCAGCGTGCCACCGCTGACGTGGTGTCGCGCGCTCACGGCGTAGTGGCCGGTCTGCCGGTCGTCGAGGTCGTGCTGTTGACGACCACCAAGGGTGACGTCGAGATCATCCGACCGGTGGAAGACGGCGCGTTCATCGAGCCCGGCGACGTCCTGCTCACGGTGACCGCCTCGACGCGGGACCTCTTGCTCGCCGAGCGGGTTGCACTCAACCTGCTCTCCCACCTGTCCGGCGTGGCCACGACGACACGTCGCTGGGTCGACGCTGTCCGCGGCAGCAGCGCAACGATCCGCGACACCCGCAAGACCCTGCCGCTGCTGCGGTCCCTGGAGAAGTACGCCGTGCGCTGCGGCGGCGGGACCAACCACCGACTCGCCCTGTCCGATGCCGCGCTGGTCAAGGACAACCACGTGGCCGCAGCCGGCTCGGTGGCCGAGGCGTTCCGGCTGGTCCGCGACCGTTTCCCCGACATCCCGGTCGAGGTTGAGGTCGACAGCATCGACGGAGCATTCGAAGCCGTCGAGGCAGGGGCCGACCTGATCCTGCTCGACAACTTCGGCATCGAAGAGCTGCGCCAGACGGTGGAGAAGGTTGCGGGTCGAGCCCGGCTCGAGGCTTCCGGAGGGCTCACGCTCGCCCGCGCCCGTGACGTGGCGGCCACTGGCGTTGACTACCTTGCCGTCGGCGCCCTCACGCACTCCGCACCAGCACTCGACGTCGCGCTCGACATCCGGGAGGTGCACGCCTAGTGCTGCTCGCCATCGACGTCGGCAACACTCAGACCGTTCTCGGCCTGCTCGACGGCGAGAAGGTCGTGGAGCACTGGCGTGTCGCCACCGACGCGCGGCGCACGGCCGACGAGATGATGGTGCTGTTCACTGGACTGCTCGGCGATCGCCGGGCGACCGTCGACGGAGTGGCGCTCTGTTCCACCGTGCCGGCCGTGCTGCATGAGCTGCGAGACATGACCGAGCGCTACTTCATGGCGATGCCGGTCGTGGTCGTCGAGCCGGGGATCCGCACCGGCCTGCCCGTCGTCGTCGACAACCCGCGGGAGGTCGGCACCGACCGCATCGTCAACTCGATCGCCGCCTACCATCTCTACCCGGGTCCGTCGATCATCGTCGACTTCGGTACCGCGACCACGTTCGATGTCGTGTCCACCCGCGGTGAGTACATCGGCGGCGCCATCGCTCCGGGCATCGGCATCTCGATCGACGCGCTCGCCCAACGCGGCGCGCAGCTGCGCAAGGTCGAGCTTCTCAAACCGCGGTCCGTGATTGGCAAGAACACCGTCGAGGCACTGCAGTCCGGCTCGCTCTACGGCTTCACCGGACAGGTCGACGGCATCGTGACGCGCATGGTCGCGGAGATGGGGCTCTCGCTCGACGAGGTGGCCGTGGTCGCGACGGGTGGCCTCGCGACTCTCGTGATCGAGGAGTCGCAGACCATCGACCACCACGAGCCGTGGCTCACGCTGATCGGGCTGCGCGTGGTGTACGACCGCAACATCCACTGACCGTCGAGCGACGCCCGTGACCCCCGACGCCACTCGAGCGCGGATGAAGTCGTGCTCCTGGCCGCTTGCGTTCAGACGGCAGCAGTCCGAAGCTCTCGACGCGATCGACGCGCGCTGGGCCGCCGGGTCGAACCGCGCGTGGGTCGTGCTGCCGCCTGGGCTTGGGAAGACGCTCACCGGGCTGGAGGCAGCCCGGCGGCTGGGCCGGCCGGTCGTTGTGTTCGTCCCGAACACGGCGATTCAGGGGCAGTGGATCCGCACTGTCTCAGAGTTCGTGCCTGTTCCGATGACGGCGAGCTCGGATCGTGACCTCGCTGACGACGTCACGGTGCTCACCTACCAGTCCCTGGCGCACTTCGATCCCGACGACGAGGTTGACGAGGACGGACGGCTCGTCGGACGACGCCGAAGTCGGGCACCGCTCCTCCAGCAGCTGAGCCCGTCCGGTCGTGGCCTCGTCGAGAGGCTGCGCGGCGCAGGGCAACTCACTCTGGTCCTCGACGAGTGCCATCACCTGCTCGAGGTTTGGGGCCGGCTGGTCGCCGAGCTCCTGGAGCTCCTCGATCAGCCGTACGTTGTCGCCTTGACCGCGACGCCGCCCGCTGCGTTGACCCAGGATCAGGCCGACCTCGTTCAGACCATCTTCGGTGAGGTCGTCTATTCGGCCTCAATCCCGGCGGCCGTCCGGGACGGCTACCTCGCCCCCTTCGCCGAGCTGGCCTGGCTCACCACTCCGACACCGAGCGAGCGGGATTGGCTGTCGAGCGAGGCGGTTCGCTTCGCCGAACTGACCACAGACCTCGTCGACCCGACATTCGGCTCGCGGCCGTTCCTGCCATGGCTTGACCAGAGGTTGGTCGAGCGAGGGAGCGCGTACGGGCAACTGGGATGGAGCCAGCTCGAGCGAGACCACCCGCAGCTCACCGAGGCGGCCCTGCGTCTGCACCACATCGGACTTCTCGCCCTGCCGGACGGGGCGCGGATGCGTGAGGAGCACCGGCGCGCACCTGACGCGGAGGACTGGGTCGCACTCATCGGCGACTGGGCCAGACACCATCTCGCGACGTCTCAGGATCCAGCCGACGTTGCCGCCCGGAAGCGCCTGACGGACGCGTTGCCATCGATCGGCTATGGGCTGACCCGCGGTGGACATGTTCGCCGCGCGCAGTCGCCGGTCAACCGGGTGCTCTCCCGCTCAGCCGGGAAGACGCACGCATGCGTAGAGATCCTGCGTGCCGAGACCGGAAACCTCGGCGCTCATCTGCGCGCTTTGGTGCTGTGTGACCACGAGAAGGCCGCCGCCACCTTGCCGGCTCGGCTCGCCGGAGTGCTCGATGCTGAAGCGGGTTCGGCCCGGCTCGTTCTGCGCACGTTGCTGGACGATCCGCAGACCGCCGCACTCGATCCCATGCTCGTCACCGGATCAACGGTCGCGTGCGGGCTGGAAACAGCGGTTCGGTTTCACGCGTGGGCATCGACAGGTGAGGTTGTGCTCGACGCACTTGCGGCACCCGAGCCGGATGGTGTGGTCCACATCACCGGACGCTGGTCGAGCAGGACGTGGGTGCCAAAAGTCACGGAGTTCCTGGAGCTTGGAAGCACAAAGGTCCTCATCGGCACGCGTGCCCTGCTTGGTGAGGGCTGGGATGCGCGCTCGCTCAACACCCTCATCGATTTAACAACCGCGACGACGTCGACCGCTGTTGTGCAGACGCGTGGGCGCACACTCCGCGTCGACCCGGCTCAGCCAGACAAGGTCGCACACACGTGGACTGTCGTCACCGTGAGCGAGGAGCACCCTGAGGGCGACACGGACTATCTGCGATTCGTGCGCAAGCACGCTGCCTACTTCGGCGTTACCCAGACCGGTGAGGTCGTCGACGGAGTCGGACACGTTTCGCCCGAGCTGTCGCCGTACGATCCGCCCTCCGTGGTGGGGTTCGACGCGTTCAACGCGGTACAGCTCGTCAGGAGCGCCGACCGCACAGAAACGCGCCGCCTCTGGTCGGTGGGATCGGCCTACCGCGACGAGAGGGTGCACACCGTGACGGTCAGACCCAGCATCCAGCGGACCAGGTTGCCTGCCCTGCCAATGGCTATGGGGGGACCAGCTCAACCGAGCCTGGTGCTCGGGCCGCGCGGCCCCGTGCGGGGGGCACGCGGCCAGAGCGCCTTGGCGGCACTGTCCGTTACCGGGGTAGTGGCGGCTGCTCTTGCGTCCGTCGTTGGCGTCGTGGCCGGGCCGTGGCTTGCGCTGGTCACGGGTGTCGCGATCGCCGCCGTTGGCGGTGGCTCCTGGGCGCTACGTGCCGGTGCTCTGCTCGCCGCGGCGACATTCCCTCCGTCGCTCGAGCGGTATGCCAGTGCTGTCGCGGAGGCGATGCGGCAGTCCGGCCTGTCACCGGTGGGACCCGAGTGTGTCAGGTCGGTCGTCACCGAGGATGGCAGCTACCGTTTCGCCCTGTCCGGAGTGACGGAAGATGTCTCGGCACAGTTTGCCGACGCGCTGGATGAGGTCTTGTCACCGATCGGCACATCGCGCTACGTCATCGCGCGCTACGGGCTGTCCCCGGCCGACGGTTCTCTTCCCGCCCGTGTGACGTTGGCCGTTCGCCAGGGGACCGGCCGGCTCCGCCCCACGACTGTGACCTTCCACGCGGTGCCCGCGGTGTTCGCCCGCGGAGCTGCACGAGCACGTGCCTTCGCGACCGCGTGGAGCCGCTGGATCAGCGCGGCAGAACTGGTCCGGACCGACTCGCCAGAAGGAGTCGGCATCGTCGCGGCACACCGAGGTTCCAGCCCTACCGATGTCACTACCGCCATGCGAACCGCGTGGGAATGAGCCAGCTCGCATCAGAGGCCGTAGCAGCGGGAGTGCACAAGACGGCAACTTGTGTAGCGCTGGGTGCACAGGCCCCGCTGTGGAACGAGTCCTGAATCGACACTCCCAGCGCCCTGGCCTGCCAGCGATCTCGCACTCAGAGCGTGCGCTGGTCCGGCTCGCCCGACGCGTCGCGCGTCGCGGAGGCGCCTGGCATCTCGCCCATGCCCAGCGGGAAGCCGGCATCCTCGAGCGCCGCGTGTGCCGGCCCGTTGAGGGCGGACAGGTCCACGTCGTACCCATGGATGGAGCCGCGCTCGTGCAGCGCCTTGATGAACCGCACACCGGCCGGGCCCAGGCTCGTCACATCCCGTAGGTCGATGATCGCCCGGTCGAACTGGTTGACGCGCTCGAGCATGTCGACCTCTTCGATCGCGTCGTCGAGCCGCGTCGCGGCCGTATCGTCGATGTCGCCCACGAGCAATACGACGATTTCGCCGCCACCGTGGTCGTGCACCCGAACCTCAGCCATCGCGGCCACCTCCTGACGGGTCGACTCTGGCAGTGTCGCCGGCTTGCCACAACGCGAGGTAGGCCCGGCCGCGTGGACTGAGCCGATACCCGATGCGCAGGCTCTCGGTGAGCCCGAGGTTCTTCAGCTTGCGTACGTCCGTCTTGAACGGCTGGGTTTCCCGTCCGATGGCGGCGGCGAGATCCGGAGCCCGTACGGCAGGACGCTCGCCGATGAGCGCCAGCGTGTCCCGCGTCCACGGGCCGTGGCTGCTGGCACGGTCAAGTCGATCGAGGCGGCGGGTCAGCTCTGTCAGAGCGGTTTCGTCCAGCTCGGCATCTGCGGCAAGCACGGAGCGAGGGTCGGGCCCGGAGACGTACGTGAACTCGATGCGCAGCACGGGATCTTCGGGTCGCCCGCGAAGTTCAGCACGTAGCGCGTAGGCGTCGGCGTACCCGGCCCGGTGTGCGTCCGTGGAACTGATTGCGGCCGGGTCGACAGACTCGACCGATGTGACATGCAGTCGTCCCGCAGGCGTGCGATAGGTGCGACCCGCGAGTACCTGAGGCCGTCGCCACCGTCGGAAGGTGACCGTGATCCAACCGTCCGCGATGGGACCCCAGAACCGTTGCTCAAACAGCATGTCCCGCCCTCAGCCGGCGACTGGGCCCAAGTGCCGCAGCTTGTCCGGGTTGGCGACACTGTGCAAGGTCTGCACCCGGCCGTCGGCGATCTGCAGGGTGAGGACACTCAACAGACGCCCGTCCGCCTCGTCTACGGCGAATCCTGGCTGGCCGTTGACCTCGACGGCACGGAGCACCCAGCCGCGCGTCTTCGCCTGGCGCATGAGGCCGAGCAGGAACCGCGCCACGTGCACGCTGCCGCTGACCGGGTGCACCACGGCTGCGGCCTTTCCGCCGCCGTCGCCGAAGATCTGCACGTCCTCGGCGAGCAGAGCCTCCAGAGCCTCGAGGTCACCCGTCTCGCTGGCCGCGAGAAAGGCCTTCGCCAGCTCGTCACGGCGGTGGACGTCCGGCTCGAAGCGCGGCCGGCGCTCCTCGATGTGCGCCCGGGCCCGCGCGACCAACTGACGGCAGCTCGCCTCGCTGCGCTCGAGCACCTGCGCGAGCTCGCCGTACGAGTAGTCGAAGCCCTCGCGCAGCACGTACGCCGCCCGCTCCAACGGCGACAGGCTCTCCATGAGCACGAGGAACGCGGTGCTCACCGAGTCGTCCATCTCGATGCGGTGCGCCGGGTCGGCGTCGGCGTCGGACGTCAGTAGCGGCTCAGGCAGCCATGGGCCGACGTAGGACTCACGCCGCACGCGGGCCGACCGCAACGTGTCAATCGCCAACCGGGTGGTGACCGTCGCGGCGTACGCCTTCGGCCGCTCGATGGGGCCGGCACCGGTGAGGCGCACGTAAGCCTCCTGCACCACGTCCTCCGCCTCGGAGACAGTGCCCAGCATGCGGTAGGCGATGGAGAACAGGTAGGGCCGCAGGTCTGTCAACGCCGTCTCGGACACACCAGCGATTCAAGCACCCATGTCACAGGTGCCGCCGTCTTCTCGTCTCCGGTTCAGGAGAAGGGAGCACAACGATGCGAGTATTTCTTGCTGGCGCCACCGGTGTCGTCGGGCGGTTCTTGGTGCCGCAGCTAGTCTCTGCCGGCCACGAGGTGGTGGGCTCCACCCGGTCGGCCGACAAGGCGGCGCGGCTCCGCGACGCCGGCGCCGAGGGAGTCGTTCTCGACCTGCTGGACCGCGATGCCGTACACGCGGCGGTAGCGGCCGCGAAGCCTGAGGCAATCATCCACCAGGCCACAGCACTGTCCGAGCTCACAGCCAGGTCCATGCGCAAGTTCGACCAGGCGTTCGCCGTGACCAACAAGTTGCGCACCGCGGGGACCGACAACCTGCTTGCCGCGGCACGCGAGGCCGGATCGACCAGGTTCGTCGTGCAGAGCTTCGCCCCCTTGGTCTACGCCCGCACGGGTACGTCGCTCAAGACGGAGGACAACGCGCTGGACCAGCATCCCGCGGGCAACGCCCGCCAGACGATGGACGCCATACGCCACATGGAGACGGCGGTGCTCGGCGCGGCCGGGATCGACGGTGTCGTGCTGCGCTACGGCGGCTTCTATGGGCCGGGGACGACCATGGGCGCCGGCGGCGAGCAGATCGAGGCGGTGCGCAAGCGACAGTTCCCGATCGTGGGTGACGGCGGCGGCGTGCTGTCGTTCATCCACGTAGAGGACGCGGCCAGTGCCGCGGTTGCCGCGCTGCATGGCCCGCCGGGCATCTACAACATCGTCGACGACGACCCCGCGCCGGCCCGCGACGTCGCCACGTACATCGCGACGTTGGTGGGCGCGAAGCCGCCACTGCGAGCGCCCAAGTGGCTCGCGCGAATGCTCGCGGGGGAGAACGCCGTCGTCCTCATGACCGAGGCGCGAGGTTCGTCCAACGCGAAGGCGCGCCGCGAGCTCGGCTGGGCGCCGCACTACTCATCCTGGCGAGACGGCCTCAAGGCCGAGCTGGCCTGACGCGCCCGCATGCGCAACGTCCGAAGGACCGTGGCCAATGGCGCACGGTCCCTCGGACGTTGCGGGACCCCGTCCGTCAGGCGGCGTCCGCCGCCAGCTCCAGCTCAGTTTCTGCCTCCGGCTCGGTCTGCGGCTGCCGCCGCAGGAGCAGGAACGCGGCGACAGTCGCCAGCCCGGTGAAGATGGCCGAGACGGCGAAGCCCTGCGAGTAGCCGTCCGTCAGTGCCTGCGCGAGCAGGTTGGGCGGCAGCTGGGGCAGTCCGTCCGGGCCGATCACCGGTGCGGCACCGCTCGCCCGGACCAAGTCCGCGATGGCGTTCTCGGTGGCAGTGGCCGAGACGGTGGCGAGGACGGCGAGCCCGATGGAGCCGCCGACCTGCTGCAGCGTGTTGAGCACGCCCGAGGCGAGGCCCGCCTCGCGCTCCGCGACGCCCGACGTACCCGCAACCGTCAACGGGACGAACGTGAGGCCCATCCCGACTGCCAGCAGGAGCATCGGCGGCAGCAGGTCGGTTGCGTACGACGCGGTCTCGTCGACGCGGGTGAGCAAGATCATCGATGCCGTGGCGAGCAGGCCTCCCGTCACGGCGAACGTGCGGATGCCGACCCTCGTGACCAGCTGTGCAGCGATGCCCGAAACGATCACGATGCCCACGCTGATGGGCAGGAATGCTGCGCCTGCCTTGAGCGGGCCATAGCCCAGGACGTTTTGCAACAGCTGGGTGAAGAAGAAGAACATCCCGAACATGCCGGCGACGATGAACAGCATCGTCAGGTAGGCACCCGCGCGGTTTCGGTCACGGAAGATCCACAGCGGCATCACGGGGTGGCTCACGCGCGACTCGTAACCGACGAACGCCACGAGCAGCACGACGCTCGCGATGAGCGACGACACCGTCAGCCCGTCGCTCCACCCGTCTGTCGCGGCCCGCGTCAGTCCGAATACGCCGAGTCCAACTCCTGCACTGCCGATTGCAGTGCCGAGGATGTCGAACCGACCGTGCTCACGGGCCGACTCGGGCAGAGCGGTCAGAGCCGCCCAAGCGACCGCGATGCCGATCGGGACGTTGACGAACATCACCCAGCGCCAGTCGAGCGTCTCGGTGAGCAAGCCGCCCAGAAGCAAACCGATCGACGCGCCGGCGCCGCTCATCGCGGCGTAGACGCCGAACGCCCGGTTGCGCTCCGGACCTTCCTTGAACGTCGTGGTGACGAGCGAAAGCGCGTTGGCGGCCACGATGGCGGCGCCAACCCCCTGGACGACACGCGCGATCAGCAGGGTGCCCTCACCGGGCGCAAACCCCCCGGCCAACGACGCGAGACTGAAGATCGCGAGGCCGGTGACGAACATTCGACGACGGCCCAAGACGTCCCCCAGTCGCCCGCCGAGAAGCAGCAGAGCACCGAAGGCGAGGGTGTAGGCATTGATGACCCAGGCAAGGTTCCCGACTGAGAAGCCGAGGTCGTCCTGGATGGACGGCAGCGCAACGTTGACGATCGTCGCGTCGAGCACGACCATCAGCTGCGCTGTGGCTATGACGGCGAGCGCAAGCCCGGGGCTGCGCCGCCTGGCGACCGGTGTGTAGTCGTCGGTAGCAGTGGATGGCTGGACGCTCATAGGTACGAGATCTCCAAGATCATCGTTTGCGGGCCGCACCGGTCTCACGGCCCGCGGCGATGCGGACGGACCAGCGCGATTAACGGACAGGGTCGAAGGTTGAGGCCCTCAAGTGGTTCCCACCATGTCCCATACCCTTGAGAGTGTCAAGTGTTTATCTAGTCAAGCGATGAGATGTTCACGTATTGTGAATCTGTGACCACTGCCGAGCGGCTCGAGGAGGAGGCGACCGACGAGCGCTTCCGTCTCGTCGTTGACGTCGCCCAGTCGTGTTACGCGTTCGCCAATGCCCTGCACGCCACGGCGGAGTTGGTGGCAGCAGAGTTCGGGTTGACCCAGGCCCAGTCAAAGCTGCTCTGGCAGCTGGACCTTGCCCACGACCCGCTTCCCATGCGCGGGATCGCGATCGTGATCAAGTGCGACCCCTCCAACGTGACCGGGCTGGTCGATCGACTGGAGGAGCGCGGGCTCGTCACGCGCACCATGTCCGACCGTGATCGGCGGATCAAGCTCATCTCGATCACTCCCAAGGGCGCAGAGCTCCGCCGGCAGCTCGAGCGCGCCGTCGTCGAGCGCACGCCGTGGGCCACCATGAGCGACTCCGAGCTGCGCCAGACCATGCGCTTCATGAGCAAGGTGCTGGCGACCTGGGACCGCGATGCGGCCCCGCGCAAAGCATCGGTCTGAGCCAGCCCACCGGCCCCGTTCGGGCCGGGCCCTAGAGTTGGGTGCCGTGACCGAGCACTCGACGTCGCCCCCTGCCGCGCCGGAGGACGACCTCCCTGAGCAGATGCGCGTACGCCGGTCGAAGCGTCAAGAGCTCATCGACCGCGGCATCGAGCCGTACGCGCTGGGCTTCAGTCGCACCCACACCCTGGCCGACCTGCGGTCTGCCTACCCCGACCTGGAGCCGGGCGCCGAGACGGGTGAGAAGGTCGCCGTGACGGGCCGCGTGATCTTCCTGCGCAACACGGGCAAGCTCTGTTTTGCGCGGCTGCGAGAGGGGGACGGCACCGAGATCCAGGCCATGCTGTCCCTCGACCGCACTGGCGAAGAGGGTCTCCGGGATTGGAAGCACTTCGTCGACATCGGCGACCACGTCGGCATCGAGGGCGAGGTCATCTCGTCCAAGCGGGGCGAGCTGTCGGTGCTGGCCGACCGCTGGACCCTCATGGCCAAGGCGCTACGGCCGTTGCCGGTTGCGCACAAGGACCTGTCCGACGAGATCCGCACGCGGCAGCGCTACGTCGACCTCATCGTCAACCCGCAGGCACGCGAGATGGTGCGCACCAAGGCGGCTGTGCTGCACTCGATCCGCGCCACGCTCGATGGGCGCGGCTTCATCGAAGTCGAGACCCCGATGCTGCAGTACATCCACGGTGGGGCGGCGGCCCGGCCCTTCCACACGCATCTCAACGCGTTCGACCTGCCGATGTCGCTGCGCATCGCGACCGAGCTGCCGCTCAAGCGCGCGGTGGTCGGCGGTGTCGAGAAGGTCTACGAGATGGGCCGCGTCTTCCGCAACGAGGGCATCGACTCCACGCATCATCCGGAGTTCTCCGAGCTCGAGGCATATGAGGCCTACGGTGACTACGACACGATGGCCGAGCTCACCAGAGAGATCGTGCTGGCGGCCGCACGGGCCGTCGGTCACACGGTGGTGCCGGGCCGTGACGGCAGCGAGATCGACCTCGAGCAGCCGTGGCGGCGGATCAGCATCCACGGCGCAGTCGCAGAGGCGACCGCGCAGCCAGTAACCCCGGACACCCCGGTGGAGACCCTGCGGGCGCTCGCGTCGACGCACGGCGTCGCGCTGCAGGACGGCTGGGGGCCCGGCGAGATCGTGTTGGAGCTGTTCGAGAAACTCGTCGAGCACACCCTGATCCGGCCCACCTTCATCGCCGACTACCCGGAGTCCGTACGCCCGCTCGCCCGCCCGCACCGCGAGGATCCGCGGCTCACGGAATCGTGGGACCTCGTGATCAACGGTGTCGAGCTTGGCGTGGCCTACACCGAGCTTGTCGACCCAGTGATCCAGCGCGAGCGGCTGGTCGAGCAGTCCCTGCTGGCTGCGCAGGGCGACCCGGAGGCGATGCAGCTCGACGAGGACTTCCTCCGGGCGCTCGAGCATGGTGCCCCACCAATGGGCGGCATGGGGCTGGGGGTCGACCGGCTGGTCATGCTGTTGACCGGCAGCGGCATCCGAGACGCGATTCTTTTCCCGCTGGTCAAGCCGGAGTGAGCGCCGAAGTCCTCGTGCGCCGGGCGCGTACGGCCGACGTCCGCGCGATCCGCGGCCTTGTCGACGAGTACGCCCGCGAGCGCATCCTGCTATCCAAGGAGACCGTCACTCTCTTCGAAGACATCCAGGAGTTCTGGATCGCCGAGCTCGACGGCCAGGTGGTGGGGTGCGGCGCGCTGCACGTCATGTGGGAGGACCTGGCCGAGGTCCGCACCCTTGCGGTACGCAAGACCGCTCGCGGCACGGGCACGGGGCACCTGTTGCTGATGCGGCTCCTCGACGTCGCCCGCGAGCTCGGGGTCTCGCGGGTCTTCTGCCTGACCTTCGAGGTGGAGTTCTTCCGCCGGCACGGCTTCGAGCAGATCGAGTCGACTCCGGTGGACCCGGTCGTCTTTGCCGAGCTGCTCCGGTCGTACGACGAGGGTGTCGCCGAGTTCCTCGACCTTGAGCGGGTCAAGCCCAACACCCTTGGCAACGCCCGCATGCTGCTGCGCCTCTGACAGGCGGGGTGCGGCATCCTTGACGGCATGCCGCGATTGATCCAGACCAGCACCCGCGTCGCTGCCGCCGGCACGCCACCCAAGCTCATCGACGAGTACGTCGGCCGGGTCAACTCCGGCGATGAGGCGGTCAGCATCGCGCACATGCGCAGCCCGGCTGGCTGGCGGGAGCCGGGGCAGCGGCCCGAGTTCGACGAATTCACGTACGTGTTACGCGGCGAGCTGCTGGTCGAGCACGAGAACGGCCAGCTGGTCGTGCCTGCCGGGGCCACCGTGCATACGCGCCCCGGCGAATGGGTGCGCTACTCGTCGCCTGGTCCTGACGGCGCTGAGTACGTCGCGGTCTGCCTTCCGGCTTTCGGGCTCGATCTGGCCCACCGCGACCCGGACTGAGGCTTTAGCCGGTCAGCCCGAATACGGGTCAATAGACAAGCGGCAGTTCCTAGTCGAGCATGCCGCCCCGGTGCGAGCCGGCCCGCTGTCAAAAGAAACTCTGGCGGCGGCCGTGAACAAGATCATCGTCCAGAAAGCAACATACCTGACCCGATCACAGGCCCTAATAGTGGGACCGGCACACGTTGGTGCGGTCCTCCAGGCACTCGGTCGGCGAGACGCCGAACCTCCGGACGACGGTGGCGATACCGAGCAGGAGGCGTCCCGTACCGCGGAGAACGAACACGCTTCCACTGAAAGTCGTATCCTGCGGCGAAATCATGGCCCGTCGGCTTGAACTTGTTGC
>CAWCXA010000019.1:0-250289 GCA_963799425.1 uncultured Actinomycetota bacterium | reverse complement strand
TGGTCGGCCTTTACTACGTCCTGCCCTTTGACGATCTCGATCACTTCAGCGCATGGGCGCGCCTGGTCGTCGGCCTATTGGCGGTGGCCGGAGTGATCACCTGGCAGCTCCGCTTGATTCTCAGCTCGGAGTACCCGGCCATCCGGGCTATCGAGGCGCTGGCGGTCTCGGCCCCGCTGTTCCTATTGTTCTTCGCGTCCACGTACTTTCTGATGTCCAGCACAGACCCGGTCAACTTCAGCCAGGCGAGCCTGTCCCGCACGGACTCCTTGTACTTCACCGTGACCACCTTCGCCACGGTGGGCTACGGGGATATCACCGCGACCACGGAGGGCGCTCGCTTGGTGGTCACAGTGCAGATGATCCTCGACCTGTTGATCCTGGGTCTCGGCGTCCGCGCGTTCCTGGAGCGGTGCGGGTGGGTCAGCAGCGGCGAACCGCCAGCTCCAAATAGTTGGATCCTCCTACTGAGACTCCGGCGTTGCGTCGAGACGTTCCTGCGTGAAGAGTCGTGTCCTGGCGGTCTCTCGTTCCGCGAGTGCAGCTTCGATGCGGCGCAGTTGGTCCTCGGACGCCGGAAGGTTGAATACTTCGGCAACGAATCGTGTCAGGTCGGGGCGATAGTCATGGCCCGAAGCCAGGTAGGCGCCGGGGATCTGTGCGTTCTTCATGTCTACCAACGTCTGCAGAAAAGTCGTGATCGGACGCCACCGCAGTCGTGCGGACACGCCGCGGGGACTGGCCCCAGGAATCTGCTGGACGGGTGGCCGCTGCGGCGCGAGCCAGGCTGGGGGCGAGGCGATCAGGTCGGCACCGAACTTGCACACACCGTCGTTGTCGTGACTCACCAGTACGTATCGCAATCGCGACCGCTTCTCCAGCGGCATGGCCTCGATCTGGCCGAAGTCGTTGACGATCGCTACCAGGTCTGGGTCGACATCAGGTCGGGGCGGGCCGGTGACCTGGTGCAGCCAGCCGCTTGCGTGTGGTGTGCCGATCCACAACGCCCGGTCGATGCCAAGCGCCTGCGGGCCGAGCGTGCCCCACTGCATCAGTACGTCCTGGCTAGTGTGTGCT
This sequence comes from uncultured Actinomycetota bacterium, assembly GCA_963799425.1. Lineage (GTDB taxonomy): Bacteria > Actinomycetota > Actinomycetes > Jiangellales > Jiangellaceae > CAVWSM01. The sequence continues at coordinate 249,212 of CAWCXA010000019.1, read as the reverse complement.
CCCAGGCTCTCGCCGAACAGCACGACCAACGGCCGCGACCCTGTCCGATCGCGGAGCCGGCTGCTGATGGCGAGCCACAGCAGGCGGTTCTGTTCGCGCGCGTCCTTGACCTTGAACAGGGATAGCGGTGAGGGCCGCCTGGAGTACTGCAGGGTCACGGTGGCGATGTCGCCGCGACTCAGGTACTGCGCGGCCGCGGTTGCGCAGTAGTTGACGTAGCCGGTGCCGGTGGGCGAGATGAGCATGAGAATTGAGCGGTCCCACGCCCCGGTGCGGTCCATCTCGGCGAGGGCCAGATCGACGCGCTCTCGCGCTGCCGGTGCGCTATCGAGACCGACGTAGACCTGTACGGGTGTCGCCTTCGCCGGCTTACCTGTCACCGTCTCGATCGGCAGGTCGGGCATTCCGGCCGGGCGGTCGATGACCGGCTGCGGCCGCACGTACGCAGACGCGTGGCGTCGTCCTTCGCGGCCTAAGGTTGCCCACGAAACGAGACTTTCGGTGGCTCCACTGACCGTGGGACCCACGAAGCGGTGCGCGGTCTCATCGGTGAGCACGGGTTCGATCGTGGTCGCCCCCGTCTCAATCTTTTGCATTGTGCGGTGGTACAGGACGCTTCCGCCAAGCGCCACCCCACCCAAGCACACCGCGTGCCGGCCAGCCGCCACAGGTCGGCCGGGCCGGGAAGCACCCGAGACAGCAGCGACCCGCCTGCGTTGGCGAGCAGATGCTCGCCGTACGCTGCCGCTGTCAACCCGCTGGCTACCCCAACACTTATCGCGGCGGCGCGCAGCGGATCAACAGCTGACGTGTCCTCGGGAAGCGCCTTGTCAGGGAGCCCCCTGCGCACTCGTGCCTCGATCGCCCACCCGAGCGCGAGCCCCGTTGGCACCGCGACCGGGAAGCGCACAAGCCAGCCGCGCGCTCCGAGTGACTGATCGAGCCGCTGGGTGCCTGCCTGGGTCAGCGCGAAGACGATTCCGCCTATGCCGGTGACAGTCGTGCGCCAGGCCGACTGCCGGATCAGGCCGCGTACCACCGGTTCACCCGGTCGACGCGTCAGGACGCGTTGGGCGGCCAGGCCGGCCGGGATCACCGCAAGGTCGAGCAGCACAACCGCTGCCCGTTGCCCGGACTCCGGCGAGGTGCCAGGCATCCTGGGCGCGAACGTGGACGCAGCCGCCTCGAGGGTGTCTTGACTGGCGAGGGTCAGCAAGTAGGACAGGGTGGTGGCTAAACCAGTCACGACACCCTGGTCCACCGAGCTCCGCGGCACTAGTGACGGCTGGAACGTGCCCGGCGCCACTGCGGCGGCGACGAGCAGACCGGTCTGCTGCCCGCGTCCGGACAGCCCTGGCGCGCCGCCGTTTGCTCCCATCCCGCCTCCGTTCCCCAAACATTGTGGGCCGCAGATCCGAAGCCTGCCTCTTCTGAGCAATCCACCCTGCTCTGGGTGAGGCACGATCACCCGAACACTTGGTGTCCTGGGTGCGTCGCCGCGATGGTCCAGGCCTAGGGGGCTTACGACCGCGTCCGGAAGGGGTCGAGATGACGGATGTTGGCGTCTCGACGGTGGGCTGTTGGGCTCGGCGTGCCGCTCACTTGGGCGTTGCCGACAGGTCGCGGTTTGATGGTGACGAGCCGCGCGATCGCGGCCTCTGATGACTGAGACACCGCCCGGCCGATCAGGCCCCGCGCAGATCATCGCCGGGCTGCAGTCTTGGGGACGTTCGATCAAGCCCGATCGGCGGCATTTCGGCAGGGACGTGGTGGCGGGGCTGCCGGGTGCGATCAGCAGCGTTCCCGACGGGATGGCGTCGGCCGTGTTGGTGGGCGTCAACCCCGTCCACGGTCTGTACGCCAGTTTTGCCGGCCCGCTTGCCGGCGGGCTGACCTCGAGCACCCAGCTGATGGTGATCACGACCACGACCGCCGCCGCACTCGCCGCGGGATCGGCGGTGTCAGGTGTCGCCGTCGAGCAGCGGTCGGAAGTGCTGATCTTGCTGACGGTGCTCGCCGGTCTCGTCATGATCGCGGCCGGGCTGCTGCGGCTGGGCCGCTACACGCGGTTTGTCTCCCACTCGGTGATGACCGGGTTTCTCACCGGGGTCGCGGTCAACATCATCTGTGGCCAGCTCGGCGACCTGACGGGCGTTGCCGCGCAGGGATCGAATGCGCTGGCCAAGGCGTTGGACGTCATCACCCACCCGGGGAGCGTCAATGTCGCGTCGCTGTTGAGCGGGCTCACCGCTTTGGTCATCCTGTTTGGCTTGGCCAAGACCCGGTGGAACACCATAAGCGCACTCGTGGCGCTGGTCATCCCGACGCTCGCGGTGGTCGTCGCCGGCGCCGACAGCGTCGCCCGGGTCGAGGATGCGGGTGCGATTCCGAAGTTGATTCCCGCGCCTTCGCTGCCCGACGTCAGCCTCATCTCTTTCGACCTCATCGTTAACGCATTCGCCATAGCAGTGATCGTGCTGGTGCAAGGAGCCGGAGTGAGTGAGGCCGCCCCGAACGCTGATGGGCGACCGTCGAACATGAACCGGGACTTTCTCGCGCAGGGCGCCGGCAACATAGCCTCCGGGCTGTTCCGCGGTCAGCCGGTGGGCGGCTCGGTAGGCCAGACCGCCGTGAATGCCGCGGCGGGAGCGCGGACGCGGTGGGCGGCGATCTGGTCGGGCATCTGGATGGTGGTCATTCTCGTCGCGTTCGGCGGGTTGGTCGGCAAGGTGGTCATGCCGACGCTGGCCGCGGTGCTCATCTTCGCGGCGATCAGCTCGCTTCGACCGCATGAGCTGGCGACCATCTGGCGGACCGGGCGCATCTCGCAGGTTGCGATGGCGGCAACCTTCGTCGCGACGCTATTCCTGCCGGTCGCGGCGGCTGTCGGCCTTGGCGTCGTCCTGTCACTGCTGCTCCAGCTCAACCAGGAGGCCATGGACCTAAAAGTCGTCGAGCTCGTGCCAACGGATGACAACCAGTTCCGCGAACGGCCGGCGCCGCGCACGCTCGCCAGCAACGAGGTCACCGTGCTGGATGCGTACGGCAGCCTGTTCTACGCCGGCGCCCGCACCCTGCAGGCACGGCTGCCCGAGGTCGGCGCAGCCCAAGCGCCAGCAGTCGTCCTCCGGCTGCGGGGTCGCACATCCCTGGGGGCAACGTTCTTCCGGATCGTCGGGGCGTACGCCGAGCAGCTCGATGCGGCTGGGGGCCGCCTCTACCTCTCGGGGCTCGACCCGGACATGGCCCAGCTATTGGCGAGGACCGGACGCGTAACGGTGACATCCCCGGTCCGTGTCTTCGGAGCCACGCCGGCCCTGGGCGAGTCGACTTGGGCGGCGCTCCACGACGCCCAGGCCTGGGTCGTCGGACACCATCCCAGACTCGACGCAGACTGAGAGTCGGTGAGCGCCTTGCTGGTTGCACTGTTGGCCCTCCTGGGAGTCAACTTGATCGTCATCGTCGTCTACCTCGGCGGAGTCGTCGCTCGCCGGCGTTGGCTGAGCCACCATGCCGGGGCCTTTCGTGGCATCGCACACCTCGTCGAGGGCGAAGCCCACGGGCTCGGCAGCCGCCCACGGCGCGGCTACGGTCGATGGGTCCGCGACGTTCTCGTCTGGACCCCTGCGCCGCTCTATGTGCGCAACGCCCTGATCCCGGTCGACCGTGTCGAAAGCACCCGAAGCGCTGTAGGCAAGGCAAAGCGGCTGGGGGACCACCCTCAGGTGGTGACGCTCGCAGCGGGCCCGTCTCGGATCGACGTCACGGCCCGCGGGGAGGATGTGGCACTGGTCTCTGCACCCTTCGCTGAGGCAGGAGGCCCGACGACCAACACCACGCAATGACCGTCCTCATCAAGCCCGCGAGGCGTTACTCGATAGGTCCCCCCCGTGCCTGGGCCAACCCAACGCTGTCAGCACGCCAAGAATCGCCCAGGCCACCGCGTAGGCCGGGACGAACGCTTCTGCGTCGGCCCGTGTCGCGAGGTCTGCCAGGAGCGGCGCCGTACCGCCGACGGCCCCGCTCGAGACACCGAACGCTAGCGCGACGCCCGCGGCGCGGACACGCACCGGCAGCCGGTCGGCGATGGCCGCCGGCAGCACGAACTGGGCGAGGGCCACGCCCATGAGGACACTCGTCAGCAGCAGGCCGAGCTGGTGCCCATCCAGGGCGAACGGATAACCGACCGCCCAGGCGACCGCAAGGAGGGACGTTCCACTGAGCAGCAGCGGGCGCCGGCCGACCCGATCTGAGAGATGTCCGAACAGCGGTGCCGTCGCCCCGAACGCGGCCACTCCGGCGAGGGTGCCGCCGAGTGCAGCAGCCAAGCTGTATCGATGCGTTGTGACCAGGTGCGCCGTGAGGAAGACGAACCACAGGCTGAACGCGCAGCTGAAGGCGGCCGCGAGGATGAATCCGCCCCTGAGCGCATCGAGATGGCCGCGGACGAGTTCGCGCAGGGACGTGTCTTGCACACCCGCGCTGCTCATCCTCTCGAAGGCTGGCGTTTCTGTGGTCTTCCAGCGTATGTAGACACCCACCATGCCCAGGGGCAGTGCGACCAGGAACGGTACGCGCCAACCCCACGACGCCATCTCGTCCGCGTCCGTTGCCCAGTCAACCGCTGCAACAACGCCGATGCCCGAGCCGACTCCGAGACCGAGGGTGGCCAGGTGGTAACCGCCGTACCGGCCGCGACGCCCCGGTGGCGCGTGCTCGATGACGTACGGGATCGACGCCGACAGTTCACCACCTGTCGAGAAGGCCTGTGCGGTGCGAAGTGCCAGCAGCAACAGGGCAGCCGCCGCCCCAACTGCTTCGTACGGTGGCAGTAGGCCGATGGCCGTGGTTGCCGCAGTCATGGCAAGGAGCATCGCGGCGAGCGTTCCTCGGCGCCCGAGTCGGTCGGCGCGGAGGCCCACCAGCACGGCGCCAAGTGGTCGGACGAGAACGGACAGCGCGAACACGGCGAAGATCGCGGTCAGCCCGGCGTCCCCGCCTTGAGTGAGCACGTCAGCCAGCACAGTGGCCGAGGCGCCGTAGATAGCGAAGTCGTACCACTCAACGAAGTTTCCGATGGTGCCGGCCAACGCGGATTGCTGCGCGGAGGTCCGGATCGGTCCCAGCGCACGAGGCAATTCGGCCGGCCCCCAAAGGCCCCTTGATCGTCAGCACCGACGTGCCGACCAGACGGATTCAGGCTAGGGCGGGCATCTCATGATCGCTCGCCCGCGAGCTCGATCGGGCTCAGATGAGCCGGGCGTCACGAGCCGCTTGGACGGCCTCGGCCCTGCCGGTTGCGCCGAGCTTTCGATAGACCGCCTTGACGTGAGACTTCAGTGTGTTGACCGAAACATGCAGCTCGCGGGCCACCTCCGGATAGGTGAGACGGCTGGCGAGGTAGCGGAGGACGTCCAGCTCGCGGTCGCTCAGCCCGTCGACTTTTCGGGGTATGCGCTGCCTGGGGAGCGCCGGCCGGCGATGGCTCGCGTCGACGACCCGGCTGGCGAACGTATCAAGCCCCGTACGTGGGGAAATGGCCTCGAGCAGGGAACGCAGCGCGGGGCCTTCGTCGACGAACGGGCGCACGAGACCAACTGGCTCGGCAAGCTGCAAGGCTTGCTCGAGTTGATCGAGCGCGCGGGCTCGGTGGTATGGCGCCAGGGCGCGTGCGGACAGCAGCCCGTGTTCGACGCGCAACCGGCGAGTCGACATCTTGCCCTGAGCCTGATCCAGAACTTGCACGGCCCTGCTCGGGTCCTCTCCGGCCAACAGCAACCGGGCCTCCAAAAGTGCCCGGTGCGCCGTCGGCCGCAGCCCAGCGACGCGTTCGGGCGCGCTGGGTCTGCCGAGGTCGATTGCGAGACGCGCCTCGAGTCGGTCGATGTGCTCGCGTACCACTTGGGTCGCCGCGGGCATGACTCGTCTGGAGCGCTCGATGATCGACGTCGCGTCGTCGGTGGCGCCCCGAGTCATGGCGAGCCGGGCAAGCTCCAGGAGGCACAGCAGCGTCAAGGGCGGGCGGTTTGCGATCTCCGCGGCCTCGGTGGCCAGCGAGGCAAGACGCTCGGCCTCGACTAAGTCGTCGCGGTCGCGCGCCACGACTGCTAGCGACAGCCACGGGAAGATCCACCCCAGATTGGTGGCGGCGAGCTCCAGGGACCGGGCCCCCTCCAGGGCGAGCTGTGCTTGATGTTCCGCCTCCGACAGCTCTCCTTCGACCACGGCGGCCCAGGCCAGATAGCCAGGTAGCCGCACGGAGTCCACGAATGTTGAGGGCAGGGCAGGCGTTCTTGCCTCGGCCGCCGCCGTCTTCGCCGCCGCCGGATCATCCAGCCACAGATGCGCCTGGCAGGCCACGACCGGCCATTGTGAAACCCAGAAGTCTTTCGCAACATCCGCGCCGAGGATGCGTCGGGCGTCGTCCACGCGCTCCAACGCCGCAAATGGATCGCCGCGATGCAGCAGGTGCAGCCCCCAGATACCGGTCAGCATGGCTGCGGCGGGCCGCTCGAGCCGGGACGATCCGCTCTGCTCTACGCGGCGCAGCCAGAGCTCGACGTCGGGGGCGCCGACGGCGGCAAGGACGAGGCAGCACTCCAGGAGCACACGAGGCTCGGCCCCCAGCTGTTGAGCGCCGTACTGACGGAGCCAGGCGCGAACGGTGTCGACGGCGACATGTCGGCTTTCAACGTCCCCTTGGCTGGCGGCAAGCCCACGCAGAAGCTGGAAAGCACCCTCCACATCGCCCGCGGCCATGGCGTGGTCGACGGCGCTCATGGTGTCGCCGCGTGCGGCGTAGGCGCGGGATGCCGACGCGTGGGCTGCTCGTAGCCGATCCGGGGAGCGTGTGCGCAACCGTGCCCGAAGGAAGGAACCGAAGAGCTGATGGTAGCGGTACCAGCCGGCACGACGATCCAGCTCGATCACGAAAAGGTGCGCCTCGCGGAGCCGGTGCAGGACCTCGCCCGCGTCGTCGCGGTCGGTGACCGCAGCGCAAAGCGCGGCGTCGAAGGACTCCAGCACCGACGTCTCCAGGAGGAACTCGGCAATGTCAGGCTCCTGAAGGTCAAGCACCTCGTTGATCAGGAAGTCTGCGACACCCCGATCACTGTCCGCGAACTCGTCGAGGAAGCCGGCGGGGTCGGGCCGGTTCCTCATTGAGAGTCCAGCGAGCTGCAGACCCGCGGGCCATCCCTCGGTCAGCAGAAGAAGTCGCTCGAGAACCTGATGGCTGACGTCGATGCCCAAGCGGCGGAACAGTCGGGTTGCCTCGACCAGGCTGAACCGCAGGTCCTGGTCCCGGATCTCCAACAGCCGTCCTTGGGCGCGAAGCCGGCCCAGGGGGACGGTGGGATCCCGGCGCGTCGTCAACACCAGTCGAACCTCGGGAGACAAGGAACGTACGAAGGCAGCCACCGTCGCCGGCGACGACCCCACGTGGTGGAAATCGTCGAACACGATCGCCAGCCCGGGTGTCGAACTGCAGTCGGTGGCGAGGCTGGCGACCGCGTCGGGGGTTTCGTGGCCCTCTTCATCGAGCCGCCGCAGCGCGTCCCGCCCGGCGCCGGGGATCACACGGTGTACGGCGACCGCCACCGCCGACCAGAACCTGACCGGGTCGGCGTCGGTGGGGTCACAGGACAGCCACACCGTGCGGCCGGTTCGCTGCATCACCCAGGAGCCGACCAGCGCGGTCTTGCCCGCGCCAGGTGAGCCCACGACGATCGTGACAGGCGCTCTCGACCGGTCAAGGCGATCTACCAGCTCGGCGCGGGCCACAAACGCCAACGGCGGTGCTGGCACCCGAAAGCGGACCGGGGAAACGAACCGTCGGATCGGAGTCTGTTCTGGCGGCGACACTGCTCGTAGCGTAGCCTCGCCCACCGATCCGGCGAGTCGGCTGGGGAGGTGCGCTAGAGAGCCAGCATGGACTGCCTGATGGGCCAGCCCCCGGAGGGCAAGCCCGGTGTCCCGGGGCTGACTACCTATGGATCACACTCGACCTGCTCCGCCGCAGACTTGCCGAGCATCGGGATCCCCTCCGAGCAGGTCGTCCCCGCCTCCTATTCCGAGTGTCGGAAGGACCCTGGTTCGTGCCGCTCCGGTTGTTATGGCATAGCCACGTTTGGGGTAGCGTCCCCACGCGGGCGGCATCCGCTTCTAGAGATCGCAGTCCGGGACCGACGTGGTGAGTGCCTCCCAGGATGTGCTCACGGCAGCGAGCGAGTCGCCGATTGCCTGCGCCGACGCGGAAGTGACGTCGCCGGTCGCCTGAACGGCGTCGAGGTCCGTGGACAGGGCGTCGAGCGAGGTCTCGAGATCTGAGATCGGTTCTGAGAGCTCCGCCTCGGCATCCCCCTTTACGGCTTCGACATCGGTTCGGATCGAGTCGAGCGACTCCTCGATGTCAGCCACGGCTCCTTCACCGACCTGTGGGTCGAGGTCCTGCAATTCGTTGACACTCCCACTCAGGGTCTCGAGACTGTCACAGACTTCGGGCGTTTCGCTGCCACCGCAGCCGGCAAGTACGCCGACGGCACTCGCGAGCAACAGCGCCTTGACGAACTTCAGCCGTCCCGGCATCGCCAAGACGGGCTCGTGAGAGGTCATCGTGCTCAACGGTCCTTCCCCTTAACGGGCGACGGATTCTGTCGGAGCCTTGCCCGCTTACGCTCCGCTTGAACAAGGCAAGGATGTCGGGCGTGTTCGCAGAACTCCCAAGTCCGGGGCGGGCGGTGCGCGCAGGTCGCGAATCTCGACGTGCGTATCTGAAGCCTCCGCCTCCTGGGCGAGCAACCGAGATGCACGAGCTTGTCGTCCCGATCTCGGCTCTCGACGCGATAGCGGTCAACGGATCGTCGGTCATCTCAGCGGTTTCCAGACCCGCAGCGCCTCATGAGAACTCCTGCATTCGTTCGGCGGCGATGATGCGTCCGGCCGCCTCGAGCAGCGCGAGATGCGAGAACGCTTGCGGGAAGTTGCCGAGGTGGCGGCCGGTGTCGACGTCGAACTCCTCGGCGTAGAGCCCTAACGGCGAGGCAACCCGCAGCAGGCGTTCCATGAGGTCACGGGCCCGCTGGTCCTCTCCAATGATCGCGAGCGCCGAGACAAGCCAAAACGAACAGATCAGGAACGTGCCCTCCTTGCCCGACAGCCCGTCATCGGTCTCGTCGGTGCGGTAGCGCAGCACGAACCCGTTCTCGGTCAGATCGTCGGCGATGGCCAGCACCGACGCGCGCAGCAGCTCGTCGTCGTGCGGGAGGAACCCGAAGATCGCGGCCAGCAGCGTGGACGCGTCGAGGGACTCGGTGTCGTAGTGCTGACGCAGCACCCCCCCGCTGTGCGCCATTGCGCGAGGATGTCGGCCTTGATCTCGTCGGCCGTGCTCTCGCCACGTCGCCGCCTTGTCCATCGACCCGCGTATCTCGGCGAGCTTGGCGGCCCGGTCCATCGCCACCCAGGTCATCAGCTTTGACGACACGTAATGCTGCGGTTTGCCACGAGCCTCCCAGATGCCCTGGTCGGGCTCCTGCCACACCGCGGTGGCGCACTCGGCCTGCGACTCGACGATCGGCCACAGCCGCCTCGGCAGACGCTGGCTGCGCCGGCTGTGCAGCAGGATCGAGTCGAGCACCGCACCGAACACGTCGTTCTGCCGCTGGTCGAAGGCGCCGTTGCCGATGCGCACCGGGCGGGCCCCGGCATAGCCAGACAGCTCGTCGCGGGTCGACTCGCTCAGGTCACGCCGCCCGTCGATCCCGTACATGATCTGCAGTGCGCCGTCCTGGTTGGGCTCGAGGTCGGCGACGAACTGCATGAACTCGTCGGCCTCCCAGTCCAGGTTCAGCATGTGCAGCGCCTGCAGGGTGAAGGTCGTGTCACGCATCCACGTGTAGCGGTAGTCCCAGTTACGCTCACCACCCGGCGTCTCGGGCAGGGAGGTCGTGAGGGCAGCCACCGTGGCCCCGGTGGGCATGTACGTCAAGCCCTTCACGGCCAACGTCGCACGCTGGATCGGGTCGCGCCAGCCGTGGTCCGGGATGCGAGCGGTCCCCAGCCAGGCCCGCCAGAACCGGATCGTGGTATCCAGCCGACGCGTGGCCTCGTCCACGTCACCCACCGAGGCGAGGCCAGCCGCCCAGGACAGCGAGCAGTAGCGCTGCTCACCCGCCGCCGAGCACATGCCGGGCTCGGGCCCGGTTGCCCTCGATCCCGAGCGACATGTCGGTGGCCAGCCGGATCGTGTGACCCTCCGCCGGTCGCGTCGGCGACATGCCGGCTGCCATCGACCAATGCCCACTGGGCCGGTACGCGGCCGTAGTCGAACATCGGCTCGCAGACCAGCTCGATCTCCATCGTGCCCTCGATGCAGCGCACCGTGCGCACCAGCAGATGGTCACAGTCGTCGTCCGCCGGCGGCCGCGTGTGCGGTGTGACCTCGTCGTCCTGCTCTCGTGGCCCCATGGTCAAGGCGTCGCGGACCACAGCCCATCCGGTCGGCGTCTTCCAGGTCGTCTCGAGGACGTTCGTCCCCGGCTCGTACACCCGCGCGCTGGGATGGTTGATCCCAAACGGTCCGAGCCGGAAATAGCCCGCCCCCCGGTCGAGCAGCGTGCCGAACACACTGGCTGAGTCAAAGCTCGGCACGCACAACCAGTCGATCGCCCCGTCCAGGGCGACGAGCGCGCCGGTGTGGCAGTTGGACAGGAACGCGTAGTCGGCGATCGGCGGGAACGGCGAGGGCGCCGCGGCGCTCTGCTCACGTGGTTGCGAGGTCGCGGTGCTCATGACGTCACCCGGCACGTGAGCAGGCCGCAGGATTCAAGCCGGTCGAGCGTCCGGCAGGTCATCACGTTAGTCAGGTCAACCGTGATGCCGAAGACCATGAGGACGTGGGCAGGGCTCTGCGGAGCAGACGCGGTCGTGATTCGCATTTCGGTCTCCGTCTCATCGTTGGTCTGTCAACGAAGAAGGTGGGACGCCGCCGGCACGATCGAGTGTGACGCCGCCATTTCAGTTCACGCGCCGGCCAGCCAGCCCGATCACTCGCGGTGGAGCCGAGAGAAGTGCTCGAGCGCGGTGCGCGTCTTGGTTTGCTGCTCGCCGGAGAGGTTGAGGCCCTTCGCAGCCAGGAAGCCCCTTGCCTCTGCCGCGACCTGGAAGTCCTCAGTTGGCGAGCACTTTGTGGACAATTCAAAGAGGCGCGAACCGTCACGGGCTTCAGGTTCAGGAGCGCCGTGGCGGGGGGCTGCTGATCGGTTTCGGGCACGGTCAGCTTGGGCTGGACACTGTCGGTGCCTTTGAGCGGCTGGAGCAGTTTTGGTAGTTGTTTGTGGGACAGTCCTGGAGCCTCGTGTGTTGTTTCGTGGACACGTCATAACCTCCTCACGCGTGGGTAATTTGTTGACCCTTCACCATTCCGCGGCGTCCTGGTCGTTCCCTTGAGCCACCAGACGGACGTCGAGCAGCTCGAGGCCGAGGTCGCGGATGCGGGAGATGGCGCCATGGAGTGCAGCCTGGTCGGGCAGGGCCCCACGCAGTGTCGTCGAGCCATGGGTAGGCACCACGTCGAAGTCAGGAAACATGGCTAACACCGACTCACTGGCGGCTCCTTTGAAGGACAACTCGTAGACCACATGTGCCATTGGAGTCCCCAACCGCTCGCATCTGGTTTGAACGCATCGTGCCCCCGAGCAGGGTGACGACTGCTCACCCCGAGCCGGGTGATTCGCACTCACCCGGGGTGCGTTCAGGATCCAAGGGCGAGGAAGGGACGGTGCACATGGACGAGGCAATCGCGGTCGACGAGCTCGGCCCCGTCGACTACATCGTGGTCGAGTTCCCCGGCAGTAGGTTCAACGGGGAGATGGCCCCGGCGCTGGCCGACCTGGTTGATCGCGGCCTGGTCCGGGTGCTCGACCTGCTGATCCTGAAGAAGGACACCGACGGCTCGATCGAGGCCTTCGAGCTGTCCGACCTCGGCGCTGACGAGCTCGGCGTGATTCGCTCGTACGAGTCGAAGCTGGCAATGCTGCTCAGTGAGGACGATGTCACTGCGGTAGCGGCCGCTCTTGAGCCGGGTTCCTCGGCCGGCGTCCTGGTGTGGGAGAACGCCTGGGCCGCGCCGTTCGCCAGTGCGGTGCGTAAGTCGGGTGGCCAGCTGGTCGCCGGCGGCCGCATCCCCATCCAGGCCCTCCTCGCCGCCGTCGAGGCCGACGAGGCAGAAGACAGCCTCGAAGAAGGAGTTTGATCATGCCGCTTGCACGTCGACGTATGCGCCGCGCCTCGGTGATCGGACCCGCGCCGGTCGCCCGGACTGCCGCAACAGTTGGCACGGCCGCGGTGGTCGCCCACGGTGTCAACCGCCGCACCGACCGCAGAGACGACCGCAGAGACGACCGCACAGACCGCCGCGACTAGGCAGGTGCCGATATCGCCGCCGCCCGCCGGCGCACCGAACCTGCTCGTGGTGCTGCTCGATATCGGTTTCCGGGGCGTCGAGCGGGTTCGGCGGCCGATCAGCACACACCGCATCGCCACGGCCAGGCAATGACGATCCATCTCTGTTGCAAGTGGGCACATCAAGCAAAGGAGCTGTGACATGCCGCTGCTGGATCTGTTCTGGGCCACCCTGTGGTTCTTCCTGTTCTTCGCCTGGATCTGGCTGGTAATCACGATCTTCGGCGACATCTTCCGCAGTCGTGACCTGTCTGGCTGGGCAAAGGCGTTGTGGACGCTGTTCGTGGTGTTCATCCCTTGGCTGGGAGTGTTGATCTACCTGATCGTCCGCGGCAAGTCCATGGAAGATCGGAGCATGCAAGCTGCCGCCGAGCAGGAGAAGGCGACTCGTCAATACGTCCAGACCGTGGCCTCGGACGACGGGGCGTCCAGCGCGGATGAAATCGCCAAGCTCGCGGAGCTACGAAACTCCGGCAGCCTCACGCAGGACGAGTTCGACGCGCAGAAGGCCAAGATCCTCGCCAAGGCCTAACACCAGGCAGGCGCGTACCGGGATGGGGCCGTCACGTCATGAACCTGGTGTGGGGCGCCCTCGCAATCGTCGCCGTCACGGGCGTGGCGGTCACAGCGATGCTGCTGGCACGGCGCAACACGCCCGACGGCAGCTACTTCGCTGACGGCGATAGGGCGTCCGGCGTGTTCGGCGTCCTCGCGGCCGGGTTCTCGATCCTGCTCGGCTTCATCATCTTTCTGGCATTCAGCAGCTCGACCAGTCACGGATGGGCGCCGAGACCAAGCCGCTGGTGCTGGTGCAACAGGTGGAGACGGCGCAGCTGTTTCCAGCCGACACAGGTGGCGAGCTGACCGGCGAAGCCATCTGCTATGGAAGGTCGGTCTTCCACGACGAGTGGGATCGAATGCGGGCAGGTGAGCTTGGCGACACCGTCAACCCTGGGGCGTCGAGATGTTCCGCACAATAGGAGTCCTGGAGCCCGAGACCCACGAGCGAGCAGTCCGCGTACGACAAATGGCTAGAGCTGACCATCGCACGCGAGGAGGCGAGGCTCGATCGAGTGCACGGCGCCGTCGGGGTCATCGCGTCGACATTGTGGGTCGCGCTGTTCTTCATCGCGACGTCATCTTCGTGTACATGCAGTTCTTCGCCGGCAGCGGTGAGCGCGCCATCGTCCAGGCTCTGCTGATGGGAGCAGTCGTCGAGGTCATTGTCACCTTGTTGCTGTCACTGAATGGATTGGAAAGCCCGTTCCACAGCAGCGTCGGCGGCCTCGACCCCGTCGCGATGGAAGGGTCACTGCGACTCATCGACGAGGCGATGGCCGCCGTCGATCTACAGGTGCAGTTCCCTTGCGACGCTGAGGGGGTCGCGACGTGACCGTGGGGACGAGTCTCCGCACCTGCGCTGGGTTCTGCTCGGCCTCGGCGTCATCATCTTCGTTGGCACTGTCGGCTGGCTCGCCACGTTCCCGATCAGCCTCACGGTCTGAAACATGTAATGGGGGTTCGGAATGTCTGACACAAGACCAGCGCCGACTGTCGAGACGGCAGTCGTGAAGCCGTCCGGCAGAGGGCGATCGGTTGCGGCGCTGGTCTGCGTGGTGTTGGCGGCGCTGCTGACAGTGCCGGCGGCACTCGCGTACTGGGGGCAACGCACGCTGAACGACACGCAGCGGTACGTGGACACGGTCGGTCCGCTGGTTGAGTCGCCGGAGGTGCAGGCCGCCATCTCGACGACGGTCACCGGCGCGATTCAGTCGCAGGTCGATGTCGAGGCGGTCCTGAACGACGTGTTCGCCGGCGTCATTACCGAGCGTCCCCGGTTGCAGCAGCTGGTCGGGCCCATTTCCGGCGCCGTCAACGGGCTGATCGAACGCGAGGTCCAGGCACTTGTGGCATCGGAACTTTTCGCCGACTTTTGGGTCCGGGCCAACACCCGGGCGCAGCAGGCGTTGGTGCGCGTCCTGGAAGGCGACGAATCTGGTGCGGTCTCGGTGCAGGGCGACCAGGTCGTGCTGGACATGGGAGAGGTCATCACCCAGGTGCAGCAGCGCCTTGTCGAGCGCGGGCTCACGATCGTCGAGAACGCTCCGATCCCCGAGGTGGACCGGCAGATCGTGCTGCTCACCGCGCCGCAGCTGGAGCAGGCTCGCACGATCTACGCGTTCGGCAACCCGGTGGCTCGATGGTTGATCGTGGTCGTGGCGGCGCTCTACCTCGCCGCGCTCCTCCTCTCCCGCCGCAGGCCGCGGATGACGGTGATCATCGGGTTGGCGCTGGTGGCCAATGCGCTGTTGGTGGCACTGGCCCTGTCGGTCGGCCGCCAGCTGTTTGTCAACGAGCTCACCGGCACCGTGTTCGGCCCGGCCAGCGACGTGTTCTACGACCAGCTGCTGACCTACCTGCAGCGCGGCTGGCAGGTGCTGCTCGGGTTGGGCCTGATCCTGGTGGTCGCGGGCTGGTTCGCCGGTCCCAACGCCTCCGGTACCGCCGTGCGCACCTCACTCGCGGGCGGGCTGGAGACCGCCGGAACGGGTCTGCCCGGCGAGCAGGTCGGCGGTGTCGGCCGGTGGGTCGCGGCCAACGCCCGATGGCTGCGGATCGCCGCGGGTGCCCTCGGCGCTGTCGTGCTGCTGTGGGGCAACCAGATCTCGGTGTCGCGGCTGTTCTGGGCGGTGCTGCTCACCGTGGTGCTCCTGGCCGCCGTACAGGTGCTGATCGGCGCCGCCCGTGCAACACGCACCCCCAGCCCCGCTCTGGCAGCCGCCAGCCATCCATAGGCGGCAACTCAAAGCAGCCGAGATTGCGCGTCGGTGGTAGGTCAGGCCCTTCACCGCCAGCGCCGCACACGGGATCGGCCGAGCACGCCGAAACCAAGGCAGCCTGAAACGCAACAGCTTCGATGGCCCGTCTCGCCACGTTAGCCAGCCTGCCCATTGCAGCGCTGCTGACGCTGGTGCTCCTCGTGGCGCCGAAGGCAAGTCAGAGCGCTGGTGCATGCAATCTCACCTTGGGCGAGCAGCGGACCGAGGAGCTGTCCGCCGAGCCGGTCGCCAACGCCCGCATCATTGTCGGCGTCGCGCTCCAACGCGAGCTCCCGGCGCGTGCGGCAGTCATCGCGGTCGCGACCGCGCAGCAGGAGTCCCGGCTGCGCAATCTCACCTATGGCGACCGAGACTCTCTCGGCCTCTTTCCAGCAGAGACCGTCCGCGGGATGGGGGAGCAGAGACCAGATCCTTGACCCGGTGTAGGCGTCGACGAGGTTCTACCAAGCCCTCGAACGGGTCCCGGGTTGGCATGCGAAGCCGCTCACTGTCACCGCGCAGGTGTGCAACGCTCCGCCTTCCCCAACGCCTACGCCAAGTGGGAATCGTTTGCAGCACGCATCGTTGCGGCCCTGACCGGGGCCGACGCGGACCTGCCAACCTGCCCGACCGACGAAGTCGAAGTCAACGAGCAGACCGACGGCCTGACGCCAAGAACACGACGCGCGATGCACGCGGTCATGCAAGCCTTCGGCGTCACCAACGTCGGCGGCTTCTACCCGGCGGCTGCCGCACCGGCCACATCCCTAACAGCGACCACTTCACCGGCCACGCCGTCGACTTCATGCTCACCCCGATCAACGACGCCCACCGCAACTCGGCGACGCCATCGCCGCTTGGCTCGTCGCCAACGCCAACCGACTCGCGGGTCAACTACGTGATCTGGAACGAGCGCACATGGAGTAGAGGCCGCGCATCCGAAGGCTGGCGAATCTACACACATCCCAGCGGTTCATCTGGAGACACTGCTAGTCATCCCGACCACCTGCACCTCAGTGTCTACTGACTGACCGCGATCTGGCACGACCTCGCCAACGTCATCGGGGTTCTTCGAGGAATCGAGCTCAGCGCACGACCTTGAGCCATCGCCCAACACCGGTCCGGCCCGACGGTCAGCGGCAAGAGCGGAAAGTTGATCAAGCCGTGGCGGAAGGTCCTGGGATCATCTGCACGCGGCAGCAATCGACTGTCGGACCTCCGTGGTGGTGACACAACCGGACTCGTCGTTGACATGAAAGGCCCTTGCGACGATCACTCGAATTCGCCCAATGTCCATAGCGACCCTTCGTTTCCGAGCCCCAGATCCTTAGCACCCGCGCTGTGATTAGAAACCACCCTGCTCCGGGTGAGCAACCATCACCCGGGCCGAGAATAAGATCGAGATGCACCAATAAGAGCGGCTGAGACGCCATTTACAGGTTCGGCTTGGCCGGTGGCGGCGCCATCTCGCTCTAGGAGGCTCGCAGTGCCGGACCTACCGCCCACGCAGGCCCCGAGACGACCATGGCGGAGCGTCACACTGGACCGCCGGCGTCCGAGCAGCATCAAAGGAGGATCTGCAGATGACTCATCAGGCATACTCGACGTCGTCGTCAGACGCGGGTAAGGAGCCCAGTGGTGTGGCGTTCGGGTTCATCCTTTTCGCTGCGATCATGATGCTGTTGGCCGGCTGCTTCCAGGCATTTGCCGGCCTGGTGGGCATTTTCGAGGACGAGTTCTACGTCGTCACCCGCAGCTACCTATTCGAGTTCGACGCCACCACCTGGGGCTGGATCCACCTGATCCTCGGGCTCATCGTGGCCTTCGCCGGTTGGGGCCTGCTGTCGGGGCGGACCTGGGCCCGGGCGGTGGGGATCACCGTGGCCGTGCTCAGCGCCCTGGCCAACTTTCTGTTCATTCCCTACTACCCGTTCTGGGCGTTGACGATCATCACCCTTGACATCTTCGTCATTTGGGCACTGGCTGCCCACGGCGGAGAGCTACGCGACGCGGCCTGATAGCGGTCTGGCGGAGGCGTGAGATGGGCGGTAGGCGCCACGGCGACGGGCGCGTGTGCCTCTGCGACCGGCCCGACGGGACCTGCGCCCGACTCGCGGTCCAACGCCTGAGCGGCGAGCGGGTGCGGGAACTGGTCGAGGAAACTCCGGCATCGCTCTGACTCGCGGCGGTCTCGTTCGGGGTTCGTCAATCGGTCCGGGTGCGGAGGCTCCGCGCCAGGGTGGGGATCATCACCGTCGCGGCGACGAGGTGTAGTCCGAGGAGGGCGGTGATGGTGGCGGGGTTTGCCCCGGAAAGGAGGGGCGGGACCAGCGAGATCGCGGTCAGCGACACTGCCGTCCACACGAATCGCTCGGCGGGGCGAGCGCTCCAACGAAGAAGAACGGCGGCAATGACGACGCCTACGACCGAGAAGAAGCCACTCACCACGGCGACCCCGGACAACGGGATCATCTCGCCACCATCGGGGACCTCGAAGTCGACGCCAACGGCCCGGGCAAGCGCAGCGGCCAGGGTGGTGGCCACCATGGCTGCGAGCGCGGCAATGAAGCCGGTGACGGCGAGCCCGCGCAGTCGGTGGGTGTAGCTCGTTTGACCCGATGCCAGGCCCGCGACGACCCCGGCGTCATTCATGCCGTTCATGTCGTTCCTCCATCATTCGCCAACTGGCGTACGGGCTGCGTTGACTGGCACGTGACGGCCCTTGCGGCCGATCGCGGCCAGGGCGGGGGCTGCGGCGTCGACGGTCATGGGGCTGGGGTCGTCGGGCGGAGTCCTCCTGGGCAGGCGGGCGGTGTGCTGTGGGTCATGGGGCCGGCGTCGTCGGTGGGTGTGGTGGGCGCCTCGGCCGCGGAGGCGGTTCCGCGCAGAAGATCAGGCCGGGACGGATAGCCCCTGCAGCCAGGCCTGCCAGGCCGGCTCCTCGCGCCGCACGTAGTCCGCCGCGTCGGCGGAGAACAGGTACGCCCGTACGCCAGCCGTGGCCTTGCCGTCGCCCTCGCCGTACGCGAAGGCGGTGAGCATCCCGGGCACCGGCGCGGTGAGCCGCACCAGGGTCTGTCGCGCGCCGACGCGCTCGACCGTGCCGGTGGCGCCACGCACCTCGACCGTCGAGCCCTCGTCGCCAAGCGCCAGTGCGTCGTGCAGGGCCGACCAGACCGAGGCCGCGTCGCCGGGGTGGGAGGCGGTGACCTCGAGCTGCGTGGCCTCCTGGCCGGGGAAGTGCGCCAGGTAGAGGCGCAGGTTGTCGAAGAAGGGCATCCAGTTGGCGCCCATGTCGTCCCAGAATTCCGACTCCCAGTCGGCGCCGGTCCCGAAGCCACTGCTGGTCACCCGCACCACGCACGTGCCGCCGGACTGCGCCTCGACGAGGAACTCCGACGTGAGGGGGCTGAGGGCATCCGGCTCCTTGCCCATGAGGGCGGCCCAGTCCTCCTCGTAGACGATGCGGCGCGGTGGGTCCCAGCCGGTGACCTGGCCCTCCGAGCCCATCTCGGGGCCCATCGCGAAGTGCAGGGCGCCGCCCTCGCGCTCCTCCATCTCGGTCGGCAGGAACCAGGCGCTCATGCCCTTGGCGGTGGCAATGGCCTGCCAGACCTGCTCAGGGGTGCCCCGCACCTCGACGCTGAACTCGAGGCGGTACGGGACGTTCGGGGTGGTGGTCATGAGCTCTCCTCGGGAAGTGGGTGGGCGGCGACGACGAGCCGGTGCGGACGCCCGTCGTCGTGGTGGTAGCGAGCGGCCAGGTCGAGCACCGCGGCGGTCAGGTCGTCCGCGAAGGCGGCCCGGTCGGCGGCCGACCGGAAGCCGATCTGCGTGTCGATGGTCAACGTCGGCAGGCGCCTCCCGGACGCGCCGGCTCGGCGCGACAGGGCGCCAACCTCACGCACCAGCCGACCGGCCAGAGCGACGAGGTATGCCGCCGAGAGGTGGTCGTCGTTGGCGTCCGGGTCGGCGGCGGACACGCTGACGGCCGCCGGCGACACGACGTACGACGCCGCCGACGCCTGCAGCACCCGCTCGGTGATGCCCCCGTGCTGGCGCTCCTCGGACAGCTCCAGCAGGCCGTGCGCCTCAAGCGCCTTGAGGTGGTAGTTGACCTTCTGGCGCGCGATGCCGACCCGGGCGGCGAGCCCGGCGGCGGAGGCCGGGACGGCCAGCTCGCCTAGCAGCCGACCCCGGACGGGATCCAGCGCGGCGGCGGCTGCCTCCGCGCTCTCGATGACCTCGACGTCCTGCATGACGCCACCGTGCCATTGACAAGAAAACTTGTCAATGGCGAATTTGCCCTTGGCATGGTGACAAGGACGTACGAGGTGCGCACCTACAGCCGCAGAAGACCGTGCACGACTCCGCGCGCATCGCCGGCCTGCTCGAAGAGGCGGGCTACGCCCAGGCGCTGGCGCCCGACGTGCGTGAGCGAGTCACCGCTGCTGCCCACGAGGCGTTTACCAGCGGGGTCGCCACCACGATCAAGGCCGCAGGCTTGGTCGCACTGGTCGCCGCCGTGCTGGTCATGGTGCTGTGGCCGCGACGAGCCGGTGACGCGGCAGGCGCCAGTCCGGAGCCCGTTCGCCAGCCGGCGAACGACCATGATGAGGTCAGCCCGACCGAAACCCGCGTCGGCGCAGATTGAGGCGTTCCAGCTTGCGCTTGTGCTGCCACACGTCGACCTGATGGTGTGGCTCAACGCGGTCGTGGAGAGTTCCGGGCAGTCTCCGCCGTGCAGAGTCGGAGTAGCCATGGCATGGGGAACGCGGGACATCCCGAGCCTGCAGGGCAAGACGGCCGTTGTCACCGGAGCCAACGGCGGACTGGGCCTCGAGACGGCAACCGCGCTCGCGATCGCCGGCGCACATGTCGTGCTCGCCGCGCGCGACCCGGCAAGGACAGCGGCGGCCGTGGACACGATCCGTACGACGGCACCGGGCGCACGTTTGCGGGTCGTCGCCCTGGATCTTGGGTCGTTGGCATCGGTACGGGAGGCGGCTGCCACCATCGCCGCGAGCTACGACCGATTGCATGTGCTCGTCAACAATGCCGGGCTGATGGCCATCCCCGAGGCCACGACCGCTGACGGGTTCGAGAGGCAGCTGGGCGTCAACCACCTCGGTCACTTTGTCCTCACGGCCAGGCTGCTGCCGCTGCTGCTGCGCGCCTGCGGGCGGGTGGTGTCGGTGACCAGCACAGCCCATCACTTCGGCCATCGCATCGACCCGGCCAACCCGCATCTGCACGGTCGGTATGGACCCTGGCGGGCGTACTCCCAGTCCAAGCTCGCGACCTACCACTTCATGATCGGCCTGCACGAACGATTGACGGCGGCCGGCGGCGGAGCGGCGAGCCTGCTGGCCCATCCCGGACTGTCCCGGACCGAGCTTCAGACGCGCAGTGTCTCTGCCTCGGGTGGCGGTGCCAGCCAGCGAGTCTTCGAGTGGCTCGCCGCGACCACTGGGAGCAGTCCCGCCGGTGCCGCCCTGCCGCAGGTGCGCGCCGCCACGGATCCCGCGGCGCGAAGTGGCGAGTTCTACGCCCCGCGGTTCGTCAACAACGGACCCCCAGTGCGGCGTCCCATCCTGCGCCGGGCCGGACTGTCCCGGTCTGTCAAGGTGCTCTGGGCCGTCTCCCAGCAGGAGACGGGCGAGGTTTTCGACGTCGGCGCGGCGATGCGTGCCCTGCAGTGACCCCCTGACTACCGACGGTTCCAACCGGTGTGCGTTACGTCACCCAAACCGGCCAGAGGGTGTCCGGGCTCACGGAACGGGTTCCTTCCAGATTCCGTCGTAGTTGTGTCGCTGTCCGCTTGGCGGGCGGCGACGCCCCTTGTCCTGCGACTGAGTCACGTTGACAGGGAGCCATCCGGCGTTCGACCGGTGGCTGACCTGACGGCGGACCGCACCTAGCCCCTGGGTGCGGCAGGGCATCGACGCACCCAACTTGCAAGGAGATCACTGTGCCCTGCCGCCGGAACCCTCGACGCCAGGCCATTCGGCTCACGCTGATTGCTGCGCTCGCGGCGGCCGTTCCTATCTCGGGAGTGGTTTTCGTCGGCACTGCGGCCGCCGCCCCGGTGGCCGGCCCGGTAGCCCCGAGCGCACCGGCCGAGGCACGGGCCGCCGCGGATGCGGCGGCCGCGGTCTCGGCGTCGGCCACCGCCGCCGCTGCACCGTTGGAGGCCGAGTACGCCAAGTTTGCCGGCGAGGCAGCGGCCGCCCAGGCCATCGTTGCCGCGGCGCAGGCCAAGATCGACGCCGCGGCCGCGGAGGAGAAGGCCGCCCGGCAGGAGCTCTTCCGCGCCGAGGAGCCGATTCGGCAGGCGGAGCGCAAGGTCGACGCCGCTGACCACAAACTGATCAGCACGTTCCGCAACCGGCGAGCGCTCGACAACCCGGTCGTTAGCGACGTGAGTGAGCGGAAAGCGGCCGTCGAGAAGGCGGAGGCCGCCGTTTCTCGGGCGGCCCAGCGAGTTGCCAAGCCGGCCTCCGAAGCCCGGGAGAAGATCGAGACCGCTGAAGCCGTTCAGGAGGACCAAGAGAACGTGCGCTCGGACGCGGCGGAGGTAGCGGCCAAGAACCAGGCCCAGGCAGACACCATTGCCGCCGGCGAGCTCAGCGGCCTGCGGGCCAACAAGGCCGCGGCTGACGCAGCCTCGGCCACTGCTGCTGAGCGTGCGCAGTCGATCGCCGACACGAACCCCTGGTTCAACCGGCTGGTGCTACCGGGGACTGGACATGTGACCAGCCCGATGGGCATGCGCGTCCACCCGGTTCTCGGCGGCCACCGGTTGCACGCGGGGATCGACTTCGCGACCGGGGATGGCACGGTGTACGCCGCCGCCAACGGCACGGTCGTCGGCACCGAGGCCACCGGCGCCTACGGAAACCTCACCACGATCGACCACGGGGTGGTCAACGGCGTACAGCTCACCACGAGGTATGCGCACCAGTCGGCGTTCGGGGTCGCGGTCGGCCAGCAGGTGACGGCCGGTCAGCCCATTGGCGCCATCGGCGCCACCGGCCGGGTCACTGGCCCACACCTGCACTTCGAGCTGCGGGTCAACGGCAACCCGGTCAACCCCGCGCCCTGGTTGGGAGTCTGACACCGAATGGCTATGGCCCGGGCGGCGTCACGATCTCCGCGAGAGCGATCGTGATGTTGTCCGGGCCGCCGCCATTGATGGCGGCCGCCCAGAGATCGAAGACCGCGGGAGCGCCGCGCTTCTCGCTGAGCACACCCGCGATCTCAGGATCGGACAGCACGTCGCTGAGGCCGTCGCTGCAGATCAGCAGCTGGTCGCCCTCGACGAGTGGCTGGCGGGAGACGTGCGGGTCGAGTCGTTCGACCGCCCCGAACCCGCCCAGGATCTGCGTCACAACCACGGTGTGCGTCTCGCCCGGCAGCAGTGGTGGGCTGTCGTCCACGCTCAGCTGAGCTAGGCCGTCGGCGCCGTACTCGTACACCCGGCTGTCACCGACGTTGAACACCAAAGCCGAACCTTCGCCGAGGATGACGCCGGCCACCGTCGTGCCCATGCCGAATCGGGCGGAGTCGGCGGCGGCCGCTTCGAAGACGCGCTCGTTGCACAGTTCGATGGCTCGTCGCACGGATTTCTCGTTTCCCAGGGTCGGCCCGACGCTGGCAAGGGTCTGGACCACGATCGAGCTTGCAACGTCACCGGACGGATGCCCGCCCAGGCCGTCGGCGACCGCGACGACCACGGGGTCGCGCAGCGGCAGGAAGAACGTCTGCGGCGCGGGCGTCGACGTCGCGCACGTGGTCCACGGGCCGACGACGGTGCTGTCCTCGTTATGGTCCCGGACGAGCCCGTCGTGGCTGACGACGGTGACGGAGGCGAAGAGCAGAGCCACGTTTCCCAGGATGCCCCGCGCCGAGAGTGACGCGCGCCACGGAACCCGAGCGGCCGCTGTGCGTCGAACAACGTGATGTGGTACTGACCGCGCCGTGGCGGAATGGTCGGGACCGCTCGCGCGTTAGGACACCTGTACGCGCCCGGGCCGCAACGAAGAGGCTGGCCGGGGGTTGCGTACACACCTCACTCGCCACCACTTCCCACGAACGGGGGACGACCATGCCTGTCACCACGACGAAAAAGTCGGACGCCAGCACGACGACACTTCGTGCCTCCGGCACCGGCCGGCCGGACCACGTCGAGGACCCGGTGCGCCAATACCTCGATGCCATCGGCAAGACGCCCCTGCTGACCGCCGCCGAAGAGGTCGACCTCTCCCGGCGGATCGAGGCCGGGGTCTTCGCCGAGGGGCTGCTGCGCCGGGCCGACTCCGGCGAGGCCAAGCTCAACGCTGACCGCCGAGCCGATCTGGCCCTCGTCGCCGACGATGGCCGGGAGGCGCGCGACCACATGATCCGCGCCAACCTGCGCCTTGTCGTGTCTGTGGCCCGCCGCTACGCCGGCGACGTGCCCCTGCTCGATGTCGTGCAGGAGGGCAACCTGGGCCTGATCCGCGCAGTCGAGAAGTTCGACTACGCCAAGGGCTTCAAGTTCTCCACCTACGCGACCTGGTGGATCAAGCAGGCGATCCAGCGCGGCCTGCCGGAGCAGATCCGCACGATCCGCCTGCCGGCGCACGTTGTCGAGCAGGTCGCAGCCATGGGTCGCGCTGAGCGCAAGCTCACCGCGCGGCTCGACCGCGAGCCCACCATCGAAGAGGTGGCCGCCGAGATGCAGCTCACCCCCGAGAAGGTGACCACTCTGCGTGACGCGTCTCGGCACACCGTGAGCCTCGACGCCCCACTGGGTGACGCCGAGGATGGCTCCAGCCTGACCGACCTGATCGAGCGTCCCGACACC
The DNA here is from genome assembly GCA_963799425.1 of uncultured Actinomycetota bacterium. GTDB lineage: Bacteria > Actinomycetota > Actinomycetes > Jiangellales > Jiangellaceae > CAVWSM01. The sequence continues at coordinate 225,083 of CAWCXA010000019.1, read as the reverse complement.
GAACGTGTCGGTGACACCACAGAGCAGCGGGCTTTCGCCGATGACGTCCGGCGAGTCGTCGAGGAGCGACTCCCTCCGCGGGAGGCGCTCATCGTTGTGCGCCGGTTCGGCCTCGACGGCCGGGAGCCGCGCGGCCTCGCCCAGATCGGTGAGGAGCTCGGCCTCACGCGCGAGCGGATCCGCCAGCTCGAGAAGCAGGCGCTCGCTGCGCTGCGCCGCCCGTCCCAGGACTTGCTCGAGTCCTGGGTCGCGTAACCAGACCCACACGCTGACGACCCCTTGGGGACTTGTTCGGTAAGGCTTGCCTAACTAGGCTCCTCATCCGTGCAGGTTCTCGAGGGGTCGTCGCGCGTGCGGACCGTGCCGTTGGCGGCACAGCTGGCCGACCACGGTGACCGGGTCGCGGTCATCGCCGAAGGTCAGCCACTGACCTACGCTGCCCTGGCCAGCCGGGTCGGTGACGCCGCGGGCGGCCTCGGTACAAGCAGACGACTGGTTCTGGTCGCGGGCCGCAACCGGCTCGACACCCTCGTCACGTATCTGGCGGCCCTGCACGCCGGCCATGTCGTTCTGCTGGCCGGCGAGCTCGAAACCGAACAGCTGAGCGCCCTCGTCAGCGCATACGACCCCGATGTGGTCGCGAGCGGTCAGGCCGGCTCCTGGGAGGTCGTCGAGCGGCGTGCGGGTTCAACGCATGAGCTGCATCCCGACCTCGCCCTCCTGCTGAGCACATCCGGCTCGACAGGCTCGCCCAAGCTGGTGCGGCTCTCGCAGGTCAACCTGCAGGCCAACGCCGAGTCGATCGCCGACTTCCTCGACATCCGACCCACCGACCGTGCAGCGACAACCCTGCCGATGCACTATTGCTACGGCCTGTCCGTGGTGCACAGCCACCTGCTCCGCGGAGCTGGACTCGTCCTCACTGACCTCTCGGTCGTCGACCCTTGTTTCTGGGACCTCGCGGCCGAGCACGAGGTGGGCACGTTCGCCGGTGTGCCGTTTACCTTCGATCTGCTCGACCGGATCGGCTTCGAGCACCTGGCTCTTCCGTCGCTGCGGTACGTGACGCAGGCCGGCGGCCGGCTCGCACCTGAACGAGTGCGCGACTACGCCGAGCTCGGCCGCCGCAAGGGCTTCGACTTCATCGTGATGTATGGCCAGACCGAGGCCACCGCCCGCATGGCCTACCTGCCGGCCGACCTGGCCGTCGCACATCCTGAGTCAATCGGCATCCCCGTTCCGGGCGGCGATTTCAGCATCGAGCCCATCGACACCGAGGTCGACGGCCCTGGGGGAGCCCAGATCGGCGAGCTGGTCTACTCAGGCCCCAACGTGATGCTTGGCTATGCCGAGTCGCCCGCCGACCTGGCTCTGGGCCGCACCGTCGAGCGGCTGCGGACCGGCGACCTGGCCCGTCGGACCCCCGACGGCCTCTACGAGGTTGTCGGGCGGCGCAGCCGGTTCGTCAAGATCGCCGGCCTGCGCGTCGACCTGCAGCGTGTGGAAAGCCGGCTGGGCCAGCGCGGCTACACCGTGGCGTGCACCGGCACCGACGAGCGACTCGTCGTGGCCGTCGAGGGCGCCGGTGACCCCGAGACGGTGCAGTTCGCGGCCGCCCGAGACGCCGGCGTGCCCGCGCGGGCCGTACGCATCGTCTGGTGCGACACGCTGCCACGGCTCGACAACGGAAAGCCTGACTACGCAGCGGTTCTCGCACGCGCCACCGCGTCAGTGTCAGCCGACGGTGACGCATCGACCGACCTGCGAGAGGTCTATGTTCGGCTGCTCAACCGCCCCGACGCCACAGACGACGACACCTTCGTCAGCCTTGGCGGCGACTCGCTGTCCTACGTCGAGATGTCCATGCGCATCGAGGAGGTGCTCGGTCACCTGCCAAGCGGCTGGCACGTGACTCCGATCGGCGATCTGCGCCGAGACCAGCGCCGGAGACGCTGGCGGGCCACCCGCACGCTCGAGACGAGTGTTGCGTTGCGGGCCGTGGCGATCGTCATCATCGTGGGCACGCATGCCCAGTTGTTCAGCGTGCTCGGCAGCGCGCACGTGCTCTTCGCCATCGCAGGCTACAACTTCGCACGGTTCCAGCTGACGTCTGTCGACAGGTGGGTGCGCGTGCGGCATCAGCTGGGCAGCGTCTCACGTGTCGTCGTGCCGGCCGTGATCTGGATCGCTGCCGTGCACCTCCTGATCGGCGCCTACACCGGAGCCAACATCGTCCTGCTCAACAGCGTCGTGGGACCGCCTGGCTGGGACTCGACGTGGCACTTCTGGTTTATCGAGGTGCTCGTCTACATCCTGCTGGGGGTGGCTGCTCTGAGCGCCTTGCCGTGGCTGGATCGGGCCGAGCGACGTTGGCCGTTCCTTGCCGCAGTGACGGTGCTCGCAATGGGCGCGCTGATCAGGTACGACGTGCTGCCTCAGTCACTGGGGCCGATCGAGGTACACCCGCAGCCCGTGCTGTGGCTATTCGCGCTCGGCTGGGCGGCTGCCCGCGCCACCGAGGTGTGGCAGCGCGCCCTGCTGACCGCCGTCGTACTCGCCTCTGTGCCGGGCTTCTTCGACAACCCGTCCCGCGAGGCGATCATGATCGGCGGGATCGTGCTGCTGGTCTGGTCGGTCGGCATCCCGTGTCCGGCGCCGCTCGCCAAGGTCGCGACCGTGCTCGCCAGTGCCTCGCTCTACATTTACCTCGTGCACTGGCAGGTGTACGTACCGCTCATGGGCAGCTCCGCCGTCTTGGCGACCCTTGCGGCGCTCGCGGCGGGCGTCGCCTACTGGCTGCTGGTCACGGGTGTCACGCGGAGCTTGTCTCGGCCGGGCGTGCAACGGCTGCGACAGCGAGCAGCGCGAGCAGCGCAACAGCTGCGGTCCACAGGACTACCGCCCCTGTCGGGTACGGCCACAGCACCAGCGCCAGCGCGGCCAGGAGCAGAATCCCGAGCGTGACCTGTCGACGGTAACGCGCGACCCAGGTGGCGACCGGCCCTGCCGTGGCGCCGCCGCGTGCGGCATCGAGGCCCCGATCGAACCACCCGCGCGCGGCCACCGCGGGCCTTGCAGGGCCCATGATGAACGCGCCGGCGGCGAGGAGCAGCCCGATCGCCACCACGGCCCGCACCGTCGTACGCAACGGTTGCGCCAAGATGTCGAACGCGGCCGCCGCCGCGGGCTGGGACAGAGTCTCGGCAGGCACGGCCGCCAGATAGCGGCTCCGGGCGATGGTCAGCGCGACGCCCACTAGGGCCATAGTCACCGCCACGGCCAGGCCAATGATGAGCAGACCGCGGCGCCGGTCCGGCGCTGTGAAGACGGCCAGACCGATGGCCACCAGCGCCGCCCAAGGCATCCAGGTTTGCCACCGGTCCAGCCGGTCGGTACCTCGCTGCGCCCGGGCGAGGTCGTCGGACTTGAGGAGCACGAAAGTAGCGTTGAGCGCGGGAATCCGACTCGCGAAGCCGAAGCCGCGATCGGCCAGCCGCTGTTTGGCTTCCTCGACGACCGGCCCAAGGTCGAGCGTCACTGTGCCTTTCTCGACCGAGATGGCGCCCTCGCGTCCGGTCAGAGCGGTCACCAGGACCCGGTGAGCGGTCCGGTTTGCGTTTTCCCACATGGTGGCGAATTGCTCAGACTGCGCGACCTGCAAGACAACGTTGTGGACCAGCTCCTGGAGCTGGTTGGCGATCAGCGGCTCCAGCCCGGCGACCAGGTCGGAGAGCCGCTCGCGGCTAATCGCCTGCGCCACCTGCTCGGTGATCGCGCCGATGTCGACGCGGTCCATGACCTGCGTGGTGACCGTGTCGGCAAGCTGGGCCTGGATCGCCGGGTGGTTAGCAAGCGGAGCCACAGTCTCCACGTAGCGATCGGTGTCGAGCAGCTGACTGTGTACGAAGCGTGCGGCGAACGCGGCTAGCACTAGGACCGCGGCCAAGAAGGTGAGCACGCCAAAGGCGACCCATCGAAGCCCTGAATGTGGACGGCCATCCCCCGTCGCTTGCGCGCTGGCCATGATGCTCGTTAGCCGCTCTTGCGGCGGAACTCCCGCTTGTGTGTGGCGGGGCCGTGCGCATCGTGCGCCTTGGAGTCGCCTTCCGAAGGGCCGCGACCTGCGTTGCGTCCCGCCTGCTGCTTGCGCTCAAGCGCCTCGCGGAAGCGAGCCTTCATGTCGTCCGCGGGCTCTTTCGGCTCCGGCGCAGCCATGATGGTCCTCCATCGATCGTCGTGATGTGCACCTAGAGCCTGTCACGCTGCGCGCCCGAACGCCCACCCGATATGTCAGGCTGACGGCGTGAACGGGGCACCGAGGAGAGCCTGGTCCGCGCGGCTTCGCGACATGCGGGCGCGGCTGGATGCCGCACGCGAAACCGAGCGCGCTAGCACGGCTGGCGACGATCCCACATCCCTGGCTGAGATGGACGCCAATGCTGCCACCGTTGACGACGTGGAGCCGGACGCCTCGGCCGAGGAGCCGCAGCACGGCGGGCATCCCGTCCCGGACGCCATCCGATCCGCAGCAGAGTGGGCTTGGCGACTGGTCATCATCGGTGTGGCTGTCTACTTCAGCATTCAGTTCCTCTGGAACGTGCGCGTCGTCGTTTTCCCGGTGATCGCGGCGCTGTTCATCGCCGCGGGATTGCGCCCACTAGTGAGACGGCTGAACGGAGTGGGGTTCGGACGCTCCGCGGCGACGGCGACGGTTTTCATCGGGTTTCTTGTCGTCGTGGTCGGCACCCTGTCAGTGGCCGGCGGCCAGATCGGCACGGGCTTCTCAGACGTGGCGGACAGCGCAGAGGACGGCGTCGGCGAGATCCGCGACTGGCTCATCAACGGGCCGCTCGGAATCCAGGAGGATACGCTCGACAACTTCGTCGAGCGAGCCGAACAGACCATCAGCGACAACTCTGACCGGCTCACAAGTGGCGCGATCGGTGCGGCAACCGCGGCGGCGGAGGTCGTGACAGGAGCACTGCTCGGCTTGTTCACGCTGTTCTTCTTTCTTCATGACGGCGAGCGCATCTGGCGTTGGGTCGTCAGCCTCTTCCCGAGCCGAGTCCAGCCGCCAGTGCGTGGCGCGGGCAACGTAGCCTGGCGAACGCTGCAGGGATACGTACGAGCGACACTCGCAGTGGCGTTCATCGACTTCTTCTTCATCACGCTGCTGCTGGTGATTCTGCGGGTTCCCCTCGCGTTCCCGTTAGGCGTGCTCGTCTTCTTCGGTGCGTTCGTTCCCGTTGTCGGTGCGTTCGTGACTGGTGCGCTCGGGGTGCTCGTTGCACTCGTGACGCAGGGGCCGATCATCGCTCTGATCGTGCTCGCAGGAATCGTCGCCGTGCAGCAGATCGAGAGTCACCTGCTGCAGCCGCTCATCATTGGGCGCCTGGTCCGCATCCATCCCCTCGCGGTGGTGCTGTCGATCGCCGTGGGGTCGTTGATCGCGGGCATCCTCGGCGCGGTGATCGCGGTGCCCACAGTGGCGGTGGCCAACTCCGTCACGAGATATCTCGCACGCGGCGAGCAGCCCGGCACCCCGGTCGTCAGTGCCGAGTAGGCGACAACCGTCGGACTGGCGGTAGCGTCGCGCTGTGACCGTCAACGGATCGGCGACGCACTGGTTCGGCGTGCGGTGCATCTTCCTCTGGGAGGACAGCAGCAGCTTCGAGGAACGAATCACGACCTGGGAGGCCCGTGATTTCGACGCGGCCGTGCAGATGGCGGAGCAGGATGCCGAGGAGCACGCCGAAGCCGACGGCTCGACGTTCCTTGGTTTCGCCCAGGTTGTTGTGCTGCCCGGCCCACCGGGCCATGGCACCGAGGTGTTCGCGCTCGCCCGCGACAGCGACCTCGACCCCGACGACTACCTCGACACGTTCTTCGACACCGGGGCAGAGCAGGACGCCACCCTCGACGAGGACTGACGGCGACGTTTAGGCCAGCCGCCCGAGCACCTCATCGTGCAGCAAACCGTTGGTGGCCACGGCCCCACGACCGAACGGACCCGGTGTCCCCTCGACGTCGGTGAACCGCCCGCCCGCTTCTGTGACGATCGGAACCAGCGCCGCCATGTCATGCAGGGCGAGATCTGGCTCTGCGGCGATGTCGACGGCCCCTTCGGCGAGCAGTACGTACGACCAGAAGTCCCCGTACGCGCGCGTTCTCCAGCAGTCGCCCAACAGCGAAAGGAACGCTTTCTTCTTGCCGACGGCATCCCATTCATCAAGTGACGAGTACGACAACGACGCGTCCTTGAGGTCGGCCACCCCTGAGACAGTGCACCGAGTTGCTTTGGCCAGGCTCTTGCCCACCCACGCCCCAGTGCCCCTAGCGGCCCACCAGCGGCGACTGAGCGAGGGTGCGGACACCACGCCCACGACAGCCTCACCGTCGACGACCAGTCCGATGAGGGTGGCCCACACCGGGACGCCGCGCAGGAAGTTCTTCGTACCGTCGATCGGGTCGATCACCCAGCGCCGAGGTCCCCACCCGCTCGGCGCGAACTCCTCGCCCACCACCGCGTCCCGCGCGCGCGCCCGGCTCAGGGTTGACCGCAGCACCTCCTCGACCCGGCGGTCGGCGTCGGTCACCGGCGTGTCGTCAGGCTTGGTCTCGACCCGCAGGTCGAGGGCCCTGAACCGGGACATTGTCAAGGAGTCCGCGTCGTCGGCAAGCAGGTGCGCGAGGCGGAGATCGTCGTCGAATGACACAGGGCGGGGCATGATGCGGAGCGTATATGCACAGTTACCGCACAATCACGCTTGCTTGCGCCACTATTGGTCTCGCCTTGGTTGCTTTTGGTCTGTGATGGACAGGCGGTGCGACTCATGCTCGACACCTTCCGCGGTCTGCCAGTGCACGTGCTCCTGGTGCACGCGACGGTCGTGCTCGTCCCGCTCGCCGCGCTCGGCGTGCTCGCCTTGGCGCTGGTGCCCCGGTGGCGCGACACCTATGGCTGGCTGGTGCTCGGGCTGTCCACGGTCGCCCTCGCGCTGGTCCCGCTGACGACCCAAGCCGGCTACAACTTCAAGCGCTCGCTCCTCGCGTCAGGCGAGCTGGGCGGGGAGGTGCTCGAGAAGGTCAACGACCACGAGATGTGGGGCGACAGGGTCATCATTCCGGTTTCAATCATGTGGGTCGCCTTCGTCGCGTTCTTCATCGCCAACCGGCGGGGGCGGGGCCGGGCCGCCACGGTGCTTGGGCTGGTGGCCGCGGCCGCGGCGGTGATCTCGATCGGGTTCGTCGTCGTGACCGGGGAGGCGGGTTCGACGGCGGTCTGGAACCCCGTCGGCTGACCTTAGTCGCCCTCGGCCCGCTCCCGGCTGGTCAGCAACCTCCGGTACGACGCCACGCGCGCCGCGTCCAGGACCCCGGCCGCGACGGCCGCGTCGAGGGCGCACTCGGGCTCGCCCGCAGCGTGGGTGCAGCCGCGTGGGCAGCCGCCGTCGTAGGACTTGGTGATCTCGTACAGGTCGGGGAATGCTTCGATGAGGTGCGCCGGGTCGACGTGCGCGAGCCCGAACGACCGGATCCCCGGTGTGTCGATGACCCAGCCTCCCTCGGGCAGGTGCAGCGCGATTGCACTCGTCGACGTGTGTCGGCCCCGCCCGGTGACCTCGTTGACCTCCCCGATGGCCCGGTCGGCGCCTGGCACCAGGATGTTGACGAGCGTGGACTTGCCGACTCCGCTGTGTCCAACGAGCACGCTGACCCGATCGATCAAGTAGCCGCGCAACGTATCGGGATCGAGGTCGTGCTGCGTCACGACGTAACGCACGCCCAGGGGGCGGTACGTCGCGAGCAGGGATTCCGGGTCGGCCAGGTCGGCCTTGGTCAGGCAGAGCAGCGGATCGAGCCCGGCGTCGTAGGCCGCGACCAGGCACCGGTCGATCCACCTGGGTCGTGGCTCGGGATCGGCGAGTGAGGTGACGATGACTAGCTGGTCGGCGTTGGCGACGATGACACGCTCGACCGGGTCGGAGTCATCGGCCGTACGACGCAGGACCGTGCGGCGTTGCTCGACCCGGACGACCCGCGCGAGACTTCCGGCGGCGCCCGACAGGTCGCCGACAAGGGCGACGCGGTCGCCTACGACGACACCCTTGCGACCGAGCTCGCGAGCTGTCATGGCCGTCACGAGCTCGCCGTCGACGAGGCAGGTGTAGCGGCCGCGGTCCACTGCGACGACGAAGCCGGAAACGGCCTCCTCATGCGCGGGGCGCTCCTTCGTGCGGGGGCGAGACTTGCCGCGTTGGGGCCGGATGCGGACCCGGTCCTCGTGCTGCTCGTACCGCCCTTGGCTCACTCCGCCGGACCGCTTAACATCTCTGTCCACATCCCTGGGAAGTCGGGCAGTGTCTTGCTCGTGGCCGCGATGTCTGTCACCTGGATGCCTTGGACTGCGAGGCCGATGACTGCCCCGGCTTGCGCCATGCGGTGGTCGGCGTAGCTCGCAAACACGCCGCCACGGAGCGGACGCGGCTCGATGGCAAGGCCGTCCTCGGTCTCGGTGGCCTCGCCGCCGAGACCATTGAGCTCGGTCGCGAGTGCGGCGAGCCTGTCGGTCTCGTGGCCGCGCAGGTGTGCGATGCCCCGCAGCCGGCTGGGTGACTCTGCGAGTGCAGCCAACGCGGCGATCACGGGCGTCAGCTCGCCCACCTCGTGCAGGTCGGCGTCGATGCCGTGGATGGCACCGTTGCCACGGATTGTCAGCGCGTTGTCGTCGAGTGTGACGTCGGCGTTCATCCGAGCGAGGAGGTCCCGCAAGGCGTCCCCGGCCTGCGGGGTCCTGCGAGGCCAGCCGTTGACCCTGATGGTGCCGCCCGTGACTAGAGCCGCAGCTAGGAATGGCGCGGCGTTGGACAGGTCGGGCTCGATGGTCAGGTCCAGGCCGCTCAGGCGTCCAGGCTCGACGCGCCAGGTGTTGGGCTCGAGGTCGTCGACCTCGGCTCCGGCGGAGCGGAGCATCGCGACCGTCAAGTCGATGTGGGGGAGTGACGGGATCGGCTTGCCGTCGTGGTGGACGGTGATGCCCTTGTCGTAGCTCGCCCCTGCCAGGAGCAACCCGCTCACGAACTGCGACGATGCGGACGAGTCGATAGTGACCGCACCGCCCGGGAGCGACCCACTGCCATGAAGCACGAAGGGGAGCGACCCGCGCCCGCCGTCGTCGATGCTGGAGCCGAGAGCGCGTAGCGCGTCGAGGATCCGGCCCATGGGCCGTACGCGCGCCTGCTCGTCGCCGTCGAACGTGACGTCGCCAGTCGCCAGTGATGCCGCGGCGGGCGGGACGAAACGCATGACGGTGCCCGCGAGGCCACAGTCGACGCGGGCATCGCCTTGCGACCGGCCGGGCGTGACGATCCAGTCGTCGCCGTGATCTGTGATGGTTGCGCCCAACGCGCGCAGCGCTCCAACCATGAGCAGCGTGTCGCGGGCGCGCAGCGGGAGCCGCAGGCGGCTTGGCGAGTCGGCGAGGGCGGCGAGCACGAGCGCGCGGTTGGTGACCGACTTGGAGCCAGGCAGCTCGACCGTCGCGTCGACTGGTCCAGTTGCCGTTGGTGCGTCCCAGAGCTCGTGTATCACGCGTTCGAGCCTAATGGGGAGTCCGCCGCTCGCCGGGCGGGCCGCTTTAGCGGGTGACGAGGTCATGCGCCTTCTGGGCCACCTGCGCCCGGGCCGTCCGACTTGCAAGAGCCGCCTCGCGCCGAGCCATCCTGGCGGTTCGCTTCGCGTCGACAGTTGCGTGCCTGGCGCGCCAGGCCAGGCCAGGTTTGCCGGCGGTGTCGAAGCCGGCAATGAGCAGTCCACCGGCGAGTGACACGTCTTTCAGGAAGTGCGTGAGCTGGGCGTTGCGCTCGGACACGCTGTCGGACTCCCAGAAGGCGTGTTCGGCGAGCGTCGTCGGCACCATCGAGCCGGCCAACACAAGCGCCGCCCCCCTCGGGAACCAGCCGAGCGCGAGCATCGCGCCGGCCGCGACCTGGATGCCGGCGTTGACGCGGACGAGCGACTTGGTGTCGGTGGGGATCGGCACCGGGGACCTCTCCAGGACGGGCCTGACGCGTTCGGCGATGGGCTCCGACTTGGCGGCTTGTGGGCCGGGGCTCCGCAGGCTCTTGACCCCCGCCCACACGAACGACGAGGCGATCATGGGCCGCGCGATCAGGCGAACGAGACTCATGCAGTAGTGGTTACCACGATTGAGCCCTTCGCGAACCTCGAGAAGATACTGACTTTGCTGCTGGCAGAGTGGTGGGCATGTGCGGGAGGTATGCCGCGAGCCGTAACCCCGACGACCTCGCGGAGGAGTTCGAGGTCGACCGGATCGACGTGCGTGAGCGCCTCGCGCCGGACTACAACGTGGCGCCGACCAAGGATGTGTACGCCGTTGTTGCGCGGCCACCGCGGGAGGATCGCTCGGCTCCCGCACAGCGCCGCCTCACTGTCGTTCGGTGGGGACTGGTCCCGTCCTGGGCCAAGGACACGTCGATCGGCAGTCGGCTCATCAACGCGCGCATGGAGTCGGTGCAGGACAGGCCGGCGTTCAAGCGTGCGTTCGCGGTGCGTCGCTGCCTCCTGCCGGCGGATGGGTACTTCGAGTGGTACGGCGAGACGCGAGGCCGAAAGCAGCCCTTCTTCATCCGCCCGCGCGACGGCGGGGTGCTGGCGATGGCGGGCTTGTACGAGATCTGGCGCGATCCCACGGTCGTCGACGATGACGATCCGGGCGCGTTCGTGTGGTCGTGCGCCGTACTGACGACGACGGCCGAGGACGCGCTCGGCGAGATCCACGACCGGATGCCGCTGATGATCGAGGCGGACCGTTACGCGGAGTGGCTCGGCCCGCAACCACGGGACCCCTCGGCGCTGCTCGACCTGCTTGTCCCCGCCACACCCGGCCGACTCGAGGCGTACCCGGTCCCTCCGCTCGTCAACGACGTCCGCAACAACGGACCGGAGCTGGTCACACCGCTGCCGCCGGAGGATGTCGGAGCGGACGAGCAGCTGGCAATACTCTGAGCCTAGGGTGCAGACCGTGCCGGAAGCCCTCGTCGCGACACCACTTGGGGATGCGCGAGTCACGATCCACCCCGCGCGGCGTCCGCGCGCGGTCCTCATCCTCGGCCACGGCGCGAGCGGCGGCATCGGTTCACGTGACCTCGTAGCGCTCGCCGAGACCCTCCCCGAGCGCGGTGTGACGGTCGTACGCGCCGAGCAGCCGTGGCGTGTCGCGGGCGGGCGCGTGGCGCCCCGGCCGCCGCTGCTCGACCAGGGCTGGCTGCCGACCGTGGACGGCGTACGCGCGGAGGCCGGCAAGGAGGTCCCGGTGGTCGTCGGAGGCCGAAGTGCCGGCGCCCGGGTCGGTTGTCGCACGGCGCTGTCGACGGGAGCGGCCGGAGTCGTGGCGTTGGCGTTCCCGCTGCACCCGCCGGGTCGCCCCGACCGTTCCCGGGCCGACGAGCTGCTCGAATCTGGGGTGCCGACGCTGGTGGTGCAGGGGGAGCGGGACCCGTTCGGCAGGCCGGAGGAATTCCCGATCGGGCCGTACGACGTGAGCGTCATCCCCGCCGCGGACCACGGGTTCAAGATCCCCGCGAGTGCCCCGCTGACCCAGCGCGAGGGCCTGGAACTCCTGGTGGAGGCCGTCTCGAAGTTCGTGCTGCGGCTGACCGGCTGAGCCCACCAGGGGAATGCCTTTGGCATGGCAGGCGTTCCACAACCGGAATTCCAGGATCTCTTGGAGGTTGTGCCCCATGCTCGCCACTCCCGAGCGCACGGTGTCTAGTGACGTTCTGGCATGGCCGGAGTGGGATCCCAGTAGCACGGGGCAGGTATCCTCGCCAGCAATGGCTTCCCACACAGCAACGGAGAGCCCGGAGGCGCGTGAGGCGCGTTTCGAGCGGGACGCTCTGCCCTATCTGGACCAGCTCTACAGCGCCGCACTGCGCATGACGCGCAACCCGGCCGACGCCGAGGATCTCGTGCAGGAGACCTTCGCCAAGGCGTTCGGAGCGTTCCACCAGTTCCAGGAGGGCACCAACCTCAAAGCCTGGCTCTACCGCATCCTGACCAACACGTTCATCAACTCCTACCGCAAGAAGCAGCGCGAGCCGCAGCAGGCGGGCACCGAGGAGATCGAGGACTGGCAGATGGTCCGGGCCGAGGCGCACTCCTCGGCGGGCCTCAAATCGGCCGAGGCCGAGGCCCTCGAGCACCTGCCCGACAGCGACATCAAAGACGCGCTGGCGCAGATCCCGGAGGACTTCCGGATGGCGGTCTACCTCGCCGATGTCGAGGGATTCGCCTACAAGGAGATCGCGGAGATCATGGGCACCCCGATCGGGACCGTGATGTCCCGGCTGCACCGGGGTCGCCGACAGCTGCGCGACCTACTCGAGGACTACGCCCGCGAGCGCGGGCTCATTCCAGCGACCGTTTCGGCGACCGGGCGCAGTGCCGCGGCCGAGGAGGCTCAGCAGGCATGAGCTGGAGCAAGGACGAAGACGTCGACTGTGCCGAAGTGCTCCAACGGGTCTACCTCTACATCGACCGGGAGCTCGACGAGGGCACCCTGACCTACGAGCAGATCCAGCATCACCTGGACGACTGTGGGCCGTGCCTGACCTCGTTCGACATCGACCGAGTGGTCAAGGCCCTTGTTGCGCGCTCCTGCCGCGACCAGGCCCCGGCAGAGCTGCGCGCCCGCGTCATCACCCGCATTCGCGAGCTGCGCATCGAGATCAGCGGCACCTGAGCCACGCGGCGTCAGCAGGTCGCCGAACATGCCCCAAGCGACCCGCGAACATGGGATTGGCGCCCGCTTTCACTTAGAAACGGGCGCCAATCGCATGTTCGGCGAGGTATGCGCGTCAGGCGTTGGGGCGCTTGCCGTGGTTGGCGGCGCTCTTCTTGCGAGAGCGACGCTTACGGCCCTTCTTGCCCATGGGTTGCTCCTTCGAGTTCCGGCAGACGACGTCCAGGCATCTCGTCCCGGACCGCAGCCATTGTCCCACGCGCGACAAGGTGCCCGGTCAGGCCGGCCGCGACGGCGAGCGCGGCTCCTGCGGCGGCCAGGACGTCGCCCGGCGTGACCACCTGAGGCGACACCGGCCAGGCCAGCGGGACGATCTCGCCGAGGAACGGCACGATCGTGGTCTGGTCTGCCACCTCGCGTAGCCGGTCGTCGGCCAAGTCGGCCACGGTGGCCTCGGAACCAGCCAAATCAAGCGCGTGCAGCGAGACGGGCAAGCCGGCGTTGAGCGCGATCACCAGCCCGTTGGCGGCGAACCCGGCGGCCAGGAGCGGCATCCCGGGGGCACTCCGGTTGAGCCAGCAGAACCACGCGGCCAGTGTCAAGGCAGCCACGGTGCCGGCGATGTAGACGGCCGCCCAAGAGAACGACAACAGGTATCCGGCCAGCCATACCCCGATCGCGGTGCCCAACAGGCGGGCGCGACGCAGCCTCGCCTCCTGGAGGCGCCCCGGCCGGCCACCGCCCACGACGGCCAGCGCCGCCGACAGCACGGCGACGATCAGGACGAGCGTCACGTGCCTATCGTGGCCCGGGTAGGGCCAGGCCCCGCGTAGCCACGCTGGGCGCCATGGTGAAATTCGTACGCCGGGCTTCCTGCCCTCGCATCCCACAACCAAGGAGCGCCCCGAGTGGCCGAAGAAGTCAGAGCCGAGATGGTGGCCAACGTCTTCCAGGTCACGGTGACGCCCGGCGATCCCGTCACCCCAGGCGCCACGTTGCTCGTCCTGGAGTCCATGAAGATGGAGATCCCTGTGCTCTCCGAGGGTGCCGGCGTGGTGACCGACATCAAGGTCAGCGTCGGCGACGTGGTGCAGGAGGGCGACCTCCTCGTCGTGATCGAGTAGGGCGCCGTGCCACTGCAGCCTGGCCGGTCAGCTGGCGTCGAGCACCTGGTGTCCGATGCCGACACCGCCGAGGCGATCGGCTCCGGGGATGTCCCCGTACTCGCCACCCCGCGCGTGCTCGCGCTCGCCGAGGCGGCGACGGTGGCTGCCGTGCGTGCGGGCCTCGAGCCTGGCCAGACCAGCGTGGGCACGCGGGTAGCGCTGGAGCACACCGCGCCGACATCCGTCGGCACTGTTGTCGTGGCCCGGGCCCAGCTCGTCGCCGTTGACGGTCGGTTGCTGCAGTTCGACATCGTCGTCGAGGAGACCGACGGTGCAGTCGTCGCGCACGGCCGGATCACTCGCGTGGTCGTCGACCGCGAGCGGTTCGTGGCGCGCAGTCAGCGCTGAGCAACCAGCTCGCTTGCGCCGCTCGGCGCGACCTTCTGCTGGCTGCTCGGGATGCTCGAGTCAGCGGTGGAGGGCTCGGTGGTCGGCCTCGTCGGCCGGCAGCCAGACCGTGCCGTCGCGGGTGTCGGCGACCCAGCCCTGCCACTCGGCGATCGCAGCGAAGGCCCAGAGCACGAAGAGGATCAGGAGGATGGTCACCCTTCGAATATCGACCCGGATCGCTCGATCGGCCAGTGGCAGGATTGACACAGGACCACAAAGTTCTGCCAGACTGTGGTCATGCTGCGAAATGTTGCCGTGGCCGTCCTCGACCGAACCTCGATGTTCGAGCTAGGGGTGCTCTGCGAGGCGTTCGGCACCGATCGGACGTCCGACGGATTCCCCGGCTACGACTTCGCCGTCTGCTCGCCCGGCGGTCGGCCGGTGTCGACTCGATCCGGGTTCAGCATCACGCCGTCGCACGACCTCGACCGCCTCGACGAGGCCGATCTGGTCGCGGTGCCGGCCGTACAACGGGAATACTCCGTCGCGCCTCTGGAGCTGAGCGCCAAGTTGCGGGCCGCGCATGACCGCGGCGCCCGGGTGATCAGCGTGTGCAGCGGCGCGTTCATCCTGGGCCAGGCCGGTCTGCTTGACGGGCGCCAATGCACCACGCATTGGAACCATGCCGACGAGCTGCAGCGGATGTACCCCTCGGCCAAGGTCGACCCCAACGTGCTCTACGTCGAGGATTCCGGGATCTACACGAGCGCCGGCACCGCCGCCGGGATTGACCTGTGCCTGCATATCATCCGCCAGGAGCACGGCAGCGAGGTTGCCACCATGATGGCCCGGCGCATGGTGGTCCCGCCGCACCGCGACGGCGGCCAGGCACAGTTCCTCCAGTCGCCGCTGCCGCCGATTCCCGACACCAGCCTCCAGCCGCTGCTGACCTGGCTGGTCGAGCACGTGGATGTCGACCACAGCATCGACGACCTGGCACGCCGCGTGCATATGTCGCCCCGCACCTTTGCGCGAAAGTTCCGCGACGAAACCGGCAGCACACCGCATCGCTGGATAGTGGGCCAGCGCGTTCTCCTCGCGCAGGAGCTGCTCGAGCGCAGTGACCAAGGCATGGACGTCATCGCCGACCGCAGCGGCTTCGGCTCGGCCGCCAACCTGCGCCACCACTTCACCCGGGTGCGGGGACTTACGCCCCAGGCCTACCGGGCCACCTTCCGTCAGCGCGTGGCCTGATTGATGGCCAGGGCGTAGGCCATCAGATGGACTCCCGCGACCGGGCTCCAGTCGCGCTCGGGCTGCCGGGTGAATCCCATCCGCTCGTAGAGCCGGTGCGCTGCCCGCATGTCCTGCGAGCTCGACAACACCAGTGTGGCCACACCGGCTGCACGGCTGCGATCGATGCAGGCTTCAACGAGCGCCTTCGCGACACCCCGTCGTCGCGCGGCCGGTGCCACCGCGAGCATTCGGAACTCTGCCTCACCGGCGCGCGCAATCTGCGCATACGGTGTGCCCGACAGCGCGAAAGTAATCGTGCCCAGGAGCGCTCCCGCTTCGTCTTCCGCCACCAGCAGATCCGCGTCTCGCAGCCGCGTGGACGCGTCGCTCAGCACGCTCGCATAGTCGCTCCCCGACGGTACGAGTCCGTCGATGGCGAAGGCGTGCGCGGTCAGTCCGCCGATCTGCGCCAGCTCGTCCGGACGGGCCGGGCGGACCAGCACGCTCACGTCAGATCCCGGTCGTCGCCCGCGGGTAGGCCACGGACGGGTCGAGCAACGCGTTAACGAGATAGGGCTCGCCAGAGTCGAACGCCCGCCGTAGCGCAGCGTCGAGCGAGTCAGGGTCGGACACCGTTTCGCCACGGCCGCCGAGTGCCTCGACGATCGAGTCGTAGCGGGTCTCGCGACGCAGATCGGCCGCGACATCGTAGCCGTAGAGCATCTGCATCGGGTGCTTCTCCAGCCCCCACGAGCCGTTGTTGCCGACGATCAGCACAACAGGCAGGCGGTGCCGGACCAGCGTGTCGACGTCGAGCAGCGACATCCCCGCGGCGCCGTCTCCCAGCAGGCACACCACCGGGCTGTCCGGACGAGCGAGGCGCGCCGCGATCGAGGCCCCGAGCCCGGCGCCGAGGCAGCCGTAGGGACCCGGGTCGAGCCACCCGCCGGGCCGCGCGGGCTCCACGAGCTTGCCCGCCCAGGAGACGAAGTCGCCGCCGTCGCCGATCACGACCGCGTCGTCGTTCAGCATTGGCAGCAGAGATCCGTAGACCCGGGCGGGGTGGAGCCCGTCGACCGCCTCGGCCTTGAGCACCGCGGCAGCCTGCTCCTCGCCGCGGGCAACCGCACCGCCCAGAGTGCCGACCCACGGCTCGTACGACGACCGCGACTCGCTCTCCCAGGCCTGCAGCAGCGAGTCGAGGATTAATGTCAGATCGCCGGCGATCGTCCCTGCCAGGGGGGCGTGGGTCGCCACTTGGCTTGGCGCGTCCACGATGTGTACGACCTGCGCCGGCGGCCCGGCCTTGCCCCCGAACACCCCGTAGCCCAACCGAAAGTCGAGCGGCGTGCCGACGACGAGTACGAGGTCTGCCTCGTTGAACGCCACCGAGCGGCCCTTGGTCACGAGCAACCGATGGCCGCCGGGGAGGACGCCGCGACCCATGCCGTTGGTGACGGTCGGGATGCCAGTTGCCTCGGCGAACCGTAACGCTGCGTCCTCGGCGCCGTCGGTCCACACGTCGGAGCCGAGCACAAGCACCGGACGTTCGGCCCGCGCGAGCAGGCGTGCGACCGTCGTGATGTCGTCGGCGCCGGGGGTCCGTGCAACCATCTCGCTAGGAGCGGGCGGCGCCGGCTCCGACTCTGCCTCACCGAACAGCTGGTCCATGGGCACGTCGACGAACGCCGGCCCGCGGTGTGCGGTCGTGGCCGCCCGCAGCGCGGCGTCGACCACTCCCGGGATCGCATCGACTGTTTCGGCCGTGCGGGCGAAACGTGTCACCGGCGCCAGCAGCGGGGGGTGGTCGAGCTCCTGCAACGACCCGCTGCCCCAGCGGTAGGCCGGCGCCCGCCCGCCCAGCACGAACAGGGGCGTCCCATTGAAGTGCGACTGCGCAACCGCGCTCACACCATTGGTGACGCCCGGCCCCGCAGTGAGTGCCGCGAACCCGGGCGTGCGGGTCAGCTTGGCGGTGGCCTCCGCGGCGAACACCGCTGTCTGCTCATGCCGTACATCGACGATGCGCATTGCCGGCCGGGTGGTCACTGCGGCGTCATACAGCGGAAAGATGTGGGCGCCGGACAGCGTGAACATCGTGTCGACGCCGTAGGAGCGGACCACGTCGAGTGCCAGGCGCCCCCCGGTCATAGCCGCCATCTCAGGCCGCCCGGAAGACCCACGGCGCGGAGGCCCGGATCACCTGCTGCAGCGCCAGCAGCAGGTCGGAGCGCACGACGGGCACGCTTGCCGCGTACGTAGCCAGGTCGGTCGACGGTGGCGGCCGGACGCCCAACAGCAGCTGCACGTGCAACGAGCGCACGTAGTCGGCAGTGTTCATGATCATTGGGTACTCGGGCTCCTCGGGCGGCGGAAGCACGCGGTCAGCGAACCGCCCGCCCAGCCGGTCCAGCCACGTCTCCAGCGTGTCGATGGGCACGAGATCGCGATGCAGCATCGTCATCGTCGCGTAGGCGAGCCGGTCGGCCTCCTGGTGGCGGAACCGGTAGGGGGTGGGTCTCAGCAGCCGGTCGGCGACCACCTCGAGCAGCACGCCGAGCTCATCGGTGCCCAGGTGCCGCGACGACCCAAGGGCGCCGAGCAGATCCGCGCCATGAGCTGCGGCATAGGCCCAGCCGCGATCCGGCAGCCAGCTGCGCAGGTCACGCTCCGCGGTGTACCAGGACACCGCGCGGTCCGCCCACGCCAGCACGGTCGACCTCGGCAGCAGGTGGTCGGCGTTGTCGTGCGCCACCACCGACGAAAGCGCGAGCGCGGAGTAGGAGCGGCGCAGCACCGAGTCGTCACGGTCACTGCCTAGGCCCGCGCGGAGCCCGATCGTCAGCCCATCTCCGAGCCCGGCCAGGAGCGTGTCGTAGACACCCTCGGACAACCACCTCGTGATCACCGAGAGGGCGATGTCGTTGCGCACGTGCGGATCGCGGTCGCCGAGCATGCTGACGAGCTCGGCCGTCAGGTCATCGAGCGGTACCTCGCCGGGAACGACGCAGCCGTCCGCGAGCACCTGTTCCCAATAGGAGGTTCGCACGTTCTCCGATCTTTCCAGAGCCCTTGCCGTTCATGGTGTCTGGGGCCACGACTCTAACCTCTGCGGAGCCGGGGCGTGCGGCGGCGTCCACGGCCAGGTGCGTAGGCTCGCCGCGTGCCTTCGCTGAACGACGTCGTGCATCGTCACACCGACCTCACCGAGGCCGATCTCGAATGGCTGCACGCGCTGGTCGCTGATTGGCAGCTGCTCGCCGACCTGTCCTTCGCAGACCTGGTGCTGTGGGTGCCGGAGCGCTCGGGCGCTGGCTTCTATGCCGCCGCGCAGATGCGCCCGACCACAGGGCCGACGGCCTACGTCGAGGACCTCGTCGGCACGTTCCTTCCGCGCGGCCGACGGCCATTGGTGGACACCGCGTACGACGTCGGACTCATCCGCCGAGACGCCGACCCGGAATGGTGGGCCGACGACTTGCCGGTGCGCATCGAGACGATCCCTGTGCAGCGCGCCGGCCGAGTGATCGCCGTCGTCGCCCGCAGCACCAACCTGGTGGCCGTACGCACGCCAAGCCGGCTGGAGCTGTCCTACCTGGAGGTGGCCGGGCACCTGGCCCGCATGATCGCCGAGGGCCGGTTCCCGCAGAGCGGCCCGCCTCTGACCCGCCGGGGAGCGCCCCGCGTGGGCGACGGGTTGCTGCGGCTCGATGCCAAGGGGGAGGTCACCTACGTCAGCCCCAACGGCCTGTCCTGCTTCCGCCGGCTGGGCCTCACGGCGGACCTGCTGGGGGAGAACCTCGGCGAGGTCACGGCACGGCTCGCGCCGACGGAGGGTCCCGTCGACGAGGCGATCCAGGCCCTTGTCAGTGGCCGGGCGGGGCGCAACCTCGAGGTGGAAGCCAATGGCACCGTCCTGGGCCTACGGGTGATCCCACTCGACCCGGGTGGCGAGCGCATAGGCGCCCTCGTCCTTGTACGTGACGTGACCGAGGTGCGCAGGCGCGAGCGCGAGCTGCTCACCAAGGAAGCCACCATCCGGGAGATCCACCACCGGGTGAAGAACAACCTGCAGACCGTCGCGGCACTGCTACGGCTGCAGGCGCGTCGAGTGAGCGCACCGGAGGCTCGGGTCGCTCTGCAGGAGGCGGTTGCCAGAGTCGGCTCGATCGCCGTGGTACACGAGTTGCTGTCGCACACCGCCGAGGACTCCCTGCCCTTCGACGAAGTCGTCGATCGGCTGCTCGGGATGGTCGTCGACGTGAGCGCCCACGAGGCTCGTGTTCGTACGCGCCGCGAGGGCAGCTTCGGCACCGTCGACGCGGCCATCGCCACGCCGCTGGCCATGGCGCTGACCGAGCTGTTGCAGAACTCCGTGGAGCACGGGCTGCGCTCCGGCGAGGGGTCGCTGAGTGTCGATGTCGACCGCGTCGCCGGCCGGATGCGGATCAGCGTGGCCGATGACGGTCAGGGCCTCCCGGACGGGTTTGATCCAGACAGCTCAGGGCGGCTGGGGCTGCAGATCGTTCGCACGCTCGTTGTCGGCGAGCTCGGCGGCACGCTCGAGCTGGGGCCGCGGCCCGGTGGCGGCACCCGGGCAGTCATCGACCTGCCTGCGGCGGCCCGGACGCACGACGCCCCGCCAGCCGCAACGGCGGGCGGGGCGGATCTTGCTGAACTGGGAGGGCGCGACACACCCACTAGACGAATCAGTAGTTGATGCGGGCCCGGGCGCGGGCGTTGCGCCGCTTGAGCGCGCGGCGCTCATCCTCGCTCAGGCCACCCCAGACGCCAGCGTCCTGGCCGGTCTCGATGGCCCAAGCCAGGCAGTCCTCGCGAACGTCACATCGACGGCAGACGGCCTTGGCCTCCTCGATCTGCAGCAACGCCGGACCGGTGTTGCCGATCGGGAAGAACAGCTCGGGGTCCTCGTCACGGCAGGCGGCACGGTGGCGCCAGTCCATGAGTTCACAGCTCCTTATATCTGTCAGTGGCGTACGGACGTCATGCCGCAGCCACGCCTTATTTGTGAAGGCTTTCACGAATTGGAACGAACGCCCAAGCCGATCGGTTTCCGGGAATGCTCCAATCCGTGCGCGCGCGAACAACGCCGTACGCGACGGCCCTCCAAGGGTGACAAAGATGTGACCTTGGCGCAAGAGGTCTGTGACCGCGAACACGTACAAATTGCAGTTCGGCCGACCGTCAGGCCAAGACCTCGATGGCGTGGGGCACGGAGACGAGACGGACCTCGGTGCGCTCTCCGAGGTGGTCGCCGTCGAGCTGGAACGCCGCGGCCGGCTCTGCCTGCAACAGCACCTCGGCTGCGTCGTGCAGCGTCACTGCCTGGGAACCGCGGAGCCCGCGCCCGCGCAGGAGCTGCGCTGCGTGCCGCAGCGTGCGCACCGTGCCCAGAGAGGTCACCGCCAGCACGTCGA
The DNA here is from genome assembly GCA_963799425.1 of uncultured Actinomycetota bacterium. Lineage (GTDB taxonomy): Bacteria > Actinomycetota > Actinomycetes > Jiangellales > Jiangellaceae > CAVWSM01. Next base: position 204,150 of record CAWCXA010000019.1, on the reverse strand, counting down.
GCCCAGTGTCGAAGGAGGCCTCGGGCGTGGCGATGATCGCTCGTGGACCTGCGTAGGTCCACGGCGAGGTGTTGGCGACGATGGCCAGGAACACGCTGCGTACGGGCTCATGGCCGGGCAGCTTGACAGTGATCGGCCCGACCCGCCGGTCCGTGCCGTGGTAGAGCCGCTGGGTGGCGGCGCGGCCGTACAGCAGGAGGGTTGAGCGGGCGCCATCGCGACGGCGGTCCTCAACGGCCCCGACAACTGCCGCATCGAAGCCGAACCCGGCGCAGAACGTGAACCAGCGGTCGTCGGCCATGCCGAGCCCGATCGAGCGCCGCTTGCCGGTGCGCAACGCAGCCAGCAAGGCGCCAGTGGCCTCGACCGGGTCGCATGGGATGCCGAGGTTGCGGGCCAGGACGTTGGTGCTTCCGCCTGGCACGAGCCCGAGCGCGGGCACGTCAGGCCCGGGTCCGTCCGCGAGCAGGCCGTTGACCACCTCGTTGACGGTGCCGTCGCCGCCGATGCAGACCACCAGGTCATAGCCACTTTGGCGGGCCTTGTAGGCGAGGTCGGTCGCGTGGTCGCGGTGCTCGGTCTCGACCACCTCGGTGCTGAGCCGGTGGGCAATGGCGTCGAGCAGCACGTCGCGGACGCGCTCGGTCGTCGTCGTGGCTTGCGGATTGACGACTACCAGGGCGCGCATGCGCTTCACCTTAACCCGGGTCGTACGCTCTGCTGCGTGCCCGTCACCCCACCTCCCCAGTCCCCGGCTCGGCCAAGGAGTCTCACGGTGGCCGCCGCAGTGGTCGCAAGCGAGGGACTGGGTCTGTTCGGTTTCGGGGTGTGGCTGGCTGTCGAGTCCCTACTGCGCGACGCCTCCAACGAGGACGTCGCGATGGGATCGACGGTCTACTTTCTCGTGCTGGGTGCTCTGGTGCTGCTCGTCGGGTACGGGCTGTGGCGACGCTCGTCCTTCACCCACGGGGCGGCCGTCTTCCTGCAGCTGCTCATGCTGCCGATCGCGTGGTACATGGCGCTGGAGGGCCTCTGGATCGGTGCCGTGCCGCTGGCTCTCGGCGCGCTCGCGGCGCTTGTCGGACTTCTCCGACCGGACGCCCGTGCCGCGCTGGGGCGCGACTAGTCCTCCGTCAGCAGCTGTTCGCGCAGCTGAGCCAAGGTGCGCGCCAGGATCCGTGAGACGTGCATCTGCGAGACGCCGATCTCCTCGGCGATCTGCGACTGGGTCAGCCCGCGGAAGAACCGCAGCAGGAGGATGCGTCTGTCACGCTCGGGCAGCTCCTCCATGAGCGGGCGCAGCGTGGCGCGATACTCGACGCCGTCGAGGTTGGCGTCCCAGTCACCCAGGAGCTCACCGACCGACGGCCGCTCCTCATAGGTTCCGCTGTCCGGGGTGTCCAGGGACATTGGGCTGTAGGCGTTGGACGACTCGATGCCCTCCAGAACCTCGTCCTCGCTCACCTGCAGCTCGGTTGCCAGCTCGGCGACGGTCGGCGACCGTCCGAGCTTCTGCGTGAGCTCCTGCGACGCAACGGTCAGCGTGAGTCGGAGCTCTTGCAGGCGGCGTGGGACACGCACCGCCCAGCCCGTGTCGCGGAAGTGTCGCTTGATCTCGCCCAGGATCGTGGGCGTCGCGTAGGTCGAGAACTCGACGCCGCGCTCGAGGTCGAATCGGTCGATCGCCTTGATCAGGCCGATGGTCGCCACCTGGACGAGGTCGTCGTACGGCTCACCGCGGTCGCGGAAGCGGCGGGCCAGATGCTCGACCAGCGGGAGATGCACCGTGACAAGGCGGTCGCGAACCTGTGTGCGCTCCGGGCCATCGGGGGCGCGGGCGAGCTCCACGAAGAGCTGGCGACTGAGCTCGCGTAGTTCCTCCCGGCTCAGGCTGGGCTCGCCCTGGCCCAGGCTGGCCCCGTCTGCGGCGAACAGGATCACGCTGCCCCGCGCGTCTTGTGCAGGCGGATCTCGACACCCTGATCGGTTGCGCTCGCCTCCACCTTGCCCGCGAGTGCGGTCAGCACCGCCCACGCGAACGTGTCCGTTCGCGGCGGCCGCGGGTCGTCGCTCTCGACAGCGACGACAATCGCGAGGTCAACATTGCCGACGTCGAATGTGCAGTCGAGTGCCGACCCTGGCCGGGCGCGCGGCAGCAGCAATGCGCAGGCTTCGTCGACCGCGATGCGCAGGTCCTCGATCTCGTCGATGGTGAAGTTGCTGCGCGCTGCCAGGCCGGCTGTCGCGGTGCGGAGAACAGAGACGTAGGCGCTGTCCGTCGGCAGCCGCAGCGTCACACGGTCGGCCCGCGCGCCTCTCTCGCGGCGATCCAGGTCGTCGCGCTCGGCATATGGGGGGTGGGGCATGTGCGGAGGTACGGCGCGTCGTCAGGCGGCCTGCTTGGTCTCCCAGAAGATCTCGGCAATCTCGTCGATCTTGCCGAGCAGGTCGTCGGCCTTGGCGACGTCGACGGAGCCCTTGCCCCCGGCAGCACCGGCCAGCTTTGTCGCTTCGTTGAAGAGCTGGTGCAGCTGTGGGTACTTCTCGAAGTGCGGCGGCTTGAAGTAGTCGGTCCAGAGCACCCACAGGTGGTGCTTCACGAGCTCGGAGCGCTCTTCCTTGATGAACAGTGCGCGTGCCTTGAACACGTCGTCATCCGACGCGTTGTACTTCTCGATGATGGCCTTGACCGATTGGGCCTCGATGCGGGCCTGCGCGGGGTCATAGACGCCACAGGGCAGGTCGCAGTGCGCAGACACTTCCACCGAGGGAGCAAACAGCCGCGAGAGCATGCGATCGTCCTTTCGTCGGAGTCCATGGGAGGGGGCGACACGAGGTAACTACCCGGGGACACTACTCCCGAACCCCACTGCAGCAGGAGGCGCCGGTGCGTCTGGGTCTGGCCGTCGTACGTGGCCGCTCGATGCTGCCCTCGCTGCACGACGGGGACCGCGTGCTGGTGTCGTACGGCCGGACTCCGCGCCCTGGCGATCTCGTCGTCGTACGGCTTCCTGAGCGCGACGGGTTGGCAGTCAAGCGAGTCACGCGCCGCGAGCCCGCCGGCTGGTGGGTCGAGCGTGACAACCCGGCTGAGGGCGTCGACTCCTGGCTAGTTGGCGCGATCCCTGACGCGGGCGTGCTCGGGGTGGTGCGCGTGCGCCTGTGGCCGCCGCGGCGTCGTCACGCACAACGTCGATAGGGTGCCGCGCATGCTGGCTGCCTACGTCCAGAGCTTCGACTCAGACGACCCCATCGCCGGGTTGGTGGTCGGTGACCGGCCGGAGCCCGAGGTGCCCGATGGCTGGGCGCGCGTGCACGTACGCGCGGCTGCGCTCAACCAGCACGACATCTGGTCTCTGCGTGGTGTGGGCCTACGGGCCGAGCAGCTTCCGATGATCCTCGGCGCCGACGCGGCAGGTGTCGACGACGATGGCAACGACGTCCTGGTGCACGCGGTAATCCCTTCCCCAGGGTGGCAGGGCGACGAGACGTACGACCCGAAGCGCACGCTGCTGTCCGAGCTGCACCAGGGCACGCTTGCCGAGCAGGTCGTGGTGCCCCGGCGCAACCTGATCCCCAAACCGGCGGAGCTCTCCTTCGAGGAGGCCGCGTGCCTGCCGGTTGCGTGGCTCACTGCGTACCGCATGCTCTTCACCAACAGTGGCGTCCAACCCGGTGGCACGATTCTCGTGCAGGGTGCCGGAGGCGGAGTGGCCACGGCGCTGGTTGTGCTCGGGTCCGCGGCTGGCTATCGCATGTGGGTCACGAGTCGTGACGACAAGAAGGGTGCGCGGGCGGTCGAGCTCGGAGCAGATCAGGCTTTCCCGAACGGCGCTCGGCTGCCGGAGCGCGTTGACGCGGTCATGGAGACCGTTGGTGCGGCGACGTGGGACCACTCCTTCAAGGCTGTGCGGCCGGGGGGCAGGGTGGTGGTCGCCGGGGCGACGAGTGGCCGCGTCGCGCAGACGGAGCTGGCGCGCATCTACTTCACGCAGGTGAGCGTCATCGGCTCGACGATGGGCAACCGCGATGAGCTCGCACGCCTGGCCTCCGTGTGTGCCCGCACGGGAGTGCGCCCGGTCATCGACCGGGTGCTCCCGCTGTCCGAGGCACGGGAAGGCTTTGCTGCGATGGCTTCTGGCGAGTTGTTCGGCAAGGTTGTCTTCAGGCTCTGACACCATTCACGCGGTGATGCCCCCGGGCAGGTCGCCGGTGTGGATCACGGACAACCGCTGCGTGGGGCGCGTCAGCGCGACATACAAGTCATGCACTCCCCGCCGGTCGGCGTCGATCAAGGCGGCCGGCTCGACCACGATTACCGCATCGAACTCCAGGCCCTTGGCCTCGACCGGTGTGAGCACCGTCAGCGGGGTGTCGTCGCGGGTGGCGTCTCCGACGATTTCCTTGCCGAGCGCGGCCTGCAGCGCAGCCAGCAGCTCATCCAGACGTGTGGCGGGGGCAACCACACCCACCCGCCCATCGGTCGCACCGGCGAGGTCGGTCTTTGCGTGTGTAACCACGGTGTCCGCAAGGTTGGCCGGATCGGTGGCGACCACGACCGGGTCGTAGTCACCTTCGCGCACGGAGCGGGTCACCGGCAGCGCCTCCCCGGCCTCGTGCACCACATTGCGGGCGAGTGCCATGATGCGCTCCGGTGTGCGGTAGTTGACCGTGAGCTCTTCAACCCGCCACTTGCCGGGCGCCACCTGGTCGAGCACCCCAGCCCACGTCGACGCGCCAGCCAGCGAACCGGTCTGCGACACGTCGCCTACCGCCGTCATCGACCCGGACGGACCACGGCGCAGCAGCATGCGCCACATCATCGGCGAGAGCTCCTGTGCCTCGTCGACAACAATGTGCCCGAAGCGCCATGACCTGTCGGTGGACGCCCGATCTGCCACCGAGAGTGCCGGCCCGGACCCGGCGTAACGCTCTGCGAGTACCTCGGCTGACACGAGCTCACCCGGAACGCCAGACCGCTGCTGAACCTCGCGGGCATACGCGAGCTCGGCGGCGCGCTCCGCGTCCCGCCGCGCCTCGTCCAGCCGCGCCGCGGTGTCATCCTCACCGAGCAACCGCGCGGCCTCGTCGAGCAGCGGCACATCGGCCGGTGTCCAGGCGGACCCGCGCTCGCGCACAAGCAGGTCGCGCTCCTCGGGCGTCAGCTTGCCCCGTGCAGCGTTGTCGAGGCGCCGGCGGTCGGCGTACAGGTCGGCAAGCAGCCGCTGCGGCGTCACGGGCATCCAGAGCAGGTTGAGCTCGCGCCGCACGTCGCGCGAGGAGCGCAGGTCGTCAAGCAGGACGGGGCGGCGGCTCTCGGTAACGTCGACCCCGCGGGCCTCGGCCAACCGTTCGACGAGCTCGTCCAGCAGCGCCACGAGGAAGATCTCGCGGGCGACATTGTGCGGCCGTCGGGAGGCGCGGGCCTGGCGTCGTGCGGCGTGGACCACCGACGGTTCAAGCGTCACCGCGCTGCCGTCGACGTTCATCCGTACGACTCGGCGGGGCACGCGCTGCCTAGCCCGGACGGCCGTCGCGACGACGCGGGCCATGCGAAGGTCGCCCTTGAGCGCCGCGACGTGCTCGGGCTCGTTCGCCGTGGCCTCGACGTCGGCGTACAGCGCGGCCGGTGTTGCCATGACCACGTCGGTCTCTCCGAGCGAGGGAAGCACCTGGGAGATGTAACGGAGGAACCGGTCGCTCGGACCGACCACAAGCACGCCGCGGCCGGCGAGTCGATCTCGGTATGTGTAAAGCAGGTACGCCGCGCGGTGCAGCGCCACAGCGGTCTTTCCGGTGCCCGGGCCACCCTGCACGACGAGGATGCCCGGCAGCTCGGCGCGGACGATCCGGTCCTGCTCGGCCTGCAACGTGGCAACGATGTCCCGCATCCGGCCCGTACGCGCTTCCGTGACGGCGGCCATGAGCGCGGCCTCGCCCCGGAGCGACTCGCGCTCAGTGGGGTCGATTGCTGCCAGGTCGAAGATCTCGTCCTCGATGCCGGTCACGGTGCGACCGTGCGTGGACAGGTGCCGTCGGCGCACGACGCCCATCGGGTGCGCCGCGGTTGCCTGGTAGAACGGCTGGGCGGCTGGCGCGCGCCAGTCGACGAGCAGCTGGTCCTGGTGGTCGTCGGACAGACCGACGCGCCCGATGTGCCGTGTCTCTGCTGACTCGAGGTCGAGCCGGCCGAAACAGAGTCGGTATTCCGCGCTGTTGAGGCTGGACAGACGCCCCGAGTAGAAGGCGTCCATCGCGTCCCGTTCAGAGCGGTTTTGCGGTGTGCCGACAGCACCGGACCGGCGTACGTCGCTCAGCGCGCGTGAGCTGCGGGCACGCAACTGGTCGAGACGGGTATAGAGGCGGTCGAGGTGCTCCTGCTCCTCGGCGACCGGATCGCCCACGCTGACCCCGACCCCTTTGGCGACTGACATTCGGACGTTCCAGCGTACGCGGGTGAGGGTCTGTCCGCGCTTTCAGGGCGGGATTGGCGCTGGCTTGGGGTTGGAGGGCCGTTCAGGGTGTATCCGGGGTTGCGTGCAGATCCTTGGATCATGGAGGGCTCGGGTCTCGATTGGCCGGCTCCTGAAAGCATCAACTCGAATTGGCCATCACCGTGATGCGCTTGAGCTGGCCCCCCACCACTGCGCGTTCCTGCGTCCGTGAGGACCATGTCGGCTCGGCGGGAAGCCAGCTGCCCGAGTGCCTTGTCGTCACCTCAAATCGGTCAGAAACTTGTGCACAGACGCCACCACTTGTCTGCCTGACCTGCTATTCTGGACACATGTTCGAAGACCTGACGGGTGCCGAGCTGGCCGCCGCGATCGCCGCGGCCGCCGCAGACCCCACCGGGCTGGCCCTCGGTGATCGGGTGGACCTGGTGGTCGCCGCGGAGCGGTTGATCGGCTGGGCACACGCGGTGCAGGCCGACGCGGTGCGCCCACTGCTCGACGCCGACAACTGCCCGGCCGGGTTCGACGCGGCGGTGGAGATCGGCGCCGCGCTGGGCGCGTCGATCCGCACCGGGTAGCGCGAAGGGATCCTTCGCCTGGGGGCTGGGCCGCCTGCCGATGGCACGCGAGGCGCTGGTGGCCGGGCAGATCACCCTGCCGCGGGCCCGGCGACTGATCCTGGAGACCCAATGCTGTGACGACGCGGTGGCCGCGGTGGTCGACGCCGAGCTGACGTCGAAGGCCGGGCGGTGGAGTGTGGCCGAGCTGGGCCGCCGCGTGCAGCGGCTGATCGTCGAGCTCGACCCCGACGGGGTGCGGAAACGTCGCGAGACCAAGCAGGCCGACGCGATGTGTGGAGTTCGAGCCCGGCCCGGACGCGATGGGCTGGCTCTCGCTGTACGGGCCGACCGAGGACCTGGCCGCCGCCTACACCGCGATCACCGCCAAGGCGTTGCGGGCGCGCCGCGCCGGCCACGGAGTCTGCGCTGGGTGTGTTGCGGTTCGACGCCGCGATCGACCTGCTCACCGGCGGCGATACCGAGCACGAGTCGGGCGGCGTGCTGGTCCGGCTGACCGTGCCCGTGCAGACGCTGCTCGGGCTGTCCGAGGCGCCCGGCGACCTCGACGGCGCCGGCCCGGTCCCCGCGTCGGTGGCGCGCAGGCTGGCCGGCGGCGCCGACGTCTGGGAACGCATCCTCACCGACCCGGCCACCGGCACGCCGCACCGCCACGACCGCATCCGCTACCGGCCCAGCGAGGCGATGCGTCAACGCGTCCTCGACCGGGACCGGCACTGCAGGGCGCCCGGGTGTGACGCGCCTGATCTGGCGTTGCGACGCCGACCACGACGTGCCGTGGCCGGACGGTCCGACCTGCGAATGCAACCTGACCACCCTCTGCCGACGCCACCACAACGCCAAGACGCACGGCGGGTGGACCACCCGCCTCGAACCCGACGGCACCCTGACGATGACCAGCCCCCTGGGTCGGGTCTACACCACCCACGTCGAACCCCTCCCACACCAGCCCGACTGGCCCGAGACCGGCGATCATCCACCACCCGACATGACTATCGACGATCCCTGCCAGACCGAGCACGTCCTGCACTGGATAGCCGACCCCTGGCACCTCGACCTCGCAGCCTGACCTCGGCCGAAGTCACGGGTCGACGAGGTGCTGCAGGTAGTTGTCCGGCTGGGACAGAAACCGTCGCCAGTTGGTGATGAGCTCGAGGTCGTCCCATGGCACCTCGCGCAGTCCCCAGGAACCTACCTCGAGGATTCGGGCTCCTGGGGATGGCAGCGAGGATCTGGGAGCGAGTGGCGACGAGCGCCTGACCGCCACCTGCCGCGATCTCGTGCAGGACGCCCACGAGGGCGAGGCAGCCGAAGCGCGCGCCGAGGAGTGCGTGGAACGACTCGCCGTGACTCATCTCGTGGAACTCAGGGGCGCGCCGCACCTCGACAGCACCACTCGACGCGGGCGAGCGGACGCTGGTTGACACGGCTCACTGCGAGATCTCCCATCGGCCCCACGACACTTGCCATGCAGACGGTAGTCAGGCATAGACGACCGCCCAGACCGGTTGGTTCACATCAGCGAAAGCATCGCAGGAGGCGATTACATGGCCGACCATGGGCGACCGATCGAGTTCGGCTACTTCCTGATCCCGACGGCCGAAGACTGGAAGCAGCTGATCGACACAGCGCAGCTGCTGGACGAGCTGGGTTATGACCTCATTGGTATCCAGGACCATCCCTACCAGCGGCGCTTCCTCGATACGTGGACGCTGATCAGCGTGCTGGCCACTCGTACGGAGCGGATCCGTTACTTCCAGGACGTCGCGAGCCTGCCGATGCGCCCGCCGGCCGTGCTGGCCAAGTCCATTGCCAGCCTGGACCTGATGACCGGCGGCCGGCTCGAGCTCGGGCTTGGCGCCGGTGCGTTCTGGGACGCGATCGGGGCGATGGGCGGGCCCGTACGAACTCCCGGCGAAGCCGTGGCGGCGACCTCCGAGGCCATCGACGTCATCCGCGCCATGTGGAGCGACGAGCGGACACCGCGGGTGGACGGCAAGTACTACTGGCTGTCCGGTGTCCACCCGGGCCCCCGGCCCGCCCATGATGTCGGCATCTGGGTGGGCGCATCCGGACCGCGGATGCTCAAGCTCATCGGCTCGAAGGCCGACGGCTGGGTGATCTCACTGGGCCGCGCGGGTCCTGACGAGCTGTCCGCCCTCAATCAGACCATCGACGACGCCGCCAGCAACGCAGGCAGGGATCCGGCGGCGATCCGGCGTGTCCTCAACGTGGGTGGCGGGTTCGCTCCGAGCGCTCCAGGCTCCGTCGGCTCCTTGGACCAAGGAGTTGTTGGGCCGCCTGAGCTGTGGGTGGATGCGCTCAGCCAGCTCGCGGTCGACCAGGGCATGGACACGTTCATCCTTGCAGTGCCGCCAGATCCAGACTTCTTCCAAATGTTTGCAGATGAGGTTGCACCGGCCGTCCGGGAGCGCGTCAGCTCTCTTCGCGGGCACTGAGCCCACGACGCACCGGGCGCGCTTTTGGCTCGGGCAAGCCGAGCCAGGAGTACCAGCCGCCGTGCAGTACCAGCCAACTCATCAGGCCATAGCCAACCTGGTCCGGATGGCTGCTGTCGCCGCGGCGCAGCGAGGCAACGTAGTCCTCATTGAGGGACAGGGCGTCATGCAGCCCGATGAACGGTACGTCGTCGGCCGCGCAGGCCTCGCGAAGCACCGGATCTAGCGAGGCCAGCCGGGTCGCGTACTCCTCATGCAGCACCGGCGGCAGGCCGACGACGAGAGGGTGCCAGCCGCGGCTCCTGCAGTCGGCAGCGACGGCGACGATGTCGGCCGACACCTCGGCCGGCGGCCGACCGACGACGTCGGAGCCCGTCTGCAGCACGACTCGTGCGTCGTCGGCGGGCGCGAGTCGCGGCGTGCACTCGGCCTCGATACGAGCGGCGAGTCCGGTGACACCTTCTCCACGAATGCCCAAGTTGTACGCCGTCAACACCAGCTCTGAACCCACGGTCCGGGCAGCGACGCGACCCACCCACCCGAGTGCCTTCGGATCACCGAAGCCCACAACCCATGAAGCGCCTAGGAAGCAGATCCGAAGATCACGGGCGGTGGTCACGCCGCCGAGGCTAGTCGCCCCAGTCGCGCCGCCGCTTCGAGCGACGCCGCATCGGCAGACCGTTGACGGCATCCGCGACGCATCGGCCCTGTTCGAGGCCGCGCTCGATCGCGGGACGGAAGTGGATGCCGCCGTAGAGCCGGGACAGCGCCGCCTCGTCGGCGGCTGCGCTGAACGAGTTGAAGTGCCGCGGCGCGAGCCCGCGGTTGTCGTGCGTGTGGTCATCGAAGGAGTACGCGTCACCGAACAAGTCCGCCAGCACCGCGAACGCGGCCCCCGACTGGACCGAGTGACCCGAGGTGTACTCCGGGAACGGCGGCGTGGTGAGTATCGGCAACCAGCCCGGATCGATGAGCCGCTGGATGTAGGTGACGGGCCGAACCAGGGTGTAGCGGTACTTCGTGTCCCAGCACGCGATGAAGGCGTCGCTGACGGCGATGCCCACCTTGGCGTAGGTCTCAGCCGCCGTCATCAAGGACGCGTCCTCCAGCCGCAATACCTGAGTCGCGACCGAGATGGAGTGCCCCGGCGGGGTGGCGGTCGTTCCTGGGTCGTCGGACCAGAAGAGGGCGATGGCTTCCTGCTCCGGGGTGCGGTTGTTCACGACGTCGTACACCTCTCGCGCCTCGGCGAAGAAGCGCGAACGGGGGTCCTCGGAATAGCGCGTCGGATCCCCGGGGGCGCACCTGCGCCCGTTGCGGATCGCGAATGTCCTGTTGTCACCCCACGTCGGTTGCAGAGCGGCCTGGAATGCCGGAGGAGTGGGCACCCACAGCCCTGCGCCCGCTGGCGGTGTGTAGTCGGGTGGGAAGTTGCGTCGGTAGCCTTCGTGGCCGCCATCGCTCTGCGACGACGCGAAAACGGCCCGCGCAACATCCGCGCCGCGGCGCGCCGACGCATTGATCTCGGAGCGGGAAGCCCGGCGTCGTGCGCGCTCCGCGAGCTGGGACTCAAGTGTGTCGATCGCCGCCAGGTTTGCGGCGCTCGTGTTGGCGTACAGCGACCGCATGATCCCCGCAAGCGCGGCATTGGCAACCACTGGCCAGTAGTCACCCCTGCGGTCCCGCGGCAACCCCCGCAACCCAGGCAGTTCGTCGGCGAGCGACCGATAGCGCCGAGACCCGGGTACCACTGCTTCGTACAGGGTCACGCCCGCGTAGCCGAAAGCGCGTGATGCCACCGGCGGAGTGAAACCAGGTGTCGTCCGGGTCAGTGTCAACGCCAGGTCGAACCAGGCGGTCGGCACCGAGGAGTCGAGATCTTCTGGTGCAGACGAGTTGGCAACCGCCGGTTCGGTCAGGCCGAAGACCGCCGCTCCACTGGCGACTGCCGCCCCCATGAGGAGCTCACGTCGCGCCATCTGGTGGTCATTCATGTCACGCCACCTCCTACCCGGGCCCTTACGTTGCGCCATTCGGCTCCCGCGGCCTCGCGGATTGGAGTGGGTCGTTTCTACCGAAGAACAGTGGTCAGCGCACCGCCAGCCTGACACTGAGCGTCACGCCGAACAGCGGACGGCCGGCGACGACGAGATCCGGGTTGTTGAGACCTAGCAGGGTCTGAGTCTGCGTTCCGGCCGCGGTGCGGGATGCTCCTGTGCCTCCGATGATCGCCCGGCTGACCGACACACCGATGTCGGCGAGCTCGAAGCCACTGGTAATGATCGTGTGCTCTCCGACGCTGTCGCCAAAGTCGTACAGCTGGGTCGAGGCCACAAGAGGCCCGCGTCGTGGTCGTCGATGCGTCCTCCGTGTGAGTGCCGTAGCACGTCCAGCTGCCGATGACCTTGTCAGGAAACTCAGGTGATGGGTTCCCCTGCTGGTCGTACACCACGCCGTTGCATGTTCCGGCGCTGCACGTCAGTGTTCCTGGCTTGTAGATGTACCCCTCGGTGACGAAGTAGTTGCCGCGGGTCGGGACACCGGTGGCGTCGACGAGATCGGGATCCGGCACGAATCGGCTCCCGGTCTCCGAGACCTCGACGGTACGAATCTCGACGATCGCCTGATGCCGTTGCTCCGACCTGCGTGGCGAGAACCGCGACCGCCAGGAGGGCAGTCGTGACGATGATGGTCATGGTCTTGCGCATGGTGCCTCCCCATCGTTAGGTGCCGGTCAACGATTCAGGGGCGCGGCGGTATGCGCTGCCGCAAACGACACATCCGGGGTGACGAATCTGCCGCACATCGGCACGACGCGAGAAGGGCCGGAGGGCTAGGCGTCCTCGTCGTCGAGCCGCGCGAGGAAGGTGGCGAACCGTTCCATCGGCACCTCGAAGTCGGGATTGAGGTCCACGAACTCACGCAGTCGTTCGGCTACCCACGCGAGCGAGAACTCCTCGTCACCCCGGCGCGACTCGAGTTCCTCGATGCCGCGGTCGGTGAAGTACACCGGCGCTCCTCAGGCGAAGCTCTGCTCGAGCAGCGTGCGCTGCTCGGCCACGTGCCGTGAGTGCGAGCCGACCGACGGCGACGCGCTCTCCGGTCGCGAGATGCGGTAGAGCGGAAGGCCACCGAGGTGCTCGGGCAGGTGCAGGGCGATGAACGGCCACGGACCCTGGTTGCCCGGCTCGTCCTGGACCCAGCGCAGCTCACGGAGGTTGGGGTAACGGCGCATCTCGGCCTGAATCTCCGCCGCGGGCAGCGGGTAGAGCTGCTCGACCCGGGCGATGGCCGTGCGCTCGTCACCGAGATTGGCGCGTTCGGTGACAAGGTCCCACGTGACCTTGCCTGAGCACAGCACTAGACGCTCGACCCGGCTCGGGTCGACCGTGTCGTCGCCGATCAACGGTTGGAAGGTGCCCTCAATGAGGTCGCTGGTCTCCGACGTCGCCTTCTTGTTGCGCAGCATCGACTTCGGCGTGAAGACGACGAGTGGCTTGTGTTCAGGAGTGAGCGCCTGCCGGCGCAGCAGGTGGAAGTACGACGCCGGCGACGACGGCTGCGCGACGCGAATTGCGTCGTCGGCCGCCAGGGCCATGAACCGTTCGATGCGCGCGGACGAGTGGTCAGGACCTTGCCCCTCGTATCCATGGGGGAGGAGCAGCACGACACCCGAGTGCTGGCCCCACTTCTGCTCACCGGACGATATGAACTCGTCGATGATGACCTGCGCTCCGTTGGCGAAGTCGCCGAACTGTGCCTCCCAGAGCACGAGCGCTTCTGGCCGGGCAACCGAGTAGCCGTACTCGAAGCCCATCGCCGCGAACTCGGACAGCAGCGAGTCGTAGATGTAGAACGTGCCCTGGTCCTCGGACAGCTGAGTCAGCGGCACCCACTCGCGCCCATCGGTGCGATCGACCACCGCGGCGAACCGCTGCACGAACGTGCCGCGTCGACTGTCCTGCCCGGCGAGCCGTACCGGACGACCCTCCAGCAACAGCGAGCCGAATGCGGCTATCTCGGCTGTCGCCCAGTCGATACCGCCCTCGGTGAGCATGGCGGCCCGCCGCTGCAACTGCGGCATCACCTTGGGGTGCACGGTGAAGCCGTCAGGGACGTTCACGTAGGCATCGGCGACGCGCTTGACCACTTCGGGTGTCACCGCGGTGACCAGCTCGCCAACCGGCTGCGGCTTGGCGGGGTACTGCGGGACGGTGCGGTAGACCTGCGCCGGTTGGCCGGCCGCCTCGCGGGTCTCGGAGAACACCCGCTCGAGCTGCTGCTGGTAGTCGCGCAGGGCCTGCTCGGCCTCTTCGAGGGTGATGTCGCCGCGACCGATCAGCTGCTCGGTGTAGAGCTTGCGGATGCTGCGCTTGGCTTCGATGAGGTCATACATCAAGGGCTGCGTGTACGACGGGTCGTCGCCTTCGTTGTGGCCGCGGCGGCGGTAGCAGACGAGGTCGACGACGACGTCCTTGTTGAACTCCTGGCGGAACTCGAAGGCCAGCCGGGCGACGCGCGCGCACGCCTCCGGGTCGTCGCCGTTGACGTGGAATATCGGCGCCTGGATCATCCGGGCGACATCGGTGGAGTACATCGACGAGCGCGACTGGGCGGGCGACGTGGTGAAGCCGACCTGGTTGTTGACGACGATGTGGATCGTGCCGCCGGTGCGGTAGCCGCGCAGCTGCGAGAGGTTGAGCGTCTCGGCGACCACGCCCTGGCCCGCGAACGCCGCGTCGCCGTGCAGCAGGATCGGCAGGACCGGGAACTCCTCGCCCCGGTTGAGGATGTCCTGCCTGGCCCGGGCGATGCCCTCGAGCACCGGATTGACCGCCTCGAGGTGGCTCGGGTTGGCAGTGAGCGACACCTTGATCATGGCGCCGGTCTGTCCGGTGAACTCACCCTCAGCGCCCAGGTGGTACTTCACGTCGCCGGAGCCCTGGACGGTGCGCGGGTCGATGTTGCCTTCGAACTCGCGGAAGATCTGGCCGTACGACTTGCCGACGATGTTGGCGAGCACGTTGAGCCGGCCACGGTGCGGCATGCCAACCGCGGCCTCGACGAGCTTTGCCTCGGCGGCGGCCTCGATCACCTCATCGAGCAGCGGGATCATCGACTCCGCGCCCTCGAGCGAGAACCGCTTCTGCCCGACGTACTTGGTCTGCAGGAAGGTCTCGAACGCCTCAGCCTCGTTGAGCTTGTGCAGGATGCGCAGCTGGTCCTCACGGGCCATCCGCGGCTGCGGAATCTCGACTCGCTCCTGGATCCAGCGGCGCTGCTCCGGGTCCTGGATGTGCATGTACTCGATGCCGATGGTGCGGCAGTAGGCGTTGCGGAGCACGCCGAGGATGTCGCGCAGCAGCATGAACCGCTTGTCGCCGGCGAAGTTGCCGGTCGCGAACTCCCGGTCGAGGTCCCACAGCGTCAGGCCGTGCGTCGTGACGTCAAGGTCGGGGTGGCTGCGCTGCTTGTACTCGAGTGGGTCGGTGTCGGCCATCAGGTGGCCGCGCACCCGGTAGGCGTGGATCAGCTCGAGGATGCGGGCCTGCTTGCTCACCTCGTCGTCGTGGCTGACCGCGATGTCGGGCACCCAGCGGACGGGCTCGTAGGGGATGCGCAGTGCGCGGAAGATCTCGTCGTAGAACTCGTCGTCGCCCAGCAGCAACTGGTGGATCACCCGGAGGAACTCACCGGACTGCGCGCCCTGGATGATGCGGTGGTCGTAGGTGCTTGTCAGCGTGAGCACCTTGCTGATGGCAAGGCGCGCCAGCGTCTCTGGGGAGGCGCCCTGGTATTCGGCGGGGTAGTCCATCGCGCCGACGCCGACGATCGTGCCCTGTCCCTGCATGAGCCGCGGCACCGAGTGCACGGTGCCGATGCCGCCGGGGTTGGTGAGGCTCACCGTGGTGCCGGCGAAGTCGTCGACGGTGAGCTTGTTGGAGCGGGCGCGGCGGACGATGTCCTCGTAGCCGGCCCAGAACTGAGCAAAGTCGAGGGTGTCGGCCTGCTTGATGTTGGGCACGAGCAGCTGGCGGGTGCCGTCGGGCTTCTGCTGGTCGATGGCGAGGCCGAAGTTGATGTGCTCAGGCTTGACGAGCGTGGGCTTTCCGTCGACCTCGGCGTAGGAGTAGTTCATGTCCGGCATTGCCTTGAGCGCCTTGATCATGGCGTAGCCGATGAGGTGGGTGAACGACACCTTGCCGCCGCGAGCGCGCTTGAGGTGGTTGTTGGCGACGATGCGGTTGTCGATCAGGAGCTTGGCGGGGACGGCGCGCACCGATGTCGCCGTCGGCACCTGGAGGCTGGCCTCCATGTTGACGACGACGCGGGCGGGAGCGCCCTTGAGCGGCACGGTCTCGTCACCGGAGACTGGCTTGGCCTGCTGTACAGCGGGCTTGGCCGGGGCCGGCTTGGCAGGGGCCGGCTTGGCTGCGGGGGGCTGGCTCACAGGAGCCGGCTTTGCTGCCGCGGGGGCCGGCTGAGCGATGGCGGGCTGGCTTGCCGGAGCCGGCTGAGCGGCGGCGGGCTGTGTGGCCGCGGGAGCCGCAGTGGCGTTGGCCGCCTGCCGGTCGCGGAAGAGGTCCCACCAGGCTCGGTCTACGGACTCCGGATCGGCCTGCCACTTCTCGTACATTTCGTCAACGAGCCACTCATTGGGGCCGAAACCGGAGGGTGCATTGCTCATGGAGCCCTGCGGGGACACGACGGCGATCGCCTTCTTCCAATGACCACGAACAGACAGTCCGGAAATCCAGGGTAGTTGCCTCCCCCGGCGGATCCCAACCCGCCGCCGCGCACTCGGCTTACTGCCGCAAACCTCGCGCGATGAACGTGCGCCGCTGCCCTGTTTCGGCGGCCGATTCGCACGTCCAGCGCGCGAGGTCGCCCGGAGTACGGGCATAGCTCACGTTGAGCGCCAACCGGCCGACAACGGCCGTGTGCCGTCGATAAGCGTGGACCGCGCGATCTGGCAGTGCCGCTCCGCCGCTGGGTGGTATGTCTCGGGCGCGCAGGCCCTCACGCACGCGGCCGCCGAAGTCCTCGGCTTCGCTGATCCGACGCGAAACCGCGCTGACGTCAGGTTCAGGCCAGCGGCCGCATCCACGGCGGTACAGGACAACTTCGACTATTTGATACAGCGCGAAGGGGGCTAACCAATCAGGACACTTTCGGCCTGGTGGGTGATGGGTCGCTGAGATAGGCCCTCGCGATCAGCTGCACCCACCGGTGGACGGCGTCCTCATTGGGAGCGAACGGGCCGGGGCGGAAGTGCGGTGACGACAACCCGCGCTGCACGGATTCGCAGGCGCCCCAATCCTCGCGGTTCGTGATGTCCCAGAACTCCACCGCGTACGTCGGATCGATCTCCGACGATGGGAACAGCCACGTGCACTCGATGGACGTCCGGTCGGGCGCGAGTGGCTCGAGGCGATGCGTCATGACGTAGTCGGGGTGCAGCGACACAAGCAGATTGGGGAGCAGCCCGAGGTAGAGCACCTTGCGCCGGTCGACGCCGCCGATGAACGAGCCCCCGGACCGGCCATCGAGGGACATCGTCTCGGCATGCTCGCGCAGGTCCATCGAGCCACCCACCCACGCGCCGGGGAGGTCGAAGTTGTCTCCACTCGTCGGTGGGGACACCGCACACAGCTCCGGATGGATGAGCGGGCAGTGGTAGCACTCGTGGTAGTTCTCGACGATCACCTTCCAGTTGGCGGCGACGTCGTAGGTGTGCCGGGCCGCGACGACCAGCCGCTCAGGCGCATAGGGCGCGACGAGTTCGGCCATCGCCCCGACGTGGTCGGCGAAGGAGCCGGCATTACCGAGGGCGTTGACGAACAGCCAACCGTGCCAGATGTCGAGGGGCAGCTGGACCAGGCCTAGCTGCTCCGGCTCGAAAGACGGGACCTCGCGGAACCCGGGTGCGCCGCGCAGCGAGCCGTCCAGGTCGAAGGACCAGGCGTGGTACGGGCACACGATGCTCTGCCGGGCCACCGTGCTCCCGCCGGGGAGCAGCTCGTGGGCGCGGTGCCGGCACGTGTTGGCGAACGCCCGCACGACGCCGTCGGCCCTGGTCAGGAGCACCGGAATGTCGCCGGCGACAAGAGCCCGCTGGGTGTCGGCGTCGCCCAGCACCTCGTCGGCGCGGCCGAGGCACGCCCAGCTGCCGGCGAACAGGTGCCGGCGTTCCCAGGCGAGGACGTCGGCCGAGGTGTACGCGACACCCGGCAGCATGCGCGCCGAGCCGAGTGGCTCAAGCGACGGCGCGAGCGCCTCGGCGGGGACCGGGGATCCGGCCATCATGGGCGGCCCAGCCGTCGCCATCGGGCGAGGCGCCGGTCGGCGAGCACCTGGCGTACGACATTGCGGCCCGGAATGCCCGTGACTCCGCCGCCGCCGTGCGTCGCCGACCCGGCCTGGTAGAGCCCGCGAAGCGGCGTGCGCAGATCGGCGTACCCCGCGGCGGGTCGCGCATGGAACAGCTGCCCCGGCGTGAGCTCACCGTGGAAGATGTTGCCGCCTACAAGGCCGTACTCGTGTTCCATCTCGTACGGGCCGATCACCTGCCGGTGCAGCACCGAGTCGGTGAATCCCGGGGCGACCGCTTCCAAGCGTGCGACGGCGCGGTCGGCGTATGCGTCGAGATCCGCCGGTTGCGGCTTTGCCGCCCAGGTGTGTGGCACCCACTGGGTGAACAGCGAGACGATGTGGTGCCCCTCGGGGGCCAGGGTCCGGTCGAACACGCTGGGGATGCAGATGTCGGCAAACGGCAGCTCGGCCGGCCGCCCCGCGACCGCGTCCTGATAGGCGCCCTCGATGTCGTTGAGCGACTCCGCCAGCACGATCGTGCCGCCGTGTACCTGCGGGTCGAAATCCGGGTGGGACGCGAACCGAGGTAGCCGGTCGACAGCCAGGTTGATCTTGACAACGCCAGAGCGGGACTGCCACTGCTCGATGTCGGAGACGAACTCAGCCGGCAGCACGCCCCGGTCGAGCAGGCGGAGGAACGAAATCGTCGGGTGCGCAGTCGTGATCACCGTCTCGGCGCCGACCTGCTCGCCGTCGTCCAGGGTCACACCGACGGCCCGATCGTCACGGACGTCTATGCGGGCGACCGGCGACTCCGTGCGGATCTCGACGCCGTACGACCGTGCCGCCGCCGCGATCGCCTGCGACACCGCCCCCATCCCGCCGCGCGGGAATCCCCAGGCGCCGACGTGCCCGTCGCCGATGTCGCCCAGGTGGTGGTGCAGCATCACGTAGGCCGTGCCGGCCGACCGCGGGCCCGCCCACGTGCCGATGACGCCTGAGACGGAAAGCACCCCGCGCACGGCGTCCGACTCGAACCTCGCCTCGACGAGGTCGGCGATGCTGCTGGTCAGGAGGCGTGTCGCGTCGAACGCGGTGCGCACGTCCCACCGGCGCAGGTGCCGCAGCAGCGCCGCCTGCTTCACCAGGTCGGTGGTTCGCTTCGACCCGAGGCGCGGCGGAATCTCAGCCAGCAACGGCCCGAGCACACCGGCCAGCCG
The DNA here is from genome assembly GCA_963799425.1 of uncultured Actinomycetota bacterium. GTDB lineage: Bacteria > Actinomycetota > Actinomycetes > Jiangellales > Jiangellaceae > CAVWSM01. The sequence goes on along the minus strand of CAWCXA010000019.1, from coordinate 185,128 downwards.
GGCCATCCACGCGTCCCACCCCTCGTACGCATCGGCGTCACGTGGCGAGAATTTCTTGATCTCCTCGCGGCGTCGCGCCGGGTCGTGTGGCAGTGCGAGGAAGCGACCGTCGCGGCGCGGGGCGAAGTACGGACCCTGCGGGTAGACGTGGTAGCCGTGCCGCACCAGGTCGAGGTCGCGGACCAGGTCGGGCGGCAGCAGGCTGACCACGTACGACAGCGAGGTCACCGTGTAGTCCGGCCCGAAGGGGTGCTCGCTCACCGCCGCCCCGCCGACCACCTCGCGCCGCTCGCACACGAGCACCGAGAGCCCCGCCTTGGCCAGATAGGCGGCCGCGACCAGCCCGTTGTGCCCGCCGCCGACCACGGCCACGTCGTACCGCTTCGCCATCAGTCCTCCAGATCAGCGCAGCTCGCGCCTGATCACCATCTTCAGCCCCGACCACGTCTCGTCGATAGCCGCCACCTTGACATCGACCAGACCCAGCGGGAGACCGATCTCCCGGACGACGTCCTCGGTCATGTCGGTCGGCACCTTCGAAGCGCGCTTGGGCCAGCACACCCAGATCGTGCCATCGCTCGGGATGCGCTCGAGCAGCCGCGGGAGCCGCCTCGCGAGCATTGCGCGGTCGGTGACGAAGCAGAGAACGAGGTCGTACGGATCGCCGCCGCCGTCTCGCCGATGGATCGTCAGCGGCGCTGGCTGGTCAGGCCCGAGCTCGAACTCGGCCGGCGCACGCTCCACGAGGACGCGTTGCTCGGGCTTCACGCCAAGCTTGCGCGCAAGCGGCGTCCCCGAGTAACCGGCCATGCTGCACTATGACCCCATGGCTGAGCAGAGTCGACGGTTGTGGGCTCCCACGCCCGACCGGGCCGCGGCCACTGCGATGGCCGCGTTCCGCCGCGCCGTAGCAGAACGGCACAGCGTCGACCTGCCCGACAGCGTGGCGCTGCACGGCTGGTCGGTCGAGCACCCGGGCGAGTTCTGGCGGGCCGCGTGGGAGCTGTGCGGTGTCGTGGGCGACCTCGGTGAGGGGGCGGCCTACGTCGACGCACCGGATCCGCGGGCCGCGCATTTCCTCCCTGCCGCGCGGCTGAGCCTCGCGGAGAACCTGCTGCAGGGATCCGGGCCTGCGCCCGCGATCGTGTTCGCCCGCGAGGACGGGGTTCGCCGCACGCTGTCCTGGGACGAGCTGCGATCGCAGGTGGCGGCGGCCGCTGCGGCGCTCCGCGCGATCGGTGTGGGGGAGGGCGACCGTATCGCCGCCTGGATGCCCAACACCCCCGAGACCGTCGTGGCGATGCTCGCCGCCAACTCGCTGGGCGCGGTGTTCACCTCCACGTCGCCCGACTTCGGGGTGGCGGGCGTGCTCGACCGCTTCGGGCAAGTCGAGCCCACGGTGCTGATCGCCGCAGACGGCTACGTCTATGGCGGCAAACGCCACCAGCGGCTGGACCGGTTGCCCGAGGTGGTCGCCGGGCTGCCGTCAGTCAAGACGACGCTGGTCGTGGGCGAGCTCGAGGAGCAGCCCGACGTGTCGTCGGTGCCCGGCGCGCGCGGCTGGCGCGAAGCGCTCGACGAGCACGCAGGTGCATCGCTGGAGTTCGTACGGATGCCGGTGGACGCGCCGGGCTTCGTGCTCTACAGCAGCGGCACGACGGGCAAGCCCAAGTGCATCGTGCACCGCGCTGGCGGGGTGCTGCTCAAGCATGTCGTCGAGCACCGGCTGCACAGCGACGTACGCGCTGGCGATCGTGTCTTCTACTTCACCACCTGCGGTTGGATGATGTGGAACTGGCTGGTTTCCGCACTCTCTCAGCAGGCAACTGTCGTGCTCTACGACGGATCCCCGTTCGCGCCCGAGCCAACAGCGATGTTCGACCTGGTCGACGAGCTGGAGCTCACCTTCTTCGGCACCAGCGCCAAGTTCCTCGATGCCGCGCACAAGGCCGGTTTGCGGCCACGCGAGACGCATCGCCTGTCGTCATTGCGCACCATCGCGTCGACAGGCTCGCCACTGTCGGCAGAGGGCTTTGCTTACGTCTATGACGAGATCAAGTCCGACGTCCACCTGGCGTCCATCTCCGGCGGCACCGACATCGTCGGCTGCTTCGTGCTCGGTGATCCGACACGACCGGTCTACGCGGGCGAGATCCAGGGGCCGGCGCTGGGCATGGCGGTCGACGTCTTCGACAAGGAGGGGCACTCACTCGCCGGCAGGCCGGGGGAGCGGGGCGAGCTCGTGTGCACCCGGCCATTCCCGTCAATGCCGGCGGCGTTCTGGGGCGACGATGACGGCTCGCGCTATGCGGCCGCTTACTTCCTGCGCTTCCCCGGCATCTGGGCGCATGGCGACTTCGCGTCCTGGACAGGGCACGGCGGCATGGTGATTCACGGGCGCTCGGACGCGACGCTCAATGCCGGCGGCGTGCGCATCGGCACCGCGGAGCTCTACCGCCAGGTCGAGCAGCTCGACGAGGTCGCGGAGTCGCTTGCCATCGGCCAGCCTTGGGACGACGACACGCGCATCGTGCTGTTCGTACGGATGGCGCCCGGGATCGAAGCTTGATGACGCGCTGCGCGACCGGATCCGTCGGCAGCTTCGGCAGAACCTCTCGCCGCGGCACGTCCCCGCCCGCATCGTCGAGGTCGCCGACCTCCCGCGCACCCGAAGCGGCAAGCTGGTCGAGCTCGCAGTGGCCGACGTCGTCTCGGGCCGCGCTGTGCGCAACCGCGAGGCGCTCGCCAACCCGGAAGCGCTCGATCAGTTCCGCGACATGCCGGAGCTGGCGACCTAGAGCTCTAGCGACGACGCAGAACGGCCGCCGCGGCGGCGAAGGCCAGCAAGGCGGCGGCGGTCACCGGCACCCAGTCGCCGAGCCAGTCGTATGGTGACCGGCCGGTGGCTAGCGGCACCTCGAATACCGTCGTGCCGCGGCGGTCGGTGCCCAGCCAGTCGCCGATCCCGCGCCCCTCCGCGTCGTAGGCCGCGCTGACACCGGTAAGCGTCGCATGGACGACCGGCCGCCAGGACTCCGCTGCGCGCAGCGCCGCCAGGGACGCATGCTGCTCGGGCGCCCAGCTGCCCTGGAATGTCGAGGTCGACGACTGGACGACCAGCACATCGGCGCCCTTGTTGGCTAGGGCCCGCGCCATGTCAGGGAACGCCGACTCGAAGCAGACAAGCGGACCAACGGCCACCGGTCCGGTCGAAGCCGTGCCTGTCTCCATGAGGATGGGGCCGCTGCCGCGCTGCCGGTCTTCGTCGGCCGCCTTGGTGACGCCGGTGAGCCAGCCGAATGCATGTCGCAGAGGTACGTACTCGCCGAACGGCACCAGCCGCGTCTTCGAGTAGCGGTCTGCTAGTCCATCCTCGGTCACCAGTATCGAGCTCTTGGTGATGCCCGATCCGGCCGGGCCGCGCGCGTCGACGTTGACCAGCAGGTCTGCACCGACGTCGTCGCGCAGTTGTACGAGCCGGTCGGTCAGGTCCTGGCGAGTGGACAGGTCAAAGCCGACGCTGCTCTCACCCCACACGACCAGGTCGACGGGCGTTCCGGCGAGCGACCGCGTAAGCGTCTCGCTCGCTGCGAACCGGGTGGTGGGGTTGGGCTGAACGCCAGGTTGGACGACGGCGACGCGCACTGTCCGGCCCTGTGTGCCGGCCTCAGGCCCGAGCCACCACCAGGCGAGCACAGCCGCCGGGACGGCGGCGATGGTGACGAGCGCAACACGTCGCGCGCTGGGCGCGCGGACGAGCAGCGCGACAGCCACGTTGACAGCGACGATGGCCGCACTCGCGAGCCACACTCCCCCCAGGGATGCCACCGACAGCATTGCCGGCACCTGCCACTGGCTGGCACCCAGCAGACCCCATGGGCCGCCGAGAGACTCCCACGAGCGGACCACCTCGATGAGCACCCACGCCGCGGGAACCAGGACGACAGGGGCGATACCTGGCCCGCGCCGGAAGAGTCGCCACGTCAGCCAGCCCCATGGCGCCCACAGCAAGCCCAGAAATGCCGCGATGAAGATGAGGAAGACATGCACGTTGGGCAAGAGCCAGTGGTGCACCGCCGCGATGTAGCCAGCCCCACCCAGCCACCCGCGCAGCGCGGCCTCCCGGCCGGACGGAGCGTCGGCGACAACGAGGATCAGCGGGACGAGGACGACGAACGCGAGCCACCACAGACTCGGTTCGGGAAAGGCAAGTACGGGCAGCCCACCGGCAGCCAGCGATCCTAGCCGCGGCACGACGCTGGCCCGGGTCAGCCTCAGTCGCGAGACTGTCGTCACGCGGCCCCCTCCCGATCGCCACCACCGTACGTCCCTGCACGTGCGCGGCGCGTCAACAGGACGCGTCGATCATGCCGTCTTACGATTCGGATGAATGCGGTGAAACCGCTAAGCAGTGCAGGGAGCATCCCATGACCAGCATTCCGTCCGAACCCGCAGCCGCGGCACCAGGCGCCCACGCCACAGCGAGAGCCGACATCCGCGAGATCGGCGGGATCTGGTGGCTCACGTTGATCGTCGGCATCATCTGGACGCTGTACGGCATGTTCGTCCTGTCGCTGCGACCAACCACCATCTGGTCGCTTGCGATCCTGATCGGCATCTCGTTCATCTTCGGCGGCGTCGCACAGATCATGGTGGCCGGCCGGGTGGACAGCTGGAAGTGGCTCTTCTACGTCGGAGCGGTGCTCTCGATCGTCGCCGGCATAGTCGCGTTCGCCTGGCCCGGCATGACGCTCTATGTCCTGTCCGTCTTCCTTGCGTGGTACCTCGTGATCGGCGGCATCTTCTCGGTGATCGCTGCATTCGTCGGGCCGAAGCGCGACTGGTGGTGGGTGGCCATCGTCGTCGGAGTCCTGGAGTTCATCCTCGGGGTGTGGGCGATCTCGACGCCGGGGCGTGAGCTGCTGCTCTTCATCAACATCGTCGGGATCTGGATGGTCTTCTACGGAGTGGGCGAGATCTTCCAGGCGTTCGCCTTGCGATCGCTTGCCGCGGAGCTCAACAAGGCATAACACCGTCTCTATACCGCCGGGGGTTGACCTCAACCATTGTTGAGGTTGGAGCATGACTCCATCACCTGATGGAGGAACTCATGCCCCTTGCCCTTGTGACCGGCGCTTCTCGCGGGTTCGGCCGCGCAGTCGCAGACGAGCTGGCTACGCGCGGCTGGACTCTCGTCGTCGACGGCCGCTCGACCGATTCGCTGGCTGATGCAGCCCGCGAGCTCACGGCAACTGGCGGCACCGTGACGGCGATCGCCGGCGACGTAGCCGACGAGGCGCACCGCGAGTCGCTGACCCGCGCGGTGGCAGCTGCGGGTCGGCTCGACCTGCTCGTCAACAACGCCGGCGTTCTGGGCGCGAGCCCGTTGCCGCCGCTCGCCTCGTACCCGCTGGACGAGCTCGAGCGCGTCTACCGCATCGGCGTGTTCGCGCCCCTCGCCCTCACCCAGCGACTCATGCCCTTGCTGCTCGCGGCCGAAGGAACTGTCGTCAACCTGAGCTCGGACGCGGCGGTCGAGGCGTACGAGGGATGGGGCGGCTACGGCTCGGCGAAGGCGGCGCTCGACCAGCTCAGCAACGTGCTCGCCGCGGAGCAGCCGCAACTGCGCGTCTACGCGTACGACCCCGGCGACATGCGGACACAGATGCACCAGGCGGCTTACCCCGGCGAGGACATCAGTGATCGACCTGAACCTCGTGCGGCCGTACCGGCGCTGCTGCGCCTGCTGGACTCGCGCGCTCCCAGCGGTCGTTACCGGGCCAGCGACATCGCGGTGAGCGGGTCCGTGGAGGCGGCCCGATGACACCGTTGCTCGACGCTGAACGTGAGCTGCGGGCGGCTGCCACGACGTTCGACCTGCCTACAGAGCTGTCCGCGACGACACCACCCGAAGCCCGCGGCCTCGCCCGCGACGGGGTTCGCCTGTTGGTCGCGACACGTTCTGGGCTCACGCACTCACGGTTTGCCGAGCTGCCGAAGTTCGTGCGTGCCGGAGACCTCGTCGTCATCAACAACTCGGCCACCCTGCCCGCGGCCGTCGCCGGGCGCCGCGAGTCCGGCCCCGTCATGGTCCACTTCTCCACCGCACTTGACGACGGCACTTGGCTCGTCGAGCTCCGCCCTGGCCGCCGAGCTGATGGGCCGGTGCGGGACGCCCGTGCGTCGGAGTACGTGTGGCTGCCCGACGGCGACCTGACACTGCTCGCCGGCTACCCCGACGGCGGGGTTCGGTCGGAACGCCTGTGGCGGGCGCGGGTAGACGTGCCTGGAACCGTCCAGCAATTCCTAGCCACACATGGGCGGCCCATCACGTACGCCTATCTCACCGGCGAGCCGACGCTCGACGCCTTCCAGACCGTGTTCGCGCTCGAGCCGGGCAGTGCGGAGATGCCGAGCGCGGGGCGTCCGTTCAGCCACCGCCTTCTCACCGACCTCGTCGTACGCGGGGTGCAGGTCGCGCCCATCACGCTGCACACGGGCGTGTCCTCGATGGAAGACGGAGAGTCCCCGTTACCGGAGCAGTTCCGCGTGCCTGCGGCGACTGCGCGCCTGGTCAACATCACCCGCGCCGCTGGTGGGCGGGTGATCGCGGTCGGTACGACGGTGACACGAGCACTGGAGTCGGCTGCTCTGCCGGACGGGTCCGTTGAGCCGGCCGCCGGATGGACCGACCTGGTGCTCACGCCGGATCGGCCGGCCCGAGTGGTGAGCGGGTTGGTGACCGGGTGGCACGCGCCCGGAGCGTCACACCTGCTGCTGCTGGAGTCCGTGGCAGGTGCGGACCTCGTGCAGCGCGCCTACGCGGAGGCCGTACGCGCGCGCTACCTCTGGCACGAGTTCGGCGACAGCGCCCTGCTCCTGCCGAGCGATCTCCGGCGAGCATGCGGTTAGCGACCCTTCAAGGCCGAAAAGCGTCGACAACCACATGATCAGCAGTCGGTAACCGCATGGTCGAAGCGCGCAATCTCGCCAGGGCGCATGCCACGATCGGGTCCGTGGCGTACGACGAGGAGCTGGCCGAGCGCATCAGGGACCTCGTCGGCGAGGAGCGCGGGCTGGTCGAGAAGAAGATGTTCGGCGGGATCGGGATGATGCTCGACGGCAACATGGCGCTCGGCGTGTCTGGCCACATGCTGATGGTTCGAGTCGACCCGCAGCAGATGGACGAGCTGCTGGCCGAGCCTGGCGCCGAGCCGTTCGTGATGGGCGGCCGCGCGACCAAGGGGTTCTTGCTGGTGTCGCCAGATGCCATCGCCGAGGACGGCGACTTGAAGCGGTGGGTCGACCGAGGAGTCTCCTTGGCACGAAGCCTGCCGCCGAAGTAGAGCCGCTCAGACTGACAGCGTCACCACGGCCTCGGTGGTGTAGACGAGGAAGGTCAAAGTCTCCTGCAGGTAGAGCTGGACCGTCGTGGTGTCGTGCGCGAGATAGCCGATGGCGACGTCCTGGCCGAGGTGCAGCTCGAAATCGCCGCCGCGGGTCGACAGCAGGAAGGCGCCGTCGATGGCGGGTGCCCAGATGATCTCACCGTCGACGATGCGGGCGATGTGCTCGTGGATCGGGTAGCCCTTGTCGGAGGTCTCGCTGACCGCGGTGTAGGCGTCGGCACTGAGCGCCAGGGTGTACGGGCCGTTGACGCCGGCCAGTCGCAGGGCGGTCACGGCCTGGGCGACGGCGTTGGGGTAGCCGAGGACGTCCGTGGGCAGCGAGACCGCCCGGTTGGACGAGCTGGCGCGGAGGCCCGCGATACCGGCCGCCGCGTAGCCCTCGAAGATCGCACGGTCTTCGGCGAATGCGAGCTGGCGGGCAGCATCCTTGACCGGCTGCCAATCCGCGTCTTTGGCTCCGCGCAGGACGTCGTCGACCTGCTGGCGGTCGACGGTGAGCGGCACCCGCAGCTCGACGATCGACTGGGCCCGGCGCGCGTGGGCGATGACGCCGTCCGAGACAGCATCAATGGCCTGTAGGTGCCCGGTGCCGACCGCCGATAGCTGCACTCCGTCCGGGCCCGCGACATCGACGATGCGGCGGCCGGCGACGTGACGGCGAAACGTGCGCCGCGCCTCGTCCTCCAGGTCGGCCCATGCTTCGGCGGAGACGGGCGCCAGTTCCCGATGCAGGTTGTCCATCACACGTCGCTTCCTCTCAGATCGCCGATCCCCAGGGACGGCGCGATCGGCTTTTCGGGGTCAGTCGGCCGGTCCGGCGGGTCGTCGAGGAAGTCGGCGCTCGGGACGAAGAACAGGTTGCCGGTCACTGCGGTGGAGAAGTCCAGGATCCGGTCGTGGCTGGCCGGCGGCGCGCCCAGGAACATCCGCTGCAGCATCAGCTCGGTGACCATCGGGGTGCGGGCGTAGCCGATGAAGTAGGTGCCGAACACGCCGCGTCCCACCTCACCGAAGGGCATGTTGTCACGCAGGATCTGCCGCTCGGTGCCGTCGGGATCGACGATCGTGTTCAACGCGACGTGGGAGTCGGCCGGCTTGACGTCGTCGTCCAACTCGATGTCGGACAGCTTCGTGCGGCCGATGACCATTTCCTGGGCCTCGACCGGCAGCGCGTTCCACGCCTGCAGGTCGTGCACGTACTTCTGCACGATCACGTAGCTCCCGCCGACGAATGGCGGATCCTCCGTGCCGATCAGCACAGCGTCGCCGGCCACAGAGCCGACCGGGTTCTCCGTTCCGTCGACAAAGCCCAGCAGGTCTCGTACGTCGAAGTACTTGAACCCGTGCACCTCGTCGCGCACCGTCACCGCGTCGCGTATCCGATCCACGATCTCTGCGGCCAAGGCGAAGCACAGGTCCGGCCGCTGCCCCCGGATGTGGAACAGCAGGTCACCCGGTGTTGCCACTGCATGGTGGACCGGACCGGTCAGCTCGCGGAACGGGTGCAGCTCGGCGGGACGTGGTCCGGCGAACAACCGATCCCAGGCCTGCGAACCGATCCCGGTGACGCAGCTCAACCGGCCCTCCTGCGCTCGGAAACCCACTGCCCGCTGCAACCCCGACAGATCGGGCAACAGATCACGAACGCGCGACTCACCTCCAGCGTCGATCGTCACCACTAGGAAGATCGCCGCCCTGGTGAGCGGACTCAGTACGGCCTGTGGGACAACCTCTTGTCCCGGCTCCGCCATGTCCGCTCACTCCCGAAGTCTGCCGCCGTCACGGGTCAGTCTCGCGGAACAAGCCCCGGCGGGCATCGGCGCTAACCGCCGTGTGGGATACCGGCCACCCGGTATGCCCACGGTCTAGACCATGTACTGGTCGTGTCGGGCGTAGAACTCAGTCCACTCCTCAGGCGTGAGCGTCCGACCCGAGGCATGGAGCTCGGCGATCTCGGTGAAGAACCGCTCTCGCGGAATTCCGGGGGCGAACAGGATGAGCATCGTTGCCACCTGCTCCTGCTCGTTGCGGAACGCATGGATGCCCCCCTCGGGGACGTACAGGAAGTCACCGGGATTGGCGTCCACCCACGTCGCACCATCGAACAGGCGCACCGACCCGTCGAGGATGTAGAACGACTCGGAGAACGTACGGTGAATGTGCGCGCCTGGCCCGGACTGCGGCCGCACTTCGTACTTGAACAACCCGTACTGCCCTTTGGTCACCGAGCCGGGAGCGACGTACCACGAGTTCGGTTGGGCCACCGGTGGCGTCTCGACCGTCGCCAGTGGTCGGAACCGAGCACTCACCTCAGGGGCCTCGCCGAGAAACGTCATGTCGCAATCATGTCGCGCGTACGAGCGTGGCAGCGATGGTGTCGCCGGGCCGGAGCAGGTCCAGGCGGTTGCCTGTCACTCTGAAAGTCGTCGCAAGGCCGAGCGCGGCAAGGTAGTCAGTCTCCTGCTTCTGGAGCTCCTCGGTCGGGCAGGCTGCTTTCGTCGACGCGAGCTGTCCGAAGGTGATGCCGTCCCCCTCCACCTCGTAGGGACCGTTGAACCTGTTACACCCGGAGTTGCCTGTGACGACCAGGGCGGCGAAGGTCGTCGTCATCTCGACTCCGCCCAGCACCGACGTGATCGCGTCACCCGACAGATAGCTCGTCACTGACCACTCGCCCAGGATGGCTTCAGCCCCGATTGTCGCGTTGTACTCCAGTAGCGCCTCGTCGTCACTGTTCAGCAGGGTGAGGGTGCCGCTCGCGATCCGGTACGCCGTGACCTGAGGCAATCGCTCCAGATAGGCACGTTCCACCGCGGTCTCGGCCGGAGGGCACGCCTTCCGCGTACCAGCGATCTCAGCGCCGATGGTGAGGGACATACCGTCGACCTCGTACGAGGTGCTGTAGGTGTTGCAGCCGCTCTCGCCGGACATCGTGCCCTGCTGGAAACGTGCTGTGACGACGATGTCTGCCAGCGGGGATCCTGTTGCTGGCGCGGAGGCCAATGCCCACGTCGGTCCTTCCAGGGACACGCTCGGACTCTCGGTCGGACTGGCGGCGGTGGCGCCATCCCCGTCGTCTGTGCCGCACCCCGCGAGGACCAAGAGGACGACCAGGGCGGGTTGGAGGAGCCAGCTATGACGTGTCGCCACATTGTGAACATGGATGCACGTGCGCGCGAACGCATCGCCCCATCAGGGTGATTGGTGCCCCCGGTAGGATTCGAACCTACGCACCCGCCTCCGGAGGGCGATGCTCTATCCCCTGAGCTACGGGGGCTCCGGGCGCAGTCGAGAATACCAGCCGCGCACCGGCCGCCCGGAACCGCCTGACCTCGGCCGATAAGGCCGGGCCTATAACATTGTCCGGTGACTCCCGAGCAGCTGTCGACCGTGATCCACGACGCTCTCTCGGCCGCTGTCGACGCGGGCGAGCTGAGCCTGGCAGACGGTGTGCCGGAGCGCGTGACGGTGGAGCGCCCGAGGAACACCGAGCACGGTGACTATGCCACCAACGTCGCACTGCAGCTCGCCAAGAAGGCGGGCCGCAACCCGCGTGAGCTTGCGCAGCTGCTCGCCGATCGGCTAGCTGCCACGCCGGGCATCAAGGGCGTCGACATCGCCGGACCGGGCTTCCTCAACATCACCCTCGATGCCGCCGCGGCTGGGGAGGTGGCCCGCGCGATCGTCACCAGCGCTGCAAGGTACGGCCACACCGAGAACCTCTCCGGCCAGTCGATCGACGTTGAGTTCATCTCGGCCAACCCCACCGGCCCGCTGCATCTCGGTCACACCCGCTGGGCGGCAGTAGGCGACGCCATAGGCCGCGTGCTCGAGGCGGCCGGCGCCCGCGTCGTCCGCGAGTTCTACATCAACGACCGCGGCGTCCAGATGGACAAGTTCGGCGCGTCGCTCCGAGCCGCAGCGCATGGTCGTCCGATCCCGGAGGACGGCTACCACGGCGCCTACATCATTGACCTCGCCGCCGCGATCGTCGCCGAGGTACCGGAGATCATGTCACTGCCGTACGAAGACCAGCTCGCTGCGTTCCGCGAGGAGGGCTACCAGCGGCAGCTCCATCAGCAACAGCACGTCCTCGAGGGCTTCAACACGCATTTCGACGTTTGGTACTCCGAGCGCACTCTGCACGAGTCCGGCGCGGTCGAGCGGGGCATGGCCAAGCTGCGCGAGCAGGGGCATGTCTTCGAGAAGGACGGCGCAGTCTGGATGCGCACGACCGACTTCGGTGACGACAAGGACCGTGTGCTCATCAAGGCTGATGGCGAGCTCACCTACTTCGCGTCCGACACCGCCTATTACGTCGACAAGCGCGCTCGCGGCTTCGACAGGTGCATCTACCTCTTGGGTTCCGACCACCACGGCTACGTGGGGCGGTTGCGGGCCATGGCAGCCTGCGCGGGCGACGACCCTGACGAGCACATCGAGGTGCTCATCGGCCAGCTGGTCAAGATTCTCAAGGGCGGTGTGGAGCTCAAGCTGTCCAAGCGGGCCGGCACGATCGTCACGCTCGAAGAGGTCGTCGAGCTGACGGGCGTCGACGCCGCGCGCTACACGCTCTGCCGATACCCGGCCGACTCGCCGCTCACGGTCGACGTGGAAGTCATGACACGGCAGACGAGCGACAACCCCGTCTTCTATGTGCAGTACGCCCACGCGCGCATCGCCTCCCTGCTGCGTAATGCGGCTGACCTCGGCATCGCTGTCGATGCGGAGTCGTTCGACCCGGCATTGCTCGACCACGAGCGCGAGGGCCTGCTGCTCGGGTCGCTGGCGGAGTTTCCGCGCGTCGTGACGACAGCCGCGGAGCTCCGTGAGCCGCACCGCGTCGCGCGCTACCTCGAGGACCTCGCGGGCAGCTACCACCGTTTCTACGACGTCTGCCGAGTGCTGCCGATGGGCGACGAACAGACCACCGACCTGCACCGGGCCCGGCTGGTGCTCTGTGCCGCGACGCGTACGGTCCTCGCCAACGGCCTCGACCTGCTCGGGGTCTCCGCGCCCGAGCGGATGTAGGCACCAGTGCCTGCACACGAGGCGGGAGCCCTGCACGCCGACCTCGGCCATCGAGGGCCGCCCTGGCTGCGTCGCCCGACCGACGTCAACGCCTTGTTCGACGGACTCTGGCCGAGCGGGGTACGCCGGGCGGACGACGGTGTGCTTGCAGTGGGCGGTGTCCCGGTCACCCGGATCGCCGAAGAGTTCGGCACCCCGGCGTACATCCTCGACGAGGCCGACTTCCGGGCTCGGGCACGTGCATTCAGGGAGGCCTTCGAGGCGGCCTTTGCTCGGCACTCCGGAGCCGATGTCTACTACGCAGGCAAGGCATTCCTGAGCAGGGCCGTCGCCCGCTGGGTGGCGGAGGAGGGGCTCGGGCTCGACGTCTGCACCGGCGGCGAGCTGGCGGTCGCGCAACGAGCCGGCTTTCCGGCGAGCCACGTCGGCATGCACGGCAACAACAAGTCGATCGCGGAGCTCACCCACGCTGTCGAAGCCGGTGTCGGTCGGATCGTTGTCGACTCGCCAGTTGAAGTCGACCGCCTCGCTCGCATCGCGGCGGCAGCCGATCGGCGGGTGCCCGTGATGGTGCGCGTCACCGTGGGCGTTGAGGCGCACACCCACGAGTTCATCGCCACGGCGCACGAGGACCAGAAGTTCGGCCTCTCGATTGCCGATGGCACGGCCGCCGCGGTGATCGCTCAGGTGCTGGCCCAACCGTCGCTCGACCTCATCGGGCTGCACACGCACATCGGCTCGCAGATCTTCGACACCTCGGGCTTCGAGGTGAGCGCCCGGCGCGCCATCGGACTCCACGCGGCGCTCTGCGAGACGCATGGCATCGCGCTGCCCGAGCTCGACCTGGGTGGGGGCTTCGGCATCCGCTATACGAGCCAGGACGATCCGGAGCCGCCCGAGCAGCTCGCGGCCGCGCTGGCCGAGATCGTCGAGAACGAGTGCCGTGCTCGCGGCGTCGCGGTTCCCCACATCTCGATCGAGCCGGGGCGCGCGATCGTGGGTCCCACCACCTTCACGCTGTACGAGGTCGGCACGGTCAAGCAGGTCACGCTCGACGCTGGCGCCACCCGCACGTACGTCGCGGTCGACGGCGGCATGAGCGACAACATCCGTACGGCTCTATACGGTGCCGACTTCTCGGCCACCCTGGCGAGCCGCCGATCCGCCGCCGCCCCAGTGCTTGCCCGCGTCGTGGGCAAGCACTGCGAGAGCGGTGACATCGTGGTGAAGGACGAGTTCCTCCCGGGCGACATCCAGCCGGGTGACCTTGTCGCGGTTCCCGCGACCGGGGCTTACTGCCGCTCGCTTGCGAGCAACTACAACCACGTGCCGCGACCGCCGGTGCTCGGGGTACGGGAGGGCTCTGTTCGCGTCCTCGTGCGCCGCGAGACGGAGGAAGATCTTCTGCGGCTGGACGAAGAATGAGACAAATGTCTCGCATCATGGACCAGGTCCGCACGATTCGTCGGCCGTCAACAGACTGATCCGGGTCCACGAGGGAGAGCAGGAGCAGGAGCGAGCAATGGGTGCGCGACATGCTCAAGCATTGAAGGTGGCGCTGCTCGGCTGTGGAAACGTCGGGTCTGAGGTGGCCCGCCGGCTCACCACCCATGCCACTGACCTCGCGGCCCGCGCCGGGGCGCCGCTCGAGCTTGCCGGCGTCGCCGTACGACGCCTTGGGAAAGACCGCACCGCGACGGGTGTCGACCGGGCACTGTTCACGACCGATGCGGCCGCGCTCGTGGTCCGTGACGATGTCGATCTCGTCATCGAGGTCATCGGCGGCATCGAGCCTGCCCGGTCACTGATCCTGTCCGCGATGGAGCACGGTAAGTCCGTCGTGACCGGCAACAAGGCGTTGCTCGCCGAAGACGGAGCCACCCTCTATGAGGCGGCGGACAAGCAGGGCGTCGATCTCTACTACGAGGCCGCGGTCGCCGGCGCGATTCCGCTCGTCCGGCCACTGCGCGAGTCCCTAGCCGGCGACAAGGTGCGACGCGTTCTCGGCATCGTCAACGGCACCACCAACTTCATCCTCGATCGCATGGACTCCACAGGCGCGGGGTTCGCCGAGGCGTTGGAGGAGGCCCAGACACTCGGCTACGCCGAGCCTGACCCGACGGCCGACGTCGAGGGGTTCGACGCCGCGGCCAAGGCGGCCATCCTCGCCAGCCTCGCGTTCCACACGCGGGTCACTGCGGCGGACGTTCACCGGGAGGGCATCGCCGAGGTCACCGCGGCCGACGTCGCGGGTGCCAAGGCCATGGACCACGTGGTCAAGCTGCTGGCGATCGCCGAGCAGTCCGCCGACCAGAAATCCATCAGTGTGCGCGTGCACCCGGCGATGATCCCGCGCAGCCATCCGCTCGCCGGCGTACGAGATGCGTTCAACGCGGCGTTCGTCGAGGCCGACGCCGCGGGCGAGCTCATGTTCTACGGGCGTGGGGCGGGTGGCGCTCCGACGGCCAGCGCCGTGCTCGGCGATCTCGTCACGGTTGCTCGCCACCGGCTGCAGGGTGCTCGCGGCTCGGCCGAGTCCTCGTACGCGTCCCTCGACGTGGCCCCGATGGGTGAGACGGTCACGCGGTTGCACGTCAGCCTCGACGTCGACGACCGGCCTGGCGTGCTGGCGACGATCGCCGGTGTATTCGCCAAGCATGACGTGTCGATCGAGACCGTGCGCCAACGCATCCATGGCGAGTCCGATGCCGAGCTTGTCGTTGTCACGCACGCGGCCCGCGATGCGGCCCTGTCCGCGACCGTCGCCGACCTGCGGGGGCTGGACATCGTGCGGGACGTACTGTCTGTGATGCGTGTCGAAGGGGAATAAGGGGAGGACTGGCCGGCCGTGTCCAACTTATGGCGGGGCGTGATCGAGGAATACCGCGACTGGCTTCCGGTCACCGCCACAACGCCTGTGGTCACTCTTGGTGAGGGTGGCACGCCGCTGGTCGAGGCGGGCTGGTTGTCACAGCTCACCGGCTGCCAGGTCTACGTCAAGGTCGAGGGCAGCAACCCCACCGGGTCGTTCAAGGACCGCGGCATGACCGTGGCGATTTCCAAGGCTGCCGAGAGCGGAGTCAAGGCGGTCGTGTGTGCGTCGACCGGCAACACCAGCGCGTCGGCGGCTGCTTACGCCCAACGCGCCGGCATCAACCCGGTCGTGCTGGTGCCAGAGGGCAAGATCGCTGCCGCCAAGCTGGCACAGGCAGTGCTCTACGGCGCGCAGATCGTCCAGGTGCAGGGCAACTTCGACGCCTGCCTCAGGGTCGCCCGCGATCTTGCCCGTGACTATCCGGTGGCGCTGGTCAACTCCGCCAACAAGGACGGCTTCCGGCTGGCCGGGCAGAAAACGGCCGCTTTCGAGATCGTCGACGCGCTGGGCGACGCTCCCGACCTACACGTCCTGCCCGTCGGCAACGCCGGCAACATGCCGGCCTATTGGGCCGGCTACGAGGAGTACGCCGCGGCCGGGCTCGCCCTGCGCCGCCCGCGGTTGTGGGGCTTCCAGGCGGCGGGTGCGGCGCCCATCGTGCTGGGTGCGCCCGTCGAGCACCCCGAGACCGTGGCGTCGGCCATCCGCGTGGGCAACCCGGCGCGCTGGGTCGATGCGGTCGGCGCTCGCGACGCGTCGGGCGGACTCATCGAGGCGGTCACCGACGAGCAGATCATGTCGGCGCAGGCCGAGCTGGCCCGTCGCGAGGGCGTATTCGTCGAGCCGGCATCGGCCGCTGGCGTCGCCGGCCTACTGAAGCTGCACGAAGCCGGGCGTGTCGACGGCGGGCAGACCGTGGTCATCACGGTCACCGGTCACGGGCTGAAGGACGTCGACACGGCGCTCTCGGCTAGAGGACCGCTCGACGCCGCCACGATTCCGGCCGATGCGGCCGCGGCGGCCGCCGTCATCGGGCTCGCGTGAGCCATGACCGAGGCTGATCGGCGGATCACGGTCCGCGTCCCCGCCACGAGCGCCAATCTCGGTCCCGGCTTCGATGCCATCGGGCTGGCCCTGAGCCTGAGCGACGAGGTGCAGGTCGAGCTGGGTGGCAGTGGCCTCGTGATCAGTGTCGACGGCGAGGGAGCGGGCGACGTGCCGCTGGATGCCCGGCATCTCGTCGTACGGGCCATGGACGCCACGTTCTCCCGGCTGGGAATGACTCGCCCACCGCTGACGTTGTCGTGTCGTAACTGGATTCCGCATGGACGGGGTCTTGGATCGTCAGCAGCAGCCATTGTGGCCGGAGGGTTGCTGGCGAGAGGGGTAGCAGGAGATCTCGGTAAGAGTCTGACTGACGCCGATCTCCTAGAAATTGCTACGACCGTCGAGGGTCATCCGGACAACGTCGCGGCTTGTCTGCTGGGTGGGCTCACGATTGCGTGGGTCGAAGGCGGGCGCGTGCGGGCGGTAAGGCTAGACACCGCCCGCGGCATAGCTCCCGTGGTGCTCGTGCCGTCAGTCGGCGCTGTCCACAGAGGCGGCTCGCGGGCTGTTGCCTCGCATGGTGCCGCATGCTGATGCGGCCTTCAACGCCGGCCGCGCCGGGCTCTTGGTAGCTGCCCTGACCCAGCGGCCCGACCTGCTGCTTGCGGCAACTGACGACCGCCTGCACCAGCCGTACCGCGCATCTGCCATGCGGGAAACGGCGGCGCTGGTCCAGACACTCAGGGCCCGAGACATCCCGGCTGTCGTGTCCGGGGCAGGCCCTTCCGTCCTTGTCTTGGCCGACGAAGCCAGTGTCGACAGCGTCGTGGAGCTGGCGCCGACAGGGTGGCGAGCCGTTGCCGGGGAGGTTGGCGGTGCAGCCGTGGTCAGCTAAGAATGCTGACCCGACATGCGGCGGGGTGTCCCGTTCCAGGAACCGGCGTGTTACCCTCGCATCGCACCGACCCCTAGCTGGTGGGTCACCCACACGGGTTTGCTTCGGAATCATTCTGCTGAACCTGTGGCCCCTCCTTTGAAGGCTCGGTTCTCCGCACCTTCGGCACCTGGGGCAACCCGCCTAGTGGTGGAGCCTCGTGTCGTCCCGGCTTTGCCGGGATATGTAAGCGCTGCCGGACGTTCCGGCGCCTCCGGTCCAGGAAAGGACCTTTCGTGAGCGAAACAATCGACGTTGTTGATACCCAGCCCGAGCCTGCCGAGGGCACCGCGACTGCTGGTCGGTCGCGCGCGCGCCGTCGCGGGCCCGGACTGTCCGGCATGGTGCTTGCCGAGCTGCAGGAGCTTGCCTCCAGCCTCGGGATCTCGGGCACCGGCCGCATGCGCAAAAGCCAGCTGATCGAGGCCATCACGGCCGCCCAGGGGGGCGCCGGTGGCGCCGAGCAGACCGCAATTGCCAACCACCAGCCGAGCCTCGACGAGGCGACCGCTGAGCCGACCGCGGACTCCGTGGGTCGGCGCGCACCGCGCCGGGCAAGCCGCCCGACCGGAGCGCCCACCGCCGGCGCCGCTGAGACCGCGCCCGTGGCGGAGGCGCGCACCGACTCCACCGAGGCGGTCTCCGACTCCGCTGCCGGCGACGAGCGCGCTGAGGCGCCTGCCGTCGACCGCGTGGAGCCTCAGGACCGGGGCGACCGGCAGGACCGTCGCGAGGGCCGGCCGGACAACCGGCAAGACAACCGTGACCGCCAGGACAACCGCGACCGCCAGGACAACCGCGACCGCCAGGGTCGCGACGACCGGCAGGACAACCGCCAGGGTCGCGACGGCCGGCAGGACAACCGCGGACCGCGTGAAGACGCCCGCGCTGCACAGTACGACGACGACGAGGACGGCCGCGGCCGCCGCCGCCGTCGCCGGGGGCGCGACCGCGGTCAGCGCGACCGCGAACATCGTCCGGGTCGCGACCGTTTCGACGAGCCAGCTGTGACCGAGGACGACGTCCTCATTCCGGTCGCCGGCATCCTCGACATCCTCGACAACTACGCGTTCGTCCGGACCTCGGGCTACCTGCCCGGCCCCAACGACGTCTATGTCTCGCTCGCGATGGTCAAGCGGCACGGCCTGCGCAAGGGTGACGCTGTCACCGGTGCCGTGCGCCAGCCCAAGGATGGCGAGCGCCGGGAGAAGTTCAACGCGCTCGTCCGCGTCGACACGGTCAACGGTGCCGACCCAGAGGCGGCCCGCCATCGTCCCGAGTTCGCCAAGCTGACGCCGCTCTATCCGCAGGACCGGCTGCGCCTCGAGACCGAGGCCAACGTCCTCACCACGCGCGTCATTGACCTTGTGGCGCCGCTCGGCAAGGGCCAGCGCGGCCTCATCGTCTCGCCGCCCAAGGCGGGCAAGACCCTCGTGCTGCAGGCGATCGCCAACGCGATCACCCACAACAACCCCGAGGCCCACCTGATGGTCGTGCTCGTCGACGAGCGACCCGAAGAGGTCACGGACATGCAGCGCACGGTCAAGGGTGAGGTCATCGCCTCCACCTTCGACCGTCCCGCCGACGACCACACGACCGTCGCCGAGCTGGCGATCGAGCGCGCCAAGCGGCTTGTCGAGCTCGGCCACGACGTGGTCGTCCTGCTCGACTCGATCACCCGCCTCGGCCGCGCCTACAACCTCGCCGCGCCGGCGAGCGGGCGCATCCTGTCCGGTGGTGTCGACTCCAGCGCCCTGTACCCGCCCAAGCGGTTCTTCGGCGCCGCCCGCAACATCGAGAACGGCGGGTCGCTCACGATCCTCGCCACGGCCCTCGTCGAGACCGGGTCGAAGATGGACGAAGTGATCTTCGAGGAGTTCAAGGGCACCGGCAACATGGAGCTCCGGCTGTCCCGCCAGCTCGCCGACAAGCGGATCTTCCCTGCCGTCGACGTGGATCCCTCTGGCACTCGCCGGGAAGAGATCCTCATGCCGAAGGACGAGCTCCAGGTCATGTGGAAGCTGCGCCGGGTGCTGTCCGCGCTCGACTCGCAGCAGGCCATCGAGCTCCTGCTCGGCAAGCTGCGCGACACGCGCAGCAACTACGAGTTCCTGATGCAGGTCCAGAAGACCACGCCGACCCTCAACGGCGGCAAGGACGAGGACTGAGCCGGCATCCGGAAGATCTGGGCGGTGCCGTGCGTTTAGACCCTGCCCGGTCCTCTGGCACACTAGAGAGCGGTTCCGGTTCACGGTGGGGCGTGTGATGACGCCCACAGGCCGACCCGGCGACTGCCAAAACGAGGAGAACACATGAAGCCCGACATCCACCCTGACTACGTGGAGACCACGGTCACCTGTACCTGTGGCAACACGTTCACCACGCACAGCACGGCCAAGAACGGCGTGATCCACGCTGAGGTCTGCTCGCAGTGCCACCCCTTCTACACCGGCAAGCAGAAGCTCCTCGACACCGGCGGCCGCGTGGCCCGGTTCGAGGCTCGCTACGCCAAGAAGGCCGCGGCCAAGAAGTAGCTACACCGACGGCGCCGATCCGGGCATGTTGCTCGCGATCGGCGCCGTTGTGCATTCCCGGGGAGAATGACCACGTTCAGCACCTCTGCCCACGCACCACCAGGCCTTAAGGCCTAGCGGTGCGGGGACAACCCTGCTCCACGTGGTCATTTGGGAGGTGTCAAGACGCAGCGGAAAGGAGGCGATGACCGTGTTCGAGCGGCTGGATGAGCTCGTAGCCGAGCACGCCGACCTGGAGCGGCAGCTTGCCGACCCGGCGGTGCACGCCGACGCGGGGCGGGCCCGCGCGCTCGGTCGGCGGTATGCGGCGCTCGGGCAGATCGTCGGCACCTACCGCGAATGGCTGCAGACTGACGCCGATGAGCAGGCCGCCCGCGAGCTCGGCGCCGAGGACGCGTCGTTCGCCGATGAGGCCAACGAGCTCGAGGAGCGCCGGGCCGAGCTGGCCGACCGCTTGCGCACCCTGCTGCTGCCGCGCGACCCCAACGACGACAGGGACGTCATCCTCGAGATCAAGGCGGGGGAGGGCGGCCAGGAGTCGGCGTTGTTCGCTGGCGACCTGCTCCGGATGTACACCCGCCATGCCGAGCGCGTGGGCTGGCGTACGGAGATCCTCGACGCCGAGCTGTCCGACCTCGGCGGCTACAAGGACGTCTCGCTGGCCATCAAGGCGCGGGGCACGCCTGAGCCGGGCACCGGGCCGTACGCGCGGCTCAAGTACGAAGCCGGCGTCCACCGCGTGCAAAGAGTCCCGGTGACCGAGTCGCAGGGTCGCATCCACACGAGCGCGGCCGGCGTCCTGGTGCTGCCCGAGCCTGAAGAAGATTCTGCAGACGTTGTCATATCCCCCAACGACCTGCGCATCGACGTGTTCCGCTCGTCCGGCCCTGGCGGCCAGAGTGTCAACACCACAGATTCGGCCGTACGCATCACACACCTGCCCACCGGCATCGTCGTCTCGTGTCAGAACGAGAAGTCGCAGCTGCAGAACAAGGAGCAGGCGATGCGCATCCTGCGCGCCCGCCTCCTGGCGGCGGCGCAGGAGGAGGCCGACGCGGCGGCGGCGGCCGAGCGCAAGTCTCAGGTCCGCACGGTCGACCGGTCCGAGCGGATCCGCACCTACAACTTCCCGGAGAACCGCATCACCGACCATCGTGTCGGGTTCAAGGCCTACAACCTCGATCAGGTGCTCGAGGGAGACCTCGACGCTGTTGTGCAAGCTCTTGTCGACGCCGACACCACCGCGCAGCTCGCATCGCAGGCGAGCGTGTGACCGCCGCAGTACAGCTGCGTGATCTCCTCGCGACATCCACTCGTCGGCTCGCTGACGCCGGCATCGCCTCGGCTCGAGCCGACGCCGAGCTGTTGGCGGCATACGTACTCCAAACCCCACGCAGTCGACTGTCGCTGGTCGACGGGGTGTCGCCACGGCACGCTCAGCGGCTGCGCCTGCTGATCGCCCGCCGCGTTGCCCGCGAGCCGTTGCAGCACATCACCGGCCGCGCCCCGTTCCGGCATCTGGAGCTCGCCGTCGGCCCGGGGGTGTTCGTGCCGAGGCCGGAGACCGAGCTCGTCGCTCAGGCGGCGATAGACGAGCTGCGCTCACTGGGCCGTCCCGGCCTCGCGGTCGACCTGTGCACCGGCAGTGGAGCGATAGGGCTGGCCGTTGCCTCGGAAGTGCCGGATGCACGCGTCGTCGCGGTTGAGCTCGACCCGGTCGCGCACTCGTACGCCGTGCGCAACGTCGCCGCTCTGGGACTCGCCGACCGCGTCGACATCCTCCTGGGAGACGCGGCGACCGCCCTGCCCGACCTGGCGGCGAGCGTCGACGTGGTCGTCGCCAACCCGCCGTACGTCCCGCTCACCCAGGCACCCCATCTCGACCCGGAGGTTCGCGACCACGATCCGCAGCTTGCGGTGTTCGGCGGTCCTGACGGCCTCGACGGGCCTCGCACTGTTGTCGCCGCGGCTCGTCGGCTGCTGCGGCCCGGCGGCCTCCTCGTCGTCGAGCACGACGACAGCCACGGGGAGTCGGCGACGGCTCTTGTCGACGACCGGGTTGAATGGGCGTCGCCGAGCGATCACGCCGATCTGGCCGGTCGCCCGCGCTTCCTGACCGCCCGACGCGCACCGGGAGAGCATCCGTGAGCCGCACGTTCGACTGCCGCGAACCCGGTGAACGTCGCATGGGCCTCGAGCAGGCGGCGCGGGCGGTCAAACGCGGCAAGCTCGTCGTGCTCCCGACCGACACTGTGTACGGCGTGGGGGCGGACGCCTTCAACCCCGACGCGATCGGGGCGCTGCTGGCGGCCAAGGGCCGCGACAGGGGGATGCCCGTCCCGGTGCTGGTCGGCTCACCCGCAACTGTCGACGGCATTGCCGCGCGAGTCCCACCCCTTGGCCGAGCACTGATGGAGGCGTTCTGGCCGGGCGGCCTCACCCTCGTGCTCCACGAGCAGCCCTCGCTGCAGTGGGACCTCGGTGAGAGCGGGGGGACGGTGGCCGTTCGCATGCCGCTCCACCCCGTCGCCATCGAGCTGCTGCGCGAGACTGGTCCCATGGGCGTGAGCAGCGCCAACCGCAGCGGACACAAGCCGGCGCAGACGGCCGCCGATGCGGCCGAGCAACTCGGCGACACTGTCGCCGTCTACCTGGAGGCCGGTCCTACCGAGGATGACCAGCCCTCGACGATCGTCGATGTCACCGGTGACGCGCTACGCGTGCTGCGAGTCGGTGCGGTGTCGGTGGACCTGCTCCGCGAGGTGGCGCCTGGCATCGAGGTCGGTGGCTGAGTGCGCGAGTACCTCCTGACGCTCTTCATCGCGGCCGGCATGACCTATCTGTTGCTGGGGCTCGTGGGGCGGCTGGCCTACCGAGTGGGCGCCGTGCCAGACGTACGTGACCGCGACGTCCATGCCTCACCCGTCCCACGGCTCGGCGGCGTGGCGATGCTGGCCGGAGTCTTGGCGGCCTTCGTCGTCGCGAGCGAGCTGCCACGACTGCGCATCGTCTTCGAGCAGTACGACGACGCGCGGGCGCTGCTCACCGCGGCCGTCGTGGTCACCCTCGTGGGCGTCGCCGATGACATCTGGGATCTCGATGCGCTCACGAAGTTCGCCGGTCAGGTGCTCGCGGCCGGTCTGCTGACCGTGCAGGGCGTGCAGTTCACCTGGCTCTGGCTGCCCGGCGGCATCCTCTCGCTCGGTCAGGCTCAGGGTGTCGTCCTCACGGTGATCTTCGTCGTCACGGTCATCAACGCGGTCAATTTCGTCGACGGGCTCGACGGTCTTGCGGCCGGCATGGTCGGCATCGGTGCGGCGGCGTTCTTCATCTACGCCTACGTCATGACCCTCGACACGAGCACGCGCATGACGACCGCAGCACTGACGACGGTCGTGCTGACCGGTGTCTGTCTCGGGTTCCTGCCGCACAACGTCAACCCGGCGCGGATCTTCATGGGCGACAGCGGGTCGATGCTCATCGGGCTGCTGCTGGCGGCGGGCTCGGTGTCCCTCACCGGTCAGTTCTTCTCCGGCGACCTGGAGGGGGAGCGGTCGAGCCTGTTCCCCGCGCTGCTCCCGCTCATCCTTCCGCTGGTCGTCATGGCCGTGCCGTTCATCGACCTGCTCCTGGCGGTGGGCAGGCGCACGCGAGCTGGTCGCTCCCCGTTCGCCCCGGACAAGAAACACCTGCACCACCGGTTGCTGGAGATCGGACACTCGCAGAAGCAAGCCGTACTCATCATGTGGGTCTGGTCGGCCGTCGTGGCCTTCGGCCTCGTCGCGCTTGCGCTGCTCGGTGGGTGGGTTACGGCCGCGGTGTTCATTGGTTTCGGCCTCCTCGCGGTCGTGTTCACCGCCTGGCGGCGGACCCGCGCCCTTGGCACGCCCGCGTAATCTGGTCCCGCCCGAACCGACTGGAGCACCGTGACTGATCAGCCGAACGCCCCCGCGACGCCGAGCGCGGCCCTGGTCCTACCAATGCGCCGGACGCTGCGGATCTGCGGCGCGCTCTTCGCCATCGCACTGCCGATTGCGGCGCTCGTGGGCTGGCTGGTTGCCGGATCGGAGGGGTTTTGGGGGGCCGTGCTCGGCCTCGCTATCCCGGCCGCCTTCTTCGGCGTCACCGTGGTCACCGCGCTCGCCACCGCCAACGCCAGCGCCGGCGCCTTCGGCGCGATCGTCCTGGGCACCTGGGCACTCAAGCTGGTCGCGTTCCTGGGCGTGCTGGTCCTGATGCGGGACGCGGACTTCTGGTCGAGGCCGGTCTTCTATGCCGTCTTCAGCGTCGGCCTGGTCGGCTGGCTCGCTGCGGAGGCACTGGTCGTTGTCCGTACGCGCACGCCGTACGTCGAGCCGCGTCCGACGCATCTCACATCCGACGGTTCGTAGGCATCCGAGGCGCCTTGATAGCATCTGGCCCGGCATGAACGACCAGAACCAGACCCCACCTCAGGATTCCAGGGACGGGGCCGATAAGGTTTGGGCCATCACCGGGACCTTGCTCGCCGGCCCAGCCGTGTGGGGACTCGTCGGTTTCGGTGTGGACAGACTCTTCAACACAGGCCTGTTCCTGCCGTTGGGCGTCGTCTTCGGGGCTGTCTGCAGCTTCTACATCGTCTATGTCAGGTTCGGCCATGACTGACCCGTCGTGGCCCCGAGCGTTGGAGGCGCACTGAACACGCTCGCGCTGTCCGCCGTGTCGCTGACCGCGCAGGGCGGCGAAGAGGGGTTCCACCGGCCATCGCTGGACGAGTTCTTTCCGGGGGAGCTGCTCTTCGAGGGCACGCCCCTCGCGATGACGCGCATCACCCTGGTCCAGCTGCTCATGACCACAGTCATCGTCGTGTTCTTCTACGTCGCGTTCCGCAAGCCACAGCTCGTCCCGCGCGGCCTGCAGAACTTCGGCGAGGTCTGCGTCGACTTCGTGCAGGTGCAGATCATCGACGCAGTCATCGGGACGAAGGGCCAGCGGTTCCTGCCCTACCTCACGGCGCTGTTCTTCTTCATCCTCGCGATGAACCTGGCGGGTGTGATCCCCCTGATCAACGTCGCGGGCACATCGGTCGTGGCGATCCCGCTGATGCTCGCACTGATCGCCTGGGTGGTGTTCAACACCGCTGGGATCCGGCAGCCAGGGCTTCGGTCCGTACCTCAAGAACAACCTGTTCCCGCCGGGCGTGCCGAAGCCGCTCTACGCGCTGCTGACCCCGATCGAGTTCGTCTCGACCTTCATCCTGCGGCCGATCACACTGACGATCCGTCTGCTGGCGAACATGATGTCGGGGCACTTCATGCTCGTGCTGTTCTTCAGCGGCGCGAGCTACCTTCTCTTCCAGGCTGACGTCTGGCTCAAGCCGTTCGGCGTTGGTGTCGGCCGGGCTCGGCTTCGTGTTCGTGCTGTTCGAGATCCTGGTCGGGTTCTTGCAGGCCTACATCTTCACCCTGCTCACGGCTGTCTACATCGACGGCGCCTTGAGCGTCCACCACTGAACCGACGTCCGAGGCTGACTCGGGCGCCAAACAGGAAGGAACCGCTGTGGAGATCCTCGCTCAGGTCGAGGGCAGCCTCAATGGCCTCGGTGCGATTGGCTACGGCCTCGCCGCGATCGGCCCAGGCATCGGCATCGGCCTCGTCGTCGGCAAGACGATCGAGAGCATGGCGCGCCAGCCGGAGATGACCGGCGCCCTGCGCACCAACATGTTCCTCGGTATCGCCTTCACCGAGGCACTGGCGCTCATTGGTCTTGTCGCGGGCTTCATCTTCTCGGGAGCTGCCCCGTGATCATGATCTCGACCGCGCCGGTTCTCGCCTCCGAAGAGGGCGCACCGGAGGGCATCGAGCTCTTCATTCCCCCGCTCAACGAAGTCATCTGGTCGGCGATCTTCTTCGGCATCGTCTGTTGTCCTGTTCTGGAAGTACGTCCTGCCGCAGCTCAAGACGGCGCTGGACGCGCGGACCGAGGGCATCGAGAAGAAGCTCGAGAAGGCCGAAGCCGACCGGGCGGAGGCACAGACACTCCTCGAGTCCTACCGCGCCCAGCTGCGAGAGGCTCGCGAGGAGGCGGCCGCGATCCGCGCCAAGGCGCAGAGCGACCGGACCGCCATCGTCGCCGAGGCACGATCCGAGGCCGAGGCGGCGGCGCGAGCCATCAACGAGCAGACCGAGCTGCGCCTGGCGGCCGATGTGCAGCGGGTGCGTTCCGAGCTCAACCGCGATATCGGGACGCTCGCGAGCACCCTCGCCGGGAAGATCGTGGGCGGGCAGCTCGACGAGGAGCGGGCCAGCGCGACGGTCGACACGTTCCTCGACGACCTCGAGGCGACTGCCGCCACGGGGAGGAGCTGATGCTGGGACCGAGCCGGCGCTCTCTCGCCGAAGCGCGCGAGGCGTTTCGTGGTGCGGTCGGACGACCCCGGCTTCGCCACGGTGGCCGACGAGCTGCTCGCCGTGAGCAAGGTGCTCGGGGAGTCCTCCGCGCTGCGCGGGGCCCTGGCCGACGCGGGCACGAGCGCCGAGCGAAAGCAGGCACTCGTACGCGACCTTTTCGGTCCGGGTCTGAGCGAGCTCACAGTCGAGGTCCTGCAGGATGTCGCGGCTCGACGCTGGTCGAGTCCGGCCGATCTGAACGACGCCGTCGAGCAGCTCGGTGCGGAGGCGCTGTTCGTGATCGCCGAGCGGGCCGGCACGCTCGACACCATCGAGGACGACTTGTTCCGGTTTGCTCGCATCGTCGAGGCCGAGCCGCAGCTGAGCGCGGCGCTCGGTGACCTCTCGATCCCAGGGGCCCAGCGCGCCAAGGTCGTGACCGACCTGCTGCAGGGCAAGGTCGATCCGACCACGGTCAAGCTCGTGAGCCATGTCGTCGCCAACCCGAGAGGTCGGCGGGTCGAGCATGCCCTGGAGCAGCTGTCGCAGCTTGCAGCCGAGCGGCGCGACCAGCTCGTGGCCACGATCCGCACGGCCGTCGAGCTCACGCCGCAGCAATACCAGCGGTTGGGCGAGGCGCTTGCCCGCGTCTATGGTCGAGAGGTGCACCTGCAGGTCTCCGTCGACCCCAGCGTCGTCGGCGGGGTCGTCGTCCAGGTGGGCGACGAGGTCATCGACGGCAGCATCGCAACCAAGCTGGAGCAGGCCCGCCGCCGGCTGACGGCGTGACATCCCAAGCACGCACACCGAACCAACACTGAGCACGCGGCCCTCTCGTACAGGGCGCAGGATGAGAGAGCAGGGACACATGGCGGAGCTGACGATCCGGCCGGAGGACATCCGGAGCGCGATCGAGCGACACGTCCAGTCGTACACCCCGGAGACCTCCCGCGAGGAGGTCGGCAGGGTCATCGACGCCGGCGACGGGATCGCCCACGTCGAGGGCCTCCACTCGGCGATGGCCAACGAGCTTCTCGAGTTCGAGGACGGCACCCTGGGCCTGGCGCTCAACCTCGACATTCGCGAGATCGGTGCGGTCGTGCTCGGCGACTTCCAGGGCGTCGACGAGGGGCAGCCGGTCAAGCGCACCGGTGAGATCCTCTCCGTGCCTGTTGGCGACGGTTACCTCGGCCGCGTCGTCGGTGCGCTGGGCGAGCCCATCGACGGCCTCGGCGAGATCGCCACAGAGGGTCGGCGCGCGCTCGAGCTGCAGGCGCCCACGGTCGTGCAGCGCCAGGGAGTCAAGGAACCGCTGCAGACCGGCATCAAGGCCATCGACGCGATGACCCCGATCGGCCGCGGCCAACGCCAGCTGATCATCGGTGACCGCCAGACCGGCAAGACCGCCGTCGCGGTCGACACCATCATCAACCAGCGCGACAACTGGAAGTCGGGCGACGAGTCCCTACAGGTGCGCTGCATCTACGTCGCCATCGGCCAGAAGGGCTCCACGATCGCCGCCGTACGGCAGGCGCTCGAGGAGTCCGGCGCGCTGGAGTACACCACCATCGTTGCAGCACCCGCGTCCGACCCGGCCGGCTATAAGTACATCGCCCCCTACACCGGGTCCGCGATCGGCCAGCACTGGATGTACCAGGGCAAGCACGTCCTCATCGTCTTCGACGACCTGTCCAAGCAGGCGGAGGCCTACCGTGCCGTCTCGCTGCTGCTGCGCCGGCCGCCGGGCCGCGAGGCGTATCCGGGCGACGTCTTCTACCTGCACTCGCGGCTGCTCGAGCGATGCGCCAAGCTCTCCGACGACCTCGGAGCCGGCTCGATGACGGGACTCCCGATCATCGAGACCAAGGGCAATGATGTCTCGGCGTTCATCCCGACCAACGTGATCTCCATCACCGATGGTCAGTGCTTCCTCGAGACCGACCTGTTCAACTCTGGCGTCCGGCCGGCCATCAACGTCGGCATCTCGGTGTCCCGCGTGGGCGGGTCGGCGCAGATCAAGGCGATCAGGAAGGTCGCCGGTTCGCTGCGCATCGACCTCGCCCAGTATCGCGACCTCCAAGCGTTCGCCGCGTTCGCCTCCGACCTCGACAAGGCCTCGCGCGACCAGCTCGACCGCGGTGCCCGGCTCGTCGAGCTGCTCAAGCAGGGGCAGTACACCCCCTACCCCGTGAACCACCAGGTCGTCTCGCTGTGGGCCGGCACGACAGGTCAGCTGGACGACGTGCCGCTCGAGGACATCCGCCGCTTCGAGCGGGAGTTCCTCGAGTTCCTGGGCCGCGACCACGCCGAGATCCTCGACAGCATCGCCAACACCAAGGATCTGTCCAGCGACACGGTCACCCTGCTCGAGAAGGCGATCGGTGAGTTCAAGGGCGAGTTCGTGACGGCGTCCGGGCAGCCGCTGGTCAAGGACGAGCCGATTGCGCCGCTCGACGACGAGGACCAGGAGTCCATCAAGGCTCGTCGGCGCACACCCGAGCAGATCAAGAAGGCCGTTGGCTCGGCCGGCGACGCCCAGGCTCCGGCCCCGTGATCGGCGGACGCTGAGACATGGGAGCACAGCTTCGAGTCCTCCGCCGGCGGATCCGCTCGGTCGAGTCGACCAAGAAGATTACCCGTGCGCAGGAGCTCATCGCCGCGTCGCGCATCGTCAAGGCGCAGCAGCGGGTCGAGGCGGCGCGGCCATACACCAATCAGCTGCTGAGCGCGCTGGAGGCAGTCGCCGCCAAGAGCAACCTCGATCACCCGTTGCTCAACGAGACCGAATCGCCCACGCGCTCGGCCGTGCTGATCGTGACGAGCGATCGCGGCTTCGCGGGTGCCTACACCTCGAGCGCAATCCGTGAGGCCGAGAAGCTGGCCGGGTTCCTCAGGGACCAGGGCCAGGAGGTGGTCCCCTACGTCATCGGCCGTAAGGGTCTGTCGTTCTTCCGGTTTCGCGGACGCGAGATGGGCGGCGAGTGGAGCGGATTCACCGAGAACCCTGTCTACGCCAACGCCGCTGAGGTAGGGGCTGTCCTGCTCAAGGCGTTCCTGACGCCGACCGAGGAGGGGGGTGTCGACGAGCTACACATCGTCTACACCCAGTTCCGGAGCATGGTCGTGCAGCGGCCGCGAGCCCGCCGCCTGTTGCCGCTCATCGTCACCGACGCCCCGGCGGTACCGGGCGAGGCGACAGGTGAGAGCGAGATCGAGCTCCCGTCCGACGGCGTCGTGGACCCGCTGTACGAGTTCGAGCCATCGCCCGAAGAGGTCCTCGACGCACTGCTGCCCAGGTACGTCAACGTGCTCATCTACAACTCGCTGCTGCAGTCGGCAGCATCGGAGCACGCCGCCCGTCGGCGGGCCATGAAGTCGGCGACCGACAACGCCGAGGAGCTGGTCCGCACCTACACGCGGGCAGCCAACCAGGCCCGACAGGCCGAGATCACCCAGGAAATCAGCGAGATCGTCGGTGGCGCGGACGCGCTGGCCGCCGCATCCGCGGGGAGCGAGTAATCACATGACGACGTCCTTAGAGCAGAGCGCGGAGCAGACGGCCACGTCGTCGGGTCGCGTCGCACGGGTCAACGGCCCGGTTGTCGACGTGGAGTTCCCCGGCGACGCGATGCCCGACATCTACAACGCGCTCACCATCGAGCTCGACCTGAGCGATCAAGGTGAGGGCGAGGGCAAGAGCACCATCACGCTCGAGGTGGCGCAGCACATCGGCGACAACCTTGTCCGCGGCATCTCGATGCAGCCGACCGACGGTCTCGTGCGCGGCACCGAGGTCGTCAACACCGGTGGCCCGATCAGCGTGCCGGTCGGCGACGTCGTCAAGGGTCACGTCTTCAACGTCCTCGGCAAGCCGCTTGACGTGGCATCGGTCGAGGTCAAGGAGACCTGGCCGATTCACCGTCCGCCCCCGAGCTTCGACCAGCTCGAGGCCCGGACGGAGATGTTCGTGACCGGGATCAAGGTCGTGGACCTGCTGACTCCGTACGTCAGAGGCGGCAAGATCGGCCTGTTCGGTGGTGCCGGCGTCGGCAAGACCGTCCTCATCCAGGAGATGATCCGCCGTGTCGCGCAGGAGTTCGGCGGCGTATCCGTGTTCGCCGGTGTCGGTGAGCGCACCCGCGAGGGCAACGATCTCCTGACGGAGATGACCGAGTCCGGCGTCATCGACTCGACGGCCCTGGTGTTCGGTCAGATGGACGAGCCACCGGGCACCCGGCTGCGCGTGGCACTCTCCGCGCTCACCATGGCGGAGTACTTCCGCGACGTGCAGAAGCAGGATGTGCTCCTCTTCATCGACAACATCTTCCGCTTCACACAGGCCGGCTCCGAGGTGTCCACCCTGCTCGGTCGCATGCCTTCGGCCGTCGGCTATCAACCGACGCTTGCCGACGAGATGGGTGTGCTCCAGGAGCGGATCACCTCCACCCGTGGTCACTCGATCACGTCGATGCAGGCCATCTACGTCCCTGCCGACGACATCACCGACCCGGCGCCGCACACGGCGTTCGCCCATCTGGATGCGACGACCGTGCTTTCGCGGCCGATCTCGCAGCTTGGCATCTACCCCGCCGTCGACCCGCTCGACTCGACGAGCCGCATCCTCGACCCGCGCTACATCGGTGACGAGCACTACCGCATCGCCACTCGGGTCAAGGAGATCCTGCAGAAGTACAACGACCTGCAGGACATCATCGCCTTGCTCGGCATCGACGAGCTGTCCGAAGAGGACAAGATCGTCGTACAGCGGGCCCGCCGCATCCAGCGGTTCCTGTCGCAGAACTTCTTCGTCGCCAAGCAGTTCACCGGTCAGGACGGTTCCTTCGTCCCGGTCGAGGAGACGCTGCAAGCGTTCGACGCGCTCTGCAACGGCGAGTTCGACGACCTGCCCGAGCAGGCCTTCCTCTCGATCGGCGGCATCGACGACCTGCAGAAGAAGGCCAAGCAGATCACCGGCTGACGCCTCTGAGGGATCGCCCGACTTTCGAAGGGCGGCCCGGATCGCGCCGGGACCAGTTCCGGCGAGGTCCGGGCCGTCTGGCACCATCGGTATCCACCTACCCGCAACCGCAAGGAGCCCGCAACAGTGGCCAAGACCCTGCAGGTCGAGGTCGTCGCCGCCGACCACCTCGTGTGGACCGGGGAGGCCGAGCTCGTGGTCGCCCGCACGGTCGAGGGCGACATCGGCATCATGGCCGGTCATGAGCCGGTCTTCGCCGTGCTGGTGACCGGGCCTGTTCGCATCCGCACGACCGAGGGTTCGATCGTCGCCGCCGTCCACGGAGGCTTTCTCTCCGTGTCCGAGGACCGGGTCGCCCTCCTCGCCGAGGCCGCGGAGCTCTCCGGCGACATCGACGTGCAGCGTGCCCGCGCCGCACTCGACGAGGCCGCCCAGGACGAAGAGGCACGTCGCCGCGCCGAGACCCGGCTCCGGGTCGCCGAAGGTTCCTGAGGCAGGAGGACGGCGTGCTCGACTCGTCACTCGGATGGGTGGCGCTGGTCGTTCTCGTCGCGGTACTCCTCCTCGTTCTGGGGCTCGTCGTCCTGTCCGTCCGTCGCCGCATCCTCCAGCGCGACGGTGGTTTTGACCTCTGCGTGCGTCTGCACCCGGGCCGGTGGGGCGGTGGCTGGGTGTT
Source organism: uncultured Actinomycetota bacterium (assembly GCA_963799425.1). Classification (GTDB taxonomy): domain Bacteria; phylum Actinomycetota; class Actinomycetes; order Jiangellales; family Jiangellaceae; genus CAVWSM01. The sequence goes on along the minus strand of CAWCXA010000019.1, from coordinate 153,275 downwards.
CGGCATCGGCCGCTACGACGGAGACCGCATCTTGTGGTTTCGTACGTTCGGCGTCGGCTTGCGTCCACGCCGCGTGTTCCTCCGGCGCGATCTCGACCTGCTCGAGCGCAACAACCCCGACCCGGAAGATGGCGTGCACGTACCCCCCGGCCATGTCGTGCTCACCTGCCGCTGCGCCGGCAGCCCGATAGACCTCACGATGGATGCGCTCGCGGTCACCGGCTTCGTGTCCTGGCTGGAGGCCGCGCCACCTGGCGAGCACGTCGTGGCCTGAGCGCCGGATTGACCACGTCCAGCAGGAGTTCCCCCGTACGACCAGGGCTTCTGGCCTAGCAGTGCGGGGTAGGTCCTAGCAGTGGCTATTCGATGAAGCGCTTCCGCAGTCGTCCGCGGCGCGTCGTGTTGCGAACGCGGTCCTCGAGGGCGCGCGGCGTGTCGAAGTCGTCCCAGACAATGCGAGTGAACTCGGGTCCAAGATCCTTGATCCGGTCCTCGCGGAGCTTCTCGCGGACCACGATCTGGCTGGCCTCGTTCGGGCTGGCGCCTTCTGGGACCTTGTACTTGAGCTTGCCGTCGAACTCGACGACGGTGTTCTCCTCTTCGAGGTAGAAGTCCACCCGTCCTACGAGCCGACCGTTCGAGAAGAACTCATACTGCGGCTGGATGCCCACGAACCCCAGGTCCAGGAGGAACAGCCTCGTCCGCGTCTCACCCACACTCTCGGTTCGGCCATCGGCGATCGAGATAACTCGACCTGCCTGTCGTGCCCCTTGCCAGTCCCGCATGAGCTCGAACCTGGCCTGGAGCTTGTCCATCGAGAGGCCCCCATGCAGCGCAGCGTCAGCCACGGCGACGGCCGCCTCGAATCCACAGGTCCGAGCGACATCGATGACCGCTCGGGCGAGGTCAAAGACCTCGAGACCGTCGATGACCACAATCTCTCCGGGATCAACGCCGGCTGCATGGTGCTTGACCCCGCCCTCGGTGCGAGATGACAGCAGTGAGCCGCGACTGACGTGCACGAGGTTGAGGGGGAGCCTCCAGAGCGGCAGCTCCTGCATCGCTGCGGCCGACACGTGGCTGGCCACGGCGGGTTCCTTGAGCTGACGGAGCGCGGCGTGGATCGTACACACGTATCGCTGTTCGCGGCCGAGCAGCGCCCAAATCTCCTTGTCCGCGTAGGCGCCTCTCCGTACGCGCACCAGCTCCTTGCCGATAAGTCGGTCGATTTCGTTAGGAGAGTAGCCAACCGCGAGGGCCTGCTGACGAAGGATCACGCCGCGCTGCGCCCTGGCCAAGGCAGCCAGTGGTCCATCCATGCCAAGGAATCATGCGGCGTTCGCTCAGAGTTTGGACGGGTTCGCCGCTGATCTGTGGATAGTGCAGGTGTGGACCGCTGGTGCGCGGATGCTCGCCAGCTCATGCTGCGAAGGCCCGCCGCAAGGATTCACCCCGCACGGCTAGGACTGCAGGCCTGGTGGTGCGGGGGAGAACCTGCTGGACGTGGTCATTCCCCGCTCGGATAGCGGTCGCTGCCAGGCACCCACAGCACGTCGCCGACCTCACGGTTGGCTATGCGCGCGAGGACGAACAGCAGGTCGGACAGCCGGTTGAGGTAGCGAATCGCCAGCGGGTTCATCGAGTCGCCGTGCACCTCGAACGCCGCCCAGGCCGACCGCTCGGCCCGCCTCGCGACGGTTCGGGCGACGTGCAGCTGCGCCGCACCCACGCTCCCCCCGGGCAGGATGAACGAGCGGAGCCGGTCCAGCTGCTCGTTGAAGTGGTCGCAGCGCTCCTCGATCCATTCGACGTAGGTCTGCGTGACCCGCAACGGTGGGTGTGGCGGCTCGGCGACGACCGGATTGCCCAGGTCGGCGCCGGCGTCGAACAGGTCGTTCTGCACCCGCGTGAGCGTCTGCACAACGTCCTCGTCGAGCCCGCCCAGCGCCAGCGCGAGGCCGATTGCGGCGTTGGTCTCGTCGACGTCGGCGTACGCAACGAGGCGCAGGTCAGTCTTCGGAACCCTGCTCATATCGACCAGGGCAGTTGTGCCCTCGTCGCCGGTGCGGGTGTAGATGCGGGTGAGGTTGACCATGACGGCAGCCTAGGCCGCTGGCGCCACCACTGATCAAAGGGTTAAGCGCGGGAGGCCTTACGATGGCGCGAATGGAAATGTTCCGGGTCACTGGTGGCGCGCGGCTGCAGGGTCAGGTGCGGGTGGCGGGTGCCAAGAACAGCGTCCTCAAGCTTATGGCTGCCGCGCTGCTCGCCGAGGGTGAGACCACCCTGACGGCGGTCCCGGACATCCTCGACGTGGGCTACATGGCCGACCTGCTGCAGCGTCTCGGGTGCACGGTCACGCGCGACTCTGCCGACACGGTACGGGTCGCGGTGCCGGGCGAGATCGGCCACGACACCCCGTACGAGCTCGTCCGGCGACTGCGCGCCAGCATCAGCGTGCTCGGGCCGCTGGTCGCCCGCTGCGGCCGGGCCCGGGTTGCCCTTCCCGGCGGTGACAACATCGGCTCCCGCGGCCTCGACATGCACCTGGCTGGGTTGGAGCGCTTCGGCGCGACCGTCAGGGTGGAGCACGGCTTCGTCGTCGCCGAAGCGCCCGACGGGCTCAGAGGCACGACGATCTGGCTCGACTTCCCGAGCGTGGGTGCCACCGAGAACCTGCTCATGGCGGCCGTCCTCGCGAGCGGCACCACACTGATCGACAACGCCGCACGCGAGCCGGAGATCGCCGACGTCTGCCGGATGCTCAGCTCCATGGGTGCCAAGATCAACGGGATCGGCACGTCGACGCTGGAGGTAATGGGAGTCGACCGCCTCCAGGCGACGAGTCACGCGACGGTGCCCGACCGCATCGTCAGCGGCACCTGGGCGGTCGCAGCCGTCATGACACGTGGTGACGTGACCGTCCGCGATGCCCGGGCTGAGCATCTGGAGATCGTGCTCGACAAGCTCGCGACCGCAGGTGCTGTCGTCGACGTGGTGCCCGACGGCTTCCGCGTCACCATGGACCGACGTCCGCGTGCAGTCGACGTGGTGACGCTGCCCTACCCCGGGTTCCCGACCGATCTGCAACCCATGATCGTGGCGCTCAACGCAGTTGCCGAGGGCACCGCGATGGTCACCGAGAACGTCTTCGAGAGCCGGTTCATGTTCGTCAACGAGCTGGCCCGGCTCGGCGCGGACGTCCGCACGGACGGACACCACGCGGTGGTCCGGGGACGGGAGCGGCTGTCCGGAGCACCGGTCGTCGCCACCGACATCCGGGCCGGCGCCGGGCTCGTGCTGGCCGGCCTCGTGGGCGATGGCTACACCACCGTGACCCAGGCGCACCACGTCGACCGTGGATACCCCGACTTCGTGGGGCAGCTGCAGGGGCTCGGCGCCGAGGTCATACGCGAGCAAGACCCCGACAGGTTCCCCACATGACGCCCGTCGGCTCGGAGGAAGGCCGCTCGCGGCTGGCCGCGCCAGCGGTGCGGCGCGTGACGTTCGGCGGCTACCTCGTGGTGCTCGGCTGGTTCATCGCCACCCGCGGCTTGCCCCTCGACCGTCCAGGCCTAACTCTCTGGATCGTCGCTGGCATCACTGCGGCGATGGTCGGGCGACCCCTGGCCGACTATGCACGCGTCCTGCGCGACTGGTCGCTGGTCTTTGCGGCCCTGTTGCTTTACGACCACACCCGCGGCGTCGCCGACACCCTGGCCATGCCCCTGCACGTCAAGGACGTACTCGCCGGGGAGGAGGCACTTTTCGGCGGTGTCGTGCCCACGGTGTGGCTGCAGGACCGGCTCTACGTGGCCGCCGAGCCGCAGTGGTACGACGTGGTGGTCTCGATCGTTTACACCACGCACTTCTTCGCCGTGTGGGTCCTGGGCGCGGTTATCTACGTCAAGGCCAAGGAGCACTGGGGCGCCTACGCCCGCCGGGCGATCGGCCTCGCCTTTGCCGGGCTCGCGGGCTACATCCTCTTCCCTGCGGCACCTCCGTGGTTTGCCGCGCGCGAGGGGCTCATCCCCGAGGTCCAGCGCATATCTACACGCGGCTGGAGTGAGATCGGGCTGCACAAGGCGGCCAACGCAATCGACTTCGGCCAGGCCGGGTCCAACAAGGTGGCGGCGATGCCGTCACTGCACGCGGCATTCTCCCTGATGGTGGTCGTGCTCCTCTGGACGTGGGTGAAGCGCCCGCTCTGGCGCGCGATGCTCCTGCTCTACCCCCTCGCGATGGCGTTCTCGCTGGTCTACTCGGGCGAGCACTACGTCATCGACGCCGTCATCGGATGGGCCTTCGTCGGTGGGGTGTGCCTCGGGGCACGGGCGTGGGAGCGGCGCGCGGCCCGGCGTTGGCCGGCGGGTCAGGGCCCGCCGCAGATGCCTGAGGCCGAGATGCTGGCCGATGCGCCCGACCAGGTGAGCGGGCACGGCTGACGCTGTCCTAGGCTCCGCGACGTATTGCTCGTACGACGAAGGGTTCCTCCCATGCCGGAGCGGGTTGCGGTCGTCGGTGCTGGTCTCATGGGTGGCGGCATCGCCCAGGTTGCCGCCCAGGCGGGTCACGAGGTGGTGGTCCGCGACATCGACGAGGCGGCACTGATCCGGGGCCGTACGGCTATCGAGAAGTCCCTCGGCAAGTTCGTCGAGAAGGGCCGGCTGTCGGCCGAGGAGCGCGATGCCGCCCTCTACCGAATCGACTGGACTATTGACCTCGAGGCTGTCGCCGAGGCCGACATCGTCATAGAGGCGGTCTTTGAGGAGATCGCCGTCAAGCACGAGGTGTTCCGCGTCCTCGACCGCGTCTGCCGGCCGGACGCCGTGCTGGCCACCAACACCAGCGCTCTGCCGATCACCAAGATCGCGGCGGTGACGTCGCGCCCCGAGCAAGTCGTCGGCACGCACTTCTTCTCGCCGGTGCCGCTCATGGCGCTCTGCGAGCTGGTCCGCGGGCGGCACACAAGCGACGAGACCCTGGCCCGCGCACGCGTATTTGCTGAGGGGATCGGCAAGACCTGCATCGTCGTCAACCGCGACGTCGCGGGGTTCGTCACGACCCGGCTCATCGCAGCCCTGGTCGTCGAAGCGGTCAAGCTGTACGAGTCGGGCGTCGCGACCGCCGAGGATATCGACACCGCCTGCCGGCTGGGCTTCGGGCACGCGATGGGTCCGCTGGCCACGACGGATCTCACGGGAGTCGACATCCTGCACCACGCGGCGCTCAACATCCACACCGAGACCGCAGACGCCAAGTTCTTCCCGCCCGAGCTGCTGACTCGCATGGTCGAGGCGGGCGATCTTGGTCGCAAGACGGGGCGCGGCTTCTACAGCTATTGACCCGCCTGGACGCGATGACACCCGGCGTCGAAACCCGCTCCGACGCAACGACCCCAGCGTCGAACCTATCGACACGAGGTGGCGTTGCGTCGAATAGTCGGGGGGCGCTGGCACAGTGGTCGTTACGCGATCGTTGCCAGACCGTGGCCAATGTGGGAGATCTGCGGGCAACCCGCAGACCCATCCGCGCGTCTTAGGCTGTAACTAATCGCAGCGCCTACTCGGGGGAGGCCAGGTGCAGGAACAGGTCATCGGCGCTGATGTGAGGCTGGCCGGAGTGCTCGACGTCCGGTCAGTCGCCGCAGCTCGTGAAGAACTCACTCAGGCGCTTGCCCGCAGTGATGGCGCCCTTCTTGTTGACGTCTCCGCAGTCGAGGCGATCGATGCGGCGGGCCTGGGCATGCTCGTGGCCCTGCATCGACGGGCCCGGCGGCTCGGCCGCCGGGTCGTGCTCCAGGAGCCGCAGCCAGCGGTTCGCCGCGTGCTTGCCCGCACGCGGCTGCACCGGATCCTGCCCGTACAACGCGCCTCCGCCTGAGCGGTCGCGTCTGGCCTAGCGGCGAGGAACGGGCGCGCGAGCGCGCCACGCACCACTGACCCCATACGCTCGCCGCGTGGACGTGATCATCGACCTGGTTGCGCTGTTGGCGGTGGTGGCCGCTGTGGCAGCGCTGGCGAAGCGCTTCGGGCTTCTGGGCCCCGTGCTGCTGGTTCTGGCCGGGATTGGACTCTCGTTCGTGCCGGGGTTCCCCGAGATCGAGCTGGATCCCGAGGTGGTGCTCGCCGGCGTCATCACACCGCTGCTCTACGTCACGGCCCTCGAGACGTCGGTCCCAGACTTCCGGCGCAACCTACGTCCGATCCTCCTGCTCGCGGTCGGGCTCGTGCTGTTCACGACGCTGTGCGTCGGCTTCGCCCTGCATGCCGCTGTGCCGGAGCTGTCCCTGCCAGTCTGCTTCGCGCTTGGCGCGATCGTCTCCCCGCCCGATGCTGTCGCGGCCACCGCCGTGGCAAATCGCATCGGTCTGCCCCGCCGCGTCGTGACGGTCCTCGAGGGGGAGGGACTCCTCAATGATGCGACCGCGCTTGTGACGCTGCGTGTCGCGGTCGCTGCAGTGACCGGTGCAGCCGCGACGTGGCCGGAGGCAGCCGCGCAGTTCGTCCTCGTGAGCGGTGGGGGGGTGGCAGTCGGGTTCGTGGTCGGCCGAGCCGTTGAGTGGCTGTACAGGCGCACCACCGAGACACTGCTCGACAACACACTGAGTCTGCTCACTCCGTTCGTCGCCTTCGTCGTTGCGGAGGAGCTGGATGTCTCGGGCATTGTTGCGGTGGTGGTGTGCGGCCTGATACTTGGTCACGCCCCCGGCATCATGAGCGCCGCCTCGCGCCTGCAGACCAGTGCGTTCTGGAACGTCGCGAAGTTCCTGCTCGAAGGCGTGGTCTTCCTGGTTCTCGGCCTGCAGATGAGGGGTTTGCTGGAGGACCTTGACACCCCCTTCGGGGAGGTCGCCATGGCCTCCGTCGTCGTGCTGCTGACCGTCGTCGTCAGCCGGTTCGTCGGCGTGTTTGCTTCGGCGTACCTTTCCCGGCTCGTGCCGAGTGTCCGGGAGCAGGATCCGGTGCCACCGGTTTCGATCCCGATCGTCATCTCGTGGGCGGGCATGCGTGGCGCCATCTCACTTGCTGCCGCGGCCACCCTGCCGGCAGACATCGAGATGCGCCCATTGCTGCTCTGGGTGACGTTCGTGGTCATCATCGGCACCCTGGTGGGCCAGGGTCTGACGCTCGCGCCACTCGCCCGCTGGCTCAAGGTGCCACCTGACGACCTGACCGAGCTGGCGCTCGCCGAGGCGTCTGTGCAGTATGAGGCAACCCAGGCCGGGCTCGCGGCGCTGGAGGAGCTCGCGCCGACCCTGCCGCCAGATATCGTCGAGGAGCTGCGCTACAAGTCCGAGCTGCGGGCCAATGCAGCATGGGAGCAGCTCGGCCGGCAGGACCGGGAGCCACCTTCGGTGGCGCGTCGCCGCGCCCGGCGTGCGATGATCCAAGCCGAGCGCGACGTCTTCACCCAGGCTCGCGACGAGGGTCGACTGCCCGAACAGATCCTGGTTCGCGTACAGCGGCAGCTCGATCTCGAAGAATCCCAACTCGGGAGGGACTGACCCGATGGCGTTGTGCAGCCACCTCGAAGCGGCCCCCATGGACATCACGCCACTGTCGCGGGACGGGTGCATGGACTGCCTTGCTCTCGGCCGCCACGACTGGGTGCACCTGCGCTTGTGCCTGACCTGTGGCCGCGTCGGCTGCTGCGACTCCTCGCCGTTGCGACACGCGACGGCGCACTTCCGCGAGGACGGGCATCCGGTGATCCGATCGTTCGAGCCGGGCGAGACCTGGCGCTGGTGCAACATCGACGACCGGCTCGGATAACGCCTCACCGGCCGGGCGGAGTGAGGATGCCCCGCTCGTAAGCCACCGTCACCGCGTGCGTCCTGTCGTCGACGCCCAGCTTGGCGAACGCCCGCAGCAGGTGTGTCTTCACCGTGGCCTCGCCGATGAAAAGGTGCTCGCCGATGGCACGGTTGGATAACCCGCGTGCCACCAGGGACAGCACCTCGCGCTCGCGGTCGGTAAGCGCTTCCCCGGGTGGCCGCCGCAGTCGCGAGACCAGCCTGGCGGCGACTGGCGGCGCGAGCACCGTCTCACCCCGAGCGGCCGCGCGGACCGCCTCGGCCAGTTGGGCCGGCGGCGTGTCCTTGAGCAGGTAGCCGCTGGCGCCGGCCTCGACAGCCCGGACGATGTCCGCGTCGGTGTCGTAGGTGGTGAGCACCAGTACGCGCACCGAAGGGACCTCGCCGCGGATCCGCTCGGTCGCGGTGGCACCATCGACCTTTGGCATGCGCAGATCCATGAGAACGACGTCCGGCCGGAGTTCCCGAGCCATTGCGACCGCCTCATCGCCATCGGCGGCCTCGCCCACGATGTCCACCCCGTCCGCGTCGGCGAGCAGCATGGCGACACCAGCTCGCACCACTGGATGGTCATCGACCAGGAGTACGCGCACCGCCACGAGTTGCGAGGCTACTGGGTCACCGCGGGGCAAGGGAGCGTGAGTCGTACGGTCGTGCCGCTGCCGGGCTGGGACTCGATTTCCAGCCGGCCGCCGGCCTGTTCGGTGCGGGTACGCATGCCACGCAGCCCGAAGCCGTCGACCGACTCCGGGTCGAACCCACGCCCGTCGTCGGTGACCTCGAGGATCGTCTGACCGCTGCCGTAGACGAGGGTCACCGACGCTACGGCGGCCTTGGCATGACGGAGCACGTTGGCGAGCGCCTCCTGGGTCGCCCGGACAAGTACGACCTCCGCATTTGGCGGCAGAGTATGTGGCGTGCCAACGACCTCGAGGTGCGCGGGGACATCCGCCTCGTCGCCGAATCGCGCGACGACGCGGTCCAGCGCCGCGCGCAGGCTCGCGCCGTCCAGGTCGACCGGCTGCAGCGCCGCGACCAGCGCACGGGCCTCCGCGAGGTTGTTGCGCGCCACCTGCTGTACGAGGCCGAGGCGCTGACGCGCGACCTCGGGATCCCGGTCGAGACTCGCCTCGGCCGCCTGCGCGAAGTTGAGGATGCTGGTCAGGCCCTGGGCGAGCGTGTCGTGGATCTCGCCCGCCAGCCGCTCACGCTCGGCGAGCACACCGCGCTCACGCTCGGCGGCGGCGAGGTCGGCCTGCGTGGCCGTCAACTGCTTGATGAGCTCGGCCCGTCGCTCGCTCTCCCGGATGACCCCGGTGATAAACAACCCCACGATGATGGACAGGCTGAGGTTGATGCCGTTCTCCACGAGCGTCTCCGTCGTGTCGCGGCCAGCCGCTAGCCAGGTGATGGTGAGTGTCGCGATTGCCAGGCACGTGGCGCCGATCGCGGCAAGCGCCGACAGCATCGCCCACGTGAGCGGGATGAGGGCGAAGAACATCGTGTACGCCGCGGGGCTGACATGAACCAGCCAGATGAGCGCCGCCCATGCGGGTACGAGGAACGCGGCGCTGCGCCAGGGCGTCCCGCCGCCGAAGGCGCGGACGCCGACAACGACGTACAGCACCCCCATCAGCGCCAGGACACCGACTGACGTGACTTTGGTGCTCGTCGAGAGGTCGTCGTCGATCGCAATGACCAGACCGGTGAGCGCCGCGGTCCCGAAGAACACCGCGTGGAAGCCGATGATGACGCGGCCCCAGAAGCTCTCGTCATCGGCTTCGATCGCCAGCCCTTGGCGCAGGGCCGGCTGCTCGGTCTCGGTCACGGCCTGTCCTTGAGCCAGCGGAACGTGCGGAGGGAGAGGAACAACCCGATCGCGCTCCATGCGACCAGGATGGCCGCCGTGAGCCCCAGCTGCCACGACCCGGACAGCTCGGCAGCCTTGAACTCGTCCGGCAGGAATACCGAGCGCATCCCTTGTGCGAGCCACTTGAGCGGGAACACGGACGCGATCCACTGCAGCCAGGTCGGGAGCAACGGGAAGGCGAAATAGATCCCGGAGATGAACTGGAGGAGCAGCAGCGGTCCGGGCACGACCGTCGCTGCACTCTTCGCAGAGCGCGGCACGGCCGAGAAGGCGATCCCGAGCACCGTCCCAGCCGTCGTCCCCAGCAGGTAGAGCCAAGCGAACGTGGCCCAGGCGATACCCGATGGGAGGTCGACGCCGAGCAGCAGCACGCCGGTCGCTAGCAGGAGCGCAGTCTGCGACAGGCTAGTGACCAGGACCAGCCCGATCTTGCCGAGGAAGTAGGCAACGGGCGGCATCGGCGTCCCGCGCAGCCGCTTGAGCGTCTCGTCGTCCCGCTCGACCGCGATCGTGATGGCCAGCGACTGGAAGCTGGTCAGCGCGATGCCGGAAGCGATCATCGCGGGCGTGTAGTACTGGGCCACCGTTGCCTCGGCGCCCGCCTCGGTGAACGGGTCGTTACCGAAAACGACGGCGAACAACCCCAGCAAGAGGATTGGGAAGGCGAAGCCGAAGATCACCGCGTCGCGCTCCCGGAAGAACGCAGTCAGCTCGAGTCGCGTGCGAGCGACGCCGAGCGCGAGGGTCTGCTGCGGACGGCTTCGTGTGGTGGTGGGGCGGCGGTCGACTGGCGAGGTGGTCATGCCTGCTGTCCGATCAGGTCGAGGTAGACGTCTTCGAGAGTTGGCCGTACGACGCTGAGCTGCGGCACCTCGCCACCGAACCGCACCGCCAGCTCCTGCACGACGCGGGTGGGGTGATCGGTGCCGAGCGAACGCGGCTCACCGTTCTCGACCCAGCTGACGCAGGCCTCGCGTGAGTCCCGGCCGCCGAGGTGCTCGGGAGTGTCCACAGCCACCAGGTGACCCTCGGCGATGACTCCGACGCGGTCGGCGAGGTGCCCCGCCTCGTCCAGGTAGTGGGTGGTGAGGATGATCGTTGTGCCCTCGGCCGCCAGCGTCTCGATCAGCGTCCAGAATGCTCGCCGCGCCTGCGGGTCGAACCCCGTCGTCGGCTCGTCGAGGAACAGGAGCTCGGGGCGGCCGAGGATCCCGAGTGCGACGTCAAGACGTCGACGCTGGCCCCCCGACAGATGACGCGCACGTGTCCGCTGCTTGTCCACCAGGCCGACAGAGACGATGACCTCGTCCGGGTCGCGCGGGTTTGGGTAGAAGCGGGCGAAGTGCCGAACCAGCTCCGACACCGTGAGCTCACCCTGCCCGCTGGACGACTGCAGCACGAGACCGATCCGGTCGCGCCACCCGTGGGGTGGACTGCCGGGGTCGGCACCCAGCACACTCACCTCACCGGCGTCACGGCGGCGGAAACCTTCAAGGATCTCCACCGTTGTGGTCTTGCCGGCGCCGTTGGGACCGAGCAGTGCGAAGACCTCGCCGTGCATCACGTCCAGATCGAGCCCCTCAACTGCGTGCTTGTCGCCGTACGTCTTGGTGAGTCCGCGGATCTGGATCGCCATCTTTGTCATGCGTCCAGCCAATCGCGTCGCCAAGCGGTGCGCGACCACCGGCAGACGGTCGTCGTGTCCACCGTTTGGTGGACGCGTCGAAAATGCGCTCAGAACAGCCGGCTGGTGGGGTCGTCGAGACCGCGCAGCACGTCGTAGTCGACGGTGCGGCACCCGATGCCTCGATCGGTTGCGAGCGTGCGGGCCTGCGGCTTGATCTCCTGCGCGACAAACAAGCCGCGTACGGGCGCCAGGTGCGGGTCGCGGTTGAGCAGCTCGAGGTAACGCGTCAGCTGTTCGACACCGTCGATCTCGCCACGCCGTTTGATCTCGACAGCCACGGTCACGCCGGCGGCGTCTCGGCAGAGCAGGTCGACCGGGCCGATGGGAGTCGGGTACTCGCGACGGACGAGAGTCCACCCCTCGCCGAGGTTTTCGACGTGCGCGGCAAGCAGCGCCTGCAGGTGCGCCTCGACTCCGTCCTTGACCAGACCGGGATCAACACCGAGCTCATGGCGAGAGTCGTGCAGCACCTCGTCGATGCTGATCACGAGGCGTTCGCCGCCCGGGTTGCTGACCGTCCACGTGTGGTCGTGTTTCCTCGAGCCGACACGGCGGGCTCATCCAGTTGAGCGGCTTGTAGGCGCGGTCGTCCGCGTGGATAGATACCGAACCGTCCGCCTTGACGAGGATGAGCCGGATTGCCATCGGCAGGTGCGCGGTGAGCCGCCCGACGTAGTCGACCTGACAGCGGGCAATGACAAGGCGCACGGCGGTCACCGTAGTCCGCAACCGCCCTCCCGCGGTTCGCGGGGGAGAATCAACGGGTGGACGAGCGCATCGAACCGTGGGGAGACGTGGACTGGGTGGTCCGCGAGGTCACGGGCTCGGGGACCGGCAAGGCGTACCGCTGTCCCGGGTGCGACCAGCTGATCGCTCGGGTGACCCCTCACATCGTCGCCTGGCCGGTCGAAGGGGAAACCCTTTCGGGCGGTGGAGTTGACGAGCGGCGGCACTGGCATCGTGCCTGCTGGCGGGCTCGCGAGCGGCGTCGACCCCGCTGAGTGCGGCTGTGCCCGTGCGGGACCAAGCCTTTCGCCGTTCCGGCGCGTAATTACGACAGTGACCGGTCATACTCGAATGACTGGCTCGGGTGGCGGAGGGGCCCTGTGCATGGTCGACGGCTGACACGGAAGACGTTCGCAGTGGCCATTGCTGCTGCGTCCGGTGCGCTGTTGGCCTCATGCGGTGGCTCCGAATACACCTACGTTTCGTCACGCGACCACAACACGGTCCTCCGCGTGCCGGCCGACTGGACGAGGTTCGAGGAAACCGACCTCGAGGATCGACTGTTCGGCTCCGAGAGCGCCACGAGCAAGGTGCTCGCAGCCACGTCCTGGACGGTCGGCTTCGACGCGAGCGCAGATCCTGAGATCGGCAACGTGGTCGGCCTCTCGGCGACCGAGCCCGTTGTCTACATGTTCGTACGCCAGATCGACCCCACCACCCAAGGGCGGGTCTCCCTCGACGCGCTACGCGACCTGCTGCTCCCGGTGACCGCGACGGCTCGGCAGGCGGCTGCGCAGCAGGGGCAGCTGCCTGAGGGCTTCGAGCTCTTGCTCGACGAGACGGTCGAGGAAGGCGACGGGATGCGCGGCGTACACGTCTCCTTCAACTACGACATCGGGCCGGCGCTGCAGACGTTCGAGCAAAAGGTGCTCGTCAACCAAGCGACCAGCAAGATCTACACCCTCGTCGTCCACTGCACCGCGAGCTGCTTCACCGATCGCGAAGGCGAGCTCGCGGACGTGGTCGACTCCTTCACCGTCAACGATTAGCGAGAGGCGGGCCCACCGTGACGGATGACCCAGGCCAAGGGACCGTCGCGACTCGCGACAGCCAGGTGCCGGGGCTGACCGCGCCAGAGGAGCGTCCGCGCGACGACGAGCGGCCCACGCGCAAGCCCCTAGCTCTGTGGGACAGGATCAAGTTCCTCCTGCTGCTCACGATCATCTTCTTCGTGCTTGTGTGGGCGCGGATGGCCGAGCTAGCGCCTGTGCAGTCGTTCAGCGAGGCCGTACGCGAGCAGGCCGCCTCACGACCCTGGATCTTCGTGCTCGCCGGCATCGAGCTGCTACGCCAGGTGCACTTCCTCATCAGTGAGCACTGGGCGGCCTATCACCGTTTCTGGTCGAAGCGAGTCTTCGGCGGTCTCGACCGGTGGTACCGGGGACACTTCAGCGACTGGACGCGGTTCCGCCTATCGCGCGTTGCCCGGTGGCTGTTCTGGATCGCCGTCCTGGCCGTCGTGCTCGGTGCGGTCTATGACGAGACGCCCGTCGTCGCGTTGTTCAAGGCTCCGCAGGCGTTCTTCTCGGCGTTGCCGTTCATCGCCCAGTTCCTCTTCTTCGGCGCGCTCGTCATCTTCCAGTTCGCCGCGATCTTCTGGTTCCTCTCGCGTGGCGGCGTCGACGTCTACTACCCCGACGACATCAAGACGAGGTTCAGCGACGTCTGGGGCCAAGACCACGTCCTGGCCAAGGTGAAGGAGAACATCGTCTTCCTCGAGAACCCAGAGAGCATCGAGGAAAAGGGTGGATTCGTCCCGGGTGGGGTGCTTCTGTGGGGTCCGCCCGGAACCGGAAAGACGCTGATGGCCGAAGCAGTCGCTGGTGAGACGGGCAAGCCCTATGTCTTCGTCGACCCGGGCGCGTTCATCCAGATGTTCATGGGAGTCGGCATCCTCAAGGTGAAGTCGCTGTTCCGCAAACTGCGAAAGCTCGCGCTGCGCTACGGCGGCGTGATCGTGTTCTTCGACGAGGCCGACTCTCTCGGTAACCGCGGAACCGTCGGTCAGGTGGGGCCCGGCGGCGCCCAGGGCATGCGCCCCGCGCCGTGGGCCGACGCCGGCTGCAACGGGTTTGCCCATCTGACGCCGCAGACCCGCCAGGTCCTGGCATGGGAAACCTTGCGGCGCGGTCTCGACGACGAACCAACCGGCCGGTCCCGCTTCATCATGGGCGGCATGGGTATGGGCGGCGGTGGCATGGGCACGCTGCAGGCACTGCTCACCGAGCTGTCCGGTCTGAAGAAGCCTCGTGGATTCATCAACCGTGTCGTACGGCGGGCGTTGGGCTTGCGTCCCAAGCCGCCGCCGAAATACCGCATTCTCGTGATGATGGCGACCAACATGCCGGAGGCGCTGGATCCCGCACTGCTGCGGCCTGGCCGGATCGACCGCATCTACAAGGTTGGTTACCCCAGCAAGGCCGGCCGCGTGCGCACGTACGAGGGCTATCTCTCCAAGGTTCGGCACGACCTGACGGCCGAAGAGATCGACAAGCTTGCCATCATCACGCCGTACGCCACTGGCGCGACAATCAAGGACCTCGTCAACGAGGCGCTGATCAACGCAATCCGTGACGGGCGTGACGTCATCGAGTGGCAAGACGTCATCAAGGCCAAGCAGCTCAAGGAGCTGGGGCCTCCCGAGGATGTCGAGTACATCGAGCGCGAGCGGCACGCTGTCGCCGTGCACGAGGCCTGCCACGCAGTCATGGCCTACCGCATCCGCCGGCACATGGAGATCGACATTGCGACCATCGAGAAGGGGTCGGACTACCTGGGAATGGTGGCGTCCATCCCGCCCGAGGACCAGTTCACCCGGTGGCGCACGGAGTACGAGAGCGACGTCTTGGTGAGCCTGGCCTCCCTTGCTGGGGAGCGCATGTTCTTCGCGGGCGACAACTCTTCGGGTGTCTCCGGTGACCTCGAGTCGGCGACAGCGGTGGCCACCTTCATGGAGGGTTTCTGGGGGATGGGATCGACTGTCTCGTCCTTCGCGGCGTCCCGGCGCTTCGAGGTCGGCACGCCCGGCGGCAAGCCCGGCAAGGAGACCGAGGAGAAGGCGATCCGCGCCGCACTGGCCGACCGCATCGAGGACAAGCTCTCCACCCTGCTGGAGGAGGCCGAGCGGGTGCTCAAGGAGAATCGCAGCGATGTGCTTGCCCTGGCGGCGGCGCTGGAGCATCACAAGACGCTTGCGGGCGAGGATGTCATCGCCGTGATCGAGGGCCAGCAGGGGCCGCTGGTCGACGGACGCGGCTATGTCGACGAGGACTTCCGCCGGTCGCTCGATGCCTACCACGAGGCGGCCACCTCGGCACACCAAGAGCACGCCCGCCTGAGCTCCGAGCTGCCACTCCCGCCGGAGCCGGTCGTCATCGAGGAGGCAGCGGAGCTGGGCAGCAACGCGGGCTAGAGTCGGCGGGTCATGGTCGACATCCGATCCAACGTCATCCTGCCTGCTCGCCGAGAGCACATCACGCTGCACACCGCTGATGGGCTCGCGCTTGTGGGTGAGCTGGCTGCACCGCTCGACCGCGAGCCCGTCGCGACGCTCGTCACGCTGCACCCGCTGCCGACGCATGGCGGCTTCATGGACAGCCACGTCTTCCGCAAGGCCGCGTGGCGGCTGCCGGCGTTGGCCGGCATCGCGGTGCTGCGCTTCAACACCCGCGGCACGTCGAGCGCGGCAGGGCGCAGCGAGGGGACCTTCGACGAGGGTGTCTCCGAACGGCACGACGTGGCCGCGGCGATCGAGTATGCGGAGTTCCACGACCTGCCGCACCCCTGGCTCGTCGGCTGGTCGTTCGGCACCGATCTGGCGCTCATGTATGGCGCCGACCCGGTGATCGAGGGACTCATCCTGCTCTCGCCGCCGCTGCACAAGGCAACCTACGAGCACCTCGACACGTGGGCTGCCACCGGGAAGCCGGTCGTCGTGCTCGTGCCCGAGCACGACGACTACCTCAAACCGCGTGAGGCCAAGGAGCGCTTCGCCGGCATCCCGCAGGCCGAGGTCATCGGCGTCGAGGGCGCGCGGCACCTGTGGGTAGGCGAGACCGCGGTGCGTCGGGTGCTCGACGAGGTCGTGTCCCGTGTGGCACCGGCCGCAGCGCCGTTGCCGACGGAGTGGGACGGCCCGTACGAGATCTTTGAGCAGGACGCCAACGCGACGCGCGCGTAGCCTACGGGCCGTGGCTGTCGATCTCGTCTACACCGAAGCCGGGAGCGGGCCACCGGTCGTGCTGCTGCATGCGTTCCCCCTCTCGTCAGCAATGTGGGAGCCCGCGCGCACGCTGTTGTCCGACCGGTGGCGCATCATCACACCCGACCTGCGCGGCTTCGGCGGGTCACCCGCCGGCAGCGCGGAGCCGTCGATCGACGTCATGGCCGACGACGTGTTGCGGCTGCTCGACCGACTGCAGCTCGAGCGTGTCGTGCTCGGCGGACTGTCGATGGGCGGCTACGTGGTCATGGCGATGCTGCGCAAGCACGCCGACCGCGTCAGCGCCGTACTCCTCATGGACACCAAGGCAACTGCCGACTCTGCCGAGGCGCGTGGCAACCGCACCCGGATGGCCCAGCGGGTCTTGGCCGAGGGACAGGTCGTGCTACGTCCGATGGTGGACACGTTGCTCGGCTCGACGACGCTGCGTGACGCGCCGCCCGTCGTGGCAAAGCTGCAGCGGTGGCTCGACGAGACGCGGCCGGATGGGGTGTCTTGGGCGCAGTTCGCGATGGCCATACGGCCCGACTCGATGGACACGCTGCGCTCGGTCCACGTACCTGCTGCGGTCCTCCTCGGTGAGGAGGACGCCATGGCCTCCCACGACGACGCGCTGGCGATGTCGTCGGCGTTCGAGCCGCCAGCGGTTGTCTACGTGGTGCCCGGCGCGGGACACCTGTCGATCGTCGAGCAGCCCGATCGCACGGCCAGCGCGATGCGCGACGCTCTCGTGCACCTGGAACGGGGCTGATCTGGCGCGGCCGCCGCCATGGCTCAGCTGGCCTCCTTGGCCTCCGTCGGCGACTCCTCAGCGTTGGCGTCCGGCTTGGTGTCCGGCTTGACCTCCGGCTTGGCCGGCTTGGGCGCAGCCTTGCCGCTGTCCGGCTTCGTCGCCGGCTGCTCGACGAGTCCGGGGACCGCCATGCTGCCGATCAGGTTGCGCAGCTGCGAGAGGTGGCCGGTGATGCTGTCGCGCTGGCGGGTGAGCTCGTCAACCTGGCGCTGCGCCGAGGTGCGTACGCGCTCGGCCTCGGCTCGCGTGTCGGCCAGCAGCGTCTCGGCCTGAGCCTTGGCGTCCGAAGTCACGGACTCGGCAGCGCGGCGGGCCTTGTCGACCGTTGTGCGGGCCTCCGCATCGGCCTTGCGGCGGCTCTCCTCGGACTTCTTGTGGATCTCGGCGGCCCGCGTCTCCGCAGCCGCCGCGCGCACCTCCGCCTCGGAGACCAGCTTGTGGGTCGCAGCAACCGCGCCCTCGTGCCGCTCCGCGTCCTGGCGCTCGGCCTCCTCCCGCTTGGTGGCCAGGGAGATCTCGACCTCGGACGTGAGCTGCTCGGCGCGTCCGCGCGCCTCCTCGAGCACGGCACTCGCCTGGGCACGCATCTCATCGGTCTCGCGTCGGGCGCTGACGCGCATCTCGTCGGTCTCGCGCTTCACGCCGGCGCGCAGCTGCGCGGCCTCGCGCTCGGTGGTCGCACGCAGCTTGGACATCTCCCGCTCGGTGGTCGACCGCTTCTCGGCGATGTCATGGTCGACGGCGGAGCGGATCTTGGCCGTCTCCCGCTCCGCGGTCGACTGCAGCTCGGCCGCCTCGCGGCCGGCTGCCGAACGCAGCTGGTCGCTCTCGGTCCGGGCGGCGTCGACCATCTCGTCCGAACGGGCCTTGGCGGCCGCGAGCCGCTCCGTCACCTCGGCCTCGGTGGCCTGCCGCAGCTCGGCGGCGTCGACTCGGGCGGCGGCACGCACCTCGGCTGCATCGGCCGTCGCGGCGGCGATGACATCAGTCGCCTGCTCCTCGGCAAGCCGCAGCAGCTGCTCGATGCGCGCGCCAAGACCTGAGTAGGAAGGCCGCTCGACCTCCTGCAGCTGGCCCTGCGCGTCGCCAAGCTGGGACTCGAGCTTCTCGAACGACACCTCCAGGTCGTTGATGCGGGCGGTCGCATCACCCAGAGCCTGCTCGAGCTGGCGGATGTGGGTCTCAACCTGGATGCGATCGAACCCCCGCATCACCAGGGTGAAGCCACCTGTCGGTTGAGAATCGAAGATGGAACGCACGCGGGCGACCTGTTGGTCCATGTGATCCCTGCCTGGCGAGCGCCGATGCATTCGGCGCAACATAACTGGTGGACGCTGCACAGCGGACTCGCGACGCCCCCGTTAGCCAAGCGCGATCTTCCTCGTGCAACCAGCACCCTACCTGGCTGCGCAGGAATCTGTGGAGCGGGACCTGTCTCGGGTTACCCGGCGGTCTTCCGGCTTGGTCGCTCCAACGGCGGCAGGCGCATCTCGCGCTCCTCGGGCGTGAGACCGCCCCACACGCCGTACGGCTCTCGCACCGCGAGTGCATGCTCGCGGCACCGCCTGATCACAGGGCAGGCAAGGCACACCTGCTTGGCTGCGAGCTCTCGGCGGCGGCGCGCAGGCCCGCGCTCGCCTTCCGGACAGAAGAACAGGCTGGGATCGGAGGTCCGACACAGTCCGTCGAGCTGCCACTCCCACAGATCCGCCCGTGGGCCAGGCAACCGAGTAATGACCGTCATGACAACTTCCCCCGTCGTCGGCGATCAAGCGATCATGGGCAGCACACACCATGAATGATCGAAATATCCAATCCACAGTTCCTTGATCACATAGACAGTGCCTATGACCCGCTAGGCTGCGGGCATGGAGCTACGGCACCTGAGGTACTTCCTCGCGGTGGCGGACGAGGGAAGCTTCACCAACGCGGCAGCCAGGCTGCACGTGACGCAACCGTCGCTGTCACAGCAGATCCGTCAGCTCGAGCGCATGCTCGGAGCCGAGCTCCTGCTGCGTGCCAAGGGGCGGCGCGGTGTGGGTCTCACCGACGTCGGTCGGGTGTTGGAGAAGGAGGCGCGGGGCGTGCTCGAGCACGTCGACCGCAGCATGCTCCTCGTCGATCGTGCGGTCGCACGGCGGCCTAGCCTGCTTCGCGTCGGCGTGCCGCCGTGGATGCCGCCGTCCTTCGTGGCTGACATCGCTGACCAGATGGTGCGCCGGCTGCCCGAGGTCGAGTGTGAGCTCGAGGCTGCGACGTCGGCCGACACCTTGCGCCACCTGGTCGAGGGCGACGTCGACCTCGGCCTCGTACGGCTTCCGCTCGACTTCGACGATCTGCACCACATCCGGGTTCTGCGTCAGCCGGTCGGCATCTGGCTGACGCCCGGCCATCCGTTGCGCCGCTATCGCACCGTGCCGGTCGA
The DNA here is from genome assembly GCA_963799425.1 of uncultured Actinomycetota bacterium. Classification (GTDB taxonomy): domain Bacteria; phylum Actinomycetota; class Actinomycetes; order Jiangellales; family Jiangellaceae; genus CAVWSM01. Next base: position 133,676 of record CAWCXA010000019.1, on the reverse strand, counting down.
GCGACTCGAGGGCGTGCCACTCGGGCTCTTCGAGCGCAGCGCGTCACCTGAGCTGGTCGACGCCGTACGGGCGGCGTTCGCCGAGCGCAGGGTGTCGCCCGACTGGCACGAGGTGAGCGCCTCCGACACTGCTGTGCTGGCCCGCATGCGGGCACGAGGTTTCGCTCACGTCGGGCCTCGCGAGCTGCCCGGCCCCGTGCGTGGCATGACGTGGCGGGTCTTGCGCGGGCTCCCCGTCGAGCTCGAGACCGCGGTGGCGTGGCGCGGCGATGCGAGCGATGTGGTCCGCGTCGGCGTCGAGGTGATTGCGTCTGTCGCCTCGCGCTTTAGTGCGCTCCGCCTGGTGCAGACGGGGTAGTCGCCGAGCCGACGTGCTCGACGAGCTCGACCAGCACGCCACCCATGTCACGTGGGTGCACGAAGTTGATGCGCGAGCCGGCCGTGCCCCGCCGCGGCGCGTCGTACAGCAGTCGCACCCCTCGCTCTCGCAGGACGGCGCTTGCAGCCTCGATGTCATCGACCGCGTAGGCGACCTGCTGCAGGCCCTCGCCGCGCTTGTCCAGGAAGCTCGCGATCGGTGAGTCGTCCGACAGGGGCGCGAGCAGCTGAACATACGTAGCCGAGTCGCCCACCGCAAGCATCGCCTCCCGGACGCCCTGCTCCTCGTTGATCTCCTCGTGCGCCAGCCGCAAGCCGAACACCTCGCGGTATCGGGCGATCGCTTGGTCGAGGTCGCGGACCGCGATCCCGACGTGGTCGATGCGGGTGAGCAGCGGGGAAGTCAGGTTGTCCATGGCGCCCAGTGTCACCCACCCGGGGTCGGCGCGGTGCGGACGGTCGGCGTTACTGTGGCGACACACGTCGGTGCCCTGATTTGTCTCGAGGGAGGCGCAGTCGGATGGCTGGATCCGTGATCGTCGCTGGGGCGCGGACCCCCATGGGCCGGCTGCTCGGCGGGCTCGCGGACCTGTCGGCGGTCGACCTTGGCGCGGTCGCGGTCAAGGCGGCGCTGACCCGCGCGGGCGTGGCGCCCGACCAGGTGCAGTACGTCATCCTCGGCCAGGTGCTGCAGGCCGGCGCCGGGCAGATCCCCGCCCGCCAGGCGGCAGTCAAGGCCGGCATCCCGATGACCGTGCCGGCTCTGACCATCAACAAGGTCTGCCTGTCCGGGCTCGACGCCATTGCGCTTGCCGACCAGCTCATCCGCGCGGGCGAGGTCGACGTTGTTGTCGCGGGCGGCATGGAGTCGATGACCAACGCCCCCCACCTCCTCCCAGGTGCGCGAAAGGGCTTCAAGTACGGCTCGGTCGAGGTGCTCGATGCCATGGCGCACGACGGGCTCACCGACGCCTTCGACCACGTGTCGATGGGCGAGTCGACCGAGGGGCACAACGCTCGTCACGGGGTCAGCCGCGAGGCGCAGGACGAGTTCGCAGCGCGCTCGCACCAGCTGGCGGCTGCCGCGCAGAAGAACGGCGTGTTTGCCGAGGAGATCGCGTCGGTCGAGGTTCCGCAGCGTAGGGGCGACCCGGTTGTCGTCTCCGACGACGAGGGAATACGACCCGACACGACGGTGGAGACCCTCGCGCGGCTCAAGCCGGCATTTCGTACCGACGGCACGATTACCGCGGGCAGCTCGTCGCCCATCTCCGACGGAGCCTGCGCGGTGGTCGTCATGAGCAGGGCCAAGGCCGAAGAGCTCGGTCTTTCCTGGCTGGCCGAGATCGGCGCGCACGGCAACGTGGCCGGCCCCGACAACTCGCTGCACCTTCAGCCGGCCAACGCGATCCGCGCTGCGATCGCGCGCGATGGCATCGACATCGACGACCTCGACCTGGTCGAGATCAACGAGGCGTTCGCCGCCGTCGGCCTCGCCTCGGCTGCCGACCTCGGGCTGCCCCTCGACAAGCTCAATGTCAACGGGGGGGCGATCGCGCTGGGCCACCCCATAGGCATGAGCGGAGCTCGCTTGGCGCTGACCCTTGCCCTTGAGCTGCGCCGTCGTGGCGGTGGCGTCGGCGTGGCCGCGCTGTGCGGTGGTGGCGGGCAAGGCGACGCACTCGTCCTTCGCGTGCCGAAGGCCTGATCCGTTGACACTGACGTCATCCGGCGCGGCCGACCTGGTCGCCGCGGCGCGCTCCGGCTCGCACCGCGCAGTCGCTCGGCTCATCTCGCTCGTTGAGGACGCCTCGCCGATGCTGCGCGAAGTGATGGCGGCGATGGCGCCGTACGCGTTCTCCTCGTACGTGATCGGCATCACTGGAGCACCCGGCGTCGGGAAGTCGACCCTCACCTCGGCCCTCGTGCAACGGCTGCGCGCGGACGACCGCACCGTCGGCGTGCTCGCCGTCGATCCGTCGTCACCGTTCACCGGTGGCGCCCTGCTCGGTGACCGCGTACGCATGCAGGAGCACGCCACCGACCGCGGTGTCTACATCCGGTCGATGGCCAGTCGAGGACATCTCGGGGGGCTTTCGTGGGCGACGCCGCAGGCCCTGCGGGTGCTCGATGCGGTGGGGTGTGACGTGGTGCTGCTGGAGACCGTCGGCGTCGGTCAGTCCGAGGTTGAGGTTGCGTCGACGGCGGACACGACACTCGTGATGCTCGCACCCGGGCTCGGTGATGGCATCCAGGCTGCGAAGGCGGGGCTGCTCGAGATCGGGGACATCTACGTCGTCAACAAGGCCGACCGCGACGGCGCCGACCAGGTGCGCCGCGACCTACGGGCGATGCTCGCTCTCGGCGAGCGAGCCGAGGGCAGCGTGCGACGTCCAGTGCTCACGACGATCGCCGACCGCGGCGAAGGTATCGCGGAGCTCGTCGACGCGATCCACAAGCATCACGCTCGCCTGGAACAGTCGGGTGAGCTGCAGCGACGCCGCGTCGCACGCGCGCGGGGTGAGGTAGAAGCTATCGCGCTGGCGGGACTGCGTGCCCGATTTGAGCAGTTCCACGGCTCCGTACGACTCGACGAACTCGCCGCAGACGTGGTTGCCGGGACGCGCGATCCGTACGCTGCTGCTGACGAGCTGATGGCGTCGATCTGAACGTCGATCTTACCCAAGTCGGCGCGCCCGCCTGATACTGCGCCGCGACATGCGGTAGAAATCAGGTGACCTGCCTTGATCCACTCACCCACTGAAGGGACCAACCGCCGATGAAGAAGTTCTTCGCCTTCGTCGGGTTCGCGTTCCTGATCTACTTCATCGCGGTCGACCCCAGCGGCTTTAGCGACATCATCAACGACATCGGCACCTTCATCGCCGATGTGTTCGAGAGCGTTGCGAGCGCGGTGTCGGATCTGTTCTCGTGACCCAGCCCCGGCGGCAGCTGGGTGAGCACGTCGAGGGTGTGCTGCACTCGCTGGCCGACCGTGCCGAGCGGTTTCCCCGACCGCTCGAGATGGGCCGCCGTTTCGTCCACTGGCTTGGTGGCTTCGTCAACCCCCGCGTGCGGCAATCATTGGTCTCGCGCGAGCGGGTTATCGATGAGGTCCCGCACCACTGGATCGTCCACGTCATCCCTGGGTCGATCATGCTCTTCGCGCTGTTGCTCGCGTTGTTCTGGCTGCCGCGCACAGAGGTAAAGCTCATATGGGTGCCCGTGACCATGGTCGTGGCCATTTTCGCCTTTGGCGCCTACCGGTCGCTGTTTCAGCACCTGGACCGGTTTGTGATCACCAACATCCGGGTCTTTCGCGTGTGGGGGGTGTTCTTGCAGCGTCGCGCCTCGATGCCCACATCGCGGCTGCTCGACGTGACAGTGCGCAAGCCGTTCACAGGCCGCATCTTCGGTTGGGGTCATATCGTGCTCGAGACTGCGGCGCAGGAGCAGGGCATCCGGGAGATCCGCTTCATCCCTCACCCGGACCAGCGCGACCGCATCATCCAGGAGGTGCGCACCGGGCTGGAGGCCCAGGCGGCGAAACCCGGCAGGCACAGCCACCCACACCGGCCTTACCGGACCGCCACGGGCCCGGTCCGTGTTTCGACCGTGTCGGAGCACGGAGCCCAGCCGACGCAGCCGCCGCACGTCTAGGTCGGTTACGGTGACGGCGTGTCCAAGCCCCTCGGTCTGAGCTTCGACCCCATAGAGCGCGCCGCGGCGACATGGGAGGGGCGGTTCGGCCCGTCCGAGGCGATGGCGGCAGCCACGTCGGTGATGCGTGTGCACCAGCTGTTGCTTGCGGAGTTCGACGCGATCGTACGGCCGCACGATCTTACGTTCGCCCGCTACGAGGCGCTGGTGCTGTTGTCCTTCTCGCGCAAGGGTGCGCTGCCGATGGCCAAGGTGGGGGAGCGGCTGATGGTCCACCCCACGAGCGCCACCAACATCGTCGACCGGCTGGAGCGGTCGGGCTATGTCACCCGCGAGCCCAATCCCCGCGACGGACGCGGCACACTCGCGCGCATCAGCGACGCCGGGCGCGATGTGGTCGAGCGCGCAACCAAGGATCTGATGGCCGCCGAGTTCGGGCTCGGCTCGCTCGACGACGCGCAGCGGAGGTCAGTGTTCGAGGTGTTCCGCAGCGTGCGCATCGCGGCGGGCGACTTCGACGAGCAACGATCACGCTGAGTGGGCACCTGGTTTCCTGGATAGGCGTATACACCTATCCGAGTGGCAATCTGCCTGTGCAAGCCGATCGCGGCAGCGACCCTCAGCGGCGTACCCACGCATCCGGTTCGGCCAGCAGCTCGACCACCGACGACGGCAGCACCCCCGCCGCGACATCGGCAACCGTCGTGGTCTCCAGCACCTGTCGCAGGCTGGCGCGTAGCGCGACCCAGACCTTGGTGAGCGGCTCGGCCGCACCGGGGTAGGCCGTCTCTTCAGGAGACTCGCCCCGCACTGCGGCCAGCGGACCTTCGACGGCGCGGATCACGGTCGCCAGGGGGATCTGCTCTGGCGGCAGCGCCAACCGAAAGCCGCCACGTGACCCGCGCTGTGCCGACAGCAGTCCGGCCCGACGTAGGTCGGTGAGGATCGCCTCGAGAAACTTTCCCGGGATCCCCTGCGCCTCCGACAGCTGCTGCCGGGTCGCCAACCCGTCTGGCGACGCGGCCAGCTCGACCATGGCACGTACGGCGTAGTCGGCGCGAGCAGTCACGTGCACAAAGGGAAGACTAGAGGCGCAACGCCCCCAGTCCCCGGCGGCGCCGCACGCCGTTGGTGATGTAGCCGAAGATCGCATCCACCGCCATGCCTATGACGAGAATAACGATCATGGTGGAGAGCAGCCCGGCCGCGTTGGAGAACTCGCGGTCGAACTGCAGCAGCTGTCCGAGGGATCCGTGCCCCGCCACGATGGCCAGCAACTCGCCGGCCATGAGGCTCCGCCACGCGAACGCCCACCCCTGCTTGAGCCCGGCCAAGTAGGCCGGCAGGGCAGCGGGGACGACGACGTACCGGTACATCGCCACGCCACGTGCACCAAGCACCCGACCAGCCCGGACCAGCGCCGGTGGCAGGTCGTCGATCCCCGAGATGATGCCGTTGGCGATCGATGGCGCTGCACCGAGGATGACGACGAACAGGATTGCCTGCTCGGACAGCTGGAACAGCAGGATGGCCAGGGGGAACCACGCGACCGAGGGCATCGTCTGTAGCCCGGTGATAAGCGAGCCCACCGCCGTGCGGAGCGCCTTGAAGCGGGCGACGGCGAGCCCGACCAGCGTGCCCACAATCAATGCGAGCGCGAAGCCGATGGTGGCGCGGACCAGCGTGCGCGCGATCGGCTCCCACAGCTGACCGTCGGCGATGCGTTCGGCGAGCACCGAGAACGTGGTGGCGGGGCTCGGGAAGACATAGTCGGGGCGCCAGTTGGACAGGTAGACGAGCTGCCAAACCCCGAGGGCCAGGGCGATCGCAGCTACCGGTGGCCAGGTCTTGTCCCAGATGCGCTTGCCGAGCGGCGTCCGATAGTCCTCGGGCGCGGCGACCTGCTCGAGCCCGTCAACGGTGGCGGTCGGGGCACTCATCAGGCCACCGCTTCCTGCTGGTGCAAGCGGTCGGTAAGCGCCGCTGCCTGCTCTGAGACTTCAGGGGAGTCGATGCGCCGCGGTCGTGGCGTCAGAATCGGGGTCACGGTGTCGATGCGTCCCGGTGACGGCTGGAAGAGCACCACACGGTCGCCAAGCCGCACGGCCTCGCGGACGTTGTGGGTCACGAAGAGCACGGTGAGCGCGCGCTCCCGCCAGATCCGCTCGATCTCGTCGTGCAGCACATCGCGGGTCATCGCGTCGAGTGCGCCGAACGGCTCGTCCATGAGCAGCACCCGGGCGTCCTGGGCTAGCGCCCGCGCCAACGCGATTCGTTGCCGCATCCCCCCGGACAGCTCGTGCGGTCGCTTCTCTGCCTTGCCCTGAAGCCGTACGAGTGCGAGCAGCTCGTCAATGCGTCCCAACCGCTCCTTCTTGGGCACCCCGCCCAGGCGCAGCGCGAGCTCGATGTTTCCCCGGACGGTCAACCACGGGAACAGCGTCGCGTCCTGGAACATCATCGAGACCTTGCGCCCACCGACGTCGATCGCGCCGCTCGTCGGGTCGTCGAGTCCTGCCACCAATGAGAGCAAGGTGCTCTTTCCACAACCCGACCTACCGAGCAGGCAGACGAACTCACCTTCGGCCACCTGCAGGTCGAGGTCCTGGAGGGCAACCGTCGAGTGCGCGCCACGGCCGAAGCGCTTTGTGACGCCGGTGATCCGGACCGCTGTCGCGGTCCGGGCCAGGGGGGCGGATCCGTTGGAACTCAACGGGACCAGATCGACCGGATTGGTCATTCGTCGCTCACCTCGTCCCTGCCGGTCGCGCTCAGCACTTCGTTGAGCAGCGACAGGTCGTAGATGCCCTCCAAGTCGACCGGGTCGAGCAGGCCAACCTCTTCGGCGTGGTCTGCCGAGGTCCGGAGCGTGGACGCGAGCGGGTCGGAGGTGAACGTCACGTTCTGCCAGGCCGCCGCGAGCAGCTCGTCGTTGATGCGGTTCTGTGTCACTGCCTCGATGCCGTCGTTGGTCGCCTTCTGCGCGGCGGCCGGGTCGGACTCGATGAGGTCGAGCGCCTGTTGCTCGCCCTCGATGAGCTTCTTCACGGTGTCCGGGTGCTCCTCGAGGAACTCCGTGGCCACGATCAGGTGGGTGATGACGAACTGCCCGTCGGTGTCCGGCCACAGCGTCGACTCGTCGAGGAGCACCTTGCCGCCCGCCTCGTCGACGAGGCGGGTCGCCCATGGCTCGGGGACCCATGCACCGTCGAGCGAGCCCTGCGAGAACGCTTGCAGAATCTGCGAGTTCTCTTGCGGCAGGATGTGCACGTCCCCGCCGCCCTCGGTGTCGGTCTCGAGTCCGTTCTCCTTCAGCCAGTAGCGGAGGGCGACGTCCTGGGTGTTGCCGAGTTGCGGCGTACCGATGTTCTTGCCCTCGAGGTCGTCGGGTCCGTCGATCTCCGGCTTGACCACGAACGACACCCCGCCGGAGGCGGCCCCGGAGACGATGCGGAGCGCCTCGCCGTGGCTCTGCGCAAAGCCGTTGATGGCCGGGTTGGGGCCTATGAAGGTGGCGTCGATTGCGCCGGACAACAGCGCCTCGATCGCTGCCGGGCCCGCGTTGAACGCCGTGGTCTCGAGCGTCGTCTCCGCTCCGAGGGCATCGGCGAAGTAACCCTCCTCGATCCCGACGATCGCCGGTGCGTGCGTGAAGTTGGGGAAGTAGCCCAGTCGTACGGACTCGGGCGCGGCTGCGGCCCCACCGTCGCCGCCATTGGACTCCGTACCAGCGTCGTCACCGCCGCACGCGGCCGCCAGGGTGAGCACTCCGGCCAGGGCGGCGGCGACGAGTGAGCGGGCGGATCGGGTGCTGGTCACGATGCTGAGTCCCTCCGACAATTCCCTGCTAACTGGATAGGAAACAAAACCTAGTGAACCCATGGGATTGACCGGATGGGGCGTCCAGCAGTTGGGACACCACCGTGCCGGCCCGCGCCGCTGCGCTTACTTGGACGTCCAACTATCGTGGGACCAGGCACGACGACCCGCCGACCGAGGGAGCTCCACCGTGCAGCCGGACGAGATCGAGGCGGGCCGCCGCCGCTGGCAGGAGCGCTACGAGGCTTCGCGGACGCGCGACGCCGACTTCACGACGCTGAGCGGATCCGACCTCGACCCGGTCTACGGGCCGCCCGAAGGCGCCACCGACCCGCGCATGGAGCGCATCGGCTGGCCGGGCGACTACCCGTACACCCGAGGTCTCTATCCCACCGGCTACCGCGGCCGCACCTGGACGATTCGGCAGTTCGCCGGCTTCGGCAACGCACAGCAGACCAACGAGCGTTACCGCATGATCCTCAACCACGGTGGCGGCGGGCTGTCGGTTGCCTTCGACATGCCGACCCTCATGGGCCGTGACTCCGACGACCCGCGTTCGCTCGGAGAGGTGGGTCACTGCGGCGTGGCGATCGACTCCGCCGCCGACATGGAGGTGCTGTTCGACGCCATTCCGCTCGGCGACGTCACGACGTCGATGACGATCAGCGGGCCGGCGGTGCCGATCTTCTGCATGTACGTCGTCGCGGCCGAGCGGCAGGGCATCGACCCACGAGTCCTCAACGGCACCCTGCAGACCGACATCTTCAAGGAGTACACCGCCCAGAAGGAGTGGCTGTTCGCTCCGGAGCCGCACCTGCGCCTCATCGGCGACCTGATGGAGTGGTGCGCCGAGCAGGTGCCCGACTACAAGCCGCTGTCGGTGTCCGGCTACCACATCCGGGAGGCCGGCTCGACGGCCGCGCAGGAACTGGCCTTCACGCTGGCCGACGGGTTCGGCTACGTCGAGCTCGGGCTTTCCCGAGGGCTCGACGTCGACGTGTTCGCACCGGGGCTGTCATTCTTCTTCGACAGTCACGTCGACTTCTTCGAAGAGATCGCCAAGTTCCGTGCCGCGCGGCGTATTTGGGCACGCTGGTTGCGTGACGTCTACGGCGCCAAGACCGACAAGGCGCAGTGGCTGCGCTTCCACACCCAGACCGCCGGCGTCTCGCTCACCGGTCACCAGCCTTACAACAACGTCGTGCGTACGGCCGTTGAGGCCCTTGCCGCAGTCTTGGGCGGCACCAACTCGCTGCACACCAACGCGCTCGACGAGGTGCTCGCCCTGCCGACCGAGCAGGCCGCCGAGATCGCGTTGCGCACGCAGCAGGTGCTGATGGACGAGACCGGCGTCGTCAACGTCGCCGACCCGCTCGGCGGCTCGTGGTACGTCGAGGCGCTCACCGACCGCATGGAGGCCGAGGCGGAGGCCATCTTCGATCGCATCCGGGCGCTCGGCAAGGACGAGCGGCGCTGGCAGGACACCTTCGGCCCGATGACGGCGGGGATCCTGCGCGGCATCGAGGACGGCTGGTTCACCGGCGAGATCGCAGAGGCGGCCTTCCAATATCAGCAAGCGCTCGAGAAGGGCGACAAGAAGGTCGTCGGCGTCAACGTGCACACGCAGACCGTCACTCACGATGTCGAGATCCTCCGCGTGTCGCACGAGGTGGAGCGGGTCCAGCGCGCCGAGCTCGGCCGCCGCCGCGCCGCTCGCGACCAGGGTGCGGTCGATGCGGCGCTCGCCGCGATGGTCGAGGTGGCCCAGGGCGACGGCAACCTGGTGCCCCCGATGCTCGACGCCGTTCGCGTCGAGGCCACGCTCGGTGAGATCTGCGATGTGCTGCGCGGCGTCTGGGGCAGCTACACCGAGCCCGCGCGCTTCTGACGTCCGCTGCGAGCCCGACAATGATCACGTTTCCGTGATCATTGGGGCGGGTGCAAGGCGTCTGAGCCCTGCACACCCCCCACAAGCCCTGCAAGGGTGCACTGCGGCGGACGCGTGAGCCGCGATGCAAAGATGGAGCCATGACTTCGCAGAGCTTCTCGCGACCCGGCGCGGTGGACTTGTCCGGCATGGCCGCGCAGACTTCGCCGCCGGCCGCGGGGTCCGCTGCCACGCCGCGGCTCGCCGGTCAGGCACCGGCGGCCGGCGGGTCGTACGTCCTCGACGTCACCGACGAGACGTTCGAACAGGACGTCGTGCAGCGGTCGCTCTCCTACCCGGTCGTCATCGACCTATGGGCCGACTGGTGCGAGCCATGCAAGCAGCTGTCGCCGATCCTGGAGAAGCTCGCCGGGGACCACGAAGGACGCTTCCTGCTCGCCAAGGTCGACGTCGACGCCAACCCGCAGATCAGCGCGGCCTTCCAGGTGCAGTCCATCCCATCGGTCTTCGCGGTGCTGCGCGGCCAGCCGGTGCCGCTGTTCCAGGGGGCGCTCCCGGAGGCACAGGTCCGGGATGTGATCGACCAGCTATTGCAGGTCGCCGTCGCCAACGGTGTCACCGGGCGCGCGGAGCCGGTGGGCCCGGCAACCGCTCCGGAGGAGGGTGAGCAGGAGCCGACGCACGACCCACGATTCGACGAGGCGTACGAGGCGATCGAGCGCGGCGACTTCGACCAGGCGGCCGCGGCCTACCGCAGTGTGCTCAGCGAGTCCCCCGCCGACACTGACGCCAAGGCGGGGCTCGCTCAGGTGGAGCTGCTGCGGCGCACGCACAGCCTCGACGCGCAGACCGTACGAGCCAGCGCCGACCAGCGCCCCGACGACGTCGAGGCGCAGCTTGCCGCGGCGGATCTCGACATCACCGACGGCCGGGTCGACGAGGCGTTCAGCCGGCTGGTCGGCACAGTCGGTCGCACAAGCGGCGACGACCGTGATCGCGTGCGCACTCGCCTGATCGAGCTGTTCGAGGTCGTCGGCGCCCAGGATCCTCGTGTCACCAACGCGCGCGCCGCACTGGCCCGGGTGCTCTTCTAGGACCAGGCGGCGCGGGTCCGGGGCATAGCGCTGCCGCCGTCGACGGCGAGTCGCACCCCGAGAACCTGGACGATGCCGATCCCACCATCGTCAAAGCCCAGGGCCGAGCCCGTCATGTACAGCCGCCACACCCTGGCGCGCCCCGGCCCGGCGGATGCGACGGCAGCGTCCCAGTCGCGCTCGAGGTTGGCGACCCAGGAGCGCAGGGTGCGGGCGTAGTGCTCGCGGAGGTTCTCCGTGTCGCGCACCTCGAGGCCGGCCTCTTCAAGCAGCGAGACGATGCGGCCGACCGGCAGCAGCTCTCCGTCGGGGAAGACATAGGCGTCGATGAACGAACGCCCGTCCCGCGGGGGTCCAGGCCGTCTGACAATCTGGTGGTTGAGCAGCCGGCCGGTGGGGACAAGCAGGTTGCGCAGCGCCCGCGCGTACTCGCCGTAGCGCTCCTCGCCCACATGCTCGGCCATGCCAATGCTGGCAATGGCGTCGTACGGCCCATCGTCCACGTCGCGCCAGTCCTGCAGGCGGATCTCCACCTGACCCTCGAGCCCGGCCTCGGCCACCCGCTTGCGGGCCAGGTCGGCCTGCTGCTCGCTGAGCGTTATGCCAACTGCTCGTACGCCATGCTCCGCTGCGGCGTGGATGACGAACGACCCCCAGCCGCAACCGACGTCGAGAACGCGCATGCCCGGTAGCAGGCCGAGCTTTCGGCAGACCAGCTCGAGCTTGTCCCGTTGCGCCTGGTCGAGTCCGTACGTGTCGTCGGCTGGCTGGGCCCAGTAGGCACAGGAGTAGACCATCGAGGACCCGAGCACGATCCGATAGAAGTCGTTGCCCACGTCGTAGTGATGGCTGATCGCCTGTCTGTCACGGTCCTTTGAGTGCTTGCTCCCGCCGAGAGCGACCTCCTCCGGGGGTGGCGGGGGCTCGCGGCCGATGGCACCAATCGTCATGGCTCGGCGGAACAGCTCGGCGCGGTCACGCGGGGTCAGGCTGCGACGAACGGCGAGGTCGCGGCCGATCGACTGCATGTTCCGAAGCCCCGTTTCGAAGTCGCCGTCGATGTCGATCTCGCCGGCCACCCAGGCTCGTCCGAGGCCGACCTCGTCCGGGCTCCAGACCAGGCGCCGCAAGGCTCTTCGCGAGTTGATTACGAGCACCGGCCCGTCCCCAGGCCCCGTCTCACTGCCATCCCACGCCCGGATGCGCAGCGGCACCGGCTCACCCAGCAGGCGCTCGACCAGATCGGCGATTCGTTCGGCGGAACTAGGCACGGTGACTACCTCCCGTCTCGTCCCCTACGAGTTTGCCGCCTATCCGCCCTCGTCGCGCGACTCGTGTGCGCGCGCGTAGTGCTGTGCCAGGAGGTCGTCGCCCCAGTCGTGTCGCAGGTCCCGCCAGACCGAGTGAATGTGGTTGGCGTTGTCTTGCGTGTTGTCGTACTCGAGCAGGAACGTCGGCCCGCGCACCGCGTAGTAGTGCCCGCGACGTGGCTGGTCGGGTCCTGCCCAGCTGAAGTGGACCCCGTCGAGTCCGGCGGTGTCGGCGTCGCGCCAGGCCCCGTCGGCCACTTCGAGCGGCGCCCGGTCGAGGTAGGTGCGGACCAGCCGCTGCAACACCGTCGCGCTGCTCATCGTGCATATCCGCGTACGACAGACCGTCCGGCACCACACCCGCGTCGACCACCGGGTCCCATCGCGTCAGGATGTCCGCAGGCGCGGTGTCGGACACAACGGCCACCGTCCGCTGCTCCGGCGACAGCAGCCGGAGGAGCTCACGAGCGAGGTCCTCCTCGAGCGGAAGGGTGCGCCGCCCACGATGCGGACCGCGTGGGACCTCCGCCGGCTCGGCACCGAAGAACTGCGGTGTCACGGACGCCGCCCCGTCGAGCACCGTCACTTGCACGGCGAGGTGGTGGCCGTTGATCCGCCACGCCCACGGTGCGGACCCGCCCGGCTCGCCGAGGATCCGCACCCAGTAGCGGTGGTCGCTGGGATCCGGCATGCGGCCACGCGACGCCGACAGCTCACGCTCGATCATGTCGAGCTCGATCACGGCCCGAGCCGTCTTGGCACCGGCCGCGCTGCATCCCGTGTCGAGCAGCCCGAGCGCAAGGGCTTGCTGAGCCGGGGCCAGCTCGCCCAGCCGCAGCCCCGGTCGTGGACCCGGTAGATAGGTCCACTGCCGCCGATCGGGGGTGTCGAACGCTGCCGTGGCCTGCGCTCGCTGCGAGTCGTCAAGACTGCCCAGCAACGCGCGCGCGGCGTCGGTCATGTGGGTGACAACCGCTCCGTGTCCCATCGGAGCACCGTACGACGGCGGGCGTTCTGTTCGCTGCCGTCAGCCCTCGTGGCGCAGCCACAGCGACCCGAGCGGCGGCAACCACAGCTGTGCCGAGGCGGGCAGCCCGTGCCAGGGGTCGTCGATTGCCTCGACTCCGCCCAGGTTGCCGACCCCCGAGCCGCCGTAGATCTCCGCGTCGGTGTTGACCACTTCGCTCCAGCGACCCGCCAGCGGCAGGCCGAGCTGGTATCCGCCGTGCGGGATCGCGGCGAAGTTGGAGATGCACGCCAGCACACTGCCGTCGGTGCCGTAGCGAAGGAAGGAAAACGTGTTGCCCGACGCGTCATTGGCGTCGATCCAGCGGAACCCGGCTGAGTCGGAGTCCAGCGCCCACAGCGCCGATGTCTCGCGGTAGACGCGGTTGAGGTCGCTGACCAGCCGGCGAAGCCCTGCGTGCTCGGGGTGGTCGAGCAGCCACCAGTCGAGCTCACGCGACTCGGCCCACTCGGCCTCCTGCCCGAACTCGCAGCCCATGAACAGCAGTTGCTTGCCTGGGTGGGCCCACATGAAGGCGTAGAAGGCGCGGAGGTTGGCCAGCTGCTGCCACCGGTCGCCCGGCATCTTGCGCAGCAGCGACCCCTTGCCGTGCACAACCTCGTCGTGCGACAGCGGCAGCACGAAGTGCTCGCTGTAGGCGTACATCATCGCGAAGGTCATCTGGTGATGGTGGAACTGTCGGTGCACCGGCTCGTGCTGCATGTAGCCCAGCGAGTCGTGCATCCAGCCCATGTTCCACTTCATGCCGAAACCGAGACCGCCGAGGTGGGTGGCGCGGGTGACGCCGGGCCACGAGGTCGACTCCTCGGCGATCGTGACGATGCCGGGGACCTCGCGATAGACGGTGGCGTTGGTCTCCTGCAGGAACGACACGGCTTCGAGGTTTTCCCGGCCACCGTAGATGTTGGGCGTCCACTCGCCTGCCTCGCGTGAGTAGTCGAGGTAGAGCATCGAGGCGACCGCGTCGACGCGCAGCCCGTCGACGTGAAACTCCCGCAGCCAGTAGAGCGCGTTGGCCACCAGGAAGTTGCGCACCTCGTGCCGGCCGAAGTCGAACACGAGCGTGCCCCAGTCGGGTTGCTCGCCGCGGCGCGGGTCGGCGGGCTCGTACAACGGTGTGCCGTCAAATCTCGCCAACGCCCACGCGTCCTTGGGGAAGTGCGCCGGCACCCAGTCGATGATCACTCCGATGCCGGCCTGGTGCAGCTGGTCGATGAGGTAGCGGAGGTCGTCGGGGTGGCCGAACCGTGCGGTCGGGGCGTAGTAGGACGACACCTGGTAGCCCCATGACCCGCCGAACGGATGCTCTGCGACGGGCAGGAACTCCACGTGCGTGAAGCCGGTCTCGAGCACGTAGTCGGTGAGCTCCCTGGCCAGGCTGCGGTAGGAGCGACCACGGCGCCAGGAGCCGATGTGCACCTCGTAGACGCTCATCGGCTCGGCGTCGGGTCGGCTCTCGGCCCGGCGTTGCATCCAGTCGCCGTCGGCCCACTCGTACGAGGTCTGCGTGACAACCGAGGCGGTGTTCGGGGGCTCCTCGGCTTGACGGGCGAGCGGGTCGGCCTTCTCCCGCCAGGTCCCGTCGCGGCCGAGCACCGCGAACTTGTAACGCGTGCCGGCCTCGACGCCGGGGACGAACAGCTCCCAGACCCCTGACGAGCCGAGCGTGCGCATCGGGTGCGCCCGGCCGTCCCATTGATTGAAGTCGCCTACAACGCGGACGCCGCGGGCATTGGGCGCCCACACCGAGAACGATGTGCCGGTGACCTGGCCGAGTGTGCCGTCGTAGGAGTGGAGATGCGCACCCAGCACCTCCCAGAGCCGTTCGTGCCGGCCCTCCGCGATCAGGTGCAGGTCGACCTCGCCGAGGGTGGGCAGAAATCGGTACGGGTCGTCGACCCGGCTGGTTTGCTCGCCATAGGTGACGTCGAGGCGGTAGTCGGAGACCTGCTGGCTGGGGAGGGTTGTCTCCCATACGCCGTACGCCACGTGCTCGAGCCGCACCGGCGCATGATCGCCCTCGACGAGTTCCACGCGGTCGGCGAGCGGCCGAAGCGTGCGCACGACAACTGAGTCACCGACAGGGTGCGCACCGAGGATCGCGTGCGGGTTGCTGTGGTCGCCAGCGACGAGGTGCCGCAGCTCCGCGACCGAGATGTTGGAGGCGACGCCGCTCATGTGGCGAGCCGATCGATGGCGCTCAACGGGATCTGCAGCCAGCTGGGCCGATTGCGTGCCTCGTAGACGACCTCGTACATCGCCTTGTCGATCTCGTAGGCCCGCAGCAGCACCTCTTGGTCGCGGGGATCGCTGCCGGCCACCCTCGAATAGCCGTCGCAGAACGCTGCCGAGTTGCGCACCCGCCACTCCTCGGCGCGATAGGCGAGCTGCCCGTCGCCGGGATGGTCGGCAATGAGCAGGTGCTGGGCGGCGTAGTCGAACGAGCGGAGCATTGCACCGACGTCGCGCAGCGGCGACGCGAGCGCGACGCGCTGCTCCCTCGGCTCGTGGGGCTCGCCTTCGAAATCGAGGAGCTTCCAGCCAAGCACGGTGCGCAGCGTCTGGCCGAGATGCAAGTCACCATGTAGGCGCTGTACGGGGACCGGATCGGTCAGCGTGTTGAGCCGGTCGATGGCGGCTGCGAGTCCAGTCGCATAGGAGGCGATCTGCGGTAGCTCGCCGACCGAGAACTCGAGTCGTCGATGCATCTGCTGGGCAAGGGCAGCCAGCCCATCGGGTCCCAGCTCACCGGTTTCGAGCGTCTCGGCAAGGTAGCGGTGCACGATCGCCGTGGCCTCGCCGAGCCGTTGGGCCTCGCCGGCGAAGTCTCCACCGACCTCCTCGGCATGCAGGTCGGCCTCGGCGTAGAGATCACGCACGCTCGTGGTCGCCAGCTGCCACCCGTCGGTGGCGGTGACGAGGAACCGCTGGAGCATTGCCAGGCTGCCGGTGACCTCTGTGCCGGTGTCGGGGTCGGTCCACCGCCCGTCAACCCACCCCAAGAGGGCCGCGACGTTCTCGCAGCCGGCTTCTGTGAGCGCCTGGTGTATCTCCACGTCGGGGTTGACCCCCGGCTGCAGTCGTCGGTACGCCTTCAAGAGAGCGGCATCGCCGAAGGCCAGCGATGTGTTGCTCTGCTCAACCGTGAGCACCGTCGAGAGCTCGTTGACCGGCAGCTCGTCGTCGCCGGCCTTGTGGAAACTGACGTTGCCGTGGTCCTCCGACTTCTCGATGGCTGCGAGGAGGCCAGTCGTTGCGTCCTTGTCATGCAGCGCGTCGTAGACGTACCGCTCGCCTAGCTGGCCGACCAGGACGTGATCCATCCGCGCCTCTGGCTCGTGGCGGATGCTCACCCACACCTGGTAGGCGGACTCCTCAGCACCTTGACGGACGCCGAGCACGAGGTGTTCGACCCGAGGGTCGGCCTCCCGCATGACTGTCGCGCTGAGGATGCGTGCTCGGTCGACGGGTTGGTGCTTGCCGCCGAACCAGCGTTGATGTGGGATCCACGCAGCCAGCAGCTCGGGGAGCTGTGCGCGCTCCTCGTCGGTGAGCATCGACGTGGTCTGGTCGCTCATTCGTGCACCTCGCCAGCGCCCACAGGGAGCCGGAACCAATAGAAGCCGTGCGACCCAAGTGTGAGCAGGTAGGGCAGCTCGCCGATGCGTGGGAACCTCGTGCCGCCGAGCAGCTCGATGGGCTCCAGTCCCTCGAACCTGCGCATGTCGAGCTCTACCGGCTGCGGGAAGCGGGACAGGTTGTTGACACAGAGGACGATGTCGTCGCCGAACTCGCGTACGTAGGACAGCACGGAAGGGTTACTACCCCCGACGTCATGGAACGTACCCAATCCGAATGCGGGATTCTGCTTGCGGACGTGGACCATCCGCCGTGTCCAATGCAGCAGCGACGACGTGTTCTGCATCTGCGCCTCGACGTTGGTGACCTGAAAGCCGTAGACGGCGTCCATCACCACGGGCAGGGTCATGCGACCTGGCTCGGCAGCGGAGAACCCAGCGTTGCGGTCGGGGGTCCACTGCATCGGCGTGCGGACGCCGTCGCGATCGCCGAGCCAGATGTTGTCACCCATGCCTATCTCGTCACCGTAGTAGAGGACGGGCGATCCCGGCAGCGAGAGCAGCAGCGCGGTGAACAGCTCGATCTGGTTGGTGTCGTTGTCCAGCAGCGGCGCCAGCCGTCGGCGGATGCCGATGTTGGCCTTCATGCGCGGGTCTTTGGCGTACTCGGTCCACATGTAGTCGCGCTCGTCGGCCGTGACCATCTCGAGGGTGAGCTCGTCGTGGTTGCGCAGGAAGATCCCCCACTGGCAGTGCTGGGGGATGACCGGCGTGCGCTCCATGATCTCTGACACGGGGTAGCGCGACTCACGCCGTACGGCCATGAAGATGCGCGGCATCACCGGGAAATGGAAGGCCATGTGGCACTCGTCGCCGCCGGCGTCGAGGTCGCCGAAGTATTCCACGACATCCTCAGGCCACTGGTTGGCCTCGCACAGCAGGACGCGGTCGGGGTATTCGTCGTCGACGATCTTGCGGACCTGGCGCAGGAACTCGTGAGTCTGCTCGAGGTTCTCGCAGTTGGTGCTCTCGGCCTCGAACAGATAGGGCACCGCGTCGAGCCGGAACCCGTCGATGCCGATATCGAGCCAGAACCGCAACGCGTCGAGGATCGCCTCCTGCACGGCCGGATTCTCGAAGTTGAGGTCGGGCTGGTGGGAGAAGAAGCGGTGCCAGAAGTACTGCTTGCGGATCGGGTCGAAGGTCCAGTTGGACACCTCTGTGTCGACGAAGATGATGCGCGCGCCGGGGTAGCCCTCGTCGGTGTCCGACCACACGTAGAAGTCGCCGTAGGGCCCGTCGGGGTCGCTGCGTGATGCCTGAAACCACGGGTGCTGGTCCGACGTGTGGTTCATGACGAAGTCGATGATGACCCGGATGCCGCGGGCGTGTGCGTCGCGGACCAGCTCGACGAAGTCGTCGAGTGTGCCGAACTCCGGCAGCACCTTCTTGTAGTCGGAGACGTCGTAGCCCCCGTCACGCAGGGGCGAGGCCATGAACGGGGGGAGCCAAAGGCAGTCGACGCCGAGCCACTCGAGGTAGTCGAGCTTGCTGCGCAGCCCCTGCAGATCACCAACTCCGTCGGCGTTGGCATCGCAGAAGGAACGCACGAGCACTTCGTAGAAGACCGCACGTTTGAACCAGTCGCGGTCACTGCCCGCCACCGGGAGCAGCACCTGCGCGTGCGTCATGCGCTCCACCGCCGCGCGGACAGGATGTGGGCGGGCTCGACTCCTGGGTCGAGTCGGACGAAGTTGCGCTCGCCCCACCGGAACGTCTTACCCGAGATCTCGTCGTGGGCCGCAAACGTCTCGTGCCAGTCGAAGCCCAACGCCGGCATGTTCAGGTGCACCAGTCCTTCGCGGGTCCCATGCGGGTCGAGGTTGACGATCACGATGACGACGTCATCGCTGCCGTCGGGTAGCCGTCGGGTCTTGGAGAAAGCCAGCATGTCGGCGCCCTCGACCCCGTGGAAACGAAGGTTTCGCAGCCATTGCAGGGCGGGGTGGGCGCGGCGCAGCTCGTTGAGGCGCGTGATGTAGGGCGTGAGCGACTGCCCCTGCTTGGGGCCGCCCGGCTCGTACGCGGACCAGTCGCGCGGGCGGTATTGGTACTTCTCAGAGTCGAGGTATTCCTCACTGCGTGGACGCACAGCGACGTGCTCGAAGAGTTCGTAGCCGCTGTAGACGCCCCACGTCGGCGACAGCATCGCGGCGAGCACCGCGCGGATCTTGAACGCCGCGGGCCCGCCGTACTGCAGGTACTCAGTGAGGATGTCGGGGGTGTTGACGAAGAAGTTAGGCCGCATGTAGTGGGCCGCGGCCACCAGCTCTTGGGCGTACTCCCGCAGCTCCCAGTCGTGGTTGCGCCAGGTGAAGTAGGTGTAGGACTGCTGGAAGCCGACCTTGCCCAGCGCGTGCATCACTGCCGGCCGGGTGAACGCCTCGGCGAGGAAGATGACGTCGGGATCGGTCCGGCGTACCTCGCCGATCAGCCATTCCCAGAAGTTGATCGGCTTCGTGTGCGGGTTGTCGACGCGGAAGATGCGAACTCCGTGCGCCATCCAGTGCCGGACGATGCGCAGGACCTCCTGGTAGATGCCCTCCGGATCCCGGTCGAAGTTGATCGGGTAGATGTCCTGGTACTTCTTGGGCGGGTTCTCGGCGTAGGCGATCGTGCCGTCGGCCCGCACCGAGAACCACTCGGGGTGCTTGGAGACCCACGGGTGGTCGGGGCTGGCCTGCAACGCCAGGTCGAGCGCGATCTCCATGCCTAGTTCGCGCGTGCGGGCGACGAGCGCGTCGAAGTCCTCGATGGTGCCGAGGTCGGGGTGGATCGCGTCATGGCCGCCCTCGGGGCCGCCGATCGCCCACGGGACTCCCGGATCCTCCGGGCCTGCGTCGAGGGTGTTGTTGGGGCCTTTACGGAACGTGCGTCCGATGGGATGGATCGGCGGCAGGTAGACGACGTCGAACCCCTGCGCCGCGAGCGCGGGCAGCCGCTCCATCGTGGTGCGAAAGGTGCCCGACACCCAGTGGACGTTCTCGTCGCCCGTTGAACCTCGTTGGGACACTCGTTGGGCGCCTTCGGAGCGAGGGAACAGCTCGTACCAAGACCCGAACAGCGCCCGCTCCCGCTCAACCAGCAGGGGGTAGGGCCCCGACTCGGTCACGAGTTCACGCAGCGGATGCTGCTGAAGGATCTCGGCGACCGTGGTGTCGTGGGCCGCTGCGAGCCGTACGGGATCGGGGCGGTGGCGGTCGCGCATCGCCTTGGCGGCCGCGCGGAGCACAGCCTTCTCCTCCGGAGTGCCGCGCGGTAGGCCACGGGACGCGCGGTCGAGCAAAGCGGCACCCTCCGTGAACACCAAGTCGACGTCGATGCCGGCCGGCACCTTGATCTCCGCCGTATGCAGCCAGGTAGCCCACGGGTCGCCCCAGCCCTCGACTGTGAACGACCAGGTGCCCTCTTGGTCGGGGGTGACTGTCGCGTGCCAGCGGTCGGTGCCGATGGCGCCGGGGGCCATCGGGATCGCGATCGGGTCGCGGCCGCCGGAGGGGTGCAGCACGACGGTTGCGTTGACTGCGTCGTGTCCCTCGCGAAACACGGTCGCGGAGACGTCGAACTCCTCGCCCACCACGGCGTGTGCGGCGTACCGGCCGCACTCCACGACAGGCTGGACATCAAGGATGGGGATGCGTCCGGTCATCGCTCCAACCGTACCGACAGGTTGGGTGAACAACCCGTTACGTGACCGGGTTGAGCAGTAGGCCCGCGGGCTAGGTCTGGGGTCGCTATTAGGGTGACACCGTGCGAGCCATCCGACGACTGACCGTCCGCACGGTCCTGCCGCCCTCGCTGGCCCCTCTGGGCCAGCTGATCACCAACCTGCGCTGGTCCTGGCACCCGGAGACACAGGACCTGTTTGCGGGTGTCGACCCCGAGGTGTGGGAGGCCGTTGGGCACGACCCGGTGCGGCTGCTGGGGGAGGTGCCGGCCGATCGGCTCAACGAGCTTGCCAACGATCGCAGGTTCCTCCGTCAGGTCCGCGATGCCGCCGACGATCTCAACGACTACCTCATGGGTGCGCGCTGGTATCAGTCGCTCGGTGCCGAGTCACCGACCTCGATCGCCTACTTCTCCCCGGAGTTCGGCCTCACGCAGGTGCTCCCGCAGTATTCGGGAGGCCTCGGCATCCTCGCCGGCGACCATCTCAAGGCGGCGAGCGACCTGGGCGTGCCCATCATCGGGGTGGGCCTGCTCTACCGGCAGGGCTACTTCCGGCAGACCCTTTCGCGGGAGGGGTGGCAGCAGGAGCGCTATCCCGTCGCCGACCCTGACGGCATGCCGATAAGCCTGCTTCGGGAGGCCGACGGCGCACCGGCGGTCGTCGTGGTCGGGCTGCCTGACGGGAGGAGCGTCGCGGCCCACATCTGGGTCGCTGAGGTCGGCCGCGTCCCGCTCCTGATGATCGACAGCCATGTCGAGGAGAACGCCCCTAGCGAGCGCGATATCACCGACCGGTTGTACGGCGGCTCTTCCGAGCACCGGCTCGAGCAGGAGATGCTGCTCGGCATCGGGGGCGTGCGCGCGCTGCGGGCCTACTGCCGCATCACCGGCGCACCGGAGCCGGAGGTCTTCCACACCAACGAGGGGCATGCCGGCTACCTGGGCCTGGAGCGCATCCGTGAGCTCGTGACCGGGTCAGGGGTCGACTTCGACACAGCACTGGAGGCGGTGCGCGCCGGGACGGTCTTCACGACGCATACCCCGGTGCCCGCGGGCATCGACCGGTTCTCCCGCGAGCTCGTGCTCCAGCACTTCGGCGGCGACAACGCGGCCGAGGGAATGCCGGTGGAGCGCATCCTCGAGCTTGGCGCGGAGACCTACGAGGGTGGCGACCCGACCGTCTTCAACATGGCTGTGATGGGCCTGCGCCTCTCCCAGCGGGCCAATGGCGTCTCCCGCCTGCACGGTGAGGTGAGCAGGGAGATGTTCGCCGGTCTGTGGCCGGGCTTCGACCGCGCCGAGGTGCCCATCGGCTCGATCACCAACGGGGTGCACGCGCCGACGTGGGTCGCGGGGGAATTCCTCGCGCTGGCCGAGCGACACGCCGGGCGCGCCTTCATCGAGCAAGGCGACGGCTGGTCCGAGGCGATAGGCAAGATCCCGGACGCCCAGATGTGGCGGGCGAAGCGCGTCACCCGTGCCAGGTTGGTGGATGACGTCCGTCGACGGTTGCGCAAGTCCTGGCTGCAGCGTGGGGCGAGCGAGCCCGAGGTCGGCTGGATCGACCAGGTGATGGACCCTGACGTGTGCACGATCGGCTTCGCCCGGCGCGGTGCTTCGTACAAGCGACTCACCCTGATGCTGCAGGACCCGGAGCGGCTCACGAGGCTGCTGCGCGACCCCGAGAGACCGATCCAGATTGTCATCGCGGGCAAGGCGCACCCTGCCGACGACAGCGGCAAGAAGCTCATCCAGGAGATGGTGCGCTTTGCCGACGATCCGGCCGTGCGGCACCGCATCGTGTTCCTGCCCAACTACGACATCGGGATGGCGCAGACCCTCTATCCGGGGTGTGACGTCTGGCTCAACAACCCCCTGCGCCCGCATGAGGCATCCGGTACCTCGGGCATGAAGGCCGCCCTCAATGGTGGTCTCAACCTGTCGATCCTCGACGGGTGGTGGGACGAGTGGTTCGACGGCGACAATGGCTGGGCCATCCCGTCGGCAGCCGGTGTGGACAACACCGAGAAGCGCGACGACCTCGAGGCGTTGGCACTCTACGAGATCATCGAGAACGAGGTCATCCCGCGGTTCTACGACACCAATGACGACGGGCTGCCCAGTCGCTGGCTGGAGATGGTGCGCCACACGCTCACCACTCTCGGGCCCAAGGTGCTGGCGACGCGCATGGTGAGTGAATACGCGCAGACCCTCTACATCCCGGCCGCGGCCGCGGCTCGCTCGCTCGACGCCGACTTCACTGGGGCAGCGGAGCTGGCGCAGTGGAAGCGCAAGGTGCGCAAGGCGTGGCCGAGCGTGCGTGTCGAGCACGTGGAGACGGTGTCGGCGCCCGAGTCGTTCGAGATCGGGCAGTCGGTCAACCTGCACGCCTTTGTGTCGCTGGGCGATCTCCTGCCCGAGGATGTCTCGGTGCAGGTCGTCTACGGCCGGGTCGACGAATCCGACGAGCTCCTGCGCCCTGTGACGTCTGCACTGACGGTGGGAGAGACCTACGAGCCGGGGCGCTATCGCTTCGACGGCGATGTGACGCTCGACCGCACCGGCGCCTTCGGCTACACCGTGCGTGTCGTGCCCACGCACCCGCTCGTCCCCACCGTCACCGAGCTCGGCCTCGCCACGCTGCCCTAGGCGGCCGAATGACCACGTTCAGCAGGACTTTCCCCGCACCACAAGGGCTTCAGGCCTGTCGGGGCGGGGCAAGTCCTAGTGGTGGCCGGCTTCAGTAGACCCAGACGGGCGTGCCCTTCGGCAGCTGGTCGTTGGCCCACAGCCAGTCCATGGCGGCGATGGTCACGCGCACGCAGCCGTGCGACGCGGGATAGGGCGGCACGCTCTCATAGCCGTGTACGGCGATGCCCTGATTGTTGAAGTACTTGGGTCGATAGAGCCGACCAAGCTCGCCGTCACGCCAGCCGTCGACCTGGCGGAAGACCTCCCACTGCCCCTCCGGGGTGTCGGCGAGGAGGCGCCGGCCCTCGTGCGTGTAGTGCTTGAAGGTGCCGGTCGACGTGTTGAGGATGTGGTCCACCCGGCCGTCGTTGACCAGCAGCAGCAGCTGATGCTCGCGGTCGACCTCTACGACGTGGCCGCCGGTGCTGCGCGCTGACGGGCGGGTGCCGGCCTCGAGCGCCGCGCGGGTGTTGGGGCCTACGACACCGTCGGCACCCACCCCGGCGGCTTTCTGCAGGGCATAGACGGCCTGCTTGGTGAGACCACCAAAGTTGCCGTCCGGCGTGCCGAGCCAGTAGCCAAGCTCGGTCAGGCGTTGCTGTAGGGCTGCCACCTCGGGGCCGCTGTCGCCGGCTCGCAACGACGGAGGCCCGGTGGGCGTCGGCGCCGGCTCGAGAGTCGCGGGCGCGGGTGGCGGGGTCGTCGGGGCAGGCGCGGGTGGCGGAGTCGTCTCTGCGTGCGCCGGTGAGGAGCTCGTGGGCGTTGGGGTCGGTGTCTCGGTCGCGGTCGCGGTGGCGGAGGTGGGCGGGTCGGACGGCTCCTGCGTTGACCCGGCAGCCGCACCGCTCTGTGCCGCATCGGGCTGCACGCCATCCTGCCCGCAGGCAGCGGCCGTCACGGACAGC
Organism: uncultured Actinomycetota bacterium; assembly: GCA_963799425.1. Lineage (GTDB taxonomy): Bacteria > Actinomycetota > Actinomycetes > Jiangellales > Jiangellaceae > CAVWSM01. The sequence goes on along the minus strand of CAWCXA010000019.1, from coordinate 109,597 downwards.
AGCGCGAGCATCGCTGCGAGTACGAGTGTCTTCTGCGGCCGGAGCACGGTGTTCATGCTACGGAAGACGCGCAACCGACCCGGTCGGTTGCGTGCGGATTTGCCCAAGTTGCTCGTCACCGGTCGTGAGCGCGGAGGAGCAGCGTGCTGCGGGACTCCAGTCGTACGGGGGAGTTGGCGAGGACGGCGCCGCCGCCGAAGGCAGGCTCGTACGACTTCGCCCAGGCGCCGTCCGGCAGTGTCACATCGACGTCCTGATCACCCGCATGCAGCCAGAGCAGGTAGGAGCCGCCGACGATGGGCTCGCCTTGCGCGGAGCGACCGCGGATCGCGTCTCCGGACAGGAACATGCCGAGCGTGCGCCGCCCCTGGTCGAACCACTCGGCGTCGGCCAGCTCCGTGCCATCCTCGCGGAACCAGGCAATGTCTTTGCGGCCGCCTTCCACCGCGGGCTGACCTTCGAAGAAGTGTCGCTGCCGGAAAACCGGCTCCTCGCGCCGCAGCCGGAGCAGGCTCCGCACGAGCTCGAGAACGTCGCCGTACGCCACCCGCAGCGACCAGTCGACCCACGACGTCTCGTTGTCCTGGCAGTAGGCGTTGTTGTTGCCGCCCTGGGTGCGCCCCATCTCGTCACCGGCAACCAGCATCGGCACGCCGGTGGAGAGCAACAAGGTCGTCATCAGGTTCTCGATCTGCCGATGGCGCAGAGTATTGACTGAAGCGTCGTCGGTCTCGCCCTCCACGCCGCAGTTCCACGAGCGGTTGTTGTCGCTGCCGTCGCGGTTGCCTTCGCCGTTGGCCTCGTTGTGCTTGTGCTCGTACGAGACCAAGTCGCGCAGGGTAAAGCCGTCGTGCGCGGTGATGAAGTTGATGGAGGCGTACGGGAGCCGGCCGTCGTCCGCGTAGAGGTCGCTGGAGCCGCTCAGCCGGTAAGCCAGGTCGCGAACCCCTGGAGCCTTGCCGCGCCAGAAGTCGCGCACGGTGTCGCGGTACTTGTCGTTCCACTCGCACCACAGGTGCGGGAACTCACCGACCTGATAGCCACCTGAGCCCACGTCCCACGGCTCGGCGATGAGCTTGACCTCGCTGAGCACCGGGTCCTGCTGGATGACCTTGAAGAACGATCCCAGCATGTCGACGTCGTGCATCGACCGTGCCAGCGCCGATGCCAGGTCGAAGCGGAACCCGTCGACATGCATCTCCGTCACCCAATAGCGCAGCGAGTCCATGACGAGCTGCAGCGGGTGCGGGTAGAGCAGGTCGAGCGTGTTGCCCGTGCCGGTGTAGTCCTCGTAGAACCGCCCGCCGTCGCGTACGCGGTAGTACTGGTCGTTGGCGATGCCGCGGAAGTTGACCGTCGGCCCGACCTGGCCGCCCTCACCGGTGTGGTTGTAGACGACGTCGAGCAGCACCTCGAGGCCGGCTTCGTGCAGGGCGCGCACCATCGCCTTGAACTCGCGTACCTGCTCGCCCCTGGACCCGGACGACGAGTACGCCGCGTGCGGCGCGAGGAATCCGACCGAGTTGTAGCCCCAGTAGTTGGTGCGCCGGCGCTCTGCGAGGTGGGACTCGCTGATGAAGTGGTGTACGGGGAGCAGCTCCACGGCCGTCACGCCGAGGCTGGTGAGGTGCTCGAGCACCGCCGGGTGTGCGAGCCCGGCGTAGGTGCCGCGAAGCTCCTCAGGCACATCCGGGTGGCGCTTCGTGAATCCCCGCACGTGCAGCTCGTAGACGACCGTGTCGGCCCATGGCACCTCTGGCCGAGGCTCGCCGGTCCAGTCGAAGTCGTCACCTGCGACGACGACCGAGGTGGGTACGTACCCGGCCGAGTCGATGTCACTTTGTACGAGGTCGTCGCCGGCGACGTCGAGACTGTCGCGTCGGTGACCGAACACCGCCGGGCCGTAGGTCAGGTCGCCAGTGATCGCCTTGGCATAGGGATCGAGCAGCAGCTTGGCCGGGTTGAACCGCTGTCCGTGCGCGGGGTCCCAGGGACCGTGCACGCGGAACCCGTAGCGCATCCCTGGCTTGAGGTCCGCAAGCTGACCGTGCCACGTGTCGAAGGTCCGGTCGATGAGGTCGAAGCGGCTCTCGGTGCCGTTGCTGAAGACGCAGAGCTCGACCCGTTCCGCTCGCGGCGCCCAGAGGGAGACGTTGGTCGCCTGGCCGTCCCAGGTGGCACCCAGCGGCGACCAGTGTCCTGGCCGCGGTGCGGGCTTGGGCGGCGCAGGCTTCGTGGGCATGGGGACAGATTGTGCCAGCGCCCCCTGCCGGCGTCCGGCCAGCGCCCGATTTCACCGAGTTCGACGGCCTCCAGTGGGCGGCCGGACCGCCAAATCACTTAGATATGCTAACAATTACGCTGTTGGCGGCGCCTGACAAATGACTGTCGCCCGCCCGAATCCGGCGCGGCGGGTGGGGAGTCAAGTGGACGCCACTGGGGCAACCCAGTTTGACTTGATAGCGGTTCTCCCCTTGCCGAAGATTCGGCAACCGGGCGGCCATCAGCCCCGCACTCAGAGAAGACCGGTGAGCATCAGTGCCTCGAGCCAGCAGGATTCCTCCTGCCGAACGCGACGCCCAGCAGACGACGGCCGCGAAGGCCATGCCACCAGGCGTCGGGCTCACGGGATTGCTCAGTCTGGAGCAGCTCGACCGCGACTTGTTCCGCGGCTGGTGCCACGCCGGGGCGCCTTTGCGTGTCTTCGGTGGGCAGGTTGCGGCGCAGGCCTTGACCGCCGCCGGCCGCACGGTCGATGACGGGCGCCGGGCGCACTCGCTGCACGGCTACTTCCTGCGCCCTGGCGACCCCCGACGGCCGATCATCTACCAGGTGCAACGACTCAGGGACGGCCGCAGCTATCTGACCCGGCGCGTGACCGCGGTCCAGAACGGCGAAGCGATCTTCATTCTGTCCGCATCCTTCAAGTTCCCCGAGGAGACCGAGGAACGTCAGCTCACGATGCCGGTGACGCCGGCGCCGGACGACCTCCCCGACGCCTTTGAGACTTGGGCGAGGGCCGATCCGGAGAGCTACGGGCAGGCTGGCTTCGGGCACGCATTAGAGCTGCGGGTTGTGCCGCCACCCGAGTCCGTGTCGCCGGGCGGCAACGAACAGCGGCTCTGGGTGAAGTCCTCCGAACCGCTGGCCGACGATCCGCTGCTGCACATGTGCGCCCTGACCTATGCCTCCGACCTCATGCTCGCGTCGGTGGCCGCGCTGGACCTAGAGGCTCCGCGGCCGCTGCGAGAGGGACCTGGGAGGGCGGGGATGTTCATCACGTCGCTTGATCACGCCGTCTGGTTCCATCGCCCGTTCCGAGCCGACGACTGGCTGCTTGTGGTACAGCGCAGCCCATCCGCGGGAGACGGCCGGGGCCTTGCGTTCGGCGATTTCTTCGCGCGCGATGGCCGACTCGTTGCATCCGTCGTCCAGGAGACCGTGTTGCGTCCGCACCGCTAGAGCCAAGTACGTACGGCGCGTCGCTCCAGATCGCGTGTTGGAGGCCACATGCCTCGGCTCCTACCCGCGAGTAACATTTGCGGCATCGTGACGTTCCACGGCCTGTTGGCTGGCCCGAATGGGCGGCTGGCAGGCTGTGCCGAGAAATCAACCCGTGAGCAGGAGGTCGTACACAGGCCATGAACATTGCCGTTCTCGTCAAGCACGTGCCGGATGCGACGGCAGACCGTGTCTTCAATCCCACCGACCACACGACCGACCGGGTTGGGGTGGACGGGCTGCTGTCCGAGCTGGATGAGTACGCGGTGGAGGAGGCGCTCAAGATCGCGGAGGCATCCGAGGGCGAGGTCACCGTGGTGACGATGGGCCCCGAGGGTGCTGCCGACGCGATCCGCAAGGCGCTGCAGATGGGCGCGGACGCGGGCGTACACATTCTCGATGACTCGCTGCACGGGTCAGACGCGCTTGCGACGTCTCTCGTACTCGCCAAGGCACTCGAGAAGGTCGGGTCCTATGACCTGGTGCTGTGCGGCATGGCGTCCACCGACGGCGGCATGAGCGTCGTCCCGGCGATGCTCGCGGAGCGCCTCGGGCTGCCACAGGTGACGTTCGCGGCCGAGGTCACGGTTGGCGATGGCGCCGTGACGATCCGGCGTGACGGCGACACGGCATCGGAGACGATCGAGGCGACCCTCCCGTCTGTGGTGTCGGTGACCGACCAGATAAACGAGCCGCGCTACCCGTCGTTCAAGGGGATCATGGCGGCGAAGAAGAAGCCGGTGCAGACGTGGTCGCTCGCTGACCTCGGCGTCAACGCCGAAGAGGTTGGCCTGGCGCACGCGTCGAGCGCGGTAGAGACTGTCACGCCGCGACCGCCGCGCAGCCAGGGCACGATCGTGATGGACGAGGGCAACGGCGGCGTTGAGCTGGCCGAGTTCCTCGCCGCCGGCAAGTTCATCTGAACAGGAGCAGTTGTGGCGCAGATCCTCGTCCTCGTCGACCACGTCGACGGTTCCGTCCGTAAGACCACCCTCGAGCTGCTCACCATCGCGCGACGGCTCGGCGAGCCGTCAGCGGTCGTTGTCGGCGCCGGCGCGCAGGGTGCGGTACCGACGCTCGCCTCGTACGGTGCGGCGACTGTGCACGTCGCCGACGATCCGTCGCTCGCCGACTACCTCGTGGCACCCAAGGCAGAGATCCTCGCGGCGGTCGCCGCTACTGCCGAGCCAGCAGCCGTGCTCGTCCCCGCCACAGCGGAGGGCAAGGAAGTTGCCGCACGGCTCGCGGTCAAGCTCGGCTCGGGCATCATCACCGACGCCGTCGACGTAGTCGCCGGTGACAACGGTCCGGTGGCTACGCAGTCCGCGTTCGCGGGTGGGTTCACGGTGACGTCTCGGGTCACCAAGGGCGTCCCGGTCATCGCGGTCAAGCCCAACGCCGTCACACCCGAGGAGGCGCCGGTCGAGGCAACCGTCGTGCCGGTGGCCGTCGAGCTGTCGGAGACCGCCAAGGCGGCGCGCATCACCGCTCGGGCGCCGCGGGAAGCGTCGGGTCGTCCGGAGCTGACCGAAGCGTCGATCGTGGTGTCCGGTGGGCGCGGCACGGCCGGTGACTTCAAGCCGGTCGAGGCGCTCGCCGACGCGCTCGGCGCGGCCGTCGGTGCCTCCCGGGCAGCAGTCGACTCCGGCTGGTACCCGCACGCGCACCAGGTCGGCCAGACCGGCAAGACGGTCTCGCCGCAGCTTTACGTCGCTGCCGGCATCTCGGGTGCCATCCAGCACCGGGCCGGCATGCAGACCGCCAACACGATTGTCGTGGTCAACAAGGACGCCGAGGCGCCGATCTTCGCCATGGCCGACTTTGGCGTCGTCGGCGACCTGCACACCGTGCTGCCGCAGGCTGCCGAGGAGATCCGCAAGCGCAAGGCCTGACCGCTCAAACCGCGCCGACCATGCGGTTGGCGCCCGTTCTGAGGCCAAAACGGGCGCCGACCGCATGATCGGCGGGCGCTGACCGCATGGTCGGCCACGTACCCTTGTTCTGCCATGTCGCGCGCCTACCTTGACCACGCCGCCACCACCCCGGTCTTTCCGGAGGTGGTGGCGGCAGTCACGTCGGCGCTGCGCGAGACCGGCAACCCGTCGTCGCTGCACACGTCCGGCCGGGCCGCCCGGCTGCACGTCGAGGAGTCTCGCGAGCGGGTCGCCGCCGCACTCGGTGCCCAGCCCACCGAGGTCGTCTTCACCTCCGGTGGCACCGAGGCCGACAACCTCGCGGTGAAGGGCCTCTATTGGGGCCGCCGGCAGGCCGACCCGCAGCGCCGCCGCATCATCGCCAGCAGCATCGAACACCACGCGGTGATGGACTCCTTGCATTGGCTGGCGAGCCAAGAGGGCGCCGAGGTTGAGTGGCTGCCAGTCGACCGCTTCGGCCGCGTACGCCTCGACGCTCTCAACGCCGCGCTCGACCGCGACCCAGAAACGATCGCCCTCGTTACAGTCATGTGGGCCAACAACGAGGTCGGCACGGTCCAGCCCATCGCTGAGGTGGTCGATGCCGCCCACAGGCACGGGATCCCGGTGCACTGCGACGCCGTGCAGGCCGTGGGCCAGCTGCCCATCGACTTCGCCGCCAGTGGTCTCGAGACGCTTGCCCTGTCCGGGCACAAGATCGGCGCGACCACCGGGGTCGGTGCCCTGCTTGCCCGCCGGAACGCGCCGCTCGTACCAGTCATGCACGGCGGTGGGCAGGAGCGCGACGTCCGCTCCGGCACCCTTGACACCGCAGCGATTTCCGGGCTCGGGCTTGCCGTGACGATGACCGAGGAGCGCCGCATCGCCGAGGTCGGGCGCCTGACCCGCATGCGCAACCGCCTCGTCGACGCCGTCCAGCGCGAGGTGCCGGATGCCGTACGCAACGGCGACCCGGCCGGGCTGGCCGGCATCGCGCACCTGTCATTCCCCGGCTGCGAGGGCGACAGCCTGCTCCTCCTGCTCGACAGCTTGGGCATCGACTGCTCCACCGGCGCCGCCTGCGCGGCGGGCGTGGCCGAGCCCTCGCACGTCCTGATCGCCATGGGTGTCGGTGAGTCCCTGGTGCGCGCGTCGCTCCGCTTCTCCTTGGGCTACACCACCACCGACGCCGACATCGACGCGGTCGCCACGCACATCGGCCCGGTCGTTGAGCGCGCCCGCGCCGCCGGTCTCGTCAACGTCGCGGGGGTGGGCTGAGGATGCGAGTCCTGGCAGCGATGTCGGGTGGTGTCGACTCCGCAGTTGCGGCCGCGCGCATGGTTGACGCCGGGCACGACGTCGTGGGTGTGCACCTGGCACTGTCAAGCAACCCGCAGTCGTTCCGCAGCGGCGCGCGCGGCTGCTGCACCATCGAGGACTCGCGCGACGCGCGCCGCGCCGCCGACGTGCTCGGGATTCCGTTCTACATCTGGGATCTCGCCGAGCGGTTCCGCGCTGACGTGGTCGACGACTTCGTCGCGGAGTACGCGGCCGGCCGCACGCCTAACCCGTGCCTGCGCTGCAACGAACGCATCAAGTTCGCCGCCGTGCTCGACCGCGCCCTTGCGCTCGGGTTCGACGCCGTCGCCACCGGCCACTACGCGCGCATCGTGGACGGCTCGGACGGTCGGGAGCTGCACCGTGCCGTCGACCCCGACAAGGACCAGTCGTACGTCCTCGGCGTCCTCATCGCCGAGCAGCTCGCGCACGCCGAGTTCCCGCTCGGGGTGAGCCACAAGGCGGCTGTACGTGACGAGGCGGCGCAGCGCGGGCTCGCCGTCGCACGCAAGCCCGACAGCCACGACATCTGTTTCATCGCCGACGGTGACACGGCCGGCTTTCTCCGCGACCGGCTGGGCACTGCCCGGGGCCATATCGTCGACGAGTCGGGCGCGCGGCTTGGCGAGCATGACGGCACCTTTGGCTTCACTGTCGGCCAGCGCAAGGGCCTGCGCATCGGCACACCCGCGTCCGACGGCAAGCCGCGCTATGTGCTCGACATCTCGCCGGTGACGCGCACTGTCACGGTCGGAGCCGCCCCACGGCTCGAGGTCACCACGCTCGTCGGCACGTCGCCGCGGTGGTGTGGCCCAGCGCCGGAGTCCGAGCTGCGCTGCACCGCGCAGGTGCGCGCGCACGGTGAGCCCGTCGCTGCACGCGCCGTGGCCGATGGCGACGCCGTTCATGTCGAGCTCGACGAGCCGTTGCGTGGTGTGGCGCCCGGCCAAGCGGTCGTGCTCTACGACGGCTCTCGGGTCGTCGGCTCGGCGACGATCGACAGGGCTTCGGCGATCAGCCGCGTTATCTGACGGTTATTGGTACGGCCGTGAAATCCCGCGCCTGGCAAGACTTGGCGCCGTTAGTCTCGGCGCACATGCCGCTGATGACAATGGCGGGTGTCGTCTCCCACCTCCGTTGGGTTGAACACGGCTGGTTCGAGGTGCTCTTCCTGGGTCGGGCCGGCCGTCGGACCCCGATTCGACGAGGGACCTGAGGATGCCGACCTGTTGGTCGAGGGGTTGCGCTCGACCAGCTCCTGGCGGACCACGAGAAGCAATGCGCCGTCTCGAACGAGATCATCGCGACCCATCTGCTGGACGAGCTCGGCAAGCACCGCGACTACACCGCTGCTGGCTCCACCCTGCGGTGGATTGTGCTGCACATGCTGGAGGAGACCGCTCGGCACCTTGGCCAGCTGGATGCCATCCGGGAGCTGCTCGATGGCAGGAAGGGCTAGTGCCAGGCGGGCTCGAACGCGTACTTGACGCTACCGTCGGTCTCATGGCGGTTGACAACGACGACGACGGGCGCTGGCTCAACCGCGCGGTGGAGCTGGCTGCGCACAACGTGACGCTTGGCGGCGGGCCGTTCGGCTCGGTGGTGGTCAAGGACGGCAAGGGCATCGCCGAGGCAGCCAACGGAGTCGTTCGCAGCCTTGACCCGACGGCGCACGCCGAGGTGCTCGCCATCCGCGCAGCTTGCCAGTCGTTGCAGGCGTACGACCTGTCCGGGTGCGTGCTATATGCCTCGTGCGAGCCGTGCCCGATGTGCCTGACGGCCGCGATGTGGGCTCGGGTCGACCGCGTCGTCTTCGCCGCCGACCACACGCAGGCAGCGGCGGCGGGCTTCGACGACAAGCTGTTCTACGACATGCTGGGCCGCCCGCGTGAGGGCTGGGAATTGCCGCTCGTGCAACAGCAGCCGCTACCCCATGACAACGCTCCGTTCGACGCGTGGAACACCAACCCGGGGCGCGCGGAGTACTGACGCCGGCTCAGGCGCTCCCGCCGGACGAATGGCCAGGAAACACGTGCGCGGCGGGGTCGATGACGACCGCCGCATTGTTGACTGCGGTCGCCGCCTCGCCGAAGCCGACGCTGATCAGCTTGACCTTGCCGTCGTACGTCACGATGTCGCCAGCGGCGAACACCCGTGACAGCGACGTGCGCATCGCCGTGTCAACCACGATGTGCCGCTTCTCCTGCGCCAACCCCCACGTCGTGAACGGCCCGAGGTCGGCCTTGAAGCCCAGCGCCGCCACCACGGCCTGCACGTCGAGCATCTCGCGCTCCTGCGTTACGTTGTGGAAGATCTCGACTCCCTTTACGGTTCCGTCGCCGACGATGCGGGCGACCTCGTACGGCGTCAGCACTCGCACAGACGACCCGAGGACTGCGTCGACGGTGGCCTGGTGTGCGCGGAACGCCGCCCGGCGGTGGATGAGTGTCACCGAGCGCGCCCGCGGCTCAAGGCTCTGCGCCCAGTCGAATGCCGAGTCGCCGCCGCCGACGATGAGGACGTCCTGGCCGGCGAGCTCGTCGAGCCGGGGCACAAAGTACATCAGGCCGCGGTTCTCGAAGGCCTGCCCGTCGGGCAGCGGACGCGGCTCGAAGGTCCCGATGCCACCGGTGATGATGACCGCCTTGGCGCTGACGACGAGGTTGCGGTGCGTCGTGATGTCGACATGGTTGACGGTGACGGTGAGGTGCTCGGCTCGGTGCCCCAGCAGGTAGGTCGGGCCTGCGGTGGCGGCCTGCTCGGCTAGGGCGTCGACGAGATCCTGACCCTTGATCGCCAGGAACCCGGCGACGTCGTAGATGAGCTTCTCCGGGTAGAGCGCGCTCACCTGGCCGCCGAGCTCGGGCAGCGAGTCCATGACGGCCACGGACAGGCCGCGGAACCCGGCGTAGTAGGCGGCGTAGAGACCGGCCGGGCCAGCACCCACGACGAGCAGGTCGACCTTCTCGGTCATGACACCCATCTTGACGGATCGCGCCGTGTTTCCGATTGTCACCTATCCTCGCGAAGCGATGACAGACCAGCCATGGGCGCCCGGCGCCGCGACCGGAGTGGGCTCGCTGCCGCTCGATGCTCCGATGGAGGCGGCACGGCTCGTGTTCGGCGAGCTGCCGGACCTGCCCCATCTGGCGGAGCTACCGGCCCGTGGGGCCGGCGCGGACATGATCGGTCGTACGGCGTCGCTGCTCGTCGACATCGCGGTCGACCTGCAGCCCTCCGGGTGGCGGGTGACCGACCGTCCGGGTCGTGACCTGCGTCGGGCGGTGTCCTTCCTGCGGCAGGACCTCGATGCCGTCGAGGAGGTCGGCACCGGGTTTGCCGGGCCGTTCAAGGTTCAGGTGGCTGGGCCGATGACGCTGGCGGCATCGCTCGAGCGAGCCCGGGGCGACCGCGTCCTCGCCGACTACGGTGCCCGCCGCGACCTGGCGCAGTCTCTGGCCGAAGGCGTCGCGGTGCATGTTGCCGAGGTCCGGCGTCGCCTCCCCGATGCCACAGTCCTGCTGCAGGTGGACGAGCCATCCCTGCCGGCGGTGCTGGCTGGTGCGGTGCCCACGATAAGTGGATTCGGCCGGCTTCGCGCCGTGCAGCAGCCCGAGGCGGAACAAGCGATTGGCGGCGTGCTCGCCGCGGGGGACGCGTACGCCATCGTGCACTGCTGCGCCTCGGGCATCCCGTTGGACGTCGTGCGTACCGCCGGGGCGGGGGCGGCTTCGTTCGATCTGGCACTCGTTGCGGAAGCTGACCTGGACTCCTATGCGGAGGCGGTCGACGCCGGTCTTGCCCTCTGGGTCGGAGCCGTGCCTTCGATCAGCGGCTCCGCCAGCGACACTCCCGATGCAGTCGCGAAGCGGGTGGCTGGCTTCTGGCAGCGGCTCGGCTTCGACGAGGAGCGCGTCGCGACGCAGACCGTCGTCACACCCGCATGCGGGCTCGCCGGCGCAGACGCTGCGTGGACCCGCCAGGCGCTGCGCCTCGTGCGTGAGGCCGGCCGCAAGCTCGCTGGATCCGGTGGATAACTCGGTGGGTAACCCGGTGGGTAACCTCCCGGATCTGGGGGCAACGATCGACTTTCTGTGGACATCCGCCACCGTGGAAAAGAATCATGGAAAACCTGTGGTTCGGCTCTTGCGTGAAGCCTCCCCGGTCGAATAGAAATGCCTTCACGTCGCCAGGAACGGGGACCGAGCTCAGGAGAAATCCAGAGCACGAGGACATCGGGCAACCGGAGTTCACGAGGTCACCAGGATTGGCAGCGTGCCGAGCCGAACCGGGCCTCCGAGCAATCGGAGACTGCAGGTGACGCGAGGCTGAAAGGCCCCTCCAACTCATACTTGGAGGGGCCTTTCCCATGTCTGCATTATCGCGGCCCGCGCCCTTTGTAACCGGCAACGGACGCCGACGAGCCGCCGACAACCCGCCGACAACCCAATGAACGCCTGGTTGCGGGACTACGATCCGGGACATGACGGGGGAGCCAGCGCGGCCGGGCGATGCCTTGATTGCGCGGATTCGTGCGGGAGTGATCGGCGACGACCAGGTGATGACCGGGCCGTACGGTCCGCGTCGCGTCACCTATGCCGACTACACCGCCTCCGGTCGATCGCTCGATTTCATCGAAGACTTCATCCGCGACGAGGTGCTGCCCCGCTACGCCAACACGCACACGGAAAGCTCGGGTACCGGGCTGCAAACCACGCGCCTCCGAGAGGATGCTCGTCGCATCATCCGCGACGCCGTCGGTGGCGACGAGGACACGCTCGTCATCTTCTGCGGATCGGGCTCCACCGGCGCGATCGACAAGCTGATCGGCATCCTCGGACTGCGTATCCCGTCCGCGCTCGACGACGCCTACCACCTCCTTGACCAGATTCCGCGCGATCAGCGCCCGGTGGTGTTCGTCGGACCGTTCGAGCACCACTCGAACGAGCTGCCCTGGCGCGAGTCGATCGCCGATGTCGTTCGGATACCCGAGGACCGCGACGGGCACATCGACCTCGACATACTCCAGCAGCGGCTGATCGAGTACGCCGAGCGACCGTTGCGCATCGGGTCGTTCTCCGCCGCCTCCAATGTGACCGGCATCGTCTCCAACACCTACCGCATCGCGTCGATTCTTCATGAGCACGGTGCCCTGTCCTTCTGGGACATAGCTGCTGCGGCGCCGTACGTCGACATCGAAATGAACCCCGCCGGCGACCCGCTGGCCTACAAGGACGCCATCTTCATCTCGCCGCACAAGTTCGTGGGCGGTCCCGGGACACCGGGGCTGCTTGTGGTGCGGCGCTCGCTCGTACAGAACCGTGTCCCAACCGTTCCCGGTGGAGGGACCGTCACCTACGTCAACTCTGCCGAGCACCGCTACCTCGACGATCCCGTGCATCGCGAAGAAGGCGGCACCCCGGCAATCATCGACTCGATCAGAGCCGGCCTGGTGTTCCAGCTGAAGCAGGCCGTCGGTGTCGACATGATCCGGGCGCAGGAGGAGCGGTTCCTCCACCGGGCCGTCACTTCGTGGCGCAGCAATCCCAACGTCGAAATCCTCGGTAACCTCGCATCCGAGCGGCTTTCGATCGTGTCCTTCGTCGTGCACCGGCCGGATGGCCACTACCTGCACCACAACTTCGTGGTCGCAGTGCTCAACGACCTGTTCGGCATCCAGTGTCGCGGTGGCTGCTCATGCGCCGGCCCCTACGGGCATGCGCTGCTCGGCATCGACATCGAACAGTCGCACGCCTTCGAACGCGAGGTCGTCCATGGGTGCGAGGGCATCAAGCCGGGGTGGACGCGGGTCAACTTCAACTACTTCATCTCCGACGCCGTCTGCGACTACATCATCGGGGCCGTCAACCTCGTGGCGACCCACGGGTGGAAGCTGCTCCCCGACTATCGCTTCGACCCGGCCACGGGGCTCTGGCGCAACCGGCTCGGTCAGCCCGAGCCGCCCCTGCGTCTCGATCAGGTCTCGTACGACCACCAAGGTCAGCTGAGCTATCCGCGCCATCATGAACGCGCCCCCGAGACCGCGCTCGCGGGCTACCTGGAGGAGGCTCGGCGACTGTTCGCGGATATCGAGCGTGAGCCGTCCTGCGACGAGCATCCACCAGGTGTCAGCAGCGACTTCGAACAGCTGCGCTGGTTCGACCTGCCCGCCGAGTCCATGCGCTGAGCTCGGCCAGCGCTGTATCAGGTGCGCCGTCCGCCGCTCTTCGTCGTGAGCGGGGGAGTGAGCCATGACTGCGCAGATGAAGGCCGACCTTGTCCTGGAAGGCGGCGGCGTCAAGGGCATCGCCCTCGTCGGCGCCCTGTCGGTGCTCGAAGAGCACGGGTATGCGTTCCCGCGGATCGCCGGCACGTCGGCCGGATCGATCGTCGGCGCACTCCTCGCGGCCGGCAAGTCCGCCGAGCAGATGTACGAGATCATGAAGGCGACGGACTTTCGAAGGTTCATGGACCGGTCCCTCCTCGACCGGATTCCCCTGCTCGGCATGGGCGTCTCGATGCTCGGCGACCAGGGGATTTATGAGGGGAAGTACTTCAAGCAGTGGCTGCGCGAGCAGCTCCCCGACGGACGTGAGACGTTCGCCGGGCTCAGGCTCCCGGCCGATCCCGCAAGCAGCCTGGCTGAGCACGAGCGCTACCGCCTGGTCGTCATGGCGTCGGACGTCTCGTTGCGTCGCGTCGTACGGCTCCCTTGGCACTACAAGTCCGTGTACGGTCTCGCCGCCGACGAGCAGTCGGTCGTCGACGCCGTACGTGCCTCGATGTCCATCCCGTTCTTCTTCGAGCCGGTCTATCTCGAGCACGCCGTCGATCGCGACATTGTCGATCGCGACAATGTGCTGCGACGCTCGACGCTTGTCGACGGGGGCATGCTCTCGAACTTCCCGGTCGAGGTGTTCGACCGCAACGACGGCGCCGCTCCCCGGTGGCCCACCTTCGGTATCAAGCTGTCGTCCCGACCGTCGGCACGTCGCATCCCCAAGGTGACCAACGGCCCGCTGTCGTTGACGCTGGCCATGATCGCGACGATGACGTCCTGGTACGACGGCATGCACATCGACCGGCCGGACGTGTGTGCGCGGACGATCTTTGTCGACACGTTCGGGATCAATGCCACCTCGTTCGACCTCACACCCGCACAACAGGAGCGGCTTTTCCTGAGCGGTCGCGCGGCCGCGACCAAGTTCCTGGCCTGGTGGGACTTCGACGAGTACGTGGCGAAGTACCGCACGCCGATGCCCGGCGTCGCGCCTGTGCCGCCAGAAACCGTGCCCGTCGTGGCCTAGCTGCCGGCCCGACCCGGCAAGATGGGGCCTATGGCTGATGAGGCGACCGGCGCTGTGCCGACCTCCGACGACGTCCCTGCTGCCGAGCGCGACCGGCATGCCGAGGCCGCCGAGCAGGTCGACGAGGCGCGCTACCGCTACTTCGTGCTTGACCGCCCGACGCTGTCCGACATCGACTACGACAGCCTCATGCGCGAGCTCGAGGCGCTAGAGGAGCGCTGGCCTGCGCTGCGCACGCCCGACTCGCCCACGCAGAAGGTCGCCGCCGCGATCAGCTCCGACTTCGCTCCCGTCGACCACATCGAACGCATGGAGAGCCTCGACAACGTCTTCACCGACGAGGGTCTTGCGAGCTGGGCCGAGCGGGTCACCCGTGAGGTGGGCGATGCCGCCGACTACCTGTGCGAGCTCAAGGTCGACGGCCTCGCGGTCAACCTGCTCTATGAGCGCGGTCGCCTCGTCCGAGGCGCCACACGTGGCGACGGCCGCACGGGGGAGGACGTCACGGCCAACGTCCGCACTATCGACAACGTTCCATCGCGGCTGACTGGCACCGACGAGTTCCCGGTGCCGGAACTGGTCGAAGTGCGTGGCGAGGTCTACTTCCCGGTCGAGGGCTTCGAGGCGCTCAACGCCGAGCTCGTCGCGGCCGGCAAGCCCCCGTTTGCCAACCCGCGCAACACCGCGGCTGGCTCGCTGCGGCAGAAGGACCCGCGGATCACCGCGTCGCGGCCGCTCCATCTTGTCTGCCATGGGCTGGGGTCGCGCCGGGGATTCGAGCCGGAGCGCCAGTCGCACGCCTACGAGGCATTGCACGCGTGGGGTCTTCCGGTCAGCGAACGGGTCAAGGTGGTGCGCACGCTCGACGAGGTGCGCGAGTACATCGCCTACTACGGCGAGCACCGGCACGATGTCGAGCACGAGATCGACGGCGTCGTCGTCAAGGTCGACCAGGTCCCGTTGCAACGGCAGCTCGGGTCGACGTCGCGCGCGCCACGGTGGGCGATCGCCTTCAAGTACCCGCCGGAGGAGGTCAACACCAAGCTGCTCGACATCCGGGTCAATGTCGGTCGCACCGGGCGCGTGACCCCGTACGGCGTCATGGAGCCCGTCAAGGTGTCCGGCTCCACCGTCGAGATGGCCACACTGCACAACGCCAGCGAGGTCAAGCGCAAGGGCGTGCTGATCGGTGACACCGTGGTGCTGCGTAAGGCGGGCGACGTCATCCCCGAGATCGTGGGTCCGGTGGTCGACCTGCGCGACGGCACCGAGCGCGAGTTCGTCATGCCGACGGTGTGTCCTGAATGCGGCACCGAGCTGGGCCCGGAGCGGGAGGGTGACGCCGACATCCGTTGCCCGAACGCGCGATCCTGCCCGGCGCAGCTGCGTGAGCGGCTGTTCCACGTCGCGGGTCGGGGCGCGTTCGACATCGAGATGCTGGGCTATGAGGCGGCCATCGCGTTGTTGCAGTCGGGTGTCGTGCGTGACGAGGGCGATGTGTTCACCCTCGACGAGTCCAAGCTGCTGACTGTTCCGCTGTTCACGCGAGCGGCGACACGTAAGGAGCGTGAGGCCGGCGCGCCCGAGCGGGTGCTCAACGCCAACGGTGGCCGGCTGCTCGACAACCTCGACAAGGCCAAGAGCCAGCCGTTGTGGCGCGTGCTCGTCGCACTGTCGATCCGGCACGTGGGACCCACCGCGGCCCGTGCCCTGGCACAGGAGATGGGATCGCTCGACCGCATAGAGGCCGCCTCTGCCGAAGAGCTGTCGGCGGTCGAGGGCGTCGGCCCGACGATCGGCGCGTCGGTCCGCGCCTGGTTCGACATCGACTGGCACCGCGAGGTCGTCCGCAAATGGCGCGCCGCCGGTGTCCGGATGGCCGACGATGTCGACGCCTCATTGCCCCGGACCCTCGAGGGGCTCACCGTGGTCGTCACCGGCTCGCTCGCCGAGTTCTCCCGCGACGGCGCCAGGGAGGCAATCATCACCCGCGGTGGCAAGGCGGCCGGGTCGGTGTCGAAGCAGACCGACTTCGTCGTGGTGGGCGGCAACGCGGGCAGCAAGGCCGACAAGGCGGAGAAGCTCGGTGTCCCGATGCTCGACGAGGCGGCGTTCCGCGTGCTGCTCGCCGAAGGTCCGGAGGCCGCGGCCAAGGTCGCTCGCACAAGCGCGAGCTGAGGTCGCAAGGATCCGACATCGGGACCGTCATGGCGCCGCCGTTGTCGGATGTCCACTTGTCGGAGCCGACGACGTTCAGCGGCCGTAGCTGGACACCTCGATGAGGTTGCCGTCGGGGTCGCGGAAGTAGACCGAGGTGATCGGGCCGAGCGTGCCGGTACGGGGCACCGGGCCTTCCACCACAGGTACGTCGCGCGCTGCAAGCCGCTCGACCACTGCATCGATTGGCACGGATGCGATGAGACAGATGTCGGCAGATCCCGGCATCGCCGCCTGAGCATGTGGCTCGATCTCGCTCCCGGCCTCGTGCAGGTTGAACTTCTGTCGGCCGAAGAGCAGTGAGCGGCGATCGCTGCCATACGTCACCGCGCGCATGCCGAGTACGTCACGGTAGAACGCGACCGTGCGCTCGATGTCGCGCACGGTGAGCACCAGGTGGTCGAGGTGCTCGACGAGCTCGGTGCCCTCGGACGGCTCCGCGGACGTCTGCACCGAGACAGCGAGGATCGCCAGATGCCCCAGTCGCGCGACCTCGGAGGCGAGCATGTCCGGCCCGCCGTTGCGCCCAACCACGATGGCGCGGTCACGGTGTCCGAGGGGCGCCGCAGCGACCGAGGAGTCCCGCCAAGCCTCAGGTGCCCACTCAGCGGCGGTGTCGAGCGCCGTCGCTCGGGCGATGGGCAGCCAGGGGGCGGCGAACCCGTCCGCGCTTGGGCTGCCCGGTCCGGCGTGCACGATCTCGAGCACGCCGTGTGCCCGGCGGACGACGAGCGCCCAGTCGGCGTGGAAGACCTCGGGGGCAACCTTGACCAATGTGCGCTCGGCCTGGTCCGGCTGGTCGGTCAGCGCCTCGACGGCCTCGAGGTCGCGGTGCAGACCGTCGCCGGCCAGATAGTGGCCGACGTACTCGACCCGTACGCCCTCGACCTGGTGGCAGGCACTCACCAGGCCGTCGGGCATCCGCCCGGGCGGCAAGGCCACGACGAAGTCGTCGACGGCTGTGCCGTCGTCGAGGTGCTCGACCACGTCGACCGCGTGGATGTCGGCGTCAGCCTGGCCCAGGGCAGTCGCGATCGCACCAAGTGCACCGGGGCGGTCGGGGACGACGACCCGAAGGAGATACGACACAACGCCCATCCTGCCGTGTGCGTGTTACGCGGCCGTGTCAATGGGGGTCGAGCAGGTCCTCAGGAGCTGCCACGGAGCCAGGCAAGCACGGCGAGCACCCGACGGTGGTCCTCGTCGGCCGGAAGCAGGCCGAGCTTGGAGAAGATGTTGGAGACGTGCTTCTCGACCGCGCCGTCGCTGACGACGAGGCTCGCGGCGATGGCTGAGTTGGATCGACCCTGCGCCATCAGCTCGAGCACCTCGCGCTCCCGCGGAGTCAGCATGTCGATGGGGTCGCTGGCGCGACGGCGGACAAGCAGCTGGGCGACGACCTCGGGGTCGAGGACGGTTCCCCCAGACGCCACCGAGGTGAGCGCGTCGGTGAGCGCGTCCAGGTCTTGCACGCGGTCCTTGAGGAGATAGCCGACACCGCCGCGACCGTCGGCCAGCAGGTCATCCGCGTACGACTCCTCCACGTACTGCGAAAGCACCAGCACCGCGAGGGCTGGGTGCTTGGCCCGGGCCTCGACTGCGGCGCGGAGTCCGTCGTCGGTGAAGGTCGGTGGCATCCGTACGTCGACGACAGCGACGTCGGGGGAGTGTTCGTCGACCGCCCAGAGCAACGACGGTGCGTCGGCCACGGCGGCTACGACCTGGTGGCCCGCCTCTTCGATGAGACGGATGAGACCCTCGCGGAGCAGCATCGAGTCCTCGGCAAGGACTACGCGCACGAAGCCCTCCTCGACGACGTCATCAGGCGGTGAGCGGGATGTCGGCGCGCACGATGGTTGGCCCACCCTCGGGGCTGGTCACGGTCATCGCGCCGTCGACGCCCTCGACGCGGTCGACCAAGCCGGCAAGCCCGTGGCCCTTGGCGGGGTGGGCGCCTCCCTGCCCGTCGTCCTCGACCTCCACGTGGAGCATGTTGCCATCTCGCGTGACCCGGATATGCACGTGCTCCGCCGTACTGTGCTTGGCAACGTTGGCGAGCGCCTCGGAGACGACGAAGTAGGCGGCGTTCTCCAGGCTGGCCGGTAGCCGCTCGCCCTCGGGCAGCCCGACATCGAGATCGGCCCGGACGATGCTGCGGGCCGCTACCGCAGCAAGAGCCGGACGCAGCCCGCGGTCGGTGAGGATGGGTGGAGCGATGCCCCGCGAGAGCGCGCGCAGCTCGGCCAGCGCCTCGGCGGTCTGCGTACGCGCCTCGGCCAGCAGGTCTCGCGCCTTGTCCGGGTTGTCTTCGAGGCGGCGCTCGACGATAGACAGGTCCATGCCGAGCCGGACCAGCCGTTGCTGAGGTCCGTCGTGGATGTCGCGCTCCAGCTTGCGCAAGGAGGATGCCTCGGCCTCGACGACGGCGGCGCGGCTGGCGGTCAGCGTGTCGACACGTTCCTGGAGCTCGCGCATGTGCTCGTTGCCGAGGTGGATCCGCCCGAAGCCAGCCTGCAGAGCGGTCATCGCATGGATCACGAATGGCAGGGTCACCAGAAGGGCGGCACCGATGATCGCGTTGAGGGCGCTGTCGGAGATGCCCCAGTTGAGCAGCTCCGCCAGCGTCTCGCTGTCGGCGTCGTCCTCGGGCAGCCATTGGCTCCAGAACCAGTACGTCAGACCGCCCGCCGCGCCGGCCCACCAGGTGACTGTCACGACGAACGTGAAGATCGCGATGGGGAAGATGAGCAGTCCGTGGAGCGTGTCGAGCCAGGACTGCGGGTCGCGGAGAGTGCCCAGCCAGCCGCGCCAGCCCTGCTGGACCCGGCGGTAGTAGGCCCTGGGTAAGTCCATGCCGAGTGAGCGCAGCCGCGACCTCTCGATGGTGGCGAACATTCGCGCCACCGCAAGGGTGCCCACCGCGATGGGCAAGCCGATCCAGACGATGAGCAGGCTGACCGACAGCGCAAGCCCGGTGAGCAGGATGTTGAACGAGGCAATGGCGAGCGGGAAGCCGGTGAGCAGATAGCCCGTCTCGCGCCACATGCGAGAAAGCCAGCCGATGTTGCGGACGGCCGGGGTGGCGTCAGGTGCGGGCGCGTACATCTGTTGGGTCATACCTCGAATGTGCTGGAGTCGGGCCCTCCGGGACATCCGGAGCGCTGGCGTCTCCACCGTAGGGTTAACCGTAGGACGGTCGCTCGCCGCCGTAATACCAAGTCTGTCGTGTCGCGGCCCGACCGTAGGATGGGCGGCGTTCACATCGCCGACGAAGCAGCAGGTGCCCATGATCACCCGCGAGGAGGTCGCCAACCTCGCTCGGCTCGCCCGACTGGACCTCGCGCCAGACGAGCTCGACCACCTAGCCGGCCAGCTCGATGTCATCCTCGGCGCGGTCGCACAGGTCTCGCAGGTTGCCGCAGCCGATATCCCTCCGACGTCGCACGCGCTCCCACTCACCAACGTGTTCCGCCCCGACGAAGAAACTCCGTGCCTCGGCACCGATCTGGCGCTGGCGGCCGCTCCCGCGGCTGAGCAGCAGCGGTTCAAGGTGCCGCGGATCCTGGGGGAGGAGGCATGAGCACCGACCTCACACGCATGACCGCAGCCGATCTCGCGGGGCTCGTCGCCAAGGGCGATGCGAGCGCCGTCGAGGTCACGCAGGCGCACCTCGATCGCATCGCGGCCGTCGACGCGTCCGTCCACGCCTTCCTGCACGTCGACCGCGAGGGCGCGTTAGCCGCCGCTCGCGGTGTCGACGAGCGGCGCGCTGCGGGCGACGAGCTCGGTCCGCTTGCCGGCGTGCCACTCGCGCTCAAGGACGTGTTCGTGACCAAGGGTGTGCCCACGACAGTCGGCTCCAAGATCCTCGAGGGCTGGATTCCGCCGTACGACGCCACGGTGACGCGTCGACTCAAGGCGGCCGGCGTCGTGATCCTCGGCAAGACCAACATGGACGAGTTCGCGATGGGTTCCTCGACGGAAAACTCGGCCTACGGCCCGACCGGCAACCCGTGGGACCTGCAACGCGTCCCTGGCGGCTCAGGTGGCGGGTCGAGCGCGTCGCTGGCGGCCTACGAGGCCCCGCTCGCGATCGGCACCGACACCGGTGGGTCGATCCGGCAGCCGGCCGCCGTCACAGGCACGGTCGGCGTCAAGCCCACCTATGGCGGGGTGAGCCGCTACGGCCTCGTGGCGTTCAGCTCGAGCCTCGACCAGGGCGGGCCCTGCGCGCGGACCGTACTCGACGCAGCTCTCCTCCATAGCGTGATCGGAGGCCATGACCCGCTCGACGCGACGAGCATCGACCAGCCGGTTCCACTGGTTGTGGAGGCGGCACGGGCTGGTGACATCCGGGGCTTGCGCGTCGGCGTCGTCAAGGAGCTCGGAGGCGAGGGCTACCAGGCCGGCGTGGAGCAGCGATTCCACGAGGCGGTGGAGCTGCTCGCGTCGCTGGGGGCCGAGGTCGTCGAGGTTTCCTGCCCGCACTTCGTCTACGCGCTGCCCGCCTACTACCTCATCGCACCGAGCGAGGCCTCGAGCAACCTGGCACGCTTCGACGGGATGCGTTACGGGCTGCGGGTCGGTGACGACGGCGAGCACAGTGCCGAAGAAGTCATGAGCCTCACCCGAGGTGCAGGCTTCGGCGCCGAGGTCAAGCGACGCATCATCCTCGGCACCTATGCGTTGTCCAGCGGCTACTACGACGCCTACTACGGCCAGGCGCAGAAGGTCCGCACGCTCATCTCCCGTGACTTCGAGCGCGCCTTCGAGCAGGTCGACGTGCTCGTGTCGCCGACGACTCCGACGACGGCGTTCAAGATCGGCGAGAAGGTCGACGACCCGCTCGCGATGTACAAGAACGACCTGTGCACCATCCCGTCCAACCTTGCCGGCAACGCTGCGGCGTCCTTTCCGTGCGGGCTCGCTCCCGAGGACGGCCTGCCGGTCGGGCTGCACGTGATGGCCCCGGTCATGCATGACGACCGGCTTTATCGGGTAGGCGCTGCGGTCGAGTCGGCACTAGTCCAACAGTGGGGCGGTCCGCTCCTCGCCAAGGCTCCTGAGCTGGAGGTCACCAGGTGAACCCCAAGACTCGCCAACTAACTCGCGTCGCAACGCGGGCGTTGGCCATCACGACCGTGGTCCGGCAGGCCCGTAAGGCACGGCAGGACGGCGACAGCCTGCGGCTCTTCGACGCGGCGATCAACGGGCTCGCCATCGTGACTGCGGTGCTCATCCTCGTGCGTGAGCTGCGCGAGCAGGGTGGCGACGCCGACCAGGCGGTCGAGGAGGCGCCGCTGTGAGCACGACGGTCTCTGACCTGCTGGCGTATGACGACGCGGTGACGGCATTCGACCCGGTCCTCGGTCTCGAAGTCCACGTCGAGCTGTCCACCGTGACCAAGATCTTCTGCGGCTGCCCGACAACCTTTGGCGCCGAGCCCAACAGCCAGGTCTGCCCGACCTGTCTCGGGTTGCCCGGCTCGCTCCCGGTGATCAACGAGAAGGCGGTCGAGGCGGCAATCCGCATCGGGCTCGCGCTCAACTGCGAGATTGCGCCGTGGTGCAGGTTCGCGCGGAAGAACTACTTCTACCCCGACATGCCGAAGGACTTCCAGATCTCCCAGTACGACGAGCCGATCGCCTACAACGGCTTCCTCGACGTCGAGGTTGATACGCCCGACGGACCGCGTACGTTTCGCATCGACATCGAGCGCGCGCACATGGAGGAAGACACGGGCAAGACGCTGCACGTGGGAGGCGCGACCGGCCGCATCCACGGTGCCGACTACTCGCTCGTCGACTACAACCGCGCCGGCATCCCGCTCATCGAGATCGTCACCAAGCCCATCGAAGGCACGGGGGCACTGGCACCAGAGGTTGCCCGCGCCTATGTGTCGGAGCTCCGCGAGCTTATCCGCGCGCTGGGCGTGTCCGACGTACGCATGGAACAGGGGTCCCTGCGATGTGACGCCAACGTGTCTCTCCGTCCGTCAGCCGATGCGCCGTACGGGCTCCGCACCGAGACCAAGAACGTCAACTCGCTGCGGTCGGTGGAGCGTGCCCTGCGCCACGAGATCCAGCGCCAGGCGGCGTTGCTCTCGTCCGGTGGTCGGGTTCATCAGGAGACGCGGCACTGGCACGAGGACACGGGCGTCACGACACCGGGGCGCAGCAAGGAGCAGGCTGAGGACTACCGCTATTTCCCGGAGCCTGACCTGGTCCCGATCGCGCCGGCGCATGAGTGGGTCGCGGAGCTGGGGACCACCCTGCCCGAAAAGCCCAGCGAGCGCCGGCGACGGCTGCAGGGGGAATGGGCGTTTAGCGACCTTGAGATGCGTGACGTCGTCAACGCTGGGGCGCTCCCTCTTGTCGAAGCAACGGTGGCGGCCGGCTCATCGCCCGGCGGTGCCAAGAAGTGGTGGCTCGGTGAGGCCGCCCGGCGCGCCAACGAGACGGGCGCCGAGCTTGACGCCGTCGGCATCACGGCGGAGCAGGTCGCCCGGGTCGAGGAGCTGGTCGCCGAGGGCCGGCTCAACGACAAGCTCGCCCGGCAGGTCGTCGAGGGGGTGCTCGACGGCGAGGGCTCGCCAGACGACGTCGTGGAAAAGCATGGCCTGGCCGTCGTGTCCGACGATGCCGCACTCGGTGCCGCTGTCGATCGCGCCATTGAGGCCAATCCCGGTGTCGCCGCCAAGATCCGCGACGGCAAGCTCAATGCGGCCGGAGCCCTCATTGGTGCTGTCATGCAGGAGATGCGCGGGCAGGCCGACGCCGGTCGCGTTCGCGAGCTGATCCTCGAGCGGCTTGCCCCGGGTTAACGAGGCCGACGCCCGACGCGCGGCCTGACGGAAGTCCCGCGCATCAACCTGATTGGCGCAGGGCCGCCCTCTGCCAACCCGGGATTGGCTCAGGGGCGCCCTCTGGCGAACCTATTGGCGCAGGGCCGCCCTCTGCTAAGCGGGATTGGCGCAGGGCCGCCCTCTGCCAACCAGGGATTGGCGCAGGGGCGCCCTCAGCCATTCGCCGGCTCGAGCTCTGGCACCTCGAAGCGGATGTCGCCGGACGTCGTACGCACGACCACCTTCGCTGGGTTGGCTGGGTCGCTGAGGATCTCGTCGTCGGTCCTGATCGCCCCCGAGTCGGAAGTCGCGTCGACCGCGTAGGTGCCCGGCGGCAGGATCAGCGAGACGTCACCCCGTTGCGAGATGACCGACAGCTGGGCAAGCGGCGCCGAGACGGTTGCCTCGATCGCGCCGGACACGCTGCGCAGGTCGGCTGTGTTGCCCCGCAGGTCCTGCACCCGCAGCGGCTCGACCTCGGTGCTGGCTTGCAGGTCACCGGCCTGCGAGTCGATGCGCACGGCGCCGTCGATTGATCTCAGCCTGGTCGGGCCGGCCAGTCCGGTCGCCGCGACGTCGCCATGAATGACGATGACGTCGATGGTCGCAGTGGTCGGTACGGTCAGGATGAGATCGGCACGGCATGGCCCCAGCGTGATCGGTAGTAGGCGCTCCTGGCAGCGGGACTCGATCTCCAGTCGCTGCCCCTCGGCGCGGATGTCGACGAACGGCTCCGCGAGCGGGGACGACCTGCGGCGCACGTTGATCTCGACGTCAGTACGCTCCGCGGCGACGAACTCCACGTCACCTGTCTCGACGCGGACAACCACCTCGGTCACGTCTGGCACGGTGTCGGTGTCACGGCTCGTGTCGGTGAACAGCCAGATCCACGACACGAGAAGCAGAGCAAGCAAGGCAAGAACGCCGAGCACCCGCAGCCCGATCCGTAGCCATCGGCGCACTGGGTCGGGCCGTTCCTCACCGAGGAACGGAACCTCGACCTGCTGCTCCTGGTCACTCATCCGAGAGTCACCCGCAGGATGCGGTCATCTCCGCCGCGCGGAGCACCACGGCCGTCGGTGTTGCTCGTCACGAGCCACAGTGAGCCGTCCGGTGCAATGGCCGCCGTACGCAGCCGGCCGAACTCGCTCTCGAAGAACGGCTCCGGCGTGCCCACCTGCGCGTCAGGCACGGGGATCACCCAGAGCCGGGCTCCGCGTAGTGCGGCCATGAACACCACGCCGTCCCTGAGCGCGACCCCGCTCGGCGAGGCGTCGTCGGTCGACCACTGCACGACTGGGTCGACGAACCGGGCGTCCCCGGCCGCGCCCTCGACCACCGGCCAGCCGTAGTTCTGGCCTGGCTCGATGCGATTCAGCTCGTCCCAGGTGTTCTGGCCGAACTCGCTGGCCCACAGTCGGCCGGCGTCGTCGAAGGCGAGGCCCTGGACGTTGCGGTGGCCCAGCGTCCACACGGGCGACCCAGGGAACGGGTTATCCGCCGGGACGCTACCGTCCGGGGCGAGCCGGAGGATCTTGCCGTTGGGTGAGTCGATGTCCTGGGACCTTGGACGCTCACTCGCGTCGCCCGTACCGACGTACAACATTCCGTCGGGTCCGAAGGCCATGCGGCCGCCGTTGTGGATGCCCGCCTTGGCGATGCCGTCGAACACCGCTTCGGCTGGGCCAAGCCGTCCGGCCTGTAGGCGCATGCGGACGATGCGGTTGTCGCCGTCGGCGGTGAAGTAGGCGTAGACCCAGGGCTCCTGTGCAAACGTCGGCGCCACTGCCAGACCCAGCAGCCCGCCCTCGCCGCCGTGTGCCACGCCCTCGACCTCGCCGACCTCGGTGACGCTGCCGTCCGGTGCGACCCGCTTGACCAGAGCAGTGTCACGTTCGGAGACGAGTGCGGACCCGTCGGGCAGGAACGCAAGACCCCAGGGACTGGTGAAGCCGGTCGCGACGTCCGTGGCGCCGGCGGGACGGAGCACGCCCTGCGGCGGCCGGGCTGGTGCCGCTGGAGCCGGCGGTTCGGTGCTCGGCTCGGTGGTCGCGTTCGCTCCTGCCGGACTGGGCACCTGCGGAGACTGCGGGTTGTCATCGCCGTTGCAGGCCACGAGCGCCAGCGTGAGCGTGGCCGCGGTGGCCGCGCGGACGGACCGGTCGGCGAGCGCCCGTACTGCCATGGCGCGCATCGTGGCAGATCCGGCGGCTGGGCGCTGGTCGAACGCGGATACGGTGAGCGCCGTGCCCAGTGCGTCGCCACGTGTCGTGATCCCGTACGCCCTCGACGGCATCCCGGACCGTCTCGATGTTGTCGTCTGGGACGGGTCCGGCCCGCTGCCGCCGGAGGCCAAAGAGGCGCGCCTCTACGTCGTCCCGTACATGTTCGGCCGACAGGTTCTCGAACCCATCAGGGAGATGCCTGAGCTGGAGGTCGTGCTCACGCAGACCGCTGGCTATGAGCACCTGGCGCCCTACCTGCGGACCGGCATGACGCTGTGCAACGCGCGCGGCGTCCACTCCGCGAGCACCGCCGAGTTGGCCGCGCTGCTGATCCTGGCGTCGTTGCGTGGGCTCCCGGACTTTGTGCGCAATCAGGACCGGGGCGAGTGGTCGGAAGCCACCCGCAACTCGCTGGCCGACAAGCGTGTCCTGCTCGTGGGCTACGGCTCGATCGGTGAGGCGTTGGAGTCGCGGTTGGTGCCGTTCGAGTGCGAGGTCGTACGCGTTGCACGGACGGCGCGGGACCTCGTCTACGGGTTCGACTCGTTGGCAACCCTGCTGCCGACGGCGCACGTGGTTGTACTTCTCGTGCCGCTGACGGAGCAAACGGATCGCATGGTGGATGCGGCGTTCCTGGCCCGGATGAAGGACGGCGCGCTGCTCGTCAATGTCGCGCGCGGCAAGGTTGTCGATACCTCGGCTTTGCTGGGGGAGCTGTCGTCCGGCCGGCTGCGGGCGGCGCTTGATGTGACCGACCCAGAACCGTTGCCGGTTGACCACCCGTTGTGGCGCGCGCCAGGTGTTTTGATCACGCCACACGTCGGCGGCAACAGCACCGCGTTCTTGCCACGTACTCAGGCGTTGGTACGTGAGCAGCTCGCGCGGTACGTGGACGGGCGACCCCTTCTCAACGTGGTAGTGCCTGGCGGGTACGGTGCGACCCATGTCTGAGGTCGTGCTCCTCATCGGGACTCGCAAGGGATTGTGGATCGGGCGCAGCGATGACCGTCATTCGTGGCGTCTCGACGGTCCGCACTTTCTCATGCAGGGCATCTACGCCGCTGCGCTCGACACCCGTGGTGAGCGACCGCGGGTCCTGGTGGGCGCGACCAGCGAGCACTGGGGTCCGTCGGTGTTCCACTCCGACGATCTGGGTGCCACGTGGGTGGAGCCGGTCCCGGGTGCCGTCAAGTTTCCCGAGGACACCGGGGCCAGCCTGGAGCGGGTCTGGCAGCTGGTGCCCGACACGGCAGACCGACCTGGGGTCGTCTGGGCAGGCAGTGAGCCGTCGGCGCTGTGGCGGTCGAACGACGGCGGAGTTTCGTTCGAGCTCGTCCGCGCCCTCTGGGACCACCCGCATCGCCCCGAGTGGGGTGCGGGGTTCGGTGGCCAGGCCATCCACACGGTGTTGCCTCATCCGACGGACGACGACTCGGTGCTTGTTGCGATGTCGACGGGCGGCGTCTACCGCACCACTGATGGCGCCGCGAGCTGGTCGCCGTCCAACGCGGGCATCCGGGTCGACTTCGCGCCGGAGCCCTACCCGGAGTTCGGTCAGTGTGTGCACAAGGTGGCGCGGCACTCGGCACGCCCCGACCTGCTGTTCGCGCAGAACCACGGCGGCGTCTTCCGATCGGACGACGGCGGGTCCTCGTGGGCGTCGATCGCGGACGGCCTCCCGGCCGACTTCGGCTTCCCGGTCGTCGTGCACCCGCACCGACCCGAGACCGCCTACGTGTTCCCGGTGGTCTCCGGAAGTGAGCGGGTCCCACCCGACGGCAAGGCCCGGGTGTGGCGCACGGATGACGCGGGTGAGTCGTGGCGCGAGCTGGGTGCCGGCGATCTGCCGGACGGCTACTACGGCGTCGTGCTGCGCGACGCGTTCTGCGCCGACGACGCCGACCCTGCCGGGTTCTATCTCGGCACTCGCGACGGCCTGGTCTATGCGAGCGCTGACGAGGGGGAGTCCTGGCAGGTCGTGGCTGAACACTTACCGGATGTGCTTTGCGTCCGCGCAGCGACACTCACCTGATCGGAGCGTCTGTGATCTCTCGCATCGGCGTCACACTCGACTGCCATCAACCGTCGGTGTTGGCGGAGTTCTGGAAGCTTGCCCTCGGCTACGAAGACGAGCCTCCGCCGGCCCCGTACACCACGCGCGAGGAGTGGCTCGCGCAGTTCGACCTGTCCGACGACGACCAGGACGATGGCGCCTGGCTGCACGACCTGACGGGTCGAGGCCCGCGGCTGTTCCTACAGCAGGTGCCCGAGCCCAAGGTCGCCAAGAACCGCATGCACTTTGACATCTTTGTCTCCGGCTCGGGCACTCCCGATGAGCGGCAGACCCGCATCGCCCAACACGTGAAGCTGCTGACGGCAGCCGGCGGGCGCACGGTCCGGGAGAACAACGGCCACGGCGTCGTCATGGCCGACCCCGAGGGCAACGAGTTCTGCGTCGCCTGACCGCCGCCCTGCCCCGCGATCATCCGACAACTGCGGCGCCATGGCATCGCCGATGTCGGATCATTCGCGAACCGGGTGCCGCGGCGTCCGGGTGCTGGACCAGCCGTCCCACGCCTCGGACGCGGTCGTAGGCTGCGGCCATGACGGACACCCTCCACGACCTCAAGCCCCGTTCGCGCGACGTCACCGACGGCATCGAGAAGACGGCCGCCAGAGGGATGCTCCGCGCGGTAGGCATGGGTGACGACGACTGGGAGAAGCCGCAGATCGGCGTAGCGTCGAGCTGGAACGAGATCACCCCCTGCAACCTGTCCCTCGACCGGCTGGCCAAGGCAGTCAAGGACGGCGTCCACGCGGCGGGCGGGTTCCCGCTTGAGTTCGGCACGATCTCGGTGTCCGACGGCATCGCGATGGGGCACGAAGGGATGCACTTCTCGCTGGTGTCCCGCGAGGTGATCGCCGACAGCGTCGAGACGGTGATGCAGGCCGAACGCCTCGACGGCAGCGTGCTCCTGGCCGGCTGCGACAAGAGCCTGCCCGGCATGCTCATGGCCGCCGCCCGGCTCGACCTCGCGGCTGTCTTTGTCTATGCGGGCAGCATCCTGCCGGGCCGCATCGGCGACCGGGACGTCACAATCATCGATGCGTTCGAGGCGGTCGGCGCGTGCGCCGCCGGCAAGATCACTCGCGAGCAGGTCACCGAGATCGAGAAGGCCATCTGCCCCGGCGAGGGTGCCTGCGGCGGCATGTACACCGCCAACACGATGGCCTCCGCTGCCGAGGCGCTCGGCATGGCACTACCCGGCAGTTCGGCGCCCCCGGCGGTCGACCGGCGCCGCGACACGTACGCACGCAAGAGCGGCGAGGCCGTCGTCAACCTGCTCCGCCTGGGCATCACTGCCCGCCAGATCATGACCCGCGACGCGTTCGAGAACGCCATCGCCGTCGTCATGGCGCTCGGCGGCTCGACCAACGCCGTGCTCCACCTACTGGCCATCGCGCACGAAGCCGAGGTCGAGCTCGACCTCGACGACTTCAACCGCATCGGATCGAAGGTGCCGCACCTCGGTGACTTCAAGCCGTTCGGCCGCTACGTGATGAGCGACGTCGACCGCGTCGGCGGCATCCCGGTCGTCATGAAGGCCCTGCTCGACGCGGGGCTGCTGCATGGCGACGCGCTCACCGTCACCGGCAAGACCGTGGCAGAGAACCTGGCCGACATCAACCCACCCGACCCAGACGGCCACATCATTCGCGAGATCGCCAACCCGATCCACGCCACTGGCGGTCTGACGATCCTGCGCGGGTCGTTCGCGCCCGAAGGAGCGGTCGTCAAGACCGCCGGCTTCGACGAGACCGTCTTCGAGGGCCGGGCAAGGGTCTTCGACGGCGAGCGCGCAGCGATGGACGCAGTCGAGAAGGGCGAGCTCGAGGCCGGTGACGTCGTGGTGATCCGTTACGAGGGTCCGAAGGGCGGCCCCGGCATGCGTGAGATGCTCGCCGTCACCGGTGCCATCAAGGGTGCGGGCCTCGGCAAGGACGTACTCCTCGTGACCGACGGGCGGTTCTCCGGCGGCACGACCGGGCTCTGCATCGGGCATGTCGCGCCCGAAGCCGTGGACGGTGGGCCGATTGCGTACGTGCGGGACCGCGATCGGATCCGGCTCGACGTCAGCGCCCGTACGCTCGATCTGCTCGTCGACCCCCCCGAGCTGGAAGCGCGCAGCCAAGGCTGGGCGCCGCTCCCGCCGAAGTACACCCGCGGCGTGCTCGCCAAGTACGTCCGGCTCGTCCAGTCCGCCGCTCGCGGCGCAGTCTGCGACTGACACCGGCTTTCGACTTCGATCCGGCATGACGGTCTCGACCGGGACGGCACACTAGGGGGCATGACCGCGACGGCGCCCAGTTCGCCCAGCACACCGCGCTGGGCGAGGCACGCGCTGCTGGCGGCGGCCGCGTTGCTCATCATCGGGCTGGTTTTCGGATTCGTGGTGCCCGACGGCTGGGCGCACGTGGCCCTCGCGGGGCTCGCGGTCTGGGCCGGAGTGGGGTTCTGGCGGCGGGTCAGCCGTCCCGCCGGATGGCTGCTGGCGTTGTGGGCATTCGCCAACGCGGTCGGCGAGCTGCTCCTCGCCTGGTTTTTCGTCTCCGACGACTTCGAGCGGCCGACCGCAGTCCCGGGAAGCGTGGCTGTGTTCGCGGCGACTCTCGCCATCGGCGCGGCCGGCGC
This sequence comes from uncultured Actinomycetota bacterium, assembly GCA_963799425.1. GTDB lineage: Bacteria > Actinomycetota > Actinomycetes > Jiangellales > Jiangellaceae > CAVWSM01. The sequence continues at coordinate 79,559 of CAWCXA010000019.1, read as the reverse complement.
ATTTGCCGCGCTGAAGGTCAGGCATCCTCCCGGGGGACTCTGGCGCGCCGCGCTCGATGGCTGGGTCGCCACCGGATCGCTGGGCGCAGTGGCCTGGACGTTCCTGGTCGAGCCGACGAACACGGGCGCGGATCTCCAGGTGCACGTCGTTCTCCGACTGGCCGCCGCGATGCTGGAAGTCGGATTGCTCGTCATGGTCGGCACCGTGGCCCTGATCGGCTCCGCACCATTGCGGCTACGTGCCTCCACTCGTGTCCTCGGTCTCGTCGCGCTGCTCGTCCGCGACCTCATGATCGTCGTCGCCGGCTATCGACCGGGGTCTTGGGCGCCTGAGCTGTCAATGACCGCCGCCTTCGTCGCCTACGTGGCCTTCGCCGGCGGCAACCAGATCGACGAGGTGCCCGATCAGCTGCCGCGACACGCGCAGCGCGGCAGTGTGACCCGGCTTGCACTGCCGTACGCGATCGCGGGTGGCTGCGGCATTGTGCTCGCCATCGCGGCGTTCATGGGCGATGGGCTCGGAGCCGTGCCGCTCAGCCTCATGGTCAGCGTCGTCGTCGTACTCGTGTTGCGGCAGGCGACGTCCATCCGCGATACCGCCGACCTCATGCACGAGCTCGCTGCGAGTGAGGATCACTTCCGGTCGCTGGTCCTGGGATCGAGCGACGTGATCATGGTGACGGACGATGAAGGCCGGGTGACGTACGTGAGTCCCGCGGCGCAGCGCGTGCTGGGCCAACCCCCCGCAGCGCTGGTCGGCGCCTACGTCCTCGACCTGCTGCATCCCGCCGACCGCGAGGCCGTACGCCGCCGCATGGAGCGCATCAGTGCGCACGGCGGCGTCGCCCACGTCGACGCGCGCGTCGCCACCGGAGACGGCGGCTGGCGCTACACCGGGTCGACGGTGACGAGCACCGAGCGAGGGCTGCTGCTCAATCTCCGCGACATATCCGAGCGCATCCGCTTGCAGGACCGTCTCAAGCACCTCGCCTACCACGACGCCCTCACGGGACTGCCCAACCGGTCGTTGCTGCTCGAGCGGCTTACCGCCGAGCTGCAGACCAACTACGCCGACGGCGTGACCGCCGTGCTCTTCCTCGACCTCGACAAGTTCAAGAACGTCAACGACACGCAAGGCCACGACGCCGGTGACGGGGTGCTCGTCGAGGCGGCGCGGCGCATGCGGCGGCTGGTCACGCCGGTCGACCTGGTCGCGCGGTTCGGCGGCGACGAGTTCGCCATCCTCATCGCCCGCCGGGCCGGTCCGGAAGACGTCCTCGCCGCGGCGAAGCGCCTCTCGGAGGCCATGGCGCGGCCGTTCACCGTCGGTGGCCGGCCGCTCCCAGTGCCGGCAAGCATCGGAGTCGCCTTCGCCGAGCGGCCGTACGACGCGGAGGGGCTGCTCCGCAACGCCGACCTCGCGATGTACGCCGCCAAGATGCGGGGCGTACCCGGCATCGAGACCTACCGGCCGGAGCTCCTCGCCGACGCCGTCGCCCGGGCCGACATCAGCTCGCTGCTGGCCCAGCCGCTGGGGGAGGAGAGCCTTGCGCTTTTGTACCAGCCGGTGGTCGCGTTGCGTTCCGGCCGGGTCGTCGGCTTGGAGGCGTTGGTCAGATGGCGTACGGACAGCGGCGCGCTCATGACACCGGCCGAGCTGGTGCGGTTCGCGGAGGCGTCGGGGCAGATCGTGCCGCTGGGTCGATGGGTGATGCAGCAGGCACTCGGCCAGGCCGCACGGTGGCGGGCCAAGGGCCACGACATCGGGATCGCCGTCAACCTCAGTGTCGGACAGATCACCACGGGCATCGTCGAAGCCGTACGGGACGTGCTCAACGAGAGCGGTGTCCCGCCGAGTGCGCTCACCCTCGAGCTCACGGAGAGCCTGCTCCTCGAAGACGTCGAGACCGGCACGGAGCGGCTGCTCGAGCTCAAGTCGCTCGGGGTGCGGCTCGCCCTCGACGACTTCGGCACCGGCTATTCGTCGCTGTCCTACCTGCGCATGCTGCCCGTCGATGTCGTCAAGGTCGACCGCAGCTTCGTCAGCGCCATAGGCGACCCACAGGCTGATGCCGTGCTCTCGGCCATGATCCGACTGGCGCTCGAGCTCGGGCTTGGCGTGACGGCCGAGGGCGTCGAGCGTCCAGATCAGGCCCGCCGGCTGGCGCGGATGGGGTGCCACCGGGGCCAGGGCTTCCTGTTTTCCGGCCCGGTGGACGCCGAAGGGGTCGAGCGCCTGCTCACGCTCGGCCGCATCCCGTACCCCGAGGTAGGCGCAGTCCGTACCGCATCGCGGACGCCAGTCTCACATCCCGAGACGCCGGTCACATCACCTTGACGCGCCCGCGGGCGGACGGAAAGAGTTCCTCCATGCCGCAGAGCATTCTCGTACTCGTGCAGCGCGACGACTAACGCACTAGGTCGTCGCGCGCCCCTCGTTCGCCCACTGGGCCGAGGGGCCTTTTCTATGGTGAGGCAAGTTTCGTACAACCGACGAAGAAGGCCGAGATGACCGAGCAACACGCGAGCGCGTCGCAGGTGATGACTGGCGCGCAAAGCCTCATCCGCGCGTTGGAGGAAGCCGGTGTCGAGACCGTCTTCGGCATCCCGGGCGGCGCGATCCTGCCGGCGTACGACCCGCTGCTCGACTCGCGTCGCATCCGGCACATACTCGTCCGGCACGAGCAGGGGGCCGGTCACGCGGCGCAGGGGTATGCACTCGCCACCGGCCGGGTCGGTGTCTGCATGGCGACCAGCGGTCCAGGGGCAACCAACCTCGTCACGCCGATCACCGACGCCTACATGGACTCGGTCCCGATCGTGGCTGTCACGGGCCAGGTGCCCAGCTCAGCGATCGGCACCGACGCCTTCCAGGAGGCCGACATCAGGGGCATCACGATGCCCGTGACCAAGCACAACTACCTCATCACGGACGCGGCGGAGATCCCGCGCGCGATCGCGGAGGCCTTCCACATCGCGGGCACGGGCCGACCCGGCCCGGTGCTCGTCGACGTGACCAAGGACGCTCTGCAGGCCACGACCACGTTCAGCTGGCCGCCGGAGATCGATCTGCCCGGCTACCGGCCGGTGACGCGTCCGCATGCGCGGCAGGTGCGGGAGGCAGCGCGACTGCTGGTCGACTCGCGTCGCCCCGTGCTCTACGTGGGGGGTGGCGTGGTCAAGGCAGGCGCCGCGGCCGTGCTCCGCGAGCTGGCCGAGATTTCGGGTGCACCTGTGATCACCACATTGATGGCGCGCGGCGCATTCCCGGACAGCCACCCACAGCACCTCGGGATGCCCGGCATGCACGGCACCGTGGCCGCGGTGGGCGCTTTGCAGAAGGGCGACCTGATCATCGCGCTGGGTGCGCGCTTCGACGACCGCGTCACGGGCAAGCTGTCGACCTTCGCACCCGACGCGACGATCGTGCATGCCGACATCGACCCAGCCGAGATCTCCAAGAACCGTACGGCTGATGTCCCGATCGTCGGCGACTGCCTGGAAGTCATCTCCGATCTCGTCGTGGCGTTGCGCACCGAGCAAGAGGCCGGCCGGCGCGGCGACTACGGCGCCTGGTGGCGGCAGCTCGACGAGTTGCGAAACCGCTATCCGGTCGGGTTCTCGGAGCCGGAGGACGGCAGCCTGTCGCCCCAGCACGTGATCCAGCGGCTGGGCAGGATCGCCGGGCCGGACGCCTACTACGTTGCCGGCGTGGGCCAGCACCAGATGTGGGCTTCGCAGTTCATCTCGTTCGAGAAGCCGGGTCACTGGTTCAACTCCGGCGGGCTGGGGACCATGGGCTTCGCCGTACCCGCCGCGATGGGCGCCCAGGTGGGCCGACCCGACGCGATCGTGTGGGCGATCGACGGAGATGGCTGCTTCCAGATGACCAACCAGGAGCTCGCGACCTGCGCGCTGGAAGGAATCCCGATCAAGGTCGCCATCATCAACAACGAGTCACTCGGCATGGTGCGCCAGTGGCAGACGCTGTTCTACGGCGGTCGCTACTCCAACACCGATCTGCATTCGGCCCGCATTCCCGACTTCGTCAAGCTGGCCGACGCCTACGGATGCGTGGGGTTGCGCTGTGACACCGCCGCCGACGTCGACGCGACGATCGAGAAGGCGATGGCCGTCACCGACCGGCCGGTGGTGGTCGACTTCACCGTCCACCGCGATGCGATGGTGTGGCCGATGGTGGCCGCGGGGACAAGCAACGACGACATCCAGTACGCCCGCGGCATTGCGCCCGAGTGGGACCGTGAGGAGTCCTGACCACATGAGCCAGAGCACGCATACGTTATCCGTATTGGTCGAGAACAAGCCGGGTGTCCTGGCCCGAGTGGCCGTGCTGTTCGCCCGCCGCGGGTTCAACATCGACTCGCTCGCGGTCGGCCCGACCGAGCACCCCGCGGTCAGCCGCATGACGATCGTTGTCAACGTCGACGAGCGCCCGCTCGAGCAAGTGACCAAGCAGCTCAACAAGCTGGTCAACGTCATCAAGATCGTCGAGCTCGACCCGGCGACGTCGGTGCAGCGCGAGCTGCTGCTGGTCAAGGTCAAGGCAGACGCCGAGACCCGCTCGCACCTCCTGGAGACCGTGCAGCTGTTTCGCGCTCACGTGGTCGACGTTGCGCCGGACGCGGTCACGATCGAGGCCACCGGGTCGTCGGACAAGCTGGAGGCGCTGTTGCGCGTCCTAGAGCCGTACGGCATCAAAGAGCTCGTCCAGTCCGGCATGGTCGCCGTCGCACGCGGGTCGCGCTCGATGACCGACCGGGCCTTCAAGTCGCTTGACCGTTCCGCCTGACGTCGCGCCCGCTCAAACCAGACAATGACAAGGAGAAGCCCTCGTGGCAGAACTGTTCTACGACAACGACGCCGACCTCTCGGTGATCCAAGGCCGTGTGGTCGCGGTGATCGGCTACGGCAGTCAGGGCCACGCCCACGCGCTGTCGCTGCGCGACTCGGGCGTCGACGTACGCGTCGGCCTGCCGGAGGGATCGCGAAGCCGCCCCAAGGCGGAGGCCGAGGGGCTGCGGGTTGTGACGCCGGCTGCGGCGGCCGCGGAGTCCGACGTGATCATGATCCTGGCACCGGACCCGGCGCAACGTGACCTGTACAAGAACGAGATCGAGCCCAACCTGCAGGACGGCGATGCGCTGTTCTTCGGGCACGGCTTCAACATCCGGTTCGGCTACATCAAGCCGCCTGCAGGTGTCGACGTCGTGATGGTCGCGCCGAAGGGACCCGGTCACCTGGTCCGCCGCGAGTACACCGAGGGCCGGGGCGTGCCCGTGCTCGTGGCGGTCGAGCAGGACGCGACGGGCCAGGCGTGGCCGCTCGTGCTGTCGTACGCAAAGGCCATCGGCGGCCTACGCGCCGGCGGCATCAAGACCACCTTCACCGAGGAGACCGAGACCGACCTGTTCGGCGAGCAGACGGTCCTGTGTGGTGGTGTGTCGCGGCTCGTCCAGAGCGGCTTCGAGGTAATGACCGAGGCGGGCTACCAGCCGGAGATCGCCTATTTCGAGGTGCTGCACGAGCTCAAGCTCATCGTCGACCTGATGTACGAGGGCGGCATCGCCAAGCAGCGCTGGTCGGTCTCTGACACGGCGGAGTACGGCGACTACACGACCGGCCCCAAGATCATCGACGCGTCGGTCAAGCAGCGGATGCGCGACGCGCTGACCGCGATCCAGGACGGCACCTGGGCCGCCGAGTTCATTGCTGACCAGGACGCCGGCGCGCCGAAGTTCAAGCAGTACCGCGCCGAGGGCGAGGCGCACCCTATCGAGGCCACCGGCCGCGAGCTGCGCAAGCTCATGAGCTGGATCAAGCCCGCCGACGACGACTACGTGGAGGGCACCGCCGCGCGTTGATCACCCCGCCGGGAATGACCACGTCCAGCAGGGGACACCCCGCACCAACAGGGCTTAAGGCCTGTCAGTGCGGGGTCAAACCTGCTGGACGTGGTCATTCCGGAGCCGCCAGCGAGCCCCGCCGCGCGACGAGAAACCGCCGCTCGACATCGTTCGCCGTGAGCTCGATGGCGCGATCGTAGGCAGCAGCCGCCTCGATCGACAGGCCGACTCTGCGCAACAGCTCGGCGCGGGTTGCCGGCAGCAGGGCATACCCGCGCAGCGCTTCGTCCAGCCCATCCAGCAGCTCGAGTCCCTTCTCGGCGCCGTACGCCTCCGCGACGGCGACCGCCCGGTTCAGCCGCACCACCGCCGACCCGGTCAGGGACTCGAGCCGGCCATAGCGCTCCGCGATCAGCGGCCAGTCGGTCGTCTCGGCGGACGGAGCATCCGCATGGAGCGCGGCGATCTGGGCCTGCAACAGGTACGGTCCCGCCTCGTCCTGACGTCGAGTGAGCTCCCGTGCGATCTCCAGCCCTTCGGCGATCTCGGCGGCATCCCACCGCGAGCGATCCTGCGCGGGCAGCAACACGAGCCCGCCGGCCTCGTCGACGCGTGCCGAACGGCGGGCGTGCTGCAGCAGCAACAACCCCAGCAGGGCGTGCACCTCAGGCTCGTCCGGCATCAGGTCGACGAGCAACCGAGCGAGCCGGATCGCCTCACCAGCAAGCTCATCGCGCAGCAGCCGGTCACCCTCCGAGGCCGCGTACCCCTCGGTGAAGAGCAGGTAGATCACCGCCAGCACAGCATCGAGCCGGTCGGGCAGTTCGGCGTCGCTGGGGACGCGGTAGGGGATGCCCGCCTGGGCGATCTTGTGCTTCGCCCGCGTCAACCTGGCAGCCATCGTTGGCTCCTGGACGAGCAGCAGTCGTGCCACCTCGGGGGTGCGCAGCCCAGCCACATAACGCAGCGTCAGTGCGACCTGTGCGTCCGCGCCGAGCGCGGGATGGCAAGCCGTGAACACCAGCCGCAGCCGCTCGTCCTGCACCGTGGTCACGATGTCATCGCCATCCTCGCCGGGCTCCGGCGTCTCCGTTGCGCGAGCATCGACCACCAGCAGTGGCAGCCGACGCTCGATCGTGGCTGCGCGTCGCGAACGGTCGATTGCGCGCCGTCGCGCGGTGGTCAGGAGCCAGCCGGCAGGGTTGCGCGGCGCACCTGCGCGAGGCCAGTTGCCCGCCGCCTCCGCAAAGGCGTCGGCAAGCGCATCCTCTGCCGCGTCCAAGCTGCGCAGCTCGACGGCGAGCAACGCCAGCAGGCGCACCCAGTGCTCGCGGTGCGCCTGCTCGAGCGGCTCCAAGGACTCACCGGGGTGAGCGACGTCGTTGCTCACTGCTCCACGATCGGCCTGACTTCGACGATGTCCTCGGGAACCGCGTGGGCAAACTCGAGCGCCTCGTCGAGGTCTTTGGCCTCCACCAGGTAGAACCCGCCGAGCTGCTCGCGGGTCTCCGTGAACGGCCCGTCGGTAACGCTCACCGAGCTGCCGTTCTTACGGATCGTCGTCGCCGAGTTGGGGAGCGCCAGCTCCTCGCCACCTCGGATCGCGTCACGGGAGCTGAGCAGGTCAGAGAAGGCCGAGTGCGCCTCCATCGTCTTGGCTCGTTCCTCTTCGCTCCGGTTGGCCCATTCGTCGGGCGCCCCATACAGCAACAGCGCGTACTTCACGATGACTCCTAGTGCTCGCGGCTACCGGTCGGCAGCCTCTCACGACCATGTCGCACGGACCAGGCGCGAATCGACAACGGTCGGGTACTGTCAGCCCGGAAACTATGACGGCCGGGGTGCCCCGCAGGGGGCTGAGATCACACCCGCCGAACCTGATCCGGGTCATGCCGGCGCAGGGAGCCGCACGGTCGTTGGCCGCGATGAACGGCCAGCAGCCCAGGGCTCCCGTTGGAGGGAGTTCGCATGGTGACGAGCGCCGAGGTTTGGGCCGTGTACGAAGCCGTACGGGTGCAAGGCCCGCTCGTCCAGAACATCACCAACTACGTCGCCATGGATGTGTCCGCCAACGTCCTGCTTGCCGCAGGGGCGTCGCCGGCGATGGTGCACGCCCCCGAGGAGGCCGCGGACTTCACCGCCATCTCGTCGGCGCTGGTCATCAACATCGGCACCCTTTCGCCGACGTGGGTCGAGGGCATGCGCGCGTCGATCGACGTAGCCCAGCAGCGCGGCATCCCGTGGGTGCTCGACCCGGTCGGGGTCGGCGCCACGCCCTACCGCACCAAGGTCGCCGCCGAGCTGCTTGGCCTGCGGCCGTCGGTCGTACGGTGCAACGCGAGCGAGGCGCTCGCCCTCGCGGGGGCGACGTTCGGTGGCAAGGGCGTTGACTCGACCGCCGATGTTCACGACGCGTTCGAGGCGGCAACGGCGATCGCAGGCGCCACTGGTGGAGTAGTCGCGGTGACCGGTGTCATCGACATGGTGACCGACGGGACAACCAGCCTTCGCGTCGAGGGCGGTGACCCGATGATGGCAAAGGTGACTGCCCTCGGTTGCGCGGCGAGTGCGCTCGTAGCAGCGTTCGCGGCGGTCGGCAACGACCCGCTGCAGGCGACAGCCGCGGCCTTGGCCGTTTTCGGGCTGGCGGGGGAGCGGGCGGCCGCCGGCGCGCCGGGACCGGGCACGCTCCGGCTGCGGCTGATGGACGAGCTGTACGGCCTCGACGAGGCCGCGATCAGTGCTGGAGTACGAGTGTCGTGACGCGACGCGCTTTTGGGCTCGACCTTCGGCTGTACCTCGTCACCGACCCCGACCTCATTGGCAGGCGGCCCCTCACGGACGTCGTAGCGGCTGCCGTCCGCGGCGGCGTCACGCTCGTTCAGCTGCGCGACAAGGGCGCGCCCTCGGAGCAGCTGGAGCAGACCGCCCGTGCGCTGCTGACCGTCCTCGAACCCGCGGGCGTCCCGCTCCTGATCAACGACGACGTCGCAGTCGCAGCCGCGGTTGGTGCGGCTGGGGTCCACGTCGGCACGAGCGACGCGCCACCGGCCAAGGCGAGGGAGGATCTCGGCCCCGCGGCCGTGGTCGGCTGGTCGGTCGAGAGCCTGGTCCAGCTCGACGATCCGCAGCTCGGCTCGTGTACGTACCTCGCCGCGAGCCCCGTGTGGAGCACGCCGACCAAGACCGATACCGCGGCTCCACTGGGGCTCGATGGGCTGCGGGAGATGACACGGCTGACCCGGCTACCGGTGGTCGCGATCGGCGGCGTCGACGCCGGCCGCGCCGCCGAGGCAGTCACCGCTGGAGCCGCCGGTGTGGCGGTCGTGTCGGGGATCCTCGCCGCCTCCGACCCAGAGCAGGCGGCGCGCCGGCTGCGTTCGGCCGTCGACGAGGCACTCGCAAGACGGAAAGGAGCACGCCGATGACCCCGATTGCACTCAGTGTCGCCGGCAGCGACCCGTCCGGCGGCGCCGGGATCCAGGCCGATCTCAAGACGTTCAGCGCACTCGGTGTCTATGGCGGGGCGGTACTCACCGCGCTGACCGCCCAGAACACCCGGGGCGTCCGCGGGGTGCAAGGGGTGCCGGCCGGCTTCGTCGCCGACCAGCTTGAGGCCGTGCTCGACGATCTCGACGTACGCGCGGTCAAGACCGGCATGCTGTGGTCGGCCGACGTCGTCGCTGCCGTGGTCGACGTGCTCGGCCGTCACCAGGTCCCCAACCTCGTGGTCGACCCGGTGATGGTCGCGACCTCGGGGGACCGGCTGGTGGACGAAGGCACCGTCGAGGCGATCCGGGACCTGCTCCTGCCGATCGCGACAGTCGTGACGCCCAACCTGCCGGAGGCGGCCGCACTTGCCGGCGGACCGCCGCCGACCGACGAGGACTCGATGGCCGCCGCCGGCGCGGCACTGCGCGCCACCGGGGCGCAGGCCGTGCTCGTCAAGGGCGGCCACCTCGACGGGCCGAAGTCGGTCGATGTGCTGGTCGACAAGGACGGTGTGCTGCGCCTGCCCGCTCCGCGCATACGCACGGCCAACACCCACGGCACCGGCTGCACACTGTCGTCGGCAATCGCCGCTCGGCTGACCCTCGGTGACGAGGTCCGACCGGCCGTTGTGGCGGCGAAGGGCTACCTGACCGGTGCGTTGCGGGCTGCCGGGGAGCTCGAGATCGGATCCGGCGCAGGCCCCGTACACCACTTCCACGAACTCTGGGATCCTCGCTGACCGGGGCTGTGGATGCGACAACCAGCCGCAGGCTGGCGGCTACACTCGACTGCGACCCGGTGCACAGCGCGGTGCTGGAGGCGGTCAGCCGCCGCCGGACCGGGGAGACACTCCCACCAGCCCACCGCGAGGTAGTCCCGTGAGCAAGCCCGTCGTCCTCATCGCAGAAGAGCTCTCGCCCGCGACAGTCGAGGCACTCGGATCCGACTTCGAGATCCGTCACACCGACGGCGCCGACCGTGGGCAGCTGCTCTCCGCGATCGTGGACGTGGATGCCATCCTCGTGCGCAGCGCCACCAAGGTCGATGCCGAGGCCCTGGCGGCAGCCAAGCGGCTCAAGGTCATCGCCCGGGCCGGTGTCGGCCTCGACAACGTCGACGTCAAGGCGGCGACGCTGGCGGGCGTCATGGTCGTCAACGCGCCGACGTCCAACATCGTGAGCGCAGCCGAGCTCGCCGTCGGCCTGCTGATCGCCACCGCCCGCAACATCCCGCCGGCCAACGCCGCACTCAAGCAGGGCGAGTGGAAGCGCAGCAAGTATGGCGGCGTCGAGCTCTACGAGAAGACTGTGGGAGTCGTCGGCCTCGGCCGCATCGGCGTCCTCGTGGCGCAGCGCCTGTCCGCGTTCGGCATGCGGGTTATCGCGTTCGACCCGTACGTCGCCGCTGCCCGCGCCGCGCAGATGGGCGTACGGCTGGTAACGCTGGACGAGCTGCTCCGGGAGAGCGACTTCATCACCGTGCACCTGCCCAAGACGCCGGAGACGATCGGTCTCATCGGCGAGGAGGAGCTGCACAAGGTCAAGCCGTCGGTGCGCATCGTCAATGCCGCACGCGGCGGCATCGTCGACGAGCAGGCGCTCTACAACGCGCTCAAGGAGGGCCGTGTCGCGGGTGCGGGTGTCGACGTCTTCGCCAAGGAGCCGATGACCGACTCGCCGCTGTTCGAGTTCGACTCGGTGGTCGTGACGCCGCACCTCGGCGCCTCGACTGGGGAGGCACAGGAGAAGGCGGGCATCGCGGTGGCGCGATCGGTGCGGCTCGCGCTGGCCGGTGAGCTCGTGCCCGACGCCGTCAACGTCAAGGGCGGCGCCATCGCCGAGGACGTCCGCCCTGGCATCCCGCTCGCTGAGAAGCTCGGCCGCATCTTCACCGGCCTGGCGGGCGGCGTTGCTGGCCAGCTCGATGTCGAGGTGCGCGGCGAGATTTCCGCGTACGACGTCAAGATCCTCGAGCTTGCTGCTCTCAAGGGTGTCTTCACCGACGTGGTCGAGCACCCGGTCTCCTACGTCAACGCACCGGTGGTCGCCGCCGATCGTGGTGTCGAGGTGCGGCTGGTGACGAGCCCCGACAGCCCTGACTACCGCAACCTCATCACCGTGCGCGGCACGCTCGCAGACGGCCGATCGGTGTCCGTGTCCGGCACCCTCACCGGCCCCAAGCACGTCGAGAAGCTCGTCGAGGTCGACGGCTTCGACATCGAGGTGCCGCCCGCCGACCACATGGTGTTCCTGCGTTACGTCGATCGGCCCGGGATCGTCGGCATCGTCGGCCGCATCCTGGGTGACGCCGCCGTCAACATCGCCTCGATGCAGGTCAGCCGCGACACGCAGGGCGGCCACGCCCTCGTCGGCATGACCCTCGACTCGGCGGTGCCGGCCGCGGTGCTCGAAGAGATCGCCAGCGAGATCGGCGCGGAGAGCGCACGCGCGGTCGACCTCTCCGACTAGCTTGACAGGGTGAGCCTCGCGTGGTCGACTGACTTAGTCATCTGACTAACGCTCTAGGGGGCCCACGTGTCGACGGCAACGGACGTGGAGGAGATCACCCGGACCGCGCTCGACTACTTCGAGGGATGGTTCGACGGAGACGTCGCGCGCATGGACTCCGCGCTGCATCTGGACCTGGTGAAGCGCTCGGCCGGTAACGCGGCCGGGTCCCTCGGCATCACGACGAAGGAGCGGATGCTCGAGCTCACGGCAGCCGGGGCGGGGGCGGCCGATGCAACAGACCGGCGGCTGGACGTGACGGTCCTCGACGTCTTCCAGGGGATCGCCAGCGTGAGAGTCCGTTCGGCGCCGTACTACGAATACCTGCACCTCGTGCATACGCGCGACGGCTGGAAGATCGCCAACGCGCTCTACTGCACGCCATGAGCGAGCTGCGTCAGCAGACACCGGCTCGGTCCGCAGCCGAGACTGCACTGCTGGACGCCGCGGAGCAGTTGCTCGTCGAGGTCGGCTACGCAGGCATCACCACACGTCGGCTGGCCGAGACGGCGGGCGTCAATCACGGACTCGTCCACTACTACTTCGGCTCCAACGAGAACCTGCTCCTCAAGGCGCTGGAGCGATTCACCGACCGGCTCATCATCCGCCAGCGAGTGCTGTATGCCGAGGACGTGCCGTTCGTGGCGAAGTGGCGCACGGCAATGAGCTACCTGGTGAGCGAGGACCTCATCTACGAGAAGGTCTGGCTCGAGCTGCAGGCGCTGTCATGGAACAACCCCGAGTTTGGCGCCCGCTTGGCCCAAGTCAACGGTGAGTGGCGCGCCGTACTCACCGAAGCCTTTGCAGAACCGCACCGGGAGCTCGATCTCGACATTCCGCTTGAAGCGCTCGTGTCACTCGTAATGACGTTCAACCTCGGCATCATCGTGGAACGGCTCGGCGGCATCGACGCGGGTCATCAGGAACTCCTCGATTGGATCGACACATGGCTGTCCAGATGACCGCGGCGCAGGAGCAGACCCGTGCCCGCTACCCAGACGACACGGGCTACGTCGAGCGCGATGGCGTGCAGCTGCACTACGAGGTCTACGGCTCGGGCGAGCCGACCGTGCTGTTGCTACCGACCTGGTCGATCATCCACTCACGCCACTGGAAGATGCAGATCCCGTACCTCGCAAGGCATTGCCGTGTGCTCACGTTTGACGGACGCGGCAACGGCCGGTCCGACCGGCCCGACGTTTCCGAGGCGTACGGCGAGCGGGAATTCGCGGCGGACGCGCTTGCCGTGATGGACGCGACGGCAACGGAACGCGCGATCATCGTCGGCCTTTCGCTCGGCGCCCAGCGAGGGCTCATCCTCGCTGCCGACCATGCCGAGCGGGTCGAGGCCGCCGTCTTCATCGGCCCGTCGTATTCCGGCGGCGGCGATCCGATCCCCGAGCGCATGGTCCCGTGGGAGGACGAACTCGACACCGACGAGGGCTGGGCGAAGTACAACAAGCACTACTGGCTCCGGGACTACCGCGGCTTCCTCGAGTTCTTCTTCTCACGGTTCTTCGCCGAGCCACACTCAACGAAGCCGTTCGAGGACTGCGTTGGTTGGGGCCTCGAGACGACGGGCGAAACGCTGGTGACGGCCCAGTACGGCGCGAAGCACTCGCCCGAGGAGTTGCGGGAGCTGGCGCAGCGCGTGCAGTGCCCGGTGCTCGTGATCCACGGGACTGCCGACGCGATCGTCTCGTACACGCGCGGGGTCGCGCTCGCCGAGCACACCGGCGGCGAGCTCGTGCTGCTGGAGGGTTCGGGCCACGGTCCGCACGCCCGTGATCCGGTCAAGGTCAACCTGCTGCTGCGCGACTTCATCAAGCCGGCGCCGCCACCGCTGCGCTGGGTTCGCGGGAAATCCCGCCGCAAGCGAGCGCTGTACGTGTCGTCGCCGATCGGCCTCGGTCACGCACAGCGGGACGCTGCGATCGCCGATGAGCTGAGAAAGCTGCATCCGGACCTCGAGATTGACTGGCTCGCGCAGCACCCGGTCACGCGTGTCCTGGAGGGCCGCGGCGAGCGGGTCCATCCTGCGAGCGCCTTCCTGGCAAACGAGTCGACGCACATCGAGAGCGAGTCGGCCGAGCATGATCTGCACTGCTTCCAGGCGATCCGCCGGATGGACGAGATCCTGCTCGCGAACTTCATGGTGTTTCACGACCTCGCCCGTGATGAGGACTACGACCTGTGGATCGGCGACGAGGCGTGGGAGCTCGACTACTACCTCCACGAGAATCCCGAGCAGAAGCGGGCGGCGTACGTGTGGCTGACCGACTTCGTCGGATGGCTACCCATGAACGACGGCGGCGAACGCGAGGCGTTCCTGACCGCGGACTACAACGCGGAGATGATCGAGCACATCGCTCGCTTCCCCCGCGTTCGCGACCGCGCCGTGTTCGTGGGCAACCCCGAGGACATCGTTCCCGACGCGTTCGGCCCAGAGCTGCCCGTGATTCGCGAGTGGACGGAGCGCCACTACGACTTCGCCGGCTACGTCACCGGCTTCGACCCGCGCGAGCTCGGTGATCGCCACCAGCTCGGCTATGCGGACGACGAGCGAGTCTGCATCGTGACGGTTGGTGGGTCCGGAGTCGGTGGCCATCTGCTGCGTCGGGTGATCGACGCATTCCCCATGGCTAAGGAGCTCGTGCCCGACCTGCGGATGATCGTCGTCGCCGGTCCTCGGATCGACCCGTCGACTCTGCCGAGGCACGACGGGCTAGAGGTCCGCCCGTACGTACACGAGCTGTACCGCCATCTCGCAGCATGCGACCTGGCTGTCGTCCAAGGTGGCCTGACAACCGCGATGGAGCTCACCGCGAGCCGGCGTCCGTTCCTGTATTTCCCGCTTCGGCACCACTTCGAGCAGAACCGCCATGTACGCCACCGACTGGAGCGTTACGGCGCTGGGCGCTGCATGGACTTCGAGACCGACGGCCCCGCTGAGATCGCCGTCGCCATCGCCCAGGAGATCGGTCGCCCGGTCGACTACCGGCCGGTCGAGACAGACGGCGCGGCCCGTGCAGCACAACTGATTGCAAACCTGCTTTGACACACCCTGCAGCATGCGACGATGGCGCGATGTTGGAGGGACAACGGGTCCGCTTGCGGCCAGCTCGTGAAACAGACCTCGACGAGCTCCACGAGGCGCACACCGCCATCCGTACGCGCGGCTCGTACTTCCCGCTCGGGGTGATGTCCGAGTCCGCCTTCCGGCGCGAGTTCGCGGAGAACGGCTTCTGGCAGAAGACCGAGGGGATGCTGCTGATCACGACCCCCGAGGGCGAGATCGCAGGCCACATCGAGTTCTTCCGGCCGGTGTCGTACTGGGACGCGTTCGAGCTGTCGTACCAGCTCTACGACGACCGGCATGCCGGCCGCGGCTACGTGACAGAGGCGGTGCAGCTGCTCGTCGACTACCTGTTCGGAGCCAAGAAGGAGCACCGCATCCACCTGGTCATCGTGCCAGGCAACGCCGCGTCGCGGCGGATCGCTGAGAAGTGCGGCTTCACGCTGGAGGGGACGGCACGCGGGGCGTTCTTCAACGGCGGCCGCAACCACGACGTGTTGCTGTACTCCTTGCTGCGAACGGATCCCCGGCCTTGGCATCCGTCGGGCGGATGACTCTGTCGTCCCCGCGACAACGCTTATGGTGAACGCTCAGTCTCGGTGCCTTCTCCGCCACTCCGCGATGAGCGCCTCGACATCGACGCGGCGTGGCGGATAGACGTTTGTCTCCTGCGGCCGCCGCCACTCGGCGAGGATGAGCTGGTTGAGTGCCTCGGCCCGATCTCGGAGCTGCCGCTCGGAGGCTATGGCTGGCAGCGACTCGTGCAGCCGCTCGACCTCGCGGCGGAGGGCGAGCGCGGGCGGCGTGAAGCTCAGACCCTCCTCGCGCACCTTGCGCTTGATCCACCAGAGCTCGTCGTAACCATCGCCGAGGTCTGCGAGCGGCTTGCCCGCGCCTGGCAGGTTCTCGAACGCGCCGCGCTCCTGCGCCTCGCGGATCTGCCGCTCGACCCACGACTCGAAGGTCATCCCGGGTGGCTTGCGCTCGGTCACGGACCCAGTCTAGAAAGGCGCGTCGGTCAGTCGTCGAGGGTGGCCGGGAGGCCAAACGCCGGAAACAAGCCCTCGTCGAACGTCGTGATCTCGGCGATCTGCCCGTCGGAGATGCGCAGCACGTCCATCGCGAGCGCGCGGTAGGCGGTGTCGCCCGGCCGGCGCAGATACATCGCCACCGCGGGCTGTCCATTCGCGGAGGTCAGAAGGCTGCGGACGTCGCCGAACGCTGGGGTGCCGAAGCCGCCCTCGGCCCAGCTCTTGACTGCCTTGTCGCGCCCGACCCACACCCCTGGCTGCGGGGGCATGGACCAGCGAAGGTCCTCGCGCAATATGGTCGCAAACCGGTCAAGGTCGGCCCGATCGTTGGCCTCCAGATAGGCAGCTACCAAGGCACGCTCGTCGGCTGTCAGCTCGAGACGGGTTCGCGCACTCCAGTCCAGGCGGCCGTCGGGGAGGTGCTCGCGCATGGTGACACGGGCACGTTGCAGGGCGCTGTTTGCCGAGGCAAGGGTCAGCCCGAGCGTGTCCGCGGCGCTCTTGGCGGGCCAGCCGAGGACGTCGCGCAAGATCAGCACGGCGCGCTGGCGCGACGGCAGGTGCTGTACGGCCACGATGAACGCGAGCTCGATGGTCTCCCGCGCCGCGGCCGTCTCATGCGGGTCCTCACGAGACAGCAGGCTGTCCGGGTATGGCTGTAGATAGAGAACCTCCGTGCCTGCCTCCGGATTCTCGGTCGGCAGGGGCACGCGGTCGTGGCGCTTGTCCAGGAAGTCCAGGCAGGCGTTGGTGGCGATGCGGTAGAGCCAGGAGCGAAGCGACGCCCGCCCCTGAAACGACTCCCGCCGGGCCCATGCCCGCAGGAACGTCTCCTGCGTCATGTCCTGCGCGTCCTCGTAGGACGCGAGCATGCGGTAACAGTGCACATGCAGCTCGCGCCTGAACCGCTCCGTGAGCAAGGCGAAACTGCCCGCGTCTCCGGCGCGAGCCACCTTCATGAACTGAGCTTCCTCCGCGCCCATGGGCCGGTTCTCGGTGGTGCTCACGAACGCTCACCCTCCGTCCGCCGATCGTCCTGTCCTCAGAAGAGACGGCCGGAGGACAGGAAACACATCGGCGCCAGTCTCGGACTTTGAGACTCGAGGTTTCCACTGCTCGGACATCCGAGTAGTTTTGCGCGCACCATGCGGATGGTTCTCGTACTTCGCCGCCGCGACGGGGCCCGCTAAGCGGCCGGCTCCCCGTCGCGGTGTCTGGCGTTGCCGGCCGACCTGTGGACGAGGAGCACCCTGTGACCGACACGCCGATCACGACGTCGCGCGACTGGCAGCTCGACCAGATCACCTACGCCGGCGGCACTACCGGCGGACCGCGGGCCAGCGTGCAGCTGTCCCGACCGGACGAGACGGTGTCGGCCGAGGGCGACGGGACCGGCCTTGTCGATGCGGTATGCCAGGCGATCGCCGCGGCAACCAGTGTGGAGGCGCGTGTTGTCGCCTTCCGCGCTTACTCGGTCGGGCCGGGCAGTGCGGCCCTTGCCGAGGTGGAGCTCGACGTCGAGGTGCCGCGTCGCCGCGTCGCCGTACGCGCGTCGTCCACTGACGTTGTCGAAGCCTCCGCTCGGGCTTTCCTCGCCGCGATCAACCAGCACGAGTCGAAGAAGACGAGATCACCCTCATGACCCAGGAACAGCAGAACGCCATGACCGCAGTGCAGGAGTCGATGGACCGCCGCGACAACGGCGGTGAGACCGGCCACTGACCAGCCCGCCCATGATCACGAAGACCTTGCCCGCGAAAACGAGCCCAAAGTCTTCGTGATCACCGGGGGGTCGGTGTCGACATACGGACACCGCCGATAGGCTCGGCGACCATGCCGCAACACGTCCGCCTCGCAGTCATCGCCGGCGACGGCATCGGGCCCGAGGTCGTCGCGGAGGGCCTGAAGGTCCTCGAGGCGGTCGCGCCGGCATACGACGCCAAGGTCGAAGCGACTCACTACGACCTTGGCGCCCGCCGGTGGCACGACACCGGAGAGACGCTGCCGACCTCGGTGCTCGACGAGCTGCGTACGCATGACGCGATCCTGCTCGGTGCGATCGGCGATCCGTCTGTGCCGTCAGGCGTGCTTGAGCGCGGGCTGCTGCTGCGCATGCGGTTCGAGCTCGACCAGTACGTCAACCTGCGCCCCTCGCGGCTCTTTCCCGGCGTCACGTCCCCGCTCGCCAACCCTGGCGACGTCGACTTCGTCGTCGTCCGGGAGGGCACCGAGGGGCCGTACGTCGGCAACGGCGGAGCCATCCGAGTCGGCACGCCGCACGAGGTCGCCAACGAGGTAAGTGTCAACACCGCGTACGGGGTGGAGCGGGTCGTTCGGGAGGCATTCAGGCGTGCCGCCGCACGCCCCCGCAAGCAGCTCACGCTCGTGCACAAGCACAACGTCCTGGTCCACGCAGGGCACCTGTGGCGGCGCACCGTCGAGGCGGTCGGCGCCGAGTTCCGCGATGTCAGCGTGGACTACCTGCACGTCGACGCAGCCACGATCTTCCTGGTGACGGACCCCGGCCGGTTCGACGTCATCGTGACCGACAACCTGTTCGGCGACATCCTCACCGACCTCGCCGCCGCGATCACCGGCGGCATCGGGCTGGCCGCGAGCGCCAACGTCAACCCCGACCGCACGGCCCCGAGCATGTTCGAACCCGTCCACGGCAGCGCACCCGACATTGCCGGCCAACAGAAGGCCGACCCCACGGCGACCGTGCTCTCGGTGGCTCTGTTGCTCGAGCACCTCGGTCTCGCCGAGGCAGCCGAGCGTGTCGCGCAGGCGGTCGCCGACGATCTCGCGACGCGAGGCGCGATCGCGCGCACGACTGCACAGGTCGGCGACGCGCTCGCGTCCCGCGCCACCGCCAACCCTTAGGGGTTCGCTAGCGCCAAATCAGGGCAAACTTGCCGACCCCTCCTGACGTCACAGCGCACCACCCACCCCTACGCTGCGTTCGTGCCAGTCATCGAGACCGAGAGTCTGAGCAAGAGCTATCCCCGCGTGACCGCGCTCGACGAGCTGACGATCGATGTCCCCCAGGGCGTCACGGGGCTGGTTGGCGCCAACGGCGCGGGGAAGTCCACCCTGATCAAGATCCTGCTCGGGCTGACCGAGGCCAGCGGCGGCCAGGCTCGGGTCCTCGGCCATGACGTGGCCACGGACGGGCCACGGATTCGCGAGCGCGTCGGCTACATGCCCGAGCACGACTGCCTGCCACCTGACACGACCGCGACGGAGTTCGTGGTCCACATGGCGCGGGTGTCCGGCCTCCCGCACACCGCCGCCCGCGAACGCACCGCCGACACGCTGCGGCACGTGGGTCTCTACGAGGAGCGCTACCGCCCCATGGGCGGCTACTCGACCGGCATGAAGCAGCGGGTCAAGCTCGCACAGGCACTCGTGCACGCCCCCGAGGTCGTGTTCCTGGACGAACCCACCAACGGGCTCGACCCGGTCGGCCGCGACGACATGCTCGGCCTGATTCGCCGCGTGCACACCGACTTCGGCATCGCGGTTCTCGTGACCAGCCACTTGCTCGGCGAGCTGGAGCGGATCAGCGACCACGTCGTCGTCATCGACGCAGGCAGGCTGCTCCGCTCTTCGGCGACCACGGACTTCATGCACGCGACGCAGTCGCTCGTCGTTGAGGTCGGCGAGCCCCGTGACGGTCGCCCAGTGGACGTCGTGCGGGCGCTCAGCGCTCGCGACGTGCACGTACGGGCCGAGGGCCGACTGCTGCTGGTCGACGTCGACCCCGGGGCGTTCGACCGGACGGTCGACCGGGTCCGCGACACCGTCGCCGACCTGGGGCTCGGCCTCGTCCGCATGGAGCAGCGCCGTCACCACATCGCCGAGATCTTCCGAGATGAGGAGTCCTCGTGACCGCCGGACCGCCCGTCGCGCAGCCCAGCGACGTTATCCACGACATCGGCTACCGGTCGTACGAGGGTGTGCGGCTCGGCCGCACGTTCGCCGCGCGCAGCCTGTTCGTCGACAGCCTGCGCGGCGCGTACGGCCTCGGCAGGTCGGCGAAGTCCAAGGTGGTGCCGATGTTGCTGCTCGGGGTCATGGTGATCCCGGCGCTGGTCGTCGTGATCGTGGCCCTGGCGACGAAGGCCGACGAGCTGCCCGTGGACTACACCGAAAACGTCGTGTACCTCATCGCCGCGGTGTCGATCTTCGTATCTGTGACGGCGCCGCAGCTGGTCTCCAAGGACCTGCGGTTCGGCGTTCTACCGCTCTACCTCGCCCGCCCGATCACGCGCGGTGACTACGTACGGGCCAAGTTCCTCGCCATGACCGCGGCGGTCTTCGTGCTGGTCGCCACGCCGCTACTCGTCTTGTACGCGGGGGCACTGCTCGCCAAGCTCGACTTCACCGATCAGACCCTCGGGCTGCTCGGCGGGTTGCTGGGCGCGTTGCTGTTCGCCGTGCTCTTCGCCGGCCTGAGTCTCGTGATCGCCTCCGTCACCGCACGCCGCGGGATTGGCATCGCCGCCATCATCTCAGTGCTGATGCTGAGCTATGGCTTCGCGAGCACCTTGCAGGGCATTGCCCAGGACTCAGGGGAGTCGGCGGGCTTCACTGCCGCCGAGTGGTTCGGCCTGCTGTCGCCGGTCACGCTCGCCGACGGCGTGCAGAGCTGGCTGACCGGCAACGAAGTCGCCGGCATCGCCGGCCCGCCAGGCACGGTGGGTGGCCTCGTGTTCACCGCTGTGCTGCTTGGTTCGGTGGCGCTGTCCTACTGGCTGCTCATCCTGCGTTACCGGAAGGTCTGAGCATGGCAACCCTCGAGATCGACCGCGTCTCCCGATGGTTCGGCAACGTCGTCGCTGTCAATGACATCAGCATGGCGATCGGCCCCGGCATCACCGGGCTGCTCGGGCCCAACGGCGCCGGCAAGACGACGCTGATCAACATGATGAGCGGGTTCCTGGAGCCGTCGGC
The DNA here is from genome assembly GCA_963799425.1 of uncultured Actinomycetota bacterium. Lineage (GTDB taxonomy): Bacteria > Actinomycetota > Actinomycetes > Jiangellales > Jiangellaceae > CAVWSM01. The sequence goes on along the minus strand of CAWCXA010000019.1, from coordinate 58,633 downwards.
CGGGACCGTGGCACTGGACGACGCAGCCGTCTGGCAGAACGAGCGGATCTATCGCCAGATCGGCCTCGTTCCGGAACGTGAAGCGATGTACGACTTCCTCACCGGCCGGCAGTTCGTGCTCGCCAACGCTGAGCTGCATGGGCTGGCGGATCCCGATGCCGCTGCCGAGCGCGCACTGCGCACCGTCGAGATGATCGATGCGCAGGACCGCCGGCTCAACACGTACTCCAAGGGCATGCGCCAGCGCGTCAAGATGGCCTCCGCGCTCGTCCACGACCCGGCCGTCCTCCTGCTCGACGAGCCGTTCAACGGCATGGACCCACGGCAGCGGATGCACCTCATGGACCTGCTGCGAAGATTCGGGTCCGATGGCCGCAGCGTCTTGTTCAGCTCGCACATCCTCGAGGAGGTCGAGCAGCTGGCCACCCACATCGAGGTGATCGTGGCGGGCCGGCACGCGGCGTCCGGTGACTACCGCAAGATTCGGCGCCTGATGACCGACCGGCCGCACCGCTACCTCGTGCGTTCCAGCGACGACCGGGCACTCGCGGCCGCCCTCATCGCCGACGGCTCCACGGCCTCGGTCGAGCTCGACACACGGGAGCCCGCCTTGCACGTACAGGCCGTCGACTTCGGACGGTTCACCGAGCTCCTCCCGCAAGTGGCTCGCGACGCCGACGTCCGGCTCCTACAGGTCTCGCCGGCCGACGAATCCCTCGAGAGCGTCTTCTCCTACCTGGTGGAAGCATGACCGCGACCCGAACCATCCCTGCCGCGCCCACCCGCGGGGCCGTCGACCCGACAGTCGTGCGGCTCACCCTGGCGGGTCTCGCCGGCCGTCGGCGTGGCTGGTGGCTCCTCGTCCTGCCGGCGTTGCTGCTGGCGCTGGCGTTCGCCGTACGAGGCTTTCTCGGCGTTGACCACGACGCGGCCGTCAACGTGCTGTCCAACTTTGCCCTCGCGACGCTGCTGCCGCTTGTCGCGCTGATAGCCGGCACCGGCGTCATCGCGCCGGAGATCGACGACGGGTCGATCACGTACCTGCTCGCGAAGCCGATCCCGCGGAGCCGGATCGTGCGATCCAAGTTCGCTGTAGCTGCTGTGGCGGCGGCGGCAACGGGCTCGCTGACCGTTTTCGTCGCCGGCCTCGTCATGGTTGGCTTCGACCGTGGCATCGCGGTCGCATTCGGGATCGGCGCGGCGCTCGCCGCCGTCGCCTACGCCGCCCTGTTCGTTCTCCTCGGCGTCGTGAGCCGGCACGCAGTCGTCATCGGTCTCGCCTACGTCCTGCTCTGGGAAGGTCTCATCGGCGGGTTCGTGTCCGGTGCCCGCACGTTGAGCGTCCAGCAGTGGGGCCTCTCCGTGGCCGAGGCGATTGCCGAGCCCGGCGCGATCGAGGCGGACGTGCGGCTTCCGGTGGCTCTGGTGCTGCTCACGGTCGTCACCGTGGGGGCGACGTGGTACGCGGGGCGCCGACTGCGCGCCTTCAGTCTCGTCGGGGAGGAGTGACGGGATCAAGGGCCACCTGCGGCCGTCAGAGCCGGGCGTGGGAGGCGCTGCTAGCGTTTTCGTAGGACGCCCAACTACCTGCACCGGGAGCCTGCGAACATGAGCGCGACGACACCTGCCACGACCCGCCTGGAGTTTGCGATCGAGAAGTCGCAGCAGGTCGTATCCGCAGACCGTCGCGCCGAGATCCTGGCCGCCCCCGGGTTCGGCAAGTACTTCACCGACCACATGCTCACAGCGACCTGGACCTCCGACAGGGGTTGGCACAACGCGGCCGTGCGGCCGTACGGACCTTTCCAGCTCGACCCGGCGAGCGCTGTGCTGCACTACGCGCAGGAGATCTTCGAGGGCATGAAGGCCTACCGGCACGCCGATGGGTCGATCTGGACCTTCCGCCCGTGGGCCAACGGCGAGCGATTCGCGCGGTCAGCCCACCGGCTGGCGCTGCCGCAGCTGCCGGTAGACGACTTCGTCGGCTCCATCGACGCGCTGGTCCAGGTCGACCAGGAATGGGTGCCGAGCGGCGGCGAGGGGAGCCTCTACCTGCGGCCGTTCATGTTCGCCTCCGAGGTCTTTCTCGGTGTGCGCCCGGCACAGCAGGTCACTTACTGCGTGATCGCCTCGCCGGCCGGCGCCTACTTCGCCTCCGGCGTCAAGCCGGTCTCCATCTGGCTGTCCGACAACTACACCCGGGCGGCCCGCGGCGGCATGGGCGCGGCCAAGACCGGCGGCAACTACGCGGCGAGCCTGCTCCCGCAGCAGGAGGCGCTCGAGCATGGCTGCGACCAGGTCTGCTTCCTCGACGCGATCGAGGGCCGCTGGGTGGAGGAGCTCGGCGGCATGAACCTGTTCTTCGTCTTCGACGACGGGCTGATCGTCACGCCGGAGCTCGGCACCATCCTCGAGGGGGTTACGCGGTCGTCGATCCTGCAGATCGCGGGCGACTTCGGCCACAAGGTCGAGGAGCGCCGCGTCGACATCCAGGAGTGGCGCGACGGTGTGCGATCCGGACGCATCACCGAGGTGTTCGCCTGCGGCACTGCCGCTGTCGTCACGCCGGTTGGCAGACTCGTCTGGCGTGACGGCGAGGTGGGATCCGGCGACGAGGTCGGCCCGGTGACGACCGCGATCCGAGACACGCTGCTCGACGTCCAGTACGGCCGGGTCGAGGACACCCACGGCCACCTGCACCGCGTCCTCTGAGCTGGCCCCTGAGCCCATCAACAGGCTTTACCCCACACCACCAGGCGCACATGCCTAGTGGTGCGGGGTAAAGCCTGCTTAACGTGGTCATTCCTGCGGTGCGCCCATCAGCTCCACGGCGTGACCGGCCGCGGCAGCCGCTCACCGTCGACGATCAGGTCGACGTGCTCGTTGAAGAAGCAGAACAGGTTGCGGATGCCGGCAACCTCGTGGATCGGGTCGCAGTAGCTCCACACCAGATCGGGCTTGTCGGTCTCGCCTGCGCGCACTGACCAGTACGAGGCGACGCCCTTGTACGGGCACGCAGTGACGCTGCGACTTGGCTGCAGCAGGTCCATGCGTACGTCCTCGCGGGGAAGGTAGAAGCGAGGCGGCAGCCACGTCTCGAAGAGCAGGGTCGGGCGCCGCGACTCGGCGACAACCTGTCCGGCGACCTCCACGATCACGTGCCGCGAGCTAGGCAGCACGTCGACCCGCTTGTACGGGTCGCGGGCGTGCAGGACCACCCGCTGCTCTTCCTCGAACCAGCGCAGCCGATCCCAGGAGAACGAGACGTGGCCGGCGAGCTCCGGCATGCCCGCCGGTCCAGTCGTCAGGTATCCGTACGCGGCGTCGTCAGCCACCCGTTTCTCGCCACGGACCGACCAGCGGGTTGTGCCGTCCGGCCCGTCGTGCTGGTCGACGAGCGCACTTGTGTCGACGTCATCGAGCGGGAGGTAGTAGGTCGGGAGGACATTCGGGCCATAGTCAATGTGCAGCTTGGCCCGCCGGCTGTCTGCGATCAGCTGGTTGCCGAGCCGCACCCTGATCCAGCGCTGCGTCGGCTCGACCAGCGGGAACCACGCGGATGTGCCCTTGTCGGCGAACAAGCTCTCGATGTCCCACGTCTTCATTGCTGCCCCCTTGTGTACCGCGCGCGCATCGCCCACATAGGCGGCACCACGCCGGTGATCGGTAGATAAGGCCCGGATGTCAGAATCCGGGCGAGCATGCGAAGCAGCCGCCCGCCATCGGGCGGGCTCGCCTCGGCGCGCGCTTCCACTGTCCTGGCAGAGCGTCGCATCATTGAGCCTTTCTGCTCGGGCCTCGTTGCGTCGTTAGACTGCGCGCGTGGACCCGCGGTCCGGTCGCGGTTCGGTAGCGGCCCGCTCTGCGACCGGGGCGACTGACACCACCCCGGTCGAGATCCGCGCGCTCGGTCCGCTCGAGATCCAGGTCGGCGGTGAGCCGCGGACGCTGCCCGGTCGACAGGAACGCGCCGTCCTCACGCTGCTCGCGGTGCATGTCGGCGAGCCGGTCTCGGTGGACCGGTTGTCGAGCCTCCTGTGGGCCGACGATCCGCCGCGGACGGCAGACAAGAGCCTGCAGACGTACGTCTCCCGCATCCGGCGGGTCATCGGAGGCGACGGTGCGGTTGCGCGCCGCGAGTCCGCGTACATGCTCACACTGCCGCGCGGAGCCGTCGACGTGGCACGGTTCGCCGACGAGGTCGCGGCCGCGAGGGACAGCGAGCGCTCCGGCGACGAGGCGACAGCGCTGGGGGGCTACGACCGGGCACTCGCCCTCTGGCGTGGCGCGGAGCCGGCGGCCACGTCCGACACCCCGGCGGCAGCCGCGCTGCGCGAGCAGCTGGTCCATGCGCATCAAGAGGCGATGACCGCGCGCCTGCGCTTGGAGCTGCGTACCGGTAACGAACCGCCTGTGGTACAGCTCGAGGCGTTGGTCGGCCAGCAGCCGCTGCGTGAGGAGCTGTGGGTCCTGCTTGTGGAGGGCTATGCGCGAGCGGGGCGGCAAGCGGAGGCACTTGCGGCGTACCAACGAGCCTGTACGCACCTTGCCAGCGAGCTCGGGTTGGATCCCTCGCCACAGCTGCAGGAGCTGCAGCGCCGGATTCTGGCGCGCGAGATCCCGCAAGGGGCGGCAACGTCGGATCGCCGCGGGACGCCGGTGCCAGCGACCGTTTCCCGGCTGATCGGACGAGATGCCGACCGCGAACGGGTACGGTCGGCGCTCTCGTCATCGCGACTCGTGACAGTGGTAGGCGTCGGTGGCGTCGGGAAGACAACGCTTGCGGTGGACGCGGTCGCCGACCGGTCCCCGGCGGCCGTGTTCTGCGACCTGTCGTCGGTGGACACCGGCGACTCCGTCGGTCACGCGATGGCAGCAGCCATGAGGACCGAGCCGGAGCCGGGCGAGGACCCGGTGCAGACCATGGCAGGACGGGTGGGGGCCGAGTCTGTCGTCCTCATCCTCGACAACTGCGAGCACCTCCTACAGCCAGTACGGCGCATCGCGCACGTCCTGCTCGGCCGGTGTCCGGGGCTGCGCGTGCTGGCGACCAGTCGGCAGCCCCTCGGCATCTCGGGAGAGACGGTCGTCACGCTTGCACCGCTGGCCATCGACGACGCGCAGTTGCTGTTCGTCGAACGCGCCGCGGAGGTGGGCGTCCATGTGGGAGCGGACGTAACCCAACGTGAGCTCGTGCGCGCCGTCTGCACGGCACTCGACGGATTGCCGCTCGCCATCGAGCTTGCCGCCCCGCTGACCCGGGTCATGACCCTGACCGATCTGCGAAGGCAGCTGGGCGACCGGCTCGCACTGCTCGGCGAGCCGCGGCTGCTGGGCGGTCGGGAGCGCAACCTGCCGGACGTCGTCAGGTGGTCTTACGACCTCCTGGAGCCGGCGGCACAGGCGCTGTTCAGGCGGGTGTCGGTGTTTCACGGCGGGTTCGAGGTCGACGCGGCAGGCAGTGTCTCCAGCGGTGACGGGTTGGCCGAGCGCGACATCCCACGCCTGCTGGCGGGTCTGGCGGAACGCTCCATGCTCGAGCGCCTCGACACCGGACGGGTGACTCGCTACGGACTGCTCGAGACGATGCGCGAGTTCGGCCTGCAGGCGCTCACACACGAAGAGGCGGCGGTGACTCGTCGGTCTCACGCTCAGTGGGCGGTGAGGCTGGCCCGTGCGCTCGACGCCGGACAGTTCACTGCCGATGAACCAGTGGTGATCGAACGGTTCGAGCGGGAGCTGGACAACCTGCGCGCGGCGATGCGCTGGTCCGTCGACGAGGGTGACGCCGACGTTGCGCTGGCGCTAGTGTCGGCACTCCACCTGCTCGCTTCGTGGTGCTTGCGGTCCGAGGTGTACGGCTGGGTGCAGGAGACGGTGGATCGCTTCGGCGACAGCGGCCACCCGCTCGCGAGCGAGGCGATCGGCGCTCTGGCCGCGTGGCGCGGAATATCCGGCGACCGCGATGGCGTGGCGGCCTTGGTGAAGCGGCTGCGCGTGATGGAGGATCGCGGGCAGCCGCTGGGACCGGCTGCGCTCGAGGCTTTCATCTGGTTTGCCGCCCGGTCGGGTGATGTTGACGCGGTCGACCGCTACTTGGAGCGGCTGCGCGAACTGGACCCGCCGGGGCTCCGCACGATGGAAGCCCTGGGCGACGCCGCCGCCATGCGCTTCTACATGGGAGACGTCGAGGAGGCGCGTCGGCGGACGGCAGTCCTGGTCGCGTGGGCCGAGCGGTCGCCGATACCGACGGCCCAGGCCTGGGCAGAGATTGGCCGTGCGATCGTCATGCACTCCGACGAACCCGACGCCGGGCTGGCGGGCCTCCGGCGAGCGATCGCACTGGCCCGCACCGGTCGACGACGGCTCGTCGAGCGTGTCGCCATGTCCGCGGTCGCCGCACAAGCGGCGCGCGCCCGTGACCCGGCCAACGCGCTGGCTGCCTTCGGTGACGTCCTCGGCGCCTGGCAACGTGACGGCGTCTGGCGCATGGAGTGGGGCACCCTGCAGTCGTTCATGGAGCTGCTCGAGCGGCTCGACAGCCATGAGGAGCTCCTGGTGCTGAGCGCGGCCGGCGCCGCGTCTGCAACGGCTCCGCCGCTGTACGGCGACCAGGCCATGAGGCTGGCGCGGGCCGTCGAGCGTGCCGAGCGAGCAGTCGGCGCCGACACCGCCGAGGCCGCGCGGGCGCGTGGCCGTTCGCTGTCGGACGCGCAGGCTGTTGCGTACGCCCGGTCACTCGTCGCCCGGCGTTGACCCTCCCGGCTGTCGGTTATCGGCATCGCGAGGGGGCAAGACCCGCATGGTGGCCGGACCGGCGAGTGACGCCTCGACGTGCCAAGGCAGACTGTCGTCGAGCCCGCGCAGTGCTGCTTCCGGTACGACCGCGGTCAACGTTCGCCCCTCCCAGTCGGACAGCAGGTCGCGCCAGCCTTCCACCGGGCGCACCGCCAGCACCTCGACGCGGACCTGCGAGAACCCGTCGGCAGGGCCTGGCTCAGCCGCCGACACCGGGTGCAACAGCACCTCTGAACGGTTGGGGATCGGTCGGACCATCCGCTGCCCTCAGTCGTGCGTGCCCGCGGGGCACCGCACCTGCACACGCACCTTCATCGCGTCGCTTGCCGCCGGGATCTCGCTGACGGCGACGCAGGTGTGCTGGCCGGCGTACGAGGTCGACCCCGGAGTGGTCGTCTCGTCGAACAACACGGCATGCGCGCTGCCCGGCCATGGATCGCCCGCATCCCCGTCATTGGCATCGCGCTCGAGATCGCGGCGACCGTCGGCCTGCATCAGCGCCACCTTGTAGTGCCGCTCGTCGGTGTTGCCGGCGACGTCGTCGTCTATGTGCCAGATGAGTAGCCCGCCGGACGGCAGCGACGCGTCATAGCCAGACTGGCCGCGGTTCTCCACCAGGAAATGCTCGGGCAGCTCTGTTCCCTCGCGCCAGAGCCGGTAGATCCGCCCTGTCCCAGTGACGTCGCGCATGGTCAGCGCCCCGTTGCGGCTCGGCGCCGACACTGGCACCCACGCCTGAGTCACCTTGCACCACGCTGACGGGTGCACCGGGCGGAGACCGCCGAGCCCCCACGAGCCGGCCGCCATGAGGCACCAGTCCCCGACGCCTTCGGAGGAGTAGTCGGTGTCGTACAGGTCGGGCCAGCCAAACAGCAGGTGCCCGAGCTCGTGCGCGCACACACCGAGCCGCGCATCCTCCGGGATCGTGAGGTAGCCGTAGACGTTGGTCCCATCGACCGCGCGAGCCTGCGGGAGCACCCACTTGTGCGACCAGACGTCGCCCGGGCTACCGGTCTGCTCGGCGCCTCGACCTGCGTGCACGACGATGAACGCGTCGACGTACCCGTTCCCGTCGTTGTCGTATGGGTCCCAGTCGATGTCGGCGGCCACGTCTTCAATTGCTGCGGTCAGTGCGTCGTCGGCCAGCGTGCGGGCGTTGGGCTGCCTGCGCTGGGTGCCGTTCTCGCCGCCGACGTAGTCACTCAGCGGTCTCGGCATGGTGTACGGGCCAACTACTTCGCCGTCGATCCTGATCTTGCGGCGGCTGACGTCGGCGAAGTACTCCCGTACGCTGCCGTGCTCCAGCTCGCCCGTCGAGAAGAACAGCTGCTGCATCCGAGCAGCCGTGGTCCGCTTCATCTGCTTGTCCGGGAACTCGACGAGCACCACGAGCACGCGCACCGTGCCGCGCAACGGCGCTCGTCGAAGCGCCGCCGTGCGCACAGTGCTCTCTGTGGTCCCGGCCGGGAACTCCGTGGGTGGCAGGATCGTGCCGTCGTTGAAGCCCGGTGGTTGCCGTTCCACGACGCGCAGCCGCGGCCCGACGAAGTCGCCGGCAGCCTCGCGCAGTCTGGCCAGGTCACGCATGATCCGAGACTTGACCCGCGGTGACGGCGGCATGCGGCAGAGGTCCTCGGTGCGGTGCTCCTTGATCAGCATGATCGTTCCCCCCTCGCTCGTGAGCTACCCCAACGGTGACGCATAGGGGCCAGGTGTGCCAGACTGCCAGTGATGGCTACCTACAGCATGATCATTACTTAGGCGCGCTGGGAAGCAACACTCCGAGCGCGCAACCTCTCGCACCCGCGGGGGGTTTTTTGTTTTCCAGGCCCGTTCAGATCAGCACAGGCGGCGACATGACGACCGACGACAGGTTTCACGTCTACGACACGACGTTGCGCGACGGCGCCCAACAGGAGGGCCTGACGCTCTCCGTCGAGGACAAGCTCGCCATCGCACGCTACCTCGACGAGCTGGGTGTCGGGTTCATCGAGGGCGGATGGCCGGGGGCCGTGCCCAAGGACACCGAGTTCTTCCGCCGCGCCGTGGAGGAGCTGACGTTGCGGCGCGCGACGCTCGCCGCGTTCGGCGCGACCCGTAAGGCCGGGGTCCACGTCGAGGACGACCCGCAGGTGCGGGCCCTGCTCGACTCGCGAGCACCCGTCGTGACGCTGGTTGCCAAGAGCCATGTGGGACACGTACGGCAGGCGCTGCGCACCACGCTCGACGAAAACCTCGCGATGGTCCGCGACACGGTGGCTTTCCTGCGGGCAGCCGACCGGCGCGTGTTTCTCGACGCGGAGCACTTCTTCGACGGCTACCGGCTGGACCGTGCCTATGCGCTCGACGTGCTGCGGGTGGCCGCCGAGGCCGGCGCAGATGTGTTGACCCTCTGCGACACCAACGGCGGCATGCTTCCCGACGACGTGACCCGGGCGGTGCGCGACGTCATCGAGTCAACTGGCGTCCGGATCGGCATGCACGCCCACAACGACACCGGCTGCGGCGTCGCCAACAGTGTCGCGGCGGTCGACGCGGGCGCAACGCATGTGCAGGGCACGCTCAACGGATACGGCGAACGTACGGGCAACGCTGATCTGGTCACAGTCGTCGCCAACCTCGAAATCAAGCGCGGCCTGTCCCTGCTGCCCAGCGGCGCGTTGCAGGAGGCTACCCGCATCGCACATGCCGTCTCCGAGATCACCAACGTGGTGCCCTACTCGCGGCAGCCCTATGTCGGGGCCAGCGCGTTCGCGCACAAGGCCGGGCTGCACGCCAGTGCCATCAAGGTCGACCCGGACCTCTACCAGCACGTCGATCCCGCGTCAGTGGGAAACGACATGCGGATGCTCGTCTCGGAGATGGCCGGACGGGCGTCGATCGAGCTCAAAGGCCGCCAGCTGGGCTACGACCTGACCGGCGACCCGCAAAAGGTGGCCCGCGTCGCGGCGCGGGTCAAGGAGCTCGAGGCGGCCGGCTACACCTTCGAGGCGGCGGACGCGTCCTTCGAGCTGTTGTTGCGCGAGGAGGTCGACGGAGTCCGGCCGGCGTTCTTCGAGGTCGAGTCGTGGCGCGCGATCACCGAGTCGCGGCCCGAGGCGCCGTCCGAGGCGACGGTGAAGCTGCGTGCCGGTGGTGAGCGGGTCGTCGCGACGGGGGAGGGCAACGGCCCTGTCAATGCGCTCGACCACGCGCTGCGTGTCGCCCTCGGCACGCTGTACCCGGAGATCGACAAGCTCGAGCTCATCGACTACCGCGTACGCATCCTGGACGCCGCGCACGGGACCGACGCGATCACCCGCGTACTCGTCGAGATGAGCGATGGAAAGACGTCGTGGGAGACCGTAGGCATCGGGCCGAACATCATCGAGGCGTCGTGGGAGGCACTCGTCGACGGCGTCACGTACGGGCTGCTTCGGCAAGGCGAGGGGCCGCCCCGCTGACACCCTACGATGCAACGGCACCCTGCTGAGGTGGGGTTTTCACGCAGGGTGCCGTCGCAGCTAAGGGGTGCGCCTCACGCCTCGCAGCTGCTCATCCGCTGCTCACCGCTCACGCAGGTGTCTCGACCACTGTCACCGCGGATGCTGTCGTTATGCAGCCCACCGTCGATGAAGTCGTCGCCATTGCCCCCGTTGAGGTCGTCAGGGCTCGCACCGCCGTCGATCCAGTCCTTGCCGTCCCCGCCATAGACGGTGTCCGGACCGTCGCCACCGCAGATGACGTCGTCGCCGCCCAGGCCGTTGATCGTGTCGGCCCCGGCGAGCGCGACGATGATGTCCCGGCCGCTGGTGCCCGTGATGGCGTTGTTCTGCCCGTTGCCCAGGATCGTCGGCGCGAGTCCGTTGCAGGGCGGGATGACGACCTCATACGGGCATGGGACGGTCGTTCGGTGTCCCGCGCGGTCAGCGCCGGTGACCGACACGGTGAAGCTGCCAGGCGTGTTGGTGTTGCCCAGGCCGTTGGCGGCGGGTGGGCTGGACCGCCCGGACGTGGCGTCCGTGACCGTGGCCTGGACCAGCGCCCCGAGCTGGTAGATCTGGAACACCGGAGTCGGCGACGGGCACGTCACCGTTGGTGGCGTGACATCACGCGTCACGACCGTCGACGCGCTGGCCGTGCCGCCACTGGACGTCGCCTGGCACGTGACCGTGGTGCCGGCGGTGTCGGTGGAGATCGTGGAGGGACCGCAATTGGATGTGGCCGTGACCTCGGACTCGGCGTCGCTCACGGTCCAGGTCACCGTGACATCGGAGACGTACCAGCCGTTCGTGCCCTGGGTGCCCGAGACGGTCGGCGTGATCGTCGGCGGCGTGATGTCCTCGCCTGCGGGCCGCCACAGCCAGACGCCCGTGCCCAACGCTTGGCTCGGGGGAGTGGCAACGACGTGGAAACCTCCGGCGATCGGGTACCAGCCGAAGCTCGCGACGCCCCGGATCGGCACGCCGCTCGCATCCTTGTACGCGGTCCACCCAGCAGCCCAGCTGGTGTGGAAGTTGTAGCCCGTGACCGAGAAGGTCGGGCGCATGGCCGTCAAGAAGCCGTTCGCGGTCCCGAACTGATCTGGGCCGGAAACCGACGGCGGGTCGGCAGTCAGGATCGCCGGCTCGTAGAGCCCCAGGACCCCCTCCACCTGGTCAGGCGTCGCCCAGATCCACCCGGTGAGATCCTTACCGCCGACGGATCCGGAGCACCGCGACACGCCGTCCTGTGGGCAGACCTGCGCGACGCTTTCCCAGCTCAGACCGACGGTGTCGGTCAGCTGGCGCCATCGATGGCCTTGGCCGTCGTCGGTGAGGTCTGTCGGGGGTTGGGCCCCAGCCGGCACCACCACCGTCATTGCCAGCACGAGACCGGCCGAGATAAGAAGCAAGCGTCGTGCTCGCCGTCCGACCATGACCCCTCCTTGGGTCGGCACCGCCGATGCGCCGGCTGTATTACGTGGGACGTGCCCGGATGGATGGCGGAGCGGCCGAAGAATCTCGGCTTCCCCTGCGCGGCCCCACAGGGCACTCTGGTGGTCTCGGGCCTTGGTCAGCTTCACCGCGGCGAAGGGGATGTGGGCAGATGACGGCCACGATCACTCGCTTCACGGACCGGCAAGCGCCCTGCGGCAAGGTCGGTAGCCTCGAGGTCCTCACCGACGAAGACCAGCAAGGCCTGGTCTCGGAGGAGCGGCGCTTCGGCTGCGGTTGCCGCAGCAATCGCGAGGAGTACCACGACGGGAGCGTCGAGCACCGCGTCGTGCGCCATGACCATCGGGTCCTCGACGACGGACGCGATGGCGAGCACCTGGCCTAAGCAGGCATAACCGGCCAAGTTGCCGGGTACACCAGACGTGGCAGGATCACTCTCGGGCTGACGACCTGTCTGCGGGCTGGTGATGACGAGCGGTCACGACATCGTCATGGTCGGCGGTGGCGCAGCGGGCCTACGGGCGGCGATCGCCATCGCCGAGCTGGACCCTCGCCTGGATGTGGCGGTGGTCTCCAAGGTCTACCCCATGCGCAGCCACACAGTGTCCGCCGAGGGCGGCGCGGCGGGTGTCATCGCCGCGGACGACAGCTTCGAGGAGCACTTCCACGACACCGTCGCCGGTGGAGACTGGCTCTGCGACCAGGACGCCGTGGAGGCGTTCATCGACGAGGCCCCGCGCGAGCTGCTCCAGCTCGAGCATTGGGGCTGCCCTTGGAGCAGGGAACCCGACGGGCACATCGCCGTACGGCCGTTCGGGGGGATGACCAAGCAGCGCACCTGGTTTGCCGCCGACAAGACCGGGTTCCACATGCTGCACACGTTGTTCCAGACGTCGCTGCAGTTCGGCAGCATCACCCGCTACGACGAATGGTTCGTGACCCGGCTGCTCGTCGACGACGGACGGGTGCAGGGTGTCGTGGCGATCGAGCTCATGTCCGGCCGCGTCGAGACGATCGCCGCCAAGGCGGTCATCCTCGCCACCGGTGGCTGCGGGCGCGTCTTCCCGTTCACCACCAACGCCGCCATCAAGACCGGTGATGGGATGGCGCTTGCCCTGCGGGCCGGGGCGCCGCTCAAGGACATGGAGTTCGTGCAGTACCACCCCACCGGACTGCCCTTCACCGGAATCCTGATCACCGAGGCGGCGCGGGCCGAGGGGGGTCACCTCGTCAACAAGGACGGCTACCGCTACCTGCAGGACTACGACCTCGGCACACCCTCGCCCACCCCGGTGCTGCGCAGCATGGAGCTCGGGCCGCGTGACCGGCTGTCGCAGGCGTTCGTCCACGAGCAGGAGAAGGGCCGCACGATCGAGACACCGTACGGCGACGTCGTGCACCTCGACCTGCGCCATCTCGGCGCCAAGGTGATCAACACCAAGCTGCCGTTCGTGCGCGAGCTGTGCCTGGACTACCAGAACATCGATCCGGTGCGTGAGCTCATCCCGGTGCGTCCAGTGGTGCACTACATGATGGGTGGGGTAGCCACCGACATCGATGGCGCGACGCCGGTTGATGGTCTGTACGCAGCGGGGGAGACAGCTTGCGTGAGCATCAACGGCGCCAACCGGCTCGGGTCCAACTCGTTGCCTGAGTGCCTGGTGTTCGGAGCTCGGGCCGGTCGCGCTGCCGCTGAGTACGTGTCGACCGCGCCCCCCGTGTCGCCGGACATCCTTGCGCAGGCGCACGACGAGGAGCGACGGCTCGCGGCGCTCGTCCGTACGAGTGATGGCACCGAGCGCATGGCCGACCTGCGCACGCAGATGCAGGAGTCGATGGAGGAGGCTGCGGGCATCTTCCGCACTGGGGAGTCGCTCGAGAAGGGCGTCGAGACGTTGGCCGAACTCGTGGCGCGGTTGGGCTCTGTGCGCCTCGACGACCACAGCCGGACCTTCAACACCGAGCTCGTGGCCGTGCTAGAGCTATCCAACATGCTCGACGTGGCGCAGTGCATAGTGGAGTCCGGTCTGCGTCGGGAGGAGTCCCGCGGCGCCCACCAGCGTACGGACTTCCCAGCGCGCGACGACGAGACGTACCTGGCCCACTCGCTGATCACCCGGGATCGCGAGGGGGCGTACGACGTCACGTACCAACCCGTCACCATCACCCGTCTCCCCCCGGGGGAGCGGGTGTACGGGAGGTAGGCACATGCCTGAGACGATCACGCTGCAGGTCACGCGCTTCGACCCGGAGCACGACGCGGCGCCGCGGCTGCAGGAGTACGACGTTCCGTTCCGGGACGACTGGGCGGTGCTGGACGGGCTGAACCACGTCAAGGACCAACTGGACGGGTCGCTCGCCTACCGGTGGTCGTGCCGTATGGGCATCTGCGGTAGCTGCGGCATGACGGTCAACGGCGAGCCGCGCCTGACGTGCTCGTCGTTCCTGGTCGACTACGCACCTGGGCCGGTGCGCGTGGAGCCGTTGGCCAACTTCCCGGTCGTACGCGATCTCGTCGTGGAGATCACCGACTTCATGGGCAAGCTGGTGGCGGTCAAGCCGTGGCTGATCCGCGACGACGAGCAGTCCGTGGACGAGGGGGAGTACCTGCAGACTCCGGAGCAGCTCGACGCCTACAAGCAGTTCAGCATGTGCATCAACTGCATGATCTGCTACTCGGCCTGCCCCGTGTACGCGCTGGACCCGGAGTTCGTCGGCCCGGCTGCGATCGCGCTCGCGCAGCGGTACAACCTCGACTCGCGCGATGAGGGTGCATCGAAGAGGCTCGACGTGCTCAATGTCGACGAGGGGGTCTGGGGTTGCACGTTCGTGGGCGAGTGCACGCGTGCGTGCCCCAAGCATGTTGATCCTGCTGGTGCCATCCAGCGTTACAAGCTCACGGCTGCCACGTCTTCCCTCAAGTCCTTGCTGCTGCCGCGGGGCGCGCGGTGACACGTCCGGTTGGGCACGCCGGGAGCCCCGGGTCGAGCGACTACGTCGACTCGGAGCGCTACTACGCGCGGTATGCGCCGAAGCTGTCGCTGCTGTGGTGGCTGCGCAAACCGTCGTACCTACTGTTCATCCTCCGCGAGCTGTCGAGTGTCGCGGTGCTCTGGTTCGTGATCTTCCTACTGCTGCTTGTGCGCGCGATCGGGCGGGGGCCCGCCGCGTACGACGACTTCCTCGACTGGGCAGAGAATCCGGTCGTCATTGTCATCAACGTGATCGCTTTCGCGTTCATGCTGCTGCATGTCGTGACGTGGTTCGACCTGACGCCGAAGGCCGTGGTCGCCCGAGTTGGCAGTTGGCGGGTGCCGGGCTGGCTGATCCTGGCCTCGCAGTACGTTGCGCTGGCCGTCGTCTCCGGGTTCGTCTACTGGCTGGTGGTGGAGGCGTCGTGAGGCGGCCGGCACTGCCCTCGTCGCTCCTGAACCGGCTGCCGCCCTCGCCGGAGCCCTTTCTGTGGCTGCTGTTCAGCGGCGGCGGCGTCGCGGCGGCGTTGTTCGTACCGTCTCTGCTGTTCCTGTTTGGGCTCGGCATTTCCGCTCGGCTGGATCGACCCGCCGTCGTTCGACCATGTGCAGTCGGTGGCGCAGCATCCGCTCACCCGGCTGGTGGTCTTCGGCTTGTGCGTGCTGTTGCTCTTCCATTTCGCGCACCGGTTCCGCTACACGCTCTACGACGGCCTCCGGATCAAGAGCCTGGCCGTTGCCCTGGGGTGCTACGGGATCGCGGCTGTCGGCTCGATCCTGATCGGAGTGGCCGTCATCACCGTCTGACCGAGTTGCTCGCGACGTACGATTCCGGGCTGTGACGCCACTCATCGGGCTCCTGGTCGGCTATTTCAGCACCGACGAGGTAGAGCTGGCTGGTGCCGTGGTCCTGACCGCCGGCATGTGGACGGTGGCGTGGCTGGTGTGGCGCGACGTCCGACCGGAGGCACCGACTCGGGCGGTCACGTGTGGGACGCGGTCCCGCAGCTATCGGTCGACTGGAGCTTGCCGACGACGCTCATCGGGTGGCGCGCCAGGCCTTTGTCGATGACTTGCTCGCCGTCGTGCCTGTCGAGGACTACACGATGGATGTGGCCCGAGCACACGCCCGGTTGCGGCTGACGCGCGCCGCACTGGCCACTCCGGGGGCATACGACCTGCTGGTCGCTGCCACTGCTATCGCGACGGCGCGCCTCGTCGTGTCAACGGATGTATCGGCCGGGTTTGGCGAACTGCCGGGTGTCGACGTCGTGCTTGTGGCTATCCCGCGTCGCCGACGAGCACGTCGCAAGACTTGATCAACTGCTCGCGCAGCGCGGATGCACGCATTGCGAAGGCGCGCTGCGCCGCGACGTACTCCTGCTTTCCCTCAGGGGTCTCGATGCGTACGGACTCCACGCCTAGCGCGCGGAGATCGTACGGGCTGGCTCTCATGTCGAGCTCGCGGATCTCGTGGGCCAGCTCGAAGCAGTCAGCGACGAGGTCGCTCGGCACGAGCGGCGAGAGCCTGCTCGACCATTTGTAGAGGTCCATGTTGGCGTGCAGGCATCCGGGCTGCTCGAGATCGACCCGCCGGTCGAGGGTGGGGCTCAGCGCGTTGCGCGGCGCGGCGTCGGGGGTGAAGAACCGGTAGGCGTCGTAGTGCGAGCAGCGAACCTGATGAGACTCGACGACCGCGTCAGTTCCGTCGGAGCCGAGACGAAGCGCGTACGCACTGTGCCGCTGTTGCTCGGCCGGCTGGCGGTAGACCATCGCCCACTCGTGCATGCCGAAGCACCCGGTCTGAGCTGGCCGTTCCGCGGTCGCCGCGAGAAGGCGGCGGACGAAGCGCACGGTGTCGAGGCGGCGCTCTTCGACGGAAGCGAGGTCGAGCTCGGTGCCCGTCGAGGTCGTGGCATAGCCGCGCCAAGCGCGGTGCGGCGGGTCGCCCGCGAGGACGACCCCTGGCCCCGGGTGCCAGCGGCGTAGCTGAGTGGGCCGATGGGAGTAGTAGGTCCAGAGGAAGTCCTCGACCGGATGTTTGCGGCCCTCCGCCCGGCGAGCGAGGTGCGGCCGGACCCAACCGTCAACCCGGGTCTCGTGCGCCCGTACGCGCTCCCGCCACTCGTCCTCGGACAGGACGAGAGCGGCCCCGGCATCGGACGTCGGTCACGCCTTCGAGAGTAAGCGCACGCTCACTGATCCCGGCCGTGGGTAGAGTCGACGACGTGCGGATCGCGAGGTTTACCACCGGGGAAGAGCCGGGCTTCGGCGTTGTCGAGGGTGCGGCCGGCCAGGAGGTGGTAGCCGCGATCGAGGGAGACCCGCTCTACCGCCCGGTGCAATTCACGGGCGAGCGAGTGGCGCTCAAGGACGTACGCCTGCTGGCCCCGGTGATCCCGCGAAGCAAGGTCGTCTGCGTCGGGCGAAATTACGCCGAGCACGCCGCCGAGCTCGGCAACGAAGTGCCCAAGGAGCCGCTGCTGTTCCTCAAGCCCAACACGTCCGTGGTCGGCCCTGGCGACGGGATCGTCTATCCGACGCTCTCCCAGGACGTGCAGCACGAGGCCGAGCTGGCGGTCGTCATCGGCCGTCTTTGCAAGGACGTCCCGGTCGAGCGGGTCAACGACGTGATCTTCGGCTATACCTGCGCCAACGACGTCACCGCTCGCGACCTTCAGCGCAGAGATGGGCAGTGGGCAAGGGCAAAGGGCTTCGACACCTTCTGCCCGCTCGGGCCGTGGGTCGAGACCGACATCGACCCGTCCGATCTCGCCGTCACGTGCACCCTCAACGACGAGCTCCGACAGTCGGGCCGCACCAAGCAGATGATCTTCGACGTTGCGACGCTGGTCAGCTACATCACCCAGGCGTTCACCCTCCTACCCGGCGACGTCATCCTGACTGGCACGCCGTCCGGTGTCGGCCCCATGGAGCCGGGTGACGAGGTCGCCGTGACCATCGAGGGCATCGGCACTCTGAACAATCGGGTCGTCGCCGCCCGCTGACAACCGGGCCGGCCGTCCCGTACCACCGACTTGTCAGGCTGGGCGGGTGCATCCTCCCAGGTCAGCCACCCTGACAACCTGACAGGTCGCGGGGTGGGGGCGGTAGGCAAGAATGGGTGGCGATCGCTGCCCGACCCGACAACGAGGTGTCCTCCCGTGGCCAAGAGCCCCGACCCGGTGCTGGGCGACCTGGCTCCCGCTGACGTCCGTGTGCGATTCTGCCCGTCGCCAACCGGCAACCCGCACGTCGGCGTGATCCGTACGGCATTGTTCAACTGGGCTTTCGCCCGTCACTACGGCGGCACGTTCGTGTTCCGCATCGAGGACACCGACGTCGCGCGCGACTCCGAGGAGTCCTACCGCGCCATGCTCGACTCCCTGCACTGGCTCGGTCTGCACTGGGACGAGGGCCCGGAGGTCGGCGGACCGTACGGGCCCTATCGGCAGTCGCAGCGCTACGACATCTACGCGGAGGTCGCCGACAAGCTGCGCGCGGCAGGCAAGGCCTACCACTGCTACTGCACGCAGGCCGAGCTCGACGAGCGGCGCGAGGCGGCTCGGGCCGCGGGCAAGCCGAGCGGGTACGACGGTCGCTGCCGCACGCTGACCGACGAGCAGATCGCGGCGTACGAGGCCGAAGGCCGCAAGCCCGTGCTGCGCATGCGCATGCCCGACACGGCTCTGACCTTCCACGACCTCGTGCGCGGGGACATCACCTTCCAGGCTGCTGACGTCTTCGACTACGTGATGGTGCGGGCCAACGGGCACCCGCTGTACACGCTGGTCAACCCGGTCGACGACGCCCTCATGCGCATCACACACGTCTTGCGGGGCGAGGACCTGTTGTCGAGCACGCCGCGCCAACTCGTCTTGCACGAGGCGCTGATCGAGCTCGGCGTCTCGCCCGGCCCGCTGCCCAAGTTCGGGCATCTCCCGTACGTCATGGGCGAGGGGAACCGCAAGCTCTCCAAGCGCGACCCCGAGGCGTCACTCGGGCTCTACCGCGACCGGGGTTTCCTCCCTGAGGGTCTGCTCAACTACCTCGCGCTGCTCGGCTGGTCGATGGGCGAGGACCGGGAGATCTTCACGCTGGACGAGATGGCGAAGGCGTTCGAGATCGGACGGGTCAGCCTCAACCCGGCGCGATTCGACCTCAAGAAGTGCGAGGCGATCAACGGCGTACATCTGCGTGTACTCTCGCCCGACGATCTCGCCAGGCGGTTGCTGCCGTACCTGCAGGAAGCGGGACTCGTCGAGGCCGACCCGGAGCCGGAGATCATGCAGATCCTGCATGCCGCGGCGCCACTTGTGCAGGAACGCATGACCGTACTCACCGAGGGCGTCGAGATGCTGACGTTCCTGTTCGTCTCCGACGAGGATTTCCGCATCAACCCGGGGGATGCGGCCAAGGTGCTCACGGTCGAGGCGAAGCCGATCCTCGAAGCTGCCCACGAGGCACTGTCCGCCATCACCGCCTGGGAGGCGCCGGCCATCGAGCAGGCGCTGCGCACCGCCCTGGTCGACGGTCTCGGCCTCAAGCCCAAGAACGCCTTCGGCCCGGTGCGTGTCGCCGTCACCGGCCGGCGCGTCTCCCCGCCGCTGTTCGAGTCGATCGACCTGCTCGGCGAGGAGCGCACGCTCGCTCGATTGCGCAGCGCGCTGGAGCAGATCGGCGCCTGATTCGGCTCGAGCCCGGGCCGGGAATGACCACGTCCAGCATGGTTGCCCCCGCACCCCCAGGCCTTAAGGCCTGTCGATGCGGGGGCAAACCTGCTTCACGTGGTCATTCCCGCCTAGGTCAGCACCCCGCCTTCTTCAGGTCGAAGTTGGCCGTGGTGACCTGACCCGCGGTGATCCTGGCCGTCTTGGTTTGCGGCTGATAGCCGTCCTTGGCCACGATCATGGTGAGCGGGTTGTTGCGCCGGTCGATCCAGTACGCGTACGAGCCGTCGGACTCCGTCGTGAACGTGAACTGCATCGCCCACGAGTTGACCTGCACGGTCGCACCGGGCAGTGCCGCCTTGGCACCGTTGCAGGCGAGGCCGGACACGACGCCCGCCAGCTTGCCCCAGGTCGTCGGCGGAGTGACAGTCATCGTCACACCGACCGCCGGCACCTGGTACGGCGTGTCCTCCTTGATCGAGACGCCGGCGGTGTACGTGCCCGGCTGCTCGACCAAGGCCGACATCGTCACCTTGACGGTCACGCTCTGACCGACGCCAAGCGTGGCGCTGGTCTTGTCGATCGACAGCCACTCGACGTCGGCTGCCCCTGCTGCGCACTCGTCGAACCCGGGCAGCAGCTCGCTCGCCGGGTTGGCGTTGAACTGGCTGACCGAGCCGCCGATCTTGTAGAACCCGCACGCCGCGCCACCGCGGTACCTGGGGGTATTGGCGTTGGGCAGCGGGCTCCACGCGTCAGCGCTGGCGTCGTAAGCGAAGGCGGCATTGGAGATTGCGCCACCCTGCACACCACCGACGATGATCAGCTGGCCGTTGGCGACGGCAAAGCTGCTCGCCCACGTGTCGATCGGTGCGTTGGCCACCGGGCTCCAGCTGTTCGAGCCCGGGTCATACGCGAACGTGGCGGCGGTGGCGGCGGCTCCATCGTTGCCACCTGTGCAGACCACCATGTCGTCGAGCGCGCCGCAGGATGCGAATGCGACCGACCTCGGGTAGTTCGCCAGCGTCTCCCAGCTGTCAGCCGCCGGGTCGTACGCGACAACGCTGTTCGACATCGGCGTGCAGCCCGCTGTCGTGCAGCCACCGACGGCGTACAGCTTGCCGTCCAGCACCGCCTGACCGGCCGCCGCCCGCGGAGCCGGGTTGGGTGCACCCGTTGTCCACGAGTTGCCGGCCGGGTCGTAGATCCACGTCGCCGGGTCAGGACCGCTCGCGCCCCAGCCGCTGGCCGCGATGATCTGCCCGTTGATCGCGCCGACCGTCATGGCGTTGCGCGCTCCTGGCATGTCCGCAATCGCGGTCCAAGAGAGCAGCTCCGAGTCGTAGAACCAACCCTGGGCGGTCGACGCAGTGCCATTGCCGCCACCGATGGAGTAGGTCTTGCCGTCGAGAGACACGACTCGGTTGTCCATGATTGCCGTCGGGTAGTTGGCGATGTCGACCCACGGGTCGGCGCTGGGCGCCGCATGTGTCGGGGGCGGTCTCGCTCTTTCCAGTGGAATGCGCCTTGACTGACACCGGCACGTTGAGCCGCTGCAGTGGGGCGCCAGCCGACGTTGTGATCTCCTGGCGGCTCATCGTGGTGCCGTCCGCCTTCTGCATCACGAAGTCGCCGCCGGACTCGCCGAACTCCAGCGTCGCAGGCGCAGTGCCCGTATTCGTCACGGTGAACGTCCGGTTTGCCACCCGGTCACCTAGACGGTGTGTCGCCTCGACACTGCCAGGCGTCACCGATAGCTGGCCTGCCTTCAGTGAGAAGTTGGCCAGCGTGACCCCATCGAGATCGACCGAGACCGACTTTGTCTGCGAGGTGTAGTTGCCCGCCGACGCCGTCACGCTCTGCGTCCCAGTTGCGGTGGAGAACATCCAGTAGAAGCCGTCGTCGAGACCGGAGTCTTCCGGCGTCGCAGCGGTCTTCACCGAGGTGTCGCCGAGCGCCACTGTCGCGCCGTTGACGCCGCCGCCGGTGTTGGTGTCCTTGACATTGCCGACCAGGTAACCACCATCGATTGTCGGGTCGCAGGTGCGCTTGCCGACGAACACGTTGTCGAGCTCCCACCAGAACTCGAAGTTGGCGTTGAAGTAGTGGAAGCGGACCTGCACGGCTGGCTGACCGGCCGCCTGCGGGATCGGGATCACGGTGAACCGCGGGCCCCGCACATCGGCCGTCTGGCGCAGGAGATTCGTCCAGGTTGCGCCGCCGTCGATGCTCACGTCGACGTCGGCATTCTCGGCGCCGAAATCGTTGTAGTCCTGGTTGAACCCGATGATTGGCGCGTCCATTGCCGAGAAATCGAGCACCGGCGTCACCAGGGAGCTGTCCTGGTTGTGGGTTGGGCCGGATCCGTGGAAATCGCTGTCGATGATGGCGAAGTCGCCGTCACCACCGGTGAGGTTGCCACGGTTGGCGGGGTCGTCGAACCGCCACACCTCGCCGTTGCCGATGTTGTCGACGATTGTCCAGCCGGCAGGCAGCTGGCCGTCGTTGAAGTCGGCAGACGTGCCGTCGTAGTTGAACCCGTACCCGAAGGCGTTGCAGGTTTCGGCATTGACCGGGACGGCAACATTGCGTACGACGTCTGCCGCGCCGAGCGCCACCGTCTCAGTCATCGACTGATAGCCGGGGTAGACCGGCGTGATGGTGAGGTCGTACGACGCACCGGCCGGTAGCGTGATCGTGTACCGCCCGGTGTTGGGCTTGGTGAAGTAGGTGCCGTTCGGCACGCCCGCCACGGTGACCTTCGCGTAGAGCGGCCAGCCGTGTCCGGAACCATCGGTGACCCGGCCGGTGATGTTCGCGGTGGCGGCTGCCGCCATTGCGAAGCCGACCGTCGAGGTCGTGTCCTCGGTGACGGTCACGGACGCCGTCTCGGTTGCGTACCCGAAGGCGGTCGCGGTGACCTCGTAGTCGCCGATCGGTAGCGCGATGCTGTAGCCGCCGTTGGCGCCGACCGTGAGGGTGCGGTCGATCTCACCGCCGACCACGTGGACTGTGGCCGTCGTGAGCGGGCTCCCGGTCCCCTCGTCGGTGACGGTTCCCGCGACTGTGCCGGTCGGGCCGAGGTTGCCGGCCTGGACCAGCGAGAGCGCGTCAAGCCTGCCCTCGCCGTAGACGTTGTTGTCGTCAGCGGTGCCACCGCACTGCAGGTCGGACTTGTCGATAGCCGTGTCGTCGAGCAGCTCGCGGGTGCCTTCGACGTCGCCGACGAGTGCCGGCACTGCCGACCACAGCAGCGCGACCGCTCCCGCGGTGTGCGGGGCAGCCATCGAGGTGCCACTGCCGTTGCCGTACGTGCTACCTGGCAGCGACGAGCGGACGTTGACGCCAGGCGCGCTGATATTCGGCTTGATCGTCCCGTCCTGGCCCGGGCCGCGGCCCGAGAACGAGGCGATGTTGTTCGCGATGTCGTAGGCACCGACTGAGTAGTTCACGGTCCGGCTGCCCGGGGATCCGCTGGTCGAGCAGTTCGGCCCGCTGTTGCCGTTGGAGAAGATGCCGAAGATGCCCGATGCGGCCCATGCGATCGAAATGTCTTCCATGAACGGCTCGGTGGAGGGCACGATGGAGCCCCACGAGTTGTTAACGATGTTCGGGCGCTTGGTGACATCGGGCGCGCTGCCGTCAACCTTTGTTGGCGCAAGCATCCACTGACCGGCCTCGATGAGGTCCGCGTCGGAGCAGGTGTTGCAGCCGTTGGCCTCGATCCACTTGGCCCCGGGTGCCACGCCCACCTGGTTGGCGCCGTCGGACCCGATCATGGTGCCCATCGTGTGCGTGCCGTGACCGTCGAGGTCGCATGGGGCACCGGAGCACGCGGCGCTGGTGTCCTTCCAGTTGTAGTCATGCGTGAAGGTGCCGTCGCCGTTGTTTCCGCGGTACTTGCCGACAAGCGCCGGGTGGTCGAACTGGACACCGGAGTCGATGCTGGCCACGACGATTCCCTCGCCAGTGACGCCGAGAGTTGACCAGACGTCGTCGGCGTTGATGTTCCCTACGCCCCACTCAACCGCTTGCGGAGCCATGGTCTGCCCCTGGGTGAATGACGGATCGGGCTGCTCGTACGTACGCGTGGCGAGAATCTGCGCCACCGAGCTGAGGCTGGCGAGTTCGGTGGCAAGCTGGGACGAGCCGCCCTTGACCAGGACTGCGTTGGTGACCCAGTACGACTCGAACTCGACGCGCTTGCTTTCGAGAAGCCTGCGCACCTCGACCTGGGAGGCCTCGGCGGTTGACTGCAGCGCATCAACGACCTGCTGACCGCGGGTCGCCCAGTCTTTGGTTGCTGGTGCCCCTGACAGGTCTGCTGCGGCCTCGAACCGCACCCAGAAATCGACCGTGTCGGTCGCCGCCAGCGAGCCGCGGAGCGACTCTTCGATCTTGCTTGCTGGGTCGACGGTGGGCTGGCCGACGCTCGCTGTAGACGCTGGGGCGAACGCGAGCATGGCGCTGAGGAGGGCGGACACCGACAGCAGGGCTGCGACGACGGGTCTGCCCCGCCGACTTCGCGTGGATCCCAACACGTTCCTCCTTGCTCGGCGTGCACAAAACGCCGCCGGTTGTGCCAGCGGCGCCGTGCACGGGAAAGTTGTGGTCGGAGCCATCGTTGGGAGGTGCCGAACCCGGCGACAAGGACGCTTCATGGGCAAGACACGGTCGATTCACGGGGCGTTGGCCGGGACGTTGTCCCGGGAGGGACGCTCCCGGCGCAAGATTCTCCAGGTTGTAACGTGCAAACCTGCCTCGGCTGTGTCAAGATCCCCGCGGGGGAAGCGGTTACAGGAGGTAGTCGTGTCGCCACTCCCGGGACAACGCACCACGCCGTACGTCATCTGCGTGGGCGTCTCTCCGGATGAAACCGCCGCGATTGCCTCATGTCTGTCCGGCCGCGCCGTCGTGATGCTGGCCCCCGACAGTGCCGCCATCCGCGAGCTGCTCGACGACGACCCGGTCGTGCCCACGGGCGACCTCGCACAAACGGGGATCGCGCAGGAAGTGATTTGGGCAGGCCAGCTACGAATTGACCCGAGGGACAGACAAGTCACCTGGGGAGCACTCCACATCGAGCTGTCGGCCCGCGAGTTCGACCTGCTGGGGACGTTGGCCCTGGATGTCGGCCGAGTGTGGACTTTCGAAGAGCTCGTCGCGAAAGTCTGGAAGACCCACTATCTCGGTGACCCCGAGATGGTCGTCTCCGCGGTCAAGCGGCTAAGGCGCCGGCTCGGCGTGGCCGACGGCGTGAGCATTGTCTCGGTACGTGGGATCGGTTTCCGGCTCGCTGTGCCGGATCGGACTGCGGCGGTGACGGCGTTGCCGAGGCAAACCGCAGTCCCAGGAGCGGCCGGCTCGGGCCGTAACGGGGAGTCGGCGGTTACGCTCCCCGCGTGAGCGACCCGTACTCCGTGCCGAGCGGCAGTCCCCAGCAGCCATGGGGCGCCCCAGCGTTGCCGGGGGCGTCGTGGGGCGCCCCGGCGGCCCAGGCATCGCGGGTGCCGCCGCACGTCGAGCCGCAGCCCTACCACCGCATCCTGCGGACTCGCGACTACCACTGGTGGCGGCCGCTCGTGGGCTTGGCCGTGTTCGTGGTCACGTTCGTGATCCTGACCATTGCGGCGACGATCATCGGCATTGTCATCGAGTCCGCCGCCACGGGCGACTCGTTCGACCTTGTGCTCGACCGCTACACGACCGAGGTGTCGCCCTGGGGGTTGCTGACGACCAACCTCATGCTCGCGACTCTCATCCCAGCCGCGATGCTCGCCCTGCTGGCGGGTCACGGACTCCGCCCGGGCTGGCTCGCCTCAGTTGCGGCGCGGATGCGCTGGTCGCTGCTTTGGCGGATGGGGCTGCTGGCGCTGGGCGTCCTTGTCCTGTCGTACGCGGGATCGTTGCTCCTGCCTGTGGACGAGGGGGCAACTGAGGTCGACTCGGTGGCGCTGTCGACCTGGTTGGGCTTCGCGGTGGTGGTGCTGCTCACGACTCCGCTGCAGGCCGCGGGGGAGGAGTACGCCTTCCGCGGGTACGTCATGCAGGCGCTGGGTGCGTGGGTCCGCACGCCATGGTTCGCGGCGGTGGTCACGTCCCTCGCGTTCGGTTTTGCGCACGGGACGCAGAGCCCGGCCCTGTTCATCGACCGGACCGCGTTCGGGCTGGTCGCCGCGTTTCTCGTGATCCGCACGGGCGGGCTCGAGGCGTCGATCGCCATGCACGTGGTCAACAACGCGGTGGTCTTCCTTGTGGCGGCGGCCTTCGACCAGGTCGATGACGCGCTGACGGTGACGGACACGCCGTGGTCATACGTCGCGTACGACGTTGCGACGATGGTGTTGTTCGCCTGGCTGGCGCTGCGCCTGGCCAGACGGCGTAAGGCGGCCACGGTGACGGCATACGCCAAGGCCGAACCACCGAGACCCTGGTGATTCGCGTCACCGGTGCCGCGGCTGGATGCGGTTTGGTCGGACTGCCGGGGTGCGGCTATCCTCGTACCCGGTCAACAGCCCGCCAGGGCTGAAGCCCTTGGGGTATGGGGTAATTGGCAGCCCGACGGATTCTGGCTCCGTTAGTCTAGGTTCGAGTCCTGGTACCCCAGCAGAATTGGGAGCTACCGCACGCCATGCGGTAAAGTTCCGGTTCGCGACAATGCGTCGCACGGCCCCGTTGTGTAGCGGCCTAGCACGCCGCCCTCTCAAGGCGGTAGCGCCGGTTCGAATCCGGTCGGGGCTACAGATAAGAGGCCCTCGGAGCCATTCCGGGGGTCTCTTTTGTGGTCGAGCGTGTTTGTGGTCGAGCATGCGATTGTCCACCGACGACCATGCGTCTGGCGCCCATTTCGGAGCGGAAACGGGCGCTAACCGCATGTTCGGCTGACGCGGGAGAGGTCCGCGTCAGGCTGACTCGTCCAGCCGGCGCATCGACTCGGTGAGCCGATCAGCGGCCGCCAGAATCGCATGGGCGTGCAGGCGCCCGGGCTGCCGAGTGAGCCGCTCGATCGGGCCGGAGACGGAGACCGCGGCGATCACCTTGCCGCTCTGCGAGCGGATGGGTGCCGACACCGACGCGACGCCGGGCTCGCGTTCGCCGACGCTCTGCGCCCAGCCACGCCGCCGTACGGCCGACAGCATCGTCGCGTTGAAGCGGGCGCCGTGCAGCCCCCGGTGCATGCGCTCCGGCTCCTCCCAGGCGAGCAGTACCTGCGCAGCGGACCCGGCGAGCATGGTGAGCGTGCTGCCGACCGGGATCGTGTCGCGCAGCCCGCTCGGCCGCTCCGCAGCGGCGACGCAGATGCGAAGGTCGCCTTGCCGGCGGAACAATTGCGCGCTCTCGCCGGTCTGGTCGCGAAGTCGGGACAGCACCGGGCCGGCGGCGGCCAACAGGCGGTCCTCGCCGGCGGCGGCTGCGAGCTCGCCAAGCCTCGGCCCGAGCACGAACCGGCCCTGCAGGTCACGACTCACCAACCGGTGGTGCTCGAGCGCAACAGCCAGCCTGTGGGCCGTCGGCCGGGCCAGGCCGGTGGACTGGACCAGGTTGGCGAGAGTGGCCGGTCCGGCCTCGAGCGCAGAGAGAACGAGGGCGGCCTTGTCAAGGACGCCGACTCCGCTAGAGTTGTCCATGCATTGATATTGCCGTCTCGGGATGCGAGACGCAAGTCGGTTCAGTGGACACTTCTGAGACGGTGTCGGAAGGAAGCGACGACGGATGGCAGGCCAGAGCAGGACGCTCGCCGAGAAGGTTTGGGACGCGCACATCGTGCGCCGTGCCGAGGGCGAGCCCGACCTCCTCTATATCGACCTGCACCTCGTGCACGAAGTGACCAGTCCGCAAGCGTTCGACGGGCTGCGGCTCGCCGGCCGCGGGGTCCGACGCCCCGACCTGACCATCGCGACCGAAGACCACAACACTCCGACGCTCGACATCGACAAGCCGATCGCCGACCCGGTCTCCCGCACCCAGATCGAGACACTCCGCCGCAACGCCACCGAGTTCGGCATCCGCCTGCATTCGCTTGGTGACGTCGACCAGGGCATCGTGCACGTCGTCGGGCCGCAACTCGGACTGACCCAGCCGGGCATCACGATCGTCTGCGGTGACTCGCACACCTCGACGCACGGGGCGTTCGGCGCGCTTGCGTTCGGCGTCGGTACGTCTGAGGTCGAGCATGTGCTCGCGACGCAGACGCTGCCGCTCAAGCCGTTCAAGACCATGGCGATCACGGTCAACGGGCGGCTCAAGGAGGGCGTCACCGCCAAGGACATCATCCTGGCGGTCATCGCCAAGATTGGTACGGGCGGTGGCCAGGGCTACGTGCTGGAATATCGCGGCGAGGCGATCCGCGCGTTGTCCATGGAAGCCCGGATGACGATCTGCAACATGTCGATCGAAGCGGGCGCCCGGGCGGGCATGGTCGCACCCGACGACACGACCTTCGAATACATCCAGGGCCGACCGCATGCACCGCAGCGCGACGACTGGGATGAGGCCGTGGCCTACTGGCGCACCCTGGTCTCCGACGACGAGGCCGAGTTTGATGCCGAGGTCGTCCTCGACGCTGACACGCTGACGCCGTACGTGACATGGGGCACCAACCCCGGCCAGGGGGTCCCGCTCGACGCCAACATTCCCGATCCGGCCGCGTTGACCGACCCGGTCGAGCGCCATTCCGCCGAGCGTGCGCTCGAATACATGGCGCTGACTGCCGGGACTCCGATGCGTGAGATCGCGGTCGACACTGTCTTTCTCGGCTCCTGCACCAACGGCCGCATTGAGGACCTGCGCGCGGCCGCTGCCGTGCTCCACGGCCGTTCAGTCGCCGACTCCGTACGTATGTTGGTGGTGCCAGGCTCCGCACGAGTGCGGCTGCAGGCCGAGTCCGAGGGTCTCGACAAGATCTTCCTCGATGCGGGAGCCGAATGGCGGGCTGCCGGCTGTTCCATGTGTCTCGGCATGAATCCCGACCAGCTCAGCCCCGGCGAGCGCAGCGCCTCCACGTCCAACCGAAATTTCGAGGGCCGGCAGGGCAAGGGTGGTCGTACGCACCTCGTGTCTCCGCTTGTTGCCGCCGCAACCGCTGTGACTGGACATCTGGCGGCTCCCGCCGATCTGCCCGAGTTCGTCGCGACGGAGGCCTGACCTCATGGAGCAGTTCGTCAGCCACACGGGCACGGCCGCACCGCTGCGCCGCAGCAATGTTGACACCGACCAGATCGTGCCGGCGGAATACCTCAAACGCGTGACACGTACGGGTTTCGCGGACGGATGTTTCGCGGCCTGGCGTCACGACCCGGACTTCGTCCTGAATCGGCCGGAGTACCAAGGCGTCTCGGTCCTCGTGGCCGGTCCGGATTTCGGTACCGGGTCGTCGCGGGAGCACGCGGTATGGGCGCTGCAGGACTACGGGTTCAAGGTCGTGCTCAGCCCACGGTTCGCCGATATCTTCCGGGGCAACTCCGGAAAGGCCGGGCTGCTCACGGCAGTCGTGTCACAGGACGTCGTCGGGCGGCTCTGGCAGGTCATCGAGGCGGATCCAAGCACCCCAGTGACGATCGATCTGGCTGCCCGGGAAGTCCGTGCAGGCGAGCTAGTCGCACAGTTCGAGATCGACGACTACACCCGCTGGCGCCTTCTGGAAGGCCTCGACGACATCGGTCTGACACTGCGCCACGAGGATGCGATCACCGCATTCGAGTCCTCACGGCCCTCGTTCCAACCAGCTACGCTGCCGGTCCGCACGGCTACCTGAGCGCACGCTCTCCTGAACGAAGAGCCAAACCCGGCCGCGGCAACGGTTTTCGGCTATCGCAGCGCAAGAAATCCGTACGACTTCTGCGAAACACAGCCCTAGGTCGTTGTCATGACGTGCGGAAGTGCCTAGCGTGCGAAAGGATCGAGCGCCGGCCTACGCGTTCCGGAGGGGAAGCTGTGAACAAGGCCCAGTTAGTCGAAGAGCTGTCGAACAGATTCGACGGCAACAAGCGAGAGGCCCAGAAGGCGCTCGAGCAAGTACTCGACGTCATCACACGGTCTGTCGCAACAGGCGAGAAGGTCGCCATCACCGGCTTCGGAGTCTTCGAGAAGGTCGAGCGGGCGGCCCGCACCGCGCGCAACCCGCAGACTGGCGAGGCTGTGAAGCTCAAGCGGACGTTCGTGGCGAAATTCCGCCCCGGTGCTGACCTCAAGGCGGTCGTGAGCGGCGCCAAGAAGCTGCCTCGCGTCGCAGCGTCGACCGCCAAGTCCGCGGCTGGTGCGGCGAGCAGCGCCGCCAAGAAGGCCACGACCAAGCGCACCGCCAAGAAGGCGGCGCCGGCCAAGAAGGCCACGGCTAAGAAGACGACGGCCAAGAAGGCGCCCGCGAAGAAGGCGCCCGCCAAGAAGGCGCCCGCCAAGAAGGCCGCGACCAAGTCGACGGCCAGGAAGACGACGGCTAAGAAGACGACGGCCAAGAAGACAGCGAAGAAGGCCTGACTCCTCGTCGCTGCTAGGCACGTCTCCCGTCCAGGGGCGCACCTTCGCCACATGGCAGGTGTGCCCTGGACGGCTTCGGCCCGCCCGATACCGGCGTCAGGCGATGGTCGTTGCTCAGTCGGGCAGCGGCAGCGTCACGAGGGTGAGCCCGGTGATCCGCAAGGCCTCGCCGGATCCTTCGGTGCGCAGCCGGACACGCTGACCGAGTCGTACGTGCCGCAAGCCGCCCGCAGCGAACGCTGGCGAATCGAACGGGATCTCCAGCCCATCGTCGAGCAGCACGGTGCCCGACTGCGTAACCCGATCGTAGGTGCGTACGGTTGCCTGCACGTCCGGCAGCCTAGACTCCGGCGATACAGCTAGACGGGAGCCCGGCCGGTGACGGCGGGCCCGGGTGACGGGAGTCCAGGTGCCGCAGCCGAAACGGGTGCCAGTCAGCGGGTGGTACAAGACCGTCGTGGCGATCCTGCGCCCGCCCCTCATGGTGATCACCAAGCGCGACTGGAGGGGCGTCGAGCACCTGCCGTCCGAGGGCGGGTTCATCGCGGTCGTCAACCACATCTCGTACGTCGACCCGGTCCTGTTCGGGCACTTCCTGTGGGACAACGGCATCGTGCCGCGCTACCTGGCGAAGAAGAGCCTGTTTACGGTGCCAGTGCTGGGGCGCATTGTGGCGGGCTGCGGCCAGATCCCGGTAGACCGGGAGTCGACCGGTGCGGCGCACGCGTTCTCGGCCGCGGTCGACGCGGTCAACGCGGGGGAGTGCGTCGGCGTCTACCCGGAGGGGACGATCACGCGGGACCCGGACCTGTGGCCGATGGTCGGCAAGACAGGCGCGGCTCGGATCGCGCTGGCCACCGGCGCGCCGGTCATCCCGATCGCGCAGTGGGGTGCACAGGACCTGCTTGCCCCCTACGCCAAGTTCCCGCGCCTCGTGCCGCGGCCGACCATCAGGATGCTCGTCGGACCACCTGTGGACCTCGACGATCTGCGCGACAAGCACGTCACGACCGAGCTGTTGCGTACAGCGACGGATCGCATCATGGATCGCATCACCGGTCAGCTCGAGGTGTTGCGTGGGGAGAAGGCGCCCGCGGTGCGATTCGACCCGTCACGTGCCGGCGTTGCCCGCACGGGGCGCCCCGATCGCAAGCCCACCGAGGCCGACTCCGGCGACGCGGCGGCAGGGCAGTCCTGATGCGCGCCGCGGTATTCGGCGCGGGGTCCTGGGGCACGACGTTCTCCATCGTGCTCGCCGACGCCGGCACCGACGTGATGCTGTGGGGTCGGCGCCCGGAGCTCGTGGAGCTGATCGCCTCGACGCGAGAAAACCCCGACTACCTGCCGAAAATCGAGATTCCCGCCGGCGTGGTCGCCACCAACGATCCCATCGCAGCACTCGACGGTGCCGACTTCGTTGTGCTTGCGGTGCCCGCCCAGACATTGCGCGCCAACCTCTCGGCATGGGCACCGCACCTGCCGCCGTCGGCCGTGCTCGTCAGCCTCATGAAGGGCGTCGAGCTCGGCAGCCGCGAGCGCATGAGCGAGGTCATCCGCGAGGTGACAGGTGCACCGCCCGAGCGGGTCGCTGTCGTGTCGGGACCCAACCTCTCCCGCGAGATCGCCGAGCGTCAGCCCGCCGCCTGTGTCGTCGCCTGCGTCGACGAGTCGGTGGCGCAGCTGCTGCAGAAGGCCTGCCACACCCCGTACTTCCGGCCTTATACCAACACCGACGTCGTTGGCGTCGAGCTCGGCGGCGCCACCAAGAACGTCATCGCCCTCGCCGTCGGCATGGCCGACGGGCTCCGGTTCGGCGACAACGCCAAGGCGTCGGTCATGACCCGCGGCCTGGCCGAGACCACTCGTCTCGGAGTTGTCATGGGCGCCGATCCTTTGACGTTCTCTGGGCTGGCGGGACTTGGCGACCTCGTGGCCAGCTGCAGCTCGCCGCTCGCCCGAAACCGGACGTTCGGCGAGCAGCTCGGGCGGGGGATGTCAGTCGCGGAGGTGCTGGCCGGGACGCGTCAGGTTGCGGAAGGCGTGAAGTCCTGCGAGCCGATCCTGGCCTTGGCGCAGCAACACGGGGTCGAGATGCCGATCGTGGAGATCGTCGTCCGCGTGGTGGGCGGTGAGATCAGTCCGGGCGACGCTCTGGGCCAGCTTGTCTCGCGGTCAGCGAAGCCGGAGCGGCACGGGCACTGAGCTAGCCGGCGTGTGCCCCGCCGAGCGCCTGGTCGAGGTCCGTCCAGAGATCTTCTACGTCCTCGACGCCGACGCTGAGGCGGATCAGGGACTCGGGCACGGTCGTGGGTTCGGACGGCCAGCGGCGGCGGCGCTCCCACGACGACTCCACGCCACCGAGGCTCGTGGCGTTGACCCAGAGCCGGGATGTGCTGGTGGCGGCATCTGCAGCCACCGCCCCGCCGAGCAGCTCGATCGACACGATCGAGCCGAAGCCAGTCATCTGCATCGCCGCCCTTGGGTGGCCGGGGTCGTCGGGTAGGCCTGGGTAACGCACCCGCGCGACCGCAGGGTGTTGCGCCAGGCGGCGGGCAAGCTCCAGCGCGTTGGCGGCGGAGCGTTCCACGCGCAGGTGCAGCGTGCGAAGGCCACGAAGTGCAAGCCAGGTCTCCATGGGGCCGGGGATCGAGCCGTCCAGCTCCCGGCCCTCGCGGAGTCGGGTTGCCAGCTCCGCGTCGGCCGTCACCACGACTCCCAACAGCACATCGGAGTGCCCGGACAGGTACTTGGTCGCACTGTGCACCGCGACGTCGGCGCCGAGGCGCAGCGGCTGTTGTACGAGCGGAGTCGCAAAGGTGTTGTCGATGGCCACCAGGGCACCCACGGCGTGACCGGCGGCAATCACTGCGGGCAGATCGGCGACACCGAGGAGCGGGTTGGTCGGCGACTCGACCCACAGCAGCGCGGCGCCGTCGACTGCTTCGGCAACCGCGTTGGTGTCGGTGACATCGACCTCGCGAACGACGAGTCGCCCGGTGCGGTGCAGCCGGTGCAGCTGGCCGAGCGTGCCGCTGTAGGCGCCGTCCGGTGCGACGACCACGGCACCGATGGGCACGATGGACAGGATCGCCGTCACGGCCGCCATGCCTGAGGCGTACGCGACAGCGTGCCCGCCTTCGAGACCGCCCAGCACCTCCTCGTACGCGGTCCACACGGGGTTGTCTGCTCGGGCGTACCCGTGGGTGCCGCCGGCGTGGAACGTCGAGCTCAGCGTCACCGGAACGTTGACCGGCGCGCCGGGCGCACTGTCGGGGCGGCCAGCGGTGACGAGGCGGGTCGCGGGGGTCAGCTCGTGCGACATGCCGCGATCCTGTCAGCCCGGACTCAGTCGGCCGGCCACGGCACGTCGCTAACCGGAGTGAAGTCGATGCCCATCGCGGTCCAACGTGGCCCGTGCGCCGAGAGCCGCCCGGCAAAGTCGTCGTAGTCGCGCCGGTCCTGAGCGCTCCAGCCCACCTCGGCCATCGCCGGAAGCCGCGGGAACGCCATCTGCTCAAGGTCGTCGGACTCGTCGAGGGTTTCCGTCCAGAGCGCCGCTTCCACGCCCAGGACGGCCCCTGGCTCGAGGTTTCCGAGATGGGTTTCCGGATCCCACTCATAGGCCTTCGCAAGGTCGATCGTGCCCGCCCAGACGAGGCCAAGGGTCGTGGTGGCGTTGTACTTCATGTCGAGGTAGGCATGGTCGGCCGGTGTCATCACGACGCTGGCGCCCGCCTCGACGGCCGCCTTGACCGTGAAGAGGTCGGCGCTCTGCACGCCCCAGTATTGGAGAACCGCACCAGGTGCGGGGTCGGCCTCGCCGATCTGGTGCCAGGCCATGACGGTCTTGCCGTGCCGACCGACCGCCTCCTGGGCTCGGGCAATGAACGACGCGTACTGCTCGGCGGACAGCGTCTCGACCTCGTCGCCGCCGATGTGCAGGTACGGCCCTGGAGTCAGCGCGGCGAGCTGGCCGAGGACGTCGTCGATGAAGTCGTACGTCTCCTCCTTGTCCGTGCAGACTGCACTGAAACCGACCTGGATGCCGGTATAGGGCTGGGTGGGCTGCCCGTCGCAGCTGAGCTCGCCATAGGCCGCGAGCGCGGCGTTGGTGTGCCCCGGCAGATCGATCTCGGGAACCACGGTGATGAACCTCGACTTCGCGTACGCGACGAGCTCGCGATAGTCGTCCTGTGTGTAGGAGCCCCCGGTCGTGCCACCGACCTCGGTCGCGCCGCCCACCTCGGTGAGCCGCGGCCAACCCTCGATCGCGATCCGCCAGCCCTGGTCGTCGGACAGGTGGAGGTGCAGGTGGTTGATTTTGTAGAGGGCGACCTGGTCGATGAGCGCCTTGACCTCGTCGACCGTGAAGAAGTGCCGTGCGACGTCGAGCATCACACCCCGGTGCGGAAAACGAGGTTGGTCACTAATGCGCACCGCCGGAACTGTCCACGGCTCTTGGGCCAAGGTTGCGGCTTCTATGGCCGGCGGCAATAGCTGGCGGAGGGTCTGTACACCGCGAAACAGACCCTCGACCGTGGCTGCGGAAAGGCTGATGCCGGTCGAGTCGACGCTGAGCTCGTAGGACTCCGGCGGTCCGGACTCTGTCACCTGCAACCGGATGCCGTCGGACTCGGTCGCTCCAGGTTCGACCGGCAGCGAGTAGCCGGTCGCCGGGCGGAGCAGCTCCGCGAGGTAGCCGGCGACGCTCGCCGCCTCGGGGGTTTCCGTGTGCCTGATCACGGTGGCCGCGTCGATCACGTACGGCTCGTCACCAGTCGTCACGCTGGTCGGCAGCGGTACGAGTCCGAGCGCCGCAGCGTTGCCGCTGACGGCGGGCGCCTCGTCGCGGCTGAGCCACCAAACACCCGCTCCCACGGCGAGGAGCACGGCAAGGAGCGGGATGGCGAGGCGTCGCGGCATAACTGGAAATGTTCTTAAGAGATCGTCTCCGTGTCTAGTGCAATCCCGGGTAGCGGAACGGCCGCACTGTATGGTCGACCGCGATGAACGCGCAGCAAAAGCCCCGAGTGGCCGTAGTTTTTGGTGGTCGTAGCTCCGAGCACGCAGTGTCTTGCATCACGGCGGGCAGTGTGCTGCAGGCGATCGACCGTGACATGTACGACGTTGTGCCCATCGGCATCACCCAGCAGGGCAAGTGGGTGCTCGCTCCCGACGATCCGACGCGCCTGGCGATCACCGAAGGTCGGCTGCCGGCGGTCCAGGACGTCTCTGGTGAGCTTGTCCTGTCGGCGGGCCACGAGCTCGTCGTGCACGAGGCGGGTGACGTCCCCCGAGCGTTGGGCCAGGTCGACGTCGTCCTGCCGTTGCTGCACGGGCCCTATGGCGAGGACGGCACGCTGCAAGGGCTGCTCGAGATGGCCGACGTGCGCTACGTGGGATCCGGTGTGATGGCGAGCGCCGTCGGCATGGACAAGCACTACATGAAGCTCGTGCTCGCTGGGCAGGGCCTGCCGGTGTGCCGTTACGTCGTCGTCGACCCGCACGAGTGGAAGCACGACCCCGCTGCTGTCGTCGACGCGGTCGAGTCGCTGCACTGGCCAGTTTTCGTCAAGCCGGCGCGAGGTGGTTCGAGCATCGGCATAAGCAAGGTGGGCGGGGTGGAGGAGCTGGCGACCGCTATCGCGACCGCCCAGGAGTTCGATCGGAAGGTGCTCGTCGAGGAGTTCGTTCATGGTCGTGAGGTCGAGTGCGGCGTCCTCGAGGGCGCCAACGGCTCGCCTCCCGACACGTCGTTGCTCGGCGAGATCCGGGTCGACGAGTCGCGCGAGTTCTACGACTTCGACGCCAAGTACCTGCCTGATCAGAACACGTCGCTCGACATCCCTGCCGACATCGGCCCGGGCAGCACCGCGGAAATCCAGCGACTGGCCGCGCGTGCGTTCACCGCGCTGTCCTGCGAAGGCCTCGCGCGCGTCGACTTCTTCCTGCGCCACGACGGGTCCATCGTGGTCAACGAGGTCAACACGATGCCGGGGTTCACTCCGACTTCGATGTTCCCCATGCTCTGGGCAGCCAGCGGAATGCCCTACCCCGCGTTGGTCTCGCGGTTGCTGCGCACCGCGCTTGCGAGGCCGACCGGCCTGCGCTGAAGGGTCCGGGCCGTCGGGACGGCTCACTCCACCGCGGGCACAGTGTCCTGGATCGCCTCGGCGAGGTCGGTGAGCACAGTGGCCTCGGGTGCGTAGTCGTCCGGAACCGCGACCTCCACGTAGGCCTCGCGGTCAACGGTGGTGAAGAAGAACCCGCCGTCGCCCTCTACCGGCAGCCACTCAACGCCGTCGACATCGAACAGCTGCGCATCCGGCTGATACTCGGCAGGGGGCGGAACGCCGCACCGGAGGACGATGGCGGGGTCGCCCCACGCCGCGGTGAGTCCGTCGTCGGGGTCGACGTCACGGGAAACGGCATCGCCCACGAGGTCGGGGAGTGCCTCGACGAGCGCATGACAGACCTGCTCGCTGCCCGCTTGTGCTTCGAACGGCTCGACGTCGACGGCACCCCACGAACAGCCGGCCAGCGCGGCGACACCTGCGACAGCGCGAAGCAGCCGTGTCAGATGTGCACCACCGGGCAGGTGAGCGTGCGGGTGATCCCGGGGACGCCCTGCACCTTGGCGACGACCAGCTTGCCGAGCTCGTCGACGTTGCGTGCCTCGGCCCGGACGATGACGTCGTACGGACCGGTCACGTCCTCGGCAGTCGTGACGCCGTGGATCTCAGCGATCTGGCGGGCGACGTCGGCGGCCTTGCCCACCTCGGTCTGGATGAGGATGTAGGCCTGAACAACCACGTCCGCCCTCCTGACGACACAATGTGCGTTGCGATTCCGGGGCCAACCTACAGCCTTGATCCTGAAGGTGGGAAAGCACGTGCAGCAGACGATCGGCGGATTGGGCGAATTCGGTCTCATCGACGCAGTGACCGCCCGGCTAACCCAAGGCAGTGTGGTGCTGATCGGGCCAGGTGACGACGCTGCAGTCATCGCGGCTCCCGACGGCCGTGTTGTTGCGACGACCGACTTCATGATCGAGGGTCGGCACTTCCGTCGGGCGTGGTCCGAGCCGTACGACATCGGTCGCAAGGCGGCAGCGCGCAACCTGGCCGACGTCGCGGCGATGGGCGGCCGGGCAACGGCGTTGCTTGTGGCGTTTGCGGCGCCGGGAGAGCTGGAGTCGTCGTGGGCGTTGTCGTTCACGGACGGGTTGCGCGACGAGGCCGACGTTGTCGGGGCGTCGGTCGTAGGTGGCGACGTGTCGTCAGCTGATGTGATCGTCGTTTCCGTCACGGCGCTGGGCACGCTCGACGGTCGCGCACCGCTGACGCGCGCTGGCGCCCAGGTCGGCGACGTCGTGGCAGTCCGCGGTCGGCTTGGTTGGGCTGCGGCGGGGTTGGCCGTACTCGCTCGGGGGTTCCGCTCGCCCCGGGTCGTGGTCGAGGCGCACCGTCGCCCGGAGCCTCCGTACGACGCAGGCCCGCAGGCGGCCGAGCTCGGCGCCACCGCGCTCATCGACGTGAGCGACGGGTTGCTGGCCGACCTGGGGCACATCGCGGAGGCGAGCGGCGTGGCAATCGACGTCGACACGGCGGCCTTCGAGGTGGCGCAACCGCTGCGCGACGTCGGTGCCGCCGTCGGGTCCGATCCGCTGCGGTTCATCCTCACCGGCGGCGACGATCACGCCTTTGCCGGCTGCTTCCCAGCAGGCACGCTGCTGCCGGAGGAGTGGCTGGTCGTCGGCACGGTTGCCGAGGGTTCCGGGGTGACGGTCGACGGAACCACGTACGAGGGCGCGCTAGGCCACGAGCACTTCCGCTGAACGAGCGCCCGGGCTGTTGATCATGGCGGAGGTGTGATCATTATTCGAGTTTGACCACACCTCCGCCATGATCAACTCAGCGGGAGTAGTCCGCGGACGACGAAAAGCCGGCCCACCACGGGGTGGACCGGCTTCGACGGCCTACGAGGGCCGGGCTCTAGAGGTCAGCGGGTGACCTTGCCGGCCTTGAGGCACGACGTGCAGACGTTGAGCCGCTTCGGCGTGCGGCCGACCATGGCGCGCACACGCTGGATGTTGGGGTTCCAGCGGCGGCGCGTGCGGCGGTGCGAGTGCGAGATGCTGTTGCCGAAGCCCGGCCCCTTGCCGCAGATGTCGCAGGTGGCAGCCACGGGTGACTCCTTGTAGGCCGAAGTGAGGGGGTACGGACAACCATGCCCGGGCTTCCCCGAGGCAACCCCGAAAGAATACCCGCTGATCCACCGAGGCCCAAACCGCGCCCGACCTGGGGCTGGCCGTCCGCATTCCGTCCGGCCCGACGACTACCCTGCGCCCAGGGATCAACCTCCTGAGGAGGGAGCAGCCGGTGCGCAGGGTGCTCGACGGGCAGCTGGTGCGCCGGTGGTTCGTCGCCTCGTTGGCTGCACTGGGCACGGCACGCGAGGAGATCGACGCCCTCAATGTTTACCCGGTGCCCGACGGCGACACCGGGACCAACCTGTTTCTGACCGTCGAGGCGGCGGTCCAGGCGATCGGGCCGGTGACCGACGACGACGTGCCGGGGCTGGTTCGGGCCGCGGCGCGTGGCGCGCTGCTGGGTGCCCGCGGCAACTCCGGGGTGATCCTGAGCCAGTTGCTGCGCGGCATCTCGGAGTCGATCGCGCGCACCGCGCTGGCTGGGCGGCGCACGCTGACCCCCGCCGACTTCGCCAACGCACTGACCGAGGCGGCCGAGCTGGGCTATGACGCGGTCGCGCACCCCGTCGAGGGCACGATGCTCTCGGTTGCTCGCGCCGCGGCGACAAGCGCCGACGACACTGCAACCGCGGGCGGCTCGCTTGTCGACGTGGTCTCCGCGGCTGCCCACGCGGCCCGAGTCGCTCTCGACCGCACCCCCGACCAGCTTGAGATTCTGCGCCGCGCCGGTGTCGTCGACGCGGGTGGCCGAGGGGTCTGCGTCATCCTCGACGCGCTGGAGAGCGTCCTCACGGGACGCCGCGCCCTCCGGGTGCCGCGGCCACTCGCCAGTCAGGCGATCCAGGTCGCACAACACTTCGAAGAGGCCACCGACGACGGCCCGGCCTACGAAGTCATGTACCTCCTGCATGCCGACGACGACGCCGTTCCTGCGCTGCGTGCCGCGCTCGAGCCGCTCGGCGACTCGCTCGTCGTCGTTGGCGGTGACGGGCTGTGGAATATCCACGTCCACGTCGACGACGCTGGTGCCGCCGTCGAGGCGGGTCTCGCGGCCGGGCGCCCGCATCGCATCCGCATCACCGGATTTCCTGAGCGGCTCGGCGGGCGCGCTGACCTCCTGCAGCGTGGGGGGCTGCGCCGCGTGGTTGCCGTGGCGGCCGGCGACGGGCTGGCCAAGCTGTTCAAGGAGGCCCGCGCCGAAGTCGTCCGCACAGCGCCGACTCACCGGCCGTCCACGGGCGAGATCCTGGCCGCGGTCGAGGCCGCGGGAGCAGCCGAGGTGGTCGTGCTGCCCAACGACCCGCACGTCGTCGCCGCGGCCGAGGCGGCGGCCCGCGAGGCGGCCACCCTGGGCATCAGGGTGGCGGTCCTGCCCACGCGAGCACAGGTGCAAGGGATCGCTGCCCTCGCCGTGCACGACCCAGGTCGCTCGTTCGACGCCGATGTTGTCGCCATGACAACAGCGGCCGGACTCGCCCGCCACGGCGGCGTGACGATCGCGACGAAGCAAGCGGTGACGAGTGCCGGCGTCTGCCAGCCGGGTGATTCGCTTGGGGCGGTGGGCGGCGACTTCGTCGTGATCGCAGAGACACCGCTCGACGCCGCGGCCGAGGTGCTCGAGCGACTCCTCGCCGGTGGCGGTGAGCTCGTCACCGTTGTGTGGGGTGAAGGTGCCGACGACGAGCTGGTCCGGGCCGTCGAGACGCACGTACGCACTCGACATCCGGAGGTCGACGTCGATGTGCACGAAGGCGGGCAGCCGCGCTACCTGCTGTTGCTGGGAGTCGAGTGATGGACCTCGACCAGCCGGTCCGCCGGGTCGTCGGCGGTGGCACGGCCAAGGCGTTGAGCGCCCTCGGAGTCGAAACCGTCGGCGACCTGCTGCGGCACTACCCGCGTCGGTACGCGTCACGCGGCGAGCTCACCGACCTGTCCCGGCTTGCCGTGGACGAGCACGTCACCGTGATGGCCGACGTCGCGGCTGTGACGGTGCGCAACCTGGACCATGTCCGGCATGGCAAAAGCCGCAGGCCGCGCACCATCGTGGAGGTCGTCGTCACCGACGGCAAAGGTCGGCTCACCCTCACCTTCTTCAACCAGCGTTGGCATGCCGACAAGCTGCAGGCGGGACGCAGGGGCCTGTTCAGCGGCAAGGTCGGCTCGTTCCGCGGTGCTCTTCAGCTCACACACCCGGACTACGTGCTCATCCCCGGTGGCGGTGAAGTCGACGAGATCGAGAAAGAGGCGTTCGCGCGCGAGCTCATCCCCGTCTACCCCGCGAGCGCCGCGCTGGCGTCATGGCGGATCGCCCAGTCCATACGCATTGTGCTCGACCAGCTCGACAACCTGCCCGACCCCCTGCCGCAGTCGCTGCGCGCGTCCCGCGGTTTGATCGGCCTGCGCGAGGCGTTCGAGGGCATTCACCGGCCCGACAACCGAGCCGATCTCTACGCCGCGACCGAGCGCTTGCGCTATGACGAGGCGTTCCTGCTGCAGGTCGAGCTCGCTCGCCGCCGGCATGCCGCCTCAGCGCTCCCCGCGGTCCCAAGGACGGCACTCGACGAGGGACTGCTCACGTCATTCGACGCGCAGCTGCCCTTCGATCTGACCGATGGGCAGCGCCGCGTCGGCGCCGAGATCGCAGCCGACCTGGCGCTGGCGCACCCGATGCATCGCCTGTTGCAGGGCGAGGTCGGCGCCGGCAAGACCGTGATCGCGTTGCGCGCCATGCTCGCCGTACTCGACTCAGGTGGGCAGGCCGCGCTGCTCGCACCGACCGAGGTGCTGGCGCAGCAGCACTACCGGTCGATCACTGAGCTGCTCGGGCCGTTGGCTCAGCGCGGCCTGCTGGGTGGGTCAGACATCGGCACCCAGGTGGCCCTGGTCACTGGCTCGCAGCCCGCCGCGACGCGTCGCAAGACTCTGCTCGATGTCGTCTCCGGCGACGCCGGCATCGTCGTCGGCACGCATGCGCTCCTCGAAGAGCGCGTGAGCTTCGCCGACCTCGGTCTCGTCGTCGTCGATGAGCAGCACCGCTTCGGGGTGGAGCAGCGCGCCGTCCTCACCGCCAAGTCGCTGGACGACCGGCGCCCGCATGTGCTCGTGATGACGGCCACACCGATCCCGCGCACGGTGGCGATGACCGTCTTCGGCGATCTCGAGGTGTCAACGCTCACCGAGCTGCCGAGCGGCCGTGCCGCAGTCACCACGCACGTCGTGCCGGTCGATGAGAAGCCGCACTACCTCGACCGAGCCTGGCAGCGCATCCGCGAGGAGGTGGCCGCAGGGCATCAGGCGTTCGTCGTCTGCCCCCGCATCGGCGACGCGGGCGATGTCGACGGCGGTGGTCCGGGTGACGACGGCAGCGACGCATTGTTCGACGTCGAGTCCACTCGCCGCACGGTCTCCGTGCTCGAGCTCGTCGAGCTGCTCCGTGACGGACCGCTGCACGGGCTGCGCATCGAGGTCCTGCACGGTCGGCTGCCCGCCGACGCCAAGGACCTCGTCATGCGGCGGTTCGCCGCCGGCGAGATCGACGTGCTCGTCGCCACCACAGTCGTCGAGGTCGGGGTCGACGTGCCCAACGCGTCGGTCATGGTCGTCATGGATGCCGACCGGTTCGGTGTGTCGCAGCTGCATCAGCTGCGCGGGCGCATCGGGCGCGGCGCTGTGCCCGGCGTCTGCCTGCTGGTGACCGAGGTGCCCGCGGGCACCGTCGCGCGCGAGCGCCTCGATGCCGTCGCTGCGACCACCGACGGCTTCGAGCTGTCCCGCGTCGACCTTCAGCAGCGACGCGAGGGCGACGTGCTGGGAGCGGCCCAGTCGGGCACCAAGTCGAGCCTGCGGCTGTTGTCCGCGCTGCGCGACGAGGACGTGATCCGCGACGCTCGCGCCGACGCGACCGAGCTCGTGGCCGCCGACCCCACGCTGGGCGCCCACCCGCTGCTGGCCGCCGCCCTCCAGTCGTTGGTCGGTGCCGACCGGGCCGACTACCTGGAGAAGGGATGACCCGCATCGTCGCCGGCACGGCCCGCGGCCGCCGCCTCTCGGTGCCGCTCGGGCAGTCGACGCGTCCCACGTCCGACCGGGCGCGTGAGGCGCTGTTCTCTACCGTCGAGTCGGTGCTCGGGCCGCTCGCCGGGACCCGCGTCGTCGACCTCTACGCCGGCTCCGGCGCCGTTGGGCTCGAGGCACTGTCGCGGGGCGCTGCACATGTGCTGCTCGTGGAGAACGACCTGAAGGCCGTACGGGTGATCAAGGCCAACATCGAGACCGTCGCCCGGCCCGGG
The DNA here is from genome assembly GCA_963799425.1 of uncultured Actinomycetota bacterium. Classification (GTDB taxonomy): domain Bacteria; phylum Actinomycetota; class Actinomycetes; order Jiangellales; family Jiangellaceae; genus CAVWSM01. The sequence goes on along the minus strand of CAWCXA010000019.1, from coordinate 16,300 downwards.
GCCGAGCTTCGCACGCAGGCCGTCGCGTCGGTGGTCGCTGATCCGCCGGCTCAGCCGTACGACCTGGCCTTCATCGACCCGCCGTACGCGCTGCCCGAAGACGAGGTTCAGCAGCTGCTGGAGACCCTGCGCGACCGGCAATGGCTCGCGCCGCACGCGCTGGTCGCAGTCGAGCGCGCGACCCGCGGACCTGAGCTCTCCTGGCCACCCGGCTACACGGCAGACCGGGTGCGCCGTTACGGCGAGGCGACGCTTTGGTACGGTCGCCCGGCGACCGATCGCGATGGTGCGTGAAGGAGCCGAAGGAGGCTGCGTGCGCCGCTGTGTATGTCCAGGTTCTTTTGACCCGGTCACCAACGGACACCTCGACGTGATCGAGCGGGCCGCGCACCTTTTCGACGAGGTCGTCGTCGCGGTGCTCGTCAACCGCAACAAGCACGAGCTGTTCAGCGTCGACGAGCGGCTGGAGATGCTCGAGACGGTCACCAAGGGTCTGTCCGGTGTGCGCGTCGCATCGTTCGAGGGTTTGCTCGTCGACTTCTGCCGAGCCGAGCAGATCCCCGTCATCGTCAAAGGACTACGGGCGGTGACCGACTTCGACTACGAGTTGCAGATGGCGCAGATGAACCATCGGCTGAGCCAGATCGACACGTTCTTCGTCGCGACCAACCCGGACTACTCCTATCTTTCCTCGAGCATCATCAAAGAGGTCGCCCGTTATGGGGGCGATGTGTCCGGTCTTGTCCCACCTCTGGTCCTTGATCGGCTGCGTGACCGCATGGCGGGTACGTAGGATTTCGAGCGTACGGGGGACGCTGGGCACCAGCCCGGCGCACGCGAGAAGGGGCGCGATGGACGTCCACGACAAGATCGCCGAGGTCATCGCCTTCGTTGAGGCGGCACGCTCCGTGCCGATGTCGTCGTCGGCGGTGGTCAACCGTCCTGAGCTGCTGGCCATGCTGACCGAGCTGCAGCAGCAGCTGCCGGACACCCTTTCGTCGGCAGACCAGGTGCTGGCGGACCGTGACAAGGTGCTTGCCGAGGCCCGCGAGGAAGCCGAGGTCATCGTCGAGGAGGGCCGCATCCGGCAGGGCGAGCTCGTCAAGGCCCAGGCAGTCGTCGCGGCCGCGGATGCTGAGGCGGTGCGTGTCCGGGCGACGGCCATGGCGGAGGCCGAGGTGACCAAGCGGGAGGCGAACGACTTCGCCGATGCTCGCATGGCCAACTTCGAGGTCGTGCTCGCGCGCCTGCTCGAGGCCGTACGTGGTGGGCGCGAGCACCTCGCCAACGCCGAGTACCTGCCCGATCTCAATGCCGACCTCGAGGGAGGCAGCATTCCCGCGGAGGCGACGTCGTCCGGACCGGCGTCGGACGACCCCGCGTCGTCAGCGCCCGACGACAGGGACCCGGCCGGCCGCATCGAGCTGCCACCCATGCGGTCGTCCTCGCCCCGGGCCTCCGACACCACAGGCTGGACACCCCAGTCGGCCTGACCACGGGTTTGGGTGCCCGCGCAGCCGTCGGCTACCCTGTAGCGTCGGCCTCCGTGCGAGGTCGAGGTCGTCATGCCCGCGTCATGCGAAAGCAGGAACCCTGAGCAAGCTCAACCCGCACGCGCCGCTCGTGCTCGACACCCATGAGCTGGAGCGTCGTCCGGGGACGATGCGCAGGGTCCGGCTCACCGTGCCGGCGCCAGCCGACTTCGGCATCGAGGTGGTCGGCGTGCCTGAAGGCGCTGACATCGAGCTGGATCTCCGGCTCGAGTCGGTGATGGAAGGCGTGCTCGTGTCGGGGACGGCACGGGCGCCGCTCGCCGGCGAGTGCGCGCGTTGCCTGGACCCGATCGACGGAGAAGTCGAGGCGGATATCCAGGAGATGTACGTATTCGACGGGGACGACGCCGACGAGGAGGAGCGCCGGGTCGAGGGCGAGCTGATCGATCTCGAGCCAGCGCTGCGGGACGCGGTGGTGCTTGCACTGCCGCAGGCTCCGCTGTGCCGGGACGACTGCCCGGGTTTGTGCTCCGAGTGTGGGGCCCGGCTCGCGGACGATCCCGACCACAGCCACCAGGTCGGCGACCCCCGTTGGGCGGCCCTTGCCGGGCTGGCCAACAGCAATGACAAACAAGTTGGTGCCGGGCAGACCGGCCAGAGCGAGGAGAGCTAGTCGTGGCGGTTCCCAAGCGGAAGATGTCGCGCAGCAACACGCGCCACCGCCGTTCGCAGTGGAAGGCCAAGCTGCCCCAGGTGCAGAAGCGCATCCAGAACGGCCGAGTTACCTGGGTCGTGTCGCACCGTGCAGCCGTCGTCGAGGACTCGCAGGGCACTCCGCTCTACCTCGAGTACGACGGCCGTCACGTCGGCGACGTCTGACCCGGGACCGGACGTGCCAGCCGGGTCCTCGACGTCGCTCTCGACGCTCGAGGCCCGGCTCGGGCTCGCCGTGGATCCCGAGTTGCTCGAACGGGCGCTGACCCACCGGTCGTACGCGTACGAACACGGTGGTCTGCCGACAAACGAGCGGCTGGAGTTCCTCGGTGACTCCGTGCTGGGCCTCGTGATCACCGACACCCTCTTCACGCGATATCCCGATGTCGCCGAGGGTCAGCTCGCCAAGCTGCGGGCCGCCGTCGTCAACATGCGCGCGCTCGCCGGCGTCGCCCGTGGTCTTGGGCTGGGCGAGTTCATCCGCCTCGGTCGAGGCGAGGAGACCACCGGCGGCCGAGACAAGTCCTCGATACTCGCCGACACCGTCGAAGCGGTGCTTGGCGCCGTCTACCGCGAGCACGGCTTCGCGATCGCCACCGACCTGGTGCATCGCATGTTCGACGGGCTCATCGATGCCGCGGCCCAGCTCGGCGCCGGCCTCGATTGGAAGACCAGCCTCCAGGAGCTCACCGCCGCGCGGTCTTTGGGCGTCCCGGAGTACCACGTCATCGAGGAAGGCCCCGACCACGCCAAGGTCTTCACCGCGACGGTGACGGTCGGCGGCGTCGCCTACGGCAGCGGCACGGGGAACAGCAAGAAGGAAGCCGAGCAGCAGGCGGCGTCCGCATCGTTCGCCGCGATCGAACCGCTCGTGGGGGACGACGGCCACACGGGGGCCTAGCTGTGCCGGAGCTGCCAGAGGTCGAGGTGGTCCGGCGCGGTCTCCACGCGTGGGTGCGCGGACGCCGGATCGTCGCGGTGGAGGTGCACCATCCGCGTGCCGTACGGCGGCACGTCGCCGGCGCCTCCGACTTCGCCGATCTGTTGGTCGGACGGGAGATCGTCGACGTCCGCCGGCGCGGCAAGTACCTCTGGCTGCCGCTCGACTCCGGTGACGCCCTACTGGGTCACCTCGGCATGAGCGGGCAGCTGCTGGTGCAGAATTCCGATGCTCCTGACGAGCCCCACCTGCGCGTGCGGATTCGGTTCGCCGACGGCGACCCTGAGCTGCGGTTCGTCGATCAGCGCACTTTCGGTGGCCTCTCGATCTCGCGCGGCGGCGCCAAGCTGCCTTCCGAGATCGCGCACATCGCCCACGACCCGCTGGAGGCCGACTTCGACGTCGAGGGGTTCTGGCGGGCACTGCGCCGCCGGCGTACGGGTCTCAAGCGCGCACTCCTCGACCAGTCGCTCATCTCCGGCGTCGGCAACATCTACGCCGACGAGGCGCTGTGGCGGGCGCGGTTGCACTACGCGCGGGCCACCGAGACGCTGACCCGCGCCGAGGTGGCGCGCGTCGTCAAGGGCGTACGCGACGTCATGGGCGGTGCGCTGGCCGCCGGTGGCACGTCGTTCGACAGCCTCTACGTCAACGTCAACGGCGACAGCGGCTACTTCGACCGGTCGCTTGAGGTGTACGGCCGGGAAGGCGAGCCCTGCTCGCGGTGCGGCACCCGCATCCGGCGCGACTCGTTCATGAACAGGTCCTCATACACGTGCCCGCACTGCCAGCCCCGCCCGCGCCACCCGCACTGGTGACGGTTGCGCGAATGACCACGTCCAGCATGCTTGCCCCCGTGAGGCCAGGCTTCTAGGCCTGTCGGGGCGGGGTATGGCCTGGTCCTGGACCCAGAGGGTATTCGTCGGGAGCGTCGACGAGGAGGGCGAGTGGCCGACACCGAGCGGGTCGTCGCGCTGGTATCCGGCTGGGTCCAGGGAGTCGGCTTCCGGTACGCGACGCGCAGGCGGGCCGCCGCGCTCGGTCTGGCCGGCTCGGCGCGCAACCTGCCGGACGGGAGTGTCGAGGTGATCGCCGAGGGACCGGCCGTCGCGTGCGCCGAACTAGTCGCCTGGTTGCGTGGACCGGACGCCCCCGGCCGGGTCGAGACAGTGAACGTACGTTCGGAACCAGCGCGAGGTCAGGCGGGATTCGCAGTCGGGTGAGCCGGGAGCATTGACCCATCGGCGCATGCGGTGCGACCCTAGTAGATGGACTGGCGCAACCTAGCGCCACCAAATGGATCAGTTTTAGAGCTGACACCCGGAAGGACCCTCGATGGCGAAGGCGCTCCTTGGGTATGTCGGTGGTCCCGACCCCAGGCTCATGAACGAGGTCCGGCGTCTACAGCAGCGAGTGCATGATCTCGAGGCGGAAGTCCTTCGGCTCCAAGCCGAGCACGACCACCTTGAGGCAATCGTCGACGCCGACCACCTAGGTGACCGACTCCCGTCGGAGTTTGCGTCATCCGAGCCTGTGCTGGCCTGACCCCACAACCCACATCGTTTCCATCCCCGGCGGGCCGGTTATCCGGCCCGTCAGCATGTCTGGCCCCGGGGCGCGGCGATGCCAGGGCCCTCCTTGGTCCGCAGGTAGGCTGGCCACGGCTTCCCCAGTGACATGCTGCGCAGGCTGGCTAGACAACTGAGAGACCGACGACTTGTATCTGAAGAGCATCACGCTGCGGGGGTTCAAGTCCTTCGCCTCGTCGACGACGCTGCGCTTCGAGCCCGGGATCACCTGCGTCGTCGGACCCAACGGGTCCGGGAAGTCCAATGTCGTCGATGCGCTCGCGTGGGTCATGGGCGAGCAGGGCGCCAAGAGTCTGCGCGGCGGCAAGATGGAGGACGTCATCTTCGCCGGCACCGCCGGCCGGCCGCCGCTGGGCCGTGCCGAGGTCGTGCTGACCGTCGACAACTCCGACGGCGCTCTCCCGATCGACTACACCGAGGTGACGATCTCCCGCACGCTGTTCCGCAACGGCGGGTCGGAATACGCGATCAACGGCCAAGCGTGTCGACTGCTCGACATCCAGGAGCTGCTGTCCGACTCCGGCATCGGCCGCGAGATGCACGTCGTGGTCGGGCAGGGCCAGCTCGACTCTGTGCTCTCAGCCGGCCCTGAGGAGCGGCGGGGGTTCATCGAGGAGGCCGCAGGAGTCCTCAAACACCGCAAGCGCAAGGAGAAGGCGCTCCGCAAGCTCGAGGCGATGGAGGCCAACCTCACGCGCATCCAGGACCTCACGGCCGAGCTGCGACGACAGCTCAAGCCGCTCGGCAGGCAAGCCGAGGTTGCCAAACGCGCCGCCGTTATCCAGGCCGACCTGCGCGACTCGCGGCTGCGTCTGCTGGCCGACGATCTCATCCAGCTGACCGCGACATTTGAGCAGGAGGTCGCCGACGAGACGGCTCTGCGGGAGCGGCGGGCGCAGGTCGAGTTGGCGCTGAGCACAGCTCGCGAGCGCGAAGCCCGGCTCGAAGAAGCCATCCACGACCTCGCTCCGCGCTTGGCCCGGGCGCAGGAGACGTGGTACCGCCTGTCGAGCCTGCGTGAGCGGCTGCGCGGCACTGGCAGTCTCGCGGCCGAGCGCGCACGTCACCTGGCCGCCGAGCTCGAGGACCAGCGCGCCGCTCGTGACCCGGACGAGATCGAGGCGGAGGCGTGCCGCGTCCGCGCGCAGGAGGCCGAGCTTGGCGAGCAGGTGACGGCCGCCCGCGATGCCCTCGCTGCTGCGGTGGCCGCGCGCGGCGAAGTGGAGTCGGCCGCGCAAGCCGAGGACAAACGTCTCGCGATGCTCGTCCGCGCCGCCGCCGACCACCGCGAGGGGTTGGCGAGGCTGTCGGGCCAGGTCGCCACCGTGCGCAGCCGCGCCGCCTCCGCCGATGCCGAGATCGGCCGCCTGACCGCCGCCCGAGCCGAGGCGCAGCTCGGCGCCGAGCAGGCGCAGCGCGAGTTCGCCGCCCTGGAGACCACCATTGCCGGCCTGTCCGCGGGCGAGGCGGGGCTTGACGCCGCGTACGAGTCGGCACAGCGCGCTCTTGCCGACATCGAGCAGGAGCTTGCGGGCGCCGTCGACGAGGAGCGCGAGGCCGAGCGGGAGCGCTCCGCACTGGGCGCGCGCCTCGAGGCCCTCGATCTCGGACTTGCCCGCAAGGACGGTTCGGGCAGCCTGCTCGCAGCGGGCGACCAGCTGTCTGGACTCCTGGGTTCCGTCGCGGCGCTCCTTGCCGTCGAGCCGGGCTGGGAGGGTGCCGTTGCGGCGGCGCTCGGCCCGGCTGCCGACGCTGTCGCCGTCGGCGGGCTCGACCACGCGTTTGGCGCGGTTGATCTGCTGAAGGGCGAGGACCTCGGGCGCGCCAGCCTGCTCGTCTCGGGCGGCGCCTACGACGACGAGGTCGAGCCCTGGCCCGAGCTGCCGGAGGGGTCGCGCTATGCCCTCGACCTGGTGACCGCGCCAGGTGGGCTTCGCCCGGCTCTGACCCGACTGCTCCAGCACGTCGCGGTCGTCGAAGATCTGCCGGCCGCTCGGGCACTCGTCAAGGCCCTGCCGGACGTCACCGCCGTCACGCGTGCGGGCGACGTGGTCGGTCGCGACCTCGTCCAAGGCGGCTCGTCGTCGACGCCCAGCCTGCTCGAAGTGCAGGCCGCGGTTGACGAGGCGCGTGATCGGCTCGTGTCGGTCGAGCGCCGCGCGGTCCAGCTGCGCGCGCGCATCGACGAGCTCGGCACTGCCCGGCAGGCAGCTGCCGAGCACGTTTCGGTGGCACTGGCGAAGCTCAACGAGTCGGACGCGGCGCTTGCCGCGATCGCCGAGCAGCTTGGCCAGCTCGGCCAGGCTGCGCGCAGCGCCACCGGCGAGGCCGACCGGTTGACCGCCGCGATGACCAAGGCGCAGGAAGCCTCCGGACACGCGACGTCCGGCCTGACCGAGCTCGAGCAACGCCTGACCGCAGCCGAGCAGGCCGGCGACAGCGACGCCGAGCCACCGACAGACGCGCGCGACCGGCTGCACGCGTCGGCGAGCCAAGCACGGCAGGCTGAGACCGAGTCGCGGCTGACGTTGCGCACGCTGGAGGAGCGAGCTCGCGCGCTGTCCGGACGTGCTGAAGGTCTGGAGCGGGCTGCCCGGCAGGAGCGCGCCGCACAGGCCGCATTCGTCGCCCGCCAGGAGCGACGCACGCGCGAGAAGGCGACGGCGGCGTCGGTGCTGCGCGCCGTCGATGTCGTGCTCGCCCGGCTCGAAGGCTCGCTGGCCGGTGCCGCCGAGCAGCGGCAGGAGGCAGAGACCGCGCGGGTCGAGGCCGAGGCCGAGCTGACGGAGCTGCGCACGCGCCTGCGCGGACTCGGCGCCGATCTCGACGAGCTCACGTCGACCGTGCATCGTGACGAGATCGCCCGGGCCGAGCAGCGCATGCGCATCGAGCAGCTATCCGGCCGAGCTATGGAGGAGTTCGGCGTCGACACCGAGGTGCTTCTCGACGAGTACGGCCCGCACGTTCTCGTACCCCCATCACTTCCCGCGCCGGGGGAGGAGCCGAGCGACGAAGAGCCGAAGCCGTACGTGCGTGCGGCGCAGGAGAAGCGGGCTCGAGCGGCGGATCGTGCTCTGGCCCTCCTTGGCAAGATCAACCCGCTGGCGCTCGAGGAGTTCGCCGCGCTCGAGGAACGTCACCAGTTCTTGACCGAGCAGCTCGAGGACCTGCGCAAGACGCGCCGCGACCTGTTGGCGATCGTGCGCGAGGTCGACGAACGCGTCGAGGAGGTGTTCACGGCCGCGTTCAACGACGTCGAGCGGGAGTTCGCCGGTGTGTTCGCGCGGCTGTTTCCCGGCGGCGAGGGCCGGCTGATCCTCACCGACCCCTCCGACATGCTCGTCAGCGGCGTCGACGTCGAGGCACGCCCACCCGGCAAGAAGGTCAAGCGGCTCTCTTTGCTATCCGGCGGCGAACGAGCGCTTGTGGCGGTGGCTTTCCTCGTTGCACTGTTCAAGGCACGGCCGAGCCCGTTCTACGTGCTCGACGAGGTGGAGGCAGCGCTCGACGACATCAACCTCGGCCGACTGCTGGAGATCTACGAGGAGCTGCGCGACAACAGCCAGCTGATCGTGATCACGCACCAGAAGCGCACCATGGAGATCGCCGATGCGCTGTACGGCACCTCGATGCGCGGCGACGGCGTCACCGAGGTCATCAGCCAGCGGCTGCGTGAGGCCGAGTCGGCCTGACGGCACCGCCTAGGGCAGGATGGCGCCGGTGCCGACCGAACGAATCGCCCCGCCCCTGCTGGCCGACGAGCGCGTGATGTTGCGGGCCTTCCTCGACTATCACCGCGCCACGCTCGCGATGAAGTGCGACGGGCTGTCAGATGACGAACTACGCCGGCAGTCGATGCCGCCCTCGACGCTCTCACTCCTGGCCCTCGTGCGACACATGGCCGAAGTCGAGCGCACCTGGTTCCGCCGGGTGATCAACGCGGAGGACATCCCGTTGGTGTGGTCGGACAATGGCGATTTCCAGGTCGCGTACGACGCCACCGGCGCAACGCGGTCGGAGGCGTTCGACGCGTGGCAGGCAGAGGTCGCTCGTTCGCGCCGCATCGAGCAGCAGGCAGAGTCGCTCGACGTCACTGGCCACCAGCCGAAGTGGGGAGAGGACGTCTCTCTGCGCCTGGTGATGCTCCACTTGATCCACGAGTACGCCCGGCACAACGGGCACGCCGACTTCCTCCGCGAAGGCATCGACGGCACTGTTGGAGCCTGACGTCGGCTGCGACAGGAGGGCACCCCGATGGAGCTCGTTGGTGGCTATCCGGTGATCGTCACCGAGGAGCTGCGTGCGTGCCGTGACTTCTACCGCCAGTGGTTTGGCTTCGAGGTTGCCTTCGAGGCCAGTTGGTTCGTGCTGTTGCAGACCGCGAGCGGCCCGTGGCCGGTCGCTCTGGCCTTCATGCATCCCGATCACCCCTCCTCACCGCCCACACCGGCGGCTTACAAGGGCGACGGAGCGTTCGTCACGTTGCAGGTCGCGGATGCCAGAGTCGAGTACGACCGCCTGCGGGGCGTCGACCTCGACGTTGCGCTGCCCCTTACCGAGGAGCCGTGGGGGCAGCGGCGCTTCGGCGTCCTTGACCCGGCCGGGATGTGGGTCGACGTTGTCGAGCAGATCGACCCCGTCGCCGGGTGGTGGAATCCCTATCTGGAGATCGCAGGCGAGTGACCCATCACCACTCGAAACGTCGCGACGACTCGGTGAGGATCGCCGACTTCGGCGTCACCGACCAGGTGGCGCTCAGCTCAGCGGCAAGCGCTGCCGTCAGACTCCGCACGTCAGCGTCAGCCGTGTCGTGCATGGCTTCAGCAACAATCAGCACTGCGGTCGTGCTGTGCCGCACCGCTGACAAACCACTCTGCCGATTGGTCCATCGCCGGGCATGCACGTGGCCTGCGCTGTCGGCGAAGATGACCTCCTCTCGGTCCGGTGTCTCCAGGCCTCCCGAGAACGAGAGGTACGTCTCCCCAGCGCCTGTGGCGCGCCGCACCTCGAGGTTTCCCGCTACCTCGGCAACGTCGAAAACCGCCACCGGGATGGCGTAGGCCATCGACACGGCGTTGCAGAGGTCGATCAGGGGGTGGATCTGCGGGATCGACCCCTCCTTGCGAAATCGCCGTAGCAGCGACTCCGAGGCGCAACGGTATTGCGTCGGCTTGAGTCCCATGGCTGCGAAGGTGCGCCGCCACGCCCTGATCTCCGGCAACTCGCTCTCGCTAGCGCCTGCCAGCCGCGTCCGCACTGTTTCGTGGTACGGGGCAAGCTGCGCGCCGACCGAAGCATCGCCGGTGATCCCGTCGGTGTAGAGCACACCCGGGACCAGCTCGGGGAAGTCCATCCAGATCTCTGCCGCATGCTGGAAATACACGTCGCGAGTCTGCCAGTGCCGTCGAACGGCACGTGAACATCTTCACAAGATCGGCGACACACCCCCATAAGTTCAGCGGGACGGTGACAGGTTGTGCGCATCCTGGATCAATGACTGCACTGATCATTGGTTCAGGCATTGCTCTCGGGGTCGCGCTCGTGGTCATGCTGTACGTCGCGTTCCCCGGCCGCGGCAAGCGCGCAGCCGGGCCGGCGGGGGCGGCCACCGATGCGCTCGGCCGGCTCGTCGAGACCGTGGCGCCCGACGAGGAGGAAGTTCCGCGGCACGGCTTGCTCGGCAACCCGGAGACCGACGAGGCCATGCGCCATCGGGTGAACGCCGTCGGGCGCGGCGCCGCGGCGCCGTTCACCAAGATCACGTCGATGATCCGCGACGTCAGCTCAGAGCGCTCGTCACCCGAGCAATCCAAGGAACCGCCACATTGACCGTCGGCACGATCACGACGAGCCCCAGCCGGCTCGTGCTGCTGCACCGCGGCCCAGGTCGCTGGGGCGCCCCAGCGTTGCTCTAGCGACCGAATCGCGCCACGTGGCTCGGTCCCCAACCCTCACGAGACGGAAACCGAGCCCCCGCTCGGCACCAACGCCAGCCACGTGCGTCCCGGGGCGAGCGCGATCGGGGTGCCGTCCGGCAACGACAGCTGGATCGGCTCCGTCGGACCGCCCTTGCTCCAATGGCCCGTCACGACGGTCGGGCCGGTGAGCAGAGTCGCATCACCCGACCCGGTCAACACGACCTCGGGCACGACGGACCCGGCCGCGTCGCGTTGCCCGGTGTCGCGCAGCGCCACCCGCAGCATCAGCACGTTGGAAGCGGCGAACCGGTCGGGAGGTAGGTCGCCGTCACGGACCCATCCAGCTGCTGGGTCATAGGCCCAGCGGGTGCGGCCCGAAGGCCACCCCACCTCGGCGGCCGATGCGGGACTTCCGGTAGTCGGTGAAGCCGCTGTCGCCCACGGCAGGTAGGGCCGGCCCGGCGCCGCTAGGCCGCCGAGCGCGGCTCGCGTCTGGGGGAGCGACACGAGGACGTTGTACGGGGCCCGCCGGCCGCGGTCACGCGCATAGCCCGATCCGCCGTCGAGCACTTGCGTGCCTGCTCCGCGAAGCGTCTGCAACGTGACTCCGCTGCCGCCCGATGCGACCAGGACGCCATTTGCCGGAGCAACGACGGACAGATCGCTGGTGCGCACCGAACGTACGGGGCCAACCGCCGGCGGATCGGCCGACTGGAAAAACACGGCCAGCCGCGTGAGCCCCCCTTCCACCGGCTCCTGAACGACGAGGTCGGCGCTCGCGAGGCCGACCTGCGGGCGCCCTGCCGAGGTGTCGTCGACCTTGGCTACGAGCACTCCTCGAGACTGCTCGAGTCCCTGCGACGGGAGCCCCGTGAGGGGCCATACCGCTGGCGGGGGCGGCGGTGGAGGCGGCGGTGGTGGCAACGTCGGCAACGGTCCAGATGTCGTACGGGGGCTCGCGGCCACCCGGACATCGCGGGGCCTGTCCTCCCCGCCGCTGTTGCACGCCGCGAGGGCGAGCAGCGCCAAGACAGCCACGGTGGCAGTGACACCTCGGCGTACGGTCACGCTGCCCCCTCTCCGTCAGTGACCGCAGGCTAGCGGTACGTGCTGGCGCATCCGGCGCTTCTGGGAGGATGAATCCCCGTGGAGTACCTGATCCTCGGCATAGTCCTCGCAGTCGTGATCGTCGTCGGCGTCATCGCGTTTGTCCGGCCAAGGCGGCGGCGCGCGCCGGAGGCACCGGCGCCGCAGCCTGGAGTCGACTACGCACCGGGCGTGGGCGACGACGCGGCGGCGCCCGTTGACGCACCCAAGCGGCCGCTCGATACGGTCACGCTCCCGGAGCCGGTCGCGCCAGTACCGGCCGAGGTGCCGGTCGAGGAGATTCCCGAGCTTCCGGAGATCGAGCGGCCCGCGCCCGCGGCAGGGCGGCTCGTACGGCTGCGATCGCGGCTGTCACGCTCGCAGAGCACGTTCGGCAAAGGCTTGCTCGGGCTGCTCTCGCGCGACGCAATCGACGAGCAGACGTGGGAGGAGATCGAGGACACGCTGCTCGCCGCCGACCTGGGGGTCGCGCCGACACAGGACCTGGTTGAGCGACTGCGTGCGCGTGTACGGGTGGAGGCGGTCAAGTCGCCCGAGCAGGCGCGCGCGGTGTTGCGCGAGGAGATGCTTGCGCTCATTGGCCCCGACACAGACCGCACGCTTGCGATCGAGCGCAAGGGTGAGGTGCCGGCCGTGGTGCTCGTCGTGGGCGTCAACGGCACGGGCAAGACGACGACGGTCGGCAAGCTCGCCCGCGTGCTAGTGGCTGAGGACCGAGATGTCCTGCTGGGCGCGGCCGACACGTTCCGTGCGGCGGCAGCCGACCAGCTGCAGACCTGGGGCCAGCGGGTAGGCGTGCCGACGGTCCGCGGCCCCGAGGGCGGCGACCCCGCCAGCGTCGCGTTCGATGCGGTCAAGACCGGGATCGAGGAGGGCGTCGACGTCGTACTCATCGACACGGCTGGGCGGTTGCAGACCAAGGTCGGACTGATGGACGAGCTCGGCAAGGTCAAGCGAGTCATCGAGAAGCAAGGCCCCGTCGACGAGGTGTTGCTCGTCCTCGACGCCACGACTGGCCAGAACGGGATGGCGCAGGCGCGCGTGTTCTCCGAAGTCGTCGACGTGACGGGCATCGTGCTCACCAAGCTCGACGGCACGGCCAAGGGCGGCATTGTCGTGGCGGTGCAGCGCGAGCTCGGCGTTCCGGTCAAGCTCGTCGGACTCGGGGAAGGGCCAGACGACCTGGCGCCCTTCGACCCAGAGGCGTTCGTCGACGGCATCTTGGGCTGAGACCCACCCGCGCGTTCAAGTTCACACGCACGTAACACGACGCCGGCAACGTCAACACGGCAGAAACACGACGGACGACCGCGCGCAACAGCCCGGCAGGAGAGTCTCCCAAAAGCAACCGGTAGGGCCACCACTGTTCGCCGGCACCGAGGCCGCGGCCGGTGGCTGTCCTCCAAGACCCTCTAGGGAGTCTGCGATGCCTGAGCTAAGCGCGGGCGATACCGCCTGGGTGCTCACGAGTGCCGCGCTCGTCCTGCTCATGACGCCCGGCTTGGCCTTCTTCTATGGCGGCATGGTGCGGGCCAAGAGCGTGCTCAACATGCTCATGATGAGCTTCATCACGATCGGGATCGTGACCATCCTCTGGGTGCTCTTCGGCTTCTCGGTCGCCTTCGGCGACGACGGCAACGCCTTCTGGGGCGGCCTATCCCTCGCCGGGCTGCAGGACGCGGTGGGCCAGTTGGCGCTGAACGGCGGCGTGTACCCGATCCCGATGCTCGTGTTCGCGATGTTCCAGCTGATGTTCGCGGTCATCACTCCGGCGCTCATCAGCGGCGCGGTTGCCGACCGCGCAAAGTTCGTGTCGTGGGGCGTGTTCGTCGCCCTCTGGGTGACGCTGGTCTACTTCCCGGTCGCCCACTGGGTGTTCGATTTCGGGAGTGAGGAGCTCGGCGGCAGCGGCGACGGACTGCTGGCCGGCGCCGGCGTGCTCGACTTTGCCGGCGGCACGGCGGTCCACATCAACGCAGGCGCCGCAGGTCTCGCGCTCGCGATAGTGCTGGGCAAGCGCATGGGCTGGCGTAGGGACCCGATGCGGCCGCACAACCTGCCGCTCGTCATGATCGGCGCGGGCCTGCTGTGGTTCGGATGGTTCGGCTTCAACGCCGGCTCTGCGCTCAGTGCTGGCGAGCTCGCCGGGGTCGCGTTCACCAACACCATGGTCGCGACGGCCTCGGCGGTCATCGGCTGGCTGATCGTCGAGCGACTGCGTGACGGGCATCCGACGAGCCTGGGCGCCGCCTCCGGCGCCGTGGCCGGTCTGGTCGCCGTTACCCCCGCGTGTGCGTTCATCGCTCCGTGGGCAGCGATCGTGCTAGGCCTGCTGGCCGGTGCCGTCTGCGCGCTGGCGGTCAGCATCAAGTTCCGCCTCGGCTTCGACGACTCTCTCGACGTCGTCGCCGTCCACCTCTTCGGTGGCATTGTCGGCTGCCTGTTCATCGGCTTCTTCGCCACGACCGAGGTCAACGAGCTCGGCCGCGACGGGTTGCTCTATGGCGGCGGGTTGAGTCTGTTGGGCGACCAGGCAATGGGCGCGGGGACGGTCTTGGCGTACTCGTTCATCCTCACTGCCATCATCGGCTACGTGATCAAGGCGACGATCGGCTTCCGGGTGCCGGAAGAGGAGGAAGTCAGCGGCATCGACCTTGCTGAGCACGCCGAGACCGCGTACGACTTCACATCGATCGGCACCGGCGCCGGCGGCCACCCGCAGCACGCGGCGAGCACCGCGGTGGCACCACCGATCGGGCCGGCGACAGCCGCGGCGGGCCAGCCCGCGGACGAGTCCGCGCCCACTGAGAGGAGCGTGAACGCATGAAGCTCGTCACCGCGGTCATCAAGCCGTTCAAGCTCGACGAGGTCCGGTCGGCCCTGGAGCAGTTTGGGGTCCGCGGGATGACGGTCAGCGAGGCGAGTGGGTACGGACGGCAGAAGGGGCACACCGAGGTCTACCGCGGCGCGGAATACAAGGTCGACCTCGTCCCCAAGGTCCGCGTCGAGGTGCTTGTCGACGACCCCGATGCCGACGACGTTGTGGATGTGATCGGCAAAGCTGCACAGAGCGGTCGCATCGGCGACGGCAAGGTGTGGGTGACACCCGTGGAGACGGTCGTCCGGGTCCGCACAGGCGAGCGCGGTCCAGACGCCTTGTGACTCGCAGTCGAGAGGTCGCGCCCGCTCCTGGACTTGGGAGCGGGCGCGATCCCTCGGCGCGCTTTCGTGCCGCCCGCGAGGCGGTCCTCGAGGCTGACGGGCTGACCGCTGCGCAACGGCGGCGCGCACTGTCCGATCTCGCCGACTCGTGGCTGGGCGGGCTCCTCGGCCAGACGTCTCGCGCGGCCCTGGTGGCGGTGGGCGGGTACGGTCGCCGCGAGCTCCTGCCCGGCAGCGACCTCGACGTCGTGCTGCTCCACTCGGACGAGACGACCGATATCGCTGAGCTCGCCGAGCAGGTCTTCTACCCAGTGTGGGACAACAAGATCCCGCTCGACCACGCGGTGCGCACACCGCAGCAGGCGCGGGCCGTCGCGGCCGAGGACCTCAAGGCGATGCTGGGCATGCTCGACGCCCGACACATCGGCGGCGACCCGGTGCTGACGGAGGGCGTACGCACCGCGGTCCTCGCCGACTGGCGGCAACAGGCCCGGCGACGGTTGCCCGACCTCGCCGCGCTGTGTCGCGAACGGTCCCGGCGGGTGGGGGAGCTGGCCTACCTGCTCGAGCCCGACCTTGTCGACGCCTACGGCGGACTGCGCGACCTGCTGGCGCTGCGCGCGGTGTCGGCATCCTGGCTCGCCGAGCGGCGCAACACCCGCGGGCTGGACGAGGCTCGCGAGTGGCTGCTGACCGTGCGCGACGCGCTTCACCTGTCGACCGGTCGCCGTGTCGACCGGCTCGTCTTGCCCGAGCAGGACCCCGTCGCCGTGCGCCTCGGGCTGCTGGATGCCGACGCGCTACTGCGCCGGGTGTCGGAGGCCGGGCGCGTCGTGGCGTACGCCTCGGACGTCACGTGGCGCGACGTGAGCCGCACGACTCGACGGCGTGGTCGTGGAACGGCCCTTCGCCAGCCCATCGCCGACGGCGTCGTCGTGCAGGACGGCGAGGTTGTGCTGGCGATGGGTGCCCGGCCCGAGCGCGATCCGGTGCTGCCGCTGCGGGCGGCGGCGGCCTCGGCCCAGGCCGGACTGCCGCTCGCCCCGCACACGGTCACCCGGCTCGCCGCGGAGACTCCCGCACTCCCCGTGCCTTGGCCCCAGGCAGCGCGCGAAGCGCTGATCGCGCTGCTCGGAGCGGGGCCATCCGCCGTACCCGTCTGGGAAGCGCTCGACGCGGTGGGGCTCGTGGTTCGGTGGTTCCCGGCGTGGGAGGCCATCCGGTTCCGTCCGCAGCGCACCGCGATCCATCGCCACACCGTCGACCGGCACTGCATGCAGGCGGCGGTCGAGGCGGCTGCACTCACCAGGCGAGTCAGCCGACCCGACCTGCTCCTCGTGGCCGCGCTGCTGCATGACCTGGGCAAGGGCGGGCCAG
>CAWCXA010000018.1:0-67296 GCA_963799425.1 uncultured Actinomycetota bacterium | reverse complement strand
GGTCATCTCGTTGCCCGATTCCTGAGCGCCACGGCTCACATCGCGCGGTAGTCGCGCGGCGCCAGCCGCGGCCCGAACCGTGGTGCGCCAGCACCCGCCATCTCCAGGATCCGGGTGACCCGATAGCGATGGCCGGCGTACGGCTCCAACAGCTCCAGCATCTCCTCGTCGGAGTCGGAGACGCGGCCGGTCAGGTTGTAGATCACCAACCGCGGGATGTGGAAGTCCCCTACTGACACGGCATCGGGATCGCCAACCGCCCGCTGAAGCGTCTCGGCTGCCGTCCAAACGCCGACCCCGCGGATCGCGGTGAGCCGCTGGACTCGTTTGGCCTGCGGCAACGTACACGCCTCTTCCATGCGGTTGGCGACGCGCGCGACCCGTACGACCGTCTCGGACCGCTGCGGCCCAACGCCGGCGCGGTGCCAGTCCCACGACGGGATGTGCCGCCAGGTCTCGGCGTCCGGAGCGACCCGCATGCCGACGGGCGCAGGGCCGGGGGCGGGCTCACCGTGCCACCGGAGCAGCGTGAGCCAGGCGCGGTGCGCCTCGATGCCGGTGACCTTCTGCTCGAGGATGGCGGGGATCAAGGCCTCGAGCACCAACCCCGTACGGCCGATGCGCCAGCTGCCGCCCGTACGCCGCCAGGCATCCCGCAGCACTGGCTCGACCGGGGCGAAGCCCTCGACGTCGTCGTCGGCGCCGAGCATCGAAGGGACCGAGTCGAGCAGCCAGTCGGCGCCTGGACCCCAGGCGGTGGCGTGTACGGATCCGGAGGCCGGCTCGGCGCGCAGGCGCAGGGTGGCCGGGCCGGCGGGCGTGCGTACGGCTCGCCAGACGCTGCCGTCGGGCTGGATCCGGTACGTGGGATCGCTGGCGCGCCGGTGGACGGAGAGGGTGCGGTGGACGTTGATCGCGTACGTCGCCTGCCACTCGCGGACCTTGCCCGGTGTGTCGTCGGCCACTCGCTCCGAGCGGAACCGTGAGCGCGCGCCGATCGTCATGGCAGACACCGTAGACTTCACGGTCGGTGTCCCCTGACATATCCGCCGAAGAGAGAGCCCCGTGGCGCAGAGTTCGAAGAAGCAGCAGGCCGTGGATCGCCGTGCCCGGGTCGAGGCGCTGAAAAAGGAGCAGGAGAGCGCCGACCGGCGCCGGAAGATGCTCGTCTTTGGCGTCAGCGGGGTACTTGCGCTCGGCATCATTGCCGCGGCCGCGATCCCGCTGATCAACCAGTCGCGCAACAACCCGGCCAACAAGGGTTGGGGCACGTTCGGCGTGGCAGCCGCTGACGCGTCCTGCGACCCGGTGATCGAGGACGCGCAGACAGGAACCCAGGACCACCGGCCCGACGGCGAGACGATCGAGTACACGAGCGCGCCGCCGGACTCCGGCCCGCACTATGGGGCCCCGGCGGCGTTCGAGCGGAAGTTCTACACGGTGGACGACACCCCCGAGATCGAGCGGCTCGTACACAACCTCGAGCACGGCTACACGATCTTGTGGTACGACCCGTCGATCTCGGACGGCGACCTCGACACGCTCGAGGACCTGGCGACCAAGGCGTCGGAGTCCGATGACGTGTCCGACCAGGTGGCGTGGCAAGTTCATCGTGGCGCCGTGGGACCCGGAGCGGGCCGAGGGTGCGTTCCCGGACGGCAAGTCGTACGCGCTGTCGCACTGGGGGGCTGAGACGGCTTTCCGGCAGTACTGCGGGGATCTGTCCGGCGAGGCCGTGCGCGACTTCGTGCAGGACCACCCGTTCAGCGACTCGCCTGAGCCCAACGCGCTCTGATCGTTTCGGTGTTGGAGTCGCCGTACGCGCTGCTGCGGGGGGCGCTCGCTCGCGACGGCGCGCGGCCGTTCATCACTTTCTATGACGATGCGACCGGCGAGCGGGTCGAGCTGTCGGTGGCGACGTACGAGAACTGGGTCGCCAAGACTTCAAACCTGTTGGTGGACGGGCTGGGCATCCCCGATCGTGACGCACGCGTAGGTATTTGTTTGCCCGCGCACTGGCAGTCGCTGGTGTGGGTGATGTCGGCGTGGGCAGTCGGGGCAGAGGTTGTGCTTGGCTCGTCGACTGGAGTCGACGTGGCGGTGGTGGGGCCGGATCTGGTCTCGTCCGCCGCTGAGGGTAACGCCGGCGAGGTCGTGGCGCTGTCGCTGCGGCCGCTGGGCGGGCGGTTCGTGGAGCCCCTGCCGTCGCGGGTGCTGGACTATGCGGTCGAGGTGCCGGCGTACGGAGATCGGTTCGCGGCCGGCAAGCCTGCGAGAGCATGTGGAGCTGCTGGCGCGAGCGCGCGCAATGGACGTTCCCGCGGGAACGCGGCTGCTCGTGGAGCGCGACGATCTCGATCTTGAGACGGTTCTTGCCGCGCTGCTTGTGCCGCTGGTGGTGGATGGGTCGGTGGTGCTCGTACGCCATGCGGACCCGGAGAGGCGGGACACGCGTTCAGCCTCTGAGCACGTCACCAGCCAACTCTGAGAAAGCGCCCATGCTGCGCCGCTAGGGTCGAGCCATGGCTGTGCTCGTCACCGGTGGCGCGGGCTACATCGGCGCCCACGTCGTCCGGCTCCTTCAGCAGGCGGGCACGCCAGTGGTAGTCGTCGACGACTTGTCGACGGGCCGAGCGGACCGTATCGGCGGTGCGCCGCTAGAGGTGCTTGATCTCGCTCGAGACGACGCACCCGAACGGCTCGCCAAACTGATTGGACGAGCATGCGGTCGACTCCGTGATCCACTTCGCCGCGCGCAAGCAGGTCGGCGAGTCAGTTGCGCGGCCGGCGTACTACTACCAATCCAACCTCGGCGGCATGGCCAACCTGCTGACGGCGATGGAAGCGGCCGGCGTGGATCGGCTGGTCGTCTCATCGTCTGCCGCGGCGTACGGGATGCCTGACGTCGATCTCGTGCGCGAGGACGGGCCCGCGCAGCCCATCAACCCGTACGGCGAAACCAAGTTAGTCGGCGAGTGGCTGGCCCGCGCCGCGGCGAAGGCGTGGGGCCTGCGGGTGGCGAACCTGCGGTATTTCAACGTGGCCGGGGCCGGCTGGGACGAGCTCGGCGACCCAGCGATTCTCAACCTGGTCCCGATGGTCTTCGACCGGCTGGAACGCGGAGAGGCACCGCGGGTGTTCGGCGACGACTACCCGACACCCGACGGCACCTGCATCCGCGACTACGTCCACGTCCTCGACCTCGCCGACGCACATCTGATGGCAATGGACTTTCTGACACGCGAGGAGCGACCGCACGACACTTTCAACGTGGGCACCGGCTCGGGCGCATCGGTTCGCGAGGTTATCGACGAGATAGGCCGGGCGACCGGACTGGACGTGACGCCGGTCGTCGAGCCGCGCCGCGCCGGCGATCCACCGAAGCTCGTCGCCGACGTGTCGCGGATCCACAATGAGTTCAGCTGGACGGCTCGAAACGGGCTCCCGGAGATCGTTGCGTCCGCCTGGTCAGCTTGGCAGCACGAGCACGCTTAAAGCTAGTTCACGTACGTCTGCGCGAAGTGCGCTGTCGCTTGGGCGAGAGACAGATGCAGCACCGCTCCTCGAGACAGACAAGTCGCATCGTCCTTGTCAGCGGGACGGGAATCTTGATCCTCGGCTGCCGACCTGGCCGAACGACAGGACGACAGGAGCGAAGCCCGCCGCATCACGGGGTCGGAGTCCTCGCCTCAGTCACGGCAACGCCTCATCTCCTCCTCCATCAGCCCGACACGACCCGGCAGGTGACGGGTGCCCGCGACAATTACGCATGGCCTTCCTCGATGATCACGTGGCATCGTCTTCATCCCGACAGTCCTGACGCGCCCGTGTCGGGCTTGAGTACCGCGGCATTGCTTCTATGATGTGCGCACCTGCATGTGGTTTTGACTCCGCGAGCGCAAACGATAAGGAACCGGAATGACTCCAGCACAGGCCGATCCGACCACTCTCGCGAATCGTGTTGCCGCAATCACTTTTTGGTTCCATACAATTGAACTCGCGCCCGGAGTCACAACTCCTGGCGTTTGCCAACCAGAATATTTGCGCCGCGCCGCAGACATTTATTTCGGAATGGGTGTCGAGCAGCGATCGGTCCTTGACGTAGGCGCATGGGACGGATACTTCAGCTTTGCGGCAGAGCAACGCCGGGCGTCTCGCGTTCTGGCTGTGGATGACTTTGTTTGGCGCGAGGGAGGACATGGTGATCGTGCCGCATTCGAGCTTGCGCGAGAGGTTCTCAATTCGCGAGTCGATGACCGAGTGCTCGATATTGCGAACATCACGGTTGATGCTGTGGGGCAGTTCGATATCGTGCTATTTAATGGAATCGTTTATCACATCTTCGATCCAATCAGCGCGCTAACCCAAATGGCTGCCATCGCGCGCCACGTGCTGACGGTCGAGACCTACATCGACTGCCGGGACTACGACAAACCCGCCATGGTGTTCTACCCGCCGCAGAACAACCCACCTGGCCTGCCACAGAATGGTTGGGGACCCAATCCCGCGTTGATGCATGGGTTACTCGGTCGCCTAGGGTTCGAAACCGTCCTAGAGTTCCCGACTCCACTCCATGAGCCGGACCGTCGCATCTTTCTTGCGTTCAAGCCCGGTCACCCGTTTGGGGAATTCGTCGACGCGCACGCCGATGCGGCCAGGGTGTCCCCCGCGGAACCCTCGGCGCACGAGCGCGAGGCCACGGCACTGCGAGGAGAGCTGGCCAGCGCTCGCGAGGAGTTGGCTTCCATTAAGTTGACTCGAACGTGGCGGTGGACTCAGCCGACGCGCTCCTTGTACGGACGTCTCAGGACGGGGCACTCCCCGAGGGCACGATCCTGATCGAACCCCATGGTCATGGCGCCTGGCTGCCCGCGCCCAGAGGCTGAGCCCCACCGGATTTGAAAGAAGGCACCGCCCATCCTCAGCATCTTCACCGCATCCAGGGCCAGGGGCGTAGCACCACTAGGGCGGTCGATGGATGTGAACAGCGGATCTCGAGCGCGGCTAACGCGAGCTTGAGACGTTGCGCCACCGGGGTCAACTCTGGTCGCTGGACAGCCGGATCGAGCGGTCGGGAATCGTCACGTCGGTCCAGACACGGCTGCCGCGAGCGAGCTCGTTGTCCGCGCCCACGCGAGCGCCGTCGCCGATGACGCAGCCGTCGACTATCGTGCGCGCGCCGACAGTGGCACCAACGCCGACGACCGAGTCGAGTACGACAGCGCCTGCGCGGACGACGGCACCCTCTTGAAGGACCGATCCGTCGACGACCGCACCCTCCTCGACGATGGCCCTCGCCCCTACGACCGAACCGCCACGAACATCAGCCGAACCGTCGACACGAGCGCTGCCGAGCACGAGTTGCTCGCCTGTCGGTCCCGGAACTGCGGGCGACTGGACTCGCCCGAGGACGAGATCCCTAGAGCCCTTTACGAAGGCAGCTGGGGTGCCGAGGTCGAGCCAGTACGCCGTGTCGACGTACCCCATGACGACTCGTCCTTCAGCGAGCAGTCCTGGAAAGGTCTGCCGCTCGACGCTGACGACCTCGCCGAACGGAATCGTGTCAATCACGCGGCGTCGAAAGACGTAGCAGCCGGCGTTGATGCGGTTGGTGACCGGGTTGGGCATCTTCTCGAGGAACGCAGTGACCCGCCCCTCTTCATCGAGCGGAACGCAGCCGAAGGCGCGCGCGTCCTCGACCTCGGTGAGATACAGGGTGACGTCGGCGTCGTGCTTGGCATGCAGGTCGAGCTGTGCCCGAATGTCGTGGCCAGACAGCACATCGCCGTTGAAGATCAGGACCGGTTCGTCCGGGCCACTGCGCAGCTTGTCGGCGACGTTGCGGATCGCACCGCCGGTGCCGAGTGGCACATCTTCGGTGACGTACTCAACCTCAAGTCCCAGCCGCGAGCCGTCACCCAGCCAATCCGTGAAGACCTCGGCCTTGTAGGAAGTTGCAAGCACCACATGGTCTACGCCGGCCGCTTTCGCTTGGGCGAGCTGATGTGCAGTAAACGGCACGCCCCCGACGGGTAGCATCGGCTTGGGAGTGTTGATAGTCAGTGGGCGTAGGCGGGTGCCCTTGCCACCGACCAACAGGATTGCTTCCACTACACCACTCCGTTGAGGTCAGAACGCTGCCTAGACATGAGCACCGGTGTCAGGGTCGAGCTCAGATAGATCGGCGTCGACCATGGCACCAACGAGGTCCTCGAAGCTGACAGTTGGCGCCCACCCCAGCACCGATCGCGCTTTGCTCGCGTCGCCAACCAGCGCCGTCGCATCCGCGGGACGGAAGAACGCGGGGTCGACTCGAACGAGCGGCTCCCAGTTATCAACTCCGGCGCGCGTGAACGCTGCCGCCACGAAGTCGCGGACGCTGCGTGCGACTCCGGTGGCCACAACGTAGTCGCCCGGCTCGTGGTGCCTGACAGCCCGGACCATCGCGTCGACGTAGTCAGGTGCCCAGCCCCAGTCGCGCCGTGCATCGAGGTTGCCCAGCACAAGTTCGTCAGCCAGACCTTTGCTAATGCGCGCGACCGTCTGTGTGATCTTGCGGGTCACAAAGGCGGTAGGCCGGCGCGGTGACTCGTGGTTGTAGAGGATCACCGTGCTCACAAACAACCCGCGGGCGCGGTAGAGACCGGCCATCTGATGGGCGTAGGCCTTGGCGGCCCCGTAGGGCGATACCGGACTGAGCGGAGTGTTCTCCGTCTGCGGCTCTTCTGTTGGCTCCCCAAAGATCTCAGCGCTCGACGGCTGGAGTACCCGGGGGGACCTGCCAGCCTCCTTTGCCCAATCCTGGACGGCCTGGAAGAGACGGACCGGGCCCAGGCCGGTCACGTCGGCCGTGAGCACCGGCTCCTCCCATGAGAGAGCCACGCTGCTGATGCCGGCGAGGTTGTAGACCTCGTCGGGCCGCACTTCCGCGACCACTGAGCTCAGACCCGCTTGGTCGGTGAGATCGCCGCGGTGCAATTTGACTGCAGGAACCCGGCCGCGAAGCTCGCTGGCCCCCAGGCCGTCTGACGCGTGGACAAGTCCGTGCACGGCGTGCCCCTCGGAAACCAGCCGTTCCGCGAGATATCCGCCGTCCTGCCCTGTCACGCCTGTGACCAGAACGTTGGCCATGGTCAGACGCCCGAGAGCGCCCTTTGCTGCGCCAGATCGGACTCGACCATCATCGTCACAAGCTCCTCGAAGTTAACCTTGGGCTCCCAGCCAAGCTTCTCCTTGGCCTTGGCCGGGTCGCCGATGAGCAACTCGACCTCAGCGGGCCGGAAGAAGCGCGGGTCCTGCTCGACGTAGCGCTCCCAGTCGTCAATGCCCACGTGCTTGAACGCCACGTCGAGAAGCTCTCGGATGGAGTGCGTCTCGCCGGTCGCAACGACGTAGTCGTCGGCCACGTCCTGTTGCAGCATGCGCCACATCGCGTCGACATAGTCGCCGGCAAAGCCCCAGTCACGCTTGGCGTCGAGGTTGCCCATGATGATCTTGTCCTGAAGTCCAAGCTTGATCCGCGCAACAGCCAAGGACACTTTGCGGGTGACGAACTCCGGGCCGCGACGAGGCGACTCGTGGTTGAACAGGATGCCGGAGGATGCGTGCAGACCGTACGACTCGCGGTAGTTGATCGTCATGTAGTGGCCGAAGACCTTGGCGACGCCGTACGGGGAGCGCGGCCAGAGGAGCGTGCTCTCTCGCTGCGGCACCTCCTGAACCTTGCCGAACATCTCCGAGCTGGAGGCCTGATAGAAACGCATCTTGTCGAGGTCCTTGCCGGCGTAGAGCCGCGTAGCCTCGAGCATGTTGAGCACGCCCTTGCCGGTGACGTCCGAGGTGAGGCTGGCGTTCTCCCACGAGTAGGCGACGAACGAGATCGCGCCCAAGTTGTAGACCTCCGTCGGCTGTGCCGCGTCGAAGGCTCGGAGCAGGCTCGAAAGGTCGGTCAGGTCTCCGGTGAGCAACGTCACACCCGGGACTTCGTGCTCGACCAGAGCGCGCTTCGGGTTGTTCTGCCCGCGGATCAGCCCGCTGACGTCGTAGCCCTTGTCGACCAGCTGCTCGGCCAGATACAGGCCGTCCTGCCCCGTGATCCCGGTAATCAGTGCGCGCTTCATGATCCTCAGAATGGTCTCGTCGATGAAACTGCGGAGGTAGCCTAGCGTGCCGCATTGAGCCCGCCGGCCGCCTGGGCAGGGCGATCAGGTGCTGGGCCGCCCAGCCCGACGGGACAGTACGGCATAGCGCAGCCGGAGCCCAAGCCACAGAAGCCAGCGCAGCGGCGGACGGTATCGCTGGGACAGGTACCTATAGGCGCTGTCGTGATGGGCCTTGAGCATCCGCGTCGGATAGCGCTGCGTGGTCGTCCCCCCGGCGTGGACTACGCGGCTCGATGGCACGTACACGTTGAGCCATCCCGCCTTGCCGAGACGGTCGCCGAGATCGACGTCCTCGAAGTACATGAAGTAGGCGGGATCGAACCCGCCGACCTGATCGAACGCCTCACGTCGAATCAAGAAGCACGATCCAGACAACCACCCCGCGGCTCGTTCCACGACGGCCACGTCTTCGCGCCGGTAGGACCGCGTCCAGGGATTGGTGGGCCAGATCCGAACGAGCAGCGCGTGCCCGATCCCATGGCCGACAACGGGAAGGGCCCTCGCGCTGGGGTAGATCGAGCCGTCGTCCTCCAGTACCGCCGGCCCGAACGCTGCCCCTTGCGGCCAGCGATGGGAGGCCTCCAGCAGCTCGTCGACCGCCCCGGGCTCGAAGACCAGGTCCGGGTTGCAGATAAGCAGGAAGGGGGCGTCGGTCCCACTAGAGCCAAGATTGGCCGCGGCGCCGTAACCGACATTGCCCATGGACCGGACTAGCGCGACGTCGTGCCGCTCGACGGCCTGCTCCGGAGCGCCGTCGGTCGAGCCGTTGTCAGCGAGCACTACCTCGTACTTCTGGGAGCAGGCCTTCGGCAGCGAAGAAAGGAAGCGCTCGAGATCCTCGCCCGGCGAGTAGGTGACGACAACAACGCGGACGACCTGACCTGCGGTCGAGGTCACGTCCGTGTCCTCCTCTATGTGGAGATCGTCCCGTGCAGTCATCCGGCACACCCTACCGGCGCGCGCAACGGCTCTCGCCTAGGCAAGTCGACCGTAGAGCTCCCAGAGCCGGCGGGCCGACCGTTCCCATGAGTACGCGCTGGCTCGGGCCAACCCCGACGTGGCGAGGTGCTTGCGTAGCTGAGGGTCTCCAACCACGCGAGCCAGTGCGTTCGCCAGTTCATCGGGATTCCCCGGCGCTGCTGTGACCAGAGCGGCGCCGCCCACCTCGACGAGGACAGGAAGGTCGCTCGCGACCACCGGCAGGCCAGCCGCCATCGCCTCAAGCACCGGGAGGCCGAATCCTTCCGACCGTGACGGCGCCACGAGGGCTGTGGCCTTGCTGTAAAGGACGGCGAGATCCTGGTCAGAGACGTAGCCGAGGACGCGGACCCGGTCCGCGGAGAGTCCCGCCTGGCGGCATGCCTGTGCGAGGTCAACCCCTCCCCAGCCCGGCTGCCCAGCCACCAGCAGCGGAAGGTTGGGTGCTTGTGGCTTTGCGAGTGCTTGGACCAGCACATCCAGGCCCTTGCGTGGCTCCAGCGTGGCAACCGATAGCAGGTAGCCGTCGGCGGGTAGACGGAGGCTCTGCACCCGCTCGTCGGCGTCCGCCGGCAAAGCAAGGTTGCCAGACACTCCAGGTGGAATGACCTCGCACCTTCCTCGGAGGGCTGGCACTGCGTGCTCGAGCTCTGCAGTGGCCGCGTGAGTGGACACCACGACTATGTCCGCGAAGCGGGCCGCCCTTTCGATCAGCCTTCGATGCCATTGCACGCCGTGAGGCGTCAACGTCTCCGGATGCGTCCACGGGACGGCGTCGTGAACGGTCACGACCAGCGGTGCGCGGCCGCGGGGCGGGGCGAGCACGGTCGGCGCGTGGACGAGGTCACAGCCCTCGGGAGCTGGGCCGAATCCACGCTCCCAAAGCCTGGCCAAAACACGCCGACCGGCGGTGAGCCGTCGCGGTCCCAGGACGCCAGGCAGTCGGGCAGGCGAGACATCACGGTGGGCCGCGACCCACCCCTGAACCTCCGCGCCACCAGTTGCGGTTTCCGCAAGTGATTTGGCCAGGGCTGCGCTGTAACGTCCGGTCCCCCCAGGGACGGGAGAGAGCAGCTGCTCCAGGATCACCGCCACCCGCGTAGGCACGTCCGCTCCTCACTCGACGTCGCCCGGGGGTGCCGCCGGGTCGTGACACTATGGCACGGTGCAGGTGGCCCTCGATGCGACACCCTTGATCGGACGTCGGACAGGAATCGGCCGCTATGTCGCCAATCTCATTCCCGAGTTGGCCGCAATCCGGGACGTCGACCTGACGCTTGTACCGATCACGCTCCGCGGTCGCCGTGACGTCCCCGCCTTGGGCGGCGCCAAAGTTCGCCGACGGCCCGCCCCGGCACGGCTGCTTCGGCAAGCCTGGCTCCATGGATTGCCTGCGTATGCCGAGTTCTGGTCGGGGCGGTGCGACGTATTCCACGGCACCAACTACGTGCTACCACCGCGACGCCGTGCCGCGGGTGTGATCACCGTGCAGGACCTTACGTACCAGCGATTCCCCGAGACCGTGCTGCCTGACGTCCTGCAGTTTCAGCAGCTCGTGCCGCGAGCCATCCACACCGGGGCGTGGGTTGTCTGCCCGAGCGAGTCGGTGGCGGCTGAGGTCCGCGACGAGTACGGCCTGCCGGCTGATCGCGTCCGGGTGACTCCGCTCGGCGTCACTACGGAGTGGTTCAGTGCCGTGCCTCCAGACGAGCAGAGTCGACGACGGCTTAGGCTCCCAGAGCGATACGTGCTATTCGTGGGTACGCGCGAGCCCCGCAAGAACCTTCCGACCCTGCTCGCGGCGCACGCACAAGCGTGGCAGGAGGCGCCCGACACACCCGAGCTCGTCCTTGTGGGTCCGCCAGGCTGGGGACCGGAGCTGCGAGAACAGAGTGGCGTCGTAGTGCTAGACCATGTGACGGATGCCGACCTCCGCTCGATCGTCGCCGGCACGGCCGCACTCCTCATGCCAAGCGTGTACGAGGGCTTCGGGCTCCCAGTGCTCGAGGCGCTGGCGTGTGGTGTGCCGGTCATCGCTTCGGACATCGCAGTCCACCGCGAGGTCGCACAGGACCAGGCCACCTTCGTCGGTGTGGCCGACGTCGATGGCTGGGCGGACAAGCTCACACGTGTCGACGACCCTGCCGGGCGTTCGGCGACCCGCCGAGCACGAGCCCGCTCGTTCACCTGGGCAGCATGCGCGGCGGCGACCGTCGAGGCCTACCGCGATGCCGTGGGCGCCGAGCGACGCTCGGGCGTCACACGTCCGTAGATCTCCGCCCAGTCCGTTGGGAAAGGGTCGACCAGCACTGGTCTTGAGCGCCTGATTGCCGCACTCGTAGTCGGTTGTGCATCTATCTGGTCGCTGACGGCATCTGCGAGAGCCTCGGGGTCACCGGGGACAACGGTCCGGCCAGCGCCAGGCACGGCCCTGGCCACGATCTCAGGCGCCCCGCCTGCGTCGGACGTGACGACGCGCGTTCCGCTCGCGAGCGCCTCCACGAGCACGAGCCCGTACGGCTCGGGCAGCGTCGAAGGAGCGACGAGAAAATCCAGATCCGCCATGACGTCCGCAGCGTCGACCACGCGACCGACCCAGGTCACTCCTGCGAGTTTGGATGCCTGCTCGCGGAGCTGATTGTCGTAGCTCTCCTTGCCTTTGACCGGTCCGCCGACGATGACCAATTGCGCGCTGGGGTGCCGCGCACGGACACGTGACCACGCGTTCAACAGCACGTCGACCCCCTTCCAGGTGTCGATGCGGCCGACGAAGCCCACCAGAGGCGTGTTGTCAGCCAGCCCGTACGCCAGGCGGAACCCCCCCGACCTCGCCGGGCTGTACTCAGAGCGATCGACATCCTCATGAACGACGAGGACCCGCTCGTCTGACAGCACATCCGAAAACTGGCGCGCTGCCGCATGGGAACACGCAACGAGGAGATCAGCAAACCGCTGGACGAGCCGCCGCTCCAGGCCCAGCGCAACACGCGATTGCACGACGATCTCGCGCGCATGCCAGATGTGCGGGCGGCGCGTAAGCCATGCCGCAGCCCAGCCGTACCAGGTGTGCAGGGAGTTGCTCGAGACGATGTCGGCTCGGGTCTTGCGAACGAGGCGAACCAACCGCATGACCGCCAGTGGCCACCCTGCCGCGTACCGCACCCACCAGCCGAGCCCGCCCCCGGTGGTGATTCGCCTCATCGGCACGACTCGGACGATCGCACCGGCGGCGGCGAACTCATCCTGCAGCGGGGAGACTCCCGGCAGCGCCACCACACACGTGAACCCACTCGCGCGCAGGGACCGGATCAACCGGAGAAGTGCCTGGTCAGAGCCACCAGCCTCCGCCACAGGGGAGACAAATAGGACGCTAGGCACGGCACCGCATCTTACGCATGCGCCACGACGCAGACCCGCCACTCAGAGTGCGCATCCCCGGACGCCGCGTCAGAGTGGAACAAGATGGCTGCGACCGCACCTGCCCGAGGGAGTCCTGTCGTGCGTCGACTGTCCGTTTTGACACTTTCGGTTACTGTCCCGGCGCTTGTTCTCGTGGCGCCGACCTGGTTCTCGGCCTCGCCGGCGCCCCATCCGGTCGCACCGCACGTCGAACGCGTGGCATTGCAGAACGCCCCAGCCGCGCAGAACCGCGCGATGGCTACGCAGTCGGCCGATGGGTTGGCTGCCGCCGGCCTGCCGGACAGACCCGACATCGTCACGCCGGAATCATCTGCGGACGATTTCAAGCTGATCGGGATTACCTGGGATGGCGCCACGACAGGCGTATCGGTCAGCGTACGAGTCCGCGAGGGCGGCAAGTGGACGTCGTGGCAGGAAATCGAGCCGGCCGATACATATCCGGATAACAACAGCGCAGACGCGAAGCGAGCTGCCGGCCGGCAGGCAACTGAGCCGCTGCTGACAGCCGGAGCTGACGCCTATCAAGTGGCCATGGACGCCACGGATGGTCAGCAGCTGTCCAATGTCGAAGCGGTCCTCGTGAACCCGGGCAGCTCTGACGCAGACGCCACCATCGGCCAGTTCCCGGCGGGCTCGGCGGTCGCTGCCCCACCAACGCCCGGCATGCACTCCCGTGCGTCGTGGGGCGCGGACGAGAACCTCCGACTGAGCGCCTGCCCCGAGGGGCCGTCGTACAGCAGCACGGTCAAGGTCGGGTTCGTCCACCACACCGCCGACAGCAACAACTACACGGCCGCGCAGGTGCCGGGCATCCTGCGGAGTATCTATGCCTTCCACGTCCAGGGACGTGGCTGGTGTGACATCGGCTACAACTTCCTGATCGACAAGTTCGGGCGCGTTTTCGAGGGTCGCTTCGGTGGAACGCACAACGCTGTCATTGGTGCCCACACCGGTGGTTTCAACACTAATAGCTTCGGTGTTTCCGTGATTGGTACGTACACATCTGCTGGGCTCCCAGCCGCGGCGCGCGGAGCGTTGGAGAGCGTCCTCGCGTGGAAGCTCGGAATGTACTCCCAGCACCCTGGAGCCAATGCCACTCTCACCTCCGGGGGAGGCGCCAACTCGCGTTACCCCGCCGGGCAGGTGGTGTCGTTCCGGGCCGTCTCCGGCCACAGAGACGCTGCATTCACCGAGTGCCCCGGTAATCAGATCTATGGACAGATTCCTGGGATCCAGAGCCGCGTCGCAACGCAGGTCGTGAGTGACGCCGTCGTGCGCGGTGCCTACGTAGACATGCTCGGCCGTGGCGTGGAACCCGCGGGCTACGGTGGCTGGTACTCCTACCTGGTCAGCGGTGGCAGTCGAGTGAGTTTCGTCAACGCGATCGGAGCAACAACCGAGTACCGCCGCCGGGAGATCACCAAGGCCTATCAGTTCGCACTCGGACGCGGGGTCGACTCCGGGGGCATGAGCGGGTGGCTGGGCGCCATCGCTGCAGGGAGCCTGCCCTCCCGAGTGACGCCAGGACTACTGGCAAGCGCCGAATACTACGGGAAGGCCGGTGGCACGCCGGAGGCATTCGTGCGCGCGCTATACCAGAAGGTCCTCGGCCGCTCGGCGGACGCCCGGGCGATCGCGGTCTGGGCGCCCGTTGTCAGATCGTCGGGACGCGGTGCGGCTGTCAATGGCATCTGGAACTCGACCGAGTCGGCGCAGCGGCGCATCGACACCGTCTACCGCCAATACATGGGCCGACCAGCCGATGCAACGGCCAAGAGATCCTGGGCGAGCCTCGTCATCGGCACCGGTGAAGAAGCATTGCGCAATCAACTCACGGGCAGCCCTGAGTACATCAGCAGAGCCCTGCAGCGGTTCTGACTTCCGCTCAGGTAGGACGGCGTGCAACGAAGCACTGGATGTAGCAGTCGGCGACCTCTATGTACTGGCCGGAGTTGCCGGCAACCTCCGCAAGGTCGAACTCACCCTTCCTGACCGAGCCACCAGCGAGGTTGAGGCCGGTCATCGAGACGATGTCGAAACCCGCGCCAGTCAGCAGGTTCACCATCTCGTCGACCGTGTACTCGACCTTGTGGTCCGGGTCGATGAACTCTTCCTGCTGCAGCCGTGTCACGCGGCCGTTGGGAGTATCGAGTGCGAGATGACCGCCGGGACGCAGGATGCGGAACACCTCCTTGAGCACCATCACCCCGTCCTCTGGGGTCACGTGCTCGAAGGACTGCCCTGAGTAGACGAGGTCAACACTCGCGTCGCCGAACGAGGTCAGATCCGTCATCGAGTGGTACCGATAGGTCACCCGACCCCGTGCGGTAGTGACGACTTCCGGATGCCGGTCGTTCCGATAGATCGCATGCCGCTCCTCGAACGGCAGGTCGACGATGGTGAGCTCGTCGAAGTCGTACGGATAGCCCATGGCGACAAAAGCCCCACTCTCGTCGCCAAGGTGAGTGCCACCGAGGTCCACGATCCGGCCCGCACGAGGCAACGAGCGGATGAACTGCTGGCGCCCGACGTGGATCGAGTGCCCGAGCAGACGGCTGCTGAAGCTCGCTCCCCGTGCATACTCGTCGGCGGCGTGGAACGCCTGGAAGAGCTCGACATCGGTGAGCTCTCCGGAGTCGAGCTTGGCCACCCAGTGCGCCTCCTCCTCCGGGGCAGGTGCTCGACCGAGCAGCTCGCGGTACGCCAGCTGCGCAACTACCCGGTGTGGCAGAGCGTCCGAGGTCACCGCGTCGTATAGAACGTCCGCGCGCTGTTCCGGCGTGATGCCGCGCCGGGGCAGCGAGTGGTAGATGGCACGCAGCGTCTTCGAACGGGCAAGCGTCGACCTCAGTGTCATGCCCGCACCTTGCCATGAGGCCAGCCCAGATGGGTAGCCACCACACGGTTTGGGAGGGCCGAAGCGTCACCAGATCCCGTTCGGCGTTACCTCAACGTTGCGTCCACACGGCGGTGCCCTGGCTCTGCTCGTCTGGTGTGCGGGCGAGCAGAGAAGTGAGAAATCCACAAAAGTTTGGGTGTACGGGTGCGGGCTGACCACGATCGAGTCGACTTCCAGACGATCAAGATCACGCAGGAACATCTCGCGCAACCTGTCCGTCAACGCTGGCGCGGATCCTGTCCGTGCTATTTCTTCAAGCGTGTCGGTAAGCGGGGACGTAGGACCCCCGAACCGCGGCGATGGAGGCTCCCCGCCGTCATCAGGTTCGGAGGGCCCCAGAAAATAGCCACGCACGAGCTTGAACCTCGGCTCCGCGAGTCCTTGCCAGAGCATGGCGTCAGAGCTCGTCGGCCCGGGTAGTGGCAGAAACAAGACCGTTGCGCCGTCGCGCAAACCTTCCCTGCCGTCGCTGAACGCCGACGGAACGGTTACCGCTCGATCACTGACTGTCGAGCAGCCGCAGCAGATACTCCCCATAGCCGCTCCTCTGGAGGGGCTCGGCGAGGTGAATGAGCTGCTTGGCGCCGATAAAGCCCTGGCGGTATGCGACCTCCTCGATGCAGCCGATCTTTAGGCCCTGCCTCTCCTCCACCACCCGCACGAACTCGGCGGCCTGTACAAGCGAGTCGAACGTCCCCGTGTCCAGCCATGCGGTGCCGCGCTCGAGCACCGACACGTGCAGTCGCCCGCGTCTGAGGTAGATGTCGTTCACAGCGGTGATCTCGAGCTCCCCGCGGGCACTCGGCTTGATGCTTTGTGCGATCGCGACGACCTCGTTGTCGTAGAAGTACAGCCCCGGGACAGCAAAGCTGCTCTTGGGCTGTTCCGGCTTCTCCTCGATCGAGATGACCCGTCCGTCGTCGTCGAACTCCACGACTCCGTACGCAGTCGGGTTGGCGACGTGGTAGGCGAAGATGCGACCCCCGCGCAGATCTGTGCTCGCGCGAAGGTTCGTGCCAAGACCGGCCCCGTAGAAGATGTTGTCGCCCAGGATGAGGGCAACGCTCTGGTCGGCGATGAAGTCGGCCCCGATGAGGAATGCCTGAGCCAGTCCTTCCGGGCGCGCCTGAACGGCATACGACAACGAGATGCCTATGTCGGCGCCGTCACCGAGCAGCCGCTGAAACTGCGCCTGATCCTCGGGCGTCGTGATGATCAGGATCTCCCGGATCCCGGCCATCATGAGCGTGGACAACGGGTAGTAGATCATCGGCTTGTCGAAAACCGGCATTAGCTGTTTGCTGACGCCCTTAGTGATCGGGTAGAGCCGGGTTCCCGACCCGCCGGCGAGAATGATGCCGCGCATGGCGCAGCAGCCTAGCCAGCCGATCAGGCGGACAACCCCGTCGGTAGGCTTCGGCGGCAGACGTCGCGCCGATCTCTCCGGAGCCATGAGTATTCCCAAGCCAAACGGCACCGCACCGACGAGGTGGCTGATCACCGGCGCTGGCGGGATGCTTGGGCTGGAGTTCCAGTCCATTCTCGCGGGTGCAGACGTCGTCGCGCTCGCCCGTCGCGATCTCGATGTCACCGATCCTGCCGCGGTTGTCGCGGCTCTCCACACCCACGGCGCGGACGTGGTCGTCAACGCCGCCGCCTTCACAGCGGTCGACGAAGCAGAAACCCATGAGGGTGAAGCCTTTGTCGTCAACACAGTCGCCGCGGCCAACATCGCCCGCGCCTGCGCGAGCACGGGGGCACGTCTCGTACAAATCTCCACCGACTACGTCTTTGACGGTTCGGCGTCCAATCCGTATGCAGAAGACGAACCCTTGGCGCCGGCGTCGGCCTATGGACGTACGAAGGCCGCCGGCGAGTGGGCCGTTCGGGCTACCCTTCCCAGCGCATCATGGATCGTCCGCACCGCCTGGCTCTACGGCGCCGGTGGAAGCAACTTCGTGAAGACCATCCTGGGCCTTGAGTCGAACAGACCGACCCTGGATGTCGTTGACGACCAGTGGGGTCAGCCCACGTGGACGGCGGACGTGGCCCGGCAGATCATCCGCATGGTCCACGTCGCCGCGCCCGCCGGGATCTATCACGCGACATCGTCCGGATCGACCACCTGGTACGGGTTCGCCCGCGCGATCTTCGAACTGATTGGAGCCGACCCTGAGAGGGTTCGACCTGTCACGAGCGCGGCATTTCCCCGCCCCGCCCCCCGGCCTGCCTACTCGGTGCTGGGGCACGACGCGTGGCGCGCGGCGGATATGCGCCCGCCGCCCGGATGGCGCACCTCACTGGAGCGGGCTCTTCCTGACGTACGCGCGACACTGGTGAGTTGACGCGTTCTGAACTGAACGTGTCGCGGCCGGTGCTCGCCCGTGCTCGAATGGATGTCTCGAGCCGGGGGTGCGCGATGAGAGCCACTCAATTGATCCGAAGGATGCTCCTCATCGCCTTGGGCGTGGCGTCGCTTGCATCTACATTTGTCCTCGCCTCCGCCCCGCCTGCCAGAGCCGCCGATCCGATGGCCACGTTCACCGGTCACGGCTTCGGCCACGGACGCGGCATGGGCCAGTGGGGCGCATTTGGGTATGCGGTGGATCACGCTTGGACGTACCGACAGATCCTCGACCACTTCTACGGCGGGACCCGGCTCGCTGCCGACGCCGGGAACCCTGCCATCACAGTCCAGCTCATGTCTCAGAACGGCATCGACACGATTGCGACGGGACCCTCGTTGTCCGTCAATGGTGCGGCCGTCGGCCGCGCCGCAGTCCTCGTCCACCGTACGGCGGCAAACTCCTTCAACGTCTTCGCGGCAGACAGTTGCGGAGGTCCGTGGACACTGTGGCGTTCCTCCGTGCCCAGCGGAGCAACGATCGCGACTTCTGGCGCTCTCATTCGGCTCTGCCAGCCAGGTAAGAACACCGGCTATCGCGGGCACTTCGTGGTTGTCGATGGAGGTGGTGCCCAGGCCACGGTCAACCGGGTATTGCTGAACGACTATCTGCGGGGTGTCGTCCCTCGGGAGGTGCCGGCAAGTTGGGGGTCGGCCGGGTCCGGCCGCGGAATGGACGCGCTCAGGGCACAGTCCGTCGCCGCACGGTCCTACGCGCTCGCCTCAAACCGCTCGTCATGGGCCAAGACCTGCGACACGACGGCTTGCCAGGTGTATGAGGGTGCCTTCTCGCAGAACCCGTCGACTGGGGCGACCACGTCGCTCGAGGACGCACGCACCGATCAGGCCGTGGCAGAGACATCGGGACAAGTTCGTCGCGCGGGATCGGGCGCAGTCGCCCTCACCGAGTTCAGCGCGTCCACCGGTGGCTGGTCAGCGGGCGGTGCGTTCCCGGCCGTACAGGACCTCGGTGATGACGCCACGGCCAACCCGTCGCACAACTGGCGGACCGAGATCCGTGTCGCGGACCTGGGCCCGAGATTGGGCACTGCGGCCGTCCGAGACATGCGGGTAATCCAACGCAACGGGCTGGGCGACTTCGGTGGCCGAGCCATCCAAGTCGTGATCAACACGTCCTCCGGCGCTGTGACTCTCACGGGCGACCAAGTGCGCACCCGGTTGGGCCTCAAGAGCACCTGGTTCGCCGTCGGAATGGTTTCGGAGGCGGCGGCTCGATCATTCGTGACCGCGGTGTACGTCGACACCTTAGGACGAAACCCAGATGCAGGGGGTCTCAGCAGTTGGGCCTTCGCGATGGCCACGGGAATGCCACGTCAGCAAGTTGCCGAGGCATTGGTGTATTCACAGGAGCACTTGCGCTCAGTTGTCGACACGATGTATCGCGCCGCCGTGCTGCGTCCTGCCGATCCTGCCGGTCTCACCGGCTGGGTGGATTTCATCCTCCGGGGGGCCGGGTGGCCACACGTCGCTGCCGGTGTCTACGGCTCCGCCGAGTCGTTGTCGCGTCTGGGCAACGGGAGCTTCGCCGCGTGGCTGGACGGCGTCTACCGCGGTTTGCTCGGCCGCGGGATCGACCCGACCGGTCTGGCCACGTGGACGGCGGCGGCGGCCACGACCAGCCGCAATTCCATGGTCCTGTCCATCGCGACTTCCCCTGAGGCTCGAAACCGAAGGCTTACGAGCATCTACCAGACGTACCTGCAACGACAACCGGATACGACGGGGCAGGCGGCGTACTCGCCGCAGCTCGCGGGATCGGGCGACCTTACGGTACCCATCGCTCTGATGAACAGTGCCGAGTACTGGGCGAAGGCGCAGACGCGATTTCCGTCAGCGTGAGAGGCGTCAGGCGCCGGCTCGGTGCCGGTCGGTCGGATGCTCGATTGTCCCGCCGACGAGGAAGTTCCACGTGCGATCGGCATACTCGTCCCAGGTCCGGCGCGGCGAGCGCAACGCCTGTTCAGCCAAGTTTGCATGGAGTTCGTCGTCGCTGAGCAGCCGGTCCAAGGCCTCGGCAATGTCGTGGTCGTCGCGTGGGTCGACAGGCAGCGCCCCGCCATGTGTGACGATGTCAGCCATGCTGCCGAAGTCAGACGTAATCACCGGCGTACCGCTCGCCAAGGCCTCAGCTACCGGGAGACCATAGCCCTCATTGAGTGAGGGGAAGAGCACGCACCTCGCTGATCGGTAGGCCGACCACAGAAGCTCGTCTGACAAGGCTGACATGGACTCGACGGGCCGCCCGACCTCCTGCAACTGAGTCAGGCGCTCACTGAATGAGTCACTGTTCCACGCGTTCCCGCCAACGAAAACGACGGAGAAGCGCCGTCCTCGACGCCACACCAGCTCAGCTGCGTGGAGCACGGCCAAGTGATTCTTCCGCGGCTCGTGACTGCCCACCACGAGGACCATCGGCATGTCTCCCGCGACGAGTCTCTTCCGCGCCTCCTCCAAAACGGACGCGGTCGGCTCAAGCGCTTCGACCGGCAACGTGATCGGCTCGATCCTTGGGCCCGAAAGCCCGGCACCCGCGAGCATCGCCCGCCAGCCACGGTATTCACTCGCTGCTGCATCGGAGATGGCCGCCAGCCGAGCCATGTACTTCACTGCCGAGAGGTTGCTTGCGAAGCCAGCCCCCATGCCGTCAGCAACTGTCTCCGCCGTTGTCAGCGGCACGCAGTCGAACCCGATGACTCCAGTAGCGCATCCGGAGAAACGCGCGAGAGCGAGGATGCGGCTGGTTCGGTCGGACTCCGTAGCAAGCTCGGGAAGCAGATATGTGCTGCGCCAGGGGACAAGCACAGTGGGCTGCTTCCGATCATTCGGCCGCTTATCCAGGCGCCCGCCGTGAAGCGCTTGACGTGACTCGTCCGCGTCCAGCCGTCGAAGTGCACCGTGGCCGTGCTTCCATCCGGCCAAGATGATGCTGCGAGAGTCCGCCCAGCGGCGTACGGTCTCTCGCGCAACGCGCTGGATGCCGGTCGCCAATGAAGTCCGAGCGGTGTGCTGAACGTCGACAACGACGGCGTCCGTGACCACCTCGACCGCAGAAGTCGTGTCGCGGAGATCGAGCAAGCCCGGACGCCTAAACATGCCCTCGGAGGCCAGAGCCCGAACAGGGCCGTCCAGCTCCGCCGCCCGCAGCGTGCGCAAGACATCTGCCTCTCGTGGCAGACGCCCCGACAGCACAGACAGACTGAGCCAGATGAATGTCGGGTCGGCGGGACGCAGTATGCCATCGAGCTCCGCGAGGAGTCTCTTCGGTGGCGTGTCCTGTGGCATCTCGTGCTCGAGTGCCCGCAGCAGCACATGTAGCCGCTCGCGCACGAACGGGCGCAGTCCGAAAACCCGCACGGGCGTGGCCTGGTGAACTCGATCTCGGATCACGCGCGAACCTCGGATGTCTCGACGAGTCCAGCCCAGAGCTCGCGTGCGTAGTCGTCCCAAGTCCGGGGAGGTCGGTCCACCGCTTCCCGGCGGAGTCTCGCGCATAAGTCGTCGTCTTCCAGCAGGTTGCGCATGGCATCGGCGAGTGCCTTGTCATCCCGCGGGTCCACTAGCAGAGCGCCGCCCGGTTGGGCGATCTCCCGCGTACTCCCGTAGTCGGTGGTGATGGCAGGTGTGCCGCACGCCAGGGACTCGGCAACGGGAAGACCGTATCCCTCGTGCAAAGACGGAAAGATCGTGAAGCGCGCTGAACGCAGGGAGCTCCAAAGGTCTAAGTCGCCGACGGCCCGATGCGCAGAGAGTGTCCGTCCCTTGGAGCGAAGCCGTCTGAGCCTCCGGTCAAACTCCCGAGTCGCCCAGCCGCTACCCCCGATGAACCGCAGTTCGAAAGTCTTGCCTTCGCGCCACAGCTGCTCCGCCGCATGCAGCACGGCCAGGTGATTCTTCCGAGGCTCATGACTGCCCACGACGACCACGAGCGGTATTCCCGTTGGCGTCGGGGCATCGCTCGCTTGTGGCACCTCGACTGGCAGCTCGCACTCGGTCACGGCCGGGCCCGCAAGGCCCTGGACCGGCATCATGTCGGCGAAACCCTGGAACTCGGCCTTGGCCGAGGCGCTGATGCCGGCCACGCGATCCGCGTGCTTAATGATCGTGAGGTACCGGACGAATCTGTCGGGCTCGGCGCTCGGCACGTACTCGGCGCTCACGACGGGGATGCAGTCGTATCCGATGGCGACGACACGGTTGCCCGAGTGCTCGGCCAACGCTGCCAGGGGCTGACACGCGTGCTGATCCGGAACTTCGGCAAGCACCAGAGTGCAGCGCCACGGCACGAGAAGACGGTGCGCGGCCGCATCCGACGCAGCCGCTGGCCGCGCCGCCGACTTCCGACCTGACCAGCGCAGCACCCGGTTGCGTTCGACGTCATCGAGGTGACGATAGGAGCCGAACGTCGGAGTCCAAGCAACCAGGGTGAGGTGCTCTTGGTCCTTAACCCATCTCGGGACCGTCTCACGAACAACTCGCTGGATCCCGGTGTGCAACTCGTGACGCGCACAGAAGTCGACGTCTACGACGACCTGACCGGTGACGACATCCATCGACAGGTCGGCCGCTCCCCGGTCCTGCGCCGCGGCGAGGCAGGTCTCCAGCAGCCAGACTGTGGCTTCCGATGGCGAGGCCAGCTCAAAAGCGCGCAGCGCCGCCAGGACCTCATCGTGCGTCGGGAACGAGCTGGACACGGCCACGTACAGCAGCCACATGCTCTCTGACGTTGGGTCGCGGTGGACCGTCTTGACGAGCGCGTCCAACATAACGGCTGAGTCCTCGGATGCGTCTTGTCGCGTCGCAGGCTGCTGCTCGAGCATCACGCTCGCTGCCGCGCGCAGGCGCTGCGCCAGCGCCTCGCGAGCGGACGCGGACGGAATGGAACGCATCATGCGTTACCGCCGATGCGCCGCTGCACTCGGCGGACTCCCCGGAGAGGTGCTGTCACCCGCCACGACAACGTGTGGTGCAGCTCGTCGAGTTCACGCCTGAGCCGTCGGACCTCGCTGCTCGCCGCGCCAGATGCCGCAGCGTCTGCGAATCTGGCAAGGACAGCGCCGCGCCAGTGGACGAGTTCCTCTTCCAGCTCGCTAGACCGAAGCTCAAGACGTGCGCGCTCCACCGTCGCCTCATCAAGCGCAGTGGACAGAGTCCCTCGCTCGTCGATCACCTTGTGCAACCGTGCGGCCTCGAAACCGTCCAGAATGCAGGCCGGGTAGCTCAACGCTGGGCGCAAAGCATCGGCATGCTCCTCCGCGACATAGAAGCGAGAGAGCCCGTCAAACAGGCAGAACACATAGCCTGCGGCCAGAACCTGCCTTTCCCACTCCTCGTGGGTCGGTACTGAGCTGTTCGGCGCCGTGGATTCGATCACAAGAACCCATGGCCGCCACGCTTCGAGGTCTACGGATTCGAGAACATCTGCCTCAGATCCTTCGACATCCACCTTGAGGAAATGGACATCTCCCTCGTCGTAGCCGTGCTTGGCGACGATCTGGTCGAGGCGAAGAGCGGCAACTGTTCGATCGTGGGTCTCTAGCCCGTGCGAGGCGTGTGCGTTGGCGACATCGTCGTCCAGTGTCGACAGGCCGGTGCCGGGGACTTCATGCAGAACGACACCCTCCCCCGAGCGCGCCGTGACGGCTGCTTCGACAACGACGTTGCGGGGCCTCGCATCGCGCAACCTCTGGGCAACATCGGGCATCGGCTCGACGTCGATGCCGCTCCAGCCCCGGTCGTAAAACGCCTTGGTGACGGAATCGTCGACCGGGTCATTGGCACCGACGTCAACGTACCTTCCCTCGCTCAAACGCCCCAGGGCTCGCCACAGAACAACGTCTTCGCCATTCTGCGCATAGGAGATGAAGGTCTCACTTGTCGTCACGCGGTCATCCTAGGCTTGTCGTGTTGGGATCCTGTCGACGAGCAACACCGTCCGCCAGGAACCGCCAGGTGTCCTCGGCGTACTGCGACCACGTGCGCGGACGTCTCGACCGCGCCTCGGCGGCCAACTTCTCCCGAAGGTCCTCGTCGGTCAGGAGTCGTTCCATCGCAGACGCGATCTCACCGTCGTCGCGGGGGTCGACAAGCAGAGCGCCGCCGTCCGTTGTGATCTCCCGAGTGCTTCCGTAGTTCGTCGTGATCACTGGTGTGCCGCTGGCGAGCGCCTCCGCGACGGGAAGCCCGAAACCCTCATTTAGCGATGGGAAGACGAGGAACCGAGCCTGCCGGTAAGCCGCC
The DNA here is from genome assembly GCA_963799425.1 of uncultured Actinomycetota bacterium. Classification (GTDB taxonomy): domain Bacteria; phylum Actinomycetota; class Actinomycetes; order Jiangellales; family Jiangellaceae; genus CAVWSM01. The sequence continues at coordinate 43,175 of CAWCXA010000018.1, read as the reverse complement.
CACAAGAAGTCATCGTCAACCGCCCTGAGCGCTTCCAGCTGTCGACCTCGAGCCTGCAGCTCAGACACGCGCTGGGCAAACCGTTCACCCTTCCAGCCATGGCCGCCGATGAACAGGAGCCGGAAGTTTAGGCCCTTGCGCCAGAGCGTTTCGGCGGCGTAGAGCACGGCCAGATGGTTCTTCCGCGGCTCGTGGCTTCCGACACAGACGACGAGGGGATCGTGGCCGTGGAACTCACGAACCCGAGCAGCCGCGGCTGCGCTCGACTCCGACGACTCGCTGGCCAGCACCACGGGCCGCACGACTGGTCGCGGCAGTCCGGCCGCTCCGACCATCGTCGCCCAACCTTCGTACTCAGCGGCCGCCGCCTCGCTGATAGCTGCCACAGAGTGACAATACTTAAGCGCCGACAGGTAACCGGCAAATGCGTGGACAAGCCCGTCCGCGACCGTCTCGCTAATGGTCACAGGCACCAGGTCATACCCGATCGTTCCCACTGAGCAGCCGGAAAACCGGGCTAGAGCCTCGAGTCGTTGCGCCCGGGGCGCCTCTGCGCAGAGCTCCGGAACAAGGTGAAGCCCGTTCCAGGGCACCAGCCTGTCTCCGCCGGCGGGATGACCTCGGTGGGCCGAGGTGAGCGCTTCAGGCGCCAGCTCGACAAGGCTGGCCAGCCCCTCGCCCCAGCCAAGCAAGGTCACGTCGTGAGTGGTCTGCCAGCGGACGACGGTTTCCCGCACAACTCGTTGGATCCCTGTGGCGACGTCCGAGGATGCCGTGTGATGAACATCCACCGTTGTCCGCTCGCGGATCACACGGACCGCGCCCGGGGGACCACCCTTACGTTCGATCGCGCTTACGGAAGCCGCGCAGACGTCGGTCAGCACCGTAGCCGAGCTGTGTGTTCGTGCCCGGCGAGCGGCGGCATCTACCGCCGTTACTGTCGCGAGATCGCCAGACACGACGGAGTGGAGAAGCCAGAAGGACCTCGGCGCTTGAGTCTCGAGGAGCGCGGCAATCACATCCCACCTCTCCGGTGCAGATGCGGCAGAGGGGGGACCGCCCAACACGTCCACGACAGTCTCCAACCGGTCGCGGACAGCACGGACCGCGGGCCGACGGTCGTCTCGGAACAGCCGCTTCAGAGCAAGGTAGGGGTCGCTCGAGGTCATGCGTGCTGCTCTGGTCCCGAGACGAGGAGCTGCCGCAGGCTTTCCGCCCAGGCATGCCACTCGCCATCCGAAGGGCCCCCGGCACGGTGATCTTGATCGGCATGGAGCTGACCGTTGGGCGCAAAGCAATCGGCGACTTGCGGACCGCTCAGACCCTGCGCCCGCAGCATGGTCTGGAAGGCGTGGAACTGGACAGATGCCGGTCCATGCATAGCCACGACGCAGTCGGCGTACTTGAGAACCTCCAGATACCGGACGGTGTGCTCGGGCTCGTGGATATGAGTTGCGCGTTCGGCGGAGATCAGCGACTCAAGCGACGGACCGAGAGCCACAAGCCGGTTGCCGGAGTGTGCCGCCAAAGCCGCAAGCGGGCGAAAAGCCCGCTCCGGGGGCATGTCTGCCAGCACGACAGTCGCGCGCCACGGCACGAGTAACGAGGTTTCTCCGGTTCCCCCATCGACGCTACGAAAGCCGGCATTGGCGAACCCCCACGTGACGGGCAAGACGCCAGACAGGCCACCGAGCCGCGGGCCGTACACCCCAGGGGGGCGAGTCGACAGGGTAACGGTGCTCGGCCCCGTGTCGACGAGCACCGTTCCAATCGACACGGTGATGCCGCCGTGCAGGCTTCCGGCTCGCGAGCAGACCTCGAAGGCAAAGTCCAGCAGTGCGCCAGCGACGCCCGCTCGAGAGCGTGCGAGCTCCACGGAGCGCTGCGCGTCAATGAGCTCGTCCTCGGTGGGATATGCCCCGGCCATCGCCGACGCCAAGAGCCACAGTCGATCTCGGCTCGGTGACTGGAGCAGACTCTCGGCAACAGCGGCCAACAGCCGTCCGGAAGCGCCCTTGCCCGCCGGCTCGACGGCCCGACCAGTGACGAGCGGGGTGACTCTGGCCAAGCGACCGGTCAGGACGTCGACCCCAGTCTCGGCGCGATCGCCCGTTGATCGTCTCGCCGCTAGCGTCGCCACAGCCGACTCACGCTCGTCTGAAGTCGCCACATGGTGGACTCGCGGATCCGCCTGAGTTCGTGCTCAAGCACTTCGGCATGGTGGTGAGTCGAGGCGAGACGCTCCTCGGCCGACATCAGCTGGGCCGAAAGCCGGGCCCTATCGGCGAGCAGCTGTGCAAACTCGCCTTCGGTTCTGGGCTCGGCGGTCAGCGCGGCGTGCGCCCACCGCTCGGCCAGCCGGTCGAGGGACTCGACGTCGTCGCCTACGGACCACAGGACGAAGTCGTCACGGAGACAGGCCGGGTACGACAGCAGGGGGGCAAGCCGTTTTTGCTCAGCAGCGACGTAGAACCGGGCCGACCCGTCGAACAGACAGAACTGGTAACCCGTGGCTGCCAGTCCCGGCTCCCACGAGGGCGGAGCCGGATCAGGGGTGGCCTGGGGCTCAAGATCGACGATCAGCACCCATGGTCGCCAGCCGACCAGATCCAGCATCATCAGTTCGCGGCTGTCGGTCACGACGACGTGCGGGCTAGACAGCAGGTCCTTCCGCTGCTGGATGAGACGCATCGGGTCATCCAGGGCCTCACCGTGATCCTTGATCAGGTCGTCCGGCCGCTCGGTCTTCCACTCGGGTAGGAATGACGCCGAGTGCACCACAGACAGACCACGCCAACCCATGCGACTTAGCGCATAGGTCCTGGAACCCTCGATGGGGTGGTGTGCCTGCAGATCGAGGTAAACGCCTGCGGATACGTCGCCGAGCGCCCTGATCAACACAATGTCCTGAGCGTTCGGGGCGTACGAAACACGGTGGTGTCTGTCCACGGCGGACAAGGGTACGTCAGGGCGCGCCCCCAGATCCTCGAGACTGCCCCTCGGTTAGGCTGGCCTGTCTGAGCCGTGCAGGAGCGGCCGCTACAAGGAGGATCGCCACCGTATGACGGAGACGGACGCAGAGCTGCGGTCCGCGCGGCTTGCGGCCCTGCCGCTTGAACGGGTCGGCGCCCCCCAGGGGCTACTCCGGGGGACCGGAGCGTCTGTTCGCGACATATGGGCGCAGCGCGAGCTGCTGGGTCTCCTGATCCGGCGAGAGCTCAAGGTCCGCTACAAGGACAGCGTGCTCGGGTTTGCGTGGAGCCTGCTGCGGCCGCTGGCGATGTTGGTGGTTTATTACGTCGCCATCGGCAAGTTCCTGGGAGCACAGCGGGCGATCCCCGACTTTGCGATCTATATCTTCACCGGCCTCACCGCATGGACCCTGTTCAGCGAGATCATCGGCGGGAGCACATCCTCGATCCTCGGAAACGCCGGGCTTGTAAAGAAGATCTACCTTCCTCGCGAAGTGTTTCCACTAAGCGTGGTGGGCTCGGCAATGTTCAACTTCGCCATCCAGTTAACTATCCTCGTCACCGCAACTGCCGTGGTCGGTGCGTTTCCCTCGGGGCCTCGGCTGCTCTATGTGCCACTGAGTCTTGCCGTGCTCCTCGTCTATGCGATGGCCTTCGGCCTGATCCTGGCCGCCGTCAACGTCTACCTCCGAGATGTCCAATACCTCGTGGAGATTGGCCTGACAGTGTGGTTCTGGACCACGCCGACGGTCTACTCGTGGCAACTCGTCCAGGACACCCTGACAAGTCCAGTTCTCGAGCAGATCTACCTGGCCAACCCGGCGGCCGTCGCCGTCATGGGTTTTCAGCGGGCATTCTGGGTCGCCGGCACCGACGCCCCGTTCCCGCCTGATCTAGGTGAACGCATGGTGATCATGACTCTCATCGGGCTTGCCCTTCTTTGGATCGCACAGCGAGTGTTCGCGCGGCTCGAGGGCAACTTTGCCCAGGAGCTGTGATGTCGACCACCGGTCCCGTGATCGCCTCTGCCCGCGGCGTCTCGAAGCGCTTCGTGATCCGCAAAGACAAGTCGCTCAAGGAGCGACTGGTCAACCTGCGACGATCCAACGCCTTCAAAGAAGACTTCTGGGCACTCCGAGATGTCGATCTCGAGATTCGCGCTGGCTCGACCGTCGGGCTGATCGGTCCCAACGGCTCAGGTAAGAGCACGCTGCTGAAGGTGCTCGGCGGCATCATCCAACCGACGACGGGCATCGTCGAGCGCCGTGGGCGACTCGCCGCCCTCCTTGAGCTCGGGGCGGGCTTTCACCCTGATCTCACCGGGCGGGAGAACGTCTTCCTCAACGCCTCCATCCTGGGGCTCTCACAAAAGCAGACCGAGCGACACTTCGACGCCATCGTCGACTTCTCAGGCATCGAGCGCTTCATCGACACGCAGGTCAAGTTCTACTCCTCCGGCATGTACGTGCGGCTCGCGTTTGCTGTTGCCGTCCACGTCGATCCAGACCTCCTGCTCGTCGATGAGGTGCTCGCGGTGGGCGACGAACCGTTCCAACGCAAGTGCATGGACCGGATCCGCACCTTCCAGGCAGAGGGTCGCACGATCGTCTTGGTGACTCACGCCCTGGAGCAGGTCGGCGAACTATGCGACCGTGCCGTCGTTCTCGAGCAGGGGCAGATCGCCCTCGACGGTGAGCCGCGGGACGCGCTGCGAACCCTCCGCGCTGACTATGAGGCGAGCCGGGCCGAGGAGCAGGAGGAGCGGCAGAAGCAGGAACAGCTGCCCGCTGCACGGGTTGTGTCGGTCGAGGTCGAGTCGCCAAGTGGAGCACCGCTAAGCCTCATGGTGCCGGGTGACGACGTGCGCGTACGAGTCACGGCGGAGGCCGATCAGCCCCTCGACGAGTGGATGCTGGGTGTCGGCATCGACACCCCCCTCGGTCAAGTGATCTGGGGCACCAACACCAAACTCCTCGGCGTTCAGCTCCCACCGCTCCGAGGACGCATGACAGTGGACCTTGTGCTGCCTCGGCTCGCATTGGGCGAAGGGCAGTACACGGTTCACGGCGCACTCGCCCTTAAGAGCGGGGTCGAGCTTCATCGCATCCCTCATGCGGCCACCCTGACTGTCCAGTCGGATGGGCGCGGAGTTGGCGTCCTGCAGGTCGACACGCAGGTATTGCTTGAGTCCCACGTCGGCGACTGACGGTTGCTCTTGTCTACTGGGCGTCGGTACGCAGCGCAGCGTAGAAGCGACGGCAATCGTCATAGTCAGGCAGCAGCCCCTGATCGACGGCCTCTTGCAGTGGCGGCGCGGCGGCATCCCTCGGCGAGAGCAACGGCGCGACACCGACGGGCCAGCTGATCCCGATGTCAGGGTCCAGGGGGTGCAGGCCGAACTCACGTTCGGGCGTAAAGACCTCAGAGCACAGGTAGCTCACGATCGCTCCATCTGTCAGCGCCATGAAAGCGTGACCCAGGCCTCTCGCGACACATACACCGCACGGCGGTCCACGTCGTCTAGGGCGACCGCCTCCCACTGGCCGAACGTCGGCGAGCCGACGCGGATGTCGACCACCACGTCGAGTACCGAGCCGACATGCAGGTCACGTACTTGGCCTGGCCTGGCGGCACGGCAGCGAAATGGATGCCGCGCACGACCCCTCGCGCAGAAACGGACACGTTGCCCTGGCGGAGACTCAGTGGGTGACCGACCGCTGATTCCAGCGCCTCGAATCGATAGAACTCCAGAAACACTCCACGCTCGTCCCGGTGCACGTGCGGGGTCAGCTCATAGGCGTCTGCGATCGAGAGCTGGCTGATGTCCACGAGCGCAGCACCCTATACGGCGAGCCACAGGTCTTGGCCGAACCGGGGAATGGCTACCCGACGCAGACTGGCGCTTCCGCGGGCACTGCCGGCTGCCTCCCCTGCGGTAGCCGGTTGCTGCTCTTGGGGCTCCGTCACGTCCGTCTCGGCCATCTCGGGCGGGTCGATCGCGTCCTCTACCAGCCGACGTATCTGCCGGAAGTCCGGGTGCACCGGCTCCACGAGCGGCGGCACGAAGCTCACGCTGACCGGCGCCTGCGCCCGCGCCTTGCCGGCGACCGACAGAAGATCCGGCAGGTCCGTCACCGGCACGTCGGTCCAGATCGTCTCAGCCGATGCCGACGCCAACGACTGGAAGTTGGTCAGCACGGTCTGCGGATCGATCTGCTTGAGCATGGCCGACATCACACACCGCTGCCGGGCCATGCGCTCGTAGTCGTTGCTGTCCCGCCGCGACCGTGCGAACCACAACGCCGTACCGCCGTCCATCCGCTGCTCGCCAGTCTCGATCCACCCCTGGATCCGGCCGCCTTCGATCCCGATCGGCACGCGTTTCCCGACGTTGATCGTCACGCCGCCAACGGCGTTGACCAGCTGCTCGAAGCCCTGCAAGTCGATCAGCGCGGTGTAGCTGATCTCCAGGCCCGTGATCGCCTCGACCGCCGACTGCGTGGCAGCGACTCCCGGCCGATCTTCGCCCTCGAAGAGATCGGCGTGGTCCTCGGCCCAGGTGTACACACCATTGAGCAGGCACTCATCCCCGCAGTCGAACCCGTCCGGCCACTCGTCGTGCATCGGGCTGTCCTCGGTGAACGGCACGTTCTGCATGTTGCGCGGCAGCCCGAACAGAATCGAAGCGCCCGTCTCAGCGTCAACGCTGGCGACCGTGATGCTGTCGGGCCGCAGACCCTCGCGGTCTTCGCCGGCGTCGCCGCCGAGCAGCAGGATGTTGTAGCGACCATCCCGCTCCCCCGCCCCGCCGCCCGTGAACACGTCCGACACAACGACCTGGAGGCTGCCGACAGCGTTGGCGGCGACGAGCACAGCGGCGGACGTCCCGATGGCGAGTACGCCCGTCAGTCCGAACACCCGCAGTCGGTGGGTTCGTGCGAGCGCCATCGGCTGGCCGAGCCGCCAGGCGTCGACGAAGAGGACGGCCCAGAGGCCGCCCAGGATGAGCAGCACATAGCGAATTACCGCTAGGACCGACTCATGGCCAAAGAGAGTGATGACTGCCTTGGGCGACAGCAGCCAGAGACCTCCCACGGCCAGCGCCATGACCAGGGCCATCAAGGCCACTCGCAGCGCGAAACGTCCCAATGAGCGATTGCCCGCGACGATCTGGGCCGATCCCGGCGCCACCAGGGTCATGCCGAGGAGGCTCAGCGCCCGTCGGAACCGTACGGCCTGCGCGCGCCGCTCGGTGTCGCCCTGGATCGACGCACTGCCCCCGTCGTGCAACGAGCTCTTGGGTGGGGCCGACACGTCTACGGAGTATTCCTGCGGTCTAGAGCGGTCGACGGGCCAACACGCCGGGCCACGATCAAGTGGATGTCTGCTGCTCCCGCGAAGCCAGAATCGCCGCTCGACGTGCCAGTCGGTGCGTACGACGGATCTCGGCCTCGCCGAACCGGCGCCGGTCCTCGTCGGTCTCCGGCAGGACCGGCGGCACTGGGCGGGGGTGCCCGGAGGGATCGAGAGCGACGAACACCAGGTAGGCCGTTGCCACCCGCTTGGGTGCGACGCCGGCCTCGTTCCACGGCTCGCTCAGCACGCGCACACCGACCTCCATCGACGTGCGCCCGGTCCAGTTGACCTGGCCATGAGCGTGGACGAGGTCGCCGACGTGGACGGGCTCGAGAAACGCCATCTCGTCCATCGAGGCGGTGACAGCCGGCCCGCCGCTGTGCCGCTGCGCCACCGCTCCGGCGACGGAGTCGACCATCTTCATGATCACGCCGCCGTGAACTGAGCCGAGAAGGTTGGTGTCGATTGCGGTCATGATCTGGGACAGCGACGTCCGTGAGGCCGAGGTCGGGCGGCCGTTGAGGTCGTGCGAGGGCGTGTCCACGCAGGAGACCGTACGGCTTGGCGAGGTACCGTGCCTGACGTGACCACGCCATCGGGGTCCGAACCGGACCGGGAGCGCCCGACGACCTTCGTCAGCAAGACGTACGGTCGCGGGGCCAAGGACCCGATGCCGACCCGCGAGATGCCCGTCATGCCGGAGCGGCCCGGCCACACGGGAGGCCGAACAGCCCGAGGTCACGCCCGCGGTCGAACCGCCGCGTCGCCGGAAGCCGCCGCGACCACGGACGATCATTCGCTGGCTCGTCGTCCTGCTCGTGGCGTGGCTGGTCTACCTGGTGACTGTGGCTCTTGTGGCCTACTTCCGCATCGACTCTGTTGACGCGAAGCCTGATGGAGGCCGACCCGAGGATGGGCCAGGGCGCAACTACCTGATCGTGGGCTCGGACAGCCGCGACGACCTCACACCCGAGCAGCAGGCTGAGCTCGGCACCGGTGACGTGGAGGGGCGTCGCACCGACACGATCTTGCTGATGCACGTGCCCGACGGTGGCGGCGACACCGTGTTGATGAGCATCCCTCGGGACTCGCTGGTCGAGATCCCCGGGCGGGGGGACAACAAGATCAACGCCGCGTACGCCTTCGGCGGCCCTGAGCTGCTGGTTCAGACTGTGGAGTCCTCGACCGGGATTCGCGTGGACGACTACGTGGAGATCGGGTTCGCCGGGTTCGCTGACCTGGTCGACGCGGTCGGAGGCGTCGAGGTCTGCCCACCGGAGCCGATGGTCGACCCGATGGCCAACCTCAACATCCCGGCCGGGTGCCAGACGCTCGACGGGCCCGACGGCGCTGGGGTACGTACGGTCGCGGGCCACGCCGCTCGGCGACCTCGACCGCGTCCAGCGGCAGCGGGAGGTCATCGGCAAGATCGCCGACAAGGCGGTCTCGCCGATGACAGTGATCAATCCGATTCGCTACTGGCGGACGATGTTCGCTGGCTCGGACGCGGTGACCGTCGGCGAGCAGACTGGGCCATTCGATCTTGCGCGGTTTGCGCTGGGGATGAGGCAGGCGACAGGCCCTGACGGCCGCACTCTGACCGTCCCAGTCGCCGACACGCCGACGCTCGACGGCATCGGATCGGTCGTTCGCTGGGACGCCGCGGCGGCCGAAGAGCTATTCGCCGCAATTGCTCGAGACGAGGCCATCCCCGCACAGGAGTAAGTGATGGTGCTCGCCTGGGAGAACGGCTGCGGTCGTAGTCGCTCCCGTTCAGCGTCGCGCGGTTCTCGGCGGAAGCGCCTGCGCCCGTACGTCACGACAGTGTTGCCGGGCTGATGAAGATCACCGGCCGCGGCGAGTCCCCATTCAGCGCAGGCCGGGCAAGGGCCGCCGCAGCAGTCGTTATGATTGCGCCCCGTGACGATACGCAGCGAGGCCCGACGCGTGGCGTCGGGTGCCCGACGTCGGTTGATGTCCCGCACCCGCCATGAGACCTCCCGAGGCGTGGCGCGACGGGTTTCCGACCTGCCGCTGACGCCCGAGTTGCCTCTTCCGGAGGTAACGACTGAGGACGTCCTGCTGGAATACCTACTGTCTCTGCGGATTGACGACGCACCGGCGTCAGAGCTTGAGGCGTACTGCCGGGAGGACTTTCGAAGATTCGTCAACACCTGGGGACTGGCTCGTGGGCTGACAGGAAAGGCGCTTGAGTTGGGCGCCAACCCGTATTTTACGACAACCCTGTTGCGTGATTTCACTCCTCTGGACTTGACCCTGGCCAACTATTTTGGCCCTGGCCGTCCCGGAAAGATCATCCAGCGTGTTACCCGGCGGCGATTGTTGGATGGCACTCTAGGTGAAGAGTTCTCCGAAGACATCGAGAGCAGACTGTTCAACATCGAAGAGGAGCGCTTCCCATTTGAGGATGACGAGTTCGACGTTATCTTCTTGTGCGAAATCCTGGAACATCTGCTTAACGATCCGCAGGCGGTACTCCTGGAGATCAAGCGAGTGCTGCGACCTGGCGGTCACTTGATCCTCACGACCCCCAACGTCAACCGCTTGGAGAACGTGGCAAGAATGGTCGCCGGGGTCAATATCTATGATCCATACTCAGGATATGGCCCCTATGGCCGACACAACCGCGAGTACAACAAGCACGAGCTTGGCCAACTTCTGGCGAGAGTGGGCTTTGTCGTAGAGTCCCTAGAGACCGCCGACGTCCACGACAACCGTTCCGAATCCTTCACTGACCCAGCGTCCATTGTCCCGCTCGTGGAATTCCGTCAGCATGATCTCGGCCAATATCTATTCAGCAGATCGCGCAATGCATCCCCGGCGACCCCGCTCAAGCCGAGTTGGCTCTATCGCAGCTACCCCCCTAGCGAGCTTGGGGACTGAGTGGGACGGGTCGTGACGTCGAGATGGTCAACGACGACTGAGACCGTTGCCGGTAACGGGTCTCAGTCCAGCCTCGTGCGATCGGGAAGTTCGCACTCGGCGGGGCGCGGGTCACCAGCGGCTTGGAGTCTGCTTCGCGATCTACCTGACCTGGTGCCAGCCGCATTAGCTGGCTTCAGCATCGTGGCTGTCGTCTCAATGATCTTTTCCTCATTCTGGCCGTGGCTCGTACTTCCACTGGGCTTGCTCGCAGGCGTAGGAACTGCCTGGCTTGCTCGCGCGACGGTTTCGTCGGCGCGCGACGAGCCGATCCGCGCGCCGTTGTGGAGTCTGGGTGCCCTGCTGCTCGCGGCGTCGACGACATTGGTGAACGGGCTCCTGTCGTCTCAGTGGATCATGGTGGCCCGGGATCCCGGCATCTACCAAGTAACAGCTAAGTGGCTCACCGAGCACGGCTCGCTGCGCATGCCTACGGATCTGGATGCCTTCGGCGGGATCATCGGACGCACTAGGGACGTGCCCGGCTTCTACGCCGTTGGACGGGACTTGGTCGAAGCGCAGGGTATGCACGCACTACCAGCCTTCCTGGCCTCCGTTGGGTGGATCGGCGGCGATCGCCTCCTGCTTTCCGGCAACGCAGTTCTGGGCGGCACGTTCGTTCTCGCAGTGTTCGCCTTGGCGCGCCGAGTCAGCGGCGGCGGACCCGCCTTGCTGGTGGCGACGGTGCTTGCGGTATCCATGCCGCTTTTGGCGTTTGCTCGATCGCCCTATACGGAGCCGGGCTCAGCGACAGTGACGGTCGGAGGTATCGCATTGCTCATCGGCGCGATACGTCATCCGAGCATCCGTTCATACGCCGTGGCAGGGGTCGTTTTCGGCAGCGCGCCACTCTGGCGTGTCGACGCCTTCATGAACTTCATTGCAGTCCCGGTCCTGGTGGTGCTGCTCCTCATAGCGGGACAGGCGACAATTCGACAGGCCCTTGCATTTGTCGTTCCGCAACTCCTGCTGGGCGGCATCGCCCTCTTCGATCTGTTTGTGTGGGCCGGACGCTACGGACCCGACCTCAGTGCACAACTGAGGTTGATGATGTTTGGTACAGTCGCATCCACTGTCGCGGCGTTGTTGCTGTGGGTCGTATTGAAGCTAAAACCCGAGATCACCGCAGCCTATTCGAGAGTCTCGCCCCGGCTGGGCGCATTGACGTTCGTTGGCGGAATGCTGCTGTTCGCCCTCTTAGCGAGCCGGCCCCTATGGGCCGTGTACCGCAACAACGAGGCCGTCGGCGCAACCATCGCCGCTTTCCAGCAGGGCTCGGGACTTTCACCTGATCCGTCGCGGAGTTATGAGGAATATACCCTCACTTGGATCGCTTGGTATTACGGCTGGGTAATGGTCGCCTTGGGGGCAATCGGAGTGTGCATGCTCGCCCGGCGAGCGGTGACAGGATTAAACTCCGGAGCCCTTGCGTTGCTCGTGTTGGTGACGCCCCAGTTCCTGCTTTATCTAAACAGAATGAGCATCTTTCCTGACCAGATCTGGGCCATGCGGCGATTCCTCCCAGTGATCATTCCTGTGCTCCTCGTGGGTGCCGCAGTCACGTTGGCCGCACTCTGGTCAAAGGGAGTCGTCGGGCGTGGCGGAGCGGTTGTCGTCGCTGCAGCGATGGTGGCCATGACCCTGGCCACTACACTCCCTGTTGCGCGGGACCGGCAATGGGTTGGCACTTTGGGCGAGGTGAACGTCGTCTGCGACTCCGTGGGAGACGACGCGGCAATCCTTCTCGACGACGTCGGCGCGTCAAGCCTCTTCGCCGAGACTCTCCGTGCTTGGTGCGACGTGCCTGTTCAGGTGACCGATCTGTCGAAAATCGACCTAGCAGCCGCTCGCAGCGGCGCCGAGTCGACCGGCCATCGCCTATTCGCACTGGCAATGAGCGGGCCCGAGGGATCCGATGTTCCGATCCCCCTGCGAAACACGATCACCACATCCAAGTGGCCCGAATGGATCGGGCGAGTTCCCGAGGAATCCGTTCGTGCGCAGCGGTGGACCTATCTTGGCGAGGTCCAACCTGACGGCAGCGTGACACAAGTGCCCTAGTCCGTGGTGCACTCAGTCGCGACCAGTCCGGCGTTGCGGACCAGACTGGGGGCGAAGCGACCAGGAGACGCATTGATCAGTCGCCCGCAGGGGCAAGGTCCTCAGCGCGTCGCCGTGAGCATGAGGTGCCAGCCAACGGCGCGGCCGAGCCCTTTGCGGATAGGAAGCGGCGTCTTGGTCGCCACTGGTCCGAAGCCGAAGGTGAACGGGTAAGCCGCCTCCACGGTCACGTTGGCGAAGTTGCCGAACAGTTGGCGGATCCCACGTCGGCTGTACGTGTAGACGACGGGACAGTGGTCCTTACGGTCGCGCGGCGACTCGTACGGCAGGCGGAACGCCTTATGCACGCCGTTCACGATCGAGTCTCGGTGGTAAAGCATGATGTAGGCCTTGCCACCGGGCTTGAGCACTCGATGGACCTCGGCGACAGCCGCCTGGATGTCGGGCGTGTGATGCAGAACCCCGAAGGAGTACACGGCGTCGAAGGTGGCGTCGTCGAACTCGAGACCCTCGGCGTTGCCCAGCCTGAAGTCAATGTTGACGTTTCGGTGCGCCGCATAGTCCTTCGCGACGGCTAGCGCGTTCTCGGTGAGGTCAACAGCGGTGACGTCGAAGCCGCACTTCGCCAGCTGGATGCTATCGACGCCAATGCCGCAGCCGATCTCCAGCAGTTTGCCCTGGCTGCCCTGAAGCGACTCGAAAAGGCCTCGCAGGTGGTAGTGCCACGCGTACCTGCGGCTCTCGATCTCGTCAAAGTATGCATCAGACGCTCGTTGCTTCGTCGTGTAGTACTCGTTGTTGACGTGGGAGTTCCAGAAGTCATGAACCGTCTCAACGGTCACCGCGGACTGGGGTTTCATCGAGCGTTGACTCCCAATTCTTGAGCGGGCGCGCGACCTTCGACGAACGTCTCGCGCCACAGTTCGGTTCCGATCATCTGCCAGAGCATGAAGTAGTGCCAGCGAAGCCGCTGATGCGGCTTGGCCGCAAGTACGCCACGCACAAACTCGGGGTTGAAGACGCCGCCGCTCTTCAGTCGTGACGGCGTCAGCACTTCGCGCGCCATCTTGCCCAGGTCCTTCTTGTACTGCTCGACGGGGTCGACAGTGAATCCCCACTTCTTCTTGTCGAGCACTCGGTCGGGCAGGACATGCCCCCGCAGCGCTTCCTTGAGCAGGCCTTTCATCCCGGTCCCAAACCGATAGTGGTCAGGGATGCGTGCTGCGAAGCGAACGAGCGTCAGGTCAAGCAGCGGCACCCGGGACTCGACGCTGTGGGCCATCGACATCGTGTCCTCGTTGTGCAGCAGGTCCGACACCATCTTGGTGTTGAACTCGGCTCGCAGCACCTGGGCGGCCAGAGAGCGCTGACTGCCGAACTCGTCGTCGTAGCAATCTCGCGTCGAGGTTTGCAACCGCGATAGGAAATCGGGCGTGTAGACGCGCCGGAGCAGTGCAGGGTTGAAATCCCACGCGTTGCGGAGCAAGAGGTAGTTGCGGGCCCCATCACCCGATGCCGCCAACCACTCCGCCTTTCGGGTCAGAAGATCGAACTGGGGGCGTCCCAAACCCGCCATTCGACGGGCGGTCCAGTCGACCGCCGGCCCGACAGCACGGATTGCAGCCGCTGGCAGCCGTGCGCGCAGGGCGTCCGACCGATCCAAGTAGCGGTAGATGTCGTAGCCGGCGAAGAGTTCGTCGCCACCGAGACCCGACAGAACCACTTTGACGTGCTGACCGATGAACCTGTGCAGCAGATACAGCTGCAGCGAGTTGACCTTGGGCTCCTCCGTGAACTTGATTGACTCGGCGAGATGCTGCAGCGCGGGCTCGTGGAGCACCACCTCATGGTGATCCGTCCCGAACTCGCGGGAGACGAACCTGGCATCCGGCAGCTCGTCGTGCGGCTCGTTGAAGCCGAGGCTGAACGTCTGAATCGGACCATTCGTGACCTGGCGCATCATTGCCACGATGGAACTTGAGTCGATGCCGCCCGACAGCGAGACGCCCACCGGCACGTCCGAGAGTAATTGCCCCCGAACAGCTTCCCGATAGTGGAAGCGGATGCCCTCCAGCCACTCCCCCCGACTCAATGACTCATCAGGGGTCCAGTCGATCGAGGTGTACGGATAGGTCCGCGCGCGCCCCTCCGCAAACTCCAGCACGTGCCCTGCCGCAAGCCGACTGATGCCCCTGAAGAACGTGCGCTCACCCGGCACGTAGCGCACGTTCATCGAAAGGTGCAGGCTCGTCTCGTCCATCTCGGCCGATACCAGGCCGCTCGCCATGACCGCCTTGGCCTCCGAGCCGAAAGCGAGCCGCCCGTTGCGGACGGCATAGACGAGCGGCTTCACACCAAGCGGATCGCGTACGACGAAAAGGCGGCCCTTGGCCTGGTCGTAGAGCGCAAAAGCGAAGATGCCGTTCAGGCGCTCGAGGAAGCCCATCCCCTCGTCTTCATAGAGGTGGGGCAACACCTCGGTGTCGCAGTTGGTCTCCAGCCGATGCCCGCGAGACAGCACCAACTCACGCAGTTCGGGGTAGTTGTAGATCTCGCCGTTGTAGACAACGACCACCGAGCCGTCTTCGTTGCTCATCGGCTGGGTGCCGCCAGCGACGTCCTGGATGGCCAGTCGACGGTTGCCAAGGAAGACGTCGTCACCGACGAAGAAGCCTTCACCGTCCGGGCCACGGTGGGCAATGACGTCGGTCATGGCGCGCAGCAGGGCAGCGTCCCCGAATCCCGCAGTTCCTGCAATCCCGCACACCGCTGTCACACCCCCGCAAAGGTGGACTCGAAGTAGTCGACCATCCAACCGGTCACGTCGACCTTCTCTTCCAGGAGACGTTGCCGGGCCTTCTGTCCGAACTCCTGAGGAGAGTCCGCCAAAAGTGCGTCGATCTCCTCGACGGCCTCTGCGAACTGCTGGTCGGTGAAGTGACGCACGATCCCGTAGCGGCGCTCCTGGTCGTCGGTGTAGCCGCGGCCCGTGGTGGCTATGAACACGGCTGGTACGCCAAGAACGGCCGCCTCCGACGACATGGTGGCAGACTCGCCGACGATCAGCTGAGCATGGGCGATCAGGTGGTGAATCTGCTCCACCGGCCCCTTCACCTGCAGGGGGACGAGATCCGGCGGCAGCGTGGCCTCGGAGGAGATCAGCACGCGGCCGTGCTGCTGCAGTTGCTGGACCAACTGCCGCTTGTGGCGCTCTGTGAGCCCGGTCTCGCGACGGTCGTGCACAGCCTGCCAGGACACGAAACGCACGATCGTGTATGGCTCGCCCTTCGTGACGCCGAAGCCAGCCAACAGCTCTGGGTCAGGAACGAAGCGGTTCGGGTGCAGGTAGGCGAGTTCGTGGTAGCCGGCATAGGTCATGTGCCTTCCAGGCACCGGACGCTGGTAACAGTCGGGTGTGCACACCGAGTGGGCGAGTGGGTAGACAAACCTGTTGGTCTGGCTCGCAAACTCAGTGTCGTAAAAGACGACAGCCGGGACCCGCAGCAACTTGCCGGCCACTGCGATCGACGGCCCCATGATCCCGGTCATGACGTCGGGTCGGAACCCGCGCGCCACCTTGATCAGCCGGCCGGTCCGCTGGGCCATCTCAACCGCCAGCCCACCACTGGCTCGCTGCGCGGAGATCTGTTCGTAGGGCAAGTCGAAGCGTTCGAGCAGCTCGATCGACCTGTCCTTGTCGCGAGCCGTGATGCAGACCTCATGCCCGCGCGCCACCATCTCGCCGTAGAAGTTGCGGAAGAAGTGGACGTGCGCCGGATGCAGGATGTCGACGAGAATCCGCATCGCGTCAGCTACCCCGGGACTCGTCGACTGGGCGCTGGGCGACCGCCAACACACCGGCACCCCACCGAGGCTTCGACCACTGCCCAAACCATGACACGCCGAGCAGCACCGGGAACACGGCGGCGTAGAGGACCTTGTTGCGCCGATCGGCGCCAGTGATGAGGTAGGAGAGGTTGTTGGTCCAGGTCTCCACCGGGCCGTACGTGTATTGGTACCTCTTCACCTCGAACCCGGCGCCTCGCAACTTCTCGGCAAGGTCCTCGGCACGGTAGCCCGGGCGCACGTGTCCAGGGACATCGAAGTTCACCCGCCGGCCGACGAACAGCCAGCGCCGCTCGTACCCGGGCGTGTGGACCACGAGTCGTCCGCCGGGCCGGAGTGCCGCGAAGAGTGTCTGCATGGCCCCGATGTCGTCTTCGACGTGCTCCAGATTGTCGACGCTCACGACGAGGTCGAACTCTGAGTCGTAGTCGAGCTTGGTGACGTCACCTTGCTCGAATCTGAGGTTGCTCAGGCCGGCCTGCTCGGCGTTGCTGTTGGCGGCGTCGACGAGGTCTTGCTCCAACTCAACTCCGACGACCTTGGCCCTAGGATGTTGCTTGGCCAGCTCGTAGCTGAACACACCGGACCCGCAGCCAGCATCGAGAACCGAGTCGAAGTCGCCCCTCGTCACAGGTAGGACACGCCGGAGTCGGATCCGCAGGCCGTTGGCTGGGGCCCCAAGGAGTCGCGTGTAGGTGCGCTCGAACTTGCTGCGCCGCGTGTCGTACGACAACTCCCTGCCCGGGAAACCCTTCACGTTCTTTCTCCAGTGGTCTCGAGGTAGCAGGCCAACGCCCGCGCCATCCACGCCTGGCACCATCGCAGCTCGCGGATGGCCGTGCGGTATCGACGTCTCTTCTGGTAGTAGAACCAGCCGGTTTTAGGGTCCCACATGTTCGCCAGAGTCCAGTCCAGGACCCGCGCCGCCATGTCGCCACCGACCCCATAGTGCTGCTGCTGCAAAGAGAAGGTGATCACGCCCTGCGCGCAGCCATGGATGTCTATCGGATAGAGCCTGTCACTCATGAATCGTCCGGCGCCATCCGGCTCGAACAGCCTGCGCCGATAGAAGTCGATCCCCCGGTCGTACGCGTCGCGGAACTCGGAAGTCCCGGCGTGCCGGTCGTACTCGGAGATGGCATCCAGGATGAACCCGGTGTGGTAGTTGTCGTGCGTGATGTGACTAGCTGAAGGCGGCTCGGCGTAGAACCAGGCACCCTCGGCCGTCTGCTTCGACACCACGTAGCGGACCAGCCGCCCACCCTCAGCAATGAGGTCGCGGTCGCCAGTCAAGGCCCCGAGCCGGGCGGCCACGGCGCCGGAGAGCGCGGAAACGTCCATGACGATCCAGTCGATCGACTCATCCGGTACGTAGCTGACGCAGCGGTGCCGATCGTCCTCGTACATCGTCTTGGGTGCGGTCAGAAGGAACTCCACAGCCTCGGTCGCGGCGGCGAGGTATCGCTGCTCGCCAAGGACGGTGTAACCGTCGAGCAGCGCCTGCACTACAAAGGAGGTGACAACTCGGTTGGGCAGGTTCCGCGGGGCAAAGAAGCCAACGTCCTGCCACGGGTAGGGGTACCCCCAACACTTCCAGCCGAACCCTGGCGACGGGTTGTCGACGAGCCAGTCGAGCAGACTCCGGGCGTCGTCGGCGTCCCGTCCAGATCCCGTGAGGCGGTAGCGGTCGAGCATCGCCCGCGAGAACAGGGAGAGCCCCTTGGCATTGCGTGCCGTCCGAACGCCGAGGAGCGGGCGGACATGGATCGGGGAGCGCATGATCAACTGGATGGCGGCCAACCGGCGGACCCGCGACTGGCCAGCCAACACCTCCAACCACCGCGCGTTGAGGCCGTCGTGCTTGGAGTATCCGGAGAAGTCGATCTCGTGGCCTGTCTCGATGACCCGCCCGAGCACGACACCGGCGTCGGAACGGTCTCGCGGCGACCTGACCCGAGTGACGTCTGCCACGATCAGCCCTCTCCCAACTCGAATGCGCCTGGTCAGCCCCGCTGGTGACGAGACGACCCCGACGGGCGAACAGTGTACGGATGTCCTGGGCACTGAATGACAGCCGCTAGGCTTGCCGCCGGATCGACCCGCCGGGGTCGACGGGAGCGCAGGGCTCCGGATCAGGGAAGGTCATCGCACCAGATGAAGCAAGTGTTTCGCCGGGTCATCGATCGCCGTGGGCGAGTCAGCATCCTCGAGCTCCCCGAGCCACACATGGGCCCGGACCAAGTGCTGGTGCAGAGCGCCTATTCCTTGATCAGCTCCGGCACCGAGTCCGGCACGCTGGCCAAGACCCCCATCGAGCTGGTCAAGCAGACGATCTCCGACCCCTGGATGCGGCACGTCGTCAAACAGACCGTGTTCGCCACCGGTCTTGGACAGACCGGGCGCCGAGTCTGGCACGAAATGATCACCCCGCGGGAGATCGGGTACAGCGGTGCCGGGGTGGTCCTTGACGTGGGCGAGAACGTCCAAGGCATCAAGATCGGCCAAACCGTCGCCTACGCGGCTACCGGCCATGCCGAGATCGCGGCTCCCTACCTCAACCACGTCGTGCCCGTCCCGGACGGCGTTGACCTCCGACACGCGGCCTTCGTCACGGTCGGCGGAATCGCCATGCAATCCCTGCGCCGTGCCGAACTCCAGTTCGGTGAGACCGTCGCGATCTACGGCTTAGGTCTGGTCGGACAGATCGCGGCTCGAATCGCCAAGGCCGCGGGTTGCGTTGTCGTCGGCATCGACGTGAACCCGAAGGCCAACCAAATGGCGCTCGAGGCGGGTGCGTCACTCGTCGTCAACCCCAACGACCCCGACTGGCAGCGTCAGATCCAGGACTTCACCGGCAAGAATGGCGTCGACGCGACGATTATTTGCGCCAGCTCGGACTCGGCGGAGCCGATCAATGCCTCGATGGAGATCACCCGTCGTCAGGGCAGGGTCGTGATCGTCGGCTACGTGAAGCTGGACATTCACCCGAAGAACTTCCTCTACCGCGAGATCGACTTGCGGTACTCGCGCGCCTACGGACCGGGCAGTTACCACGCCGGCTATGAGAAGGGGCGGCTGGACTATCCATTGGGCTACGTCCGCTGGACAGAGAAGCGCAACCTCGAGGAGTTCATCCGCTTGATCGACTCCGGCGCGATCGACTTGGCGCCGCTGATCGCCGCTGTCTACCCGATGGAGCAGTCTCAGGACGCGTTCGACGCGGTTCGGGAGCGGACGCTGCCCGGGATAGCAGCCCTACTCTCATACGGTTCCGAGCCGATGCGCAGCCGCACGATTGAGATCAAGCCACGGGCGAAGGCGGGGGGCAAGGTTGGCCTGGCGCTGATCGGGTTCGGGAACCATGTCCTGTCCAAGCACCTCCCCAACATCAAGGCCATGCGTGACATAGAGCTGCGCGGCATCGCCTCGGCCACAGCCCGAAACGCCTCCGTTGTCGCAGAGGGCATCGGCGCCACGATGATCACGACGGATGTCCACCAGGCGGTGGCGGATCCCGACACTGACGGCGTGATGATCTGCTCGAGTCAGCCCGAGCATTACGAGCATGTACGCGCCGCCATCGAGGCGGACAAGGCGGTCTTCATCGAGAAGCCGATGGTGACGATCCCCGAGGACTTCGGACGCCTGCTGAGACTCATGGAGGACCGGTCGCAGATCGTGACTCTAGGGCTCAACCGGCGCTACTCGCCGATGGTTCAGACTGTCCGGGAGTCAATCCCGAACCCCGATTTCGTCGAATACGTCATCACTCAGCCGTTCGTCCCGGCCGACCACTGGACGCTCGACCCGATCGACGGTGGAGGTCGCCTCATCACCGAGGGCGAGCACTTCATCGACCTGTGCAACCTGCTGATCGGCAAGCGACCCGTCTCTGTCACCGCTCGGGCTCTTGGAGAGGCGCCCGACGACATCCGAACGATCTGCAACTTCGTGCTCACCCTGCACTACGAGGGCGCTGCCGCGACCGTGGTCTTCAACGAGAGCGGCTCAGCAGCCTTCCCGAGGGAGCGCCTGACGGTGCTTGGCAAGGGCCGTATCGCCATCCTGGACGACTTCGCCAAGCTCACACTCCACGGACACAAGGTCGAGAAGCAGGGCAGTGGCTTGCGCAAGTCCATGGGCCACAAGGAAGAACTCGAGCAATTCGTCCGCGCGATTCAGGGCAAGCCTAACCACCTGTTGAGCTGGGAAGACGCTTCTCTGGCCACCACCTGCATGTTCGCCGCCCAGGAGAGCATCCGGATCGGTGCTGAGATCGACATCGCAGCGTTTCGACAGGCGCTGCTCGATGGCTCCAAGTCCGACACCGCAGCGTTTGGCGCCGCAAGCGACGAGCGGGAGCGACATGAGCAGCAGGCGTGAGTGACGCGTTCCCGTGGTGAGCCACAGTCGGACTTGGATGCTAGGAGTACTCAGGTGAGCGATCTGGGACTGAAGGCACGCCTTTTGGTGAAGCAGTTCCTTCATCGGTTCGGCTACGACCTCACCAGGATTCCAAAGACCCCGAGTGGTCAACCTCACGCGTTCTACGCAATTCCGGTGACCTGCCAGGTGCCCAACCTTGGTTTCATGCTTGAGCTCTTCCTAGGCCGGCGGTCCGACGGGGAATTCGTTGAGGTTGGCGCATACGACGGCCACCTTGCCAGCAACACGTGGGGATTGGCTCGCGCCGGGTGGAAGGGCCTCTACGTCGAGCCTGTGCCGGAGTATGCGGAGATGTGCAGGAAAAACCATTCAGGGCATCCGAGGGTCACGGTGGCCAATGTCGCAGCTGGCTCCGAGGATGGCGAGATCGACATTACGGTTGCGGGGACGCTATCAACGATTGATGGGGGGCAGGCAGCAGAGAACGCAAGTATCGGTGTTCTCAAGCGGAAAGATCTGACCCGTCGTGTCCGCGTGCCGATGCGTCGCTTGGATTCGTTGCTGTCGGAGCATGGCGTCCACGGCGGGTTCGACCTTCTGTCGGTGGATGTCGAGGGCGCAGAGGAGCAAGTCTTCCAGGGCTTCGATCTCGCCGTTTGGCGGCCGAAAATGATGATCGTGGAACTCACTGACGTTCGCCCCGACATGGAGCATGCCAGGGCGGCATCGGCCCGCGTCGGTCAGTCAATTGTGTCGTCCGGGTACACGACGCTCTACAAAGACTCCACGAACACGCTGTTCGTGCGTAACGACCGGTTCCGCGCTGTCTATGGCGAAGCTAATTAGGTCCGTGAGAATCCTTGGGCATTCACCGAGGAGCCAGTGCTTAAGGGCCAGATCAGTGAACAGCTGCCGTACTCTGGGCACGCCATGAAGGAGACCCAAGCGTCAAGCCTGACGATCGGCCAGCACCTTCGACAGTTCGTTGACTCGAAGGCTCTCAGAGCATGCTTCGTGCTCGTTGCTGTTGCGCTAGGCACTCTGGTGCTGGTCTCTCAGTGGGACGAAATACGCAGCGATCTGTCCCGCCTCTCGGTGTTGTCACTGGTCGGCTCCTGCGCTGCCGCGTCGTTCGCTCTCGTCGCGACAGCGGGTGCGCTCAGAGCCATCCTGGCGGACTTCGGTAGCCGTCTCTCATGGACTGCAGCGTTTCGCGTGTTCGTCGTCGGTCAGCTGGGGAAGTACATCCCCGGAACCGTATGGGGCGTTCTCGGGCCAGGGGAGATTGCCCGGGAGTATGGCGTTCCCCGGACACGATCCGCCACAGCCTTTCTGGTCACGATCGCGATGACAGCTGGTTGCGGATCTGTCCTCGCAGCATTGACACTGCCCTTCGCGTCCAGGGACGTCGCTGGCAAGTACGTCCTCGTGCTCGCCGCAGCACCGCTCTTGCTGGCCGCTCTACATCCGAGATTCGTCAACGCCGTTCTGGCGTGGATCTTGCGCGTGGCTCGGCGCCCGCCTCTTGAGCACACCCTGTCTTGGATCGGAATCGCCACTGGTATGGCTTGGTTGGTGGCGGCTTGGATTGCTTACGGCGCCGCGCTCGGTGCGCTCGCTTCGTCTTTCGGTGTTGGTTTCAACGACGCGCTCGTGATCGGCGTCGGTGCCTTTGCCTTGGCTTGGATCGTCGGGTTCATCGTTGTCTTCGCACCAGCAGGCGCCGGAGTGCGCGAAGTTGTCCTGGTGGCGGCCTTGAGCCCGGTGGTTGACCCGAGCATCGGCCTGGTCATCGCCTTGGTCGACCGCGCCGTCATCATCTTTGCGGAACTCTTGATGGCAGGCGTCGCCCTGCTCCTTGCCCGCCGCAGCGGATACCGTCACGCCCCCGCCGACTCAACCACCGAATAGCTACGGCTCTCCGAGTCGGGACGGAGTCGCTGATATCGTTTCTCGGCGTCCAAAGGCGTGTGCTCCGCCCGACAGGAAACGATCATGAAGATCTTCGTCCAAGTGCCCTGCCTCAACGAGGAGGACACCCTCCCTGCTGTCCTTGCGTCGATCCCGCGCGAGATCGAGGGAGTGGACTCGGTCGAGATTCTGGTGATCGACGACGGGTCTTCAGACCGTACGGTCGAGGTCGCCCGAGCACTCGGTGTTCGGCACTTCGTTCGGCACACCCGAAACCAGGGGCTCGGCAGGTCGTTTCGAGACGGTGTGGACTACGCGTTGCAGCACGGCGCCGACATCGTGGTCAACACCGACGGCGACAATCAGTATCCACAGGAGCGAATCCCCGACTTGGTGCGGCCGATTATCGAGGGCCGCGCCGACATCGTCATAGCGGACCGGCAGACGCAGACGATCGCGCACTTCTCACCGTTCAAGAAACTCATGCAGCGACTGGGCAGTCGGGTGGTCAACCGGGCAGCAAGAACCGAACTGCCGGATGCGGCCAGCGGTTTCCGGGCCTACTCCCGAACGGCGCTCATGCGGCTTAACCTGATCACGCGGTTCAGCTATTGCATGGAGACGATTATCCAGGCCGGAAACAAACGGCTTCAGATCGAAAGTGTTCCTGTCGTCACCAACCCGAAAACGCGAGAGTCCCGCCTTTTCAGGAACATGCGGCACCACATGCTCCTATCCGGGGTCGCGATCGTTCGCGGCTACCTCATGTTCCGGCCGTACGTCGTCTTCGCGACGCTTGGTCTCGTCCTTGGGCTTCTCGGCCTGATCCCGTTCGTGCGCTTCGGCTATTTCTGGCTCACCGGTGATGCTGGTGGGCACATCCAGTCGCTGGTCGTCGGAGCAATCTTGTTGGTGAGCTCGCTGCTGTCCTTTGCACTCGGTGTCCTTTCTGATCTGCTGCGGACAAACCGCATCCTGATCGAAGATCAGCTGGAAAGGATCAAAGAGATCCAATACCGGGACGCTGCCCTGGACATCTCCGAGCTCACTCAGGTGTTCGACGCCAGTAAGCGTTGACGGCTTGGTTGTGGTTTGAGGCACACACGACGCTGCCCCGCTCGCCAATGGCATTCCGCTGGTCCGTTGTGGATGGAGGCGCGACCAGAGCACCGTTCGCGCGAACCACAAGGGAAGGCGGTCCCCCGCGGCCAGCCGAATCAGCCCAGGTTTCGCAGTGTGACGCCCTTCGCCTGGGCCTCTTGCTTGAGGTCGGATTGGAACTCTTCCATCCGCGTTCGTAAGGCGTCGTCCGAGGCGCCGAGGATCCGCACAGCAAGCAGCCCGGCGTTCCGCGCTCCACCAATCGAGACGGTGGCCACCGGCACTCCCGCCGGCATCTGCACGATCGATAGCAGTGAGTCCATGCCGTCCAGATGCTTGAGCGGCACCGGCACCCCGACGACGGGCAGCGGCGTTACCGACGCGAGCATCCCCGGTAGGTGAGCGGCTCCTCCCGCCCCTGCGATGATCACCTTCAGACCGCGGGAGTGCGCGGTTCGCCCGTACGTGATCATCTCCTGCGGCATCCGGTGCGCCGAGACAACATCCGCCTCGTACGGCACACCGAACTCGTCGAGCACTTCCGCCGCCGCCTTCATCGTCGGCCAGTCTGAGTCGGAGCCCATCACGACGCCGACCACTGCCTCACTCATCGATCTCCCCCGCCAGATAAGCCGCAGCGTGCCGCGCCCGTGCGCGTACGTCCTCAAGATCGGTCCCGCACACAGTCACATGCCCCAACTTCCGGCCGGGCCGGACGCCCTTGCCGTACCAGTGGACGCGGACGCCCGGATCGCGAGCCATCACGTGACGGTACGCCGAGTAAGTCTCCTCGAGATCCCCGCCCAGCACGTTTACCATCACCGTCCAAGGCGCCCGTGCCTGTGGCGAGCCCAGCGGCAGATCGAGCACAGCCCGCAGGTGGTTCTCAAACTGCGACGTCACCGCGCCGTCGATCGTCCAGTGCCCGCTGTTGTGTGGCCGCATCGCCAGCTCGTTGACCAGCAGCCGTCCGTCTCGGGTCTCGAACAGCTCGACGGCGAGCACACCTACGACGTCGAGCTCCTTCGCTACCGTCAGCGCCAGCCGCTCCGCCTCGGCAGCCATGCCCGCCGACAGACCCGGTGCGGGCGCGTTACCTCGACACAGATCCCGTCCGCTGCACGGACTCGACGACCGGGTACGCCACCGCCTGGCCGTGCGGCGATCGGGCCACGACCGCCGACAGTTCCCGTACGAAATCCACCCGCTCCTCGGCCAGGACCGGCACCCCGGCAAGGAACGGCCGCGCGACAGCAGGGTCAGCCGGCGATTCGATCAGCCACACGCCCTTGCCGTCGTAGCCGCCGCGCGCCGTCTTGAGCACCACCGGCCAACCGCTCACTTCGGCCGCGAAGGCCGCGACCTCATCTGGGTCGGCGACCTCCCGATGCTGCGGGCACGGCACACCGATCTGCATCAGCCGAGCTCGCATGACCGCCTTGTCCTGTGCATGGACCAACGCATCCGGCCCGGGCCGAACAGCGGTTCCCGCTGCCTGCAAGGCCCTCAGGTACTCGGTTGGCACGTGCTCGTGGTCGAACGTGAGTACGTCCACGTCCTTGACGAACGCCGCAAGGTCCTCGTAATCCTTCTCGTCGCCCACGACCGTCCCCGGGACCACAAGCGCGGCCGAGTCGTCGGAGGACCCGGTCAGCAGACGCAACCCGAGCCCGAGGGGCGTTGCTGCCTCCTGCATCATCCGAGCCAACTGGCCGCCGCCGACGACCCCGACAACTGGAAAGCTCACGCTCGGCAGGCTACCGACACGGACGCATGATCAGCCGACGTGGTATCCTGCCCGGGTTGCGCAGCGTCGTACCCTTAGACGGCCCATATGCGACACCGCTCCAGACAGGAACCTCATGGCCCGCTTGCGCACCCTCTGGTACGGCATTCACCTGCTGTACCGAGAGGTGATGAAGTTCCTTGCGGTCGGAGGCGTCGGCTACATCGTCGACGTGAGCCTGTTCAACGTGCTCCGCTACGGCGGAGGCGACGGTCAGGGCGTGCTCTACGACGCGCCGCTCACGGCCAAGATTCTCTCCGGCGCGGCCGCGACCATCGTGACGTACGCCGGAAACCGGCTGTGGACCTTCCGCCACCGGGCTCGTACGGTGTGGCGCGCGAATACGCCCTGTTCTTCCTGCTCAACGCAGTCGGTGTAGGAATCGCGGCGGCGACCCTCGGTTTCAGCCACTACGTGCTCGGCCTCCAGAGCCCCCTGGCGGACAACATCTCGGCCAATATCGTCGGTGTTGCGCTCGGCTCGGGATTCAGATTCTGGTCGTACCGGAAGTGGGTCTTCCGTGAGATCCGTCACGATCTGGACGAGACGGTCGCGTCCGTGGCGGACTCACCCGTCTCGCCTGCGTGAGTGAAGCACAATTCATTAGCGTCGGCGCCCCGCATTCAGCGTCGAGATGAGACGGTGCTAGCGGAGGTGGGCAAGTGCGTATCACGGTCATAGGCACCGGTTATCTGGGCGCCACGCACGCAGCGTGTATGGCTGAGCTCGGATTCGACGTCCTGGGCGTCGACGTGGACGGGGCCAAGATCGCAAGCGCTGAGCGAGGGGACGGTGCCCTTCTATGAGCCCGGCCTCGAGCCGCTGCTCCGCAAGCACGTGGATTCCGGCCGGCTCCGATTCACAACCTCACATGCCGAGGCGGCCACGTTCGGTGATGTCCACTTCATCGCCGCCGGGACTCCGCAGCAGCGCAACTCGCTCGCCGCCGACCTCACGTACGTCAACGCCGCCGTCGACTCGCTGGCCCCGCACCTCGAGCGTGAGTGCCTCGTCGTCGGCAAATCCACCGTTCCCGTCGGCACCGCCGATGCCCTCGCGGCACGGCTCACCTGGATCGCCCCCGCCGGCGACGCCGTACACCTCGCCTGGAACCCGGAATTCCTTCGCGAGGGATACGCCGTTGACGACACGATCGCCCCCGACCGCCTCGTCTTCGGCGTCACCGACGACTGGTCTGAGCAGGTGCTCCGCGAGGTCTACGCCACCCCCCTCGCCAACAGCACGCCAGTGGTCATCACCGACCTGCCCACCGCCGAGCTCGTCAAGGTCAGTGCCAACGCGTTCCTCGCCACCAAGATCTCCTTCATCAACGCCGTATCGGAGATCTGCGACGTCACCGGCGCCGACGTGACCAAGCTCGCGGACGCGATCGGGTACGACAAGCGCATCGGCCGTGCGTTCCTCAACGCCGGCGTCGGCTTCGGCGGCGGCTGCCTGCCCAAGGACATCCGCGCATTCATGGCCCGGGCCGGCGAACTCGGCGCCCCCGACGCGGTCGGGCTCCTCGGCGAAGTCGACGCGATCAACATGCGTCGACGCAACCGCGTGCTGCAAGTAGCCCGCGAGCTCGCAGGCGGCTCGTTCCTCGGCAAGCACGTCGCAGTCCTCGGCGCCGCGTTCAAGCCCGACTCCGACGACATTCGCGACTCCCCCGCGCTCAACGTCGCCGGCCAGATCCAGCTGCAGGGCGGGCACGTGAGTGTGTACGACCCCAAAGCCATGCCCAACGCGTCCCGGATGTTCCCCACCCTCGAGTACGCGACGTCCACCTTCGACGCCTGCGACGGCGCCGACGTCGTGCTGCACCTCACCGAGTGGCCGGAGTTCCGTGCCCTCGATCCGGCCGCGCTCGCCGAGGTCGTACGCGCTCCTCGCGTCGTCGATGGGCGCAACTGCCTCGACGCCGACGCGTGGCGGGCGGCTGGCTGGACCTACCGCGGCATGGGTCGGCCGTGACACGCGCCCCCAACTAAGCGGTGAGCAGGCCCGGCTTGCCATGCTTGGGGTGTGACTGACACCGCCGACCCCGACGTGATCCGCCGCATCCTTGCTGATTGCGAGACGTGGGCGGTCGTCGGGCTGTCCAACAACCGCCAGCGCGCGGCGTACGGTGTCGCGCGCTTCCTGCAGCAGCACGGCAAGCGGATCGTCCCGGTGCACCCCAACGGCGAGACCGTCCATGGCGCAACCGGCTACCGGACGCTGAGCGACATCCCGTTCCCGGTGGACTGCGTCGACGTCTTCGTACGGTCGGAACTGGCCGGGGCGGTGGCCGACGAGGCGATCAAGATCGGCGCGAGCGCGGTGTGGTTCCAGCTCGATGTAGTCGACGAAGCGGCGTACGAACGGGCTTCTGCCGCCGGTCTTGACATGGTCATGGACCGTTGCCCCGCGATTGAGTGGCCACAGTTGGGTCCGCCCGCATAGTCCGCGGTTGTCAGCTCAGCGGTGAGGCTTTGCTCTGATCACCGATGTCCTCCGTGTCACCCGAGCCGGAGTTACCTCGGTATCAAGATAACTAGGCTCCCGAGGTGAACCCCTCTTCACGCCTGGCACCGTGCTCCCGTGCACGTTGCGCCCAACGCTCACCGGATACGAGCGCGCGGAACCCCACCCCCCGTACGGTCTCAATCCACCGCGGATTGCGCGCCTGATCCCCGAGCTTGCGGCGCAAACCGGACACGTGGACGTCGACCGCGCGGCTCTTCTCCCCTGCCCACGACGTGTGCCACACCTCGTACAACAACTGCTGCCGCGACACCGGGGCACCGTGCGCGGCAACGAGTACGCGCAGCAGCGCAAGCTCCGTCGCGGTCAGCTTTACGACGCGCCCGTCGACCCGTACGGAGCCATCGACCTCATCGATCCGCAGACCTGCGACGGCGTCCTCGTCGGCGCCGGCGCCCATGTCAGCAGGGTAACTAGGCGAGGGCAGACCGGCACCCGCCGCGAAGCCCAGGGGACAAGGTCAGGATGCGGCCCACCGGGGGCTTCGGCAGGCTGGATGAGCGAGGTCCGTACGAGCTCGGGGGTAGCCACGTGACCACGAGCGTGCCGCCGCAGCCAGCTGAAGCGGTCGACCGGTCATTCTTCGGGCAACCCCGAGGGCTGATGACGCTGTTCCTCACGGAGATGTGGGAGCGGTTCAGCTACTACGGGATGCGGGCGATCCTCGTCCTATTCCTGGTCGACACGGTCCAGAACGGCGGTCTTGGTCTCTCCACGGCGACCGCCGCGTCGATCTACGCGATCTACAACGCCATGGTCTACATGCTGGCGATCCCCGGCGGCTGGATCGCCGACCGCTTGTGGGGCGCGCGCCGTACGGTCCTCATCGGCGCCATCGTGATCGCGGCTGGGCACTACGTCATGGCGCTGCCGGCCGAGTCGACGATCTGGATCGGGCTCGCGGCGATCGCCGTCGGCACCGGCCTGCTCAAGCCGAACATCTCCGCCATGGTGGGCGCTCTGTACAGCGAGACAGACACGCGGCGCGACGCTGGGTTCTCGATTTTCTACATGGGCATCAACCTCGGCGCGTTCATCGCGCCGCTCATCACTGGATGGCTCGGCGAGAACGTCAGCTGGCACGCCGCTTTCCTCGTCGCCGCGATCGGCATGACGCTGGCGTTGGTGCAGTACGTACTCGGCGCGAGCACGTTGCCCGAGTCCTCCTCGCGGGCATCACGTCCGGCCACGCCCGACGAGCGGCGGCGCGTTCTACGTACATCTCTGTTGTGGCTCGCTGCGGCGGCCGTGCTTCTGGCGATCGACCTGTCGTTCGGCTGGTTCGAGCTCGACCACGTCATCAACGCGCTCACGGTGCTCGCGGTCGCGGTGCCGATCGTGTACTTCGTCGTGATGTTCCGTACGCCTGGATTGACGCACTACGGAGATCAGCCGGCTGCGCGCGTTCATCTGGATCTTCGTCGCGGCGACCGTGTTCTGGATGATCTACGACCAGGCGGGGTCGTTGCTCAACATCTTCGCGCAGGACAAGGTCGACCGGGATGTGTTGGGGTTTGAGTTCCCGGCGTCGTGGTACCAGTCGGTCAACCCCGTCCTGATCCTCGCTCTTGCGCCGGTCTTTGCGTGGCTGTGGACGTACCTGGGCTCGCGGCAGCCGTCGACGCCGGTGAAGTTCGGGATGGCCCTGTGGGGCATCGCGCTGTCGTTCGTGATCATGGCGTTGGCAGGTGCAGCGGCGTCTGATGACACGCTTGTAAGCCCGCTGTGGTTGCTGGCTGTGTACTTCGTGCAGACGGTCGCGGAGCTGTTGCTGTCGCCAACGGGTTTGTCGGTGTCGACGAAGCTCGCGCCAGCGCGGTTTACCGGGCAGGTGTTGGGGATCTGGTTCCTCGCTACGGCGACCGGCAACGCGCTCAACGCACAGGTGACGAAGCTGAATGGCGAGGTGTCGGATCCGGTGTACTACGGGTCGCTGGCGGTCGTCGCTGCGTTGGTTGGGTTGTTGATCTTTGCCCTGGCGCCGCGGATGAAGCAGTTGATGAGTGGGGTGCGCTGAGGGCTGCTTGCGCCAGAATGCCCCCATGCGTACGACGGTCGACATCACTGATCAGCAGCATGAGGCTCTGATCGCAATCGCTCGACTGCGTAGTTTGCGCGGGTTCTCGGTCCTGGTCCAAGAGGCACTGGACTCGTACCTGGCCGATCAGTCGATGGATGCCACGGGGTTGGAGTCGGACCTGGAGGGCTCGCTCACAGAGGCCGAAGCCCGCGAGATGCGTGCGCGGATTGAATCGGCGACGGCTGTCTGGCGGACCACCTAGTTGTCGACCGGCGCCCTCCGCGCGTCAGTCGTTGCCTGCGATGAGCTGGCTGCGGGCCTCGAGAACGGAGACTGCGGTCGGGGCGCTCGTCACGGTCGTGGTTCCCGGGATCGGCAGCCACGCGCCACCAGCCACTCTGAACCGACCGCCGTAGGTCACCGTCAGGGTCGCCTGGACGTCGCCGTTGGTGGCGTACTCGTGGGTGATCTCCTTGGCGGGGTACGGCGCGCCGGGCGTCTCCGTCGTCATGCTCTGGCCGTCGCCGAAGTCCCAGGCGTATGAACGCGGCTCGGCGATGATCTCGACCTGCTGACCGAGGATGGTGACTGGGCGCAGGACCTGGTCGCCGGCAAGCTCGGTGTAGAAGACCGTCGGGAAGTTGACGAGCGTACGGTCGCCGGGCTGCACGATCACTTGGCCTTGCGGGAGCGGCAGGCGCTTGAACTCTTCCAGCACCATCGCTGGGGTTACGCCGCCTTGGTTGACCTCGGCTGGCGCGACACAGCGATGACCGGACAGGGTCCAGGGCTGAGGTGGCTGGACCAGCTGACCAGTCGCTGGATCCTGCGGATGCGTGAAGACGAAGTAGCGGTACTCGTCCGGGTCGGCGCAGGTGATCAGCGCCGGAGTGCAGCCCTCGTCATTTGCGATGGTCGCATCTGCACCTAGGCCGACGACGGTCACCCCGGGACAGCCTGGCGCCAGCATCTCGCGGACGCTTGCGTAACGGTGTTGGCGTCGCCGTGGTGTTCGCGTCGCGTGCCCAGCCGCCGGGCGTCTCGGTTCGCCGTCCCGCAGCGGCCTCACCGTTCTCGAGCGTCGGTCACCGGGCATCGAAGCCGATGCAGGGCTCCGCGGAGGACGACTGCCGTCGCTTCGGCGACATGCGTGGCATCACGCGTGCAAGCGCCGCGACAGCAGTACGCATGCGCCGCCTGCGGAACCGCGCCGAGGCGTACGATCATGCTCACCGGATGACCTTCATCACAGCCAGCCCGATCCGCCCAGCTCACGTCGAACCTGAGCGTCGCTGGCTTGTTGACGCGCAGGCTCGGCGTAGACCGACCCGTCGGCGCGATACGGTCGTTCCGGCGCGGCATCGGCACTGCGACAGACGAGAACGCCATGTCCGCGTCGAACGTTCCAGGCGCCAGCAACCAGATCGACGCGTTGTGCCGTCGGCGCCCTCGAACCGTCCCGCCGGCAAGCCAGGTGCTCTCGACGAGGCGATCCAGCCGCTGCATGCCGCGCATCGTAGGTTCACTGCCGTCGCGCAGGGCCGCCACTCCGGCCTCAACATCGTTGCCGCGATAGCCCTGTTCAGCAGCGTCGTAGTAGTGCTCGACGAACGCGACCGCACCCTCTTCGGTGTGCGCCTGGGCTGCCTCGGGGACCGGGATGGCAGTCGGCGTCGCCGAGGTCTCCGACGGCGAGACTGCCGGCAGGGTGGTCGGATCGTCGTCGCCGGAGGAGCAGGCGGTCACCAGCAGAGTGGCGGCCGTCACACCGACGAGGAGGCTATTGCGGACGTGCATCCGGAGAGGATAAGCGGAGTTCCGCCCGATTCCCGAAATCTGTCCACAGCCTCGAGAGCGCCCGAGCGACGCACGCTCATGATCAACAGGTCCGCTCCAGCGCAACGGACCCAGCCGCGGACCCGATTCGTGGTCTGCTTGGGAGGAGGCCAGCAGACCCTACGGGCTGGGCACCGCCGACACCCGGAACCCGAATCCCGCCCGGCGTCGTCCTAGCAAGGCGTAGCAGGACCGTGCGCGGCATGCAGGCCTTGCTCAGACCAGGGCGATCACGTGAACGTGATCGACCCGGCGCCGCGGCCCCGCCGCCAGCGATCAGTACGCCGCCGGCGCGCCACCCAGCGGCGTCAGACGCGTACGCGGCCCAGCCCGCAGCACCTGCGACGGCAGCTGATGATCAACCAGCCGCTCCGCCAGAGCCGCCGCCTCCAACAAAGCCTCGAGATCCACCCCGGTCGCAATCCCCATGTCCTCGACCATGTGGACGAGCTCCTCGGTGGCGATGTTGCCCGAGGCACCCGGGGCGTACGGGCAACCCCCAAGCCCCCCGACACTCGCGTCAAAGTCGTCCACGCCCAGCTGCAGCGCGGCCAGCACGTTGGCCAGCCCCGTTCCGCGCGTGTTGTGGAAGTGCAGGCCCATCGGCAGATCCGGGTGCTGCGACCGCGTCGCGTCGACCAGCCCCGTCACCCGCGGCGGGGTCGCCATCCCGGTCGTGTCACCAAAGGCGATCGAGTCGGCTCCCTCGGCCACGGCCCGATCCACCACCCACAGCACCCGCGACACCGGAACGTCCCCCTCATAGGGGCAGCCCCACGCCGTCGCCACGATCACCTGCGCGGTCGCTCCGGCCGAATGCGCCAGCGACACCACGCGACCGATGTCCTCCAGCGACTCCTCGGTCGACCTGTTCACGTTCGCGCGGCTGTGCGAGTCCGACGCCGACACCACCAGCTCGATCTCGGTGAACCCGTCGGCCAACGCCCGCTCCGCACCGCGCAAGTTGGGCACCAGCGCCGAATAGCGCACATCCGAGGCCCGCTTCGCCGCCGCCCACACCTCGCTCGCGTCGCCCATCTGCGGGATCGCCTTCGGGTGTACGTACGACACCGCCTCGATGCGCCCAACGCCCGTACGGGACAACGCATCCAGCAGCTCGATCTTGCCGGCCGTCGGCACCGGCGGCTCGTTCTGCAGGCCGTCGCGCGGCCCGACCTCGCGCAGCGAGATCCGGCTCGGCAAGTCAGTCAACGTTCATCACCCTATCCCCGGCCACTCAGGCGACCGCTTCTCATTGAACGCCGCAACGCCCTCGCGCCTATCCGCCGACACCGCCGAGTCGCGCCATGCGGCATCTTCAACCTCAAGGCCCTCGGAAAGAATCCGCCCGAACCCCTGCCGCATCGCCCGCTTCGCGTTGCGCAGCGCCGTCGGCGCCGCGTGCGAGATCTCCGTCGCCAGCCGCAGCGCCTCCTCGCCCACCGCGCCGTACGGCACCCGCCGGTCCACGAACCCCAGCCGCTGCGCCTCTACCGCCTCGATGTGCCGGCCGGTGAACAGTACGTCCGCCGCGCGCGACCACCCGATCCGCCGCACCAGCAGCTGCGTACCCCCGCCACCGGGGATCAGCCCCAGCCGCACCTCGGGCAACCCGAAGATCGCCGTGTCGTCCGCCACGATCAGGTCGCACGACAGCGCAAGCTCGAACCCGCCTCCGAGCGCGTACCCACCCACCGCCGCCACCGCCGGTACCGGCAGGTCGAGGATCGAGCGGAACGCCGACGCCAGCACCGGACGCTGCGCAAGCATCTCCGCGTCGCCGAACCGCGCCCGCTCCTTCAGGTCGGCGCCCACGCAAAACGCCCGCTCCGACGACGACGACAGGAGTACGGCGCGCACGCTCTCGTCGCCAGCGATCTTCTCCGCCGCATCAGCCAGCTGTTCGGCCAGCGAAGTGTCGATCGCGTTCAGCGCAGTCGGCCTGTCGAGCACGATCTCGGCCACTGCCTCGGCCGGTCGCTTCACCGCAATGTGCTGCGCACTCACACACCCGAGCCTAGTCGGGCAGCTCCGCTGGCCGCTTCGACCACAACTCCGACCACATCGCCGAAACTCCGTACGGGCTGCGGCGCCAGCGCACGCAACTCGTACCCGCCGCGCTGCGCAAGCGCCTCCGCCGTCGCCTTGTCGACCAGCACCTGGTTGCGGTCCGCGAGCGCCGTGAGCCGGCTCGCGAGGTTGACCGTGGAGCCGAACACGTCGCCGATCCGCTGCATCACTGGTCCGGTCGCGATCCCGACACGCAGGTCCGGCATGTCCGGGTCACCGCCGAGCGCCTGGACCAGCCCGAGCCCGATGTCGGTTGCGACAACCGGCGAGGGCGACGTGAAGAGCACCTCATCCCCCAGCGTCTTGACCAGCCGAGCGTCATGCCACGCCACCAGGTCGGCTGCTTCCGCCTCGAACCGCTCGACCAGCGCGCCCAGCTCATCTTCGTCGAGCCCGCGCGCCACCCGCGTGAACGACACAAGGTCGGCGAACCCCACAGCCGTCGCAGGCTCGCCTTCGGCAGACACCGGCGTGGCCACGACTCGTTGCACCGCGCGGGCAAGGTGGCGGCGCCAGGCCAGAACGAGTACGTCCTCGAACACGGGCAGCAGATCCGTCGCGAACGCGTACGCGGTCCGCAGCTGACTCCCGTACCCCGCCCCGTCAACCGCCTCGAACTCCTCGATGAGGTCGGTGACCTCGTCGACTCCCCGGTCTGCGAGCCGCGATGCCGCACGACCGAAGCCTCGCGTCAGCCGGAGTGCCGCCTCCTCGGTCAGTGAGCCCGTACGCATCAACGCCCCAACGGCCCGAAGTGCCGCGATGTCGTTGTCGGTAAAGGCCGCCTCCTCGCCCACGTCGGCAAAGCCGAGCGCGCGCCAGAACTTCCGGGCCGTCTCAAGCGGAACGCCCGTTGCCTCAGCCACCTCCTCGCGCGTGTACTGCGGCTGAGCGCCAAGCAACAAGCGCTCAAGGCGCTGCGCGTCGTCGGAGGCGTCGGTCACGGTGCCTGGTCGTTGCTCCGGCGCTGGTCGGTCTCATCGGGGATGTCGACGTCGAGCAGCAGCTCTTGCAGCTTGAGGTGGAAGAACTCGACCTTCGGCACGTCGCGGATGACGTTGTGCCCCCGCTCGCCGGCCGACTCCACGACCAGCGTGCCGCAACCGAGCAGGCGGTCGATGGGGCCGCGTTCGTACGACACGTCATTGACCTTCTTGAGCGGGATGTCGCGACCCGTTCGGGTGAACACGCCCTGCCGAGTGATCAGCCGCCGGTTGGTCAAGGTGTCAGTCGACGAAAGCCAGTTGAGGAACGGCCACACCGAAAAGATGAGGATCACGAGCAGCGCGACGATGATCACCGGCCACGTTGACCAGTCGGTGCCGACCGCCAGCAGAAACCCCGCAGCGGCGCAGGTCACGATGAGGATCACGGCCGGGAGGACCAGGGACTTCCAGTGGGTGCGCTCGTGCAGGATGACCTCTTCCCCGTCACCCAGGAGCTTCTGCGGGAACGCGACAACCATGTGCGCATCGTGCCACGTTCGGCCGGTTCTGCGGGGTCTGGCGCCGCATGTTTCGCGTGCTAGCCGTCAGCCCGCCGGCCGCACGTGGACGACATCGCCCGCGCCGACCGCCGTACGACCCTCGGGGCCGTCGACCACGAGCCGACCTTCCTCGTCGATCGCCACCGCGCGTCCGACGACCGTACGGGCGCCTGGCAGCGAGACGTGTACGTCCTGGCCGAGGGTCACGCACCGTTCGGTGTACGCAGCCGCGAGCCAGGCCGCCGCCGAACCCTCGGCCTCGCGCCAGCGCAGGTAGCCCGCGGCGAGCTCGTGCAGCACCGCAGCCAGGACGTCCTCGCGGGTCAGCCGCGCCGACGAGCGGGTGTCCAGCGACACGGCGCCCGGTGGCAGGTCCGCCGCGGGCACGGAGACGTTGAGCCCGATGCCGGCCACGACCGCGGGCCCGCCCTCGGTCTCGACCCGTTCGACGAGGATGCCGGCCAGCTTGCGGTCGTCCACGAGCACGTCGTTGGGCCACTTCAGCCCGACCGAGACGCCGGACACGGAACGCACCGCATCGGCCACGGCGACGCCGACGAGCAGCGGCAGCCACGTCCAGCGGGAGACCGCAACGTCAACAGGGCGCAGCAGCACCGACATCGACAGGCTCGAGCCCGGCGGCGAGCTCCACTCCCGCGCCAGCCGCCCGCGCCCGCTGGTCTGCTCGCCCGCGTGGATGACAAGGCCCTCGGGCGCACCGTCCCGCGCCGCCGCAGCGACGTCGGCGTTGGTCGAGCCGGTCTGGCGTACGAACCGCACGGGACCCCAGAACGAGTGGATCATCAGCCCGTGTTCTGCAGCCCCGCGGCGACGCCGTTGACCGTGATCAGCAGTAGCCGCCGCAGCGCGTCGACATCGCCGTCAGTGAGCCCCTCGCCGCCACGCAGCGCCCGCAGCGCGCGCAGCTGCAGGTGGGAGAGCGCGTCGACGTACGGGTTGCGCAGCGCGACCGCCCACCCCAGCACGTGCCTGTCCTCCAGCAGCCTCGTGTGCCCGGTCACCTGCAGCACCCACTCGACGGTGCGCGCGTGCTCGTCCATGACCTGCGCAGCGAGGTCGTCACGACCGCCGAGGTCGAGGTAGCCGGACAGGATCCGCCGATCAGTCTTGGCGAGCGACATCTCGGCGTTCTCCATGAGAACGGTGAAGAGCGGCCATTCGGCGTACGCGGTCTGCAGCACACCCACATCGCCGACCGCGGCGAGGCCGGAGCCGAGGCCGTACCAACCCGGCACGTTGGCCCTCGTCTGCGCCCACGCGAACACCCACGGGATCGCCCGCAGATCCTCCAGCGACGACAGCGACAGGCCGCGGCGGGCCGGCCGCGAGCCGATCGGCAGCGCGCCGAGCTCCTCGAGCGGCGTCACCGTCGCGAACCACTCGGCGAAGCCCTCGGTGCGGACGAGCCGGTGGTACGACTCGCGGGCCGCCGCATCCAGCGACGATGCCACGTCGGCGAACCGCTCCGCGGCCTCGTGCGCCCGCCGCTCCACCGCGGGCGTCGAGGCGAGCAGGACCGCGGCCGCGACCTGCTCGATGTGCCGGTGCGCGATCGTCGGGTCGCCGTAGCGCGCGAAGATGACCTCGCCCTGCTCGGTCACCTTGAACCGCCCGGACACCGAGCCTGGCGCCTGCGCGAGCACCGCCCGGTTGGCCGGCCCGCCGCCGCGGCCGAGCGCGCCGCCACGTCCGTGGAACATCGTGAGCGTGATGTCGTGTCGCGCCGCCCAGTCGGCGAGCCGGCCCTGCGCGTCGTACAGCGCAAGCGTCGCCGACACCGGCCCGACATCCTTGGCCGAGTCGGAGTAGCCGAGCATGACCTCGAACCGGCGACCGGTCGCCGCCAGCCGCGCCTGGATCGCCGGCTGCTGCATGGCGTCGTCGAGCACGTCGATGCAGTTGTCGAGGTCCGCGCGCGTCTCGAAGAGAGGTACGACGTCGAGCTCGACCGGCCGGTCACCGAGTGCGTACGCCGCCAGCTCGTACACCGCCGCCAAGTCATCGGCCGACTGCGTGAACGACACGACGTAGCGGCGGCACGCGTCCGCGCCGAAGCGCTGCTGCAGCTGCGCCATCACGCGGATCGTGGCGAGCACCTCGTCGGTCTGCGCGGAGCGTTCACCGCCGACCCGCAACTCAGCCAACGCCGCGGCGTGGACCTTGCTGTGCTGGCGCACCTCGAGCTCGGCAAGGTGGAACCCGAACGTCTCTGCTTGCCAGATCAGGTGCTGCAGTTCGCCGTACGCCTGCCGCACGGCACCCGCGGCGGCCAGCGAATCCTGCACGGTCCGCAGGTCGCCGAGGAAGTCGCGGACGGACGCGTAGGCGAGGTCGGCGTCGCGACGCCGCGTCGCCGCAACCCGCTCGGCGACGAGCAGCAGCGCGATCCGGTGCGGCTCCCCCGGCGACCGCGTGGTGAGCGCGTCCGCGAGCTCCGGCTTGACCTCGGTCACGTCGTCGATGAGCTGGTGCACACCCGCCGACGCGGGAGTCGTGGCCGCCGACGCGGTCAGCGAACGACCGATGCGCGCGCTCGCGTTCTCCAGGCCGATCAGTACGTGCTCGGACTGGATCGCCAGCGCCTCCCGCGTGACGGCGGCGGTGACGTACGGGTTGCCGTCACGGTCGCCGCCGATCCACGAGC
Organism: uncultured Actinomycetota bacterium; assembly: GCA_963799425.1. Classification (GTDB taxonomy): domain Bacteria; phylum Actinomycetota; class Actinomycetes; order Jiangellales; family Jiangellaceae; genus CAVWSM01. Next base: position 5,207 of record CAWCXA010000018.1, on the reverse strand, counting down.
CGAACCGGATGAACGCCGGCACCGCCGACGGCTCCGCGCCGCTGCGCTCGCCCGCGAGCACCGCGTCGACGTGCCGGTAGACCTGCGGCGCGACGCGGAACAGCACCTCGTCGAAGACCGCCATCGCCGTGCGCACCTCGTCGAGCGGACCCGGCCGCTGCTCGCGCAATGCCGACGTACGCCAGAGGATGTCGATCGCCTCGAGCAGCCGGCGACGGGTCTCCGTACGCTCGCTCGCCCCGAGCCGGGGGTCGTCTGCCTCATCGAGCAGCTGGGCCACCCGGTTGAGCGTGGTGACGATCGCCCGGCGGCGAGCCTCGGTCGGGTGCGCCGTGAGCACGGGGCGAATCTCGAGCCCGCGCAGCAGTGCCGCCGCCTGCTCCTCGCCGTCCTCGGCCGCGACCTGCTGGACTGCGCCGGCCAGCGCGTCGGTGAGCGGCGCACCGGCGCGGTCGCGCTCGCGAAGCGTGCGGATACGGTGCTGCTGCTCGGCCAGGTTGACCAGGTGGAAGTAGACCGTGAACGCGCGGGCGACATCCTCCGCTCGCGGCAGGTCGAAGCTCGCCGCCAGCGCCGTGGCCTCCTTGGCCGCCACGTCTGCGACCGCCGGGTCGAGGTCGTGTGCGGTGATCGTCAGTCCGCGCAGGCGCTCGACGTCATCGAGCAGCTCCTGCCCGCCGTACTCGCGGAGCACCTCGCCGAGCAGCCCACCCAGCATCCGTACATCGCGGCGCAGCGCGTCCGGCATCTCGACGCGGGCCCGGGCCCGGGGGGCCGCTCCTCGATCGGCTTGACCCATGCGCCGGAGCGTACTTGTGGGTCCGCACAATCCCCGAGCCGTCTCGTCATGCGGTCCCACAGTTACCCCTGAGTAGGTCGACGGCCGCGGGCTACGCTGCGGCCCATGAGTTCGACCCCTCCTGACCCGTCGATCGACATCCACACGACCGCCGGGAAGATCGCCGACCTGCGCCGTCGCGTCGACGAGGCGGTGCACGCCGGCTCGGCGCGCGCGGTGGAGAAGCAGCACGCCAAGGGCAAGAAGACCGCGCGCGAGCGCATCGAGATGCTGCTCGACGAGGGGTCGTTCGAGGAGCTCGACGAGCTGGCCCGGCACCGGTCGACCGCCTTCGGGCAGGAGAAGAACCGGCCGTACGGCGACGGCGTGGTGACCGGGTTCGGCACGGTCGACGGCCGCCAGGTGTGCGTGTTCGCGCAGGACTTCACGGTGTTCGGCGGCAGCCTCGGCGAGGTGTTCGGCGAGAAGATCGTCAAGGTCATGGACCTGGCGCTCAAGACCGGCTGCCCGATCATCGGCATCAACGACTCCGGCGGCGCGCGCATCCAGGAGGGTGTGGTCGCGCTCGGCCTCTACGCCGAGATCTTCAAGCGCAACACGCACGCCTCCGGCGTCATCCCGCAGATCTCGCTGGTCATGGGCCCGTCCGCGGGCGGCGCGGTCTACTCCCCCGCGCTCACCGACTTCGTCGTGATGGTCGACCAGACCTCGCACATGTTCATCACCGGCCCCGACGTCATCAAGACGGTCACCGGTGAGGATGTCGGGTTCGAGGACCTCGGCGGCGGTCGCGCCCACAACACCAAGAGCGGCGTCGCGCACTACCTCGGGCATGACGAGCAGGACGCGATCGACTACGTGCGCGCCCTGCTGTCCTACCTCCCCGGCAACAACCTCGAGGAGCCGCCGGCCTTCCCCGACGACGCCGACCTCGAGGTCAGCGACCACGACCGCGAGCTCAACGTCGTGGTGCCCGACTCGGCCAACCAGCCGTACGACATCCACGAGGTCATCACCCACATCCTCGACGACGACGAGTTCCTCGAGGTGCACGCGCTGTTCGCGCCCAACATCGTCGTCGGTTTCGGCCGCGTCGAGGGCCACGCGGTCGGCGTCGTCGCCAACCAGCCGCTGCACTTCGCGGGCACGCTTGACATCGACGCGTCGGAGAAGGCGGCGCGCTTCGTCCGTACGTGCGACGCCTTCAACATCCCCATCCTCACGTTCGTCGACGTGCCAGGGTTCCTGCCCGGCACCGGCCAGGAGTGGAACGGCATCATCCGCCGCGGCGCCAAGCTCATCTACGCCTACGCGGAGGCGACCGTGCCGCTGCTCACGGTGATCACGCGCAAGGCCTATGGCGGCGCGTACGACGTCATGGGCTCCAAGCACCTCGGCGCCGACCTCAACCTGGCCTGGCCGACCGCACAGATCGCGGTCATGGGGGCGCAGGGAGCGGTCAACATCCTCTATCGGCGCGAGCTCGCGGAGACCGACGATCCGGAGGCGCTGCGCGCCAAGATGGTGCAGGAGTACGAGGACACGCTCGCCAACCCGTACGTCGCCGCCGAGCGCGGGTACGTCGACAGTGTCATCGAGCCGGCGCAGACCCGCGTCGCGATCGTCAAGGCGCTGCGCGCGCTGCGCAACAAGCGCGCCACGCTGCCGCCGAAGAAGCACGGGAACATCCCGCTGTGAGCGACGAAGAGCCTCAGCTGCGATCAAGCGTGGCAACCCGACGCCCGAGGAGCTGGCCGCGGTCGTGGCCGTCGTGGCCGCGCGCCGCGCCGCCGCCGCGGGTGAGGCCGCTGAGACCCCGAGCAAGGCGAGCCGCTGGGCGACCTACTGGCGTACGACCAGCCGTGCCGCGGCGCGCCCCGGCCCGGGCGCCTGGCGGTCACGGGCAGCGGACGCTAAGGCGCCGTGCTCGCGGTCGGGGCGGTCACGGCGCGCGGCGGCGTCGTCGCGGTGGCGCTGGCCGAGCCGGTCAACGATCCCGAGCTCGTCGCCCGAATCGAGCGGCCGCTCATCCCCGACGACCTGCCGTTCCAGCCGTACCACGAGGCGGTCGGGCTGCCGCTCGACGAGGCTGAGCGACTCGTACACGCAGTCGAGTCCGCGGCCCTGGCGCACGCAACCGCGGCGTTCCGCGATCTGATCGCCGAGCTCCCGCAACCCGACTCCCTCGCCGGGGTCGGGGTCGTCTCCAAGGCGCCCGCGCCGGCGCGCAGCATCGCCGAGTCGCTGAAGTCGCATCCCTGGCTGCACGACGCCGAGGGCCACCTCTACCGCGAGGCGCTGCTCGAGGCGGCCGAAAAGCTCGGCCTCAACGCCGTACCCGTACTCGATCAGGACCTGCCACCCGCCGAAGATCTGGTCGCCGGCATCGGCCGTACGACCCATCGACCCTGGCGAAGACTCGAAAAGGACGCCGTGCGCGCGGCACTCGTGATACTCCAACAGGCATGCGCATAGCGGTGGTCGGCGGCGGCATCCTCGGCGTCGCCGTGGCCAACAGGCTCACCACGGTCCGCCCCGACGCCCAGGTCACCCTGCTCGAGAAGGAGCACCGGCTCGCCGCGCACCAGACCGGGCACAACAGCGGGGTCGTCCACGCGGGCATCTACTACGCGCCGGGGTCGCTCAAGGCGCAGCTGTGCCGGCGCGGCGTCGGGCTGCTGCGCGCGCTGTGCGTCGAGGAGGGGATCGCGTACGACGAGTGCGGCAAGCTCGTCGTCGCTCTGACAGAGGACGAGCTGCCGCGGCTCGACGAGCTCGAGCGCCGGGCGACCGCCAACGGCGTACCCGGCCTTCGGCGGGTCAGCGCTGCCGAGATCCGCGAGATCGAGCCGCACGCGGTCGGGGTCGCGGCGCTGCACTCGCCGGAGACCGCGATCGTCGACTTCGTCGCGGTGACGAACGCGATTGCCGACCGGGCGCGGCGGGCTGGCGCAGAGATCCTCGACGGGCGCGAGGTCACCGGGATCAGCCGCGTGGCCGACGGCGTGGTGCTCCAGACGGCCGACGGCGACGAGTCGCCGCCGACCTGGCCGTGGTCTGCGCGGGCTTGCAGTCCGACCGGCTGGCGGTCCTCGCCGGGACAGCCGGCGAGCCGCAGATCGTGCCGTTCCGCGGGGAGTACTACCAGCTGCGCCCCGACCGCGGCACCTCGTACGCGGGCTGATCTACCCGGTCCCCGATCCGCGGTTCCCGTTCCTCGGCATCCACCTGACGAAGCGGTACAACGGCGAGGTGCTCGTCGGCCCCAACGCGGTGCTCGCGCTTGCGCGCGAGGGCTACCGGTGCGCGGCAAAGTGAAGTCGCGCGACTTGGCGGGGACGCTCGGCTATGCGGGTTCCGCAAGCTGGCCCGCCGCTATTGGCGCACCGGTGCGGCCGAGGGTGTCGGGGTCGCTGTCCAAGCGGCGTTCGTCTCCGCGGCCGCCGAGTACGTCCCGTTCGCTGCGGGCCGACGACGTCGTACGCGGTCTTCGGGGTACGAGCCCAAGCCCTCGACCCCTACGGCTCCCTCGTCGACGACTTCCGGCTCTTCCGGCGCGACCGCGTGCTCGCCGTACGACGCGCCCTCCCTGGCGCCACCTCGCGCTGGCCATCGCCGAGTACGTCGTCGACCAGTTCCCTGAGGCGCCCACGCGGAGTTGATCATGGCGAAGGCGTGATCGAACTTCGAAAGTGATCACGCCTTTGCCGTGATCAACACGACTTGGGCCGGATCGATAACCCGCCTGTCCGCCGCGGGAGGTCGGACTCGTTAGGGTCGCCGGGTGACCACATCGAACGCGGCGCGCCATCGATGCCCCTGCCGATTCCTACGTCGACGAGATCGCCGCCCTCGACCCGCTGCTCGCCACCTACGCGGGCATCCCCGGGCACGACCACCAGATGCCTGACCTGTCACCCGCCGGCCTCGCCGCGGTCAACGACCTCAACGTCCGTACGCTCGACGCCCTCCGCGACCTGGAGCCCGTCGACGAGCGGGAGCGCGTCGCCAAGGAGGCGATGCAGGAGCGCCTCGGTCTCGAGGTCGAGATGTACGAAGCGGGCCTGGTTCAGATCCTGCGCGTGCTCGCGAGCCCGATGCAGGGCGTACGCGAGGTGTTCGACCTGATGCCGACGGAGGGCGCGGAGGCGTGGAGCAACATCGCCATCCGCCTCGCGCTCATCCCCGGTGCACTCGACGGCTACCGCGCGACGCTGCTGGACGAGGCCGCCCGCGGCCGGGTGCCGGCAAAGCGGCAGGTGCTGTCGTGCGCCGAGCAGTGCCGGCGCTGGACCTCGGGCGACTCGCCGTTCTTCCCGGGCCTGATTGCCGGCGCGGACAAGGACGCCGAGGTCGACGAGTCGCTGCGTGCGCGCCTTGCGGAGTCGAGCGCGGCCGCGGCAGCGGC
>CAWCXA010000017.1:0-546659 GCA_963799425.1 uncultured Actinomycetota bacterium | reverse complement strand
CACGATCACGTGCAGCCGGCGGTACTTGTCCGCGTCGGCGTGCGGCTCGTCGCGCGTGTTGATGATGGGGCGCTTGAGCGTCGTCTCCAGACCGACCTCGACCTCGAAATAATCGGCCCGCTGACTGATCTGGAACCCGTGCTCCCGACCGTCCTGACCGATCCCGATGCGCCCTGCCCCGCACACCACTGGCCGACTGACGAAGAACGGCGTCAAATGGCGAACGATGTCGGCAAACGGCGTACGGCGGCTCATCAGGTAGTTCTCGTGGCAGCCGTACGACGCGCCCTTGTTGTCGGTGTTGTTCTTGTACAGGAGGATCGGCGAGGTGCCTGGCAGCGAGCCGGCGAGGCGGGCCGCCTCGGCCATCACCTTCTCCCCCCGCCTTGTCCCACCGGACAAGGTCGAGCGGGTTGGTCACCTCGGGCGTGGAGTACTCCGGGTGCGCGTGGTCCACGTACAGCCTGGCGCCGTTGGTCAGGATGACGTTGGCGAGCCCGACCTCCTCGTCGGTGAGCTGGCGTCGGCGAGATCACGCGACAGGTCGAAGCCACGAGCGTCCCGCAGCGGGTTCTCCTCCTCGAAGTCCCACCGAGCGCGGCGGTTGCGGATGGTTGCCGCCGCGTAGGCATTCACCACCTGAGACGAGGACGGCGTCGAGCATGACCAGGATGCCCGCCACCGAGATGCCGTACTCGGTCTCACTGCCCATCACACGGCGTACGCCCATGACACGAGACTACGGCTCGGGCCTCGTTAGGAACCAGCGTCACCAGCGGTGCGCCACGTCGATAACAAGCCGTGACCCCGAGCCAGGCCCCTCGAGGATGAGCACCCGGAACGGAAGCCTGCCGCGGACGCCGAGACCGATCGTCGTCTGGCCCTCGAACGACCCGGCCCAGGCCGCCTGGCGAAATGTCCGCATCCCGCCTACCGGAACCAGCTCGCTCTTGCCGGCCCGGGCGTATGTGGACGCGCCGTTGACGTCGGACGCCGGCGCCAGGGCGACCACATGCAGGTCACCCCCGCCGCGCAGCGGCACAGCGGCACCCAGCGGGCCTTCGTCGGTGACCTGTGGGACGTACTACAACACGATAGCCGTCTACCGACCCCGCGAAGTCGAGCACGAGCCGGTCGAAGCAGCCGTGCCGACCAGCGCGCACGTTCGTGAGCGTCGCGCCGCTCATCGTCTCGACCACCTCGGGCTGCGACCCCCAGGTGATCCCGCAGTACGAACTGCGCGCCTCGGCTGCCGGAGCCGTCGCGAGGACGAGTGTGGCGGCCACCCCCGTGGCCAACTGGATGGCGCTTCTGTCATCTGGCACCTCCCCTGTGCGTTGATGACGCGCTGGCGGGTGCGGAGGTTGACGGCACCGTCTGCCAGAATCTCCGGTCATGGCCGAGGAGACCGTTGCGTTGTACGAACTTGACGGCCAGCCAACAGGCGAGGGCGTGCTGCGGTCGGTGATGCGCAGGGACAACCTCGTCCACGGCGTTGTGGCGGTGCTGCTGCGCGACGGCGCCGGATCGGTGTATGTGCATCGACGCAGCGACCTCAAGGATGTCTTCCCGGGCGCCCATGACGCGTTCGCGGCCGGATGCGTGCAGCTCGGCGAGACGCCGCTTGACTGCGCGACGCGTCAGCTCCCGAAGGCTGGGCATTATAAAGCATGCCGCTGCACATCACTAGGCACGATGTCGTACGAAGACGATCGCACGCGGCACGTGGCGTTCCTCTACGACGCAGAGTGGAGCGGTCCCGTGACGCACCAGGTCGAGGAAGTCGTCTGGGGGACGTGGATGACCACCGCGCAGTTGTTGGCGCGGCTGGCCGACACGAGCTGGTCGTTCGTCCCGGACGGCCGATTGCTCGTGGAACGGCTGGTCGCCGACGGGATGCTATAGATGCTGGGAGGCGCTTTCGATGCCCTTTGCGGAGCTGCTGGAGCTGCCTGACGGCTACGGCCGACCGAAGCGAGCGCTCGAGTGGGCGATCGTGGTCGCGGCGCTCGAGCAGGCCAAGCATTACTGGCTGGCGACCGTCCGACCCGATGGTCAACCCCACGTGGTCCCGGTCGACGGGATCTGGCTCGACGACCGGTGGTTCTACGGCGGCAGCCCGGCCACTCTGCACCGACGCAACGTAGTCGCGAACCCGCACGCGGTGATGCACCTTGCGGACCCGTCGCGGGCCGTGATGGTCGATGGCAACGTGACACTGGTCGAGGTGTCCCCCGACCTCGCAACGCGCTTGGCGGACGCCTCACAGCGGAAATACCCCGAGTACGGCGACAGTGGCATCGGTTCCTACCCGGCTTTGCAATGTATGACGCCGACGCGGGTGATCGCGTGGACGTCGTACCCGACCGACGCCACGCGCTTCCGGTTCGCCTGAGCGACCGCCTGGTTACAGGTATTGGCCGGTGTTGGCCACCGTGTCGATCGACCGCCCCGCCTCGTCGCCCTGCTTGCCCGAGATGAGCGTGCGGATGAACACGATCCGCTCGCCCTTCTTTCCGGAGATGCGGGCCCAGTCGTAGGGGTTGGTCGTGTTGGGCAGGTCCTCGTTCTCCTTGAACTCGTCGATGCAGGCCAGCATCAGGTGCTGCACCCGGATGCCCTTCTGGCCGGTGCCGAGGAACTCCTTGATCGCCATCTTCTTCGCACGGTCGACGATGTTCTGGATCATCGCGCCGGAGTTGAAGTCGCGGAAGTAGAGCACCTCCTTGTCACCGTTGGCGTAGGTGACCTCGAGGAACCGGTTGTCCTCGGTCTCGGTGTACATCCGCTCCACCGAGCGCTCGATCCCGTCGATCGTTGCCGCCCGCGAACCACCGTGCTCGCCAAGGTCGTCGGGGTGCAGCGGCAGGTCCTCGGTGAGGTACTTGGAGAAGATGTCACGCGCCGCCTCGGCGTCGGGCCGCTCGATCTTGATCTTCACATCGAGACGCCCTGGCCGCAGGATCGCCGGGTCGATCATGTCCTCGCGGTTGGACGCACCGATCACGATGACGTTCTCGAGGCTCTCGACTCCGTCGATCTCGCTGAGCAGCTGCGGAACGATCGTGTTTTCCACGTCGCTGGAAACACCGCTGCCGCGCGTGCGGAACAACGAGTCCATCTCGTCGAAGAACACGATGACGGGTGTGCCCTCGCTGGCCTTCTCACGGGCCCGCTGGAAGACCAAGCGGATGTGCCGCTCGGTCTCCCCCACGTACTTGTTGAGCAGCTCGGGGCCCTTGATGTTGAGGAAGTAGATTGCCCTCCGACCGGCCGGTGCGCTCGGCGACCTTCTTAGCCAGCGAAGCGGCAACCGCCTTGGCAATCAGGGTCTTGCCGCAGCCCGGCAGGAAGCCGTCAGCGAACGCCTGGGCGCGCAGCTTGTGCTCGCGGAACAGGTCCTGGTGAAGATGGGCGGGCCTCGACCGCGTCGCGAATCTGCTCGATCTGCCCGTGCAAGCCGCCGATGTCGTCGTAGCTGATGTCGGGCACCTCTTCGAGCGCGAGCTTTTCCTCGACCTCGGTCTTGGGGATGCGCTCGTAGATGAATCCGGACCCGGTTCTCGAGCAGCAGTGCGTCGCCCGCGCGCAACACTGCGTCGCGCAGCGGCTCAGCAAGCCGGACGACGCGCTCCTCGTCGGTGTGACCCACGACAAGCGCACGGTCGCCGTCGGCCAGGACCTCCTTGAGCGTCACGATCTCGCCGATGCTCTTGAACGCCAGCGCTGTCACGACGTTCATCGCCTCGTTGAGCATGACCTCCTGGCCGGGCCGAAGGTCTTCGAGTTCCACGTTGGGGCTGACTGCGACTCGCAGCTTGCGGCCGCCGGTGAAGATGTCGATGGTGTCGTCATCGTGGCGCTCGAGATAGACGCCGTAGGCAGCCGGGGGTTGCGCGAGGCGGTCGATTTCTTCCTTGGCCACGATCTGCTCGCGCGCCTCGCGCAACGTGGCGACGAGGCGGTCGTTTGTGCGGTCACCTCCGAGGGCTCGGGCCTGCGTTTCCGCAAGCCGGTCCTCGATGTGTCGCGTCTGGCGGTGACTCCGCAAGGCGGCAGCGAGCCGCCGCCTCTTGCTCCAAGAAAGAGACGCTGGCCGGCGAGCTTCCGCGTCGCTGCGGCGCCGCCCTGCCGGATCTCCTGTGACGTCGTGTCCGGACACAGGCTCACCTCCGGGGAGGGGTCTCGACAAACTTCCTCCAGGCCGTCACACCTCGTGCGCGACCGTCGTCGGGATTGGCGAGGAAACCGATCTGTAACCTGCCGGCCGTGCTGCAGAGCGGTGTGCAACGCGCCGTTCAGTCGGTGGCGTAGTCGTCGCCGTACGCCGGCGCCGGCCGGCGCCGCCGCGTGGGGCGAGACCCCCGGAGCGAGCCGGCGTGTCGTGATGAGGAAGCCGGTATCGCCGTGCGTCCGGTGGTCGGGGCGCACCGCGAGACCCTCGACGTGCCAGGTGCGGACCATCGACTCCCAGGCCTGCGGTTCGGTGAACGCACCATGCGTACGGATGGTCTCTACCGTGCGGGCCAGCTGGGTGGTCGTCGCCACGTAGCAGCACAGCACGCCGCCCGGCACCAACGCCCCAGCAACCGCCGGCACGCATTCCCAGGGCGCAACCTGCCAGAATGACCCGGTCGATGTCGGTCTCGTCCAACGTCTCCACCAGGTCACCGACCGTCAATCGCCATGCCGGGTGCGGCCCGGCGAAGAACCGTTCGACATTCTCGCCGGCAACAGCAGCGAAGTCGTCGCGCCGCTCGTACGGAGTGGACGCGGCCCTGCTCACCCACCGCCCGCAGCAGCGAACAGGTCAGCGCCACCGGAGCCGACGCCTGCCTCGACAACCCGCGCCCCCGGGGAACACGTCGGCCATGGCGACGATCTGCGCGGCGTCCTTCGGGTAGATGACCGCCGCCCCGCGGGGCATTGACAGTACGTAGTCGGCGAGCAGTGGGCGTAGCGCCAGGTAGTCGGTGCCGCCGGTCGACGTCACCACAGATCCCTCGGGCTGCCCGATGAGCGCGTCGTGCGGGAACGACCCTTTGTGGGTGTGGAACTGCTGCCCGGCGAACAGCGTGATCGTGTGGTGGCGACCCTTGGGGTCCGTGAGCTGGACCTGCTCACCAGCGCGAAAGGGACCGCGACGGGCGGTGGTCGGGGCAGGCGCGTTGACGGTCTCGACGGCCTCGGGCATGGAGCCGAGGGTACGCACCAGCAGGGAGTAAGCCCCCCGTGGACCCCCTGAAGAATCGATGGGCTCAGGCCGCGAGAGCAGCCTGCACATCGGTGAGGGCAAGCACCCCGGCCGGCGAACCGTCAGGACGGAGCACGAGGTATTCCGAGGCCGGCGTCTGCTGCAGCACCTGGAGCAAGCCCTCGCCCGACAGCGTCGACGCGAGCACCATGCCCGACTCCAGGCTGCGCGCCACACTTGCCGTGCTCACCCACGGCCTGCGCTCCTCAGGCGTGGCGACCACTGACGCCTCACTCACCACGGCCAGCGGGCGCCCGGCGGAGTCGACGACCACGAGCGCGCGGGCGCCAGCCTCCTGTGCCCGGCGGATGGCCTCGGCCAGCGGCAGGTCGCCCGGCACCGGCAGAGCCGGCCGGGCCGAAGCGCTCGGCGTCCAGCCGCGGCAGCCGCCGGCGAACCTGTGCGGAATTGAGGGCCTGGGTCGAGCCGGACCAGATGAAGAAGCCGAGCAGGAAACCCCAGATGATGCCCAGCAGCGACGGGTTGCCACGGGCTATCAGCCACGGCAAGAGCACAACGAGCCCAGCGAGGATGCGGCCTGCCCACGCGGCGACGACGGTGCCCTGCTCCCGGTCGCCGGTGACCTGCCAGACACCGGAGCGCAGCAGGTGCCCACCATCCAGCGGGAGCGCCGGCAGCAGGTTGAACACCCCGACTGCGAAGTTGGCAAAGGCCAGTTCCAGCAGCAGGAACTCGGCGACGTCCTGGTTGACCGGCTGCGCCACCAACCAGGCAACCAAGCCTGTCAGCAGCGAGACGATGGGACCGGCGGCGGAGACGGCCGTCTCGCGCGCGGGTGTCTCCGCCTCCCGCTCGATCTCGGTGTAGCCGCCGATGAAATGCACGGTGATCCCCTTCACCGGCAGGCCCAGGCGGCGGGCAACGAGGGCGTGGCTGATCTCGTGCAAGAGCACCGAACCGTACAGCAGGACCGCGAACGCGAACGTCACGACGAAGCGCCACGCGCCCAGCCCTGGGACTTGATCGTCGACGAACGGGGCGAAGCCGATGGTGATCAGCGCGGCGACGACGAACCAGGTCCCGCTGACCTTGACCGGCACACCGGACACCGAGCCGATGTGCAGGTCGGAGCCGGTCCGAGGCTTGGTCACAGTGTCCAGGTTATCTGGCACCGAGCGTGAGTCGTCTGGTCGCCGTCCGACGTTCTGTCCGGGGGCAGCCATAGAGTCGCGGCATGACGACAGCGCCTCAGCTCGACGGCCCGCAGGTGATCGGCAGCCTGTCGCCGTCGCGGGCCGCTGACTTCATGTCGTGCCCGCTGCTCTACCGGTTCCGGGTCATCGACCGCATTCCCGAGCCACCGAGCCCGGAGGCGACTCGCGGCACCGTCGTTCATTCCGTGCTGGAGCGGCTGTTCAGTCTCCCCGCAGCGGAGCGCACCGTTGAGCAGGCGACTGCGCTCGTTGACGGGGAGTGGCATCGTCTGCTGGCGGCCGAGCCCGGGCTGGCCGAGCTGTTCTCCGACGCCGACGACGCACTCGCGAGCTGGCTCGACAGCGCCCGCAAGCTGACCCGCCGCTACTTCACGCTCGAGGATCCGTCTCGGCTCGAGCCCGTGCAGCGCGAGCTCTATGTCGAGACGACGCTCGACAGCGGGCTACGACTTCGGGGCTATGTCGACCGGCTCGACCGCTCGGCGAGCGGTGAGCTCCGTGTGGTCGACTACAAGACCGGCAACGCCCCGCGTGAGGCCTTCGAGCAGAAGGCTCTGTTTCAGATGCGGTTCTACGCGCTGGTTCTGTGGCGGATGTCGGGCCGGGTGCCCCGCATGCTGCAGCTGCTCTATCTCGGCAGCGGCGAGATCTTGCGCTACGAGCCTGACGAGGCCGACCTGCGGGCCACCGAGCGCAAGCTGGCCGCCCTCTGGCTAGCCATCAGCCGGGCGATGGAGACGGGCGACTGGAGGCCGAGCCCCAGCCGGATTTGCGACTGGTGCAGCCATCGGCCGATCTGCCCGGCGTGGGGCGGCACCCCACCACCGCTGCCCGAGATCGACGTTTCCCCCGAGCCGCCCGTCGATGCGGAGCTCACGACCCCGCGGTCGCCGGCTGACGACTTGTGAAACCCGAGCGCGCCGACCTCGGTCAGGCGATCGAGGTCGCCGCCGCGACCGGGTCGAACGATTCCGCCGCGGCAGTGATCCGGCCGGCCTTGATGTCTTCAGCCCAGTGGCACGCCACCCGATGCCCAGGCTCGACCTCGCGCAGCGTCGGACGCTCGTCGCGGCAGCGGGTCTCCTGCACGAAGGGGCACCGCGTGTGAAACCGGCAGCCGCTAGGCGGGTTGGCCGGCGATGGCAGGTCGCCGCGCAGCAGGATGCGTTCGCGCCGGTCCTCCACCTCTGGGTCGGGCACGGGCACTGCCGACATGAGCGCGATGGTGTAGGGGTGATAGGGCTCGGCGTAGAGATCCTCCGAGTCGGCCTGCTCCACGATCGTGCCGAGGTACATGACGGCGACGACGTCGGAGATGTGCCGCACGACGGCGAGATCGTGCGCGACGACGACGTAGGTGAGGTTGAGCCGGTGCTGCAGCTCCTCCATCAGATTGAGCACCTGAGCCTGGATCGACACGTCGAGCGCGGAGACGGGTTCGTCAGCGATGAGCAGCTCAGGCTCCAGCGCGACCGCACGTGCGATGCCGATGCGCTGGCGCTGTCCACCAGAGAACTCGTGCGGATAGCGCGACGCCGCGTTGGACGGCAGCCCGACGACATCCAGCAGCTCGCGCACTCGGGCGAGCTGCGCCGCCTTTCCTGCAGGTTCGCCGTGCGCCCGCATCGGCTCGGTGAGGACAGACTCGACGCTCTGCCGCGGGTCGAGGCTCGACATCGGGTCCTGGAAGACCATCTGCATGCGCCGCCGCATCCGCCGCATTGCCTCGTCGTCGAGCGTGGTGAGGTCGACACCGTCGAAGCGGACAGCGCCTGCCGTCGGCTTCACCAGCCGCAGGATGGCCCGGCCGAGTGTGCTCTTGCCGCAGCCGGACTCGCCCACCAGGCCAACGGTCGAGCCGCGCGGCACCACCAGGTCGACGCCGTCGACCGCGCGCACCGCCCCGACCTGACGCTCGAGCAGAATCCCGCTCTTGATCGGAAAGTGGACCTCCAGACCGCTGACCTCGAGCAACGGTGCAGTGACCGGCACCTCCCCCGCCTTCGCAACGGTCGGCGGCATCGTCTCCGGGGCGCTCACGCCACGGCCTCTGCAGGGACGAGCGGGTTGTGGCAACGCAGCGTCCGGTCGGCGCTGATCGCGTCTGGCTGCAGCTCGGGGGGCAGGCTCGTACAGACGTCGACGCGGTTGCCGCAGCGCGGCGCGAACGCGCAGCCTTGCGCCCACGCGAGGGTGTCGTTGGGCGAGCCGGGGATCGGGTGCAGCGGCTCGCCACGGGGCGCGTCGAGCCGAGGGATGGAGGCGAGCAAACCGCCTGTGTAGGGGTGCCGAGGCCGCGCGAAGAGCGGGCGGCGCTGCGCCGACTCGACGATGCGGCCCGAGTACATGACGTTCACTGTGTCGCAGAGACCGGCGACCACGCCGAGGTCGTGAGTGATCATCATCAGCGCCGTGCCGCTGTCGCGGACGAGATCCTTCAACAGCTCGAGGATCTGCGCCTGAATCGTCACGTCCAGCGCCGTCGTCGGCTCGTCGGCGATGAGGAGCCTCGGCTTGCAGGCAAGCGCCATCGCGATGAGCGCGCGCTGCCGCATACCCCCGGAGAACTGGTGCGGGTAGTCCTTGAGCCGCCGACGGGGATCGGGGATGCCGACCCGGGCGAGCAGGTCGGTCGCGGCGTCACGCGCCTCGTCACGCTTGAGGCCCTGGTGACGCTCGAGCACTTCGGTCACCTGCACACCGATGGGGATCACCGGGTTGAGCGAGGACATCGGGTCCTGAAAGACCATGGCGATATCCCGGCCACGGATGTCGCGCATGCGGTCGGCCGACAAGGTGCGCAGATCGGTGCCGTCGAACCAGACCTCCCCCCCGACCCGTACGCCACGCGACGGGAGCAGCCCCATCACGGCCAACGAGGTGACGCTCTTGCCGCTGCCCGACTCGCCCACGAGTCCGATGGTCTCGCCGGGCGCGATGCTGAACGAGACCCCGTCGACAGCGAGCACGTCGCGGCGACCCTTGCGGGTGAACGCCACTTCCAGATCACGTACGTCCAGTAGTGGTTGGGTCACGCTCACCGCCGGTACTTGGGATCGAGGGCCTCGCGCAGCCGCTCTCCGAGCAGGGTAAACCCGAGTGCCGCTATGACGATGGCGACCCCGGGGAAGAAGGCCAGGTGCGGGGCGCTCGCGAGGTAGCGCTGGGTCTCGGCCAGCATCCGCCCCCATTCGGGCACGCCCGGATCGGCGCTGCCCAGGCCAAGGAACGACAGGCCCGCTGCCTCGATGATGGCGGTCGCCAGCACGAGCGTGGCTTGGACGATGACCGGCGAGATCGAGTTGGGCACCACGTGGCCGAGCACGACCGTGCGGCGACGCACGCCCACGGACACGGAGGCCAGCACGTAGTCGCTCTCGCGTTGCGCCAGCATCTGGCCGCGCAACAACCGGGCGAAGATCGGCACGTTGATCACCGCGATGGCGACCATGACGGACGTCAGGCTGGGGCCGAGCAATGCCACGATGGCGATCGCCATCAGGAGCCCGGGGATCGACAGCATGATGTCAACGAAACGCATCACCACGGTGTCGACCCAGCCGCCGAAGGCACCTGCCAGCAACCCCAGGAGCAGGCCGAAAACCATGCCGAGGATCAGCGAGACCACACCGACCAGCAACGACTGGCGCGCACCGTAGACGACGCGGCTGAACTCGTCGCGACCGTTCTGGTCCAACCCGAACCAGTGCTCGGCCGACGGGCCGGGAATGTCCGTGGGTGTCACCGCGCCGACCGGCTGGCTCGGCGAATACGGCGCGATCCAGGGCGCGAAGATCGCGACGAGGACGAACGCGGCGATGAGCGCGAAACCGATGATGGCGACCGGGTCGCGGCGCAGCCGCCGCCACGCGTCGCGGCGCAGGCCGCTGCCAGTTTCGGCCTCGGTGACCTGCTGGGTCTCGACCAGCTCGGCCTGAGACAGGCTCATCGCACCCTCACCCGCGGGTCGATCAAGCCGTACGAGATGTCGACGGCGAGGTTCACCAGGACGTAGAGGATGGCGATGATCAATATGAATCCTTGGAGCACCGCATAGTCGCGCTGCTCAATGGCTCGCACCATGAACTGCCCGACACCCGGCCAGGCAAAGACCGTCTCAGTCAGGACCGCGCCGGAGAACAGGATTCCGGCCGACAGTCCGATCACCGTGACCACTGGGAGCAGCGCATTGCGCAGCACGTGCCGCCGGGTGATCGTCCCTTGCAGCAGCCCCTTGGCCTCCGCGGTGCGGACGTAGTCCTCGTGCACGACGTCGAGCACGCTGGCCCGGGTGATCCGCACGATGATCGCCAGTGGGATCGCGCCGAGCGCGATCGCCGGCAGGATGAGGTGCGTGATCGAGTCCCACGTGGCTTGCGGGTTGGCCGTGATGATGCCGTCGAGGACGTAGAACCCGGTGGGATGTTCGGCGTCCGAGCGCGGATCCTGGCGGCCGGCGCTCGGCAGCCAGCCGAGCTTGACCGCAAAGACCCACTTGAGGATGTAGGCGAGAAAGAAGACGGGGACGGCGACGCCGAGCAGCGAACCGGCCACGGAGACACTGTCCAGCCAGCGCCCGTAGCGGCGGGCGGCGAAGTAGCCGAGCGGGACGCCGACGCACACCGCGAAGAGCAGTGCCGCGATCGCGAGCTCGAAGGTCGCCGGCCACAGCCGGACCATCTCCTCGGTGACCGGGCGCCTGGTCGTCACGCTGGTGCCGAAATCGAGCGTGACCGCACGCCCCAGGAACCTGAAGTACTGCACGTACCAGGGGTCGTTGAGGCCGAGCGACTGCTCGACAGCCGCGACCCGCTCGGGTGTCGCGCGCTCTCCCAGGAGGGCCGCTGCGGGCCCTCCTGGGAGGGCCCGCAGCCAGACGAACAGCAGCACCGACAGCCCGAGCAAGATCGGGACAAGCTGGACCAGCCGCCGTACGACAAAACGGAGCATCAGTGATCTGTTCTGTGGTGAGCGCTTAGCCGACCGAGACGATCGCGAAGCTCTCGTTGTTGAGCGGACCAGGCACGTACCCGGAGACGCCTTCGGCAAACGCGATCGCGGGCTGCGTGTGCACGTAGGGGACGCCCGGCACGAAGTCCATGATCATCCGGTTGGCCTCCTGGTAGAGCCCGATGCGGGCCTCCTCGTCGGTCTCCTGCTCGGCCGCGTCGAGGGCAGCCCGGATGTCCGGGTTGTCGAAGCTGCCGAACTGCGGGTTGATCTGCTGGAAGAAGGTGCCGACGAAGTTGTCCGGGTCGCCGAAGTCCCCGGTCCAGCCGAGCAGGAACATCGGCGTGTTGCCGGTCGACTGAGCGTCCAGGTAGTCGGGGTTCCACGGCGCCGAGTGCGGCTCGATGGTGAAGCCGACTGCCTCGAGGTCGGCCTTGATCAGCTCCCAGTTCTGCTGCGGGTTGGGCATGTACGGGCGGGAGACGTCCGTCGGGTACCAGAACGGCAGCGTCAGGTTCGTCACGCCCTCGGACTGCGCCTGCGCGATGAGACTGCGTGCCTCGTCCGGGTTGTAGTCGTAGGTCGTGACGTCGTCGGCCCAGCCGAACAGCTCGGGCGGCATGAACTGCGTCGCCACCTCGGACCCTGCGGGGTATGCGGTCTGCAGCAGCGCCTCGCGGTTGATCGCGTGCGCGATCGCCTTGCGGATGTTGATGTTGTCGAACGGCGCGGCGTTCTGCTGGAAGCCGACGTAGCCGACGTTGAACGCCGGACGGCGCAGGATCTGGAACCCGGCGCCCTCGAGCGCCTCGACGTCCGCCGGGTCGACGAGGTCGTAGCCGTCGATCTCTCCGGCCTCGAGCGCCTGCCGGCGCGCCGGGCCGTCCGGGATGACGGAGAAGATGAGCTCCTCCAGCTGGGCCGGCTCACCCCAGTAGTCGTCGTTGCGGACCATCGTGAGCTGGCTACCGCGCTCCCACGTGTCGAGCTTGAACGGACCAGTGCCGACGGGGGTCTCGTAGCCGAACGTGCCATCGAAGGTCGGCGAGTCCTCAGAGCCGCTAACCTCGTCGGCCCCGCCCTCCTCAAGCGCCTTCGGGCTGGCCATGAAGAAGGCTCGCATGGCCAGGGCCGACAGGAACGACGAGGACGGACGCGTGAGAGTGACGACGGCGGTCTGCTCGTCGGTCGCCTCGCAGGACGCGTAGAGGCTCTCAGTCGCCCCGTCGGAGAAGCCGCCGAACACCGTGCCCCAGTAATAGGACACCGCCGGGCTCTGCATGATGCCGGTGAAGTTGTACCAGCGGTCGAAGTTGAAGCAGACGGCGTCGGCGTTGAACGCCTCTCCGTCGGTAAAGTTGACACCCTCACGCAGGCTGAACGTCCACTCCAGGCCGTCCGGGCTGGCCTCCCACGACTCGGCCAGCGACGGCACGATCTCGGTGCCGCCCTCCTCCGTCTTGACCAAGCCCTCGAAGATCTGGTCGATCACCCGCGAGCTCTCTCCGTCGCTGACGAGCGCGCCGTCAATGATGATCGGGTCCTGAGCGACGCCGAAGACCAGCGACCCCCCGCCGCTCGCGCCTTCCTCGTCGCCGCCGCTGTCGTCGTCGCCGGCGCAGGCAGTCAACACAAGAGCTGCTGCGGTCAGGGACGAGACGAGGGCGAACCTGCGGGACAGGCTCGTGGTTCGCATCTTCCACCTCACAGTCGAGTACCGACCGAGCGCTCCCCGGTCGGGGTGATGTGACACTAGCCGCCTGATACCCCGATCAGGTCACTCCCCCGTCATGGGCATATCGCGATTTGGCAACGTTTGCGAAGTGCCGCCGCCCCAGGCACACGCGGCGCCCACCCGGCCCGCCGAACATCCGGGTCCAGATCGCCCTTCCCAGATGGAATGTGACATAGTACCGCGGTGGTGATTCCGGCGTCGGGCGCCGCGGACCTCGTCGTGGTCGGCGCGGGCGTCGTCGGCGCAGCGTGCGCCTGGTTCGGGACGCAGGCCGGCCTTCGTACAACGGTCATCGACCGCGGACCCGTTGCCGGTGGCACGACCGGAGCAGGAGAGGGAAACCTGCTCGTGTCGGACAAGCCGGTCGGTCCCGAGCTCGAGCTCGCCGTGCTGTCGCTGGACGGCTGGAAGCGGCTCGCCGCCGAGGTCGGGGGGTTCGAGTACGAGCCGAAGGGCGGGCTCGTCGTGGCCACATCGGACGAGGGGCTGGCCGAGCTGCTGCGGACGAGTGGGGGTCAACACTCGGCCGGGGTATCTACCGTGCCGCTGACCGCCGACCGCCTCGCCGACGCCGAGCCCCACCTCACCCGTGACCTCGCCGGCGGCGTCCTCTACCCCCAGGACGCCCAGGTACAGCCCATGCTGGCGGCAGCCCGACTCCTCGCCGACGCCCGGTCCGCGGGGGCGCGCGTGCTCAGCAACACGCCCGTCACCGGGCTGCTCCGGAGCGGCGACCGGGTCACCGGCGTTCGGACGCCGTCAGGAGACCATCCCTCGGCCGCCGTGATCAACGCTGCAGGCGTCTGGGCAGACGAGGTGGGAGCGTTCGCCGGCGTGGCCCTGCCGGTGCGCCCGAGGCGAGGCTTCATCCTGGTCACCGAGCCGCTGCCCAGGGTCGTACGGCACAAGGTCTACGCTGCGGAGTACCTCGCCGACGTCGCCAGCGACGACGCGACCCTGCAGACCTCGCCGGTCATCGAAGGCACCAAAGCCGGCCCGGTGCTCATCGGGTCGAGCCGGGAACGGGTGGGATTCGACCGCACGATGTCGCTACCGGTCCTGCGCCGCCTGGCGGCCTCGGCTGTCCGGCTGTTCCCAGTCCTCGCCGGGGTCGCAGCCATCCGGGCGTATCTCGGGTTCCGACCGTTTACGCCGGACCACCTGCCGATCATCGGCCCGGACCCGCGGGCGCCCGGGCTGCTGCATGCCTGCGGGCACGAAGGTGCAGGAGTAGGTCTTGCGGCCGGCACAGGACAACTGATCGCCCAGCTGATCGCCGAAGGCCGGAGCGAGCTCAGCCTGGCACCCTTTCGTCCGGAGCGCTTCGCATGACCGAGACGTTCGACTTCGACGGGCGGCCGGTGCCGTTCCGGTCCGGCCAGTCGGTTGGTGCCGCGCTCGTTGCCGCCGGGGTCCGTTCCTGGCGCACCACACGGGTCGGCTCGCGGCCGCGCGGGATCTTCTGCGGCATCGGCGTTTGCTACGACTGCCTGATCACCATCGACGGTCACCCGAACGCCCGAGCCTGCCTCGTGCCGGTCAGACCGGGCATGACCGTCACCAGTCAGGAGGGCACGGGCCGTGCCGAGCTCGGGGTTTGACGTCGTGGTCGTCGGAGCCGGGCCCGCGGGTCTGGCCGCCGCGGCATCGGCCGCGGGAGCCGGCTGCACCGTCGCGCTCCTCGACTCGGCGGCCCAGCCCGGAGGCCAGTACTGGCGGCACCCACCGGGGCGCCTCGACGACGTGGCGCACCTCCATCACGACCTGCCGACCTTCACGGCCCTCGGGGCAGCCGCACTCCGCCACGCGACCGCCCTCCCCCGTCACCACGTCTGGACGATCATTCCGACACCGAGCGGCTTCGACGTGCATGCGCTCCGCGACGAGACCTCGGTGGTGGTGTCGGGCGCCTCGGTCGTCCTAGCTCCCGGCGCCTACGACCGGCAGCTGCCCTTCCCCGGCTGGGATCTGCCAGGGGTCTTCGCCGCCGGCGGAGCGCAGGCGCTGCTGAAGGGCCACGAGGTGCTGGTCGGGCGGCGGGTCGTTGTCGGGGGGACGGGTCCGTTCCTGCTGTCTGTCGCTGCGGGGCTGTCTGCCTACGGGGCCACCGTGGTCGGCGTCTTCGAGGCGAACCACCCCGCGACATGGCTGCGACACCCCGCTGCCGTGGCCGGGGCGATGGGCAAGTTGGCCGAGGGCACCGGATACGTCACGACGTTGGCACGGCATCGGGTGCGCGTGCATCCGCGGCACGCCGTGGTCGCGGCACTTGGGGATGGCCACGTGGACGGCGTGACCGTTGCTGAGCTCGACGCCCGGTGGAACGTCGTCGCCGGGAGTCAGCGCACTATCGAGTGCGACGCCGTGGCGGTCGGCTGGGGGTTCGTCCCGCAGCTCGAGCTTTCCCTGGCACTCGGCTGCGACTCCCGGGTCGACGTCGACGGCTCCCTGATCACGGTCGTCGACGAGCACCAGGCCAGCAGCATCCCGGGCGTCTACGTCGCCGGGGAGGCTGCCGGTGTAGGCGGTGCGGCGCTCGCCCTCGTCGAGGGCGAGATCGCCGGTCGAGCGGCCGCGGATTGGCTCCGCGGACGGGTCACGCGGCCGTCGGCGCGGCTACGGCGCAGGCGTCGGGCGCAGCGACGCTTCGCGATGGCCATGCACCTCGCCCACCCGGTGCGAGATGGGTGGCGTACGTGGCTCTCGCCGGACACGCTCGTCTGCCGATGTGAGCAAGTCGCCGTCAGCGCCATCACCGACGCGACTCAGCTCGGGGCGGATGACGCCCGCACGGTCAAGCTGCTCAGCCGAGCGGGCATGGGATGGTGCCAGGGCAGGATGTGCGGGTACGCCGTGAGCTGCCTGGCCGCTGCCACAGCTGGACGCGACAGCGATTCGCGGGGTCTCGCGGAACGCCCTCTGGCCACACCGATACGCCTCGGTGTGCTCGCCCAGAGCGACGACGACGGCGCACCGGATCAGAGACCTGCCGGCACCTGACTGTGCTCACCCGTGACCGCGTGGCCGGGCACGAGCGTGAGCCGGCGGGACGACGAATCCTTCGGCCGGCGCGGAAGTGGCACCGAGCCGGCGGGAGTCGGGAGGTGACGCTGGGAGCGCCGGTCCACAGGATGTCGCGGGACGTACCGACCGGTCAGCCGAGCCACCTTGAGCTCCAGGTGCAGGGCCAACCGCTGCAGCCCGTCCTTGAGGTCGGTGCCCGCAAGGTGCTCGATGCGTTGCAGCCGGTAATAGAGCGAAGTCCGGTGCAGGTTTAGCTGCTCCGCCGCGAGCTGCGCGTTGCCCGCGACGTCGAGATAGGTCTCGAGTGTCTCGACCAGCTGTAGTGAATCCGCTGCGGTGAGCAGGCGATGCAAACCGCTGTGTACGACCGGCGGATCGTCCATGACCGCAAGCCTCACCACGACCTGGTTGATCCCCAGCTCGCCCCAATAGGCGAGCTCACCGATGCCCGGGAGAGAGATCGCCGCGTCAGCTGCCATCCGGGCTTCTCGATACGACCCGGCCGCCTCCGCGACGTGTGCGCGATGGCTCCCGACTCCGACGACGATCGACACGTGGGGTGCGGCATCGGCGACGTGAGAGCGCGCCAGCTCGCACACGGAAGCGACCCGCGTACGCAGGAGGGTGTTGTCGTCGCTCGGTGTGGCCAGCAGCAGGACGCAGTGGTCACGGCGGACCAGCTGCAGTGCTTCGGTCGGCCGAAGGGCACGCCGACTGCCGGCGAGCGCCCTGCCCAGGGCGTCCTCGATGTCCACCGAGTCGGGTCCGCCCTCGGAAGCGCCCTGCACGACCAGGGCGACGATGCCCTGTGGTGCGCAGATGTAGCCGTCCTCTTCAAGTCCGCGGGCGGTTTCCGCGGCGGCTGGTGAGTCGGTGATGAGGAGCTGGAGCGCGTCGCTGACCCGGGTTGACGAGACGACTCGGGCGCTGACCTCACGGTGCAGCAACGTCGCAAGGTCGGAGGCCGCCTCCACGCAGCAGTCGATCTCGGCGGGTGTCATCGAGCCATCGGCGTCGACGAACCAGAGGTGCCCCAGCAGCATGTCCTTGTGCATGACCGGGATGCATACGCGCGGGAGCATGTGGAGATCGGCGTTGCCGGGGACACGGACAGGCTGGCGTGCATGGCGCAGCCCGACTGCATCGAGCCACCGGCTGACCTCGGGGGCGGCATGCCGGCGAAGGATGGAGGTCTCGCGCACCTCGTCGACAGGGCCGTCGTGCGCGCTGTAGGCGATCAGTCGCTGAGCTCGGTCCTCCAAGGTTGTCGGTCGGCCGAGACGGTCGCCAAGGTTGTCCAGCAAGTGCTGCAGTGTGAGCTCCACGTCGGTCCCCAGCTTGGATGTCACGCGGTTCTCCGTGCAGCCGTGAGCCGTATGACATGTCACATGCCGCAAGGCCAGATTCTAGGGGTGGCGACGTCGTCGCGGCAACGCACCGGATCAGGCCCGTCACCGACAGTTACCCGACGTCGCCCGCCCACTCCTGACGCACATGGCCGATGTGCGCGCGCACCAGCTGCTGGAGCGCCGCGTCGTCCCCGCCGGCGAGTAGCTGGCACATTGTGAGGTGCTCCTTGGCCGACGCGGTCAGGACACCGCGCTCCACGAGACCCTGCAGCCCGTAAAGCCGGGTCTGCGCCCGCAGCGACCTGACGATGTCGACCAGACGCGGGTTGTCGGCGAGCGCGAGCAACCGGGTGTGAAACTCGAGGTCCGCCTCCAGGTAGCTGATCAGGTCGCCGTTGGCTGCGGCATCGACGACCGCCTCGGCTAGTGGCGTCAGGTCCGCGACGTCGGCGGGCGTCGCCTTGCCGGCCGCGATCGCGGCCGCAGGCGGCTCGAGCATCAGCCGGATCTCGGTGATCTGGTCCAGCTCGGCCTCCGAGATCCGGGTGACCTGGAAGCCTTTGTTGGGGATGACCTCGACTAGACCCTGCTTAGCGAGGTCGAGCATGGCCTCGCGCACGGGCGTGGCTGACACACCGAACTGCGCGGCCAGCGTGGGAGCGGAGTAGACGCGCCCTGGTTTCATCTCACCCGAGGCAACCGCGGCTCGGAGGGCGTCGGCAACCTGCTCGCGCAGGCTGGTGCGATGGGCGAACGACGGCAGGGTCGTCCACGCCTCGTCGGGCATCTCGCACCTCTCCGGCCGCGACGCCGTCGTCGCCGCCATCCCAGCGTGAACCTTCGGCCGTTACAGCTCGAAACCTTCGGGAAATGGGTCGGTTGGATCGAGAACGTACTGCGCGGTACCGGTGATCCAGGCCCGGCCCGTGACCGTAGGCTCCACGGCCGGGTACGCCCCCACCGTGGTCTCCCCTGTCAGCCTCCCCACGAAGCGCGTACCGATGAACGACTCGTTGACGAAGTCGGTGTGCAGGCCGAGCTCGCCGCGGGCGTGCAACTGCGCCATGCGCGCCGAGGTCCCGGTGCCACACGGCGAGCGGTCGAACCACCCCGGGTAGATCGCCATGGCGTGGCGCGACTGCCGTGCGTCGGAGCCTGGGGCGAGGAACTGGACGTGATGGCAGATGTCGATCGCCGGATTCTCAGGGTGCACCGGACGTCGCTGCTCGTTGACCGCATCCATGATCGCCAGGCCGGCCGCGAGGATGCGATCCTTCTCGGCTCGATCGAATGAAATGCCGAGCTGCTCGAGGTCGAGGATCGCATAGAAGTTGCCACCATAGGCGAGGTCGTAACGCACCGGCCCGTAGCCAGCGACCTCGACCTTCGCGTCGAGCTCGACACTGAACGATGGCACGTTGCGAATCGTCACCGACCGGGCGGCGCCGTCGATGACCGAAACCTCGGCGACCACCAGCCCCGCTGGAGTGTCCAGCCGGATCGAGGTCACCGGCTCGACGACGTCGACCATGCCGGTCTCGACCAGCACAGTCGCCACGCCGATGGCCCCGTGCCCGCACATCGGCAGACAGCCGGACACCTCGATGAACAGAACTCCGACGTCGGCATCGGCACGAGTGGGCGGCTGGAGGATGGCGCCGCTCATGGCCGAGTGGCCCCGCGGCTCGTTCATCAGCAGCCGGCGCAGGCCGTCGGAGTGCTCGACGAACCACTGGCGCCGGTCGAACATGGTCTGCCCGGGCAGCGTGGCGACGCCTCCGGTGACAACGCGGGTAGGCATCCCCTCGGTGTGAGAGTCGACAGCGTGCAGGACACGGACCGAGCGCATGTGACCCTCCCTTCACCGAAGTCCGGCTGCAAGTATCTTCTCGGTCTCCCGGCGCACGGTGGCGTCCTGGTCGGGAAGCAGCGGCTGCCGCGGAGGGCGGCACGGCCCTCCGTACCGACCCACAACCTCCATCGACACCTTGAACGCCTGGACGAACTCGGTGCGGCTGTCCCATCGCATCAACGGGTGCAGCTCTCGATAGAGGGGCATCGCAGTCACCAGATCGTGGGCTTCGGTCGACCGGTAGAGCTCCACACACGAGCGCGGAAGTGCGTTGGGGGCCCCGGCGATCCAACCTTTCGCCCCAGCCAGCCCGACCTCGAGCACCGAGTCGTCCGTGCCGATGAGCACGTCGAGGTCGGGCGCAACCTCCGCCAGCTCATAGGTGCGCCGAGCGTCGCCGGTGAAGTCCTTGACTGCGACGATGAGGCCCTCGGCGTGAAGGGTGGCAAGCAGGTCGGGACGCAGGTCGATCTTCGTGTCCACGGGGTTGTTGTAGGCCGAGACGGGCAGCCCAGCCTTCGCAATCTCGCGGTAGTGCTCCACGACCGCGCGGTCGTCACCCCGATAGCCGTTGGGAGGCAGGGCCATGACCACGTGAGCCCCGGCCTCCGCCGCGAGCTCAGCCCATCGCCGGGCCTGGTGGGCGCCGTACGCACCCACGCCTGGCATGACCGTGAACCCGGGCGGCGCCGCTTCGACGGCCGTGCGCACGACCGCCAATCGCTCCTCGTCGGTCAACGCCTGATATTCACCGAGCGACCCGTTCGGGCACACTCCGTCACAGCCGTTGTCGGCCAACCACCGAACGTGCTCGGCGTATCGGTCCAGATCGACCGACAGATCGGCGTGGAACGGCAGAGCGGTAGCCACCAGTACGCCGTGCCACGGCCGGGATCCGTTTTCCACCCACGCCCTCCCTTGTGCAATGTAATATTGCACACCGCCGGTCACCTTCCGTCAACGGCGCGCTCGCACGCGGCGGTGGTCCGGCGAGCATCCCGCCGGACCACCCCACGCGATCGTCACTACAGCCCGGCGCAGTCTCCGACACGGGCACCGTTGACCTTGTTCGGCGCTCCGAAGTCGACCGCCGCGGCGCTGTTGCCGCTGCAGACCAGCGCTCCGTTGACGGAGCTGCCGACCAGGATCGGGCCGTAGGCCCCGGCAAGCCTGCTGTAGCGCTCGTTCGCGGAGACCTGGGTGTTGTTCCGCATGACCACGGCTCCGTTGAAGGTTGCACCGGCGACCGTCACGTCCCGTGCGGTGCCCGTGAGCGACGTCGCCCCGTTGACCTTCGACCCGAACAGCTGCACGGCCACCGCACCGGTGGTCACCAACCCCCCGTCGATCACACTGTCCGTGACGACCAGCGACGCCCCGCCGCGAACGACCACGGCGCCGTCGACGGTCGCGTCCTCGAGGCAGGTCACGCCCGAACTGACCACAAGGCTCCGCTGCCTGCCGGACAAGACGATGGTGCAGGCAGGGGAACCGCCGGGGAGGACCGTCGCCCGATAGGACTCGGCGTCGGAGTAGTTGCCGGCTGGGTCGATGGAGCGGTGCTCGACGAAGTGCGTGCCGAAACCAGGGATAAAGCGTCCGCTCGGATGGTCGTCCGGAAGCGTCTGCTCGAAGGTCGCCCTGGACAGCCCACCGGTGCCGAGATTGCCGTAGGTGAGCGCCTTGATGTCGGTGCCGGAGTGGCGGAACTGGAAGGGCGCATCTTGCTGCTCCGGGAACCCGAAGTAGTTGAACCAGCCGTCCTCGTCGAGCCGCAGCTGCCCGACGACGAACCGCTCCTCTTCATAGCCGGTCTGGTCGTCCTTCGGGTCGAGGAACATGTCCCAACCGTTGAAGTAAACCGGGTGCTCGAGGTCGTCGTTGAGCGTGGTTAGCGGTGTGGACAGCGACCGATGCGCTGTCGGCAGCACGTTGTCGACCGTCCATTCGAGGGTGTCGGACACCCCTCCCGGGTCAGCCGGGTCGGTGACGGTCGCTGTGAGGGTGTGCGTGCCCGGGGCGAGGTCAAGCGTCTGCAGGTCGAGGTTCCGGCTGTTGCCCGTGTCGGGAACCACCTGGCCGTTGAATCGCCAGGCCACGTCGAGCACGCGATCGGACGGGTGGTTGGTCTCCACGTAGACGACCTCGTCACCGGCCACCGGCTGGGAGCTCGACGACGACAGCGTGAACTCGGCGGCCGGCGGGCTCGGCTGCGCCGTCGTGTCACCGACGGTCCATTGCCGGGTCTGCACGAACCGAGGCCCGTTGTAGCCAGAGTCCGTCGAGGAATTGTTGGTCGACGGATTGCGGACCCAGTCGTTGCCGTCCGGGCCGACGGGGTCGCGAGCCTCGACGTGGACGACCGTCCCCGGTGCCAGGTTGAGCGGCCCGAGGTCGAGGTTGCGGCTGTTGCCTGTGTCGAGCAGCTGACCGTCCGGTCCACCGAGCCGCCAGATGACGTCGAGCTCATGCGACTTCGGGTGCTGCGTCTCGACCCACAGCACGGAGTCGCGCGGCACCGTGCCTTCCGGGGTGTTCAACAGCTGCATCTGCCCCTTGTTCCGCAGACCAGTGATGCGGGCGACCATGTGCTCCCGTCCGACTTGATCCCAGTCGAAGCCGATCCAGCGCATGATCGAGTGCTCGCTCGGTCGGCGTTGGCCACATGGGAACATCCCGCCGCCCTCGTGCAGGCCGAGCGTGCCGCCAGAGAGACTCTCCTCGCCGATCCATCGCCACCACTTGAACTGGTCGGCGACCATCTGCTGCGTATCAGTCCGGATCGTGTGATGGAAGCTGCCCGGCTCACCGCCTGTGTAGCACGGACGGATGACGTCACGAGAGGAGTACGGGTACTCGTCGGCCATCGTGCCGAGCGAGTGGCCGATCTCGTGCAAGGAGATCAGCGGTCCCTGCGGTGAGCCCCCGGACGTCGTCGCCTGGGTGCCGCCGATGCCTCCGTAGGTGAACGTGTTGAAGATGGCCAGAGTCTGGACGCCGTTTGCCGGTGTCGCATCCATCCCCAGCACCGGCTCCACATACGTGTCCAGGATGCGGTTGTGCGCCTGGTTCCCCGTCTCGCACGGGTTGACGCCAGGCGGGTACTGGGCGGCGAAGTCCTGGCAGTTGAGCGGTGCCGGGCCGTACGTCGTGCCGCGCGCGAGCGGGTTGACGAGGCCGTCTGAGTACCAGAGGCGCAGCGCAGTGTTCTTGGCGTCGATCGGTCCCTCACGTACACCCGTGTCCCGGATCGTGCCATCCGGGTGCCGCACGCGACCGTCGGGGTCGCGCCGGGTGCCGTAGTCGATCGAGGCGATCTCCACCGCGTACACGTTGATGTAGTTGCGGTAGCTCTTGAACGGCTCGGTCGCCCACATGACGGCGAGGTTGCGGTCCACGTCACCGAGGAACAGACTCTGCTGGTCCCACTGGTAGCCATCGCCGAGGATGACGAGATTGAGCCGCTCGGCCGGCGGCCCGGTGATCTGGATCGGATGAACGACCGGCTCGGGAAGCGGGAGCGGGGGCCCCTGCTGGGCGCTGGCGGCGGTCGCGGGCCCCGTCAAGAGGCCGGCCATGAGGCCAACCCCCGCCAAGGTCGTGAGCATTCGTCTCATGAGCGGTCACCTCACTTGGCGGTCCTCCCGGCGACGCTAGCGACGTGGGGGGTCGTGGGGCACCAGTCATCTGACGGAACATGTCGCGACCGGGTTCGTCCAACGTCGAACCTCGCGTCCCGTCAACAACCCAGGCGCTCGGAGAGCAGCACTTGATTGCTGACGGACCCCGCTATGGCAGGACCGCGGGGGCGGGCCTTCGTACCGCCGAGGTGGCGACTCTGAGGCCCGCGGCCCGGGCCAGGTCGAGAACCGACAGCCCGGCCAAGCTCCGGCGAGTCGAGCGGCGGTCTGCGGGTGAGACATCGACGAGATCGGGCACCGCGATGACGTAAGCGCCGGAGGCATTACCGGCCGCTGCCCCTGTCGGCGAGTCCTCCAGCACGACGCAACCGGAGGCGTTGACGCCGAGCGCCGCCATGGCGGTGAGGTAGGGCTCGGGGTCCGGCTTGGGCCGCTCGACCTCGTCGCCTGCGACGGTCACAGCGAACGAGTCGGGCGGCAACTGCTGGACCACTGCGTCGACCAGCCGGCGATAGGACGACGACACGAGCGCCGTGGGAATCCCCTCGTCGCGCAGCGCGGCCAGCAGCTCGATCGCTCCGGGCTTGAACCGGGCGCCGCGGACCAGCAGTGAAGCCATCCGATCGACCAGCTCGTCGGCGAGAGCTTGGTGGTCACCGGGGACGCCGGCAGCGTCGAGCAGCATCTGGGCCGATGTCGGCAGCGGGTTACCCACGAGGCTGCGCGCCTGCGTCGGTGTCCACCCGCTCCCGAGTCGAGCCATCACGTCGCGCTCGACCTCGAACCACATCGGCTCGCTGTCGATGAGCAGACCGTCCATGTCGACAAGGACTGCCTCGAGGCTGGCTGTTGTGCTCGGTGCGGCGCTCATGTCCTTCCAGGGTACGTAACTTCTCACGCCAACTTGTCAGGCTGACCCCGCCCGTCACCGCAGGTCAGCCGTCCTGACAACCTGACAAGCCGCGAGGCGGGCGGACGTCAGCCGGCGTTGAAGTAGCCCGCCTCCGGGTGGTGGATGATGATCGCGTCGGTCGACTGCTCCGGGTGGAGCTGGAACTCCTCGGACAGCTGCACGCCGATGCGCTCCGGCCCGAGCAACCGGACGATGCGCGCGCGGTCCTCGAGGTTGGGGCAGGCCGGGTAGCCGAGCGAGTAACGCTCGCCCTGGTACTGCTGCTTCAGGATCCCGGCGAGTTGCGGCGAGTCAGACTGTGCGATGCCGAGCTCCTGGCGTACGCGGGAGTGCCAGTACTCCGCGAGCGCCTCGGTCAGCTGCACCGACAAACCGTGCAGCTCGAGGTAGTCGCGGTAGGCGTTGGCCGCGAACAGCTCAGCCGTCGCCTCGCTGACCTTGCTACCCATGGTCGCCAGGTGGAAGCCCACGACGTCGAGCTCACCTGAGTCCTTGGGCCGGAAATAGTCGGCCAGGCACAGCCGACGGTCACGCCGCTGGCGCGGGAAGGTGAACCGCTCGATCTCGCGCTGCCGGTCGTACGGGTCGACGATGACGAGGTCGTTGTCCTCGGAGTAACAGGGCCAGTAGCCATAGACGACGGCCGCCTCCAGCATCCCCTCGGTCTGGATCTTGTCGAGCCAGCCGCGCAGCCGGGGACGGCCCTCGGTCTCCACGAGGTCGTCGTACGACGCGCCGCCGCGCGAGCCCTTGAGCCCCCACTGGCCCATGAAGGTCGCGCGCTCGTCGAGGAACGCGGCAAACTCCGCCAGCTGGATGCCCTTGACGACCCGGTCGCCCCAGAACGGCGGGGTCGGGATGGGTACGTCGACGGCGACGTCGCTGCGCCGCGTCTCATCCTCGGGCTCGAGCACGGCGACGCTGCTGTCGCGACGCGCGACCCGCCGCTTGCGCAGCGCGGGCAGCTCGGCACCCTCGACGCCGCGCTTGACGGCAACGACGGCGTCCATGAGACGCAGCCCCTCGAACGCGTCGCGGGCGTAGCGGACCTCGCCCTCGTAGAGCTCCGCCAGATCGTCCTCGACATAGGCACGCGTCAGTGCCGCTCCTCCGAGCAGCACCGGCCAGCGGCCGGCGATGCGTCGCTGGTTGAGCTCCTCGAGGTTTTCTTTCATGATCACGGTGCTCTTCACGAGCAGGCCGGACATGCCGATGGCGTCTGCGTCGTTCTGCTCGGCGGCGTCGAGGATCGCGCTGATCGGCTGCTTGATGCCGAGGTTGACGACGTTGTAGCCGTTGTTGGTCAAGATGATGTCGACGAGATTCTTGCCGATGTCGTGGACGTCGCCCTTGACCGTGGCGAGCACGATCGTGCCCTTGCCTGTCGAGTCAGTCTTTTCCATGTGCGGCTCGAGATAGGCCACGGCAGTCTTCATGACCTCGGCCGACTGCAGCACGAAGGGCAGCTGCATCTCGCCGGACCCGAACAGCTCGCCGACCGTCTTCATGCCGGCGAGCAGCGTGTCGTTGACGATGGACAGCGCAGGCCGCTCCTCGAGGGCGGCTTCGAGGTCGGCTTCCAGGCCGTTCTTCTCCCCGTCGACGATGCGCCGCTCGATGCGCTCGAACAGCGGCAGCGCCGCCATCGCGGCGGCGCGCTCTTCCTTGAGCGAGGACGCGTCGACGCCCTCGAACAGCTCGAGAAACCTTGCCAGCGGGTCGTAGTCCTCGTGGCGCCGGTCATAGACCAGGTCGAGCGCGACCTGCAGCTGCTCCTCGGGGATGCGCGAGATCGGGAGAATGCGGGCAGCGTGCACGATGGCCGAGTCGAGACCGGCCTGCACGCACTCGTGCAGGAAGACCGAGTTGAGCACGACGCGCGCGGCCGGGTTGAGGCCGAATGACACGTTGGAGACGCCCAGCGTGGTCTGCACCGTCGGATAGCGGCGCTTGAGCTCCTTGATCGCCTCGATCGTCTCGATGCCGTCGCGCCGGGTCTCTTCCTGCCCGGTGGAGATAGGGAAGGTCAGGGTGTCGACAATGATGTCCTCGACGCGCATACCCCAGTTGTCGACGAGGTCGCGGATGATGCGGTCGGCGACGCGGACCTTCCATTCGGCGGTGCGGGCCTGGCCCACCTCGTCGATGGTCAGCGCGATGACCGCGGCGCCATGCTCGCGGACAACTGGCATGAGCCGCTGCATCCGAGAGGTCGGCCCGTCACCGTCCTCGTAGTTGACCGAGTTGATGGTGGCCCGGCCGCCGAGGCGCTCCAGGCCGGCCTCGATCACCGCTGGCTCGGTCGAGTCGAGCACGATCGGCAGGGTGCTGGCGGTGGCCAGCCGACCGGCGATCTCGCTCATGTCGGCGACACCATCACGGCCGACGTAGTCGACGCAGAGGTCGAGCAGGTGCGCGCCGTCGCGGGTCTGCTGACGAGCGATCTCGACGCAGTCGTCGAGCTTGCCCTCGAGCATCGCGTCGCGGAACGCCTTGGAGCCGTTGGCGTTCGTTCGCTCGCCGATTGAAAGGTAGGAGGTGTCCTGCCGGAACGGTACGTGCTGGTAGAGGCTGGCGACACCGGCCTCGCTGTGCGGACGGCGCGGCTGCACCTCGCGGCCACCGACCCGCTCGACCACCTGACGCAGATGCTCCGGCGTGGTGCCACAACAGCCACCGACGAGCGACAGGCCGTATTCGGTCGTGAAGGTGTCGTGCGCATCGGCGAGCTGCTGCGGAGTGAGCGGGTAGTGCGCACCGTCTGAGGTGAGCACTGGCAGACCGGCATTGGGCATGCAGGACAGGCCGGTGCGCGCATGCCGGGCGAGGTGGCGCAGGTGCTCGCTCATCTCGGCGGGGCCGGTGGCGCAGTTGAGGCCGATGAAGTCGATGCCGAGCGGCTCGAGCGCCGTGAGCGCGGCACCGATCTCGGAGCCGAGCAGCATCGTGCCGGTCGTCTCGACCGTGACCTGGGCGAACACCGGCAGCTCAGCCCCGGCCTTGGCGAGGGCCCGCTTGGCGCCGATGATCGCCGCCTTGGCCTGCAGGACATCCTGTGCGGTCTCGATCAGCACCGCGTCAGCGCCGCCCTCGACCATTCCTGCGACCTGCTGCTCGTAGGCGTCCCGCAGCTCGGCGAACGTCGCATGCCCCAGGCTGGGCAGCTTCGTGCCCGGGCCGACGGAGCCGATCACCCACCGTGGTCGGTCGGGGGTCGACCAGCCCTGGGCCACCTCGCGGGCCAGCCGAGCGCCCGCCTCCGCGAGCTCGTAGATGCGCCCGCTGATGTCGTACTCACCGAGGTTGGTGAGGTTGGCGCCGAAGGTGTTGGTCTCGACGCAGTCGACGCCCACCGCGAAGTAGGCATCGTGCACGCTCTTGACCACGTCGGGCCGGGAGACGTTGAGGATCTCGTTGCAGCCCTCGTGGCCCTCGAAGTCGTCGAGGGCCAGGTCGTGCGCCTGGAGCATCGTGCCCATCGCCCCGTCGGCCACGACGACGCGCTCGCTGAGGGCGCGCCTGAGGGCGGGGGCGGTCTGGGCGGCGATGGTGCTCATGAATGCGGGTCCTCGTCGGCGGTGGCAGGAACCGGACAAGGCTATGCCACTCCGTGAGACGCGCGTGCCGGACATCAACGGCGTCCCGAAGGGCAAGACGTGAGTCCGAGAGGCAATCCCAGGGCAGGTCGTAGTGTTTCCGTGTGCTCAACCTGCAGGACCTGACGGCACTGGAGTCCCCGGTCGCCATTGCAGCCTTCGCCGGCTGGAACGACGCCGGCGAGGCGGCGAGCGGCGTCGTCAAGCACCTGCGCGAGGTCTGGGAGGCCCGCTTGGTGGGCGAGTTCGACCCGGAGGACTTCTACGACTACCAGGTCAACCGCCCGACCGTCACGCTCGACGAGGGTGGCTCCCGCTTGCTGGAGTGGCCCACGACCAGGCTGTACGTCGCCCGCCCACCCCGCTCGGCCCGTGATGTCCTGCTCGTCGACGGGATCGAGCCCAACATGCGGTGGCAGGGGTTCTGCGCCGAGCTGCTGGACGGCATCGAGGCGGCCGACGCCAGCCTGGTTGTGGTGCTCGGGGCCCTGCTGGCCGACGTGCCGCACACCCGGCCGCTCCCGGTCACCGGCACCACCTCCGATCCCGAGATGGGTCGCGCGCTCAACCTGGAGCCTTCCCGGTACGAGGGTCCGACCGGCATCGTCGGTGTGCTCCAGCACACCGTGCAGGAGCGTGGGCTGTCCGGTGTGTCCTACTGGGCCGCTGTGCCGCACTACGTCGCGCAGACCCACTGCCCCAAGGCGACGCTCGCCCTGATCCACCGCGTCGAGGACGTGCTCGACGTACCCATCCCGCTCGGCGACCTGCCCGAAGAGTCCCGGGCGTGGGAGCGCGGCGTCGAGGAACTCACCGCGGAAGACACCGAGGTCGCCGAGTACGTCGCTCAGCTCGAGGCGCAGCAACCGGACACCGAGCAGCTGCCAGAGGCGTCCGGTGACGCGATCGCCAAGGAGTTCGAGCGCTACCTGCGCCGGCGCGAGCAGGACGATTGACTCTCTGTTGAGAGGCGGCAAGGATCCGACATCGCCGGGCTCATCGCACCGTGGTTGTCGGATGATCCACTTGGTGGTGGGGCCCCATCAGCGCAGTGCGACGCCGAGCAGGCTGTCGGCGACGGCGGCGACGAGCTCAGGCGCGTCCGCGTCGTCGCCGGCGCTCGCGGCAGCAGTCGCGGCCCACTGATCGATGGCCGCAACAGCACCAGGAGCGTCGAGGTCGTCGGCCAGCCGCTCGCGCACGGCCTCCAGGACGGCAATCCCGTCCGGACCGGCCGGGCCAGCCACAGCCGAACGCCACAGATCCAGCCGCCGCTGTGCCTCGGACAGCGCCAAGTCGGTCCACTCCCAGTCGCTGCGATAGTGCTGCGCCAGCAGGGCCAGCCGGATCGCCATCGGGTCGACGCCGTCGGCGCGGAGCCGGGAGACGAAGACGAGGTTGCCCTTCGACTTGCTCATCTTCTCGCCGCCGAGCCCGACCATGCCGGAGTGCACGTACGCCTTCGCGAAGCGCTCTCCCGTCGCGATCTGCGCGCCCGCTGCACACATCTCATGGTGCGGGAACGCGAGGTCGCTGCCACCCGCCTGGACGTCGAAGTCGCTGCCGAGGTAGTGCAGGGCGATCGCGGTGCACTCGACATGCCATCCGGGGCGCCCACGACCGAACGGGCTGTCCCAGGCAGGTTCGCCGGGTCGCTCGGCCAGCCAGACCAGGCAGTCCAGCGGGTGCTTCTTGCCGACCCGGTCGGGATCGCCACCGCGCTCTGCAAACAACGCCAGCATGGGCTCGGCATCGAGCCGTGACACCGAGCCGAACCCGGGTGCCAGCGACACCGCGAGGTAGAGATCGCCGTCCAGCTCGTAGACCGCGCCCCGCTCCCGCAGCCGCTCGACCAGGTCGAGCACCAACGGGATCGACTCGACAGCCCCGACATAGTGCGTCGGCGGTAGCACCCGCAGCGCGGCCATGTCCTCGCGATACAGCTCGATGTCGCGGGCGGCGATCGCGGTCCAGGATTCCCCCGTCTCGGCCGCACGCTCGAGCAGCGGGTCATCGATGTCGGTGACGTTCTGCACGTAGGTCACCGCCAGCCCCGCGTCTCGCCACGCCCGGATGAGCAGATCGAAGGCGACGTAGGTGGCCGCGTGACCCAAATGCGTCGCGTCGTACGGGGTGATGCCGCAGACGTAGACCCGGGCGCTTGTGCCGTCGGCGCCGACAACGAGCTGGCCGGTCGAGGTGTCATGCAGCCGGACGGCTCTGCCACTGGCGGGCAGGGTCGGTGGCTCCTCGACAGACCAGGACTGCATGTGAGGCAGCCTAGGACGCGATCGGCGGCTCGTCAGAACGCGGGCCAGGGGATGGCGGGCCAGGAGCTGTCGGGTCGCGGGAAGCGGCCGCGCCGCAAGAGGCGTTCCACCCGCGCGACCGTGGCCGTCACCTCCGCTGTCGTGAGCAACGAGCCCAGCCGCTCTCCCAACGAGGCGCCCAGCGCGCGTTCGAGGTGGCGGAGGGCGGCCACTTCCGTGGCGTCGAGCGGTTGGCCGGCCCAACCCCAGAGCACCGTGCGCAGCTTGTCTTCTTCGTTGAACGTGACGCCGTGGTCGACCCCGTACACATGCCCGCCACTGGTCACCAGCACGTGTCCGCCCTTGCGGTCGGCGTTGTTGCACACCGCGTCGAACAGCGCGAGTCGCCGAAGTCGCGGGTCGTCCGCGTGTACGAGCAGGACGGGCCGGTCGTCCGCGTCGACAGCCTCCAGGACAGCGAACCAGCCCTCCGGAATCTCCCCCGGCCGCGCGATGTCGACTAGGTCGGCACTGGGGTCGGCCTCGACCCACAGCTGGCACATGCCCGGTCCGTACGGCCCGTCACGCAGCACCGTGGGCGGCACAAGATCCCAGCCGAGCGCAGCGGAGACGACCGCAGTCGCTACTTCCCGGGCCGCGAGCGTCCCATCCGGAAAGTCCCAGAGCGGCTGCTCCCCTCGTACGGGCTTGTAGACGCAGGCGGCCTGCTGCCCATCGAGATCGAGGCGACCGAAGAACGTCGCGTTGGACGCCTGCACGAGCCGCGCCTCCACGGAGAGCGACCCGCGTTCGAGCAGCACGCGATCGGCCCCGCCGAAGCCGTTGTCCAGGGTTGGCTGAGCCACGTCAGCCGCGCCTGCGGTAGCCGTTCTGCCGCGGGCAGATGTGCCCCGCAGGGTCCAGCGGCTGCCCGCACAACGGACACGGCGGACGTCCGGCGGACACGACGGCGAGCGCGCGTTGGGCGAATGCGCGGGCCATACCTCCGGACATGCGCACCACCAGGATGCGCCGATCGTCGTCGGGATCGTCGTCGGCCACTTCGGGCTCTGCGTCGGCCTCCTCCGCGTCGTCGTCACCCAGCTCGAACGCCTCGACGACGACACGGTTGGCCTCGACATCCCACCCGAGCGTCAGATTGCCGACGCGAAACTCCTCGTCGATCGGCTGCTCCAGCGGATCACGGTCGTCCAGGTCGGACGGCACCGCCGCGGGGACCGCGGGGTCGCCGGCGGTGCGGCGCAGCACCTCGTCGAGGAGGGAGTTGAGCCGCTCGGCCAGGACGGTGACCTGTTCCTTCTCCAGCCCAACCGTGGTGAGCCGGCCGCTGCCGCGCGCCTGCATGAAGAACGTGCGCTGCCCTGGCTCCCCAACCGTGCCGACGACGAACCGTTCGGGCGGGTCGAACTCGAAGACCTGACGCACGGGTGAAACCTTAAGCCGTCACGTATCGACTGCGCCTGCCCCGCCACCTACGGGGGCGTCACCTTCGGCCGGCTTTCGCCCACGCCGCTTGACCGGCGCGAGGCTTGCGAGGTCGCCGCCGGTGTCGTTCTGCCGCAGCACGAACGGGCGCCGCTCGGTGTAGCGGATCGCTGTCACGCTTGCCGGGTCGACGACGATGCGCTGGAAGAGATCGAGGTGCATGCCCAACGCGTCGGCGACGATCGCCTTGATGACGTCGGCGTGGGAGACGGCGACCCACAGGGCCGTGCGGCCGTGTTCCGTGGTCACGCGCGCGTCCCATCGTCGTACCGCTGAGACAGCCCGCGACTGTACGTCCTGCAGACGCTCGCCACCGGGAAACTCGACTCCCGACGGATGGTCCTGAACGACCCGCCACAACTTCAGCTTGGCGAGCTCGGTCAGCTTGCGGCCGGTCCACTCACCGTAGTCGCACTCGGAAAGTCCGACCTCGACATCGACCGTTGGTTCGGCACGGTTTCCCGACAACAGCTCCGCGGTCTGTCTGCAGCGCTCGAGCGGGCTGGTGACGATGCGCGCGAAACGCAGCGGCGCCAGTCGGTCAGCCAACCGCCGTGCCTGGTCGACGCCTCGATCGTCGAGCAGCACTCCCGGCGACGTGCCAGCAAGCGTTCCGTCAACGTTTGCGGTGGTTCGTCCATGGCGTACAAGCAGGACTGTGGCCACGGCGGGAGCCTACGGGTTGGCATTCGGGGGTCCACGGGGGCGGAGCCCCTGTGTGTGAACATTCCGACACCAAATGCAGACATTCCGGGCTGAGGGGCGTGCAAAATCGCGCATCCTGCGCTAGGCATGACTCTCAGACGCAGCGGCACACGACGCCGTGGCTCAGACCGCAACCAACCGATCGGACCGTCAGCGCATGCCCCATCCCCCACGTGGCAGGTGGATGGCCGCTGGCGTGGCTGTTGCCGTGGCCGGTCTGTTGCCCTCGGTTGCCGTGGCGAGCGTGCCCGCTCCGACAACTCCGTCTGACACCCCATCGGCGACGCCATCGACGCCGTCCACCACGCCGACGCCCACGCCGAGCACGACGCCCGCGCCGCCACCGCCGTCCACGCCACCACCGGCACCGACCCTTCCGCCGCCCGGACCCGCACCCGCTCCCGTCCCGGCTCCAGCGCCGCCCCCGGGGCCGGCCCCCGCTAAGTCTTATCTGACCAAAGAACAGATCGCCGAAATCCGCGAGGAGCTGCACGAGTCGGACCAGGCGGTGGTCGACGCGCAGCTGGCGCTCGCGGAGGCCGAGGCCGAGTTGACTGCGCTGCAGACGGCCTGGGAGACCGCACAGGCCGATCTGACCAAGGCGCAGACTGCCGACGCGCAAGCCCAGCAGGACCTCGAGGAAGCCCGCGCTCAGCAGGCCAAGGTCAACCGGCAGATCGCACGGACCAAGACTCGGCTCTCGGAGTCGCAGGAGGCTCTCGGCCAGGTCGCCCGCGAGGTCTACCAGACGGGTGGATTCTCCGATCTCGCGGAGGCTCTCGAGGCGGAGTCACCCAAGGAGTTTGCCGACACGGTGATCGGCATCGACACCGTCGTACGCGCCGAGCAGGAGACCATCACCGCCGTCCAGGCCGAGCGCGCCGATCTGCTCAACGCGCAGGATCGGCTCGATGACGTGCGCGCGGAGATCGAGCGCGTACGTGCGGATGCCGCGGGGTCCCTGGCCGAGCGCCAGGCCGCGGCCGACCAGGCGGCGACGGCCAAGCTGCAGGTCGATGACATCGTTGGGCGGCGTGCGGTGGTGGTTGCCGCTGCGGAGGCGGCAAGACAAGCCGACATCGCCCAGCACGAGGCGTTCCTGGCCAACTCCGGCGAGGTCGGCCGATCGATCCTGTCGTGGGCGCGGGACCGCCGGCCGGTCAACGTCACGATCACCGCTACGGGCGCGTTCGTGCGGCCCGGGTTCGGCGAGGTCAACTCGCCGTTCGGCTATCGGTTCCACCCGATCCTGCGCTACGGCAAGATGCACACCGGCATCGACTTCGCGCCTGGCGACGGTTTCATCTACGCCGCCGACGACGGAGTGGTCATCGAAGCCGGCTGGAACGGTGGCGGCTACGGCAACATGACGGTCGTCGATCACGGTGTCGTCGCAGGGCGCGCGACGACGACGTTGTACGCCCACCAGGCGCAGCTGTTGGTCTCTACCGGCGATGTCGTGCACAAGGGCCAGCGCATCGGAGTGGTCGGGTCAACCGGGCGATCCACCGGACCGCATCTGCACTTCGAGGTCCGCATCGACGGCGAGCCGGTCGATCCCGCCCCCTACCTCGCCAACGCCGGCCTCCCCGCGGGCTGACACGCAAGAGGTCAGGCGGACAGCACGCCGGTGCCGAGCAGGACGAACACCAGGCCCCCGAGCGCGATGCGGTAGATCACGAACGGCAGATAGCTGTGGTGGCTGATGTAGTGCATCAGCCAGCGGACCGTGAGCAGCGCGACGGCGAACGCGACGGCCGTGGCGAGCGCGATCTGCGCACCGCTGTAGGTGTCATGCGCGCCGACCGCGTCGGCTAGCTCGAACACTCCGGCGCCCAGCACGGACGGGATCGCGAGCAGGAACGCGTACTTCGTCGCCGCCGCGCGCTCGTAGCCCAGGAACAGCCCCATGCTCACCGTCGCGCCGGACCGTGACACGCCGGGGATCAGCGCGCACGCCTGCGCGAGCCCGTACAAGATCGCGTGCCGCAGGTCGAGCCGCTTGAGTGGCAGCACGAGCTTGCCCACGTGGTCGGCAACGCCCAGCACAACGCCGAGCGCGACCAGCGTGGTCGCGATGAGCCACAAGTTGCGGGCCGCCGTCTCGATCTGATCCTGGAACAGAAAGCCGAGCACGACGATCGGGATCGAGCCGACGATGATGTACCAGCCCATCCGCGCGTCCTGATGCCCGCGAAGGTCAGGGCGGACCAGCGACCTCGACCAGGTCGTGATGATCGCCCAGATCTCGCGCCAGAAGTACAGGATCACGGCGAGCTCGGTGCCGATCTGGACCACGGCCGTGAAGGCGGCGCCCGGGTCACCCCAGCCGAACAGCTCCGGGAAGATCCGCAGATGCGCGCTGGACGAGATGGGCAGAAACTCCGTCAACCCCTGGATCACGCCGAGGACGACGGCTTGGAACCACTCCTGCACCTACTCCCCCACTCCGGCGGCCGTCAGGGCCGCTGCCATGGTCCGCAGCGCCGCCATGCGCTCGTCGAAGGTGATGCCCAGCGGCAGGGCCGACAGCGTGGTCACGCCAGCCTCCGCGTAAACGCGCACCCGCGCGCCGATGCGCTCGGCTGAGCCCAGCAGCGACGTCTGGTCGAGGAAGTCGAAGGGCACCCGCGCCGCCGCTTCGGCCTGCTCACCGCCGAGGTAGAGGTCCTGGATCTCCGCCGCCTCCCGGTCGAAGCCCATCCGCACCGCAAGCTGGTTGTAGAAGTTCTGCTCCCGGCTACCCATGCCGCCGATGTAGAGCGCGGCGTACGGACGGACGAGCTCGGCACAGTCGCGCGGGTCGTCGCCGATCACGACCGGGACGCTGGGGACGATGTCAAACCCGTCGAGTCCCTCATGACCGGCCTTGGCGCGACCGTCCTGGATGTGCGCGAGCACATCGTCGGCGTGCGCGGGGCTGAAGAAGACTCCGAGCCACCCGTCGGCTATCTCGCCCGCAAGCTCGAGGTTGCGCGGCCCCACCGCGGCAAGGTAGATCGGAATCTCCTTGCGCACCGGATGCACGGTCAGCCGCAGGGCCTTTCCCGGACCGTCGGGCAGCGGGAGCGTCCAGTGCTCGCCGTCGTAGGTCAGTCGCTCGCGGCGTAGCGCCTTGCGAACGATGTCGACGTACTCACGCGTACGGCCCAGTGGCTTGTCGAACCGGACCCCGTGCCAGCCTTCGGACACCTGCGGCCCGGAGACGCCGAGCCCGAGACGGAAGCGGCCACCGGACAACGTGTCGAGCGTCGCGGCGGTCATCGCGGTCGCCGCGGGAGTGCGCGCGGGAATCTGCATGACAGCGCTGCCGATGTCGATGCGTTCGGTATGCGCGGCTAGGTAGGACAGCACGGTTGGCGCGTCCGACCCGTACGCCTCCGCCGCCCAGACGACGGCATAGCCGAGCCGGTCGGCTTCCTGCGCCAAGGCGAGGTTGTCTCGGTCGGCCCGTCCACCCCAATAGCCGAGGTTCAGTCCGAGCCGCATGCATCCTCCGGGTCCGTCGGGGCCGCGGCGAGCCTACCGAGATGGCGCACGTGTCCCGGCGACTGGGGCGCGCGTCGCTAAGCCATC
Source organism: uncultured Actinomycetota bacterium (assembly GCA_963799425.1). Classification (GTDB taxonomy): domain Bacteria; phylum Actinomycetota; class Actinomycetes; order Jiangellales; family Jiangellaceae; genus CAVWSM01. The sequence continues at coordinate 511,134 of CAWCXA010000017.1, read as the reverse complement.
CCGGCCGTGCAGCCCTCCTGGATGGCCGCGTCGACGGCGACCTGGTCGATCGGGAAATCCTCGCCGACGTACCCGACGAGCGTCGTCCCGCAGGCACCGGCCCGCTTGACGAGGAAGACCGGGTTGACCCCGGACAGCTCGGCGCTGGCCCAACCGCCCTGGTCCGCCGCGGACTGCCACACGATCGAATCCCCGCCGATGGGGACGGCGCCGATCTCGACCGGCTCTGTCGAGCTCGGGTAGACGATGACGGTCACCGTGCCGGTGACGTCGCCGACCACGACGGCCTGCTCATCGGATCCTTCCGAGTCGTCACCGTTGTTGAACAGCGTCAGCTGATCGACTGCCGCCCCGGCGGGACCAGTGAGCACGACGCGGTGCAGCAACGGTGTCGGAGGGCATGCGCGGGGATTGAGGCAAGCGGACGGCGCCACGACCACCATGACACGGTGGGCCCCGACATCGCCGGCAAACAGCACCGTGGCGCTGTCGGCTTGGGGAGGATAGTTGCCGTCATATTGCTCGAACTGGGTGCGCGCCTGTGTGATCGCAGCATCGAGCACGTCGGGCGAGCCGGCGAGCGTGCCCCGGGTCGGTGGCGGGTCGTAGGGCGGGGCGGGAGTTGGCGGTGCGGCGTTCGGACTTCCCGTGGTCTGCTCGACCGGAACGTCGGACGACGGATCGTTCGCCGAGGTCGAGGGGTTCGCCGACTCGTCGGAGGGCGACCGCGTCAGCAGCACGCCGACCCAGCCGACGATCAGGAGCGGCAGACACGCCGCGAGGACTACCAACAGGCGCCGCCGCATCACGGCGCCGATGATCGCGGAACGAGATGACTCCTCGCAAGCACCGCCACGGCGATGCGTCGGCCGAAGCGGCGTGTCCCGGCGGTAACCTCACGCACCATGGAGCAGAGGTACGTGGGGCGGAGCGGTCTGTCCGTCTCCCGCCTCGGCCTCGGCACCATGCAGTGGGGGCGCGACACCGACGAGCACGAGGCGCGCGACCTGCTGGAGGCCTTCGTCGAGGCCGGCGGCACGTTGCTCGACACCGCGGCCGGTTACACCGACGGCGCCAGCGAGACGATCATCGGCAGCCTGCTGGGCAAGGTCGTCCCTCGTGCCGATGTGGTGGTTGCCACCAAGGCCGGCATCTCGCGCCGCACCGGGACTCGTGTCATTGACCTGTCGCGGCGCGGGTTGCTCGACCAGCTGGACGGTTCGTTGCTGCGACTCGGCGTCGGCCACGTCGACCTGTGGCAGGTGCACACGTACGCGACCGACGTCCCCCTCGAAGAGACGCTGTCGGCGGTCGACCATGCGTTAGCGACCGGACGAGCCCGCTACGCGGGCATCTGCAACTACGGCGGCTGGCAGACGGGGTGGGCCGTGGCCCACCAACGCAGCCTCCCGGGCCGCGCCGTGCCGGTCTCGGCTCAAGTCGAGTACTCACTGGTGCAGCGCGGCATCGAGCGCGAGGTGCTTCCAGCCGCACAAAGTCTCGGGCTCGGTGTGTTGGCCTGGTCGCCGCTTGGTCGCGGGGTGCTGACCGGCAAGTACCGCAGCGGCACGCCGGCCGACTCCCGCGCCGCTTCCCCGCACTTCGCAAGCTTTGTCGAGCGCTACCTCGATGCGCGGGCGCGCCGCATCGTCGAAGCCGTGTGCACTGCCGCCGACGGGCTTGGCGTGGCGCCGCTCGAGGTGGCACTGGCGTGGGTGCGCGACCAACCTGGCGTGGCCTCCGCCATCTTGGGGTCGCGCACTTCCGCGCAGCTGCGGGGCACCTTGGGCGTCGAGGAGCTGGTCCTGCCGGAAGCGATCCGGACCGCGCTCGACGACGTGTCCGCGCCTGAGCTGGGCTACCCGGAGCGGGCCCGATGAGTCGGCTCGCCACCGTTCTCGCCGCCGGCCGCGCCCCGGAGCGTCTGGTCGAGCCGGTCAGCCGGGTCCTCGGCGATGCCGCTGCCGATCTGCTCGAGGCCGACCCGTGGCAGCTGCTCGCCGTTGATGGCGTACGGCCGGATCAGGTCGATGCGTTTGCCCGCGTGGCCATCGGCGCGCAGGCACGGCCAGACGACCCGCGCCGCGTCACCGCGATCGCGTGCTGGCTGCTGCGCCGGGCCGGCTCCGACGGGCACACCGTGCTCGCGGTGGAGACGTTGCGGCGGGCACTCATGCCGTACGGCTGGCGCAGCGACGCGCTTGACCCGATCCTCGCCGACCTTCGCATCGTCTCCGTGGCTGGCGGAGGTGTTGCGCTGGCCGATGCGGCCGACCTCGAGCAGCAGGTCGCCGACGCGGCAATGATGCTCGCCGACAGCGAGCCGGAGCCGGCCGAGGGCCTGCCCACGACGGGGCTCTGTCTCGTCGTGGGTGCGACGGCCCGAGCCCGCCGCCAGCACGTGACAACTCTTACCGCCGCGGCCGCTGCTGCCGGGATCCAGGTGGCCCGCGCCTCCGGGATCGACCTGGGCAGCCGGGCGGGCGTGCTCGCCGCCGCCGAGCTCGCGGTGGTCGAGGACGCCGAGGCGCTGAGCCTCTCTGACGCTGCGGCTCTGCTCGGAGAGATCGACGACGGCCAGCGGCTCGTCCTTGTCGGTGATCCCCAGCTGTTGCCACCGAAGGGCCCCGGACGCGTATTCGCCGACCTCGTCGTGTCACGTCTTCCGACGGTCACGCTGCCCGCCGATGCGCAGTCGGCGCGCGAACGGGTGCTGCTGGACGTCCGTGCCGGTCAGCTGCCCGCGGTGGACGACCCCGAGCGAAGCATCGTCGTGGTGGGGAGCGACGACCAGGCCGCGGCCCACCGGGTCGTCCAGCTCGTCACCGATGCGATCCCCCGGGTCTTCGGGCTGTCCGCCGACCAGATCGTCGTTGTCACGCCGCGGCGATCAGGTGCCGCGGGGGCGACTGCGTTGCAGATGGCACTCGCGCGGGCCAGCGACGATCCTGGCCTCGCGGCGCGCGTACGCACGGTGCACGAGGCCCGCGCACTTCGCCCGGAGGCCGTGGTCGCGGTGTTCCCAGGCGAGGCAGCCGGATCGTTGTCCCGGCCACTCGTCGCGACGGCGCTGGGGCTCGCCGCCCGGCACGTGTCGGTGGTCCATTGCTGTGGCCCCGCGCTGGTCGACGCGGTCCGCGACGAACTGCGGCCACGCGCGACACAGCTGCCGCGCCTGCTGGCCGCTCAGTCCTCGTAGGTCTCGTCGAGGCGGTAGACGAGCGCGTCCTCGTCGGATATCGCGAACGGATCGTCGGCCTCGAGGGTGTCGTCGTCCTCGGCCACCACCTGCACCCAGATCGACCCGCCGTGCGGACGGAGCCCCGCCTGCTCGGCGCGCTCCGCGAGCCCGTCGGGGCCGTAGGCGTTGATCAGCTGGTAGATCGCGCGGGCCGGCGACGGCACGTCGCCGTTGATGGTGCCCTCTGGCTCCTGCGGCCACACCTCCGTGTAGGCCTCGCGGCCCGCGGCCAGCAACGCCTCGGCGTCGTCGAGGGTGTAGTCACGCCGCACCAGCAACGCGAACCGCCGCACGTCGCCTTCCGCCACGCTCACTGCCTCGGTCTCCTCCGGGTACTCCCATGGAGTGACCTCGTCATAGAGGTCGAACATCAGGTCGTCGTAAGCCTCGGAGGCGAGCCGCAGCTCGTCGTACAACACCTGCACTCGCTCGTCGCCCTCACCCGTGCGGCGCTCGACCGCTGCCAGGTGCGCATCGATCGCCGCCTTGAGGGCCTCGGCGGCTGTCCGGACATCGCTGGCGGTCGGGCTCGGTTCGTCGGTCACGGGGACCGACCCTATCCACGATTGCCGGCCCAGGGCAGGACAAATCTGCCAGCATGGGCACTGATGGAGTACGAGTTCCTGCGGCTGGCCCTGCCCCGCGGCACGACGCGTGGCGAGGCGCGCCGGCTCCTGACGGATCACGCCGAATACGGACACTGGGAGCTCGACCGGCTCCGCCTGTTCCCCGATGGCAGCCGCGCGGTCGTGCTGCGGCGGCGCATCATGCGCGTCGTGCGCACCGGCTAGCGGTAGAGCACCCGCGCGTCGCCGGAGTTCGTACGAGCCGTGATCGTTCGCGCGGCATTCGGATCCGACGCGACGTCGTTCGTGTCGTCTCCGGAGTCGCTCTCGACCTCGACGCGGTACTCAATCCCGCTCTCATCCGGCACCTTGACCGTCGCATCGCCCGAGCTTGTCTGCGCGCTCACCTCGCGTGGGCTTTCGGTGAAGTCGAGGGTGACGTCTCCGGAGCCCGTACGTGCCTCGACGCGGTCTCCACCGAGGCTTACGCCATCGACGTCACCGGAGCTCGTACGCATAGCCGCATCGCCTGACACGTTGACAGCGTCCACGTCACCAGAACTCGTCGAGAGGTCCAGCGGCCCGGCCATCTCTTCGGCCTGAACATCGCCGGAGCTGGAGTGAAGTGTTGCCCGCTCGTGGAGCCCGATCGCCTGGATGTCGCCGGACGACGTGCGTGCCTCGACGACGATGCCGGCGGGAACCGCGATCTCGAAATCGCTGTCGCACCAACCGACTAGCGCGAGGTCGCAGTTGGCGCTGAGCTCGAGTACGTCCCCGTTCTGCGACGCGTGCACTCGTGGGCGGTCGTACGACCACACAAGCTCCGCCTGATAGACGACGTCAGTCCCTTCACTCCCGTCCAGGCGGATATCGCCCTCCGGGAGGTCGACAACCAGCCGGGAGACGCCGGCGAATGATGCAGACTCAGTCGCGGTCTGACGCAGCAGCAAACCGCTGAAGTTCACTGCCGCCCACACGATGCCGAGCACGGCCAGCAAGGCACCGACGATCAGGAAGGGGCTGTGCCCGCCTCGTGGCCGCCTGCTCCCTTGCTGGATCGGGTCTGCAGTGGTCGTCATGTCAGGTGCTCCTGTCAGGACTCGAGGAACCGGAGAACGGCGAGCACGCGGCGGTGGTCGGTGTGGACCGGCGGCAGGTCGAGCTTGAGGAAGATGCTCGACACGTGCTTCTCCACGGCACTCTCGGAGACGTGGAGGGTGGCGCTGATGGCGGAGTTCGTACGGCCTTCGGCCATGAGCCGCAGGACATCGGTCTCGCGCGGACTCAATGACTGCAGCGGATCGCGACGTCGCGATCGGACGAGCAGCTGCGAGACAACCTCCGGGTCGAGCGCCGTGCCACCATCGCCCACGCGGCGGACGGCTTCGACGAAGTCGGAGACATCGGCGACGCGGTCCTTGAGGAGATAGCCGACTCCCCTGGTGTCGCTGGCCACGAGGTCGACGGCGTAGCGCTCCTCGACGTACTGCGACAGCACCAGCACAGCGGTGTCCGGCCATTGCGACCGTACGACCAGCGCCGCGCGGATGCCCTCGTCGGTGAAGGTGGGCGGCATGCGTACGTCGCACACAGCGACGTCAGGCCGATGTGCCTCGACAGCGCGCAGCAGCTGCTCCCCGTCGGACACCTGGGCGACCACGTCAAACCCGGCGTCTTGGAGCAACCTGGCGATGCCTTCACGCAGCAGCACCAGGTCCTCGGCGATCACGACGCGCACGGCAGCTCCACGGTGAGGGTTGTTGGGCCACCTGGCGGGCTGGACAGGTGCATGGTGCCGTCGGCGCCACGGACGCGGCCCCCGAGACCGGTGAGGCCGGAGCCGAGAGCCGGGTCGGCGCCGCCGCGGCCGTCGTCGGTGACGACGATGTGCAGTGCGTCTGCGGCCCGCCGTACGGACACCAGGGCGCGGCGTGCGCCGGAGTGCTTCGCAACGTTGGCGAGCGCCTCAGTAACGACGAAGTAGGCAATCGCCTCGACTGTTGCGGACGGGCGTTCTTGCACGTCGACGTCCACCTGGACAGGCACCGGAGAGCGGGCGGCCACCGCGGAAAGCGCCGCGTCGAGCCCACGGTCGGACAGCACGACCGGATGGATGCCACGTGCGAGGTTGCGCAGCTCGGCCAGCGCAGCCTTGGCCTCGTCGTGCGCCTGCGCGACGTACTCCCCCGCGGCCACCGGGTTGTCGGCCATCTTTTCCTTGGCGATCCCGAGATTCATCGCGAGTGCCACGAGTCGCTGCTGCGCGCCGTCGTGCAGATCGCGCTCGATGCGTTGCCGCTCCGAATCGGCAGCTGCAGCAAGCGCTTCGCGAGACACCGTGAGCGTCTCGACTCGTTCGGTGAGCTCCTCCTCGGCGCCCTTGCCGAGCAGCGCCCGAGCGAGCACGGTCTGCGTGATCGAGAATCCGCGAGCGACACCGGGCGCAGCTAGCAGCGCGAGGACTCCCAGCCCTACCCACAACCACAGCCAACCACCGAGGCCGTCGCCGGAGTCGAAAAGGAGCAGCTCCGCGAAGGGGGCGACCACGATGCCGGCCAACCCGAACCCGATGAGCCCGAGGACGATGCCGTACGCGCTGAACGCCACGACGGGCATCGCCAGCGCGAAGTAGAGGATCTGCCGCCAGTTGCGGCCGGAACGCAGCTCGGCGAGCAGACCGGCGCCGCGCGGCGGCGGCGGCACGTCGATCTCCTCCCCCAGCACCTCCCCGAACCGTGCCTTTTCGATCCTCGCGAAGCCACGGTCGACCATCACGGTCGGCTTGAACAGAGCCAGTCCCAGCAGGCCCAACGGGAGCAGTCCGATGGACAGCGCCACTAGCACGATCGTGACAACGCAGTAGACGATGCCCAGCGGGAGTCCGAGCCCGACAAGCGCGAGGTCGCGGACGAGTCGGCGGGGGTAGGTCACGGCCCTCACGCTAGGTAAACGGCCGGCGGGAAACCATGCAGTCAGCATCGCTGATGGGCGGGGGTTAGCCCCACTCCTTATCCGGCTAGTGGTCCCTTCAGGCTAGGTCGAGGAACCTGTCGAGGACGCGCGCACCGAACCGCAGCCCATCGAGAGTGACGCGCTCGTCGACCCCATGAAACATGCCGGCGAAGTCCAGATCCGGTGGCAGTCGCAGCGGCGAGAACCCGTACCCGCGGATGCCGAGCTTGGAGAACGCCTTGGCGTCGGTGCCGCCGAACAAGGTGTACGGGACGACGAGCGCGCCAGGGTCCTCGGCGACGAGCGACTCGCGCATCGCGTCGACCGTACGGCCCTCGAACGGCGTCTCGAGAGCGATGTCGCGGTGCGCCGACTCGATGCGTACGCGCGGACCCAGGAGCTCGGCCATCGTTGCCTCGAACTCGTCCCCGTGGCCCGGAAGATAGCGACCGTCGACCTCAGCCTGCGCCCGCCCGGGCACGACGTTGGTCTTGTAACCGGCGCTGAGCACCGTGGGGTTGGTCGTGTTGCGCGTGGTCGCCTGCACGATGCGGGCGACCGACCCGAGATGCCGGCGAAGCGTCGGAAGGTCGTGCGGATCGAGCTCCTCTCCCAGTGCCTCCGACATCATCTCCAAGAACTGGCGCATTGTGTCGGTGAGCTGGACCGGCCACTCGTAGCGTCCGATGCGCGCAAGCGCCTCGGCCAGCTCGGTCACCGCATTGTCGTCGTTGGGCAACGAGCCGTGACCTGCGGTGCCCTCCGCGACGAGCCGCATCCAGACGATGCCTTTCTCGGCTGTCTGGACAAGGTAGGCCCGGCGGTCGCTCGGCAGCGTGAGCGAGAAGCCCCCCACCTCGCTGACCGCGTCAGTACAGCCCTCGAACAGCTCGGGGTGGTTGTCGACGATCCAGTGCGAGCCCATCAGGCCGCCCGCTTCCTCGTCGGCGAGAAACGCGAGCACGACGGGCCGTTGCGGCAGCCGGTCGGTGCGCAGTCGATCGCGTACGACGGACAGGATCATCGCGTCCATGTCCTTCATGTCGACCGCACCGCGGCCCCACACGCAGCCGTCGGCCACCTCGGCGGCGAACGGGTCGTAGGTCCAGTCCTTCGCCTGCGCCGGCACCACGTCGAGGTGTCCGTGTACGAGCAGCGCGTCGGTGCGCGATGGGTCGGCGCCGTCGATGCGGGCGACCACGGTCGTGCGGCCCGGCGCCGACTCGTACAGCTGAGATTCCAACCCAACCTCGTCGAGCCGAGCCGCAACGAACTCCGCGGCCGCCCGCTCACCCGGCCCGCTGCCGTCCCCGTAGTTGGACGTGTCGATCCGGATGAGGTCTCGGCAGAGGTCGACGACCTCGGCATCGGGCTGGGTCATGCACCCATCCTGCCCTGCGCGAATGGGTGGCCCGGGGTTTGGCCGGGGAACAGCCAGGTTGCTAGAGTTGCCCGCGCACACCGGCGGTTAACCGCCAGGAAAGTCCGGGTGGCGGAATAGGCAGACGCGCTAGCTTGAGGTGCTAGTGCCCGTTAAGGGCGTGGGGGTTCAAGTCCCCCCTCGGACACCATTTGAGGGCCTCTGACCTGCGAAAACGCAGGAAGGGGCCCTTCTTGCTACCCGATTTGGGAACACCGTGGGAACACTCCCGCAGCTCAAGACCGGACCGCGTGTCCGACGGAACCCGCACACGCTGCGGCACACGTGTGTGGTCTGGTCGCTTCACGCCGGAGTGCCCCCGGACGGGTCCGTCCGGGAACGCGCCAAGACCAGCGACGTCGCGGTGCTGCATAAAGCGGATCCCCGCTAGCAGACCCAGGGGCAGACCAGGGCCTTCGAGAGTGCGACGTGCAGGGGAGAAGAGCAGGCTGGGTGGCGTCACGGACCGCAGCCAGGTCTCGCGAAAGAGATCGCGAACCACCTTGCGGCCGGCAGGAGCCGGACCTCTTCACGGCCGAGATCCGTGCTGCCTTCAGGTCACTGCACTTGAGGAGGCTTCATGAGCACCACCGTCCACGGCATGACCGAGATTCGGTCGTTCCAAGTCAAGATTCCAGACGAGCAGATCGACGACTTGGGCCGACGCATCGCGGCGACGCGCTGGCCGACCAAGGAGCTCGTCCCAGACCGAACGCAGGGCGTGCAGCTGGCGACGCTGCAAGCGCTCGCCCGCTACTGGACGAGCGAGTACGACTGGCGCAAGTGCGAGGCGAGACTGAATGCGCTGCCGCAGTTCACGACGGAGATCGACGGGGTCGAGATCCACTTCTTCAACGTCATGTCGCAGCATGAGAACGCGTTGCCGCTGATCATGACCCACGGCTGGCCCGGCTCCGTCGTGGAGATGATCGACTCCGTCGGCCCGCTGACGGATCCGACTGCGCACGGCGGCAGCGCCGAGGATGCCTTCCACCTCGTGCTGCCCTCCCTGCCCGGCTACGGATTCTCGGGCGAGCCGGTCGAGGTCGGCTGGGACCTGGGCCGGACCGCACGCGCGTGGGCCGAGCTCATGCGCCGCCTTGGCTACACCCGCTACGTGGCCCAGGGCGGCGACGTGGGCGCCGGCGTCACCGACACGATGGGCCGCCAGGCACCCGAGGGGCTGATCGGCATCCACACGAACCTGCTCGTTCCGGCGCTGAGCGGCGCCATGCCGGCGGACACCGACGAGGAACGCGCCGCGGCCGCGCAGATCGCCACCTTCCAGCAGTCCGGAAACGGTTACTTCGTCGAGATGGCTACCCGACCGCAGACGATCGGCTACGCCCTGCTCGACTCCCCCGTCGCCCTGGCCGCCTGGATGACAGACCACGACACCGACGCCTACTACAAGATCGCACGCGCGTTTGTCGACGGTGAGCCCTCGGGCAACCTCACGCGCGACAACGTCCTGGACAACATCACGGCGTACTGGCTGACCGGCACCGGCGCCTCTGCAGCCCGGTCGTACTGGGAGGCCTACGGGCCGGACGCGCCGGCCGCGGGCCGCCAGCCTCTGCCGCCGCCTGCGATCCCGTTCGGCTTCACGACGTTCCCGGGCGAGATCTGGCGAACGCCGCGCAGCTGGGTCGAGGCGAGCTATCCGAACGTCATCTACTTCAATGAGGTCGATAAGGGCGGCCACTTCGCCGCGTGGGAGGAGCCGGAGCTCTTCGCCACAGAGGTGCGAGCCGCATTCGGATCACTGCGCTAACGACGCATTGGCCCGGTGAGTTCGTCCTGGCCGTTCCAGAACATGTCGCCGGTCAGTTCAGGCACCTCGTCACCCGAAACTGTGACGAGTTGCCGGGATAGCCACACGTTGACGGTCTCCGACGCGCGATGTGGAGAAGGCGTTCCGACTCTCAGGTACGACCCGAGCCGGGTCCCCTTACGATTGTGTTGAGCGACATGAGGAGCTGTTATGGCATCGCCGTCCGGGCCGGAGCACCTCAGCGGCCATCATCGTGACACAGCGCAGAAGATCCTCCAGCATCCAACCGGCCATAACATCGAGTGGCATGACGTCGTCTCGCTTCTGGAGGCGATCGGCACGGTCGAGGTGCACCGGAACAACAAGGTGGAGGTCCACGTCGGTTCGCAGATCGGGTTCTTTGACGTGCCCACACACAAGGACATCGAGGTCGAGACCGTCGTCGACCTACGCCGCATGCTGACCGCCGCCGGATACGGGGACGAGCACCAGCGATAGCGGTTCCCTTGGAGGGATCCGGTGGTGCTCGCCTGGTGCCAGCATCAGCGCGGGTCGCCAAACTCACCGGCGGCGACTCTCGGCGAGCACACGCGTTCGTCTTGGGCAGGTACCCCCGGGGCGGTACGAGAACGGCGCCGGTCGTAACCAGATATCGCTAGCGTTGCCGACGAACGTCTCCTTCTGAGATGGGACATCAAGCGCGACAAGCGCATCAAGTGGACGTTCCTACGCCGCGGACCGTGGTCGTGGGCTCTTGACTCGCGACGGGTCCTCCGAGCGTTACAAGCTCAGGGAGGCCGTCGTAATCGCTCGGGACGGGCTTGCCGTATTCCCGACGTTCCTTGCCGCAGAGGCGACACAGGTACAAGACGGCACCCGCGCCGCTCATCTCGGGGTTTCGCTGCTGCTGCCAGTCGTGGCGGCCGGCCGAGGCGGCACTTCAACCAGCCGACCATGCGCATCAACGCACCCACCGGGCAGCAGCGCTAGTGGCGCTCATCGAGGGCTAGCTGCCCCACCACCTTGAGCGGCGGGCGGTGCCAACCCGAGCAGCCATCGCGTGATCGACTCCTTCCGCGCCAGCGGCGCCCACAACGCGTGCGCGTCGACACTGCCGTCAATCAAGCGGTGTCAGCGCGGCCATGCGTGTGACGGGAGCCCCCACGCGCGTTAGGCGGGTGTCCCCGGCGCGGCAGGGGGTGAGGACCAGGGGTTTTCACGGGCGCGATGTGGAGGCGTGAGGCGCACCCTCTAGTTGTACGCACAACTAGATCTGTTGAGAGGGGATTGTCATGACCACCACCACACTCGACGCGGTCACCAGCGTGGCGACGGAGACCGGCAGCGGCCTACGCGAGGGCTACGCCCAGGTCGGCGACGTGCGGTTGCACTACGTCGAGGCCGGCGCCGGGCCGCTGGTCGTGCTGCTGCACGGCTTCCCGGAGTTCTGGTACGGCTGGCGCCAGCAGATCGCGCCGCTGGTGGCGGCGGGCTTCCGCGTCGTCGCGCCCGACCTGCGCGGCTACAACCTGTCGTCGAAGCCGCACGCCTACACCGCCTACACCGCCGACCAGCCGGCCGGCGACATCCGCGGCCTGATCCGCGAACTCGGCGCCTCCTCCGCGACGGTGGTCGGTCACGACTGGGGCGGCTCGGTCGCGTGGACGCTGGCGATGAACCACCCGCAGGTCGTCGACCGCCTCGTCATCTTGAACGCGGCGCATCCGCGGCGGCTCAACGAAGGGCTGCGCCACCCGCGGCAGCTGCTGCGCAGCTGGTACTTCTTCTACTTCCAGTTCCCGCGGCTGCCCGAACGTCGCGCCCGCCGCCGGCACTGGCGGTTCTTCCAGCGCTTCCTGCGCGACGCCCGCCCGCCCTACACCGAGCAGGAGACCGACCGCTACCGCGAGGCGTGGTCGCAGCCAGGCGCAGCCAAGGCAATGATCGACTACTACCGCGCCGCGGTCCGGCTGGGGTCGAAGCAGAAGGTCGCCCCCATCGCGGCCCCCACCCTGGTCATCTGGGGACAAGGCGACCGCTACCTCGGCGCCGACCTCGCCGAACCACACCACCAAGACGTGCCCAACCTCGACCGCGTCGAGCGGCTACCCACCGCGTCACACTGGGTCCACCACGACCAGGCCGACCGCGTCAACCAGCTACTCCTCGACTTCCTCACCCCCGAAACCAGCACCCACACCACCACATGACCTAGCCGCCCCACACACCCAGGCAGCAGGACACCGAACAACGTGGGCCGCCACCGGCGACACCGGTTGCGGCCCACTCCCCGCTCCAACACCATCCGCAGCGGGCACGCGATCCGTCAGAGACGCAAACACCGGCGATGCGTCGGTCCTGCAGGTCGTGGAGCGAGCGGCGATGGGGCCCGCCGAGGGGAGGTGCCAATCCCGTGGTCGTGTCGTGTGTCAATCGCACCGACTGGAAGTCGCGCAGCGGCGCCTTAGCCCGCGGACGCGGAGCTACGCCAGGGAGTACATGAAGCCGATCACCAACGCCGCTGCCCGACCCAGTGGGTCGACCCGACCGCCGCTGGGTGAGGAATCGATGGCTCAGGTCGGCCGCGGGTGGATGGTCAACGCGAACGCAGCCTCATGGAGGAAGAGGCCCTGTTGCGAGCCCGTGAGCCGCCGTTCATCGCGCTCGGACCAAAGGCGCGCCAGAGAGGATTACGGCGCTTGCCGCTCACGCGCGACGTCGTGGAATGAGTTTGGCCAGGCTCAGGCATGCGTACACGATCGTGTTGATGGCGACGAAGACCGACAGGGCCTGGAACCATGGCGACCCGAGGACATCGGCCGGCAGGAGAATCCCGTAGAGGCATCTGGTCATTCGGTGACCACTTCTCGTGGAACGTAGTTCCAGCCAGAGGCACGCCCCGTGGCGATATCGAGCAGGGACTTGACGAAGACAACCTGAAGAACGAGGTCATAGCCGATCTCGATGAACAGGGGAGCCGCGATCGCTCGCCCACGCCAGCCCGCGGCCCACACGGTGACGATTCGCTCAACTACGAAGATCATCCCAATGGCCGCCCAGACCCACACCATGTGGAACTCGTCAGCTGCGAGCAAGGTCACCAGCATGAGGAATAGATAGGCGTTGAGTGCCACCGTCCCGTAGCCGATTCCCAGCTGCTGCAACCAGTATCGCAATGTCGCGCGCGTCAGCCCGTAGGCCCCGATGTTCTCGAGTGCGCCTCTCTGCCAACGCATCCGCTGTCGCCAGAGCGCCCGCCAGCTTGGCATGAGCTCGGTCACGACGTGGCACTCCATCGGTGATATCAGTTTCGCGCCCAGCGTTCTCAACGACAGGGTCATCTCGTTGTCCTCGGTCATCGCCAATGTGTCGTACACCTGACCGGGATCGCCGGGAATGAGTTCGCCGCGGAGGTCGGCGACCGCCTTAAGGGCATATGCACGGAACACCGAGGCGGTGCCTGTGAGCACGAATACTTTGCCTCGGCGACGTGCGATGTACCTCTGATACCGCGTGTATTCGTTGCGCTGAAGCTGACCTGTCAGACCAAAGCCTTCCTCGCCGTAGAAAACACCGCCGACCGCGATCAGCTCGGGGTCGGCCTCCAAACGCCCCATGGCCATCTCGAGAAAGATCGGCACGATGATCGAGTCAGCGTCCATGATCATCACGACGTCGCGTCCGTCGACTCGATCAAACATCCTTACCAGGGCCTGGTTGAGTGCTCCGGCCTTCTTGGCGTCGTTGTCGACCGTGGTGAAGACTTCTGCCCCGTGACGCACGGCGACATCAGCGGTGTCGTCGGTGCAGTTGTCGGCGACGACGACCACCCTGTCTGGGCGCCGTGTCTGCGCCCACAACGACTCTAGGGTCGCGGCGATGGTGAGCGTCTCATTGTGGGCCGGTACCAGCACTGTGAGTCGCAACGGCTCCGCGACGGTCGTAGTGCTGGGGTGGGAGAGCTTGCTTGGCGGGAGCTCGGGCTCGTTGACAAGCCGGACGTTGGAAGGACCCAGCGGGGTCAGGACGAGACTGCGCACCCGTCGCATCTCCGCCGGCAACTCAGGGGGGATCCGCCGGTCTCGAGCGAGCACCCGCATCGCTGATGCCGCGTGCAAGGCAGCAAGTCCCGTGAATGCAGCGGCCGAGGCCGCGCCAGCAGCAAGGATCAGCGTGACGGCGGGGAAGTTATCGTCGGCTCCGAGAGGTAGCTGGCCCACAACGTCCGTTTGCTTCTCCCGCAGCGCGATCCATACGGCCAGCAGCAACAAGAGCAACGTGAGTCCGAGCAAAGCAACTGTGAGCGCGCCCAGCCGAGCGACTCGCTGACGTCGCGGCAGTGCATCAACGGCTGCCATCGACAGGCCCCAAATCGCACACCGTAGCGGCACCACCCACACCAGATCGGATGGCTCGCAGGGCGTGGGGATCACGGCTTCGGCTGCGCCGACGAGGTGCTGTGTCAGTCGTCGACAGCTGATGGTTCATATGAGATATGCCCAAGGCGCGCTCCAACCCACTCCCATTCATCCGTCAGCCAACAGTCGGCAAGGTGGCGCGGTCTGGCGACCATTGTTCCCGCGGGAACAGATCCGGGCCACGGGAAGTACCAACACGTGCTTCGGCGCGCCCCTGGGACTGGGCACGTACGCGCATTCGACGGCGTTTCCGCAGGTCGGACCAGGTCTTCGACAGGTTCAAGTCCCCCTCGGACACCATTTAGGGCCCGGACCTGTGGGAACGCAGGAAGTGGTGCCCGTTTGCCACCCGATTTGGGAACAACGTGGAATCACTCTGGCAGCTCAGGTCGGACTCGCTCAACGCGTCGACTCTGGTGCGCCGCGTCAGGTCCTCGACGTCATCTTGCGCACGTTGGGCCCGGAGCACTGCTCGAGCTGCAGCTACTCCTCGCCGGCTGCGCGCCTAGGAGGCTCGAGATGTACCCGGAGGCACAGGGCGCCCAATCACCTCGGCATCGTCACGGCAGAAGTTCCGGTGCCGCCACGCCAACGCTCAGGATCCGGACCTCAACGGCAGCTGCCGTCTGCGCCGATGTTGCAGTGGCGCGGCGAGGCGCCGAACTCCTCGACCCCAATCACTGGTCGAAGCCGCTTGACGAAGTCGGGCGTCACGAACAGCTTCCTGAGGAAATCGCTCCCCAGCGCATTGCCGATCGCCGCCATGATGATGCCCTGATCGAGCGAAAGGTAGGTCTGCGACACAACGCCGCTGTCCACGTTCACCGAGTCGAGGTAGCCGCGGCCCGGCGAGTAGACATCGAAGTCGCGGCGGAGCGCCGCGAGGTTGTCCAACGCCTGCCGTGGGGCCCAGGGCAACGCGAGGAACGCCGCGTGCGGCGTCACGACGCCGTTGGTGTACGCAGAAGGCGGCGGGTCGGGCTGCGGGTCCCGGCCCGGACAGCCGGCGAACCCGCGGTCCACGGCAGTGTTGTCCTCGTTGGAGAAGTAGCCGCTGGGGTTCATCCCGATCGCGTCGACGGCGAAAGTGTTGTAGCCGCCCTCAGGGATGTTTGATGGCGAGAAGCCCCAATAGCCGTAGCCCGCGTCAACGAGCCCGTGATGGATCTGCGCGGCGACGGTCAGCGGGTGATTGATCGCCCAGCTACGCGGCCCCCACGTCTCTTCCGGCACGAAAAGCGCCGGCATGAGCGCCTCGAACATGCTCCCGCCCCAGGACGGCACGACCAGGGTGTTGTTGTACGGGTAGGCGCCCTCGAAGACGTTCACCCCGAAGTAGAAGCGATGCTTACCGAGCGGCTTTGTCTCCTGCCAGCTCCAGTCACAACTGTTCGGGAAGCTGCGCCATGCGCCGAAGTACTCCTTCTGCGGCAACTCGCCCTTGGCGATGCCAATGTAGCTGGCAATCCGGCTCTCGCTGACGATCGTGTCGTAGCAGCACGGCGACTCGCCGGTGTCCGGGGCGTAGTGGAAGGCGATCCGGTTCACCTCGGGCCGGTAGTAGAAGCCGAAGTCCATGCTGTCGAACAGCGCGCCGGCACGGCTGGCAAGTTCCGGTACGCCTTGGTTGACGAGCCGCAGCCCGGTCGCGAGCCAGCCGTTGTCCACCGATGACAGGATCGGCGTGAGCGGGTTGCCGGTCGGTGGCCAGACGGTGAGCTTCGCGCCGGTCTGGTGGTCGTACCAGTTGTAGAACTGGCCGCTCGGTTCGTGCCGCTCGATTGTCTCGAGCGTGGCGATTGTCTTGCTCAGCCGGCCCACGACCTCGTCGTGGCCGATGATGCCCAGTCGCTCGGCAACGAGGGTGCTCCACATGTACGCGCCGATGTTGGTGGTCGACGTCTGGACGCTGCGGCTCCCATCGGTTCCGAGCTGGTCGGCGGGCAGGCCGCTATGGGCGTCGACCATCGCGACGAACGACTGCCACGTCGCTGCTGCGTCGTCCCGCAGGGTCTGCCTGTCCGCGGCCGACAGCCCATTCTGAGTCTGTGCGGTGCTGCTGGCGGCCGCACTCCCCAGCGCCGGCGCAGACGGTGCCATCAACGCTCCGGCGAAGGTGAGAAGAACGGCGGCGATGGCGGTTCGCGTGCGCATTGGGGTCACTCCTTCGCTTGCTAGCTATTAACAGGGCGGCGCCTTGCCCCGCCACACCCATCGGGGTGTGGCGGGGCAGGTGGCGCTGCGGTGTAGGTCACCTGGTCACGGTGAACGACTTGGTCAGGTCAGCGGTGGAGCTGTTGCCGGCGTAGACGTCGATCCCGCCCCGCTCGACCACGAGCTTGCCGCTGTTGTCGTAGAAGCCGAAGTCGCTGGCGTCCAGGGTGAACGTCACCGATTGCGTCTGGCCGGGGTTCAGCGTTACTCGCTCGAACCCGCGCAGGCGGCGTACCGGCTGGGAGATGCTAGCGACGGGGTCGTGGATGTAGAGCTGTACGACCTCGTCGCCCGCCACGGTCCCGGTGTTCGTCACATCCACCGATGCGGTGATGCTGCCCTTGGTTGAGACGGTGGCGGAGCCCAGCTGGAGGTTTGATATCGAGAACGTGCTGTAGCTGAGCCCGTAGCCGAACGGGTAGAGCGGCTGGCAGGTGTCGAGGTCGCGGTAGCGCGAGTTGAACTTCTGGGTGGTGTCGCACGGCCGGCCGGTGGGCTCGTGGTTGTAGTAGATGGGCACCTGGCCCTCGCTGACCGGGAACGAAACGGGCAGCTTGCCGCCCGGGTTGACCGTGCCGAACAGGACGTCGGCCACCGCGTTGCCGGCCTGGACGCCCGGGAACCACGCCTCGAGGATCGCCGGCGACGACGCGGCGACGTCCTGCAGCGTAAGCGGGCGACCGTTGAACAGGACAACCACGAACGGCTTGCCGGTCGCCTTGATCCGGTCGATGAGCTGCTGCTGGTCGCCGGGCAGGTCGAGCGTGGTCCGCGAGGCCGCTTCTCCGCTCATCTCGCGCGACTCGCCGAGCGCGAGCACGACCTGGTCGGCGGCGCTGGCCGCGGCGACGGCCTGGTCGAAGCCTGGGCCGGCCGGGCAGTCGTCCGCGGGGTCGTACTGGGGCGGCTCGGTGTGCGGCAGGTCGCAGGCCTGCACGAACGTCGTCGTGCCCGAGCTCTGCGCCCTGATCCCGGTCAGCAGGGTGACCGCGTCCTCATCGCGACCCCGGCCCCACCACGGGCCGAGCATGGCGTGGCCGTCATCGCCGAGCGGACCGATCACCGCCGTGTTCTTCGTCGAATCGAGCGGCAGCGTCGCATTGTCGTTCTTCAGCAGCACCATCGAGCGAGCCGCGTCTTCGCGCGCGAGCGCCACGGCGTCGGGCTGCAGCTGGGCCGACTCGGCCTTGGAAACATCAACGTAGGGGTTCTCAAACAGCCCCGCGCGGAACTTCACCCGCAGGATGCGCCGCACAGCGTCATTGACCCGCTTCATCGAGATCTCGTGATCGGCCAGGAGCTGCTCGCCGAAGTCGCGAATCAGCGTGCTGGTCATCTCCGAGTCCAGACCGGCGTTCAATGCCTTGGCTGCCGCGTCTGGCCCGTCCGCTGCGAAGCCGTGCCCGCAGTCGCCGGTCTCGGGGTTCACTGGCGGGCAGGCGCGCATCTCGGAAACCGCGGACCAGTCCGCCTCGACGAACCCGTCGAAGCCCCACTCGTCCTTGAGAAGGTCCGTCAGCGTCTCTTGGTTGCCGCAGCCCGGCACACCATTGATCGCGTTGAACGAGCACATCACCGTGTCGGCACCGGCATCGATCGCCGCCTTGAAAGGCGGCAGGTAGAGGTTGTGCAGCCGCTGGACCGACATATCGGTCGTGTCGTAGTCGCGCCCGCCCTCTGGCTGGCCGTACGCGGCGAAATGCTTCGGGCTGGCGACCAATTTGTCCGGCGCGCTGTAATCGGTGCCCTGCGTGCCCTTGACGCGTGCGGCTGACATTACTGAGCCGAGGTACGGGTCCTCGCCGCCACCCTCGGAGATCCGGCCCCAGCGTGGTTCGTGCGAGACGTCGACCATCGGGGCGTACGTCTGTTTGAGCCCGACCGCGGCCGACTCGCGGGCACCGATCGTGGCGTCGTCAATGGCCACCTGCGGATCGAAGCTGCTCGCCGTTCCCAGCGGGATCGGGAAGATCGTGCGGAAGCCGTGGATCGTGTCGAACGCGAACAGCATCGGAATGTGCAGCCGGGACTCCTCGACTGCGATGTGCTGCAACCGGTTGATCTCCACGGGATCCGTTTGGCTCAGCACCGAGCCGAGGCCCTCTCGCACTTCCTGGTCTGTGACCATGAAGTCAGGTAGCAACTGGATCTGCTCCAGCTTCTCCTGAAGGGTCATTTTCGCGAGCAGCGCATTCACCCGCGCCTCGATTCCCCGCCCGGCCGGCTGCCGCGTCGGCGCCAGGGCGGCCTCGTCGGCCGATTGTGTTCCGGCCATCACGCCACCGGCGGTTGCCGCGCTGAGCGCGACAACCGACGCGATGATCGTGGCTTTGCGCCTAAAGCTAGACATTTCGTCCTTCCCTTCCACACTGGCCCGGTGGTCTGGGTGAAGGCGCCTGAGAACGGCACGGTGCCCGGGCCGACGTGAGCGTCGGCAACTGCGGGTCAAGGACACGACATCAGCGAGGAGCACGCCGATCGCCCGGGCGGCGAAACCGGTCCCGGTTCATTCCTTCATGGTTCTGTGGTCCCCCAGTCGGGTGGTTCCCAAACGGGGTGAAGCCCTTTCAAGGACGCCCACGCGGCGCCGGAGCGCAATCCATCTGTTGCCGTCGCACGTATATAGAGCCGCCGATGGTTTCTGCGCAGAAGGAGATGGCCATGAAGCGACGGACTTACGCCCGACGGATCGGCGTCTCGCTCACCACGGGCGCGGCGACGGTCACCCTACTGGCCGTGACGGCGGCCTCCGCCAACGCCGCCCCGCTCTTCAACGGCTGCTCCTTCGGGTCCACCCCCGAGCGCGCGATCTCGAAGGCGATCCAAGACGCCGAGTACTCCGCGAACGGCGAGGGCCTGTTCAACTGCGTGATCGTCGGTGAGCCGTCGGTGTGGAGAGACGGGTCCATGTTCCGAGCCTCCGTGGACATGGCCTGCACCTGACAGCCTGCCTCCGGCGAACTCAAGCCCACCGCGGTCAGTCACCCAAGCCCGCGAAGCGGGGTGGATCGTCGTCCACCCCGCTTCAGGGACCACGAAGGTGTCTGACTCCTCCTAGTCCAACAGGTGGCCGAGCGCCCGAGCCATCACGGCGTTGCGTTCGGCCTCCGTCGAGACGCCCTCCAGCCCGAACCCCAGCAGCAGCGAGTGCGGCGTGGCTATCGCGTTGCCGACTGGGAAGCCCGATGCGTCGGTTCGGATGAAGTTGTTGACGTTGGGTGCGCTGCCCGCCGGTGGCCCGGTGATTGCCCAGCCGTCGAGACCGGCCTCGAACGATGTGCTCGTCCCGTCGGGGAGCGTGATGTCGTCCAGGAAGACACCGATACCTTGCGATGCCCAGTCGCTCGCGTAGGCGATGGAGATCTCGACGCTTTCGCCGGCGTACGCGGCGAGGTTGATGCTCCACTCTTGCCAACCCGCCGAGTTGCCGCTCGCGGCGTTCCAAGCGCCGGTGGTGCCGGTGGCCGTGCAGGCCCCCACGCCATCAAACGTCTGGTAGTGCGCGAGGTGCGGATGCAGCGTGACCCAGCCCGCGGGGCAACTCTGGCCGGTCGCCGTTGTCGTGTGCCCGTTGGCGTCCGGCAGCGTCGTCCAGTCGTCGCCACCAGGTGTCCGTGCCTCGACGAACAGGTGGTCCCATGCCGGCTCGGTGTCGTACGACGTCCAGAACGTCAGGGACCCGCCAGCTGGCGGCACGGCGATCTCGCGGGTGAGCCGCTTGTAGGAGACATCGGCGATCTGCGAGTAGACGTACTGCTCGCCCGTGTGCGGGTCGAACGGGCCGCCTGGCTTGTCGTACCGCGCCGCGGCCCAGCTGTCGAACTGCTTGAACTGGTCGGTCGGCAGGATGCCGCTGGTGGCGAGGAACGACGACCTCCGGATCGTGTTACCAGCGAAGATGGGATCGTCGAGACCCCACGTGAGGCCCGTGAACGGGTCGTCGACGCCCGTCGAGTCGAACGCGGTGCCGTTGACGTGACCGTCGTTGGCCACGGCTACGTAGCCACCCAGCCAGTACTGCAGCACGTCGTGGGTGGTGTCGCCGCCGCCGAACGAACCGAACAAGGGCAGGCAGCGCCGCGGGTCGGTGCCCGGAGGCGCCGGGTTGCAGGCGATCTCACCCTTGGGGTCGTAGAGCTGTGCCATGGTGTACTGCTGACCGGCGGAGTCGCCGGCGAGGAGCACCTTGCCGCCCTCGTTCATGTACGAGCGGAACTCCAGCATCTCGTCGAGTGCCAACCGGTCGGCGTTGCCGCCAGCGCGGCCGGCGGTGCGGGTGACCAGGTCGTTTCCGGTCTCCCAGACGACCGCGTCGTAGTGGCTCAGCACGCCGAGTGCGTCGGGTGCCACCCGCCCGGCGGCGTCGATGTCGTAGACGTCCGCCTGCTGGCCGTTGGCGGCCAGGGCGTCGGTGTACGTGTCGACGTACTGCGGGCCAGCCGGATCCTGCACCGGCGAGGCGCCGGTGTAGTCCTCAGCCGCCACGACGAGCACGCGGTTACCGCTCTCGGATACGGCCTGGTAGGTGAACGAGTCACTGACCTCGCCGCCACCTTCGAACCAGACCTCGACCGAGTCGCCGGGGTCGGTACCGGTCACGACGCCTCGCATCTGGTGGTAGTAGACCGACGCCGGGTCGTACCTCGACCCGCCCTCCCACTCGGACATGGGTGCCGACTGCGCCGCGCCGCCGTTGATGCTGTACTTCACATCCACGGCGCCGAGACTGCGCTTGGCGATCACGGCAACGGGCTGCGGGTCGCCGTACGACCTGGCGAAGCTCAGCTGGACGCCCGGGTTGCTGCTCTTGTAGGGGTCGTCGCTGTCGACGTAGAACGGCTTGGTCGTGATCCCAGTGACCGTCTTCGGGTTTGCGGGGTCGGCCGCCGAGCGGGCGACGGACATGGCGAACGGCAGGTTGCGCTCGAACTCCGCCTGCACCAAGGCGTCGTCGTCCGGGAAGACGAAGCCACAGCCGGGGCATCCCGCAGAGAGCTCCGGCGTCCACGCCAATGCGCCGGTCGTGCCGTGCGCGTAGTCGGTGGTCTCACCGTTGGTGACGTAGAGGACGTCCGAGCTCAGGCCCGGGTGGAACTCGGCGATGGCCGGAGCGTCCAGGTTGCCGGACATGGCGTAGTAGATCGGGTCGTCGGCGGTGGGGGTGCTGGTCTGCCAGCCCTCCGCGTAGAGCAGCCACTGGCCGTTGGAGTGGTAGTTGACCTGGAACGCGAACCCGATCCGGTCGAGCAGGCCGACCATTGCCTGAGTCTCTGGCTCCGACATCGGCGCCGGGCCCCGGTAGGTGTCACTGGACTGGATGGACGACGACCCTTCCTCGTCGTATCCCCAGTGGTTGGGGAAGTTGCGGTTGGGGTCGACGCCATCGCCGACCTGAGTCTGCCCGTCTCCGTTGTTGTCGCGGAGATTCTTCCGCCACAGCCGTTCGTGGTCGAACGTGTACTGGTAGCCATCGGGATTGGCCACGAGGATGAACCAGAGTTCGTTTTGCTGCAGAAGCTTACGGATTTCACGGTCGTTGGACCGCCACCCGTCGATGAAGTGGTTCATGAGCCGCCGGTTGACCTCAGTGGAGATCCATTCACGTGCGTGCTGGGTGGAGCTGTAGAGCGCGGCCGGACGCGTACCGTCCTTCTGGCCGCGAGCGCCCTGGGTCAGCTTGACCGCGATGATCTCGCGACCCTGAGCGGTGTGGCCGAGAACCTCGAGCTTCACCAGTTGCGGATTATTTCGCGCCGCTGCGTAGAGCTGGTCGCGGATGCCGCCGGGCTCGTCGTACGAGCGCCAGACGTTGAAGCCGCTGGCGGCTTGCTCCGCCGCAAACTCCCGGACGGTCTTGCCGCCCTTGACCCGCGTCAGCTTCAGGTCGACGCCTCGGCCCCTGAGCTTGTCGGCTTGGGCCTGGTTGAGGACCATGTCCAGCTCGACGCCGTTGGCGGTCAGTCGTTGACCGCTCACATCGATGCCCTGCTGGGAGATCGCGGTTAGCTGGCCGGCCTGAACCACAGATGTGTAGGCGTCCAGCTGATCCGGACCGGGGCTCGGCGCGGCGGGCGCAGTCGTGAGCCCCAAGCTGAGTGCGGCGACGACCACCGCGACGAGTGAAATAACAAGCGATCGACGCATTGCTCCACCTCCGCGTGGGCCCAACGTCGGTCACTCTTGCACCGGCGCGCCGAGGTCGCAACGGTTGCGTTGTCATCTGCTCACGGGCGGGCACTACGAACTCACGCTGTCGGTACGCCTGATCGCGCACCGTGACTACGAGCGAACAACAGTGCCGGTGGCGGTCGTTGCCGAATCCCCCGACGATTGCCCTCAGTACCGGAAGGGACGCTGACATGGCGGCTGCGAGCTATCCAGACGACCTGCGCTACCACCCGGAGCACCTTTGGGCCCGCGTGCAGGGTGACGAGGCAACATTCGGGATCACCTGGCACGCCCAGGACGAACTCGGAGAGGTCGTGTTTGTCGAGCAGCCCAAGGTGGGCGACGAGGTGACGAAGGATCAGCCGTACGCCGAGATCGAATCTGTCAAGTCGGTCTCGGACCTGATCGCCCCTCTGTCGGGCCAGATCGTGAGAATCAACGACAAACTCACCAGTGCGCCGGCGACGGTCAACGAGGACCCTTACGGGGAGGGCTGGCTGGTGAAGGTGAAGCTTACGGATCCGTCGTTGGCCGATTCGCTGCTGAGCGCCGCCGAATACCAAGCAACACTCGACTCATGATCGTGGAGCAGGCCCATGCGCGCTGACATCACACCCGGTGGGAGCTTTCCCGACTACGAGCTGACCGACCACACCAAGACTCGGCGGCGGCTGAGTGAGCTGCAGGGGAACGACCCGATGATCCTGGTGCTATCGCGCGGTCACTACTGCCCGAGGGATCACCAGCAACACCTCGAGCTGGCTGCCTTCTACCCGAGGATCGCCGTCGCCTACACCCAGATGGTCACCATCGCGACCGACAACGTCCTCGAGATCAACGAGTTCCGCTACTCGGTCGGCGCGCAATGGACCTTCCTGTCCGACGCCGGCCGCAAGGTCCAAAAGGACCTCGACATCCAGGAGTACACCGACCCCCACCACGACCCGATGATCCCGCACACGCTCGTGCTCAGGCCGGGACTCGTCATCCACAGCGTCTACAACGGCTACTGGTTCTGGGGCAGGCCATCGACAGAGGACCTACGCCGCGATCTTCGCGAAGTGTTCCGCGAGGTCCGCCCCGACTGGGACCTGGCCGCACCGGGCATGCGTTCGACCTGGGACTCCGGCGACCACTCCAAGTTCTACCCGTACGAGGAGGTCGGCCACAGCGAGACGGAGGAGGCAGACAGCGCGGAGGCCATGTCATGAGCATGCCCGCGAGCCCCGCCGCCGCTGAACTCCGCGACGGCCAGGGGTTGAGGCTCTTCCTCCCGGTGCTCACCTTGCTCGCAGTGGTCGCGCTGATGGTCTTCCTGATCGTGACTGGCCCCAAGGCATAGCGCGACTTCAACCAGGAGTCAGGTGAAGTCGTCGATCACCCGAGCCAGCGACTCGCGCTCTCGCACGTAGTCACGTGGGACGGGATGGTCGGGGTTCGTGTCGAGGATGGCGTAGGAACAGCCGAGCGCCTCAAGTCGGCGCAGATCGCTGAGGATCTGGGGCATCGACCCCACCCCAAGCGGCCGATCCGGGCGGTCATCGTGGTCGCCCAGATGCAGCTTCATGCGCGGCGCCACCATGGGCGTCGCACGGCCGAATTCGGCGGCGGCGCGCTCCAACGCCGGGATCCCCGATTCCTCGAACCAGCGGCGATCCGGACCGTTGGGGTGCCACGCGTCGGCATAGCGGGCCGCGCGCTTGATGCCCACCGGGCTGGCACCACCAACCCAGATCGACAAACCGGTCCCCTTCACCGGCGCCGGCGGCGTGCTGACATCGTCAAAGGAAACCGTGGTGCCGGAAAAGCTGGCGACATCTGCCTGCCAGAACGCAGTGAGGACTTCGAGGTACTCACTGGTGAGCTGCCCCCGCTGTTCGTACGGGATGCCGAGCGCGGCGAACTCCGATGGTGCCCAGCCCACTCCGACGCCGAGGATGAACCGGCCCCCGCTGAGCCGATCGAGCGTGCCGCCGACCCGGGCGGTCAAAAGCGGGTGGCGGTACGCGAGCACGGTGACCGTCGTACCGAGCAGAATCTCCCGCGTCTGGCCCGCTAGCCACGACAACGTGGTGAACGGGTCGAAGAACGGCGGTGGATAGAGCCCCGCAACTTCGGGTGTCGGGGCAACGTGGTCAGACGTCATCGCGACGGCAAAGCCACGCTCCTCCGCGAATTGCGTCCACTCGAGAAGGCTCGCCGGAGTTGCCTCGGGACCGAAGTTGGGGACGTTGATCCCGAGCTTCACAGTTCACCGGCCACAGCTCGCCAGCGCTCGAAAGGCGCCGCCGCGTGAGGCGTACGGACGTGGCGGAGCCCATCGGGATGCTCTCGACGCAGGGCCTCCTGGAAGCGGCCGGAGTAACGATCCTCCGCCGGACCGTGGGCGCCCAGATCGGGCACCAGATCCTTGCTCGCTGCGTAGACGATCTCGGAGATCCCCACAGCCACCGCGACCGAATGGCAGATGGCGCACGGCTCACAGCTTGAGAAGATCACCGCTCCGCTGAGATCGAGCGTCTGCAACCGGGAGCAGGCGCGGCGAACAGCGGCGACCTCGGCGTGCGCGGTTGGATCGGCGTCCTGCAATGCCGTGTTGACCCCCTCTTCGAGGACTCGGCCATCTCGAACAACGAGCGCACCGAACGGCAGCTGCCCACGCTCGGCGTTCCCCGTGGCCAGCTCGATCGCTCTCGCCAGCAGCTGGCGTTCGGCCTCCGGTGTATCCATCGTGGCTCCTCTCGTCGAAGCTGCAGCCGTCCGGCGTGACTCCGGTCACCGCAGCCATTGTGGCGAAGGTCACATTTCATTGCCTATCAGTGTTACCTGTCTCACATCGCCCCGCGTAAAGCCCGCGATCCCCAGCAAAACACGTGGTTGCTGTTGCAACCTGAACGCTGCGCGTCGGACCGGATGGCGCGCAGATCGTCGCTGTTGCGCTGACGTCGGCAACCATCCGACGCATGGCCCGGGCCGTTGCCGGGAGCGCTCTCGCGATCCGCACCGATCGACCTAAGGTCTCTCCCCCGTGCCCGGAAAGCACCGCAGCAAGCGCTCCACGCCCGTTCGCCACCCTCGTTCCCGTTGGCTTCGCCAGGCCGGCGTCGCCGGCATCGCTGGCGCCGCCCTCGTGACGACGGCCGTGACTCAGGCGGTGGCTGAGGGTCCGTTGGGCGATGACACCACTGCCTTGTCCATGCGACTCGAGCCGAGCGCGCTCCAGCTCACCGTGGAGTCGACGGTCACCGAGGAACGGCGGGCGGCAGCGGGCGGGATGTCGCGCAGCGCAGATCGGGCAACGGCGCCAACCGCCGCCGCGGCCCCAGCACCCCCCGCCACCGCGGCCCCAGCACCCCCCGCCGACGCGACCGCTGACCGCGGCACAGACCCGTCGACCGATCCGGGCGCGGCGCTGCAGGCGATCAAGGTGGCAGCTGACCAGTTCGCCGCCGCGGAAGCCGCGCGGATTGCGGCTGAGCAGGCCGTAACAGCGGAGGCCGCCCGCATCGCAGCGGAGCAAGCCGCTGCAGCGGAAAAGGCGCGGATCGCTGCCGAACGCGCGGCGCTTGCCAACTCGTACGTCCTCCCGACCACCGGCTACCGCATCACGGGCACGTACGGTGCATCCGGCATGTGGTCGTCCGGCCACTCCGGTCTCGACTTCGCGACCGCCCCCGGCACGCCCGCGGTCGCGGTGCACGGCGGCACCGTCCTCGACGTCAAGTCGGGCGGCAACTGTGGCCGGCAGGTGCGCATCGAGCACAGCGACGGGACCCAAGTGCTCTACTGCCACCTGTCCGCCCAGTCCGTGCGCACCGGCCAACAGATCTCCACCGGTGACGTGATCGGCAAGGTCGGCAGCACCGGCCGCTCGACCGGGCCGCACCTGCACCTACAGGTCGAGATCGGCGGCCGTACGGTCGACCCGCGCCGCTGGTTGATCAGTCACGGCGTCACGCCCTGACGCACTGCCAACCGCGAGCCGCTAGAACATCTGTTCGGTTCGGCGTACGCTGACAGGCATGGCCATCGCCTTGCAGGGCTCGCTCCTCGATGTTGCAGATGCCGACCCGCGCCTCGGTGAGCTCGGGCGCACCATCGAGCGCACTGTCCTTTCCCGTGGTGCCTGGATCGACCTTCGGCGCGGCTGGCTAGCGGGCTCAGACGAGTTGTTCGCCCGGCTTGCGGCCGACGTGCCGTGGCGTGCGGAGAAGCGCCGCATGTACGAGCGAGTCGTCGACGTGCCGCGGCTGGTCTGCTTCTACGACGAGGGCGAGCCCCTCCCCGACCCCGTGCTCACTCAGGCACGCGACGCACTGAGCGATCACTACCGCGCCGAGCTGGGCGAGGACTTTCGCACCGCGGGCCTCTGCTTCTATCGCCACGGCCGCGACAGCGTGGCCTGGCACGGCGACACCATCGGCCGCAGTCGCACCGAGGACACCATGGTCGCGATCATCTCCGTCGGCGCGCCTCGCCCGCTGCTGCTGCGACCACGCGGCGGCGGCCAAACCCTGCGGTATCCGCTCGGCCATGGCGACCTGATTGTGATGGGCGGCTCCTGCCAGCGCACGTGGGAGCACGCCGTCCCCAAGTCAGCCCGCGCGGTCGGGCCGCGCATCAGCATCCAGTTCCGTCCCCATGGCGTCCGTTGACGGCGGCGGAGGCACCGTAGCGGGTTGCGTGACCGGGCGACGGCCAGCGTGCCACCGCCCATGACAGGCTGCCCTCGTGACACCGCATGACGGGGACGGCTGGGTGGAGTGTGCGTGCGGCCAGCGCCATTGGGGCCGCTTTGGCGCTGCCGGCCTCCTCGTCTCGCACGCCGGTCGAGTGCTTCTGCAGCACCGCGCGGCTTGGAGTCATCACGGCGACACGTGGGGCATCCCCGGCGGAGCACGGCGCAGCGACGAGGACGCGCTGACCGCCGCCCTGCGCGAGGCATCTGAGGAGGCCGGAGTGGCCGCGTCCTCCGTACGCCCATTTGCTGCAGTCGTGGACGACCACGGTCCCTGGAGCTATTCGACTGTGCTGGCGCGCGCCGAGCATGAGCTCGCGGTTCGTCCCGTTGACGCCGAGAGCGTGGAGCTGAGATGGGTCGCGGTTGACGCGGTGGCTGATCTGCCGCTGCACCCAGGGTTCGGCGAGGCGTGGCCACAACTGCGGTCGCTGCTCGATCGGCGAGACCTGCTGATCGTGGATGCGGCAAATGTCGTGGGCAGCCGGCCGGATGGTTGGTGGCGCGACCGCATTGGTGCCACGTTGCGATTGGCGAAGTCGCTCGCGCGGATCGCTCCCGAGGGAGTGCCTGCGAATGCGGTTGGCCCGAACGGCGCGCATCTCGACCGAGTGTGGCCGGAGATCGTGCTCGTTGTTGAGGGTCAGGCCCGAGCGGTGACGGACGTTCATCCCTTACGCATCGTGCGCGCCCAAGGCTCAGGAGACGACGCGATCGTCGACGAGGTCCGACGCGCCGCTCCGGACATGCACGTGACGGTGGTGACGGCCGACAGGGAACTTCGCGCTCGGATCGATCTGGACCATGTTGCGACGGTCGGCCCGTCCACTCTGCTGGCTCTGCTCGATCGCTAGCGAGCCCAACCTTTC
Source organism: uncultured Actinomycetota bacterium (assembly GCA_963799425.1). Lineage (GTDB taxonomy): Bacteria > Actinomycetota > Actinomycetes > Jiangellales > Jiangellaceae > CAVWSM01. Next base: position 482,771 of record CAWCXA010000017.1, on the reverse strand, counting down.
ATCGCCTTGCTCGCGTTGATTGCAGTGTCGAAAGCACTACGCAATCAAGGGGGGACGAGATGTCCACCGTCACAGCCTCGCGCGGCTCGCGCGCATCAGCACTGTTAGTTGTGTTGTCAATCGTCATTGCCGTCGCTGTCGCTGCGGTCGTCGCATGGGCGCTCAATTCCGAGGCTCCGCTTGACGTTGTGGCGCCGGCCGCTCCCTCCGCTGAGAACGCACGGTCGGAGCAATACCTGCACGACTCCCAAGCGCAACGCGACTATGTGGAAGGGCTGATTGGGCGCAGCCAATCCACCACCCCGTAGCGGACCGCGTGCCTGCGCCAGCGATCTAAGGGGGCTCACCCAATGTGCCCCTGGCTTCCCAGCTGGATCGTGAGCCATAGCCAAACTGCACACAGAGGTTTCGCCGTGAACCGCAAAAGGCGGCCTCGGCGACTCTCTGTAGCAGACCGATTACGTCGACGTGACATCGAGCGGCGCCTGGTCGGCGGCCGAGTTGTGCCTGCTCCGACGACGCGTACCTTCTCGGGTGTCGCCGCCGTCGCACGAGACTCGCTCGCTACCCAACCTTCCCAGCGCAGCGTGCGTTTGATGACGGTGACAGGGGTGTTGGGTGGACCGTTACGCAGGATTCAGCGAGTTTGTGGCCACGCGCGAGCGTGCGCTGCTTCGAACCGCTTACCTGCTCACGGCCGACCGACAGCTCGCAGAGGATCTGCTGCAGTCTGTCCTCGCAAAGACGGCGATGCACTGGCCACGGGTCCGGGATGACAGGCCCGAGGCGTACGTCCGTCGCGCCCTCTATCGCGAGTCGATCTCACGGTGGCGACGCCGCCGTCACATGGACGAACAACCGACCGCGCTCGTGCCGGATCGGGCCGGCCCGTCGCACGAGGACGAAGTCGATCTTCGACTCACCATCGTCACTGCGCTTCGCCGGCTCGCGCCACGGCAACGGGCTGTCCTGGTCCTGCGGTTCTACGAAGACCTGTCTGAGGAGCAGATTGCCGACGCGCTCCGCTGCTCGGTCGGGACGGTCAAGAGCCAAACTCACGACGCGCTACGCAGACTGCGGACCGTAGCCCCGGAGCTCGCCGAGTTCGCGACGGTACCGGAGGTGGCGTCGTGAGCGACCTTCGTGAGCTCTTTACCGCGGCCGCGGACACAGTGCCGACAGGACCTGCTGGACGGGCCGACCGGGCGATCACCAGGGCTCGTGCGCTGCGGCGGACACGTGTCGCTGCCGTTGTTGCCGCTGTCGTTGCGGCGGTCGTCGCGGGTGCGCTCGCGGTGCCGGTGGCGTCCTGGATCGGCAGCCTCGAACCCGAACCCGCCAGTCCGGGTGACGAAGGAGGCTTGCCCGACCAGGTCTACGCGGTCCCCCTGCACGCACCGGGTGTCGGCGAGGGCGATCCGCTGGGGCAGCCCGCGGCTTACCTGCTGGGCGGAGTGTCACGGGCGGATGGCTGGTTTGGACGGTCGTGCTGCCATCTGGCCGTGGTAGGCGCGGCCAACGATACGTACGCATTCCTGGAGCTTCCCGACCGGACGCAGCCAACTGAGGACAGCACCCTGCAAGTCCGCCTGTCGCCCGATGGGCGGACTGTCGTGTTCCCGGCCGAGCAAGGCGTGGGCGTGCTGGACCTGGTCGAGGGCACCAGCAGGGTCCTCGAGGCGCCGACGAACCTCCATGTGAGGTCGGTGCTCGACTGGTCGGATGATGGCTCCCGATTGGCCGTCGCAGCCGATGACGGTGCCGGCGCTGGTCTCGTCGTGGCGACCGTGACCCTCGCTGATCGGCCGGAATGGACCACGCCGGAGCTCGACCCGGCGTCGGACGGGTCGCTGCCCGCGGTCGCGCTCTCCCCCGATGGTGATCTGATCGCCTTCGCGCAGGACGGTGCCGTCGCGGTGGCCCCGATCGATGGGGGTGGCGCTCGTGTCGTCCTGACCGGGCCGATTCGGGGAGAAGCCCGATTGGTCTGGTCACCAGACGGCGAGAAGGTCGTTGTCACTTGGAGGGACCCAGACACAACCGGTGCCTTCGCGGGGCGGGACAGAGGCATTGAGGTCGAGGTCGACACCGGCTATGCCGACAACTTGGACAAGACTTCCTCCCTCTTCGAGGGGCCGACGCTCGGATACAGCGGCACGGAGCACCTGCTCCTGATAAACCGTGACACCGGGACATCGGGCCCCCACACGGTCGATCGCTTCCACATCAACACCAACACGTTGGCAGGTGTCACGCGCCTGGCGGACGAGGTTGATCCTGCCTTGATTGACGTTGCTCTCTCCCTCGATGGGACACCGCGGGAATCAGCCCGACCATCAGACCCCACCCGATGGGCTTGGGCAATAGCCGGGGGCTCTGCCCTCGTCGCCCTGGCTGTTGTCTTCACGATCGGACATCGCCGACGTAAGCGCCTCGGCTGACGCAACACATGACATCCGGTCTCGACCGAGCTCCGGATCCGGCAAGGAACACGGAGGCAAAGCCATGCGCAGGACCCAACGCGCCCTTGTGGGTGTCACGCTCGCGGCTCTCACTGCGTCGGCGGTCGCCGCCGCCGCGCCTGGCGCCGCATCGCCTGGCGGCGGCAAAACAGTCGCCTGCACCAGGCATCCCTGGAGGATCCAGTCATCGCGTGGAATGCAAATGCCGGGGAAGCGGCAGTGGCCGCGTGCTTTCTTGGTGGCTACGGGCCGCAGGAAGCACGCATGTACGCGATGGCGCAGGTGGCCATCCATGACGCGCTGAACGGAATCGACCGCCGCTCACGCCCGTACGCCGCCGACCTGGTCGCGTCACCCGGCGCGTCGCCATCCGCGGCGGTGGCGGCAGCCGCGCATGATGTCCTCGTCCCGGTCCTCAGCTCGTTCTCCTTCTTCCTCCCCCCCGAGTGCATCAGCGCGGGGGTCGCCAGCGTGGAGGCCGACTACACCGCCGCTCTCGACGCGATCCCGGACGGAGGGGCGAAGGCTGAGGGCATCGCCGTGGGACAAGCCGCGGCAACCGCAATCCTCGCGCTGCGGGCCTCCGACGGCTATGACACGCCGACGGTCGACCCTGACTACCAGGAGGGCACCGCCCCCGGCGAGTACCGCTACACGCCGCCCAACAACTTCGCATTTGCTCCGCATCTGGGCGAAGACCTCACCCCCTTCGTGCTGAAGGACAGCTCGCAGTTCCGGCCGGGGCCGCCGTACCGGCTGACCAGCAAGAAGTACGCCGCGGACGTCAACGAGATTCAGCGCCTCGGCGGTGACGACGTCACGACGCCCAGCGCCCGCACAGACGACCAGACCGAGATCGCGCTGTTCTGGGTGGAGAGCTCACCGCTGGCGTGGAACCGCATCGCCAGAACGGTCTCCACAGACCAAGAGCTCGACTCCTGGGAGAACGCGCGGCTGTTCGGCCTGCTGAACATGGCCCTGACCGATGGATACGTCGGCACCTGGGACACGAAGTACCACTACCGCTTCTGGCGACCGATCACCGCCATCCGCCTCGCCGACATCGACGGCAACCCAGCCACGGCCGCCGACCCGACATGGACGCCGCTTGTCGACACCCCACCGATCCCTGACTACGACTCGGGGCACGCCGTCGAAGGCGGAGCCGCGGCACAGGTCCTGAAGCGGTTCTTCCACACCGACAAAGTGAGCTTCTCGAACTGCAGCTACACGCTGCCAGAGGGACAGACGTGCGCCGACGCGTCGCCAACCCTACGACACTTCAGCCGCTTCTCTCAGGCGGCTGACGAGAACGCGGTATCCCGCATCTATGTCGGCTTCCACTTCCGCGACGCAGTCGTGGTAGGCACCCGCCACGGCGAGAGGATCGGCGACCGCGTGGTCAACCGCGTCCTGCGACCGGTGCACTGACACTCGCTAGCCCGATCGGGCGAGTCGCGCTCGAGTTCAGATGATCGAAGAACCGAAACGGTTGCCATAGCAGCCGTTTCGGTTCTTCGATCAAGGTCACACGCCACGTCAGGCGGACTTGCGTGCCGCGGTCTTCTTCGCCGCCGCCTTCTTGGCCGTGGTCTTCTTCGCCGCAGTCTTCTTGGCAGCGGTGGTCTTCTTCGCGGCGGCCTTCTTGGCCGGCGCCTTCGTGCTCGCGGCCTTCTTGGCGAGCGCCTCTTCCTCCTCGGCGCCCCCGCCGCGCTTGCGCTTCGCGTCGGCAACGCTGCGCCGCAAGGCGTCCATGAGGTCGACGACCTTGCCGCCCTCGGGCACCTCTGGCGCCTTCTCGACCTCGTGACCCTGGATCTTTGCCTGGACGACCTCCTCGACAGCGTGCCGGTAGTCGTCGACGTACTGCTCCGGCTCGAAGTCGCCGGCAAGCGTCTCGACGTAGGACTGCGCCATCTGCTGCTCCTGCGGGCGGACGGTCACGCCCTCGTCCAGGAACTTGAAATCGGGCCGCCGGATCTCGTCGGGCCACAGCATGGTCTGGACCACCAGCACGCCGTCCTGCGGTCGGAGCACCGCGAGACGCTCACGGTTGCGCAGAGCAACCTTGACGACAGCGACCCGGCCGGACTCCTCGAGGGTGTCCCGCAGCAGCACGTACGGCTTGGCGTCGCCGGTGGGCTCGGCGTAGTAGGCGCGGCTCAGCGCGGTGGGGTCTACCTGGTCGAACGGCACGAACGCTGTCACGTCGACGACCTTGCTCGACGTCACCGGCAGGTCGGCGAGGTCCTCGTCGGTCAGCATGACTATCTCGCCGCCGCCCACCTCGTAGCCCTTGGCGATGTCGGCGTAGGCCACCTCCTGCCCGTCAATCTCGCAGACCCGCTGGTAGCGGATGCGCCCGCCGTCGGCCGCGTGGACCTGCCGGAACGAAACGCTCTTCTCCTCCGTAGCGCTGAGCAGGCGCACCGGGATCGACACGAGGCCGAACGAGATGGAGCCTTTCCATACGGTCTGAGGCATCAGCGGGCTCCTCGGGGAAGACAGTTCGACGGCGCGGACGCCGTACAGACTCGATCATCCTCCCCAACTCATCGCCGCACCAACAAGGCTGGCTCATCACGAGGGATCGGCGTGCCTGCCGAGTTCTGTCCAGGGTCCCTGGCACCGTCGAACACATGAGCGAACTTGCTGAGCGGCAAGCAGACGCACCGTTCTTTGGTGTGGAGGCGAGCGCGACCGAGGGCATGTGGTGCGCATCCTGCGGCGAGGAGCGGTGGTTCGAGCTGCCGGACTGCATGGAAGGGCACGGCGTCGACTGTCCGGAGCGCTGCTGCCTGGAGTGTGGCGCGGCCGTCTTGGTCGAGGTGTTGGTCGAGGTCCCGGTGAGGTTTGCGGCCGTGGCCTAGGGGTCGAAGTAGTGGTCGAAGTGCCAGCCGGGTTGGTATTCCGTCCGCTCGTGACCACAGCGTCTGCACTGCCAGAAGATCGCGCTTGGGCCACTCACGTCAGGGTTGCGCCGCTGCGCGTAGATGTGCCGGCCCAGACGGCAGAGCATCCACGCCTGGATGCGCCGCAGGCGTCGCCGCCACGGCTCCCACCCTTGGAAGGACACGGACGCTCCTGGACGTGCCAGTCAGTTAGCCACGAGGGTAGAACTGACGAGCCGGCAGCAGGAGGCCAGAGGTGCTCAGCGACGATCTGCGCGAGCTCGCGGAGCACTACGGGGTCGCCACCAACTTCTACGACTGGCAGGGCCGTCCGGCCACGGTGCCGGTGCCGACCGTCACCGCTGTGCTCGGCGCGCTCGGTGTCGGCCAAGACCTGTCGACCACCGAGGGCGTGGCGGCGGCGCTCCGCGATGCGCGGCAGGCGCCGTGGCGCGACGTGCTTCCGCCGTGTGTCGTGCACCGCGCGGGCACGGAGAGCACGCTGCCCGTGCACGTCTCGCACGGTGACCCGGTCGACGTCTGGGTTGAGCTCGAGGCAGGCGACACGCGTCCCCTCGCCCAGCTCGACCGCTGGGTGGACCCGATGGAGCTCGACGGCCGGCTCGTCGGTGAGGCGACCTTTGCCCTGCCTGGTGACCTGCCCCTCGGCTGGCACACACTGTCGGCGCGAGTGCCCGACGCTGAGCCGGTGTCCGCCACCCTCGTCGTGACGCCGGCCTATCTCGGTGTTCCCGACCGAGTCGGCGGGCGCGCGCTCGGGACGATGGTGCAGCTCTACCAGCTGCGCTCGCATCGTTCGTGGGGTTGCGGCGATCTGGCCGACCTGTCCGACCTGGCAGCCTGGAGCGCCGACCGCCTCGGCGCTGACTTCGTGCTGGTCAACCCCCTGCACGCCGCCGAGCCGGTGCCGCCGATCGAGGCCTCGCCCTACCTGCCTGCGACCAGACGCTTCGCCAGCCCGCTCTACCTGCGGGTCGAGGAGGTCCCCGAGTGGGCCTACCTCGAGGGCGACGACCGGGACCTCGCCGAGCGACTGGCGGCCGACGGGCGGGCGCTGTCCGCCCATGACCTGCTCGATCGGGATGCCGCATGGGACCTGAAGAGCGCGGCCTTGGAGCTCGTACGGTCGGTGCCGCTGCGGCCCGCGCGGGAGGCCGCCTACCAGCGCTTCCTGCGTCGGGAGGGCACCAGCCTCCTGGACTTCGCGACGTGGTGCGCGCTGGTCGAGGAGCATGGCCCTGCGTGGTCGAACTGGCCGGAGGAGCTGCGCGATCCTCGCACACCTGCCGTCGCAAGGCTGCGTGAGGAGCTTGCCGAGCGCATCGACTTTCACTGCTGGTTGCAGTGGCTCATCGACGAGCAGCTCGCGGAGGTTCAGCGGACCTGCCGCAGTGCGGGGATGGCGCTGGGCGTCATGCACGACCTCGCCGTCGGCGTGCACCCGCAGGGCGCCGACACCTGGGCGGAGCCGGACCTCTTCGCTCGTGGCATGACGGTCGGGGCGCCCCCGGACGCCTTCAACCAACAAGGACAGGACTGGACGCAGCCGCCGTGGCGGCCAGATCAGCTCGCGCGCACCTCGTACGCCGCGTTTCGCGACGTGGTCCGCACGTTGCTGCGCCATGCCGGGGGCATCCGCGTCGACCATGCGATCGGTCTGTTCCGGCTGTGGTGGGTGCCGGATGGTGCAGCGCCCGACCAGGGCACCTACGTGCGTTACGACCACACGGCGCTCGTCGGCATCCTCGCGCTGGAGGCGTTGCGCGCCGGTGCCGTCGTCGTCGGCGAGGACCTCGGGACGGTCGAGCCGTGGGCGCGTGACTTCCTGCGCGAGCAGGGCATTCTCGGCACCTCGGTGTTGTGGTTCGAACGCGACTGGGACCATGACGCCCGCCCGCGTCGCCCCGAGGAATGGCGTGAGCTGTGCCTGGCCACCGCGACTACTCATGACCTGCCTCCGACAGCGGGCTACCTGACCGGTGAGCACATCCGGGTGCGCGATGAGCTGGGGCTGCTCACGCGTTCTGCGACTGAGGAGATGGCCGTCGACGAGGCTGAGCGGGCGTCCTACCTCGCCACGCTGCATGACCTGGGACTGCTGGCAGATGGCGAGGCGACGACTGAGGAAGCAACAGTCGCAGTGCACCGCTATCTGATGAAGACTCCGGCGCGGCTCATCGGCGTGTCTGTGGCTGACCTCGTGGGCGAGCGGCGCGCTATCAACCAACCCGGCACCTCGCAGGAATACCCCAACTGGCGGTTGCCGCTGGCCGACGGCGCCGGCGCACCGGTGCTGGTCGAGGAGCTGTCGCAGAGCCACACCGCGACGACGATCGCGGCCGCGATGCTCAATGCCGAGCCCTAGCTGCGGGTCAGCACCCAGCAGGCCACCGCGGCGGCGGCCGCGACGTTTAGCGAGTCGACGCCACGGCTCATCGGGATGCGCACGCGCTGGTCGGCCTCGAGCTCCCACCGCCGGGACAGGCCCGGTCCCTCGGATCCCAGCACCAGCGCGACCCGGCCGCTGATCGCGACCGAGTCGATGTCGACCGCGTCGTCGGTCAGGGTGAGCGCGAGCACCTGGAAGCCCGCCTCACGCACGACCGCCAGCCCCTCGTACCACTCGGTCATGCGCGCGTACGGCAGCGCCAAGACCGAGCCCATCGACACCTTCACCGAGCGCCGGTAGAGCGGGTCGGCGCAGCGTGGGCTGAGCAGGATCGCGTCGACGCCGAGCGCCGCGGCGCTGCGGAAAATGGCTCCCACATTGGTGTGGTCGACAAGGTCCTCGAGCACGACGATGCGCCGCGCATCGGCCAGCACCCCGTCGACGGCGGGCAGCGGGCGACGCTGCATCGACGCGAGTGCGCCGCGGTGGACGTGGAAGCCTGTCACCTGCTCGATGACCTCAGCAGAGGCAACGAAGCATGGCGCATCAGATCGGGCGAGCACGTCGTCGAGCGAAGCGAGCCACCGCTCGGCCAGCAGGAACGACCGCACCGGGAAGTCGGCCTCCACCGCGCGACGTACGACCTTCTCGCCCTCGGCGAGGAACAAGCCCTCCGCGGCCTCCACGTGCTGGCGCAGCTCGACGTCGCGCAGGCTCACGTAGTCGGCCAGTCGCGGATCGCTCGGCTCTTCAACGCGTACGAACATCGCCACGGTGTCGATCCTCCCGCGCCCCGCCTCAGTCGACGAGGAACATCACCGCGGCGGCGACCCCGATGACGACCACGATCGCCCGCAGCGTGGTGGGCGACAACCGACGGCCCACCCGTGCACCGAGCAGACCGCCTACAAGGGTGCCCACCGCGAGCAGCGCCGCGGCACGCCAATCAACGTCGGCCACGAACGCGAAGATGACGGCGCCGACGACGTTGACGACGAGCGCGAGGAAGTTCTTGGCCGCGTTGACCCGCTGCAGCGTCTCGTCCAGCCCAAGGCCGAGGATCGCCATCAGGATCACGCCCTGCGCCGCCCCGAAGTAGCCGCCATAGACCCCCGCCGCGAGCACCAGCAGCCACACCCACGGACCGCCGTACGGATGTCTGGGGCGGTCGGCCAGGCGCGCGTTGAGCCTGGGCTGCAGCACGACGAGCACGCACGCACCGAGGATGAGCACCGGTACGACGGCGTCGAAGGTGGCCTGCGGGAGGGTGAGCAGCAGGGCGGCGCCGGCCACTGAGCCGACGGCCGAGGCGGCGCCGAGTCGTACGAGCCGCGCGCGCTGCCCCGACAGCTCGTGGCGGTAGCCGTACGTCCCCGACGCCGAGCCGGCCACCAGCCCGACGGTGTTGGTGACGTTGGCGGTGACCGGCGGCAGCCCCAGAGCGACCAGCGTCGGGAACGTGATGAGGCTGCCAGAGCCGACGATGGTGTTGATCGTGCTGGCGGCTATGCCGGCAAGGATGATCGCGAGGGCATCAAGCCCTTCGATCACGCCCCGCCGCCACCGGAGCCCGTCGGGCTGACCCGTGGCGTCACAGCACCGTCAGTGGTGTTTAGGGGCTCCGCACCGATCGAGGCCTCGTCGGCCGCCGCGACAGCCTCGGCAACCTGTTCGTGGGCGGCAACGAGGGCGGAGTCGATCTCCGCGCGATCGAGGTCGGGCTCGTTCACGCGTTCCTCCGTGCGCTCCTCGGCCGCGGCGCGAAGCTCGGGCGTGATCGCGCCGAACTTGCCGATCGCTCCGCCGAGCCCCTCGAGGGCCTTGCCGAGCTCGCTGGGGACGACCCACACCTTGTTGGCACTGCCCTGCGCGATCTTGGGGAGCATCTGCAGGTATTGATAGGCCAGCAAACCCTGGTCAGGGTTGCCCGCATGGATCGCGTCGAACACCGTGGAGATGGCCTGCGCCTCGCCGGTCGCCTTGAGGATCTGGGACTCACGGGACGCCTCTGCCGACAGGATCACGGCCTGGCGCTCACCCTCAGCCCGCAGGATCACCGCCTGCCGCTCGCCCTCGGCCGTGAGGATCTGCGACTGCCGCACGCCCTCGGCCTGCAGGATGGTCGCGCGTTTGTCACGGTCGGCGCGCATCTGCTTTTCCATCGAATCCTGGATCGAGGGCGGTGGGTCGATCGCCTTGAGCTCGACGCGGTTGACGCGGATGCCCCACTTGCCGGTGGCTTCGTCGAGGACACCGCGGAGCGCGTTGTTGATCTCCTCGCGGCTGGTCAGCGTGCGCTCGAGGTCCATGCCGCCGACGACGTTGCGCAGAGTCGTGACCGTGAGCTGCTCAATGCCCTGGATGTAGTTGGCGATCTCGTAGGTCGCCGACTTGGGGTCGTTGACCTGGTAGTAGATGACGGTGTCGATCGACACGAGGAGGTTGTCCTGCGTGATCACCGGCTGCGGCGGGAACGAGACGACCTGCTCGCGGAGGTCGAGCAGCGGCAGCACCCGGTCGATGAACGGCAGCACGACAGTGAGCCCCGGGTTGAGCGTGCGGCTATAGCGACCTAGCCGCTCGACGATGCCTGCACGTGCCTGCGGGACGATGCGGACCGACTTGACCAGCACCACGAGCACAAAGATCGCAAGCAGCGCCAGGATGGCAAAGCCAACAAGGGCACCGGTTTCCATGGCTAAACGACCTCCGAGTCGTAGACGAGCGCCGTTGCGCCCTTGATCTCAAGAACATCCACCGTGCGACCGATATCGATGACCTGGCGCCCGTCATAGGCGCGGGCGGTCCAGGTCTCGCCACCGAGCTTGACGAGCCCGGTGTCTGGTCCGACCTTCTGCACCACGAGACCCTGCGAACCGACGAGGGCGGCCGCCCCCGTGCGAACGGAGCGCGGCAATTGCAGGTGCTTGCGGGCAACCGGGCGCACCACCAGGAGGAGTGCGGCGCTGGTGGCGATCGCGACGATTGCCTGCACCGAGAAGGGCACTCCGAACAACGACGTCACCACCCCCGCGAGGGCTCCGCCGGCGAGCATGAGGAACACCAGGTCGACCGATACGGTCTCGATGATGCCGAAGATGAGCGCCAGCCCGAGCCACGCCGACCACTCATTGTCACCGAGCCAATCGAGGAAGTCGCTCACAAAGGCAAATCTACCTAAACTTCGGGCGTTTCGGGCGTGCTAACCGGCGGCGCGAGCACTCCATCTTCCGCCGGTGTGATCAAGTGCGAGCGGTAGGCCAAAGCACTGGCTCAGCACCTCGGCTGTGAGCGTCTGCTCGATCGGCCCAGCGGCCACAACAGCGCCCGCACGCAGCAGCAGCACGTGCGTGAAGCCGCGCGGAATCTCCTCGACGTGATGTGTAACGAGCACGATCGCCGGCGACGCCGGGTCCGACGCCAGCTCGCTGAGCGTCTCGACCAGCGCTTCTCGGCCAGCGAGGTCGAGCCCCGCTGCCGGCTCGTCAAGCAGCAGCAGCTCCGGATCGGTCATGAGCGCACGAGCAATCTGCGTACGCTTACGCTCGCCCTCAGACAGCGTGCCAAAGGTGCGGTCCGCGAGGTGCGCGATGCTCATGCGCTTCAACAGGTCGGCCGCACGCTCGTCGTCGTAGGGGTCGTATGCCTCGCGCCATCTGCCGATGACCGCGTACGACGCGGTGAGCACGACGTCACGCACGATCTCGTCGCGCGGCAGCCGGTCAGCGAGCGCGGCGCTCGTCAGCCCGATCCGCGGCCGCAGCTCGAACACGTCGACCGCGCCGAGGATCTCGCCGAGCACCGCCGCGTAGCCCGTCGTCGGATGCACGACCGCGCTCGCGACCTGCAGCAGCGTGGTCTTGCCGGCGCCGTTGGGGCCGAGGATGACCCAGCGTTCGTCCTCGCGTACGGCCCACGTGACGTTGTCGAGCAGGCGAGTGCCGGACCGGACGATGCTCACGTCGGCCATCTCGAGCACCGCAGTGGCATCGGTCGTCACAGACACAGGAGCACCCTACGGCTGGCGCGGCCTCGTAGGCTGATCGGCATGCTCGCGCTGCCGAGATCTGCACGACTGGTCGTGTGGACCAACGCCTGGCTCACCGGCCAGGCGGCACTGGACGATGTGCTCGGAGCCGTACATGGCGACGACGAGCCGCATTCCGTGGCGACGCATGGCGGTCTCGCGGTTGCCCTGGGCGCATTGCGCGGCGGCGGGCTGACGGCGATGAGGCTGGCGCTGCCTGCGCCGGCCGACCCCCTCGGCCTCGTCGGCCCGGTGGCCACCGTCCAGGCCGGAGTCGCGGCGGGCGAGGCGGCGGTGGCGCAGGGGACGGGAGAGTGCCTCATCCCGCAAGTGACACCGTTCGGACCGCCTGGCGATGTCGGCCACCTCGTCGAGTGGCGGAGCTACCCGGCGGACGCCGCCGACAGCGACGGGCTGTCGCTCGCGGACGCCGAACGCGAGCTCAAGGAGGCTCTCATCGAGGCCGCCACCGTGCTCTCCGCGGCCGACGTGGCGGTGTGGCGCCCCGAGTCCGGTGAAGCTTTGGCGGCGATCCGGTCGGGCGCTGGCGCCGAGCAGCTGCCGGCCCCATACCCGTCCCGCGCCCATGGCGTCCTCGCGCAGGCCAGCCGGCTCACCGCGGTGCTGCAGATCGCCGAGCAGGACGATGCCGCTGCGGTCACGACCAGCGCGGTGGCCACGCGACGGGCCGCGCTCGCGCCCGTACGCCGTACGGCTCGTCGTGCACTCGTCGCCGCTTGCAACGCGTTGAGTGAACCCGGAGAGCCACTCGGACCCGAGGTCACTCGCCGCGCTCGCTAGCGTTGGCGCCGATGGACCACACACCACGAACACTGCTGCTCACCCTGACCGGCCGCGACCGCCCCGGCGTCACGTCTCGCCTGTTCGAGGCGCTGGCGCCGCTCGATGTCGAGGTTGTCGACATCGAGCAGGTGCTCGTACGCGGGCGACTTGTCTTGGCGGTGCTGGTCACGCCCGGGCTCGACGAGGAGTCCGTACGTGAGGCCGTCGCGCGCGTTTCCGCGCAGCTGGACATGGACGTGGAGGTCAGCGCGGGCGCCGGCGACGCGGCGCCGCGGCGGGCCGGGCGCGCTCACGTCGCGCTGCTCGGCCATCCGCTGCGACCGGCCGCGGTGGCGGGGATCGCGGGACGCATCGCGGCCACCGGAGCCAACATCGACCGGATCGTGCGGCTCGCCCGCTACCCGGTGACTGCGATCGAGTTCCTCGTGTCGGGCTCGGACCCGGCGCTGCTGCGCGTCGAGCTGGCGCAGGAGGCCGCTGAGCTCGGTGCCGACGTTGCGGTGCAGCCCGCGGGCCTGCAACGGCGGGCCAAGCGCCTGGTGGTGATGGACGTCGACTCCACGCTCGTCCAGGGCGAGGTCATCGAGATGCTCGCCGAGCGGGCCGGCTGTCGTGACAAGGTCGCCGAGGTGACCGCGCGGGCGATGCGCGGCGAACTCGACTTCGAGTCGTCGCTGCGCGAGCGGGTCGGGCTGCTGGCCGGGCTGGAGGCAGGCGCCGTCGACGACGTACGGCGCGAGCTCCAGCTGACCCCAGGGGCACGCACGCTCGTACGCACGCTCAAACGGCTCGGTTATTCGTTGGGCCTCGTCAGCGGCGGCTTCACGCAGATCACCGACCACCTCATGGCCGAGTTGGGCTTCGACTACGGCGCGGCCAACACGCTGGAGATCGTCGACGGCCGGCTCACCGGCAGCGTTAAGGGGGCGGTGGTGGATCGGGCCGAGAAGGCGCGGGCGTTGGAGCGGTTTGCAGCGGCTGCCGGCGTACCACTGTCACAGACGGTTGCCATCGGCGACGGTGCCAACGACCTCGACATGATCGCCGCCTCCGGGCTCGGCATCGCCTTCAACGCCAAGCCCCTCGTGCAGGAGGCTGCGCACGCCGCGGTCAACGTTCCGTACCTCGACGCGATCCTCTATCTGCTCGGCATCACCCGCGAGGAGGTCGAAGTGGCTGACGCGGCGGACGGGCTGCCCGCGGCGGAATGACCACGTCCAGCAGGGTTGTCCCCGCACTACCAGGCCGGTAGCCCTGTCAGGGCGGGGGTAGTCCTCGTGGTGGCCAGATGATGCCGAGCGATTCGCCCTTAGCCGCGGGGTGTCGCGAACGCCACCAGTCGAGCGCCGCCCTCGTCGACCTCTGACCACGTGGCGACTGGCACGTCGAGGACTGCGAGCCCGCTCGTGGGGTATTTGGCGCTCAGCCTGGCAAGGTCACCGGCAAACCCGGCGCCGTCCTGCAGCACGAGCACGAGCTGCTCCATCGACGGCGCGTGCCCGACAAGCAGGAGCGTCTGGACAGAGTCGTCCGTCGCACGCACCACAGTCAGCAGATCGTCGGTTGACGCCGCGTAAACCCGCTCATCGACCGACACATGCGCCGGCGCCCCCAGCGACTCCGCGGCCAACGACCAGGTGTCGCGAGCTCGCCGCGCCGGCGACACGACCACGACGTCCGGACGGATCCCAGCGGCATGCAGCCACTGGCCCACCGCCACGGCGTCGCGCCGGCCGCGATCGGCGAGTGGGCGGTCGCCGTCGGCGACGCCCTCGGGCCAGTCGGACTTGGCGTGCCGCAGCGTGACGAGCCGACGGACCGGCGCGGTCGACGCAGACTCCCCCGTCATCAGGCGCCCATCGCGTGCACGCCACCGTCGACGTGTATGACCTCACCGGTGGTGCGCGGGAACCAGTCGGACAGCAGGGCGACTACGGCACGACCGGCCGGCTCGGGGTCGGACGTGTCCCAGCCGATCGGCGCCCGGGTCGACCAAATGCCCTCGAGCTCGTCGAACCCCGGTATCGACTTCGCCGCCATCGTGCGGATCGGCCCCGCCGACACCAGGTTCACCCGGACGCCCTCGGGGCCGAGGAAGCGGGCCAGGTAACGCGCCGTCGACTCGAAGGCCGCCTTCGCGACGCCCATCCAGTCGTACTTCGGCCACGCCACCGTCGCGTCGAAATCCAGCCCGACCACCGACGCACCCGTCTTCGGGAAGAGCGGGCGAGCGGCCATGGTCAGCGACTTGAGCGAGTACGCCGACACGTGCAGTGCCGTCGCCACGTCGTCCCAACCGGTGCTGAGGAAGTTATCGCCCAGCGCCGTGGCCGGTGCGAAGCCGATGGCGTGCACAACCCCATCGAGCCCGTCGACGTGCGCGCGTACGTTGTCCGCGAGCGAGTCGAGATGCTCGGTGTTGGTGACATCGAGCTCGACGACCGGGACCGGCTCGGGCAAGCGTTTGGCGATGCGCTCCACCAGCGACATCCGCCCGAAGCCGGTGAGCACCACCGTGGCGCCCTGCCCTTGGGCCAGCCGGGCCGCATGGAACGCGATCGATTGGTCGGTCAGCACACCTGTGACCAGGATGCGTTTGCCGGCCAAGATTCCCGTCGATGCCGCGCCCTCGCCCATCAATGTCCCATTCCCATGCCACCGTCGACCGGCACGACTGCGCCGGTCATGTACGCCGCCTCGTCGCTGGCGATCCACCTCACGACCCCTGCGATCTCCTCGGACGAGGCGTACCGCCCGAGCGGAATCTGCTTCAGGTAGTTCGCCTGCGTATCGTCGCCGAGAACAGCCGTCATCTCCGTCTCGACCAGGCCAGGGGCGACGACGTTGGCGGTGATGCTGCGCGAGCCCAGCTCACGGGCGAGCGACCGCGCCATGCCGACGAGGCCCGCCTTGCTGGCTGCGTAGTTGACCTGCCCCGCCGACCCGAGCAGCCCCGCGACGCTGGAGATGAAGATGATGCGGCCGCGGCGCAGCCGCAGCATGCCTCGAGCCGCCCTGCGCGCCACCCGGAACGAGCCGGCGAGGTTGGTCTGCACCACCGACTCGAAGTCCTCGTCGCTCATCCGCAACACCAGCGTGTCGCGAGTGATGCCAGCGTTGGCGACGACAACCTCGACCGGGCCATGGGCGGCCTCCACCTCAGCGAAGGCCCCGTCGACCGCTTCGGTGTCCGTGACGTCGGCCTTCACCCACAGCACGCCCTCAACATCGGGTGGCTCACCGCTGCGGTAGGTCGCCGCAACCTTGTCACCGCCCGCCGCGAAGGCCCGTACGATCGCCAGCCCGATGCCGCGGTTGCCGCCGGTGACGAGCACGGATCGGCTCACCCAGACCTCCTTGGTGCGTCTCCTGTCCGGTCGCGCCGACGCTAGTGGTTACCGCCACGTACGAACGAACCGGGTCACGACTCCTCGAGGCGAAAGCCCACCTTCATCCCGACCTGGAAGTGCTCGACGTGTCCCTCGAGGATCTGCCCGCGGATCTCGGTGACCTCGAACCAGTCGAGATGCCGCAGCGTCTGGGCCGCCCGGCCGATGGCGTTGCGGATGGCGGCGTCGACGCTGTCCGGCGACGTGCCCACGATCTCGGTGACTCGGTACGTACGGTTCGACATAACCCCTCCCACTGCTCGAACTCGTGAGTCGATCATCCTCTACCCGGGCTACCGTGGAAGCAGCTACAGGAGGCATCAGGCATGGCGCACCCGCGCGACGTACCGATGATCACGACCGCGCAGCGCGGCCGGCAGGCCGACGCCGACTCACGGCTGCGCCGCTATCTGGTGCTGATGAGCATCCGCATCGTGTGCATCATCCTCGCCGTGGTCGTGCCTGGGTGGCCGAAGGCGATCTTCATCGTGGGTGCCGTCGCCATCCCCTACCTGGCCGTCGTCGTGGCCAACGCCCGGGACAACCGCCACGACTCTGGTAAGACATCGTTTTCCGGACCAGACGCGAAGCCCGGTCCACCGCAGCTTCCGCCGCCCGCTCAGACGTGAGAACGCTCTCACCTGCGCTTTCGGAAGCAACCTTTCCTCATCGGCGACTTCGTGCAATACTCGCGATCACGCGTCCCGCATCCCCCGTCGGAACGCGCGTCGTGAGTGCCGGGTGGCTTCCCCCGTAGCCACCCGGCATTCACCTTTCTTGGAACCTCGCGGGTGACTTTCAGCCGCCGATCGCGCTCATGGGCCGGTCTGGCTGGAGGAACGACGGGTCGTCGATGCCGTGACCTGCGCGCTTGCCGCGTACGGCGGCGCGCCAGCGGGTCGCCAGCTCCGCGTCGCTCGCCCCGCCCCGCAGGGCCGATCGCAGATCGGACTCCTCGCGGGCGAAAAGGCAGTTTCGCACCTGCCCGTCCGCGGTGAGCCGCACCCTGTCGCAGTCGCCGCAGAACGGCCTCGTCACCGACGCGATGATCCCCACTCGGGCCGGTCCTCCGTCGACGAGGAACCGCTCCGCCGGCGCGCTTCCCCGCAGCTCGGACGGCTCACCCGCCAAGTCGAACTCCCGCGACAGCGACTCCAGCGTCTCGGCCGCTGTGACCATGCTCGACCGGTCCCAGCCGTGCTGCGGATCGAGCGGCATCTGCTCGATGATGCGCAGCTCGAATCCTCGCTCCAGGCACCACCGCAGCAGTGCTGGCGCCTCGTCGTCGTTGATCCCACGCAGCAGGACCGCGTTGACCTTCACGGGGTCGAGCCCGGCCGCGACGGCCGCAGCAAGCCCCTCGAAGACGTCCGAGAGCCGGTCGCGATGCGTGATGGCCGCGAACCGCTGCTGGTCCAGGGTGTCGAGCGAGACGTTGACGCGGTCGAGCCCTGCATCCCGCAACGCTTCGGCCGTCTTGGCCAGGCCGATCCCATTGGTGGTTAGTGACAGCTCCGGGCGGGGCGTCAGGGCGGCGCAGGCAGACACGATGCCGACCAGGCCGGGTCGCAGCATCGGCTCGCCGCCGGTGAACCGTACCTCCCGGACCCCTAGCTGCTCGACTGCCACCTGCACCAACCGCACGATCTCGTCGTCGGTGAGCAGTTCGGGCTTGGGCAGCCACGCGAGACCCTCGACCGGCATGCAGTAGGTGCACCGCAGGTTGCACCTATCGGTCAACGACACCCGAAGGTCCGTCGCGACCCGTCCGAACCGGTCGACGAGCACCGGCGCCACCTCCATGATCGCCATACCCCGTGAGGCCTAGCGTATGCCGCCGGGCTACCGTCACCAACGTGCTCCGCCTGCTTCGTCAGCCCCGCTGGATCGCGCTCCTGGTGCTGGTCCTGGTGCTGGTGCCTTCGTTCGTACGGCTGGGGTCCTGGCAGTTCAACAAGTACGAGCGACGCTCGGCCCAGGCAGACGCGATCGAAGCCAACACGCAGCGCGACCCCGCACCCGTCGATGACCTCCTTGCCGTGGGCACAGAGCTGCCTGACGCGGCTGAATGGACACCGCTGGTCGCGGAGGGGCGGTATGACGCCGACGAGCAGCTGCTCGTGCGCTACAAGTCGCTGGAAGGTCAGCAGGGCTTTCACGTCCTTGTTCCGCTCGTCACTGGCGACGGGACTGCCCTGCTCGTCGACAGGGGCTTTGTCCCGCGCGAGCTGAATACCCCAGTTCCGTCTCCACCAAGTCCGCCGAGCAGCGAGGTGACGATCACCGGCCGCGCGCGGCAGAGCGAGAGCGGTCGCGGCACGGGGGACGACGAGCAGACGGGCACGATCCGGTTCATCGACGTCGACGCGCTCGCGGACGACCTGCCCTACCCCGTGTACGGCGCATGGGTCGAGCTCCTCACTGAGGACCCACCGGCCGCCGATCCCCCACAGCAGATCCCTGAGCCTGACCCGGGCACCGGACCGCACCTGATCTACGCAGTGCAGTGGTGGCTGTTCGCCGCTATCGCCCCAGTCGGTTTCTTCCTGCTGCTGCGCAACGAGGCGCGGCTGCCTCGAGACCAGCAGCCGGACGAGCAACTCGAGTCGGGCGCACCACCCACGCCACGTCGGTGAGTGCGAGGTGGCCGGGGCACTGGCAGGATCGCGGGCATGCCGCCGATTTCAGGCTGCCTTGCATGACGTACGAGCGCGGTCGGAGGCCTTGAGTTCGTGGACACGATTCTCAGCCCGCTGTACTTCGTCGTCTCGTGGATCCTGATCGGCTGGCACTGGCTATTCGCCCTTGTCCTGGACGACGGCTGGTCGTGGCTGCTGTCGATAGTCGGCCTGGTGGTCGTGGTGCGCACCGCGCTGATCCCGCTGTTCCGGCGCCAGATCACGGCCAGCCGCAAGCTGGCCGTTCTGCAGCCGCAGATGCGCGAGCTGCAGACGAAGTACGGGCACGACAAGCAGCGACTCCAGCAGGAAATGATGGAGCTCTACCGCAAGGAGAGGACCAACCCGTTCTCCTCGTGCCTACCGCTGCTGCTGCAGGCTCCGGTGTTTTTCGCGCTCTTCCGGGTCCTCAACGGCGCCTCAGGTGACCCCGGCACACCGCTGGGCGCCTTCCAGAACCACGCCTCCCTGTTCACCAGCTTCCAGGACGCCGCGGTGCTGGGCATCCCCCTGCACGACAGCTTCCGCAGCCCGGACGCGTCCACCGGGACCCGCGTGGTCGCCATCGTGCTGGTGTTGATCATGACCGTGACCACGTACATCACCCAGCACCAGCTGATGCGCAAGAATATGCCGCCAGAGGCTCTCGAAGGCCCGTTCGCGCAGCAGCAGAAGATCCTGCTCTACGTCCTGCCGCTCGGCTTCCTGTTCTCCGGATTGTTCTTCCCGATCGGAGTCGTCGTCTACTGGTGCGTGTCGAACCTGTGGACGGCCGCGCAGCAGTTCTACGTGATCCGGAACATGCCCGCGCCGAACACCCCTGCCGAGGCGGCGTACAAGGCGCGGATGGAAGCAAAGGCGCGCAAGAAGGGGAACGCCCCGCCGGAGCCGGTCGAGACAGCCGCACCCGAGCAGACGTCTCAGCCGCCGCCACGGCGGCAGCCCAAGCGACAGTCCCGGCGGGCCCGACGCGAACAGCGCGGCTCGAACAATCCGCCCGAGGAGCCTCCCGAGGACGGCCTCGTGACTGGTCGCTGACGTCCTGCCCGACCGGTCTCGCTATCGCCCCGAACGACCGGGCCTCGGGCCTGGGTCATTCGACCACGACGAGGAACGGCTTTCCCTTCTCAACCACGAACGTGGCGAGCTGGACAGCGTTCCCGTCCCCGACGTTCCTGACCGAGTGGGCCGTCTCGGCCGGCACCATCAGGGCTTCGCCGGCGTTGTACGTCTTCGTCGACTGGCCCTCTATCTGGAACTCCAGCGAGCCTTCGAGGACGTAGACGATCTCCTCGCCCGGATGCTTGTGCTTGATAGACGGATGTTCCGGGCTGATCTCGACGCGGTTCTGGATGACCTCGCGTCCAGGGGCGCTGAGATCGTGCCGCTGCAGTTCGGTGGGCCACGATCCCGGTGCATCCTGCACTGTCTCGCTCATGCCTACCTCCGCGCTGTCGTGGCCAACAAACACGGCCCGATGGCGACCCCTCGGCACCTACGCTAGATGGACACCCAGCCCGCTGCCAGCCTCGGGCTTGCCTCCTCCGATCAGCCAGCGAAAGCCGCCGCGTCGTTGCTATCTTGCATCGCGAACTGGGTCCGGTAGAGCTCGGAGTAGAGGCCACCCGCACTGACCAGTTGCGCGTGCGTGCCGCGCTCGATGATGCGCCCGTCGTCGACGACGAGGATCTGGTCCGCGCCGCGCACCGTCGACAGCCGGTGCGCAACCACAAGAGACGTACGACCAACCAGCGCGGCGTCGAGCGCATGCTGCACCGCGACCTCCGACTCGGAGTCGAGGTGCGCGGTGGCCTCGTCCAGCACCACAATGCGTGGCTGCTTGAGCAGGAGCCGGGCGATCGCGATGCGCTGCTTCTCGCCCCCGGACAGGCGGTACCCGCGATCCCCTACGACCGTTTCAAGGCCGTCCGGCAGCGAGGTCACCAGATCGACAACCTGTGCCGCGCGCAGCGCTTCGAACAGATCCGACTCGGCCGCTTCAGGGCGCGCATAGAGCAGGTTGGCGCGAATCGTGTCGTGGAACAGGTGTGCGTCCTGCGTGACCACACCGATAGCCCCGTGCAGCGACTGCTGTGTGACGTCTCGTACGTCCTGCGCGCCGACCCGGACCGCTCCCCCGTCGACGTCGTAGAGCCGCGACACCAGATGGGTGATCGTGGACTTGCCGGCTCCCGACGGCCCGACGAGGGCGACGAGCTGGCCTGGCTCGGCGACGAAGCTGACGTCGTGCAGTACCTGCACGCCGCCCGAGCGGTCCTTGGTCGCCACGGCCTCGAGCGACGCCAGCGACACGTCCTCCGCCGCCGGGTAGCCGAAGTCGACATGGTCGAACTCGACGCGTGACGCCCGAGGGTCGAGGACGGCGGCGGCGGGCTTGTCGTCCACCAGCGGCTTGAGGTCGAGCACCTCGAAGATGCGGTCGAAGCTCACCAGCGCGGTCATGACGTCGATCCGTACGTTGGACAGCGCGGTCAGCGGTCCGTACAGGCGACCGAGCAGCGCAGTCAGCGCGAGCAGCGTGCCGACTGTCAGGGAGCCCTCGATGGCAAAGACGCCGCCGAGCCCGTAGACGAGAGCGGTCGCCAGGCTTGCCACCAGCATCAGCGACACGATGAAGACGGTGTTGCTCATCGAGATCCTGATGCCGATGTCGCGGACTCGGCCGGCGCGGCTGGAGAACTCGTCGCTCTCCTCGCCGTAGCGCCCGAACAGCTTGACCAGCAGCGCCCCCGCGACGTTGAACCGCTCGGTCATCGTCGTGCTCATTTCGGCATTGAGCTCCATCTGCTCGCGCGCCAACGCCTGCAGCCGGCGCCCGAACAACTTGGCCGGGATGAGAAAGATCGGCAACAGAATCAGCAGGATGACCGTGAGCTGCCACGACAGAATCGCCATCGTCACGCCGACGATGACGAAGGTGATCACGTTGGAGACGACGTTGGACAGCACCGAGGTGAACGCCTGCTGCGCCCCGATCACGTCGTTGTTGAGCCGTGAGACGAGAGCTCCGGTCTGGGTGCGCGTGAAGAAGGCGACCGGCTGACGCTGCACATGGTCGAAGACTTCGGTGCGCAGGTGATGGATCAGGCCCTCACCGATGCGCGAGGAGTACCACCGCTGGGCGACAGTGAGCGCCGCATCGAGCAGCGCGATCAGAGCGACGATGAGAGCGAGCCGTACGACCAACGCGCTGTCGCCCTGCAGCACACCGTCGTCGACGAGGCGCTTGAGCAGCAGCGGTGTGGCGGCCACGAGCGCCGCATCGATCACCACGAGGACGAGGAAGCCGGCGATCTCGCGGCGGTAGGGCCGCGCATAACTCATGACGCGCCGGACGGTTCCCGGGGCCAGCTTCTTCTTGACGGAGTCCCCGTCGCGCATCGAGCGCAGCATCATCCAGCTGCTGTGCCCCATCATCGCCACGGTCGCAGGCCTCCTTAACCACTCCAGCAACATCAACAGAAGCCGCTTGCTTCCGTCTAGCACCGCCAAGTTTGCGCTCGGCGAACAAACTGGTACGCTCGTACCAGTTGATTGGTACGGACGTACCACTCCCCCCACTTGTGGAGGAACTGATCATGGCCTGGGCCCTGCTCGTGGTGGCCGGGATACTCGAGACCGTTTTCGCCATCGCACTCAAGGCGAGCGACGGTTTCAGCCGGCTCGTCCCCTCGCTGGTCTTCGCCGTGGCCTCGATCGGCAGCTTTGGCCTGCTCACCATCGCGTTGCGGACCCTTCCGGTTGGCACGGCATACGCGATCTGGACGGGAATCGGTGCGTTCGGCACCGCTGCCCTTGGCATGATCGTCTTCCACGAACCCGCCACCGCCGGGCGCCTCGCCTGCTTGGCTCTCATCGTCTCGGGGGTCATCGGCCTCAAGGTGCTGGGCGGCGGGCACTAAGCAGGCAGGACGACACCGTGACCACATCCCAGAGCTCCGCGCGGCACGACACCGCACGCGGGCAGGCGCGGCGCGGTGCCCTAGTCGCCGCCGCCGCTCACGTGTTGCGCGACGACGGCTTCGCCGCCCTGACGCATCGGGCGGTGGCGACGCGCGCCGGCCTTCCGCTGGCAGCCACCACCTACTACTTCGGCTCGCGGGACGAACTCGTCGCCGAGGCTGTGCAGGCCCTGTGCCAGCAGCAGCTGGCGGCCTCGCATGCCCGGCTGGCTGAGCTGTCGACCGGGCGCTACTCCCGGGCCGAGGCAGCGCGCGCCGTGCTCCGAGTGGTCACCGGCGTGCCGGCTCGGAGGGACTCGTCGGCCGAGTTGCTTACCACGTACGAGCGCTATGTCCAGGCCGGACGCGACCCGGCGTTACGCCCGATCGTCGTCCAGTGGAACGCTCAGCTGGCCGACTTCGTGCTGCAGGCGGTACGTCGCACTCATCCCGCGGGCGCGACTGACCCGCCCCTCGCTCGACTGGTGCTCGCCGTCGCCGACGGTCTGCTGCTCACGGCGCTCGTCGAGGGTGCCGAGGACCCCGTCGAGGCGGTCGCCGAACCGCTGGCGCGGCTCTTCGGCACCCTCATCCGCTGAGCGAGCTCAGACTTTCTTCTTGCCCCGCGTTGCTCCGCCCCGACCGCGCAGCTCGACACCGGTCTCGGAGAGGATCCGGTGCACGAAGCCGTACGAGCGACCCGTGGAGTCGGCGAGTGCTCGAATGCTCTGGCCACCCTCGTACTTCTTGCGGAGCTCGGTGGCCAGCTTGTCGCGCTGTTGCCCGCTGATCCGGGCACCCTTAGCCAGTTTCTCGGCCACGCGTCCCTCCTGGCGACGTCGGCCTTGCGTACCTCGCCCATGATCCACCTGTGTCGGCGGCACCGCCACCGGAACGCGATCAGCCCGCGGCACCGGCTCTCAGGCGAGCGCGATGAGGTCCGCGTAGTCGGCTCCCCAGAGGTCCTCGACACCGTCCGGCAGCAGCAGCACACGTTCGGGAGTGAGCGCGTCGACCGCGCCCTCGTCGTGCGTCACGAGCACGATGGCGCCTTTGAACGTGCGCAGCGCGCCGAGGATCTCTTCGCGCGAGGCGGGGTCAAGGTTGTTTGTCGGTTCGTCGAGCAGCAGCACGTTGGCGCTCGACACCACAAGCGTCGCAAGAGCGAGCCGCGTCTTCTCGCCACCGGACAGCACGCGCGCCGGCTTGTCGACGGCATCACCGGAGAACAGGAACGATCCGAGCACGCGCCGCGCCTCCACCTCGGGCAGATCCGGTGCCGCCGTCTGCATGTTCTGCAGCACCGTGCGTTCGGTGTCGAGCGTTTCGTGCTCCTGCGCGTAGTACCCGACCTTCAAACCGTGCCCCGGGATCACCATGCCGGTGTCGGGCGCGTCGACTCCCGCGAGGATGCGCAGCAGTGTGGTCTTGCCGGCACCGTTGAGCCCGAGGATGACGACGCGCGACCCGCGGTCGATCGCCAGGTCGACATCGGTGAAGACCTCCAACGACCCGTACGACTTCGACAGCTCACGCGCAGTGAGCGGCGTCTTGCCACTCGGCGCAGGATCGGGGAAGCGGATCTTTGCGACCCGGTCGGAACGACGCGCGGAGTCGAGCCCGGCGAGCAGCCTGTTGGCGCGCTTGTCCATGTTCTGCGCGGCCGTCGCCTTGGTGGCCTTGTAGCGCATGCGGTCGGCCTGGGCCTTGAGCGCGGACGCCTTCTTCTCGGCGTTGGCCCGCTCGCGCCGGCGGCGTCGTTCGTCGGTCTCGCGCTGGGTGAGGTAGGCCTTCCACCCCACGTTGTAGAGATCGAGCGCGGCCCGGTTGGCGTCGAGGTGGAACACCCGGTTGACCGTGGCATTGAGCAGCTCGACGTCGTGGCTGATGACGACGAGCCCACCCTTGAAGGACCGGAGGAAGTCACGCAACCAGGTGATCGAGTCGGCGTCGAGGTGGTTGGTCGGCTCGTCCAGCAGCAACGTCTGCGCGTCGGAGAACAGGATGCGGGCGAGCTCCACTCGGCGCCTCTGACCGCCGGACAGTGTCCGCAACGGTTGTCCCAGCACCCGGTCTGGCAGGCCGAGGCTCGCGGCGATCGATGCGGCTTCGCTCTCGGCGGCGTACCCGCCCCTTGCGAGGAACTCCGTCTCCAGCCGCCCGTACCGCCGCATCCCTCGCTCGTGCGTCTCCAGGTCGACCGACGCCATCTGCTCCTGGGCCGTCCCCAGATCGTGGAGGACGCTGTCGAGACCGCGCGCCGAGAGAATGCGGTCACGGGCCATGACGTCGAGGTCGCCGGTGCGCGGGTCCTGCGGCAGGTAGCCGACCGACCCCGACCGGGTCACTGTCCCCGCGGCAGGCAGGGCGTCGCCCGCGAGGATCTTGGTGAGCGTCGTCTTGCCGGCGCCGTTGCGGCCCACGAGCCCGACCTTGTCGCCCGAGCCGACCCGGAACGTGGCCTCCTCGAGCAGGACGGCCGCGCCGGCGCGCACCTCGACAGTGGTTGCGGTGATCATTGTCTGGGAATACTCCGGTCAAAGGCTCGGGGGTCCGCGGTCGACGTCGGGCGATCTCACGGTGACCCGAGCAGCATGGACCATGGTAACGAGGTGTGGGCGCCGGCTCGGGCCCTCGGACGGGCGGAGGTGGAGATGAAGTTCAATCGCGGCGCCAAGCTCGAGGGTGACCTAGTAAGGGACCGGCGCGGCGTATCGGGCCGCGGGATGGCAGTTGGCGGAGGCATCGGCGGGATCGTCGTGGCGCTGATCGCTCTGCTCACCGGGGTCAACGTCGACTTCGGTGCCGGTGGCGGCGACGCGGCCAGTACGAGCCAGGAGGGCGCGCTCGAGTCGCAGTGCCAGACCGGCGCGGATATCGAGACCAATTCCGAGTGCCGGTACGTGGCGTATGTCACTTCCATCGACGAGTACTGGGACGCCGAGTTCGCTCGTCGCGGTGGCCAGTACACACCGGCCCAGACCATCGTATTCTCCGGTGGCGTCCAGACCGCCTGTGGCGCCGCGTCGTCAACAGCCGGTCCGTTCTACTGTCCAGGCGACCAGCAGGTGTATCTCGACCTGAACTTCTTCGCCACCTTGCAGCAGCAGTTCGGCGGTGGTGGGGGCGACTTCGCAGAGGCCTACGTGCTCGCGCACGAGTACGGCCACCACGTCCAGAACCTCACCGGTCAGATGGACCAGGTGCGGTCTCAGCAAGGTGAGACCTCCGACGCCGTACGCCTGGAGCTGCAGGCGGACTGCTATGCCGGCATCTGGGCGCGGCACGCCACGGAGACGCCCGACGAGGAAGGCAACATCCTCATCACCGAGCTCACCGAGGAGGACATCCGCGAAGGCCTCGACGCCGCGCGCGTCGTCGGTGACGACTACATCCAGGAGCGGTTCCAAGGCACGGTCTCACCGGAGACCTGGACCCACGGGTCGTCCGAGAAGCGCCAGCAGTGGTTCCTGACGGGGTTCCAGACCGGCCGGATGGAGGCTTGCGACACGTTCTCGGGCAACATCTGAGGTTGTTTGCGCCCTCGCTTCGCCAACCTCGCGTGCTAGACGTGCGCGAAACCCCCGGAAACCGCCCGCAGACGCACGTTCAGCACGCGAAGTCGCGCATAGACGCTGGCTACGGCTTAGCCGGCTCCGTCACCGTGATCTGAACAGCGCGGGCTTGGTCGACTGACTTCTCCAGGACGTCGCGACGGGGGTCCGGCACGTCCAGCCGCCTTGCCACCCACAGCTCGGCCAGAGGGGCGAGCCGCCGATCCGTACGGACCGCGTCGAGCAGCAGTCGGTCCCCTCCCCCGACGATCGCGTCGAGGCGAGCCTCCGCCAGCAGTCGTACCGCCTGCACGACCACCTCCTCGACGAGGACGGCAACCTGGCCCGCGCGGCGGCGTGCGTACCGCTGCTGGGACCAACCACCGGCGGCCGTTCGGCTCTGGACGTACTTGGTGCCCACCTTCGACGCCGTCAGGCGGCGCCCCTCCGCGACGCCCACGGCGAAGCCCCCACGGCGTACGAGCACCAGGCCGACGCTGCGGTCGGTCGAAGCGTGCTCGAGCAACCCGCCGTACGGGAGTGAGTCGTCGACCGTCAGCGGCGGGAAGGGCACCAGGCACTCCGCCACCGCGCCGTCTGCTGCGGACACGGTGACGGTCTCTGCGCCCGCCACCCACGAGAGCTCACCGTGCCGCTCCGCGAACCGGTCCAACCAGCCCGACAGTCGCTCGGGCGACACCGCGATCACCAAGGACCTCCTCGCCACCAGCAGCTGGGAATGACCACGTCCAGCAGGGCTTTCCCCGCGCCACTAGGCATGCAGGCCTGGTGGTGCGTGGAATGCCCTGGTGGTGGCAGGACCGAGCAGCTGGAGCGGCGGCACGCCTGGACTCTAGGCGGTGGTCTGGTTGGGCTCGTCCTCGTCCTGAAGCACGCGGCGCAGAAACTCGCGCGTACGGTTGTGCTGAGGCTTGGTGAGCACGTCACGCGGGTGGCCGGACTCGACGACGACCCCGCCGTCCATGAAGACGAGCCCATCACCGACCTCCTTGGCAAAGCCCATCTCGTGCGTCACGACGACCATGGTCATGCCCGTCAGGGCAAGGTCGCGCATCACATCGAGGACTTCGCCGACGAGCTCGGGGTCGAGCGCCGACGTCGGCTCGTCGAACAGCATCAGCTTGGGCTCCATCGCCAGTGCGCGGGCGATCGCAACGCGCTGCTGCTGACCGCCGGAGAGCTGGGACGGGTATGAGGTCGTACGGTCGCCGAGACCCACGCGATCGAGCAGCTTCTGCGCCCGCTCGCGGGCGACGACCTTTGACTCCTTCTTGACCCGAAGCGGCGCCTCCATGATGTTCTCGATGGCGGTCAGAGTGCGGGAAGAGGTTGAACCGCTGGAAGACCATGCCCACGTCCTGGCGCTGGCGCGCGATCTGCTTCTCGCTCAGCTCGTGCAGCTTGCCACCACGCTCGACGTAGCCGACGAGCTGTCCATCGACCGACAGGCGCCCCGCATTGATCTTTTCCAGGTGGTTGATACAGCGCAAGAAGGTGGACTTGCCCGAGCCCGACGGTCCGATGATGACGAAGACGTTGCGTGGGGCCACCTCCAGGTCGATGCCCTTGAGCACCTCGAGGCGGCCGAACGACTTGTGCACCTGCTCGGCCCGAACCATTGGCTGCGTGATCGTGTCAGCGCTCAATGCGTGCCTCCCACTGCCGCAGCCCTCTGCGCGGCGTCAAGCTGGCGATCGGACATCTGGCCGAACCCTCGCCCAAACCGCTTCTCCAGGAAGTATTGCCCGATCATCAGAACACTGGTGAGCGCCAAGTACCAAAGCGTGGCCGCGACCAGCATCGGAAAGACCTGGAAGGTGCGGGACCCGATGGCGCGGAGCTGGAAGAACAGCTCGTTGGTGTACGGGACGAAGGCCAGGAGAGAAGTGTCCTTCAGCATGGCGATCGTCTCGTTGCCTGTCGGCGGCACGATCACGCGCATCGCCTGCGGTAGGACGATCCGCCGCGTGGTCAGCGCCCGGCGCATACCCAGGGCCTGAGCGGCTTCGGACTGACCAGGGTCGATCGACGTGATTCCGGCGCGGACGATCTCAGCCATGTAGGCGCCCTCGGACAGCGCCAGGCCGAGCAGACCGGCCACGAAGCCGGTGATCAGGTCGCGGGCGTCGATGCCGTAGATCTCGCCGTCCAGATCGATGCCGAACAGGTCGCCAATCTGCGCATCGAAAGGAAGACCGAACGAGAACCGGGAGTAGAGGATGCCGAGGTTGCCGAACAGAATCAGCAGCACGATGCGTGGGACGGCGCGGAAGAACCACGTGTAGACCCACGCTGTGCTCGACAGGATCGGGTTCGGTGACAGACGCATGATCGCGACGATGATGCCGATCGCCACGCCGATGACCATGGCGAGGATGGTCATGATCACCGAGGATCGCGCTCCTCGGAGCACGGGCTCGCTGAACATGTTGTCCCACATGAAGCCCCACTGGAACGCGTCGTTCGTGAGCACCATGTGGGTGAACATCGCGACCAGGATCGCGATCAAGGCGATGGCTACCCACCGCCATGGATGGCGGACCGGCACCGCCTTGATGGGCTTGGGCGGTGCCGGTCGCTCGGTCGTGTCGGTGGTCATGCCCGTCAGGGTGTCGGTGAGACCTGCGGGTTGTCGATACCACCGTCCTCGACGCCCCACTCCTCGAGGATCCGGGTGTAGGTGCCGTCCTCGATCAGGGCCTCGAGCGCGGCGACGAGCGCATCGCCGAACTCCGTCTCCCCCTTGTTGAGGACGTAGCCGTAAGGGGCGGCGTCGTAGATGTCACCGAGCAGCTCGAGCTGGCCGCCGGTCTGCTCGACCGCGTAAGCCACGATCGGCGAATCCGCAAGCATCGCGTCATCCTTGCCGGACACGACAGCAGCGGTGGCCTCGTCCTGGCCCTGGTAGGGGTCGATAGTGATCGCCGGGTTGCCCGCGCTGGTGCAGGCCTCGTCGCGAACCGGCAGATCGTCGGTGTGCTGCACCGTGTCGGCCTGGACGGCGACCTTTTTCCCGCAGGCGTTGTCCGGCTCGATCCCGGTCGGGTTGCCCGACTGGGTGGCCCACTGGGTGCCGGCGTTGAAGTAGCTGATCATCTCGGACTGCTCGAGCCGGTCGGCGTTGATGGTGAACGACGAGACGCCGATCTCGTACTTGCCGGACTGCACGCCGGGGATGATCGCGTCGAAATCGCCGTTCTCCCACTCGGTCTCCAGCCCGAGCTTTGCTGCGACCGCGTCGAACAGCTCGACGTCCCAGCCGATGATCGTCTGGCCGTCGGTGTCGAGGAACTCGTTGGGGGCGTACGACGCGTCTGTGCCGACGAGGATCTTGCCGTCCTCCTTGACCGCGTCCGGCACCATGGCCGCAAGGCTGGCGTCGGCGGACGCGGCTGGGGACTCCTCGGTGGTTGCGCCGGTGTCGTCGTCGTCGTTGCCACAGGCGGCGAGTGCCAGGGCGAGCACAGTGGCGCCCGCGATCAGGGTGGTCCGTCGGCGGGCCGTGGACAGGGTGCGCATGACAATCTCCAGGTCGTGCGTACTGACGTTGACCGGCGTGCCGCCATCGTTGGCGGCCGCAGATCATCGCTGACCTGGAAATCCTGTCACCAGATAGGACAATCCACCGCGGCGGGTGGCGCGCGAGACTGGCACAAATCGGTAACGGACCGGCCACGACCGCCCCGGGAGTGGGCGACTTGTCCGGTTGTCCGGTTGTCAGGGCCGGCTATCGCTGCAGGTCACGCGGATGCCGACCCTCCTGACAACCTGACAACTGGCCGGTCAGACGTTGAAGCCGAGCGCCCGCAGCTGCTCGCGACCCTCGTCGGTGATCTTGTCAGGGCCCCACGGCGGCATCCACACCCAGTTGATGCGGAAATCGTCGACGAGCCCGTCGAGCGCGCTGCGCGTCTGGTCCTCGATCACGTCGGTGAGCGGGCAGGCGGCGCTGGTCAGGGTCATATCGATCGTCGCGATGCGGTCGTCGATCTGAATGTCGTAGATGAGCCCGAGGTCGACGACGTTTATGCCTAGCTCGGGGTCGACGACGTCACGAAGAGCCTCGGTCACGTCATCGAGCGAAGAGCTGGTGATCTCGGTCATCTCGTCTCCTTCATCCCTTTCAGCGTACGTCGGCCTGCGCCACGGCGTCCTTGAACGCCATCCAGGCGAGCAGCGCGCACTTGACCCGCATCGGGTACTGAGCAACACCGGCAAAAGCCACGCCGTCCTGGAGGAGGTCCTCGTCAGGCTCGACCTGGCCCTTGCCGGTCACCAGACCATGGAACGCGTCGTAGCGACCCTGGGCTTCCCGCAGCGGCCGGCCGGTCACCAGGTCGGCGAGCACGGACGCCGACGCCTGGCTGATCGAGCACCCCTGTCCCTCGTACGACACGTCCTCGACGATCCCGTCGGCCAGCCGCACCCGCAGCGTCACCTCGTCGCCGCAGGTCGGGTTGACGTGGTGCACCTCAGCGTCATACGGCTCACGCAGCCCACGGCCGTGCGGGTTCTTGTAGTGGTCCAGGATGATCTCCTGGTACATCGCGTCGATCGCCGCCATCACGCGACCCCGAAGTAGCGCTGTGCCTTGGCGATCGCCACGACCAGCGCGTCGACATCGGCCGTGTCGTTGTAGAGGTAGAACGACGCCCGCGTCGTCGCCGCCACCCCGAACGCTCGGTGCAGCGGCCACGCACAGTGGTGCCCCACGCGCACCGCCACGCCTTCGCCATCGAGCAGCTGGCCTACGTCGTGCGCGTGAATGCCGTCCACGACGAATGCGACGGTGGCGCCCCGGCACTCGGTGGTGGTCGGCCCGATGATGCGTACGCCCGGGAGGGAGCCGACGGCGTCGAGCGCGTACGCCGCGAGCGCGTGCTCATGGGCGGCAACGGCATCCATGCCGACGCCCGAGAGGTAGTCGCAGGCCGCCGCGAGCCCGACCGCCTGTGCCGCCATCGGCACACCGGCCTCGAACCGCTGCGGCGGCGGCGCGAACGTCGAGCGCTCGATGTGTACGACCTCGATCATCGACCCGCCGGTCAGGAACGGTGGCATCGCCTCGAGCAGTGAGCGCCGGCCCCAGAGCACGCCAACGCCGAGCGGGCCGAGCATCTTGTGGCCGCTGAACACCGCGAAGTCGACACCGAGCGCGTGCACGTCGACGGGCTGGTGCGGCACCGACTGGGCCGCGTCGAGCACGACGAGTGCACCCACCTCGTGCCCGCGGGCCGCGAGAAGCTCAACCGGGTTGACCGTGCCGAGCACGTTGGACTGGTGGGCGAACGCGAACACCTTGGTCCGCGGCGTCACGACCTCATCGAGGTTGGAGAGGTCGAGCCGACCGTTCGGCGTCACCGACAGCCAGCGCAGTGTGGCACCGGTGCGCTCGCAAAGCTGCTGCCACGGCACGAGGTTGGCGTGGTGCTCCATCTCGGTCACGACGACCTCGTCGCCGGGTCCGAGCCGGAACCGGTCCGCCTGCGGAGAGCCTGCGGTCGCGGCGTTGCTCATCGCGTAAGCGACGAGGTTGACGCCTTCGGTGGCGTTCTTGGTGAAGACGATTTCGCCCTCGTCGGCGCCGATGAACGCCGCGACAGTGCGCCGCGCCGACTCGTACGCGTCGGTGGCCTCCTCGGCCAGCTGGTGCGCACCGCGGTGCACCGCCGCGTTGTGCCGCTCGTAGAACTCGCGCTCGGCGTCGAGGACAGAACGCGGCTTCTGCGAGGTCGCACCGCTGTCGAGATAGACCAGCCGCTTGCCGTCGCGAACCGTGCGGCTCAGCAGTGGGAAGTCTGCCCGTATCCGCTCGACGTCCAGCAGCTGATTCGACGCAACGCTACGTTGCGTCGAACCTATCGACGCAGGGTGTCGTTGTGTCGAAATGGCCACGGCTGCTCAGGCTCCCGACTTGACGTACGACTCGTAGCCCTCGGCCTCGAGCTTCTCGGCGAGCTCCGGCCCGCCCTCCTCGGCGATGCGGCCGTCGACGAAGACATGCACGAAGTCGGGCTTGATGTAACGCAGGATGCGCGTGTAGTGCGTGATGAGGACGACGCCCTTGTCGCCGCGCGCGGCGAACCGGTTGACGCCCTCGGACACGACACGCAGCGCGTCGATGTCGAGCCCGGAGTCGGTCTCGTCGAGGACGGCAACCTTGGGGTCAAGGAGCTCGAGCTGCAGGATCTCGTGGCGCTTCTTCTCGCCACCGGAGAAACCGGCGTTGAGGTCACGCTCAGCGAACACCGGGTCCATCGCCAGGTCGTCCATGGCCTGCTTGACGTCCTTGACCCACGTGCGCAGCTTGGGCGCCTCGCCCGCGACGGCGGTCTTAGCGCTGCGGAGGAAGTTGGACACCGAGACGCCGGGCACCTCGACGGGGTACTGCATGGCGAGGAACAGCCCTCGCCGGGCCCGCTCGTCGACCTTCATCGACAGCACGTCCTCGCCGTCAAGCAAGACGGAGCCGCCGGTGATCTTGTATTTCGGGTGGCCCGCGAGCGAGTAGGCCAGAGTCGACTTGCCCGACCCATTGGGGCCCATGATTGCGTGGATCTCGCCGCCACGGATGGTGAGGTCGACGCCACGGAGGATCTCCTTGGGGCCGTTCTCCGTCTCCACGGAGACGTGCAGGTCGCGGATCTCAAGGGTGGCCATCAGGCGGTCTGCTCCTGGTTCATGTTCAGTGGGTGCTTTGCGTCGACGAGCACGTCGTCGCCGTCGATCTTCACGGGGTAGACAGGCACGGGCTTGACGGCGGGCAGCCCGGTCGGCTGCCCGGTTGCGAGGTCGAATCGCGAGCCGTGCAGCCAGCACTCGATCTCGCCGTCCTCGACCTCCCCCTCGGACAGCGACACCTCGGCATGCGAGCAGATGTCGTAGATCGCGTAGACCTCGCCATCACTGCGGACGACCGACACGGGCAGGTCGTCAATCTCGACGCGTACGGCCCCCTCGTCAGGCACGTCAGCGAGCGCACAGACGCGCGCGAAAGCCCCGCTCATGCCAGGGCCTCCGCAAGCTCGCGCTCGACCTGCTCGATGAGCCGCTGCTGCAGCTCAGGCACGCCGATCTGGTTAATGAGCGAGGCGAAGAACCCACGGACGACGAGACGCCGAGCCTCCTCGGCCGGGATGCCGCGCGACTGCAGGTAGAACAGCTGCTCATCGTCGAACCGGCCGGTCGCGCTGGCGTGGCCGGCGCCCTGGATCTCGCCGGTCTCGATCTCAAGGTTGGGTACGGAGTCGGCGCGCGCCCCGTCAGTGAGGACGAGATTGCGGTTGAGCTCGTAGGTCTCGATGCCGATCGCGGTCGGACGGATGAGCACGTCGCCGATCCAGACGGTGTGCGCGTCCTTGCCCTGCAGGGCGCCCTTGTAAGTCACGTGGCTGCGGCACCGCGGCGTGGCATGGTCGACGAACAACCGGTGCTCGATGTGCTGACCCGCGTCGGCGAAGTAGAGCCCGAGCAGCTCGACATCGCCACCAGTCGACTCGTAGTCGACGCTGGTGCCGATGCGCACCAGGTCGCCGCCGAACGACACCTCGACGTGCTTGAGCGTCGCGTCACGGCCGACGTGTGCGTGGTGATGCGACACGTGAGTGGCGTCGTCGGCCCAGTCCTGGATGCCGACGAAGGTGAGGTGCGCACCCTCGCGTACGACGATCTCCACGTTATCGGCCAGCAGCGCAGAGCCGCGGTGGTCGAGCACCACAATGCCCTGGCTGAACGGCTCGGCGATGACGACGACGTGCCCGGCGTTGGCGGCGTCACGACCCTTGCCCTCGAGCGTCACGACTGTCGGTCGCGTCACCTGCGTGTCTGTGGGCAGTGTCACGACGAGCGTGGAGTCGGCGGCCGCCCACGCACGGGCACTGACCCGGTCGGCCGGCACATAGCCCGACGAGCCACGCCGCGGGTCGTCGGCACCGGTCTGCTCGACGCGCACCTCGTCGGCTGCCTCGATCGACACCACGTGCAACCACTCGGCAAACTCGGCGTCGGTGTGCAAACCGTGCAGCCGCTTCAGCGGGGTGAACCGCCAGTCCTCCTCGCGCCCGGTCGGCACAGGGTGATCGGCGACGTCGAACGACGCCAGTTTGTGCAGAGCGCTGCCGCCATGCCCGGCCTTGGCGCCTCCGGCACCCTCTCCGCCATGGCTGTGCGGCGCGACCTGGACAGGTCCGCTGGTCGTGCTGATGGTCGTACTCCCCTTCACAGTGCGCGTGGCTCGTGGTCTTGGTATTCGCGGAACGCCGGTTGACTCAGCCGACGGCGCCTTCCATCTGCAGCTCGATGAGCCGGTTGAGCTCCAGCGCGTATTCCATCGGCAGCTCGCGGGCGATGGGCTCGACAAAGCCACGCACGATCATCGCCATCGCCTCGTCCTCGGTGAGCCCGCGGCTCATGAGGTAGAAGAGCTGGTCCTCGCTGACCTTGGACACCGTGGCCTCGTGGCCCATGGAGACGTCGTCCTCGCGGACGTCGACGTAGGGGTAGGTGTCGGAGCGGCTGATCGTGTCGACGAGCAGCGCGTCGCACTTGACCGTGCTGGCGCTGTGTGAGGCGCCCTCCATCACCTGGACGAGACCGCGGTACGACGTACGACCGCCGCCGCGCGCGACCGACTTGGAGATGATCGTGCTCGACGTGTGCGGCGCGAGGTGCACCATCTTGGCGCCGGCGTCCTGGTGCTGACCCTCGCCGGCAAAGGCGATCGACAGCGTCTCCCCCTTGGCGTGCTCACCGGTGAGGTAGATGGCGGGGTACTTCATCGTCACCTTGGAGCCGATGTTGCCGTCGATCCACTCCATCGTCGCGCCCTCGTGGGCCACGGCGCGCTTGGTCACCAGGTTGTAGACGTTGTTGGACCAGTTCTGGATGGTCGTGTAGCGGCAGCGGCCGCCCTTCTTGACGATGATCTCGACGACCGCCGAGTGCAGCGAGTCGCTGGAGTAGATCGGCGCGGTGCAGCCCTCGACGTAGTGCACGTAGGCGTCCTCGTCGACGATGATCAGCGTCCGCTCGAACTGGCCCATGTTTTCCGTGTTGATGCGGAAGTAGGCCTGCAGCGGGATCTCGACGCGGACGCCCTTGGGCACGTAGATGAACGAGCCACCCGACCACACCGCGGTGTTGAGCGACGCGAACTTGTTGTCGCCCGGCGGGATGACGGTGCCGAAGTATTCCTTGAACAGCTCGGGGTGCTCACGCAGCCCGGTGTCGGTGTCGAGGAAGATGACGCCCTGCTCCTCCAGGTCCTCGCGGATCTGGTGGTAGACGACCTCCGACTCGTATTGAGCCGCGACACCGGCGACCAGGCGCTGCTTCTCCGCCTCGGGGATGCCCAGCCGGTCGTAGGTGTTCTTGATGTCGTCGGGCAGCTCGTCCCAGCTCGCCGCCTGCTTCTCGGTGGAGCGGACGAAGTACTTGATGTTGTCGAAGTCGATGCCGGAGAGGTTGGAGCCCCATGTCGGCATCGGCTTCTTGTCGAACAACCGGAGCGCCTTGAGCCGCGTCTTGAGCATCCACTCCGGCTCGCTCTTGCGCCCGGAGATGTCCTTGACCACGTCCTCGCTGAGGCCGCGCTTAGCGGTGGCACCGGCGACGTCGGAGTCAGCCCAGCCGTATTCGTAACGACCAAGGCCTTCGACCCGCTCTTCGATCGAGGTGTGCGTGGTGCTCATGCTGTCGAATCCTTCCGCGGCGCAGAGCCCTGCGCGCTGGTCGGGCCGGATATGGATGTCGTGTGCGGTGCATTGTGTGGAATGTGCGTGGTGCAGACGCCGTCACCGTGCGCGATGGTGGCGAGTCGTTGGACGTGGGTGCCGAGCAGCCGGGCAAAGACCTCGGTCTCGGCCTCGCACAGCTGCGGGAACTGCTCGGCGACGTGGGCCACCGGGCAGTGGTGCTGGCAGAGCTGCTCGCCGATGCCCATGGGCGCCGCTTGCGCGGAGGCGGCATAGCCATCGGCGCTAAGCGCCGCGGCAAGGGCCTCGGTGCGGTTGTCGGCGGCCTCGACGAGCGGGCGATAGCGCTCCTCGAGCACGCTCACCCGCTGCCGGGCGAACTGCGCGACGAGCTCGTCGCCGCCCTGGTCGGCGAGGAACCGTAGCGCGCCCGCAGCCAGGTCGTCGTAAGCCTGATAGAACTCGTCGCGGCCGGCGTCGGTAAGGGCGAAGACCTTGGCGGGGCGGCCCCGGCCTCGGTGGCCGTAGACCCGCTGCTCGCGGGCCTCCAGCACGCCTTCGGCGAGCAGGTTGTCAAGGTGGCGGCGGACGGCTGCGGCGGTCAGGCCGAGCCGCTCGGCCAACGCCGATGCCGTGGACGGGCCGTGCTCGAGGATGTTGCGGGCGACCCGCTCACGGGTGCCGGTGTGCGCCTCGTCGACCGGGCCGGAAAGCGGCTCGGCGACGGTTGGCACGTCGCGCACCTGCCCCTCGATCGGACTTTTCACAACACCATTGTTTCGTATTTCGGGCCTGGACTCAACCTGCCACGCAGCGCGATATCGGTGTCGTGGATCACGCAGGCAAGCCTTACCTGAGGCATGCCGCTCACACCGTGCCAGACTGCCGCGCGTGCCCGTCCCGCCTGCGGTGGAAATATCCGGACTTGTCAAGAGGTACGGTGCCACAACTGCGCTCGGCGGTGTCGATCTGTCCGTCTCGCCGGAAACCGTGACGGCGATCCTGGGGCCCAACGGCGCCGGCAAGACGACCATGGTGGAGATCTGCGAAGGCTTCCGCCGAGCGGACTCGGGGGCCGTCCGCGTCCTCGGTCTCGACCCGCAGCGGGATGGGCGGGCGCTGAAGCCCCGGGTCGGCGTGATGCTGCAGGGCGGTGGCGGGGTCTACCCGGGGGCTCGGCCGGCGGAAATGCTCGCGCACCTCGCCAAGCTTCATGCGCACCCACTGCCCGTACCCGCGTTGATCGACCGGCTGGGACTCGGCGGCGTGACCCGGACGACCTTCCGGCGACTGTCCGGCGGGGAACGCCAACGACTGGCACTGGCCATGGCGATAGTGGGGCGACCCGACCTGGTGTTCCTCGACGAGCCGACCGCCGGCATGGACCCGCACGGCCGACTGGCGGCCTGGGACCTCGTCCGCGACCTGCGCGCAGACGGCGTGACGGTCGTACTGACGACCCACCTCCTGGACGAGGCGGAGCAGCTGTCCGACCAGGTCGCGATCATCGACCGCGGGCAGCTCGTGGTGTCCGGCACGCCGGCGTCGTTGACCGCCGGCGGCGCCGACTCCGTACGCTTCCAGGCGCCGCCGGGCCTCGACCTGAGCTCGCTGCGCGCCGCGCTGCCCGCCCGCACCGAGGTCACAGCGACCATGCCTGGGCACTACCGGGTCGACGGCCCCATCGACGCTGAGCTGCTCGCGACCGTCACTGCGTGGTGCGCCGCGAACAGCGTCATGCCGGAGCGGCTCACCGTCGGATCCCGCAGCCTGGAGGACGTCTTTCTCGAGCTGACCGGTCGGAGCATGCGGCCATGACGACGTACGCACCGCACCCCGGCGCCTCGCCACTCCCGCGCATGGTCGCCGCGCAGACGGCACTGGAGACGCGACTGCTGCTGCGCAACGGTGAGCAGCTGTTGCTGACCCTGGTGATCCCCCTGGTGCTGCTCGGTGTGCTCGCGTCGACCGACATCGTCGACACCGGCCCCGGCGAGCCGGTCGACTTCCTCGTGCCGGGGATCATCGCGCTGGCTGTCATGTCCACGGCGTTCACGGGCCAGGCGATCGCGACGGGGTTCGAGCGAAGGTACGGGGTGCTCAAGCGGCTCGGCGCCTCGCCGTTGCCGCGGTGGGGGCTGCTCGTGGCCAAAACGGGGTGCGTTCTCGCGGTCGAGGTGCTGCAGATTGCTCTCATCTGTGCGCTCGGGCTGCTGCTGGGCTGGTCGCCGCACGGCAATCCGCTCGGCGTCGCACTGCTCGTGCTCGTCGGGACCGCAGCGTTCAGTGGGCTTGGGCTGCTGATGGCCGGCACGTTGCGTGCGGAGGCCACGCTCGCCGCAGCCAACCTTGTCTACCTGCTGCTGCTCATCGGCGGCGGTGTCATCGTCCCTCTCGACCGGTTCCCCGACGGGTTGCAGTCCGTGCTCGAGCTGACCCCGACCGCCGCCTTGTCGGAGGGTCTGCGCTCGGTGCTCGAGGACGGAGCCGGCGTGCCGTGGGGGCCGGTCGGAGTGCTCACCGCCTGGGCAGTGGTGAGCCTGGGCGCCGCGGCCGCGACGTTCAAGTGGGAGTGACGGGTCGCGCCTGAGGCGATTGCTCCGGAGGCTGGTGTCTATGAACGGCAGCGGGAATCGCGTTCTTGTCGTCGGTGGCGGGATAGCGGGTCTGGCGATGGCGCGGGCACTTGGGCAACGCGGCGTCGGCGTGGAGGTGGTAGAGCGGCTGCCTGGCCCGAGCGACATTGGTCTTGCCCTCAACCTGCCCGGCAACGCGGTCCGGGCGCTCGGTGAGCTCGGTGTCGCCGACGACCTCGCCAGTCTCGGTGAACCAGTCCGTCGCCGTGAGTACCGCAACGCCCGTGGCAGGCTGATCTTCGCCGTTGACGAGGACGCGTTCTGGCCCGAGGGCGCCAAGTCCCGATGCGTACGAC
This sequence comes from uncultured Actinomycetota bacterium, assembly GCA_963799425.1. Taxonomy (GTDB): domain Bacteria; phylum Actinomycetota; class Actinomycetes; order Jiangellales; family Jiangellaceae; genus CAVWSM01. The sequence goes on along the minus strand of CAWCXA010000017.1, from coordinate 443,949 downwards.
GCCGCGACCTGCTCGCAGCTCCTGGCTCGCGACCTGCCGCCCGGAACCGTCCGATGGGACAGCCCGGCGAGCTCGCTGCGGCAGACGGGCGACGGCGTCGACGTCGAGCTGGTCGGTGGCGGTGTGCAGCGCTACGAGTTCGTCGTCGGGGCCGACGGCGTGCACTCTGCCGTGCGGGCCGCAGCCCTGGCTGACACTCACGTGCAGGCCGCCGTGCTGTCCCAAGCCAGCTGGCGGTTCATGGCGGCCAATCCAGGCATCGACTGCTGGACCGTCTGGTCGGGCAAGCGGGGAACCTTTCTGGCGATCCCTGTCGACGGTGACGACGTCTACTGCTTTGCATCAGCAACCCGCGGCGGCCCGGTCGAGGCTGACCCCGCGTGGCTGCAGGCGAGCTTTGCCGAGTTCCCTGAACCCGTACGGCAGATCCTCGCGGACATCGTGGCCCAGCCATCGTCGCTCTTTCACTCACCCGTCGAGGAGGTGCGCATCCAGCGATGGACCCAGGGCCGAGTAGTGCTGGTCGGCGACGCCGCGCACGCGACCGCACCGGTGTGGGCGCAGGGTGCGGCGATGGCGGCGGAGGACGCGCTGGTCCTGGCCGAGCTGCTCACTACACAGTCCGACTGGAGCCAGGTGGGAGATGAGTACGAGCGACGTCGCCGGCCCCGGATCGAGCATGTGCAGACCATGACCGACCGCCTCTCCAAGGCCGCGGCGCTGCCCACCTGGGTCCGCGACGCGGTGCTGCCGTTCGTCGGCCCGCGTTCCTACCGGGAGACGTACGGCCCGCTGCGCGTGTCGCCCTGACGCGGAGCGCCCCGATTCTGGCCGATCGGGTCCCGCCTACGATGGCGGCGTGCAATCGGCCGGCGCTTCCCTGACTGCCCTGTGGGAACGCATCCCGCGCCCCTCCCGACCCGCACTGAGGCGCTGGGCGATCGCGTCGCTGATCGCGCAGATCGGGATCGTTGTCACCGGCGGCGCCGTACGGCTGACGGGCTCCGGGCTGGGCTGCCCGACGTTTCCCAGCTGCACCGACGAGTCGCTCGTCAACACTCCCGAGCTGGGCATCCACGGCGTCGTGGAGTTCGGCAACCGCACGCTGACGTTCGTCGTCGGAGCCCTGGCGTTGGCCGTGCTGATCGCCGCGCTCCGCGCGCAGCCGCGGCGACGCAGCGTTGTCCGGTTGGCCGCCATCGTGCTGCTCGGTGTGCCTGCCCAGGCGCTGATCGGTGGCATCACCGTGCTGACTGACCTCAACCCGTGGGTCGTGATGCTGCACTTCATGTGCTCAGCAGTGCTGATCGGCGTGGCCACGGCCCTCGTCCGTCGCATCGACGAGGGGGACGATGCGCCTCGACCGGTGGCTGGGCCATGGTTGCGGATGCACGGCGCGGCCGTCCTCGTGGTCGCGTACGTGGTGCTCTACCTTGGCACCGTCGTCACCGGCACCGGGCCGCATGCCGGCGACCCTGACTCGCCACGTACGGGTCTCGACCTCGAAGCGGTGTCGCAGCTGCATGTCGACGGCGTCTTCCTGCTGCTGGGGTTGAGCGTGGGGTTCTACCTCTTTGCGCGCGGCGTCGGTGCGCCACAACGCACCGTGCGTGCGGCAGTCGTCCTGCTCGCCGTCGAGGTCGGTCAGGGCCTGGTCGGGGCTGTGCAATACGCGACAGACCTTCCCCAGCTGCTGGTCGGCGTGCACATGCTCGGCGCCGCGCTGCTGGCCGCCGCCGCGGTGGACGTCTGGCTCAGCACCCGGGATCGCGGTCTGCCGCCCGCGCCTGAGCCGAACGCGTCCGCGAAGATCCGACAACCACGGCGCGATGAGCACCCCGTTGTCGGATGATCGCCCTGTGGCAATCCGCGCTCAGTAGCCGAGCACCCGGTCGGCCATCCGCCGCCACTGCGCCGGATCGGCACGAAGTGCGCCCGCTTCCGGGCTAGCTGCGTCGACGAGCCGCAGTCCTGACAGCGCCGCGACGCGGGTGGCCCCCGGCTGGGGCAGCACGAGATCGCCCACTGTGCCGTCGCCGCGTACGAACACCAGGCGCTCGTACCCAGTCCCGAGAGATGTGACGAAGCCGTACGAGTCCTTGCCCGTGGCAACACGGACGTCTCGCGCGAGGCGGATCGTGCGGCGATCGACTGGCGTCGGCGCGGCCGCGGCCGCGCGGCTCAATCCGGCGAGCCCTGTGACGGCCAGCAGGGCACCCAGCACGGCCAACCAAACGACAGACGTCACACCGACAAGGCCGACGAGAACGCCGAGCGCCGTGGTCGGCAACCACCACGGCGGGCCGGGAATCGGGAGCAGCTCGGGAGCTACTTCGAGACTGCCCGCCGCGCGCTCGTTGAACCACCAGGCAACGATGCCCGCCAGCGCGACGACCATCGACACGAGCGCGAGGCTGACCACCGGGCCGTCGGGACCGTCTGCCAGACCCCATGCGAGCGCCGCGGAGACGCCGAGCAGCCCCGCCCCGACTAGCCACCACTCGGCCCGCCACATGGCAGCGCAGCCTAGTCCCGTCAACGAACCACTCAGCCTAGTTGCGCAACGCCTAGCACGGGCCACGTTCGTTGACGGGGCAATGGTCGAATGGTTCAGCCGAGCAGCAGCGGGTCGAGCGCAACGGCGAGGAAGACCACCGTCAGGTAAGTGATCGAGCCGTGGAACAGCCGCATTGCCTTGATGCGGCCGCCGTCCCGGGCCTGGGCGAAGAGCAACGACGCCTCGTACAGGAAGTAGGCACCGGCACCGATCGCGACGGCGCCGTAGATCCAGCCCATGTCTGCGGCCGGCCACACGACGAGCGAGGTCGCCACGGTCAGCCCCACGTAGACCAGGCATTCGACCGCGACCCGCAGCTCGCTCGCGACAACCGGAAGCATCGGCACGCCCGCCCGGGCGTAGTCCGCCTTGAACTTGAGGGCGAGCGCCCAGAAGTGCGGCGGCTGCCACCAGAACATCAGCAGGAACAGCAACCACGGCGCCAAGCGCGAGCGACCCAGTCTCGGTCGCCCACCCGATGAGCACCGGTGCTGCGCCGCACACCCCGCCAAGCACGGTGTTGTGCTTGGTGTGCCGCTTGAGCCACATCGTGTAGACGACGGCGTAGTAGACGATGGCGCCGAGCGTGAGCCCGGCGGCGAGCATGTTGGTCGCGGCCGCCATGAGCGCCACGGAGAGCACGCCGATGACGAGCCCGAACACGAGTGCTGCATTGGGAGTCACGGTGTGCCGAGGCAACGGCCGGTTGGACGTACGGTTCATCAGCTGGTCGATGTCGCGGTCGAACCAGCAGTTGAGCGCGTTTGCGCTGCCGGCGGCGAGCGCGCCACCGACGATCACGACGATCACGTTCCACAGGCCTGGGACGCCCCCGGCGGCGAGGAACATCGTCGGGACGGCGGTGACCAGGAGGAGCTCGATGATGCGGGGCTTGGTGAGCGCCACGTAGGCGCGGACCCGTGCGCGCATATCACCGCGCGGCGGCCGAACGGCTTGGACGGGGGTCGGTCGGTCCGCAACAGGTCGCGGGTCGACGGCCGTCACAGGGAACCTCGAAAGCGTGTCGGAAGCAGGCGCCATGGCCCGCGGTTACGGGCCGAAGTCTATACATCGGCCGCGCGACCGCCCGCGCGAGTTGCGTCCGAGCCCCGAGTAGGCTCGACACGGAAACGATCTCCGCCTCGGGAGGAGTCCGCCGGTGAGCACCGCGGCCAGCACTGCCAGCGACCAGGGCCTCGAGTGGGGAGATCTCGACAGGCGCGCCGTCGACACTGTGCGGGTGCTGGCGATGGACGCGGTCGAGCGGGCAGGCAACGGTCACCCTGGCACCGCGATGAGCCTCGCGCCCGCGGCCTACCTGCTCTTCCAGCGGATGATGCGGCACGATCCGACCGACCCGCAGTGGCTGGGCCGCGATCGATTCGTCCTGTCCGCCGGGCACTCGAGCCTGACGCTCTACATCCAGCTCTACTTCGCGGGCTATGGGTTGGAGCTCGCCGACCTCAAGGCCTTGCGCACCTGGGGCTCCAAGACCCCAGGCCACCCCGAGCACGGCCACACTCCGGGCGTCGAGACGACCACCGGGCCGCTCGGTCAGGGCGTTGGCAACGCCGTCGGCATGGCGATGGCGACGCGGCGCGAGCGCGGCCTGCTTGACCCCGATGCGCCGGCCGGCCAGAGCCCGTTCGACCACATGATCTGGTGCATCGCCTCCGACGGTGACATGGAGGAAGGCGTTTCTGGCGAGGTGTCGTCACTTGCCGGCACGCAGGAGCTCGGCAACCTGGTGGTGATCTGGGACCACAACAAGATCTCCATCGAGGACGACACCAACGTTGCGTTCACCGAGGACGTCGCCAAGCGCTACGAGGCCTACGGCTGGCATGTGCAGAGGGTCGAGTGGGCGCACAAGGACGGCTATGTCGAGGATGTGGCGGCCCTGCACCGAGCCTTGCTGGCGGCGCAGGCCGAGACGACCCGGCCGTCGTTCATCGCGCTCAGGACGATCATCGCGTGGCCCGCACCGCATGCGCAGAACACCGGCAAGGCTCACGGTGCCGCGCTCGGCGCCGACGAGATCGCCGCCACCAAGCAGATCCTCGGCTTCGACACCGAGCAGACGTTCCAGGTCGACCCCGAGGTTATTGCTCACACGCGCGAGGTGCAGGGCCGCAGCAAGGCCGTGCGCGCCAAGTGGGAGGAGCGCTTCGAAGCCTGGCGGCGGGCCAACTCTGACCAGGCAGCCCTGCTCGACCGGCTGCGCGATCGCAAGCTCCCATCGGGCTTCGCCGATTCGCTGCCGACGTTCGAGGCGGGCAAGGACGTCGCGACCCGCAAAGCGTCCGGCGCAGTGATCGACGCCCTGGTCAAGGTGTTGCCCGAGTTCTGGGGAGGCTCTGCCGACCTGGCTGAGAGCAACAACACCTCACCCAAGGGCGAGCCATCGTTCATCCCACCGGAGCGCTCGACCAAGGAATGGACCGGTGACTGGTATGGCCGCGTTCTGCACTTCGGTGTCCGCGAGCACGCCATGGGCTCGATCCTCAACGGCATCGTGTTGCACGGGCTCACCCGGCCCTACGGCGGCACCTTCCTCATCTTCAGCGATTACATGCGCCCGGCCGTACGGCTCGCCGCGCTGATGGGGTTGCCTGTCACCTACGTGTGGACCCACGACTCGATCGGGCTCGGCGAGGACGGCCCCACGCACCAGCCGGTCGAGCACCTCTCGGCTCTGCGGGCCATCCCCGGCCTCGACGTCGTACGTCCGGGCGACGCCAACGAAGTGACGGTTGCCTGGCGCACCATCCTGGAGCACACCGACCGGCCGGCTGGTCTCGCACTGACCCGGCAGAACCTGCCCGTCTTCCCGCGCGACAGCGACGGCTTTGGCTCCGCGGAGGGTGTGGCCAAGGGCGCCTACACGCTGCTCGACACCGACGGCGAGCCCGATGTGCTGCTCATCGGCACTGGATCGGAGGTGCAGCTCGCCGTCGACGCCCGCGACGAGCTCGCGGCCGAGGGCATCAAGGCTCGCGTCGTGTCGATGCCCTGCCGGGAGTGGTTCGAGGCGCAGGACGCCGGCTACCGCGACTCCGTGCTGCCACCCGCGGTCAGGGCGCGCGTCTCGGTCGAGGCAGCAGTTGCCTGGGGCTGGCACAGCCTCGTCGGCGATGCCGGACGCTGCGTGAGCCTCGAGCACTACGGCGCATCCGCCGACTACAAGACCATCTACCGGGAGTTCGGGATCACCGCCGACGCCGTCGTCAAGGCAGCCAAGGAGAGCATCGTGGCCGCCGGCTCCTGACGTCCGTACAACACCTCCCTTGTCCTGGAGGACAACATGACTGAACCCCTTCGCCGTCTGTCAGCAGAGGGCGTGGCGATCTGGCTCGACGACCTGTCCCGGGAGCGACTGCGCACCGGCAACCTCGCGCAGCTCATCGCCGAGAAAGAGGTCGTCGGGGTTACCACCAACCCCACGATCTTCCAGACCGCGATCTCGAAGAGCTCGGCCTACGACGAGCAGCTGAAGCAGCTGCACCTCGCGGGGGCCGACGCAGCAACCGCGATCCGCGAGATGACCACCGACGACGTCCGCGACGCGTGCGACCTTTTCGCTCCAGTCTTCGAACGCACCGGCGGGCTCGACGGCCGCGTGTCCATCGAGGTCGACCCGCGGCTCGGCCGCGACACCAAGCGCACGATCGCGGAGACGCATGCGTTGTGGGCTGAGGTCGACCGGCCCAACCTGTTCATCAAGATCCCGGCGACGGTCGAAGGGCTGCCCGCCATCCGTGACGGCATCGCCAACGGCATCAACATCAACATCACCCTGATCTTCTCGATCGAGCGCTACCTGGGGGTGATGGACGCCTTCGCCGCCGGGTTGGAGCAACGCCTGCAGCGCGGCGAGCCCGTCGCCGGCATCACGTCCGTCGCGTCGTTCTTCGTCAGCAGGGTCGACACCGAGGTCGACAAGCGGCTCGAGACGATCGGCACCGACGAGGCACTCGCGCTCCGCGGCAAGGCCGCAGTTGCCAACGCGAGACTCGCCTTCCAGGCGTTCGAGGAGTTCACGGCCACCGAGCGCTGGCAGCAGCTGGAGTCCGCCGGCGCCGCCAGGCAGCGTCCGCTGTGGGCGTCGACAGGCACCAAGAACCCGAGTTATTCGGACACGCTCTACGTCACCAACCTCGTAACGGCAGGCGTTGTCAACACGATGCCGGAGGCAACGCTCGACGCGGTCGCCGACCACGGCGAGATCACCGGTGACACGGTGCGCCCCTTCTACGACGACGCGCGGCAGGTCATGTCGGCTCTCGCCGGTGACGGCATCGACATTGTCGACGTCACCCGCGTCCTCGAGGACGAGGGGATCGAGAAGTTCGAGACCGCGTGGAACGACCTGACCAGCTCCGTCGAAGCAACGCTGGAGGCCGCGCAGTGAGCGATCTGCGCATCTCAGTCGCGGGTCCGTCGTTCGACGATGTGCGCGCCCGTCTCGTCGAGGACAAGATCGCCTCGGGTATCGCCGCCCGCGACGCGACACTCTGGGGGCCCGACGCAGAGTCCGAGGCCGCCATCCGGCTGGGCTGGGTCGACCTGCCGGTCACGTCTCGGCCGCTGCTGGCCGAGATCGAGGCCCTGCAGGCTGACCTGCGTGCCGAGGGCCTCGACCGTTTCGTGCTGTGTGGCATGGGCGGGTCGTCGCTCGCTCCGGAGGTGATCACGCGCACTGCCGGCGTCGAGCTCACCGTGCTCGACACCACCGACCCGCAGGTGATCCGCCGGGCGATCGGCGACCGGCTCGACCGCACGGTGGTCGTGGTGTCCAGCAAGAGCGGCGGCACCGTCGAGACCGACAGCCAGCGCCGCGCCTTCCTCGCGGCCTTCGAGGCCGCCGGCATCGACGGGCCGTCACGCATCGTCGTCGTCACCGACCCGGGCTCCGGGCTCGCTGAGCTGGCGGCCAAAGAGGGCTATCGCAAGGTGTTCCTTGCCGATCCCGAGGTCGGCGGCCGCTACTCGGCGCTGACCGCGTTCGGGCTCGTCCCCAGCGGGCTTGCCGGTGCCGACATCGCGAGCCTGCTCGACGACGCCGAGGAGCTCCGCGACCTGTTCGCCGCCGACTCCGAAGACAACCCGGCCCTGGTCCTGGGTGCCGCGCTCGGCGGGACAGAGCCGTTGCGAGACAAGATCGCCATCGCCGATGTCGACTCGGGCATCGTCGGCTTCGCCGACTGGGCCGAACAGCTCATCGCCGAGTCGACGGGCAAGCACGGCAACGGGCTGCTGCCTGTGGTGGTCGAAGGTGTCGACGCGCCCGAGCAGCGCTGGCCGGCCGACGACGTGCTGCCCGTACGACTTGTCTCGCCCGACGACGAGACTGACCAGGCCGATTCTGAGCCTGGCCCTGCCGTCGACGTCGGAGGCTCGCTCGGGGCTCAATTCCTGCTCTGGGAGTACGCGACTGCGGTCGCCGGTCGACTGCTCGGGATCAACCCGTTCGACCAGCCCGACGTCGAGAGCGCCAAGGCGGCCACCCGCGGACTGCTCGACGCGCGGCCGGCAGCAGAGTCGCCGGCGTTCGTCGACGGTGTCGTCGAGGTGCGCGGCACCCGGGGCCTGCTCGACGGCGTCGACTCGCTCGACGGCGCCCTGCAGGCACTACTGGGCCGGCTCGATCCGCGCGGCTACGTCGCCGTGATGGCTTACCTCGATCGGGAGGCCGACGCCGCGCTGGCCGGCATCCGGCAGCCGCTGACGTTGCGCTGCGAGCGGCCGGTGACATTCGGGTGGGGGCCGCGCTTCCTGCACTCGACCGGCCAGTTCCACAAGGGCGGGCCACCGATCGGGGTGTTCCTGCAGGTCACTGGGGCGAGCGCCGAAGACCTGCCCGTCCCCGACCGTCCGTTCACCTTCGGTCAGCTGATCACCGCACAGGCCGCCGGCGACGCACAGGTCCTCGCCGACCATGGGCGTCCCGTCCTGCGGCTGCACCTGACCGACCGAGCCGCCGGAGTCGCCCAGCTGCTGCGCGCCGTCGGCGGTCGGGGATGAGCCGCAACCCGCTGCGTGATCCGCGCGACAAGCGGATGCCGCGGATCGCCGGCCCTTGCGCGCTCGTGATCTTCGGAGTCACCGGCGACCTGGCACGCAAAAAACTGATGCCGGCGGTCTATGACCTGTCCAACCGCGGGCTGCTACCGCCCGGGTTCTCGCTCGTCGGGTTCGCCCGGCGTGACTGGGCCGACCAGGACTTCATGCAGATCGTCCACGACTCGGTGAAGCAGTACGCGCGCACTCCGTTTCGCGAGTCCACGTGGCGCCAGATATCTGGCGGTTTCCGGTTCGTACAGGGCGACGTCGACGACGACAATGCGTTCGACCACATGGTTGAGGTCACCGATGAGCTCGAACGGGATCGGGGCACGCTCGGCAACCTCGCGTTCTACCTGTCGATCCCGCCCAAGATCTTCCCGGTGGTGTGCAAACAGCTCGCCCGCGCCGGTCTGGCCGAGCCACCGGAAGGCGGCTGGCGGCGCGTTGTCATCGAGAAGCCGTTCGGACACGACCTCAAGAGCGCCCGCGAGCTCAACAACGTGGTCGAGGAGATCTTCCCGCAGGATGCGATCTTCCGGATCGACCACTACCTCGGTAAGGAGACGGTGCAGAACATCCTGGCCTTGCGCTTCTCCAACCAGCTGTACGAGCCGGTATGGAACGGCAACTACGTCGACCACGTGCAGATCACCATGGCCGAGGACATCGGCATCGGCGGTCGAGCCGGCTACTACGACGGCATCGGCGCCGCGCGCGACGTCATCCAGAACCACCTGCTTCAGCTGCTCGCGCTCGTCGGCATGGAGGAGCCGGTCTCCTTCGAGGCCGACGCGCTGCGCACCGAGAAGGAGAAGGTGCTGTCCGCGGTGCGGCTGCCGCGCGACCTCGGCCGGCACACGGCGCGCGGTCAGTACGCCGCGGGGTGGCAGGGCGGCGAGCCCGTCACCGGCTACCTCGAGGAGGAAGGCATCCCGTCGTCCTCGATCACCGAGACGTTCGCGGCAGTTTGCCTCGACATCGACACTCGTCGCTGGGCGGGCGTGCCGTTCTACCTACGCACCGGCAAACGGCTGGGGCGAAAGGTCACTGAGGTGGCGGTCGTGTTCAAGCGGGCGCCACACCTGCCGTTCGAGAGCACCGCCACCGAGGAGCTCGGCCAGAACGCGCTCGTCATCCGCGTGCAGCCCGACGAGGGCGTCACCATCCGGTTCGGGTCCAAGGTGCCGGGCACGCAGATGGAGGTCCGCGACGTGACCATGGACTTCGGCTACGGCACCGCGTTCACCGAGGCGTCGCCGGAGGCCTATGAGCGGTTGATCCTCGACGTGCTGCTCGGAGAGCCGCCATTGTTTCCGCGGCACACAGAGGTTGAGCTGTCCTGGCGCATCCTCGACCCCATCGAGAACTATTGGGCGACGCACGGCCGCCCAGAGCCCTACGTCGCCGGCACATGGGGACCGCCGTCGGCCGACGCGATGCTGGCCCGCGACGGGCGGACCTGGAGGCGACCGTGATCATCAACCTGCCCGACACCAACAGCAACGCGGTGGGCAAGGCTCTCGTCGACCTGCGCGAGAAGCAGGGCGCGATTGCCCTCGGCCGAGTGCTCACCCTGATCGTTGTGGTCGACGACGAGTTTGCGGAAGCCGCCATCGACGACGCCAACTTCGCCAGTCACGAGCACCCCTGCCGGGTGATCGCCGTCGTAGCCCATGACAAACGCGCGCCCTCAAGGCTGGACGCGGAGATCCGCGTCGGCGGAGACGCGGGGGCAAGCGACGTCGTGGTTCTGCGAACGCAGGGCGAGCTGGTCAACCACCCCGCATCGGTCGTCATGCCACTACTGCTCCCCGATGCGCCGGTGGTCACGTGGTGGCCGAAGAACGCACCACCGGTGCCCGCCGACGACCCAGTCGGCCGGTTGTCGCAGCGCCGCATCACTGACTCAGCCGCCATGCAACAACCCGTTGCGGCACTCGATGCGTGCCGGCTGAGCTATCGCCCGGGTGACACCGACCTGGCATGGTCGCGCATCACCCTGTGGCGGGCCATCCTCGCCTCGGCGCTCGACCAGGAGCGCGACCAGCGGGTGCTCTCGGCGAGCGTGCTGGGCAACCCGGAGAGCCCCAGCGCCGACCTGCTGGCGGCCTGGCTCGCCCAGATGCTGCGCTGCCCGGTGGAGCGGCTGCACCGCGACGTCGAAGGGCTCGTTTCGGCCCAGCTCGACCTGCGACAGGGCACGATCGTTCTCGATCGGGCGCCCGACGATGAGATCGCAATGCTCAGCACCCCGGGGCGACCCGAGCGCATCGTGGCGCTCCCCCGCCGCCTCGATCGCGAATGCCTCGCCGAGGAGCTGCGCCGGCTCGACCCCGACGACGTCTACGGCGAGGTGCTCACCAAGGGGATAGTCCGGCTGGAGCTGCAGGCCGAGAAAATCAAGAAGGCCAAGAAGAAGATCAAGGCCGGCAAAGCGGGCAGCGACCGCGCGGTTGGCCCGACCTCTCGCACCACAGCCAAGTCGCGCCAGCGCCAGGCCGCGAAGGCCACGTGACAGTGACTGCCGAGGTCGTCATCCATGCCACCCCGGACCTCCTCGCCGAAGCCGTTGCCGCCCGACTGATCACCCGCATCGTTGACGCCCAGGCGGCGCGGGGCAGCGCATCCGTCGTCCTCACCGGGGGTGGCATGGGTGGTGCCGTGCAGCGGGCGGTGGCAAGCTCACCCGCCCGCGATGCCGTCGACTGGGACCAGCTCGACGTGTGGTGGGGTGACGAACGCTTCCTGCCGGCCGGAGACCCGGAGCGCAATGAGACCCAGGCGCGGGCAGCGCTGCTCGACAGCGTGCCGCTCGATCCTGCTCGGGTGCACCCGATGCCACCCTCCGACGGCCCGGACGGTGACGATCCCGAGGCCGCCGCCGACCGCTGCGCGGCGGCGCTGGCCGCGGCTGCGCGCCCCGAGGACCATGGACCGGTCCCCCGGTTCGACGTGCTCATGCTCGGCGTAGGCCCGGATGGCCACGTGGCTTCGCTGTTTCCGGAGCACCCGGGTCTCTTTGACGAGCGGCCTGTCATTGCCGTGCACGGCGCGCCGAAGCCGCCTCCGACTCGGCTGTCGCTCACGTTTCCGTCGATCCGGGCCGCCAGCGAGGTCTGGCTCGTGGTGGCGGGCGGCGACAAGGCCGCAGCCGTACGCATGGCGTTGGGCGGAGCCGGCGAGCGTCAGATGCCCGCGGCCGGGGCGTACGGGCGGCAGCGCACTCTCTGGCTGCTCGACCGCGCTGCGGCCAGCCAGCTGCCGCGCGGCCTGGAGCGGGTCGCGTCCCCCTGACGGGCTGCGGCGGTCAGCCCTCGCCGCGGAACTTGCGCAGGCTCTCGAGGGCCTCGTCGAGGATCGCTGCGCCGTCGGCGTCGCTGCGCCGCTCCTTCACGTACGCAAGGTGCGTCTTGTAGGGCTCGTTGCGCGGCGCAGGCGGCGGGTTGTCCGAGTCCTGGCTGGCCGGCAGCCCGCAGCGCGGACAGTCCCACTCGTCGGGGATCGGTGCATCGTGCGCAAAACTCGGCTCAGTCACGTGCCCGCGGGCACAGTAGAACCGGACGGTGATGCGCGGTGCGGCTTCGCCCCTCTCAGACTCCCCCATCGGTCCGGCGCCCACCCGGCTGCCACGGATCGCGTTGCCACTAGCCACCTACGCAACTCCTTCTCGGAAGTCGAGCGGGCCGGTCGTCCCGGCCCACCGTAACGATCCGTTCAGCTGACCTTGGTGAGCAACCCGAGGGCGACGATGCACGCCGACCACACGAGGATGATGCCGATGGTGATCCGGTCGAGGTTGCGCTCGGCGACCGAGGAGCCACCGACAGACGATGTAAGGCCGCCGCCGAACATGTCGGACAGGCCGCCGCCCTTGCCCTTGTGCAGCAGCACCAGGACGATCAGGAGCACGCTGGTCAGCGCAAGCACGATCTGCAGGGCGAGTTCCACGATGCTCCTTCTAGGTCACGCCGGAGGGGGCCCGGCGCACGAACTCCACAAGGGTACGTGCTCCGGTCGCCGGACTGAAACGACCCTACGTGCTGACCTTGCTGGACCGACAGATTCCCACGAATTCCTCGGCGTCGAGGCTCGCGCCACCGACCAGCCCGCCGTCGACGTCGCGCTGGCTCATGATCCCCGCGGCATTGGCGGCCTTGACCGATCCTCCGTAGAGGATGCGTACGGCCTGGGCCAGCGACGCGCCGTACCGTTCTTCGAGTCGGGCGCGGATCGCCGCCGCCATCTCCTGCGCATCCTCCGGCGTGGCCACCTCGCCGGTGCCGATCGCCCACACCGGCTCGTACGCGATGACGACACGCCGCACCTGCTCCTCAGACAGTCCGGCGAGCCCCCCGTCGAGCTGGCTCAGCGTGTGCTCGACGTGCCGGCCCTCCTGCCGGATCGGCAGGTCCTCGCCGATGCACATGATGGGTACGAGGCCATGCCGTAACGCGGCCTGCACCTTGCGGTTGACGAGCGCGTCGTCCTCTTGGTGGTACTGCCGCCGTTCGGAGTGTCCGACGGTCGCGTACGTGCATCCGAGCTTGGCCAGCATCACGCCGGAGATCTCGCCTGTGTAGGCCCCTCCGTCGTGCTCCGAGATGTCCTGCGAGCCGTAGCGCAGCTCGAGCTTGTCGCCGTCGATCAGCGTCTGCACCGAGCGGATGTCGGTGAACGGCGGGAGCACCGCCACCTCGACAGCATCGAGGTCCGACGCGGTCAGCGAGAAGGCGAGCTTCTGCACGAGCTGGATGGCTTCGAGGTGGTTGAGGTTGCACTTCCAGTTGCCGGCCATGAGCGGCGTCCGGACGGGCTTGGCCATAGGTGTCACTGCTCCAGAACTGTCAGGCCGGGGAGAGTCTTGCCCTCGAGGTACTCGAGGCTGGCGCCACCTCCGGTCGAGATGTGCCCAAACGCGGCCTCGTCAAACCCCAGGATGTTGACGGCGGCCGCCGAGTCGCCGCCGCCCACCACGGTGAACGCGTCGGAGTCGATCAGCGCCTGGGCGAGCGCCCGCGTGCCCTCCGCGAAGGCTGGGTGCTCGAACACCCCCATCGGGCCATTCCAGAACACGGTCTCTGCGTCGGAAACCTTGGCCGCGAAGAGCTCTCGCGAGTCCGGGCCGATGTCGAGGCCCATGCGGTCGGCCGGGATGGCGTCGGCCGCCACCACGGACGACTCCACGGGCTGCTTCGCCGACAGGTCGGGGAACTCGGCGGCCGTCACCACGTCGATCGGCAGCACCAGCTCGACGCCGGACTCCCCGGCGCGAGCCAGGTAGCTGCGGACCGTGTCGAGCTGGTCCTGCTCGAGCAGGCTTTTACCCACCTCGTGGCCCTGCGCGGCGAGGAACGTGTACGCCATGCCTCCGCCGATGAGGAGCCGATCTGCCTTGCCGAGCAGGTTGTCGATCACGCCGAGCTTGTCGGAAACCTTCGAGCCGCCGAGGACGACGACGTAGGGCCGGGCAACGTCCTCGGTCAACCGCCGCAGGACCGCGACCTCGGCCTCGATCAGCAGACCCGCGGCATGCGGCAGCCGCTGTGCGACGTCATAGACGCTCGCCTGCTTGCGATGTACGACGCCGAAGCCGTCCGACACGAACACGTCGGCAAGGGCCGCAAGCTGGTCGGCGAAGGCGCCGCGCTCCGCGTCGTCCTTGCTCGTCTCGCCGGGGTTGAACCGAAGGTTCTCGAGCAGCGCCACCTGACCGTCGCCGAGCTCGGCGGCGATCGTCTTGGCGCTCTCGCCGACGGTGTCACTGGCGAACGCGACGTAGTGCCCGAGCAGCTCGGTTAGTCGATGGGCGACTGGAGCCAGGCTGTACTTGGGGTCGGGGGTCCCATTGGGCCGACCAAGGTGGGCGACGACGATCACGCGGGCGCCCGCGTCCGTGAGCTTATTGATCGTCGGCGCGGAGGCCCGTACCCGCGTGTCGTCGGTGATCGCGGCTCCGTCAAGAGGCACGTTGAGGTCCGACCGTACGAGGACACGCTTACCCCGCAGGTCGCCCAGCTCATCGATGGTCTTCATGGCCCTCAGGTCTCCGTTGGTCCTGGCTAGCCGAAACGATCACGCTGAGCGGCGACCTGGTCTGTTGGCACAGGCTAATGAGCCTGTCCCAGCAACAACCTGGCCGTTCAGCGTGATCGTTTGCCTGCCGACGGTCAGAGCGTGGCGCCGACAAAGCCGACGATGTCGATCAAGCGGTTGGAGTAGCCCCACTCGTTGTCGTACCAGCCGACGACCTTGACCTGGTTGCCGATCACCTTGGTCAGACCGGAGTCGAAGATGCAGGACGCGGGGTCGGTGACGATATCGGTCGAGACGATCTCGTCCTCGGTGTAGGTGAGGTACGGCGCCAGCGGACCGGACTCGGCGGCCGCGCGGTAGGCCGCGTTGACCTCCTCGACGGTGACCTCGCGGCCGGCCGTGAAGGTGAGGTCGGTGGCCGACCCGGTGACGACCGGGACGCGCAAGGCGAAGCCGTCGAGCTTGCCCTTGAGATCCGGGAGCACCAGGCCGATGGCCTTGGCCGCACCGGTCGAGGTCGGAACGATGTTGATGGCTGCCGCGCGGGCGCGACGCAGGTCGCGGTGCGGGCCGTCTTGCAGGTTCTGGTCCTGCGTGTAGGCGTGGATCGTCGTCATCAGGCCGCGCTCGATGCCGAACGCGTCATGGACCACCTTGGCCAGTGGGGCGAGGCAGTTGGTGGTGCACGAGGCGTTGGAGATGATGTGGTGCGCGGCCGGGTCGTAGGCGCTCTCGTTGACGCCCATGACCAGCGTGACGTCCTCGTTCTTGGCGGGCGCGGAGATGATCACCTTCTTGGCGCCACCGTCGATGTGCGCCTTGGCCTTGGTCGCGTCGGTGAAGAATCCGGTCGACTCGACCACCACATCGGCGCCCACGTCGCCCCAGGGCAGCTTGGCGGGGTCGCGCTCCTCGAACACCTTGAACGTCTTGCCCGCGACCGTGATGTCGTCAGCTGTCGCCTTGACCTCGGCGTCGAGCCTGCCGAGGACGGAGTCGTACTTCAGCAGGTGCGCAAGAGTGGTGTTGTCGACAAGGTCGTTGACACCCACGAACTCGATGTCGGCGCCGGACGCGAGCGCGGCGCGGAAGAAGTTACGGCCGATCCGGCCGAACCCGTTGATACCTACCCGGACGGTCACGGTTGATCTCCTCGCTGGATCGCGCGATGTGGAGGCCGGTGGCAGCACGACGATGAGGTGCCACGGTGTTCTGTCGGCGACCCTATCGCCCTCTGTTTCGGGCAGGTAACGCAGGTCACAGAGCGGATCAGGGGACGAGCATGTCGGGTGTGAGGCTGGCCTCGGTGCTGGGCAGCCCGAGGTCCTGAGCCTTCTTGTCGGCCATCGCGAGCAGCCGACGGATGCGCCCCGCGATCGCGTCCTTGGTGAGCGGCGGGTCGGACAGCTGGCCAAGCTCCTCGAGGCTTGCCTGCTTGTGCTCCAGGCGCAGCCGCCCCGCTTGCTGCAAGTGCTCGGGCACGTCGTCACCGAGGATCTCGAGCGCCCGCTCGACCCGCGCTCCGGCAGCAACCGCGGCTCGCGCCGACCGCCGAAGGTTGGCGTCGTCGAAGTTGGCCAGCCGGTTGGCGGTCGCGCGCACCTCACGGCGCAGCCGGCGCTCCTCCCAGGCGAGCACGCTGTCGTGCGCGCCGAGCCGGATCAGCAAAGCGCCGATCGCGTCACCGTCACGGACGACTACGCGGTCAACGCCGCGCACCTCGCGGGCCTTGGCACTCACGCCGAGCCGCCGCGCGGCACCAACCAGCGCCAGTGCGGCCTCCGGTCCGGGACACGTCACCTCCAGCGCCGACGAGCGGCCTGGCTCCGTGAGTGACCCATGGGCGAGGAAAGCGCCACGCCACGCCGCCTCGGCGTCACACATGCCGCCCGACACGACCTGGGGCGGTAGCCCGCGGACGGGGCGGCCGCGGCCGTCGAGCAACCCTGTCTGCCGCGCGAGCGCCTCGCCGTCGTCGGTCACCCTGACCACATAGCGACTGCTCCGCCGCAGACCTGACGGGGCATAGACGACCAGCTCGCTCGAGTGCCCGTAGACCTCGGCAATGTCTTTGCGTAATCGCCGCGCAGCGGCGCCGGTGTCGAGCTCGGCCTCCACCGAGATCCGTCCGTTGACAATGTGCAGCCCACCGCCGAAACGAAGCGTCGAGGAAACCTCGGCTTTGCGGCAGCAGGACTTCGTCACCGGCAGGCGAGCGAGCTCCGCCTTGACCGACCCCGTCATCGCCATGGCATCGATCCTGCCACGCCGAAGACGTCGGCGAGGACCCTTGCGAGTCGCTGCGGGTCGTGCCGCGCGCTCCCGTCGCCTGTGGATACGTCCGCGACCTGGACCGTTGCACCCAGGTCGGCGGCCACCCGCCGCAGGACTGTCTCGTCGCCGATGCTCGACGGATCGGCGATGACGACGTCGAGATCGAGGTCGGGCGCGTGCAGCGCGAGCACCTCAAGCAGGTTCTCCGGCAGGAATCCGGCCGTCTCGCCTAACTGTGGGCTGAGGTTGAGCGTGACAAGGCGGCGCGCCTTGGTGTCGATCAAGGCCTGCGCCAGGTCAGGGACGAGTAGGTGCGGTATCACGCTCGTGAACCACGATCCCGGGCCGAGGACGACCCAGTCGGCCGCGTCTATCGCCGCGAGCACCTCGGGATGAGCCGGCGGCGCCTCCGGCAGCAGCCGTACGGCCACGACTTGCCCTGGCGTGGTCGCGACGCTCGCCTGCCCGCGCACCGTGCGCACCGTGTGCCGATCGGTCGGGTCGAGCCCCGCGACCCACGCCTCGATGTCAAGAGGTACGGCCGCCATGGGCAGCACCCGGCCCTTGGCGCCAAGCAGGCGGCTGACCCACTCGAGGCCTTGGACGTGGTCGCCGTCGAGCAGCTCCCAGAGGGCGACGATCAGCAGGTTGCCGACGGCATGCCCGTCGAGGTCGCCGCCGCCGCTGAAGCGGTGCTGCAGCACGCGCGCCCACGTGCGTCCCCAGTCGTCGTCGCCGCACAGCGACGCCAGTGCCATGCGCAGATCACCCGGCGGCAGCACGCCGAACTCGCGGCGCAGCCGCCCACTCGACCCGCCATCGTCGGCCACGGTGACGACGGCCGTGAGCTCGTCGGTCACCCGTCGGAGTGCCTGCAGCGTCACGGCAAGACCGTGCCCACCCCCGAGAGCGACGACATGGGGGCCACTCACTCGCGACCCAGATCTCGGTGCACCACAAGCGTTTCCACACCTTCTGCGCGCAGTCGTCCGGCCAGCGCCTCAGCCATGGCGACGCTGCGGTGCTTGCCCCCGGTGCAGCCGATGCCGACCGTCACGTACAGCTTGCCTTCACGTACGTACCCCTCGGACACGAGTCGAAGCAGCGAGGTGTAGCGATCGAGAAACTCCACGGCACCCGGCTGTGCGAGGACGTAGGAACTCACCGGGTCGTCGAGCCCACTCTGCGGCCGCAGGTCCGGAACCCAGTGCGGGTTGGGCAGGAATCGCATGTCGGCAACCATGTCGGCGTCGACGGGGATGCCGTACTTGTAGCCGAAGGTGACGATCACCGCCCGCAACGACGGCGTGCGGCCGGCAAAGGCGGCGCGCACCCGGCCGGCCAGCTCGTGCACGTTGAGCAAGGACGTGTCGATCACCATGTCGGCGTCCTCACGGAGCGAGGCAAGGACCGTGCGCTCCTGCTGGATGGCGTCGACGATGCGACCTGCGCCCTGTAACGGGTGGGGGCGGCGTGAGCTCTCGAACCGGCGGACCACCGACTCGTCGCCGGCCTCGAGGAAGAGCACTTTCGGGCGCAGTCCCTGCTCGCGCACTGCCTGCAGCGCACCCTCGAGATCGGCGAACAGCCCGCCCCCGCGAACGTCAAGACCGACCGCCAGCCGGACCGAGGTCGACGCATCGCCAGCGCGGCCGACTGCCTCGACAAGGTCAGGCAGCATCGACGGCGGCAGGTTGTCGACCACGAACCAGCCGAGATCCTCGAGCACTGCGGCGGCCGCGGATTTTCCCGCGCCGGACACACCGGTCACCACAAGTACGTCGGACACGCCCTCGCTCATTACCCCTCCCCCATGTCGCCGTCCAGGATCTCCCCGGTGCTGACGTTGACCGCCGGCGCTGGGCGCGCCCCGGCCAATGCGTCGACCACCGCGGTTGCGGTGCGCGGCCCGATGCCCGGCACTTCTGCGACCTCGTCGACGCTGGCTTGACGCAGCCGGCGCAGCGACCCGAAGTGTCGGAGCAGCGCTTTGCGCCGCGTCTCACCGAGCCCCGGCACGTCGTCGAGCAAGCTCTCGGTCATCGACCGGGAGCGCTTCTGCCGATGGAACGTGATCGCGAACCGGTGCGCCTCGTCGCGAATGCGCTGCAGCAGGTAGAGGCCCTCGCTGGTGCGCGGCAGGATCACCGGGTCGGGCACGCCCGGCAGCCACACTTCCTCGAGCCGTTTGGCCAGCCCGCACAGGGCGACATCGTCGATGCCGAGCGCGTCGAGCGCCCGCTGTGCGGCCGCGACCTGGGGCGGTCCGCCGTCGACCACGACAAGACCGGGCGCGTACGCGAACTTGCGCGGCCGACCGGTCTCGGGGTCGAGCGGTTCGGCGACTTCGCCGGTCGCCTCCCGCTCCTCGAGGTAGCGCCGGAACCGACGGGTGAGCACCTCGTGGATGGCAGCGACGTCGTTCTGCCCCTCAAAGCCCCGGATGGTGAACCGGCGGTACTCCCCCTTGCGGGGCAAGCCATCCTCGAACACCACCATCGAGGCCACCACGTTGGTGCCCTGCAGGTTGGAGACGTCGTAGCACTCGATGCGCAGCGGGGCTTCGTCGAGCCCGAGCGCGTCCTGGATCTCGCTGAGCGCCTGGCTGCGGGTGGACAGGTCGCTGGCGCGCTTGGTCTTGTGCAAGGCGAGCGACTGCTGGGCGTTGCGGGCCACGGTCTCCTGGAGCGCGCGTTTGTCGCCCCGTTGCGGCACCCGCAACGCGACTCGGCTGCCGCGCTGCGCGGACAACCAGTCGGCCAGCGCCTCTGCATCGTCGGGCAATGCCGGCACGAGGACCTCGCGCGGCACACCGTCGCCGGCCTCGGCGTCGTACAGCTGAGTCAGGAAGCGTTCCACCAGCTCGCCCGTGTCAGCATCGTCGACCTTGTCGGCCACCCAGCCGCGCTGCCCGCGGACCCGACCGCCGCGGACGTAGAAGATCTGCACCGCGACCTCGAGCGGGTCCTCGGCGAGGGCGACCACATCGGCGTCCGTGGCGTCGCCGAGGACGACGGCTTGCTTTTCCATCGCCCGCTCGAGGGCCTTGATGTCGTCGCGCAGCCGTGCCGCCCGCTCGTACTCCTGCCCGTCGCTGGCCTGGCGCATCTGCATTTCGAGGCGACGCAGGTAGGTGGAGGTGCGCCCCTCCATGAACGCCACGAAGTCCTCGACGATCGCGCGGTGCTCCTCGGCGCTCACGCGGCCCACGCAGGGAGCCGAGCACTTGCCGATGTAGCCGAGCAGGCACGGCCGACCGACCTGACCGGCCCGCTTGAAGACCCCACTGGAACAGCTGCGTACGGGGAACACGCGCAGCAGGAGATCGAGGGTTTCGCGGATCGCCCAGGCGTGCGAGTAGGGCCCGAAGTAGCGGTAGCCCTTCTTCTTGGCGCCCCGCATGACCATCACCCGCGGGTACTCCTCGGACAGGGTGACGGCGAGATACGGGTAGGACTTGTCGTCGCGGTAGCGGACGTTGAACCGCGGGTCGAACTCCTTGATCCAGTTGTATTCAAGCTGCAGCGCCTCGACCTCTGTGCTGACCACCGTCCACTCGACGCTCGCCGCACTCGTCACCATCGTCTGGGTGCGCGCGTGGAGCGCGGCCAAGTCCTGGAAATAGCTGCTCAGCCTGGAGCGAAGGCTCTTGGCCTTGCCGACATAGATGACGCGGCCTTGCCCGTCGCGAAAGCGGTAGACACCCGGCTCGTCGGGAACCGACCCGGGCGCAGGTCGGTAGGTTGCCGGGTCAGCCACACCGGCACGATAACGCGGCCGGCAGGCGCGCTGCGCGCATCACCGGGTTGCTCAAGCAGTGCTGTCGAGCCGGCGCCGTCAGGCGCGCACCACGTTGGTGCCGTCGAAGGTGACCGCGGTCTCAGCCAATGCCCTCGTCGCCGGGCCGTTGAGCACCGAGCCGTCATCGGCCGAGTACCGGCTGCCGTGGCAGGGACACATGATGACGTCGTCCTCGACGCTGCCCACGGTGCAGGCCTGGTGGGTGCAGATCGCGGAGAACGCCTTGTAGGTGCCGGACTCCGGCTGGGTCACGACGAGTTCTTGATCGGCCAGGATTACACCCCCGCGTACCGGCACCTCTGCCCCGGCCACGAGGACGTCGCCGCCGCCGCCCGCCGCCGTGTCCTCTGGCGACGGAGTGGTCCCGCCTGTCGAGGTCCCAGCATCGTCATCGTTCTCGCCACCGCAGGCGGCAAGGGCGGCTCCGGCCGCGACAGCACCCGCAGCGGTGAGAACGGTCCGACGGGTGGGCAGGGCAGATCCTGTCATGATCCTGTGGGCCTCTCTGACGACGACAACGATCAGCAGCCTGGCACAGGCGCCATTGCCCCGGCAGGCAGCGAGCCGCTGGCTCGCCATCTCGTAATACGCAGGTCCTCCCGGATCGGATTGACCGTTGTGTGGCGCCCGTCCGCAGCGGAGACGCCTTATTGGCGTAGGGCCGCCCTCTGCCAACTCGCATTGGCGTAGGGCCGCCCTCTAACGAACCTATTGGCGCAGGGCCGCCCTCTGGCAAACGCGATTGGCGCAGGGCCGCCCTCTGCCAAGGCTGTTTGTCGCCAGAGCGGAGCTCATGCCAGCTCCAGCGTCGCTTGCAAACGGCGTTAGACCGGGCGCAGCCGCTTGGGCAGCTTGGCAACGACGGCGTCGTACGAGTCGTCGATCGCGGCGAATACCTCGTCATCAGGGATCGCGCCGCCGACACGGAGGGTGTTCCAGCCCGAGCGTCCGATGTAGGCCATCACGGTGGCGTCACCGGGATAGCGGTCGAGCCACTCGTCCGCCTGCTCGCGGCTGCTGCCGCACTTGACGCCCACCGCGTCACCGGACCCGAGGAAGGCGAAGATCTTGTCACCGACCTTGGCGACGATGTCGCCCTCCCAGGGCTCGTCCTCCCAGGCGCCGGGCTTGGACAGGCAGTGGCGCAGCAGCTTGTCCGGCTTCATGCCGTCCTCCTCGCTCGCTCCACCCGACGATCAAGGAAGCTTCGGGCACCTGGGCCAGCCCGGTGCCGGAAATCTCCTTGATCAACAGGTCGCGGACAGTGGAACCCCCGTCACATCGCCAACGTCGCCTCGGCCGTGTCGCGCAGCACGTGCCGCAGGAACTCGCCGGTGTAGCTCTCGTCGACGGCCGCGATGTCCTCGGGCGTGCCGGTCGCCACGATAGTGCCGCCCCCGCTGCCGCCCTCCGGCCCCATGTCGACGACCCAGTCGGCGGTCTTGATGACGTCGAGGTTGTGCTCGATGACGATGACCGTGTTGCCCTTGTCGACGAGGCCCTGGAGCACGCCGAGCAGCTTGCGGATGTCATCGAAGTGCAGCCCGGTCGTGGGCTCGTCGAGAACGTAGACCGTGCGGCCGGTGCCGCGCTTCTGCAGCTCGGAGGCGAGCTTGACGCGCTGCGCTTCACCACCAGAGAGCGTGGTGGCGGGCTGCCCCAGTCGTACGTATCCAAGGCCCACCTCAACCAAAGTGTGTAGGTGCCGGGCGATCGGCGGGACGGCCTCGAAGAACCCGAGCGCTTCCTCGATGGGCATGTCGAGCACCTCGGAGATCGTGCGCCCCTTGAAGTGCACCTCGAGCGTCTCGCGGTTGTAACGGGCACCGTGGCAGACCTCGCACGGCACGTAGACGTCGGGGAGGAAGTTCATCTCGATCTTGATCGTGCCGTCGCCCGCGCATGCCTCGCAGCGGCCACCCTTGACGTTGAAGGAGAACCGCCCGGGCTGGTAGCCCCGGATCTTGGCCTCTTCCGTCTCGGCGAAAAGCCGGCGGATGTGGTCGAAGACGCCGGTGTAGGTCGCGGGGTTGGACCGCGGCGTGCGGCCGATCGGCGACTGGTCGACGTGCACGACCTTGTCGACGTGCCGCAGCCCGTCGACCCGCTTGTGACGGCCGGGCACCGTGCGCGCGCCGTAGATCTCCCTGGCCAGGGCGGCGTAGAGGATGTCGTTGACCAGCGTCGACTTGCCCGACCCGCTCACACCGGTTACGGCGACGAACAGACCCAGCGGGAACGCCACCGTGACGTCGCGGAGGTTGTGCTCACGGGCGCCGACGACTGTGAGTGAGCGGCTCTTGGTCTGTGGCCGCCGCACCACCGGCACCTCGATGCGCTCGCGCCCGGACAGGTAAGCCCCGGTGAGCGACCCAGGATGAGTGAGCAGGTCGTCGACGGTGCCGGAGACGACGATCTGACCACCATGCTCGCCGGCGCCCGGACCGATGTCGACAACCCAGTCGGCGACGCGGATGGTGTCTTCGTCGTGCTCGACGACGATGAGCGTGTTGCCCAGGTCACGGAGCCGGACCAGCGTCTCGATGAGTCGGTGGTTGTCGCGCTGGTGCAAGCCGATGCTCGGCTCGTCGAGAACGTAGAGCACGCCGACCAGACCGGAGCCGATCTGCGTGGCGAGCCGGATGCGCTGCGCCTCGCCGCCGGCGAGCGTCGCCGAGGGCCGGTCGAGCGTGAGGTAGTGCAGGCCGACGTCGACGAGGAACTGCAGCCGCTCGTTGACCTCCTTGAGCACCCGCGCGGCGATCTGCCGCTCGCGATCGGTCAGCTGTAGGTCGCGGAGGAACACGGCGCAGTCGCCGATCGGCATGGCCGCGATCTCGGCGATGGACTTGCCGCCGAACGAAACCGCGAGGCTGACCGGCTTGAGCCGAGCACCCTTGCATGTCGGGCAGGGCACCTCGCGCATGAACCCCTCGAAGCGCTCCCGGCTGGAGTCGCTGTCGGACTCGGCGTGTCGCCGCTGCACCCACGGGATGACGCCCTCGTAGGACGTGTAGTAGGACCGCTCCCGACCGTAACGGTTGCGGTAACGAACGTGGATCTGCTTGTCGTAGCCCTGCAGGACCGCCTTGCGCGCCTTGGCCGGAAGCTTTTCGAACGGCGCATCCGTCCGGAACCCGAGCCCGTCGGCAAGCGCCTCGACTATGCGCCCGAAGTAGTCAGACGTGTGCCCGTTGCTCCACGGCGCGATGGCACCCTCGTCGATCGACTTGGACGGGTCGGGCACGACCAGCTCGGGGTCGACCTCCATGCGGGTGCCGAGGCCAGTGCAGTCGGGGCAGGCGCCATAGGGCGAGTTGAACGAGAACGACCGCGGCTCGAGCTCCTCGAACGACAGGTCGTCGTAGGGGCAGTAAAGGTGCTCGGACCAGGTGCGCTCGCGCTGCGGGTCGTCCTCGGCCAGGTCGATGAAGTCGAGGGTGACCAGCCCGCCACCGAGGCGCAGGGCCGTCTCGATCGAGTCGGTCAGCCGTCGCTTCGAGCTCGCCTTGACGGTGAGCCGGTCGATGACGACCTCGATGGTGTGCTTCTCCTGCTTCTTGAGCGTCGGCGGCTCGGACAGCTGGTGCACCACACCGTCGACGCGGGCCCGCGCATAACCCTGCGACTGCAGAGTGCGGAACAGGTCGGCGTACTCCCCCTTGCGACCGCGCACGACCGGAGCCAGCACCTGGAACCGGGTGCCCTCGTCGAGCTCGAGCACCCGGTCGACGATCTGCTGCGGTGTCTGCCGCCCGATCGGCCGACCGCAGACCGGACAGTGCGGGTGGCCGGCCCGGGCGTAGAGCAGACGCAGGTAGTCGTAGACCTCGGTGATCGTGCCCACCGTCGACCGCGGGTTCTTGGACGTGGACTTCTGGTCGATCGAGACGGCGGGCGACAACCCCTCGATGAAGTCGACGTCGGGCTTGTCCATCTGCCCGAGGAACTGCCGCGCATAGGCCGACAGCGACTCGACGTAGCGGCGCTGGCCCTCGGCGAAGATCGTGTCGAAGGCGAGGCTTGACTTGCCTGATCCGGACAGCCCCGTGAAGACGATCAGGGCATCGCGGGGTAGGTCTAGGGAGACGTCCTTGAGGTTGTGCTCACGGGCACCACGGACGATCAGACGGTCGGCCACTCGAGACTCTCTACTTCTCCCGGTCGGCGGTCGGCATGGGCCGGCTGGCCCCGCTCAGCAAGGGTAGGCATGTCCTCTGACAAGCACGTTACGGGCAAGCCCCACGCGTCGCGGCGGGGTAGGTTCATGCCGACAACGATCACGACGGAGGCGGTCAGTGCCTAGTCCAACGTACGAGCCCAGCGTGCTTCTTCCCCAGATCGAGGCGTCGACCGAGCGGATGCTGGCCACCGTGGAGCACCTGGACGACGAGGCCGTACGTGCCCCGAGCCTCTGCGAGGGCTGGACCCGAGCGCACGTCATCACTCACGTGTCTCGCAATGCCGAGGGCGAGGGGCGCCTGCTGACCTGGGCGCAGACGGGCGTAGTGACGCCGAAGTACCCCAGCTCGGAGGCCCGCGACGCGGACATCGAGGCGGGCGCCGGGCGTTCGGCGGCTCAGCTGCTCGATGACCTCCGCGCGACGGCGAAGGAGCTCGCCGAGCATTTCGAAGCGATGCAGCCCGGCCAGTGGCACCACCTGGTCCGAGGCGGCGCGGGCGCCACTGGTGCCGAGCACGAGGCCTCCGGAGCCCTCTGGAACCGGTTGCGCGAGCTCGAGGTCCATCACGTCGATCTAGACGCCGACTACACACCGGCACACTGGTCGCCGGAGTTCGTTCAGCTGGCGCTCGAGGAGACCCAACGGTCGTACGCCACTCGTGACGACGTACCCGCACTGATCCTGCAGGCGACCGACTCCGGCTTCTCGTCCCAGGTCGGTGGCGCCGAGGGGGCAGTGCTGGTGAGCGGACCGGCCACCGGGCTACTCGCCTGGCTCACGGGCCGCAGCAGCGGCGACGGCCTGTCGGTCGAGCCGTCGCATCGCTTGCCGAGCCTGCCGGCCTGGCGCTGAGCAGGCGACCGACGGTGGGCACCTACCAAGGCAAGGTGGTCCCCGGCGGGCCTGCCGCGGTGCGCGAGCTCGCCAGGCTCATCATCAGCAAGGTGTCGGTGGGGCCGATGGACAACAACGCGTACGTGTTGCGCTGCCGCGCCACCGACGAGGAACTCCTGATCGACGCGGCCGCGGATCCCGACCGCATCCTCGGAGTGACCGGCGAAGGGCCGCTCGTCCGCATCGTGACGACGCACCGCCACCCCGACCACTGGCAGGCGCTCGCCGCGGTGCGCGCGCAGACCGGGGCACGCACGGTCGCACACCCCGACGATGCGGGCGAGATCCCCGTTGCCACCGATGAGCTGGTGCGTGACGGCGACGCCGTGCTCGTGGGCCAGACCGAGCTCACGGTGATCCACCTCGTCGGGCACACGCCGGGGAGCATCGCGCTGCTCTATGACGACCCGACCGGCGCCCCGCACCTGTGGACCGGCGACTCGCTGTTTCCCGGCGGAGTTGGTCGTACGAACTCAGCCGCCGACTTCTCGTCTCTCATCGGCGACGTCGAGACCAAGATCTTCGACCGGCTTCCGGACGAGACGTGGGTCTACCCGGGCCACGGCAACGACACGACCTTGGGTCGCGAGCGGCCACAACTTCCGGAGTGGCGCGCCCGCGGCTGGTGATCAGCTGGGGCTTTCCCAGTCGTCAGCCGTCTCGGCCAGTCGGCGGGCGAGATAGCGCTGCTCAGCATCGGTCGGGGCCAAGGCCAGTGCCTGGCGATAGGCGTCGGCCGCCTCGGCTCGTCGACCAAGGCGACGAAGCAGGTCCGCGCGCGTGGCCGGCAGCAGGTGGTAGTCCGCCAGCGCACCGGTGGCGGCCAACGCGTCGGTCAGCGCGAGGCCCGCTCCTGGGCCGTACGCCATCGCGACCGCGACTGCGCGGTTGAGCTCGACGATGGGACTCGGGGCGAGTCGGGTGAGCTGGTCGTACAAGCCGACGATCTGCGCCCAGTCGGTCCCGGCCGTGTCGAGAGCGGTGGCGTGGCAGGCGGCGATCGCGGCCTGCACCTGGTAGACGCCGGGTCGCGCGCGCCGCAGGGCGGCCTCGAGGAGTGCGACTCCCTTGGCGATCTGGTCGGTGTCCCACCTGGAGCGGTCCTGCTGCTCGAGGGTGACCAGCTCGCCAGCGGCGTCGGTGCGCGCGCTGCGACGCGCGTCGTGCAGCAGCATCAGGGCGAGCAGGCCCAGCACCTCCGGGTCGTCGGGCATCAGCGCGGCGACGATGCGGCCAAGCCGGATCGCCTCCGCGGTGAGGTCGACGCGTACGACTTCGAGGCCCGTCGACGCCGCGTACCCCTCGTTGAAGAGCAGGTAGACCACGGCGAGAACCGCCGCGGTCCGCTCGGGCAGCAGGTGGTCGGGCGGCACGCGGAACGGGACTCCGGCATTGCGGATCTTGCTCTTGGCCCGGAACAGCCGCTGGCCCAGGGTGCGCTCGGACACGAGGAACGCGCGGGCGATCTCGGCCGTGCTCAGCCCGGACACACTGCGCAGCGTGAGGGCGACTTGCGCCTCCGTCGACAGCGCCGGGTGACAGCACGTGAAGATCAGCTCGAGCCGGTCGTCGGGGATGCCGTTGGCGGCGTCGTCGTCCTCCTGTTGTGGTGGCATGTGTCGCGCCAGGGCTGCCACCTCCCGCAACTTGGTCGACTCGACAGCGCGTCGACGCAGCCGGTCCATGGCGCGGTTGCGGGCGGTCACCATGAGCCAGGCGCCGGGGCGGGCCGGAATGCCGTCGCGGGGCCAGCGTTCCAGCGCCTGCGCAAATGCGTCCTGGGCGCACTCCTCCGCGAGATCCCAGTCTCCGGTGAGCCGGATCAGGGCCGCCACGATGCGTCCCCATTCCTCGACGTACACCGTGGCGAGCGCCGTGGTCACTCGGTCCAGAACGGCCTCACATCGATCATGCCGCTCTGCGCGACCGGGTGCTTCGACGCGATCTCGATCGCCTCGTCGAGGTTGGCGCAGTCGATCACGTCGAAGCCGGCAATCATCTCCTTGGTCTCGACGAAGGGGCCGTCTGTGAGCAGCACCTGCCCGTCCCGGACCCGGACGGTCGTGGCGTCAGTAGGTGGCCGGAGCCGATCGCCCATGAGCCGCACTCCCCTGCGCTCTGTGTCGTCGAGCCAGGCGTTGATGTCCGATTCATCCTCGGGTGCCTCGGGTGCGTCGACCGGCTCGGCCGCAGGTCCGTCGACACAGATCAGGAACAGGTATTTCACGGGTCCTCCTTGGTCGGATCTCGCGTTCGTGCCCGTACGACGAACGGCAACCCTGGCTTACTACCGCGCGCTGTACACATCTTTAGTCACGGCAGTCACGACATCTCGGCCGCACTGTGACAGAAACCACGGAAGCGGACAGCCGACTGCAGTGTTGCTCCCATCATGCGTCTTGAGATCTGGACAGATGTCGTGTGCCCGTGGTGCTACATCGGCAAGCGCCGGTTGGAGGCTGCGTTCGCGCAGTTCGAGCACGCTGACCAGGTCGAGATCCGGTGGCGCAGCTTTGAGCTGGCGCCAGAGGCGCCGCGGCAGATCGCCGAGTCGACAGTGCAGCACCTGGCAGGCAAGTACGGGGTGCCGCTCGCCCAGGCCCAGCAGATGGTCGATAGGACAACCTCGACGGCCGCCGCCGAGGGGCTCACG
This sequence comes from uncultured Actinomycetota bacterium, assembly GCA_963799425.1. Taxonomy (GTDB): domain Bacteria; phylum Actinomycetota; class Actinomycetes; order Jiangellales; family Jiangellaceae; genus CAVWSM01. Next base: position 415,487 of record CAWCXA010000017.1, on the reverse strand, counting down.
TACGACTTCGACAACGCCCAGCTCGGCAACAGCTTCGACGCGCACCGGCTGCTGCATCTCGCCGCCGACCGCGGAGTCCAGTCCGAGCTCGAGGAGCTGCTCTTCCGCGCCCACTTCACTGAGGGCCGATCGCACACCGACCCCGACTCGCTCGTCCAGATCGCCGTCGCCGCCGGGCTCGACGAAGGCGAGGCACGAACGGTTGTCGAGTCTGACGCCTACGCCGACGACGTACGCGCCGATGAGGCGCTGGCCCGCTCGTTCGGCATCTCGGGCGTGCCCTTCTTCGTCGCCGACCGCAAGTTCGGCGTCTCGGGCGCGCAGCCGGCCGAGGTGCTGCTCGAGATGCTGCGTGCGGCCTGGGCGGCGGCCGACCCGATCACTCTGGTCGGCGGCCCGTCGGCTGACGACGACAGCCGCTCAGACGGCGTCTGCGCCGTCTGAGCCACGACTTCGCTCCGAACCGTTAGCTCTCAATCCGGCGAGCCGCCGCACGGCGCTCGTCACGCCGGGTCTTGGCGAGGCTGAGCGCAGCGGTCACCGCGAGCGTGCCGACGATCACCGTCAGGGAGAGCCAGATCGGGATCTCCGGCGCCCACGAGACGTGCTCGCCGTTGTTGATGAACGGCACCTCGTTGAGGTGCAGAGCCTCGAGGATCAACTTGACGCCGATGAACGTGAGCAGGAAAGCGAGCCCGTAGGACAGGTAGACGAGCCGCTGCAGCAGTCCGCCGATGAGGAAGTACAGCTGGCGCAGGCCCATCAGTGCGAACACGTTGGCGGTGAACACGATGTATGCCTCGCGGGTCAGCCCGAAGATCGCCGGGATCGAGTCGAGTGCGAACAGCAGGTCCGTCGTGCCGATCGCAACCATGACGATGGCCATGGGCGTGAGGAGCCGCTTGCCGTCGATCACCTTGGTCAGGTGCGCGCGGTGGTACTCCTTGGTGGTGGGCAGGACACGGCCGACCCACCGTACGATCGCGTTGTCGCCACCGTCCTCCTCCTCCTCCAGCCCATGACTTGCCATCCGCACGGCAGTGATGACGAGGAACACGCCGAAGATGTAGAACACCCAGCTGAACTGGTTGATCACAGCTGCGCCGAGCGCAATGAAGATGCCGCGCATGACGAGCGCCATCACGATGCCCCACAGCAGCACGGTCTGCTGGTACTGCCTGGGCACGCTGAATCTGCTCATGATGATGATGAAGACGAACAGGTTGTCGATCGACAGGCTGTACTCGGTGAGCCAGCCGGCGAAGAACTCGCCCGCGAACCTGCCGCCCGAGACCGCCCAGATGCCCAGCCCAAAGATCACGGCTAGGCCCACGTAGACGAGCACCCAGGTGGTGGCCTCGCGCATGGACGGCTCGTGCGGTCGGCGGCCGATGATCAGCAGGTCGACGAGCAGGATGGCGACCAGCACCGCAATGGTGATGCCCCATACCCAAGGGTGAACGTTCACGCAGGTTCCTCCGGACGGACGGATACGTCTGCCGGAGGTCTCTTCCGTCTCGACCGTCCTCGGCTCGAGACCGGGGGCACCGGTCCAGGTCAGCAGTGTCCTGGACGTGATGACGATGCCGCCGCGGGGGAATACTCCCCTCCATGCGTGCTGACGATTGTTCCATGCATTGCGGCTGCGGCGCGCACGGAGCCGTCGCGGCCGTCCGGGTTGACAGGGCGATCCACCCGGGCTAACCAGGGGCAAGACGTCCTGCCCAGAAGGAGTTGCCATGCCAAGGCCGGTGCACTTCGAGATCCACGCGAGCGACCCGGAAGCGGTCCGCGAGTTCTATGAGCAGTTGTTCGGGTGGGAAATCGAGAAATGGGGCGACCAGGACTACTGGCTCATCACCACCGGCGAGGATGGTGAGCCCGGCGTCAACGGAGGCATGCTGCCTCGCCAGGGGCCACGGCCGGATGTGGACGCTCCGGTCAGCGCCTGGGTGATGTCCGTCGACGTGCCGGACTGCCAGGAGTATCTGGACAAGGCGATCGCCCTCGGCGCGGACCAGGCGCTGCCGGTCATGGACATGTCCGGCGTCGGCAAGGTGGCGTATTTCAAGGACCCCGACGGCAACGTCGTCGGGTTGTATCAGGACATGCGGTCGCCGGGCTGAGCTGCCTGCGCCGCCAGCGTGCGGTACATCGACGCCATCCTCCGCGTCACACCGTCGAGCTCGAACTCCACGTCGAACCGCGTACGTGCGGCTTTTGCTCGCTCGGTAGATGCCACGCGGTCCTCGAGGACTCCCCGCACGGCGCTGCTTAGCTGCTCGGTATCGCCGGCTGGAACGATCACCCCTGTGCCGGCGAGCACCTCGCGGACGGCGGGAACGTCGTAGGCCACCACCGGCAACTCCAGCGCCATCGCCTCGAGAACTACTCCGCCCAGGCCCTCCCAGTGCGAGGTGAGCAGGAATACATCGGCCGCGGTCATGAGATCGCCCACGTCGCCGCGGCGCCCGAGTAGTCGTACTCGGTCGCCGAGCGCGGCCTGGGCGATGCCCGCCTCGAGGTCCGCCGTCGCTGCACCTGGTCGCCCGGCTTGCAGCAGGACGGCGCGGGGCTGTGACCTCGCTACGGCCGCGAAAGCCTGCACCAAGTCGCGCATGCCCTTCTGCCGTTCCTGGCGCGCGACATTGAGGATGATCTCGGCGTCGGGTGCCAGGCCGAGCGCGGCGCGGACTCGGGCTTTCCGATCCTCGGACGGCTCGCCCAGCACGCTCCGTGATCGACCCCGAGGGACCACCGTGACCCGATCGGCGGGCACGCCGATCGTGGCTTGCGCGCTGTCCGCAGTCGCCTGGGTCAATGCGTGGAAGGCCAGCGTGCGTCGAACCAGCAGCGCGTCGATTCGCCGGTGTGCTTCGAGCTTTCTCGGAGAAGGTGCCGCTCCGCGTGCCTCGACCGAGTACATAGTGTTGATGAGACTCACCACGCATCGGTCGCGCGCGCGTGGTGTCGCGAGCCGGGCGATCAGGTCGGCGTCCCACACGCTCGAGTGCACGATGTCGGGTTGAAATTGGCGTATCGCCCGACGGACCGCTCGCAGCCGCGCTGGCATGGTTGTGCCGGCCGGTGGGGCGAACAGCACGACGCCGGCGGCAGTCAGTGGCTCGACGCTTACGTCAGGACGGCTGGTCAGCAGCGGTTGGACCGCGCTCTCAATCCCTCCAACCTGGAGCAACGGCAGAGTCTGCAGCAGCGACACCTCGGCGCCGCCATGGTCGCCCAGTCGGTTGGTGACGTGAAGGACCCGGACGCGACGCGAGCTCTCCGGGGGACCCGCTCGGTTGGGCGTGGAATCGCCCACGTGGGCATGTGCTGGCTCTGCCGTCACGGCTCGATGCTAGGCGCGCCGAACTAGCCGGGACCGGCGTTTGCGGAAATGGTGGATTCACCCCCCGTCGAGGGGCTCGAGGAGTCAGACTGGCGACATCCGGCAGGGCGGTCGGCGCAGGGGGGACCATGCCGAGCACAGCACCACTTGCCGCGACGACCATGCTCGCCCTCGGGGCGGTGCCGGTGTCGGCGGCGGTACGACGTGTCACCAGCGGCCGGCTGCGCGTCCCCGCGTACCACGGGGTCGACGACGTGGCGCGCTTTGTCACGCAACTGACTGTGCTCGGCGACTACACGCCGGTGTCCGGTGACGACATCGTCGCCGCCGTCGAAGGCAAGACCGAGCTTCCGCGAAGTGCGTTGTGGATGACATTCGATGACGGCCATCCCGAGGTCGTGGAGTGCTCCCAGCTGCTTCGCAGGCATGGCCTCACGGCATGCCTGTTCGTGTGCCCGTCAGTTATCGACACGACACTGCCGCTGTGGTGGCAGGTCCGCGAGCAGGCCGTCGGCCTCGGCCTCGTGGCACCCACGGAGGCCGCTCGGTTCGCCCTCTCACGACTCAAGCAACTTCCCGATATCGACCGTCGAGCCGAGATCGACGAGCTTGCCCGGCGGGTACGTCAACGCACCGGCAGCCAACCGTCGCGCCGACAACTCACCACGGCCGAGCTGGACCAGTGGCTGGCGGACGGCCACGAGATCGGCAACCACACGTGGGACCACCCGTGCCTGCCGCGGTGCGACGACGACGCGGCGAGGTCACAGGTGCTGCGCGCCCACGAGTGGCTCACCGACCGCGGCATGTCGCCGAGGTTCCTGGCCTATCCCAACGGAGATCCGGCTCCTGCAGCGGCAGCCGCTGCGGACGAGCTCGGCTACGCGGCGTCGTTCCTCTTCGACCATCGGCTCGCCGATGTCCGTGCGCCGCGGCACGCGATGTCCCGGCTCCGGATCGACACGAGTGCCAGCCCCGCGCGGGCCAGGGCGATCCTGTCCGGCGGCCACAGCGGTCTCTACCACGCACTCCGATGACGCCCGACGTTCATGTCGTTGATGTCGACACTGTGCCGACGCATGCCGTCGTCGATCTGCTGTGCGCGACTTTCCCGGCGATGACTCCGGAGCGGTACGAATGGAAGCACCGCGACGGGCCGTGGGGACCATCACGCGGCTGGGCCGGTCTCGACGCTGAGGGTCACCTTTTGGGTGTGCGGCTCATGGTGCCGTGGATGATCAGGCATCGAGACAGGACGACGCTGGGCGCACGCGCCATGGACGGCGCTGTTGCCGAGCTGGCCCGCGGCAAGGGGGTCTTCAGCGCGCTGGTGCGCAGAGAGATGGCGGAACGGCTGGCCGAAGACACCTGGCACGTCCTCTACTCGACGAGTGTCCCGGCCTCGCGCGAGGCCTACCGGAAGCTTGGCTGGACGATCCTGCCTTACCTCGCCGCGCGCGTGGGTCCCGTCGCGCCTTCATTCGCGAAGGCGCACGACGTACCGCCGCGGTCATGTGGCGAGCGCACCGATCGACCACGACGGCCTACTTGCGACTGCATGGTCGCCGGCCGCGCTCGCGTGGCGCTTCGAGCCAAGGTCCGGACACCGGTACCACGCCATCCAGCTCGATCACGCCGATGGCCCGCACGGACTGGTCTACCGCGTGGAACGTCGGCGCGGCCTCCCCGTGGTCATCGCAACCCACGCGACGGGCGCTCCGCGTGTTGTGCGTCAGCTGCTTGGCGTCGCGGTCCGCCGACACAAGTCCCTAATGGTCGTCGCGCCGGCAAGCACCGTGTCGTTGCCAGGACCGAGCCGCGAGATGCGGTCAGGGACGACAGTGTCGCTGTGGTCGTGCGGCATCGACGACCGTCTGCCCGATCCGCGTGAGCGGGCGAGCTGGCTGCTCGATGGGGCTGACCTCGAGGGCGCTCCTCTGACGCCTCGTGGCGCGTGGACATCAGGACCGCGGCGAGTACTGCCTGCAACGTCTCTCGTCTCGTGATCGTGCGGCTACACGGTCACGGTGAATGTCCGGTCTGACTGGACGCGTCCCGCGCTCCGCTGAGAACGTGCCGAAGTAGTTTGGTGAGGGGCCGTTCCAACGCGAACGTCAGACCCACGGCAGCTGCGACGACCAAAGGAGAGCCAGCACGATGGCGGCAGTCGCAGTGACACCATGAGCCTCGGCGTTTTCGATGATCGCGTAGCCGATGTTCTGGTGCATGAGGTACAGGGCGTACGACGACAGCCCCAGCGTGACGAGCGGTCGCCAGGTGAGCGCCGGAAGTCGGCGTCTCAGTGCAAGCCAGAAGACGGCCATGAAGATCGCCATGGCGCATGCCTCGAGCCTGCCGGACATGAAGGCGATCGGTATCGCCTGGAGCACCCCGAGGAGCTTCCATGCGTCCCAGCCGCGGCTGTAGCCCAGGTAGATGCACATTCCAGCGATGAACAAGTGCGTGTAGCGGAACCCAGGTGAACCTGGGCGTAGGCAAGCACCGCCGGGTCGAGGATTCTCAGCAGCACGCTGGTCGTCCACCATGCGCCGAGAAGGCACCGCCAGGCGGCGCCCCTTGAGCAACCCAAGCGCAAGGCCATGGTCATGCCCACGTAGAAGACGAGCTCCACCGCGAGGGTCCAGTAGGCGCCGTCGACTGGTCGAACGCCCACGAAATCCTGGAGCATCGTCAGATTGACCACCAACTCGCCGACGCCGACGCGCCGGTCGGCGGGGCCGGAGACCTGCACGACCGCCCAGGTGATCAGCACGCAGCACCAGTAGAGCGGGAACAGCCGTGTGAAGCGCGACACGACGAAGTCCCGGACTCCGTCACTGCGCTCGGCGGTCATGAGGATGGCGAAGCCACTGATGACGAAGAACAGCTCCACCGCGAAATCGCCGTGCGGCAGCGCCACCGCTGGTGGCGGTCGTGTGGCCGTAGTGGTTCTCGTAGTTGGTCGCTGAAATGGAACAGCGCCACACCCAGTGCAGCGACCCCTCGCAGCGCATCCACGGCCTCGAAACGACGCACCCCGACCCCCTCGCAGGTGTTCCTGCAGGTTGCCGGTCGCGTGACGCCCGGAGGGGACAAACGCCGCGTCGTGCTTGCAGGTACCTGAATTGTGCCCGCTGCGGCCCGGCCGACGTGGCGCTTTCCAGGAATCCCCAAGATCTACGGCGCTTGTCTACTGAGTAAGGGTCCGCAGTAGCTCAGCGCACACCGGCCTCGATCATCCCGCGCAACTCGCGCTTGAGGTCTCTGATCTCGTCGCGCAGCCGCGCCGCCAACTCGAACTGCAACTCGGCGGCCGCGCCGCGCATCTGATCGGTGAGCTGCTGGATCAGGTCGGCGAGGTCGGTGGCCGGAAGGCCAGCAATGTCCTGCGCCCTTTCGGCGACCGCCTTGCTCGACAACCCCGGGACCGGCGACTTGCCCCGGGACTGCTGCCGGCCGCCGCCGCCGATGAGCTGGGCGGTGTCGGCATCCTCGCGCGCAATGAGGTCAGTGATGTCGCTGATGCGCTTACGCAGCGGCTGCGGGTCGATGCCGCGCTCTGCGTTGTAGGCGACCTGCTTCTCCCGGCGCCGGTTGGTCTCCTCGATGGCGTTGCGCATCGACGGGGTGATGGTGTCGGCGTACATATGCACCTGACCCGAGACGTTGCGGGCGGCGCGCCCGATCGTCTGGATCAGTGACGTGCCCGACCGGAGGAAGCCCTCCTTGTCAGCGTCGAGGATCGAGACTAGCGACACCTCCGGCAGGTCGAGGCCCTCGCGGAGCAGGTTGATGCCGACGAGGACGTCGTAGTCCCCCATGCGCAGCTCACGCAGGAGCTCGACGCGGCGCAGCGTGTCGACCTCGCTGTGCAGATAGCGCACCTGGACACCCTGCTCCAGCAGATAGTCGGTGAGGTCTTCGGACATCTTCTTCGTGAGCGTCGTGACCAGCACCCGCTCGTTGCGACTCGTCCGCTCGCGAATCTCGTGGATGAGGTCGTCGATCTGGCCCTTAGTCGGCTTGACGACGACCTCGGGGTCGACGAGGCCGGTCGGCCGGATGATCTGCTCGACCACTCCCTGCGCCTTGCCCATCTCGTAGGGGCCCGGGGTCGCCGACAGGAAGACCGTCTGACCCACACGGTCGAGGAACTCCTCCCAACGGAGCGGGCGGTTGTCCATAGCGCTCGGCAGCCGGAAGCCGTGCTCGACGAGGGTGCGCTTGCGGCTCATGTCGCCCTCGTACATGCCGCCGATCTGCGGCACCGTCACGTGCGACTCGTCGATGACAAGCAGGAAGTCGTCCGGGAAGTAGTCGATCAGGCAGTTGGGCGCCGACCCGGCCGCGCGGCCGTCGAGGTGTCGCGAGTAGTTCTCGATGCCGGAGCAGAACCCGACCTGGCGCATCATCTCGATGTCGTAGGTCGTGCGCATGCGCAGCCGCTGCGCCTCGAGCAGCTTGCCCTGACGCTCGAGCTCGGCCAGCCGATCCTCGAGCTCGGCCTCGATGTCGCGGATGGCACGCTCCATCGTCTCCGGACCCGCCACGTAATGCGTCGCCGGAGCGACGTGGATCTCCTGCTCCTCCCGGATGACCTCACCCGTGATCGGGTGCAGCGTCATGATCCGCTCGATCTCGTCGCCGAAGAACTCGATGCGGATGGCGAGCTCCTCGTAGACCGGGATGATCTCCAGGGTGTCGCCACGGACCCGGAACGTGCCGCGCGTGAAGTTCTGGTCGTTGCGGGTGTATTGGATCTGTACGAGCCGGCGAAGCAACGCGTCACGGTCGAGCTCGTCGCCGACCTTGAGGGAGACCATGCGCTCGAGGTATTCGGTGGCGTCGCCGAGGCCGTAGATGCACGAGACGGTGGCGACGACGATCACATCTCGCCGGGTGAGCAGTGACCAGGTGGCGCTGTGCCGGAGGCGCTCGACCTCGTCGTTGACCGAGGAGTCCTTCTCGATGTAGGTGTCGGTCTGCGGGACGTAGGCCTCGGGCTGGTAGTAGTCGTAGTAGGACACGAAGTATTCGACCGCGTTGTTGGGAAACAGCTCGCGGAACTCATTGGCTAGCTGCGCTGCAAGTGTCTTGTTGGGCGCGATCACCAGGGTCGGGCGCTGCAGCCGCTCGACCAGCCATGCGGTCGTCGCGCTCTTGCCGGTGCCGGTCGCCCCGAGCAGCACAACCTCCTGCTCGCCGGCCCCAATGCGCCGCTCGAGCTCGTCGATGGCCTGTGGCTGGTCGCCGGACGGCTGGTAGTCGCTGACGACCCGGAACGGCTCCTGCCGGCGGTGGATGTCTATTTTTGTCGTGGTGGAACGCACAAAATCAAAGGTACGTCGTACCGCCGACAAACCCCGCAGGTCGCCTGGCGGGCGCTACTGCTCGTACGACTCAACCTCGTCGACCGGGCGGGGCGCCGCGAGATCTGGGTCCTCGCCGTACTGCTCTCGGGCCTTGCGCTGCCGGAGCAGGTCCCAGCACTGGTCGAGCGACGCCTCGATCTCCGCGAGGCGCGCCCGAGCGGTGGCATCAAGACCAACTCCCGAGGCCTGCTCGCGGAGCCGGTGCTCCTCGGCGAGGAGCTCGTCGATCTGCCCGATCACATCTCGATCCTGCATGGGTCGTCCTCCTCGGATCGGCGGGTCCGTCGACCCGTCAGTCCTCTAGCGTGGCCGCCTCGGCGCGGTTGCGCAGGTCGGCCCACAGCTCCGGGTTGGCACCGCGGGTATGGCGAGCAAGATCGTCCGGCGTGCCCGAGTTGTCGAGGACGACGTCCGCGGCAGTCAGTCGTTCCGTCCGGGACGCCTGAGCACGGATGCGGGCCGAGGCGTCCTCGACCGCCACGCCCCGCGCGGCCAGGCGCTCTACCTGCAGAGACTCGGGCACGTCGACCACGACGACGCGGTCGAACTTGCCCTGCTGACCGGTCTCGACGAGGAGCGGGATGACGTGTACGACTACCGAGCCGGCGGGCGCAGCTCGCTCGATCTCCGCAGCGCGGGCGCGGACCAGCGGGTGGATGATCGACTCCAGCCGTCGGCGGGCCGGGTCATCGGCGAACACCTGCCTCGCAAGCGCCGCGCGATCAAGGGAACCGTCCTCTGCCAGCACCCCGTCGCCGAACTCGGCGACAACCTGAGCCAGTCCGGGAGTTCCCGGTGCCACAACCTCGCGAGCCAGCACGTCGGAGTCGATCACGACCGCACCAAGCTCGGCCAGCAGATCGCTCACGGCGGTCTTACCTGTCCCGATCCCCCCAGTGAGAGCCACCCGGAGCACAGCGGGACGGGTCTGCTCACCCATCGGTGGTCGGTGCGGCCGGACTGCTTGGCGCACCCGCCGGTGCCGCCTCCTCGAAGTGGGTCACCAGGGCGCGGGCCAGGTCGTGCAGCGCCACCTGCGCGGCTGTGTCGGGGATCACACCAGGCATCGCCGAGATGACGTAGGTCCGGACGTCGTCCGCAACAAGGAAAGTGGTGTCCTCGGCGTCCTTGGTGAGGAAGCCCGGGCGGCCCAGCACCTCGAGCGCCTGCACCTGGGCCCCCGACGACTGCGCGTCTGCCACACTGCCATCCAGCCGGCCGGAGGCCGCAGCCGAGTCCGCGTAGACATTGACCGCGACGGTGAGCTTGGCCACCTGCTTGCCGTCGGCCCCAGGGGCGGTGCCGTAGCCGCAGGTCACGCGCCCGAGGCGGCCGGAGCCCTCGAGCGGCCCCACGTACACGTATGTCGTCGTGCCGTCGAGCGGGACGCCGAGCGCGTCAAGAACTGCGGTCGGGGCCAGGAGGTCGCCGCAATCCTTGGGGAGGTTGACGTCCTCGGCAGCGCTCGGGGCGGTCGTGGCGGAGGTTGAGGGTGTCCCCAGCGGCAGATCCGCGAAGGGGTCATCCTCGGGTCCGTCATCGCCACCGCACGCCGCGAGCGCGGCCACGGCGGACACAGCCACCAGGGCGCGGGCGAGGCTAAACGGGAGCGTCACGGCGCACAACATAACGTCCGAGACGCCCGATTGGTGCACACGACCCGAACCTGTGCACTAACCCGGCGAAGTGCCTCAGTCTGCGGAAAGTCGAATCGCCGACCGCTGACCGCGAGCCAACCCAGCCGCCGAGGCTGAAGACGTCGCGCGTGCGAGCAGCAGGGCGGCCCCGAGGAACGCGATCGCTGCGACACACCCACCGAGCCCGATCGCGGCAACCGGGCTTGCGAGGAAGTGCCCTGTCAGGGCGGCCAGCCCCCCTGCCAGGCCAGCGGCGACCCAGATGCTCACGACCTTGACCATCACCGGCGTGATCGGCTGACGGGTGATTCTGCACGAGACGACCATGAGCAGCGGCCACATCAAAAGGCTGCGGACAAGCATGCCGATTGCGACCCCCGTCAGCCCCCAGGAGGAGCCGAGGACGGCGGCCAACAGAACGGTCACCGCCCCCAGCACCGACAACCACATCTCGATGCGCACGCGACCGACCGCGTACAGCAATGCGGAGTCGAACCACGCCGGCACCAGCAGCACGCGGGATATCGCGAGCAAGCTGGCGACGCCGGCGACCGCCGTCCACTTCGGGCCGAACAGTAGGTCGATCAGGTCAGGCATCAGGCCCACCACGACCGCGATGGCCGGAGCGGAAAGCAGCACCGACTGGGTCACGGCTCGCCGATATGCGGCGGCGAGGAGAACTCTGTCGTCGCGCGCCCGAGCCAGGACGGGGAACGCCACGGTGAGGACGATGCTCACCATCGTGTCGAGCACGACCTGAACGAGCCTCGTGGCCACCGAGTAGTAGCCAAGCGCCTCGGTGCCCAGTCGATGACCGATCACCAGCGTGTCGGATTGGCTGCCGACGGAGTTCATGAAGGCCGCACCAAGTGCCGGGCGGCCGTAGCGCACCGCGCGCCCGAACGTCTCCCGGGACCACAGAAGCCGAGGCACCCACGGGTCGTCCACCCACAGGACCAGGAGGCTGACTGCCGAGTAACTGACGACCTGGCCGACGAGGGCCCAGACTCCGAAGCCCAGCACCGCAAGGACTATGGCGACCCCCGCGGAGACGACGACGGCCACCATGCCCCTAACCGCCAGGAGCCGGAATCGCAGTCTGCGCTTCTGGAACCCGCTCATGACGCCATAGAGGGCGCTGAGCGGATAGCTGATCGCCATGACCTGCAGCACGAGAGTCACCGAAGGCTCGTGCAACCAGCCGGCGACAGCGGGCGCCGCCGCCACCTGCAGGAGGCCGACGGCAACACCGAGACCTGTGGCCAACCAGAGGACAGTGCTTCGCTGGCGTTCGTCCATCTCCTCCATGTGGACGACGAATCTGTGCAGACCGAAGTCGGTGAGAATGCTCAGGTAGCCGGCCACCGCCGACGCGATGGCCACGACGCCGAACTCGCTGGGGTCCAAGAGCCGCCCCAGGACGGCGAACGTCAGGAAGCTGACTAGGCGAGCCGACCACCGGTAGGCCGCGGACCACATGGACCCGCCGACCGCTGCAACACGCAACGACTGGCTGTCGTCCTGAGCGGTCTCGGGAGACGTGACACTCACAGCCACTACTCGCCCCCCAGCCCCTCCCGCAACTCCCCAAAGCCATGATGGCAGAGCGATGCCCGGCGCATGTCAAGAACGGTCGCACCGCTTAACAGCGGCGGATTTTCGCTTTTCGGTCATGTTCCGCGCCGCAGCGAGTCATGCTGGTAGCCATGCGTGGGTCCCGGGGGAAGCCATCGACACGGCACCGGCAGGTTGGGAGGCGTCTCGTCGCCTCCTGGAGCGCTACCGCGCTCTTGTGCCGGGTGCGGCCCATACCTACGCCAAGGGTCACGATCAGTACCCGGCAGACCTCGCGCCGTTCATCGTGCGCGGTCACGGGTCCCATGTCTGGGACGTGGACGGTAACGAGTACGTGGAGTACGGCTCCGGCCTGCGCTCCGTGACACTTGGCCACGGCCACCCGCGGATCGTTGCCGCTGCGACCGAGGCGATGGTGCACGGGACCAACTTCGTCCGGCCCGCCCGACTTGAGGTCGACGTCGCCGAGGCCTTCCTCGGCAACTTCGACAGACTCGACATGGTCAAGTTCGCCAAGAACGGCTCCGACGTCACCACCGCTGCTGTGCGGCTCGCCCGCGCGGCCACGGGGCGGGATGTGGTGGCCATCTGCCGCGACCAGCCTTTCTTCTCGACCGACGACTGGTTCATCGGGGCGACGGCCATGCCGGCCGGCATTCCCGAGGTGACGCGCCACCTGACGGTGCCGTTCTCGTACAACGACCTTGAGTCGCTCCGCGTCGTGCTAGCCAACCATCGGGACCGCGTTGCGTGTGTGGTGCTCGAGGCGGCCACTGCGGTCGAACCAGAACCCGGGTTCCTCGACGGTGTACGCCGGCTGTGCGACGAGTCAGGCGCCATCCTCATCCTCGACGAGATGATCACCGGCTTCCGCTGGCCGTAAAGTGCGCAGCATGTCTCGACTTTCACCTGACCTCGCACGTTTGCAAGGCAATCAACGGCTTTGCCGTCTCGCGCTGGCCGGCCGCGCGATTCTTCCTTTTCTCTGTTCCAGCCCGGGGAGGAAGCAGGATGCAGGTCGCAATTACCGGTGGTGCAGGGTTCATCGGGGCCAACCTCGCTCGCCGTCTCACTCAGACACCGGGTGTTGCCGGAGTACGGGTGCTCGACGACCTGTCGACCGGCTCGCTGGACAACCTTGTAGGGGTCGATGTCGCCTTCGTCGAGGGCAGCATTCTCGACCCCGGGACCCTCGACTCGGTGCTTGCCGGGGTCGACGCCGTCGTCCACTTGGCAGCGGTGCCGTCGGTGCCCCGATCGCTGATCGACCCGCTGCGGTCGCATGAGGTCAACGCGACCGGCACGCTGCAGGTGCTCGAGGCGGTCCGCCGGGCCGGCAACCCCCACATAATGGTTGCCTCGTCGTCGTCGGTCTATGGCGCAAACCCAACGATGCCCAAGCACGAGGGCCTGCGCGCGGAGCCTCTGAGCCCCTATGCGGTGAGCAAGCTCGCCACCGAGACTTACGCATTGGCCTACGCCCGCTGCTTCGGTCTGGACGTGCTGCCGTTCCGGTTCTTCAACGTGTACGGGCCGCTGCAGGCTCCGGGTCACGCCTATGCGGCAGTCATACCTGCTTTCGTGTCCGCAGCGCTCGCCGGGCAGCCGCTCCCTCTGCACGGCGACGGCCTGCAAACGCGCGACTTCACCTTCGTCGACACCGTCACAGCAGTGATCGCCGACGCCTTGCTGCGACGGGTCACGTCTGCGGACCCGGTCAATCTCGCCTTCGGCTCACGGACGTCGCTGCGGGTTGTGATCGCAAAGCTCGCGAAGATCCTCGGCCACGAAGTCGATGTCGAGGAGCTGCCTGCTCGCCCCGGGGATGTGCGCGACTCGCAAGCCGACGACACCGCGCTGCGGGCGCTCTTTCCCGAGGTCCACGCTGTGCCGCTGCAATCCGGACTCAGCGCGACGGTCAGCTGGCTGGCGGCTCGGCAAGCGGCGACGGCATCGCGTCACTGAGCGCAGTTAGTCGCCGGAGCAGGTCGATCGTGCGCAGGCCGAGGGTGTCCTTGACCGAGCGCACGACCTGGCTCGCCGGCACCGGGCCTGCACCATCGACGGCGAGGCTCCACAGCCGCAGCACCCCGTCACCGGTGAGCACGTCGACGAAACCGTTGTCGCGGCCGACGCGCACGACCCGGCCGGGGATGCGCCCGTCGTACGGCGGCACGTCGGGCATCGGCTCGGCCCGAAGCACATCGACTCGCCGCAGCCCGAGAAACGTGAAGGCCGGAGGGTACGGATCGCCGAGCGCCCGGACGAGACGGTCGATGGCGCCGGTGCTTGCCCCCCAGTCGACCTCGCCGTCGTCCGGAGTGCGGGTGCAGCCGTATGTCGCAGCTGACTCGTCCTGCGGGGTGCCCTCGTCGCCAAGCAGCCGCCGTGTCACCGCACCAGCAAGCAGCTGTTCCTGACGTGCGTTGAGCTTGGCGTAGAGATCACCGACTGTGTCGCGATCGCCTATCGGCACGATCTCCTGGGCAAGGATTCCGCCGGCATCAAGTCCGGGCACCAAAGTGTGGACCGAGATCGCAGCGTCCGGCTCGCCGTTGATGATCGCCCAGTTGACGTTGGCGCGCCCCCGATAGCGTGGCAGCGGCGAGTAGTGCACGTTGACGAACGGACACAGGCTCAGCACGTCGGCTGGTAGGACACGGTCGTACGACGAGCACACCACACAGTCGGGCGCACGACTGCGCACCAGGTGGGCCACATCGGCGAGTCCCGCCTTCGTCAACACCTCGATCCCGTGCTCTGCAGCGAACATTTGGGCGGGATCGTCCGGCGGACCGTCTGGTCGCACCAATCCGACAACGTCGAACGTCCCGCTCAGGCCTTTCAGTGCGCTCTCAGCAGTCGGTCCCACTCCGAGGAGCAGGACTCGTGGGCGGTCGCCGTCAGAGGGCATCGACGTATTCCCAGTCGGCAGCTGTACGCGACTCAGGGGCGCGCAGCAGCACCTCGGCGACCTTGAGCCCACCTGCCTGGAGCCGGACGATCGCATCCGGGCCCACGTCGGATGGCAGCACCGCCATGTGGCCCGCGGCGGGTGCCGTCAGCGGCCACACAGCGAGCCCAGCGGAGTCGAGCATGGCGCGGTCAAGGTCGCCCCAGTACTGAACCACCAGCGTCTCCGGCCAATGTCGGGCCAGCCAGGTGATAGCGGCAGCGTCGAGAACACTGCCGCCGTTAGGGCGCATCGCGACCAGCAGCACGTCAGGTGTGCGCCACTCGGCTAACGCGGCGAGCGTCGCCGCACTGCGTACACCTGCACCGGCTCCGGCGAGGCCGGTCCGGATGTACGAAGCGAAGTGGTTGTCGCAGAGCACAGCGACGCGAGTCCCGTACGGGGGCACGGCCGCGTCGAGCAGCGTTTTCACGGCCATCAGGCCGAGGTAGGAGAAGACATTCACGTGCGAGTGCCGCTCGTTGGTGCCGGCGACTGCTATGCCACGCTCACGCAGCGCGACGAGATCGACGTCGAACCGACCGGCCTGGATCTCCCAAGCCTCGAACATCAGCGGGACGACGGCGCCGTCCTTTAGGCGGGCCACGAGCGCGGCGTCAATCGGCCGCACGTGACCGGAGTTAGTCACGACGTCTGCGCGCGAGGCGATGTCGAGCGAGTGCTCATGGTCGATTGTGATGCTGTCCCAGACACCAAGCTCGCGGGCGACCCGCTCCGTCTGGTCGCGGACCTCGGCGATGGTGCCGTGGGATGTTGCGCGGGTCCAGGCGTGGACCTCTGCGCCCGCCAGAGCTGCCAGCACTGACGTAACCACGTAGGCACCAGTGGCGGCTTCGGTCAGGACCACGCGATCGGTCAGATCCAGGGAAACGCGCTCCACAGCCTCGCGTACGAGCCGTGCCAAGCGTTCCGGTGCGAGGCCAGGCCGTGTTGCGAGGGCCCGTGCGGCGTCGTCATGCAGCCCCTGAGTCACGTTTCCTCACCAGACCCGCGCCGGCGGTGAGGTAGGCAGTGCTGCATTCCGGGCACACCAGGTCATCGTCGAGTCGCACGCCGTCGACGCATACCCAGCCGATGTGCCGCGCAGGGTTGCCGACGACGAGCGCATGGGGAGGGACGTCTCTCGTCACCACCGCCCCAGCTGCCACGAACGCGTGGCGGCCAATGGTTGTGCCGCATACCACTGTCACATTGGCTCCGAGTGTCGCGCCCCTCTCCACCCGCGTGGGCAGGAAGGCGTCACTGCCGCGCTTGATAGCGGCGCGCGGTCGCAGGTCGTTGGTAAACACGACGGCGGGACCGAGGAAGACGTCGTCCTCGATAGTGACTCGGTCCCAGATCAGCACGCCGTTCTTGATGGTCACGCGGTCGCCAACAACGGCGCCAGTCTCTACGAACGCGTGGTCACACACATTGCAGTCGACGCCGATCTTGGCGCCCGGCAGAACGTGGGCGAAAGCCCATACGCGGGTGCCCGCACCGACGAACTCGCTCTCGCATAGCCCGCGCGGGTGCACGAACACGCCGTCAGGCGTCAATGGAGTGCCTCTTTCAGTGCGTCGACGACCCGCAGCTGTTGGGCCTCGGTGATCCCGGGGTAGATGGGCAGCGACAGGATTTCCTGCGTGGCCGCCTCCGCGACGGGGAATTCGCCCCGGCGATACCCGAGCTCGGCGAACGCCGGATGCAGGTGCACCGGAACCGGGTAGTGGATGCCGGCCCCGATCCCCACATCTCGAAGGTGTTGCAGGACATCGTCGCGCCGCGGCACCCGGACCACGTAGAGGTGCCAGACATGATCATTGCCGGGGACCGTCCCAGGGAGGCGGACATCCTCGATGCCGGTGAGCAACTCGGCGTAGCGCTGGGCAGCGGCGCGACGTGAGTCGTTCCACTCCGCCAACCGGCGCAGCTTGGCGCGCAGAACCACCGCCTGCATGGTGTCGAGTCGGGAGTTGAAGCCCATCGTCACGTGGTCGTACTTCGCCCGCTCGCCGTGCGCCGAGAGCAGCCGTATGCGTTCGGCCAGCTCGGCAGAGCCGGTCAGGACCGCACCCGCATCGCCGTAGGCGCCCAGGTTCTTCCCCGGGTAGAAGCTCGTGCCGGCGAGGTCACCCCAGTCGCCGGCGGGCCTCCCGTGTCGGAGCGCACCCTGAGCCTGCGCGGCGTCCTCGATGATCGTGATCCCGGCTGCTTGCAACTCGCCGGCAGCGCCTCGACCGGAGCGACTTGACCGTAGAGATGCACGGGCATCACCGCGCGCGTCCGCGGGCTCACCACAGACAGGACGTGGTCGGGGTCGATCAGCAGGTAGTCGGAGTCGACGTCGACCAGCACCGGGTGCGCGCCAGCGCGGACAACGGCTTCGGCGGTGGCGACGAACGTGTGCGTCGGGAGCACGACCTCGTCGCCCGGTCCGATGTCGACCGCGCGCAGCGCGAGTTCCAGGGCATCGGTGCCGTTGCCGACGCCGACACAGTGCGCCACGCCGAGGAAGTCGGCGTACTCCAATTCGAAGGCACGCACCGCTTTGCCGCCGATAAAATCGCCGGCCGCCATGACTTCGGCGAGACCTGTGGCGACCTCGGTCTTGACCGCCTCGTGCTGGACGGCGAGGTCAACCAGCGGCACCCCGGCGGTCATGCGGCACCTCGCGAACGGGCCGCACCGGCCAGCACCTCGACGACCCGGTCCTGGTCGGACTCGGTCATGTCGTGGAACAGCGGCAGAATCAGCGAGCGGTCGCTGAGATGTTCGGTCACCGGCAACGGCACGTGCGGCAGGTCGGCGTAGGGCGGCTCGCGGTGGGCCGCCATGATGCCGCGCCGCGCGGAAACACCGGCGGAGGCAAGGACGTCCAGCAGGTCGTTCCGACTCATCGGGAAGTCGTCGGGAAGCACAACCCAAAACGACTGGTAGGTGGTGGTGCCATAGTCGGGATCGCACACCAGGCGGAAGCCCGGCAGCCCATCGAGCAAGGCGTGGTAGCGCGCCGCCAGCGACCGGCGCCGGCCGATGATCTCCTCCAGCCGGCGCAGCTGAACCAACCCGACCGCGGCCTGGATGTCGGTCATGCGGTAGTTGAAGCCGACCTCGAGGTAGCTCTCGAGGACAACGCGTCCGCTGGCATGCCGGTCGGCGGCGCTGATGTCCATGCCGTGCTCGCGCAGGCGTCGCAGGCGTTTTGCCCAGCCCGGGCGGTCGACCGTCAGCATGCCGCCCTCCCCCGTGGTGATGATCTTCCGCGGATGGAAGGACCATGCCGCCACGTCGGACCCCTCGCCGACCGGCCGACCGTAGTGCGTGGCCCCGATGGCGCAGGCAGCATCTTCGAGCACCGCGATGCCGCGTGGTCCGCACGGCTCGCAACCGGTCGACGTCCGCCGGCACACCGGCCTGGTGGACGACGATGACCACCTTCGTCGACGGCGTGAGAACCGGCTCGACGGTCTCCCAGGTCAGGTTGCCCGTCGCTACGTCAACGTCGGCAAACACCGGACGCGCACCTGCGTAACGCACTGCACTCGTCGTCGCAATGAACGAGAACGATGCACGTCGACCTCGTCTCGCTCCCCCACGCCGAGCACGAGCAGCCCCAGGTGCAGCCCCGTCGTGCAGGACGACACCGCGATGCCGTGCGTCGCTCCCACCCGAGCCGCGAACCGGCGCTCGAACTCCTCCACCCGCGGACCTTGAGCCACCCAGCCCGACAGCACTGCAGTCGCGGCGGCCTCGGCCTCCTCCTGCCCCAGCACTGGCCGCTGCACGGGGATCATGCGGACACCCGGGCACCGGTCTCGAGACTGCGCCCGGCGGCACGCTCGGCCCGCCACCAGTGGACAAGGTCGCGCAACCCATGCTCGAGGTCCACCTGCGCGGCGAACCCGACCAACTCGGCTGCGCGCGCGGTGTCGGCAAGCCGGCGTGTCACCCCGTTGACGGCGCGGGCAGGCCCGAACTCCAGGTCGAGCTCGGAGTCCATGACGTACAGCAGCGTGGCCGCAAGCCCGCGCAGGCTGGTTTCGGTGCCACTGGCAACGTTGAGCACGACATCGGTCACGTCGGCCTCCGCCGCCAGGATGTTGGCGCGAGCGACGTCGCTGACCTCGATGAAGTCCATCGTCTGGTTGCCATCGCCGAGGATCAACGGCGGTTGCCCGGCGTCGATGCGTTCCATCCAGCGCACGAGGACCTCGGTGTAGAGCCCGTGCACGTCCATCCGTGTGCCGTATACGTTGAAGTAGCGCAGCGCGACGTAGTCGAGCCCGAACATCGCGTGGAAGCTGCGCAACATCCCTTCGTTGAAGGCCTTCGCCGCGCCGTAGAAGGTGTCGTTGGCGTATGGGTGGTGGTGCTCGGCGGTGGGAAACGTCTCGGCCTGGCCGTAGACCGAGGCTGACGACGCGGCCACCACCTTTCGTACGCCTGCCGCCGCCGCCGCCTCAAGGACATCGAACGACCCGTCGACCAGCACCTCCAGGGCGAGCCTTGGGTCGCGCATTGGGTGATGCGGATGGCAGCCTGGTGGAACACGATGTCGCGGTCGACCATCAGATCCTTGAGCAGCGCGCGATCGCGGATGTCACCTTCGACAAGGGACACCGGCCCATGCTCGGTGGCCCATGTGAGATTGCTGCGTCTCCCCCGCACCAGGTTGTCGAGCACGACGACGTCGGCCGCTCCACTCCGGACGAGCTGGTCGACGATGTGGGAGCCGACAGTGCCGGCGCCGCCCGTGACAACGGCTCGGGCGCCCTTGATCGCAACCGCGGCGCTCATCGGACACCTCGCAGCGGAACGACCGCGCCGCGGTATCGAGGCTGGCGTGACGACGCCTCGAGCAGGTCGAGGACCCGCAGGCCCGCCCGGCCGACGTACGTGGCCGCGTCCGTCTCGAATCGACGTCGTAAACTCAGCCATCACTTCGAGCAGCGCCTCTCGTCGGGCAGGGCCGGGACGATCATGTCGCCGGAACGGTAAGAGATCATGGCCTCGCGCCGCTCTCCGTGCCAGTCGTCAGCCGTGCCGAGGTCGACACCGCGGTCGAAGACGGAAACGCGCTGTGAGGATCGAGGTCGTCCCGACAAGTCCGCTGGGAGCCGCCGATGATGGTCGTGCGAACCTTGGTCGGGCCGAGCCAGTCGACATGCGAGCGTGCGATGGCGCCGCCAACAGCTGCACGGTGACAAGGCGATGCACGCCTCGCCGGCCCCGATGGGATCGGCGCCGTGGGCGGCGACGGCTTCAAGCACGACACCGTCCGGCAGCACGTGGTCGAGGATCGACGGTCGGTGCGGCGCCAAGTCCGAGAGCACATCGACGTCGCGCTGGACGAGACCGAGGTCGATGCGCACCGAGTCGAAGAACTGCAGGTCGCCAAGGACGCCGGACTGGATGGTCTCGCGGACGCGGGCCACCGCGGGTGTGCAGCAATAGGCGTGGTCGACATCAGCACGACCCGCTCCTCCTCCGCCGCACGGACCAACCGCTGACCCTCGACGTGGAGGCCGCCAGCGGCTTCTCGACAAGCACGTGCTTGCCCGCGGCGATGGCCGCGAGCACGACCTCCGCATGCGTCCGCGCAGGTGTCGCGACTGCCACCGCCTCGACGTCAGGGTCCGCCAGCACGTCCGACAGCTTGCTGGTAACCCGGACCGTGCTGTACGGCCCGACGACGCGTGCCGCACGCTGCTCGTCGAGGTCGGCATACCCAGAGGAGCCGTGTGTGAGGCGACGCGGCGTCGCGGATCGGGTTGGGTCGCCAGTAGCGGGTGCCGACCACGGCGACGCCGACAGGATCGATGCCCACGTCGCTTGCTCCCCCAACGTCGGCCTTCGTCATCCAGTTGCCCGGGCCTCACCAGTCATTTCCGGGGTTCGGCCAAACTCAGTCGCCCAATCGTGGCTGCCGCTCGCCTCCATCTCGGACGGCGCATGAGCCGGCGGCGGCGAGGTGTGGGTGAACCCGATGGAGTCGATCGAGGGCAACCGCTTCCGTCCTGGGCTGGATGCGGAGCTCGTACCGCAGGTAGCGTGAGGCGGACCACGATGACCGTCTGTCGATGACCTGCTCCTCGGTCCAGGTGGCGTCGGGCTCGGTGGTGCTGCCGGTGCGCACCGACACTCAGGGTGGCGCCATTGGGGATCGAGGCCTCCCAGACGGGGCGGTCCCATGTCGCAATGGCCGCGAATCGGACGCGACAGCGGAACGTGCCCGCTCGCCGGAGATGCACCGCCAGGGTCAGGTCGCCAGTAGCGTCGTCGACCTGGACTGTTCCGGTTTCGTCGCCGGCCCAAGGCCGCCGACGGTATGGTCGGCGACGCCCGCCTCGGCGTACGGAAGGTCCGCTGGTCCGACGGCACCGAGGCGTTGCCGCTCAGGTCACGAGACTCGACCGTGAAAGCGTGTCGACACCGGCTTGAGGTCGTCGACGAGCCCCTCGTGCTCCGTCACGAGCTGACCGGAGTATGCGGTCCCGTCGAGCTGCCAGGGAGCGCGAAACCTCACTGTCGAGTCAGACGGGTCGGCGGTGCGCAGCGACGACGGCCGTGCCGTCGGCACGGCGAGACCTCGACCTTCTGCACCGCGAAGCCGTGGAATCGGCCTCTGGCACGACTAGCTTGTCGGCAGGCTCCGAGCTCTCCGGCGACACGGTGTGGTTGCCGTTGGGGTGCGAGGCGGAACCCGGTAGTAGTAGGTCCTCCCGGCTGGAGGTCGTCCAGGACTACCTCGTCGTCGCCGGCGGTCCCGGCCTCGGCCGTCATCGACGTTAGGCAGTCGGTGCGGGTGCCGAGGAAGACCTCGCCGGTGGCAGGCTCGTCGGTGGTCCAGGCCAACGTCGCCGTGCCGTCGGACGCCATGGACGATTCCGCTGCCGCAATGAACGGCGCGCCGGAAGCCGCCGAATAGCTGGCGGTGTAGGACCCGGCCGCCGCGTTGAACACGGCGTATTCGATGCCCTTGATCGTCTGCAGGGTAAAGAAGACGCCGTCGCCGACGCGTTGATGGTCGATAACACCCGCCACCGGGACCGGCAGTGGGACCATCGCGCCCAGGTTGTTGGCCCCGGTGCCGACGTGACCGTGAATGTCAGTGCCGAGCCGGTCCAGTTGAGGCTGCCGAACGACGACGCGTCGCGCCGCTTCGGCCCAGGTCAGCAACTGCGCGGCCGAGATGATAGGGGACACCTCGGCTGCGTGCCAATGTCACCAGCGCTTCATCCTGGACGGTCTCACCGTTGTCGGTGTGCATGTTGGCCGTGAAGAAACCGAAGTAACCGATGACCCGAACGCGCGATCAAGGAGCGTATCGGGCGTGAACGGATAGCTCTGCCAGCTCGTCTGTCATCCGCGTGTCGCCTGGAAGACGTCGACGATGGTGCCGTCTCGCTGGCGAATCGCATGGGCATACCTGAGCCGGTCATGAACCCCGGACGGTTGGCGATCCATCGGCCCGGCCAGTAGTAGTAGTTGGTGTCGAGGCGGATGCCATGCGACAGCTCGGTCTCGAACTGGCTACCCCAGTCGCTCCAGACGAGACAGTGGAACCGGTTGGACACCGGCGCCCGCAGGCTCGGGTAGGCATCACGCCAGTCGGACAGATCGTTGACGTAGGTGTTCTGGAGACTCTGCGGGGTGAAGTTGTTGCAGCCGTTCTCCGGGTGCAGGCCTACCTCGAACCCCTTGTCCTCGAACGACTTGGCGTCCGTGTTGGAGATCGGGGTGTCCGGATAGATGTACGACGTGAACCGCAGGCACCTCCCAGTCGGCAACGCTGCAACTCGCAGCGCTGTTGCCGTCGTAAATCGCCATGCGCTCCTCGGTGCCGTTGTTGCCGTGATCGTCACCGGTGGCCACGATGACGGCCTTGGCGTCGCCAGGGAAGTACCAGAACCTCGGCAGCGGCATGGAGTCACGGTTGACCGTGAGGATGAGGTTGGCCAACAGTCGCTGTTGCTCGTCGGCCTGCGGGATCGCCACCTTGTTCATGTCGAGCCAGCCCGGCTCCGTCTCGGACGGCACGAACATGTCATCGCTGCGGATGATCGGCCCGGCATTGTCGTCGTCGCGCTCCTGGCCTGCCGAAGCCGGGTTGCCCTGCCGCGTGTAGACCACGGACTTGGCGAGGTCGTAGGCGAACGCGGCAGCGTGTCCGCCATTGCTGCCGACGGTGCGCACAGTGACCGCCGGGTTCGTCGTCGCCGCCGTTGCCGAGCTGTACAACGTGGCGACGGTGCTCGCCCCGCTGAGGGAGTAGCGGTTGGCGATGCCGTGGAACTGGATCACCTGATCGGTGATCCCCGCACCCGGGCCGGTGGTGACGTCGACCTTGAGGTATGTGTCGGTCAGCGTCCCCGGGGCGGCCGTCAGCCCAAGCAGGCCCGCCAGCTTGGCATCCGGCCGCATTGCGATGAGGTTGCCGCCTGCCTGCACCCACGTGGTCAGAGAGTCCACCTGGGCCTGGGTGAGCACGACCTCGCCGAGAACGACGACATCGTAGGCATCCAGGGTCGACGCGCTGATCGCCCCCACATCAACCGTGCGGAACTCGTTGAGCCCCTCTGCCCGCATGATCTCGGCCAGGTAGGACGTGAACGGGTTGGCGGCCGAGGTCACGACCGCGATTGGGCCACCCGGTCCCTGGGTCGGGGGCGGCGGCGGCTGGGCACCCGTGGTGAACGTCCAGGTCAACGGGGCCATGACATTGTCGGCGGTGTCCGTCGCACCGCTGATCTGCACCGTGTAGGTGGTGGAGTAGGCGAGCGGGCTCACCGGTGTCAGGACGAACCTGCTCTCGGCCGGGTCGAAACTCCAGGACACGGCGACCGGAGTGCCGCCGGGTGCGGAGACAGCCGCCTGGATTGTGCTCTCCTGCACAGGTTCGCTGAACGTGGCCGTGACGGCCGCGCTGATCGGGACGCCGTTCTGACCAGCCGACGGAGACCTGCTGACAACCGTGGGTGCGATGGTGTCTGCGGCGCTGGTGGTGAAGACGATGTCAACCCAGTAGTTGGAGCTCTGGTACGAGCTCGTCGGGAACCCGCCTCCGTTGCCATACCGGTAGACAGCGTTGGCACCCTCGGTGCCGTTGGCCAGAGCGGTGAGCGGGCTTCGCACAACCGCCGAGGTGAAGTAGCTGTTGTCGACCGCGTAGCGACCGACAGGCGCGTAGTAGGACGCGACATAGGTGGTGTTGGCCAGAACCTCTACGGGTGATGCGAACGTCACCGTCTGCCATCCCGTGCCCGTCTCGCCCGTGAAGGTCGCCGTCGCCAGCCGCGTGCCGGACGACGTCCACAGCGAGCCCGTGTGCGTGCCCGTATTACCACTGCCCTTGTAGAACCTGATGCCGGTGACGAAGCCCGGAAGCGAGCTACGGAACTTGACGCCGAGCTCGGCAGCGGACGAATCGGTCGACGCGGGTGTGCCCGGCGTGACGGTGCTCTGGAAGATCGAGCACGGGCAGAAAGATGCCGCACCGGTGGTGAACGACCACGCTATGGGATCCATGACGTTGCCCGCGATGTCTCGCGCGCCGGTCAGGGAGACGAAGTACGTCGTTGTGGCGGCGAGCCCCGCTGCCGGCGTGAACGTGACCTGCCTTGTCGGGCCGTCGTATCCGAGCGACCCGGCGACCGCCGCCCCGCCTGCTGGCGTGACCGACATGACGATCGTGGACTGTTGCACGGCTTCGCTGAATGTCGCCGTGACCGTCGTGCCGACCGGCACACCGGTGGCATCCGCGACGGGTGACCGGTCGGTCACCGAGGGCGGCGTGGAGTCAACAGCCTGCGTCGTGAACGACCAGGTCACGGGATCCATGGTGTTCCCTGCGACGTCCTTGGCACCCGAGATCGTCGCCGAGTACTGCGTCGAGGCGGACAGGGCGGCCGCGGGCGTGAAGGTCACGGCACGCGTGGCTGCGTCATACTGCGCGGCGCCGGCAACGGCGCCGCCTGGGCCGCTGAGCGTGACGGCGATCGTCGCCGGCTGCACTGGCTCGTTGAACGTCGCCGATACGACCGCGCCGAGGGTGACACCCGTGGCGCCTGGCGTTGGCGACTGCGCCGTGATGACCGGCTTGGTGGTGTCAGTCGTGGGCGAGAACACCACGTCCACCCAGTAGTTCGAGTTGTTGAACGAGGTCGTCGGGAAGCCGCCGCCGCTGGCGTAGCGATAGACGCCGTTCCCACCGTCAGTGCCATTGGCCAGAGCTGTCAGCGGGCCCCGGGTGGTCGCCGATGTGAAGTAGTTGGAGTTGATCGCGTAGCGTCCGTTTGGCGAGTAGTAGCTCGCGACATAGGTGGTGCCAGCAGTTACCGCCACCGGAGCGGAGAAGTTGGCCTGCTGCCAACCGGACGCCGTCTCGTTGGCGAATGTGACGGACGCCAACCGCACGCCGGAGGTCGACCAGAGCGAGCCGACGTGTGTGCCGGTGTTGGCACCGCCCTTGTAGAACCGGACTCCCGTGATCAGGCCGGCCTCGGAGGTGCGGAACTTCACACCCACCTCGATCGCCTGCCGGTCCGACTGAGCCGCCGTGGCCGGTGTCGCCGTCGGCGCCCAGATGGTGCATGGGCAGGTAGACGCGCTGCCGGTCGTGAACGACCAGCTCACCGCGTCCATGGTGTTGCCCTCGGTGTCACGTGCTCCGCTGACTGTCACCGTGTACTGGGTCTGACCAGCAAGAGGAGACGACGGGGCAAACGTTGCCCGACGTGTCGCTGTGTCATATGTGGTCGTTCCTGCGACGGCGGTCCCGCCAGTGGGTACGACAGAGATGGCGATCGTCGGCTGTTGTACTGCCTCGCTGAATGTGGTCGTGACAGTCGTGCCCACCGCGACGCTCGTGGCACCCGGGGCCGGCGATCGGTCAGTGACGGTCGGCTTCGTCGTGTCCGCCGCAACCGTGGTGAACGCCCACGAGACAGGGTCCATCACGTTGCCGGCAGTGTCGGCTGCACCGCTGACGGTGACGTTGTACGTCGTCGAGGCGCCCAGCGTCGTTGTGGGTGCAAAGCTGGCGGTGTGGGCGTCCGCATCGTAGGACGTCGTGCCGGTGATTGCGCCCACCGGTCCGGACATCGTCACGCTCGGCGTGCCGGCCTGGATGGGCTCGCTGAAGGTCGCGCTGACAGCTGTAGTCCGGACGACATCTACAGCCGCAGTCGCAGGCAAGTGCGTCGTCACGGTCGGTTTGACCGTGTCCGGCGGAATCGTGGTGAAGTTCCAGCTGTCAGGCAGCATCACGTTGCCGGCAGCGTCCTGCGCTCCCGAGAGCGTCACGGAATAGGTCGTCCCAGCGGCCAACGGTGCCGTGGGTGTGAACCGCGCGGTGCGGGTCGCCGCGTCGTAGCCGACCGAGCCGGCGACGGCGCCACCCGCATTGCTCACCGCGTAGGACACGCCCTGCGGGGTGACGGGCTCGTTGAATGTCGCCGTGATCGGGGTGCCGGTGAGCACGCCCGTCGCACCTGGCGCAGGCGACCGCGTGGTTACCGTCGGTTTCGAGGTGTCCAACGCCGGCTGGAAGACGACGTCTACCCAGTAGTTGGAGCTCTGCCACGTGCTCGTCGGGAACCCGCCCCCAGAGCCATAGCGATAGAGGCCATTGGCACCATCGGTGCCGTTAGCAAGAGCCGTGAGGGGCCCTCTGGTGGTCGCCGTCGCGAAGTAGTTGTTGTTCACCGAGTAGCGGCCCTGTGGCGCGTAGTAGGACGCGACATAGGTAGTCCCGGCGACGACCTGGACAGGCTGGGAGAGCGCAACCTGCTGCCATCCGGTCGCTGTCTCACCGGTGAACGTGGCCTCGGCGAGCTTGGTGCCAGTGCTGGACCACAACCGTCCCAGGTGGGTCCCACCGTTGGATGCACCGCCCTTGTAGAACCGCAGGCCGGTGATCTGCCCTGCCTCGGAGGCCCGGAACTTGACTCCGAGCTCGACAGCGGCAGTGTCGCCGTCCATAGCTGTGGCTGGTGCTTGCGTGTCAGGCCAGATCGCGCACGGGCAGGAGGGCGAGCTGCCGCCCGTGCCGACGGCGACGCTCCGGCCGGCGGTCGGGGTCTCCATCCGTCCGCTGTCGTCGGTAGCTCTGGTGCGAATGGTGGCCGTACCGGTCTGCGTGGGCGTCCAGGCGTAGGTCCACGAGCTGCGTCCGTTTGCCGGATGCCATGTCTGACCGTTGTCCGTCGAGACCTCGACCCCACCCACCACACCGCCGGTGTCCGTAGCCGTTCCTGAGATGGTGACGGACTGCCCGACCGGCACAGTTGCGCCCGCGCCCGGACTTACGATGGCTGAAGTGGGCGCAGTCACGTCGGTCGACGCAGATGCGGCCACGAGCCCCTGCTGAAGTGACGCTGGCTGCACACCCATGTCCGCCAGGAGGTTGACGGTCGCCTGTCGGACGGCGTCGTCAGCCGTACCCGAGGCCTCGTCGTGGTTGTCGTCGAGACCCCAACCCCATTGGACAGTACCCGCTCCGAAGACAATGGCCCCGCTGGATGCGCGGTAGAGCGTGAGGTGATGTGTCGCGGTGCCGTCGTCGTAGTTGTTGCCGTAGTCCTGGATTACCTCGCCGTTGTCCGTCGTCTCGGACATTCGGATCAGCCCGGCCGGACGGGCGCCGTTGTCGAGGTCCTCGTCCCACTCGTAGCCCAGGACTCCCGACCCGAGTGTGGTCTGCTGCCCAGCTGCCAAGGCGGCGACGCGCGTGTTTCGCCAGAAACGCAGGTCGCGGTGGGTGGAGTCGACAGTCATGTCGGTGGTGCAGCAGTTGACCGTGAAGATCTGGCCGGTGAGTGCGTTCTCCGGGCGACCCCCGTCAGCGGGCGGACTGAACCGCGGGTCTCGCCAGGTGCCGGTCCAGACCGCGGCCCCCGCGGGGTCGACCTTCGCGTTCTCGTGCGTCTCCTTGTAGGTGACGAGTGTGCGGTGCGGTGTGCCTGAGCCGTCGACGCTCGACTCCCACCGGGTCTTCCAGAAGACCTCGTTGCCGCTCATGAACGCGAGGTGCACACCAGCGTTGCGCGCGGCCTCGACGTTGGCGCGCTGGGTGCCCGACCAGTACTCATCGTGCCCGACGGAGAGGAAGACCTGGTGCTGCCTGATCAGCGCGCCGCGACGGTCCGAGTCGACACCCGTCGTGTAGCTGACGTTGTAGCCGTTGGCCTCGAGGAAACGGATCGTCGGAAACTCGGCGTTGAACATCCAGTCCTCGGGCGTGCCACCGCGGGTAACGAACGGTCGGTTGTAGCTGACCTTGTGGGCACGACCGTCGGGCTGGCCGACGTACAGGCTGTTGCCACCGTAGGTGTTGTAGGCCTGCCACGTGGTGTCGGAGGTCTGGAAGAGGATCGGCGACTGCCCATCGTCGTCGCGAACGATGAAGGGCACGTGACTGGCGCCGGTGAGGCCCTGCGTTGCGACGAGCTTGGCGATGTAGAGACCGGACACGGCGTCGGGAGGCGCGGTCCAGGCGGCGGACTGTGACCAGTTGCCGCAATCCTCGAGCCCTGTGTTGTCGACGTAGAGGCAGTTGGGCTGGTTGGTGGCCGTCGTGGCGGTGTCGGTAAGGGTGGCCACTCTGCGCGCGCCTTGCCCGCCATAGAACCCGAGACGATAGATGTCGATGCGGAAACGGGTCGCCGTGGTGTCGACCTTGAACCCGACAGTGCCGCCCTGGTCGACACTGATGTCGGTGGCGAATCCCTGGATGGCGCTGCTGCCGGCGCCGCTGACGTCCCACTCGCTGGGCGGGTTTCCAGGCTTGGTGTTCTCACAGGCCACCGGGTTGGTGATTGGCGGATCACACGGTCCGGCCGCTTCAGCTTGCGGCCCAGCAATGAGGAGCGTGATTACAAGCGCGCCTGCAGCGGTAGCAGAGACCCAGCGCACGCCAGGCCGAAGAGCCCACCCCATGAATCCCCCAAGGCGGCCAGTGCGCCCCGGTGGCCGCCCCGCCCCAAGCGGCCCCGCACAGGCGGAGCACTCCGCCGTGTTCCGAACCCTAGTGCGCTGAGCCGCGAGCCGTGGTTGCTTTCACGCATTCGCTGCGGAGGCAGGATGGACCGGCTCGGTGCAGAATGCACGGAACGGACTGAAGACGCCTCCGTTCAGGCGCGAGCGCGCCGTCGGCCGAGGCGTGAGAGAGCGGCCACGGCGTCCCGTGGATTACCGACAGTCAGTTGCGCCAGGTCGGCGATGTCACGGGGCGTAGACGGTCTTCCCATCCGAGCAAGCGTCGAGGCGAAGATGTCCACGGGCTGGGCAAACGCCGTTGCCACCTGCTGGTCGATTTCGGATGTCTGCCGGTCAGGTGCGCGCCACGCGTCGCCGTCGAGCCGTGGGGTTCCGGCCAGCTGGTCGAGCACGGATTCCATTCGTCGACGCCAGCCTTCACCTGTGTGCTCACGCTCGACGTCGCCACGTGCCTGTGCCCCACGCTCACGACGGTAGGCGGTGTCCATCACCAAGTGGCTGACCTCGGCCGCCAACTCGTGTGGGCTGCCCGCCCGGATCAGGGACCGGGTGAGCCCGGGTGCGTCGGCCGCCAGCACGGTTCCGGAGCGCGGCGGTGGGCAGTAGCTGACCAAGGGGACCTGATGCTGCCCGGCCTCCAGCAGGGACGTTATCGATGTCAACGGGTACGAGTCGACGTAGACGTCGGCAATCTCGTAGAACGTCCCCGTGTCGTCCCTTGGCCCCAGGGCGTGAACCCGTCCGGCTACCGCTTCCCGGGCTCTCCTCCACCTCTCGGTCTCAATGGGTCCGACGGCAACAAGGGTCACCTGCGGGAAGCGCTCAAGGACCGGGAGCATCAGGTCGACGAGGTGGTCGTCTGCACGGGTCTCGTACTTCACGCCACGGGCTACTGTGAGCAGAACTACGGCGTCCGCCGGGATGCCGAGCCGCTGACGGAGTTCGGCGGATGAGATCTGACGTGGCACGGGGCCCAGCAGGATCGGCAGAATTGCTGAACGCTCGGGTGCGACACCGCGCCGAGAGATCCCGAGACTTGCGCCGGCACCCCGCAGGTGCACCACCACATCGGCCATCGAGACCCCGACCCAGAAGACGTGATCAGCATTGTCGACGTAGGCCGTTGGTGGGCGGTGCCTGGACGACAGGGCCATCAACGGAAGCGCGTCGTGAGTCTCCTGATGAACCACGACGACGTCAGCCGAGGCTGCCGCGCCCCGCAGCAGTCGGGCCCTGTCCGAGTAACGGCTGGCTTCCCGGTCGAGCAAGGTCACTCGACCACCCCGACCGGCGACTGCCGATCTCAGCTGATCCGGAACTGCCACTCCGCCTTGAGCTGTCAAGACGACATCGTGTTGACGGCCATCATCGGCCTCGACCCAGCGCCACAGCAGGCGCGAAGCTCCTCCATATCGGCCGCTGAGAGTGGCCACATGCAGCACACGATGCATGTCCGCGGAGCGAAAGACCCGGGATGACTGCAGCTCGGGCCCAGCCATCTGTCGGCCCGCCGTCCGGAGCACCCACTCCAGCTCCCCGTCCGCGAACCGCCCTGCGTGTTGCCAGGTCGCGTGCAGTGCCGCAGCCTCCCCGTGCGCTGCAGCAGCGTTGAACCGGCCCGCAGCCATCGCCGACCGCGCGCGACGGACCACACGGCGAAGCTGCCGCTCGCTGTCGTCGAGCTGACGGACGGTTGCATGCACCGCTAGGCCTCACTCCTTCGGACTGACCGGCGCCGAGCTCCGACGGACGAGGCCAGCCGCCCCCGTGCCGTGCGTCGCAGCACAAACTTGGCATAGACCGGCGACCGGACCACGGCTGGGTCAGTTTCCCTCGCCAGCCGCAGCAGCTCGTCGACCAGCGCGCAGCGTGGGTCGCCTTGCGTCAGCACTGTTGATGCCCGCCCCACCATCCGGCGCGCACTGGCACGATGGGCGAGAGCTCGGAGCCGGGCCGCATCGGTGAGCACCTGCTCGTTGGCATCCAGCACGGCGTCGAAGGCTCGCTTGCACTCCATAAGGTCGCCGATTGCCGCGTCCTCGGACCACGCAGCACTCATCGACTCGTCGTGGCGACGATAGATACCCTGATGACAGTCGAGTATCGCGACGTCGCCGTGGATGGAGAGACGGAGCCACATCTCCAGGTCGCCGGCGTGCGGATGCTCGGGCAGATAGCCACCGAGCCGCCGCTGCAAGGACGTACGTATGACGGCGGTGGGTGTGGGTACAACGTTGTAGCCGGAGCGGCACCGGTCCTCGAGCCAGGTCCTGCCAGGCGTGACGGTATAGCCGCCATCGAGCCGCAACGGACGTCCCTCCTCGCCGGGACGAGGCACGTCCCCATAGACAAGACCCACCTGCGGGTGCGCGTCCATCACGTGCACCGCGCGCGCCAGTGCGCCCGGCACCAGTGCGTCGTCAGCCGAAAGCAAGAGCTGATACTGGCCCTGCGCCCATGCGATGCCCTCGTTGTAGGTCGCGATGTGCCCCCGGTTGCTGCCGTGCACGGCGACAGCAACTCGTGGGTCCTCACTTGCGAGCTCGCGTGCAACCTCGTCGGAACCATCGGTCGACGCATCGTCGATGATCAGGACCTCGACGTCCACGTCGTCCTGGACCAACACCGATGAGACGCACTCCCGAAGGTAGCGCGCGTAGTTGTACGTGGGCACAAAGACGCTGACGGTGCTCATGACTCCCCCTCAAGTGGACGCTAGCAGCATCGGAAGCTTCCGAGGAGGCGTTCGCGTAATCGTCATGATTGCCAGAAACCGGACACCGCTGACGTTTGGGCAGAGTTCGTGAACTTGGCCCCGCGTGCCGATGCGCAGCCGGAGAATGATCCCGTGAGGCGTGTCCCCATCGTGGTTGCCATCGTCGCCGTGGCCGTACTCATTGGCACGGCGTTTGCGGTGCGCCAGGCTACGAGGCCCGCCCATCGCCATGAGGGGGCCTCCCCACCGACGTCACATCCGAGCGCAGCGAACTCATCACCGGCCGCGAACGCGGAGCGTACGGAGTCACTGGCAGGTCCGGCCAACGCGACCTCGGTTCGAAGCGGAGCCTGGTCCGATCCTGCGACCTGGACGGAGGGGCAGGTTCCCGGCGACCACAGTGAGGTGACCGTCCTGCACTCGCTGACTCTCGACGCTGACACGCGCATCGCCAGTCTTCGAGTGGACCCGCAAGCCGCCCTCATGTTTGACCCTGGTCGGAGCACAACTCTCGAGATGCAGGGCAACGTCGTTGTCGACGGGTTGCTCAGCATGCGGCCACAAGGTCCAACCGTGGTCCACACGGTGAAGTTCGTCGGTGTCGACGAGACGAAGTTCGTTGGCGGCGGGATGGCGCCGCTGGCCTCGGACGTCGGCCTCTGGGTCATGGGTCACGGTCGGCTGGATGTTGCCGGCGCGCCGAAGACGGGCTGGACACGGCTGGCCAGCTCTGTCGACGCGGGCAGTCGCACGTTGTCATTCGCTGCGGCTCCCGTGGGGTGGGTCGTGGGTGATGAACTGCTTGTCACTCCCACCGGACCACCGGCGACACAAGACTTCGCAACGGGGTTCGACGTGGTCCGAGTGTCCGCAGTCAACGGCACGACCGTCGAGATCGACCGCCCACTGCCCCACGGGCATCCGCAGGTGAACGGGACGTGGACCGCCGAGGTCGCCAACCTCACCCGCAACGTGCGCATCGAAGGAACGCCGACCGGGCGTTCCCACGTATGGATCCGTTCGACCCGGGCACAGGTGGTCGACTACGCGGCCATCCGCTTCGTCGGCCCACGCCAGGTAGGGGAAGAGTTCACCGAGAGCGTGCTGGGCCGATACGGACTTCACTTCCATGAGTCCGGCGACGGTAGCCGCGGTTCGGAGGTCATCGGGACGGTTGTCCGCGATGCTGGAGGCCATGCGTTCGTCCCTCACATGTCTCATGGGATCACCTTCCGGGACACCGTTTCCTTCGACACGTTCGAAGAGGCGTATTGGTGGGACCTCTCCCCCGACACGCGCACACCTGGGCCGGAGACGAACGACACGCTCTACGATCACACCATGGCCGCCCTGGTCCGGACTGATCCGGACTTCAGGGGTTACCGGCTCGCCGGATACACCCTTGGCCAGGGATCCGGGAATACAGTCCGCGATTCAGTCGCGGTGGGCGTCCAAGGCAACAAGCATGCCGCTGGGTTCAGCTGGCCCGAGAGTCGCGGCGAGTCCGGCCATGGCGTCTGGACTTTCACCGGAGGCAACATCGCCCATAACAACATGGCCAACGGGATCTTCACGTGGCAAAACGACGATCTTCCCCACGTCGTCGAGGACTTTGCGGCCTACCACAACGGCGAGACGGGCATCACCCACGGCGCCTACGTCAACTCGTACCGGTACCAGGGAGGCCACCTGTACGGCAACGGCTCTGTCGCTCTAAACCTGCATGCGGTCGACAACGGCGGCCAGCACCTGAGCTTCGAGAGCATGATCTTCGACGGCGGTGGAGTCTCCGACTACCTCGTACAGTCCAACAACCACACCGCCGATGGCACTGGCCACCCGACCGTTTTCCGATGCGGACTGTTCCAAGGTGCTCGACTTGGAGCTGTGTGGGTATCCGACTCGGGCAACGACGCCAACCACGACGAGCCCACAGCGCTCGACTTCGAGCAGCCAGCAATCAGCGTTCCAGCTGACGTGGTGTTCACAGCAACAGCCCCCCCTCGCAATGTCGTTCGATTGCAATCCGGGGCCGGGGCGGTGCAAGTCACCGTGGCAGGTCGCGGTCCGATCCCAGAGTTCTCGCCCCCGCGCGCTTGTGCACCGCCGACCTGGACTATCCGACATGCCCCGACGCCGTCAGCTCCACCGCCGCCTCAGTCTCCCGGTGGCGTGGCTGGATCCGCACCGCTTCCTGTGCACACCGAGCACTGAGCGCGGTCAATGCTGTGGCCTCAGGGGACGCGCGGGCGCGCCAACCACGACGACGCCCGGCTCGACATCTCGCGTCACGACGGCGCCCGCTCCGACAAATGCTCCTCGACCGACGACTCGGCCCTGCAGCACGACCGCATTGCTTCCCACAGTGACGTTGTCCTCGAGAGTCACCGAGCCGGAGACGTTCGCGCCCGGATAGACAGTGACGAAGTCGCCGAACACCGCATCATGCCCGACCGTGGCGTTGTAATGCACCTGGGAGTGGGCGCCGAGGCGGACGCTGCTGGACACATGCGCACCACCGAGCACGATGCAGCCCTCGTCCACGCTCGTCTCCGGGCCGATTATCGCGCGTGGATGCACGACTATGGTCGCCGACAGACCTCGCTCCGCAAGCAGGTCGACGAGCCGACGGCGAGCATGCGGGTCGGCGATCCCCACCACGTAGCTCCCCCCGGAGGGAGCTTCACCTGGGAGCAGGACGGGTACCCCGCGCACCACCTCGCCGCCGCGGGCGTCGTCGAGGAAGCCGCTGACGTCCACCTGCCCAGCAAGAGCTGCATCGAGCGTCTCCCGTCCGAGGCCCCCGGCTCCAGCGATAAACAGTTTCACGGTCGCCATCCTGACAGGACACGGACCGCGTGAGCTCCGGACTGGCAAAGCCGGAACTGGCCGACACCGCCAACAGGCGACGGCTATGGCTCAACATCGTAGGCATCGCCTTGCTCGTCGTCGCCGCGCTCTGGGCTGTCGTCAGCGCTCAGGTCGAGGGCGGCTCGCCGTGGCGACAGTGCGCGCTTTTTGCTGCCCTGGGCGCGGCTGTTGCAGCGGGCAGATCGGCAGGCGTGGTTCGAGGGTTCGCCGTGACGGTGGCGATCACAGCAGGTATCGGACTTCTCGCTCTGGCAATGACCGTCTCCCTTGTTTCTCCCACGTTTGGATGGACCCTCGGCTATCCCAACGCCGACGCTGCGTTGATCGTGCAAGGCATGGCGGCGGCGCTGATAGCAGCCAACCTCGCACCTAGTGCGTTGTGGCGGTCGCGGCTCGGGCTAGCGGCGGTGGGGATGCTCGCATTTCTTGTGCCTACGGGGTCCGCCATGGGCATAGCAGCCGGCTTGCTCGTACTCGTCGTCGGGCTATCTGCGCGTCGCCTCACCGCCCGGTGGCCTACGGCCTTGATCGCATTGGCTCCGGTTCTAGTAGTCGTGGCCTCGTTGGTCGATAGCCGCAACGCGGGCTTTCCTGGGGCTGGCGGACCGGCATTTGTTCGATCACAATCGACGGGCGCTGTGGCAAGAAGCTGTGCAGGTGCTCGGCGAGTCACCGAAGACAGGAGTCGGCCCTGGAGCGTTCGCCACCGTGAGCCCGACTGCGCGCTCAGACGCGGATCTTCGTTGGGCGCACTCCCTGCCTCTGGAGCAAGGCGCCGAGCAGGGTTACCCGGCGATCGTGTTGCTCTCGCTGCTGCTGGTGTGGGTCATCGCCGCCCTGGTGTTGCTCTCTCGAAGCCATGCCCTTGCGGCTTTGGGAGCAGCATCAGTTGCGGCATTCGGGATGCAGGCGGCCGTCGACTACGTGGCAGAGTTTCCGCTCGTCACGCTGACCGGAGCCGTCCTGTTCGGGGTTACCACGTCAGCGGGATGGATCGCCGGGTCCGAGGACGAAGGGAAGCCGGGGTTGACGCCTCCCTGACCCATTACGCCGCTGGGTCGGACAAGCCGCGCCATCGTCCGCAGAACGATCCTCGAGTCCAGCGCGGCGGAACGATTGGCGACGTACCACAGGTCGAGCTCGATGCGTTCGGGCCAAGACAACGAGTTGCGTCCGCACACCTGCGCCCAACCCGTGATTCCAGGTCGGACTGCAAGCCGGCCACGCTGTCGCTCGGAGTAGTGCACGACCTGGTCAGGCAGCGTCGGCCGCGGACCGATTAAGCTCATGTCGCCGCGCAGGATGTTCCACAACTGCGGGAGCTCATCGAGACTCGACGCCCGCAACAGCTGGCCGAAGCGTGACTCCCGTGCGGCGTCCGGCTCGCCTTCGAAGGCGGCGGCTCGCATGGTTCGGAACTTCACGATCGTGAACTCCCTCCCGCGCCAGCCCGTGCGACGCTGCGTGAAGATCACGGGCGACCCAAGGCCGATCCGGACAGCCACTGCCACGCCAGCCAGGATGGGCAGGATCAGCAGACCAAGCAGGATGGCCGTGGCCAGGTCGACGCAACGCCTCATGACTGTCCCCCCAAAGCAAGTTCGCTAGCCCCAGTGCAACGATCTTCGACGAGCCACTTCGCGGTAGGTGTCGATCGACCGTCGAGCAATCGCGACCTGGTCGAATGTCTCGTGCGCATGGTCCGCGGCCCGCTTTCCCATCCGCCGTCGCTCGACCGGATCGTCGAGCAGTTGCCCTATGGCTGCTGCAAGGCCCTGTGAGTTCCCTGCTGGCACGAGGAGCAGCTCCTCGCCATGTGTCCCGATCTCACGACAGCCACGGATGTCGGTGAGCACCATGGGTAGGCCGCAGGCCGCTGCCTCCATCGCCGAGCGTGAGAAGCCCTCCCGATAGGAGGCCAGAACGAAGACGTCGAGCGCCGAGTACAGCGCAGGCATCTCCTGCCACTCCCCCAACCACAGGACCGCCGGGTCACGCTCGGGCACCGCATCAAGCTTGTCCGGGTCGTCGGGCCCTGCCCAGACGAAAGTTGCGCGGTCGCTAAGTAGCCGGGCGGCTTCCACGAACTCAGAGATGCCCTTCTCGGCTACTCGTCGGCCGACACAACCCACCAGGATGTCGTCGTCAGCGATGCCGAGCGCGTCGCGAACCCTCCGGCGAGCGACGTCATCGCGGCGGAACCGCGCTAGGTCGATACCGTTGCCGACCACCTCGCTGGGCTTGCGCCACACCCACCGGACAAGTCGGTCCTGGTCGGCGGAGTTCTGGTAGAGCTCGGCATGGGATGCCTGAGCAGAGACGATTTCCGCACCAAGCACGAAGGTCCGGCGAGCCCAGCGATCCTCTGGTCGCAGCCACAGCCCGTGGCAGGTGTTGACGATCACCGGAACGCCGGACAGGCGCCCGAGAAGCCGGCCGAGCACCCCGGTCTTCGGGTTGTGCGTGTGGAGGACGTCAGGCTTGATACGGCGAAGCACCGATCGAAGCTCACGCGCGGCGCGCAAGTCCTGGCCTACACTCCACGCCCGGGTAAGCGAGTGGACCGGGACGTGGCGCACGCCCAGTGCCTCAACACGTGGGACGTACGTCCCGGGAGCACTGATCCCGTAGGTCTCGAAGCCGGCTTCGACGTCAACCCGCAGCTCAGTCTCGAGCAAAAGGGCGAGGCTCATGTCGACGGTCGTCAGGTGTGCGACCCGCAAGGGCCGTCCACTTGGGTGAGTGAGTCGCACTGGCTCAGGCACGCAGACCGACCCTCTTACCGACCGACACCAGGGCGGCGTAGGTCCGTTCGGCAGCGAGCCCACCGGCAAGTTTCGCGTGGAAGAACTCAACCGGATCTGTGTTGCGCACAGGAATGCGGCGCAGACGCATCGGGTCGACGCCTGGCGAGTTGCGTCCCAGCTCCCCCGTCGAGGCTGTGCGGAAACGGCGGCGTAGCGACGGCTCCGCCGCCGGCACACGGATGCCCCATGGGTAGGTGAAGTGCCTAGGACGCACCCCCAGACGAGACTCGATCTCGTGCGAGCACCTGTCGATCTCTTCCTCGGTGAGTTCCTCCGGGCGCGCATGGGTGTGCGTGTGGTTGCCGATGGTGCACAACCCGGAGTCGACCATCTCCGCGAGCTGTGACCAGGTCAGCGCCGGCCCCGCCGCCTTGGCGGTGGAGCCATCCCAGTGCATGACACTGCCGACATAGGCGCTGGCGAGGTAGACGGTGAAGGGCAGCCGTCGCTCGCGCAGCAACGGCCACGCGTGGTCGTAGACGTCACGGAAGCCGTCGTC
Source organism: uncultured Actinomycetota bacterium (assembly GCA_963799425.1). GTDB lineage: Bacteria > Actinomycetota > Actinomycetes > Jiangellales > Jiangellaceae > CAVWSM01. The sequence goes on along the minus strand of CAWCXA010000017.1, from coordinate 377,707 downwards.
GAAGGTGAGTACGACGCCGGGGCGCTCGTCACCACGTTCCAACCGGTCACCCGCTTCATCCAACGAGACGACGTCACTGCTCGACAGGAGCTCGACTTGGGCGGCGAACGCGGCCGGGCTCAGATCCCGCTCGTCCGGTGAGCCGCCGCCCACCCGGTGATAGATGAGCAGGCTCTGTCCACGCGCCGCGCCCCCTTGTCCGATGCGCGCGAGCTGTCGCTTCACGATCGCCCTCATGGCACGCACCGACGCAGGCGCACGCTGTCGACCGTCAACCAAGCCCCCACGCGTCCCCCCAGAGCGCACGTCTTGCGACAGCGACTCTAGGTTCGCCCTGGCTGCCGTCGCAGGCGAATGCCAGAATTCTCGGCGGCGACATCGGCGACGAGAGCGGACCACGCATCCACGACGAGGTCGAGCTCGAAGCGGGCGACGCAGTGCTCACGAGCTCGACGGCCCATCTCTTCGCTCTGCTGCGCAACGCGAAGGACGGCCTGCGCAATAAGGTCTGGCCTGTTTGGTGGGACGAGCACTCCCGTCACTCCGTCAACAACCACCTGGTCGACCCAACCGACGCTTGTGGCGACGACCGGAACCGCGCAGAGTCCCGCCTCGATCAGCACGCCGGGAACGCCTTCGCTGTCGCTGGTCACGAGCACGGCGTCGACAGCCGCGTAGACCGCCTCGACACGATCGACGCTTCCGAGAAAGTGCACTCGACCGGGCGCCAGCCGTGCTGCCAACGACTCAATCTCCGCGCGCTGCGGACCGTCACCGGCGAGGACCAGGTGGACATCCGGCAACTGCGCGATCGCGCGAACAGCCACATCCGGACGCTTCTCCCGGCTCAGGGCGCCCACGAACCCCACGACGACAGACGATCCCGTGACCGGTAGCTCGAAATGGCGCTGAGCGCTGGACCGGGCACCCAGCGAGGCTGGCGCGAACCGCTTCGCCGAACGGCCATTGGGAATCACGACGACGTGCTCGGGGTCAAGCCGGAAATGGCGGATGAGACTCGCCCGGGCGGCTTCGCAGATGGCAACCACCCGGTGCGCCCGACGCAGGAACAGACCGACACGCACGCGCCGGAGCGGATCGGCCGCCCAGTGCGTCGGGTCTCCGATGCTCAGGTAGACGAACGGCACGTGTGTGCCGACCAGACCAACGGCCGACGCGAGCAGCGTGCTCGAGCCGTGGGCGACGACGAGATCAGTGGCTTGGGCCCGCCGTCGCAGCTCCTGGAAGGTGTCCAACCCGTAGCGAGACGACCCCAGCACCGGGACCGGCAGCCGCTGGTCTGGCGCCGGAATCGGCGAGGGCTGCGATGCTCGACCCGACACCGCGCGCGGCGAGCTGCTCGGTGCAGCTCGCTGGCGAAGGTCTCTGCACCACGCCGGCTGTTGGACGCGATCAGGTGCAGCACGGCTGGCGTCACATGAGGATCTTTGCAGCCGTGAACCGGCCGGATAGGTCGTTTGCGCGATCTGGCCGACGATCTTCCGTGAGTTCCCGCAAAGTGCGTACAAGCCCGCCGTCAGCCGGGAGGATGGTGCCAGGGAAGCAAGACCAGGGGGGACGACGCGATGCCGAGATATCCGGCACCGAGCACGCGAGGGCGCGGTGCAGCCGGAGTGGCGTCCGATGTGTGGCTCCGACGTGTCGCAACGGCTGGTGCACGCCTTCGCGCCGACGCGCCGCTGGCGCTGCTCGACGCGCTGATCGCCGTACTCACCATGGGCGGCGCACTGAGTCTGCGCTTCGACGGGTCGGTCCCGGACGAGTTCTGGCGCACGTTCCTCGTCTCCGCACCGCTCGTTGCCGTGGCCACCATTGTCAGCAACGGGGCCTGGCGCTTGTACGGCCGCATCTGGCGACACTCGAGCATCCCCGAAGCTCGTCGCCTGCTGGCCTCCGGCCTGACGATCACGTGCGCGTTGATCGTCCTTGCACTGCTCGGCCCGCGGTTGCTGCCGCTGTCAGTCGTCGTGCTCGGCACCGCCGCGTCGACCGCTGGTGCGGGTCTCGTTCGATTCCAGGCACGCCTGTTCGCGCTCAACAGTCGGCACGCCGGTGTCGTGCCCACAGACGTTGTCGTTCTGGGAGCGGGCTCCGCGGGAGCGGCGCTCGCCCGCGACATGCTGACCTCCTGCTGACCCGTTCCTCCGACCTGTCGCCTTCCTCGACGACGACACAGGCACGCACGGGCGCACCCTGAGCGGCGTACCCGTGGTGGGCCCCTTCAACGACCTTCCCGGCGTCGTCCGCGACTTGGGCGCCCAGCAAATCGTGCTCGCAGTCGGCGATCCGCCGGCTCGACTTGTTCGCAGAGTGGCGAGCCTGGCCGAGGAGGCAGAGGTCCCGCTGCGCGTCCTGCCGAGCATCGCCGAACTGGTCAACGGACGGGTGAGCGTGCGTGACCTGCGCGACCTTTCGATCGAGGATCTGCTGGGTCGCAACCAGGTGCAGACAGACATCGGCGCGGTGCGCGCCATCCTCCACGGCAAGCGGGTGCTGCTGACCGGGGCCGGCGGTTCCATCGGATCGGAGATTGCCCGCCAAGTGGCCGCGTGCGAGCCAGAACTGCTCCTCCTGCTCGACCACGATGAGACCCATCTCTACGACGTGGCCCTCGACCTGCCGGGCACGCATGTGCAGCTCCTCGCGGATATCCGCGATGCCGAGGTGATCAGCCGCCTGGTGCACCGCTACCGACCACAGATCGTCTTTCACGCAGCCGCACACAAGCACGTGCCCGTTCTCGAAGAGTTTCCCGACGAAGCCGTGCGAACCAACTGCCTTGGCACCGCCAACCTCGTGCGTGCCGCACGTGAGATCGGAGTCGAGCGATTCATCCTGATCTCGACCGACAAAGCGGTTGAGCCTACGAGCGTCATGGGTGCCTCGAAACGCGTCGCGGAGCACGTCGTCCTGGCCGGGCAGCAGGACGGGTCGAGCTTCTGCGCCGTCCGCTTCGGCAACGTACTCGGCAGTCGAGGAAGTGTCCTGCCGACCTTCATGAGGCAGATCGAGAACGGTGGTCCCGTTACGCTCACCGACGGTCGCATGACCCGCTACTTCATGAGCATCAGCGAGGCCGTCCAGCTCGTCCTGCAGGCTGCAGCACTGGCCAAGGGCGGCGAGGTCTTCATCCTCGAGATGGGCGAGCCGGTGAGGATCATCGACTTGGCCGCCCGCATGATTCGGCTCTCCGGACGCGGTGTCGGGTCGGACGTGGAGATCCGCGTCACAGGCATGCGTCCCGGCGAACGGCTAACAGAGCACCTGCACACACCCGAGGAGCAGTTGCTCGCAACGGCGCACCCATCAATCAACAAGGTCTACCCCAAGACTTTGCCGGTCGAACAGGTCGCGGATGCTCTGGCCCGCCTCGATTTGCAGGCGCAGGCAGCTGATCCGGCACTACGCTACGAATTGTTCGCGCTGGCCGCGGCGGGGGGAATTAATGAGTCCGAGAGCACTGATGACACCCGTAGACCTGCTCCAGCATGGTCCATCGAACTGGTGACCGGAGCCTGACGCTATGGAAAGCATCGAGTACATCACAGCACTGCGAAGGCACTGGAACGTCGTCGTCATGTGCGTCGTCGTCGCCGGGCTGGTCGGCTGGTTCACGGCGCCGAGCAAAGCGGAGCAGCGTGCCTCGGACGAATACGAGGCCACTGTCACACTGATCCCGGCACGGGACGCCACCGCCCCAGGTCAACCTCTACTTGGCGGCGACGCTTGTAACGAACACTGACGTTGCCACAATTGCGGCCGAGGCCTTGCAACATCCGGGAGATCCTGCGCAGCTGGCCGCCACCGTGACTGCAATCGCCGACCCGGACGCGTTGAGCGTGACGGTGGAGGCCACGGCGCCCAACGCACAACTCGCCTCAGCCAAGGCGACTGCATTCGCCAATGGCGTCATGCAGTTCCTCAGTAACTCGCAGCAACAGCTCAACGAAACCAAGAAGGCAGAGCTGCAGGCGGAGCTGGATTCCGTCAACACCCGTGTCTCCGAGCTGCAGGCACAGATCGCCGGCGCCAACGAAGGTCTCGTGCCCATCCTCACGGCGCGTCGCGACGCCGAGGTCGCCCGATACGGTCAGCTCTACGGCCAACTGCAGCAACTCAACAACACACCGGCTGAGTCGGGCCTCGAAACGCTCGGCTCCCCGTCGCTGGGCGACCACTCCGGCGGCGGGCTCCCCGTGCCGGTGCGCCCTGTGCCGCGTGCGCTGGTGTTCGGCGCCGTGGGTCTGCTGCTCGGGGCCATCGCAGCCGTCATCGTGAGTCGCCTCGACACCCGGCTCCGTCGCAGGCCTGACATCGAGGCAGCCTTCGACGCTCCGGTCATAGCCGAGATCCCGAGGGTGAGCTCGCCCAGCTCGGACAGCGCCGTCGCGAAATCTTCGTCCACAGCCGTAGTCACTCCGTTGACGCGGAGGCTTACCGGTCACTGCGGTTCGCCATCCTTCGACAGGGCGGACGGCGTCGGGCCGGCGGCCCGCGGCAGACACGCGTCATCATGATGACCTCGGTCGCGGCGCGAGAGGGCAAGTCGTCGACGACCGCCAACCTGGCGGCGGCGCTCGCCGAAGTCGGGATGAATGTCCTCGTGATCGACTGTGACTTCCGTAATCCTGAGATGCAGGACTACCTGGACGCCAACGGCACCGTTGGACTGAGCGAGCTGCTCGCCCGCAACGACGACATCAACCTCGGCAATGTTGCCCGGCAGACCAGCATTCCTGGTGTGCGGCTCGTCACCAACGGGTCGACTCCCGGCACAACTGCAGCGCTGGTGATGCGCTTCGCCGAGGTCGTCGAGTCAGCCCGCGCGGAAGCTGACATCGTGCTGGTCGACAGTGCGCCACTCCTGGTCGCCAGTGAGAGCCTCGACATCGCACAGCACGTCGACGCTGCGCTCGTCGTCAGTCGCGTTGGTCGCGACACGAGTGAGAAGGCCAGCCAGCTGATCCGGCTGCTCAAACGTGCAGAGGCATCTGTGCTCGGCGTCGTCCTGGTCGGCACCAGCCGGCCGAGCGTCATTGTCCCCTACCGCGGCTCCGCTATGCCCCCGCGATCGGACATGTCGCCCGTCCCACAGCCGTCCGCTTCTGCGATTGACCCAGCAGAGGTAATCAAGGGTTATGCGGCAACGCCCAAGACGGAGGAGGTCTCGTGAAGTCCGCCGGCCAGCTCCGTCGGCGATTGCGGGGCAACGATGTCAACGTTGCCGTGATCGGTCAGGGGTACGTAGGCCTCACCGTTGCGGCCGCCGCAGCGACGCGTGGGATGCGCGTCACTGGGATCGACACGGATGCTGAGCGCGTCGCCAGCCTGCGGGCCGGAGACAACGTCGTGCCCGGGGTGCTCGATGAGGTCTTGTCTCTCGCGATCGACACCGGGCGCCTCACCTTCGATACCTCTCTCGTGTCGGTCGAGTCGGCTGACGTGGTGCTGATCTGCGTGCCTACTCCTTTGATCGACCACCGGCCCGACCTCGCCTCGGTGGAGGCCGCCACGCGAGCAGTGGCTGACCACCTGCAGACGCGGCAGCCTCGTAGTTCTCGAGTCGACGACCTATCCGGGCACCACGGATCAGGTCATCCGCCCAATCCTGGAGGCGACAGGGCTTCGCGCCGGTCGCGACTTCCTGCTCGCCTACTCTCCCGAGCGCATCGACCCCGGTAATGACAAGTTCACCATGCAGAACACGCCACGCATCGTCGGCGGTGACAGCCCTGGTGCAATCGAGACGGCCGCCGCGTTCTACGGGCAGTTCATCGACCAGGTTGTGCGAGTCTCGAGCACGCGGGCCGCTGAGCTGGCCAAGCTGCTCGAGAATACGTTCCGCATGGTCAACATTGCCCTTGTCAACGAACTTGCCCAGCTGTGCGCCTCCCAGGACATCGATTCGTGGGAGGTCATCCGTGCAGCCGCGACGAAGCCATTCGGGTTCATGGCGTTCCAACCCGGCCCCGGAGTCGGCGGGCACTGCATCCCACTGGATCCGACCTATCTCGCGTGGCAGTCCCGGCGAGACGCCGGACGTCCGTTCCGCATCGTCGAGCTTGGCGCATGATGTCAACGCGGAGATGCCCGGCTACGTAGCGCGACGCGTCGTGGACGCTCTCAACGCGCGTGGACTGTCGATCAAGGGCGCCGAGATCCTGGCGCTCGGCGTGACCTACAAGCCCAACGTCGGTGACATCCGTGAGTCCGCGCCGCTAGCCGTCCTCGAGCAGCTGCATCGGCTGGGCGCACGCCTGAGCTTCCACGATCCGTACGTTGACCGCATCGACCGCGCACCACTCCGGCTCAACCGCGTGGCGCTCACCAAGTCCGCATTGGCCCGTGCGGACTGTGTTCTGGTGCTCACGCCGCACGACAGCTATGACCTGGGCGAAGTCGCGGCGCACGCTCAGCTGGTGTTCGACACACGAGGTACGACTCCACGCCGACGGGGGGCGGCAGTCGTCACGCTCTGACCTGGGGGGACAGTCCGAAGTGACAGATGTGCAAGCAAGCAACGGCTGGGGAGGGCACGCCACGGCGGGAGCGGAAGCCTCGTCAGAGCGCGCATCCGCCGCCATGCCCAATCCGCGCACAGCGGTGGATGCCGCGCCAAGCCATTACTTCGTACGGGACGATCGGGTCCTCTGGCGGAGCGTTGGCGGCCGGGCGGTGGTGTTCATCTCGCCGAACGGGGAGATCGTGACGCTCCGGGGCGCGGGAGCCCGAGTGTGGGAGCTGCTCACGCGCCCGCAGACCGGCTCGGAGCTAGTGCAGCGGCTGGCTCACGTCTATGCGATCCCGGCCGAGATCGTGCGCGACGATCTCTTCCCCGTACTTGGCAGGTTGCTCGACCACGAGATTCTGCGGACGGTCGGCACGACATGAACGCGCCAAGCACCGTCGGGGATGTCCTTGCCTGGCTGGCGGCGTCCGGTCTCCCGGGCACCCTGGCGCAGGCACCGGACAGCAAGCTTGACGCCGCCGGATGGAGCCGGCTGCTGGAGCTGTCCCGGCGGCATGGCCTGACCGGACTCCTCGTCCATGCGGTGGAGACTGGTTGGCTGCCCGCTGACGCCGCCCAGGCCGACTCTGCAGCCCGGACCCACCACACCGAGGTCGTCACCACCCTCGCTGCGGAGGGGCTGCTCGTCGCCGCCAACGAGCTTCTCGACCAAGCCCAGCTGCCGACGCGGGTCCTCGGCGCGCCAGCAGTTGCCTACGTCGACTATCACGATCCGTCCTTGCGACCCTTTCATGTCATCCGCCTCGCCATCCGCCCGGTAGACCTGCCGCGTGCGTCGCTCGCCCTAGGCAGGTTGCAACGCGGTCGCGGACCGGTGGCCCTCCACTGGCAGACACGTATCTGGCAGTCCCAACCGTTGGTTTCGCAGCGCTACGACGCCCTCTGGCCAGACGACTGGTCGCCGTACTCCGTGGGTGAATCCACCGTGCTCATACCGCCCGCTGCCGTGCGGCTGATTGACTGCGGCGTCCGAGCCGTCGGCGACGGCGGCGATCACCGGCTTATCCGCGATCGTGACATCGCGCAGATCCTCCTGTCCAGGCACGTCGAGACAGCGGACGTCGTGCGGCTCGCCACAGCTTGGGGTTGCGAGCTCCCTGTTGCCGAGGCGATCGACCGCGCATGGGCGCGACTGCGACTCGTCGACGAGTTGCAGCTCAGCGCCTGGGCGAAGCGCGTTGTCCGACGAGCATCTGGTGGTCATGCACCGGGCGCGCGACGGCTTCGAACCTTGGGGCATCGACGATGAGCAGCCGCACCCGTGTCCTCTGGCTCGCCAAGGGCCTCGGCCGCGGCGGCGCTGAGCGGCTGCTCGCCGACTGCGCCCGCTATCGCGCTCGGGACCAGTACGACATTGAGGTGGCCTATGTCCTGCCGTGGAAGGACGCCCTTCGCCCTGAGCTCGAGAAGCTCGACATCCGCGTGCACTGCCTCGACGGCGGCCGGGCCTGGGATCCGCGCTGGGTCCTCCGTCTCCGCCGGCTCGTGCGTAAAGGGCGCTACGACATCGTGCACACGCACATGCCGATTCCCGCAGTCGCGGCCCGTCTCGTCCTTGGCCGACATCGTCCCGTGCTCGTACACACCGAGCACAACGTCTGGCCGCGCTACCACTGGGCCACGCGTTGGGCCAATGCCGCGACCTACGGACGCAATGAGGCCGTGATTGCCGTCTCACACGCGGTGGCCGGCACGGTCGCGGTGCCCAGAGTTCCGCTGACCGTGATCCACCACGGCGTGGCTGCCGAGGACTTCCAGGGTCCCGATTCGAGCCGAGCCCGAGCACGGGCGCTGCTCGACCTTCCTGCCTCCGCCTTCGTGGTCGGCACGGTCGGCAACTTCACGCCGAAGAAGGATCAGCGCACGTTGCTCCGCGCGTTTGCGATCCTGCTCGAGTCACAGCCCGACGCTCAGCTCGTGCTCGTGGGCACCGGACCACTCGAGCGCGAGCTGCAGCAGCTCGCCAGTGCCCTCCGCATCGCTGACTCGGTCCGATTCACGGGCATGCGCGACGACGTGCCGCACGTGTTGCCGGCCTTTGACGTCTTCGTGCTGACGTCGCTGCAAGAAGGCCTTCCGATCGCTCTGGTGGAGGCCTTTGCGGCCGGCATCCCGGCCGTCGCGACCGACGCGGGTGGCACCGGTGAAGTCCTCACGGATGGTCAGGAAGGTCTGCTGGTGCCACCGGCGCGACCCGAACTTGTCGCCGAAGCACTCGAACGTTTTGCGGGCGACCCCCGGCTGCGGGCCGAGTTCTCCGTCAAAGCCCTTGAGCGCGCACGTGGTCTTGATATCGCCGCGGCGCAGCAGCGCATCGAGCGGGTCTACGAGCAAGCCCTGAGGCGTGCCTCATGACGGTCACCCCAACCCTCGTCGTCCGTCCGCTGACCGACGCCGATGAGCCCGCCGTGCTCACCCTCCTCCAGGACAGCCTCGCTGGTGGTCCGACCGGTTCGCGAAGCAGTGAGTTCTTCCGCTGGAAGCACGTGGACAACGTGTTTGGGCCATCCCCCGGTCTCGTGGCCATCGACGATGACCGCGTCGTCGGGATTCGCCTCTTCATGAGATGGAACTTCCACAGTGGGGGTCAACTCGTACGCGCGGTACGACCAGTCGACACCGCGACACATCCCGACTACCAGGGCAAGGGCATCTTCAAGCGACTCACGCTCCGGCTTGTCGACCAGACGCGTGACGAGACAGACCTCATCTTCAACACGCCCAATGATCAGAGCCTGCCCGGCTATCTCAAGATGGGGTGGCAGTCCGTCGGCACGGTCCCGATCCACATTCGGCCAGTTCGTTGGGTTCGGTTCTTGCGTGGCTTCCGGGCAGCCGGACACGGTCAACCGCCTGGTGCGGCGACCACCCCGGCGGGGGCCCTGCCCATCGCCGACCTCCTCGATGACCCCCGGCTGCCGAACCTGCTTTCGGCGAGCGAGCTGAGCCCCGCCGAGCCCCGGCTACACACCGTCCGGGACCTCGCGTTCCTCAAGTGGCGCTATGGGGCCGCGCCTGGGCTGCACTACGTCGCCGTGACTACGGAGCGTGGCGGCGAGCTGCGCGGCGCCGCGATCGGACGTGTACGCAGCCGCGGCCCACTCACTGAGCTCACGCTGAGCGAGCTGATCTGCCCCGAGGGCGACAGTTCGAGTGCCCGACGCGTTCTCCGAGCTGCCGCTCGCCTCGCGGTGGACCACGTTGCCACGCACATTGCACCCGGCACGCCAGCGGCCCGAGTCCGCCGCCCAGTTGGGTATCTGCAGGTCCCCTCCGGCGGCATGCGCCTCGTGACCCGGACCAACAACAGCCAAATCGTCGACCCAACTACGGTCAGCTCCTGGCGACTTAGCCTTGGCGACCTGGAGGTTTTCTAGGTGCTGCGACTGCCTGACGTGCGAGGCGCGGGCTGGATCGCTCGCGGCCGGAGCGGCCGTGGCGATCTACTCCCTTGCATTCGCTTGGGGGCTTGCCAACACCTCGTATGACTCTTGGGCAGCATTCCTCATCGCACCGGTCCTGCTCGTCATCTCATTGCCGTTGATCTCACTGGCCACGCGAAACGAGATCGACTCCGTGGTGGTTGCAATTCTCGTCGCCGGTCTAGTGCTCAAGCTCTTCGCCGCCCTTCCTCGATACTGGATGGCGTACGTCCTGTACGGCGGGGGCGCAGACAGTGCCATGTACTCGGATGAGGGCGCCGTCCTCGCCGATCACTTCCGCCAGTTCGACTTTGACGTCGACATTGGCCGACGAGTGATGGGAACGGGGTTCCTCATCATCGTCACCGGCGTCGTGTTCGCTCTGATCGGGCCAACGACTCTGGGCGGCTTCGTCTTCTTCGCCTGGCTGGGGTTCTGGGGGCTGTTCTTCTTCTACAAGGCGTTCCGCGTCGCCATGCCCGACGCTGACCTTCGGCGTTACAGCGTGTTGCTGTTCCTGATGCCTTCTCTGCTGTTCTGGCCGTCGAGCATCGGCAAAGACACCTGGATGTTGCTCGCCCTTGGGTTGTTCTCCTACGGTGCCGCCCTGTTGCTCGAACGGCGCAAGGGCGCGTTCGTCTTCCTCACCCTCGGCGTGCTAGGAACCGTCTTCTTGAGACCACATGTCACTCTCGTGGCCGCGGCCGCGCTCGCGGTCGCCATGGCGTTCCGGCGCAGTCCGGACAAGCTCAGCGCATTGGGCCCGCTCCGCAGCATCCTGACCATTGGTGCCTTGGGACTCGGGCTGATGATCGTGCTCGCCAAGCTCAGTGCGTTTCTTGGACGAGACAGCCTCGAGCTAGGTGCATCCCTCGAGCACGCCAACACGATGACGAACGACGGTGGCTCCAACTTCGATTCTGCTCCAGCATCGTCGCCAGCACAGCTGCCCTGGGCCATCATCACCGTTCTCTTCAGACCGTTCCCGTTCGAGGCGCACAACATCCAGGCGCTGATCACTAGTGCTGAGGGGACAGTCCTCCTCCTGCTCGTGATCCTTGGTGCTAAGCGCTTCCAGGGATTCTTTGGCTACGTGCGCCAGAGACCGTACGTCGCCTACTGCACCGTCTACATCCTGCTCTTCTGCTACGTCTTCGCCAGCTTCCAGAACTTCGGAATCCTCGCCCGCGAACGAGTCCAGGTCTTCCCCCTCGTGGTTGCGCTGCTGGCGATTCCGCTCGTCAAACCAGAGTCGCAACGCCAGCGAACCTGTGCCCGTACCAAAGAGGAGTGTCAGCCGATGACCGCAACATCGACCCGCGTTGGGCAACCAGCGTTTCCCGAAGGTCTCCCTCTGACCCGGGTCGTCGTGCCCGATCGGCCGACGCTGCTGCGTCAGACTCGACGACATCCTCGCCAGCGGTGTGCTTACCAACGGCCCCACCGTGCGTGCTCTCGAGGATGCGGTCGCCGGCCGGCTCGGCGTCCCACATGTCATCGCGGTTGCCAGCTGCACGTCCGGCCTCATGCTGACCCTGCGGGGACTCGACATCACCGGGCCGGTGGCTTTGCCGAGTTTCACGTTCTCCGCGTCCGCACACGCTGTCGAATGGGTCGGTGGCACACCGTTGTTCGTCGAGATCGACGAGGCAACACTCACGGCGGACGTCGACGATGTTCGTGCGGCGGCCGATGGCGCGGCGGCCATCATGGCAACACACGTCTACGGGACCCCCGCCGATGTCGAGGGTCTGCAGTCGGTTGCCGACGCTGTGGGCATCCCGCTGCTGTACGACGCCGCGCACGCGCTGGGAAGCACTCGTCGTGGCACCCCGATCGGCAGGTTCGGCTCCGCCGAGGTCTTCAGCCTCAGTCCCACCAAGATCGTGAGCGGGGCCGAAGGCGGGCTCGTGACGACCCGCGACGACGCTCTCGCGCAGGCTGTGCGGATTGGCCGCGACTACGGCAACCCGGGCAACTACGACACGCAGTTCGTCGGCCTGAACGCACGCATGTCCGAACTGCACGCCGCAGTCGCGCTCGCGTCCCTGGCGGAGCTGGACGAGCGCCTCGCTGCCCGCAGGCACACCGTCGAGGTGTTCCAAGCTGCAATCACTGACATCCCCGGCTTGCGGATGCCGACACTGTCCCCCGGTGACACCTCGACCTTCAAGGACATGACGGTCGTTGTCGACGCGCCGGAGTTCGGGCTCGATGCGGCGGCGTTGACGGCGGCGCTCAGTGCGCACGGTGTCGACTCCCGCCGCTATTTCTACCCGCCCGTGCACCAGCAGAAGGCATACGCACACCTGCTTCCCGGTCGACCGCTGCCTGTCACCGAGCGGGTGAGCGCAGCCGTACTCACGTTGCCGTTGTGGGCGGGCATGCCGGACGCGTTGGTCGTACGCCTTGGGTCACTGCTCGCGGATCTCCACACGGCCGCCAAAGACTAAGCGAGCCGAATCCCCGAGTCAGCAGTCCCGCTCGGTCGTCACGGCTTGGAGCAGCCCGACCCATTCGTGGGCGATCTGCAGTCCGGTCTCATAGCTGGCACTGTTGCGCAGCTCGGTCCCGACGGTGAAGACCGGACCCCGGTGGCATCGGGTCAGTAGCAGCTCTGCGCGCCGTACGTGTGTCACGGAAGTCACGAGTGCCAGCGAACGCCAACCATTGGCTTGCGCAAGCCGGGCGAACTCCCGTGCCTCCGACCGCGAATCGTCCTGGGCTGGACTGAAACAGATCACGGTGAGCGTGCCTGGATCGCGGCACAGCTGATACTTCGACAACCCGGGACGGCCACCGTCGGAGATGACGAGCACCGGCGCGACGCCGTCAGCGACTAGCCGTGCTCCCTCCGCCTGTCGCTCCCCGTCGGCACCGGCGAAAACGACGACGGCGTCGGCGCGTTGCGGCGGGTTGGTCGACGGCCACACGAACAGTCGATAGGTAAAGACGGTCGCTGCGACGGCCAACAGGCCGACGATCGCGAAGCCAAGCCGAAGGATCCGACGCCGGCGACCACTCGAGGCGGAGCCCTGCTCCGCTCCCGGTTGGATCCTCTCGTCTGACACGGCGCCGCCCCCTTAGGCCACGTTAACAATGAATCCAACGTGACGGGCCAGCCACCCGCATCTAGCCGCTTTGCGGCAAGCCGTCCTCCAGCCGTCGTCGGTTCCGCGAGCGCCCTAGCCAGTAGTTGAGCGGAAGGGCGAACCAGGCAGTCACCGGCAGCCGGCTGAACACGTGCGCAACGGCAGGCCCTCCACTGCGTACGACTCCGTCCCGATCAATGGTCTGCACCGGCGATCCCGGCGGTCCATGCACCAACTGGAAGCGGGCGAGCCAATCAAGCCAGTGGGCAAGTGCGGCCAGCCGTTGATGAGAGGCCTGGCTGACGTCGAGTAGAAGGGTGCGGTCTCTCGTCGACGGCACAGCCCAGATGACCAGCGCGGCGATCGCAAGGAACGAGAAGACCTGCACCGCCGCGGAGGCTTCGATCGACACATGGAAACCCACGGCGATCCAGACGGCGGCGTAGCGGGTGCGCCGGAACCACAGCCCGACCGCGATGAACAGCTCCGTCAGCACGATCGCCTTGGCGACGTACACATGGACCGAGCGCTCGCTTGCACAACGGTGACTGCCCAGGCGGGGAGCGGCGACGCGGCGAGTTGATCCCTAGCCCGCACCACCCGGAGCCAGGTGACGGTTCCATCGAACCAGTCGGAGTCGAGGAGTTTGCTCAGACCCGAGGCGCCGTATATGGCGGAGGCTTCAAAGCGCAGCAGCCACAGTGGCCACCCGGGGGCGTAGCGGATTGAGCGGCGGGAGATTGCGCCGCGCGCGCAGCCACGCGTCGACGGAGAGCTCGCGTCCACACGGCGCCACCGTGAGCGCCGCGAGCACGATCACCAGATACGCGCGGTTGTTGTGGAAGTGGGTCGTCGATAGGAAGAAGTTGTAGGTGACGATCCCAAATGTCGTCGCCGTCGCAATGCGCGTCAGCAGTCCGACCGACATGGCGACCGCTGCAATGCAGGCCACCCACAGCAACGCGACATAGACCGAGCGCGGCGGCTCTGGGTACCAGGACACATACGGCTCGTAGAACGCATCGCGATAGGTCCGCCCTCCGATCGCGTCGGCGATGAATGGCTGCAAGTGCAGGAGCACAACAGGCCCGGCGAAGATCCGGAGAAGGGCAAGCGCGCGCATGCTGACCCGCCGGCCCAACAGCTCGTCGAAGCGCTCCAGCGGGGCTCGAGGTCCACGGTCGACGACAGGCGCAACGGTCAGTGTCCGACCTCCCGCTCCTCACTGCGCAGGACGACGTCGGTCGGCTCGTCCGCGTTGTACCAGTAGGTGACAGCCGCTTCCAGGTACCGCGTCTCGACATCGCGTGGCGTGTGCTTGGCGACGTAGTCGAGTGCCGCATCGAGGAATGCCAGCTGGTTGTCCACGCCAGCATCGGCGTGATGCCGGATGCCGGGGTACGGAAGCCCACGGCTGGGCACAAGAACCTCCCAGCGATAGCCCGACCACGGCTCCTGGATGGGTACTCGCTCCCCGTCGAGGGTGACCCGGACAATGTCCGCCCGCCACGTGCTGGCCTCGGGGAACATCTGGAACGCGAACTCCTTGTGATCAGACCAGAAGCCGCGAGCCACCAATGCCACCTGGGCAGCTGCCACCGATGCGACGACCACGCGACGACCGATCACGCGGGTGCGCGACTCCACGCCCGTACGCGACTCCACGCCCGAACTGTGGCACAGACCGCGCCGATGACGGAACGAGCAGACATCAAACGGCTCGGGCCCGAGAGGGTGTCCTCTCGGGCCCGAGCCGTTAGTCAGCGCGTGCTAGCTGGTGCCTCAGCCGTTGCCGGTGAGCTTCTCCCGCAGCGCCTGCAGCGCCTCGTCAGACGCGAGGGTGCCGCCACCCGTCTCCGGGGCCGGCGCCTGCTCGTCCGAGCTGTACGAGGACGGACCAGCCGCCTCGGTCTCGGCCTTCTGGGCCTCCTCGACCTGCTTCTTGTGAGCCTCCCAGCGCGTGTGGGCCTCGGCGTACTGCCGCTCCCACTCCTCACGCTGCTTGTCGAAGCCGTCCAGCCACTCGTTGGTCTCCGGGTCGAAGCCCTCGGGGTAGATGTAGTTGCCCTGGTCGTCGTAGGTCGCGGTCATGCCGTAGATCGTCGGGTCGAAGTGCTCGACGTTTTCGGCAACCGCGCCCTCGTTGGCCTGCTTGAGCGACAGCGAGATGCGGCGACGCTCGAGGTCGATGTCGATGACCTTGACCAGCACGTCGTCATTGACCTGGACGACCTGCTCGGGGATCTCGACGTGGCGCTCGGCCAGCTCGGAGATGTGGACCAGGCCCTCAATGCCGTCATCGACGCGGACGAACGCACCGAAGGGCACCAGCTTGGTGACCTTGCCCGGCACGATCTGGCCGATCTGGTGCGTGCGCGCGAACTGCTGCCACGGGTCTTCCTGCGTCGCCTTGAGCGACAGCGAGACCCGCTCGCGGTCCATGTCTACGTCGAGCACCTCGACGGTGACCTCCTGGCCGACCTCGACAACCTCGGACGGGTGGTCGATGTGCTTCCAGGACAGCTCGGACACGTGGACGAGACCGTCGACGCCGCCGAGGTCGACGAACGCACCGAAGTTGACGATCGACGAGACGACGCCCTTGCGGATCTGGCCCTTCTGCAATGTCTGCAGGAAGGTGGAGCGGACCTCGGACTGGGTCTGCTCGAGCCAGGCGCGGCGGGACAGGACCACGTTGTTGCGGTTCTTGTCCAGCTCGATGATCTTGGCCTCGATCTCCTTGCCGACGTACGGCTGGAGGTCGCGAACCCGGCGCATCTCGACCAGCGAGGCGGGGAGGAAGCCGCGAAGACCGATGTCGAGGATGAGGCCGCCCTTGACGACCTCGATGACGGTGCCGGTGACGACGCCGTCCTCCTCCTTGATCTTCTCGATCGTGCCCCAGGCGCGCTCGTACTGGGCGCGCTTCTTGGACAGGATCAGCCGGCCCTCTTTGTCCTCCTTCTGAAGGACAAGAGCCTCGACCTCGTCGCCAACGCTCACTACCTCGGCGGGGTCGACATCATGCTTGATCGACAGCTCGCGGGAGGGGATGACGCCTTCGGTCTTGTAGCCGATGTCGAGCAGGACCTCGTCCCTGTCGACCTTGACAACGACACCCTCGACGATGTCGCCGTCGTTGAAATACTTGATGGTCTCGTCGATCGCGGCGAGGAAGTCTTCCTCGGAACCGATGTCATTAACCGCGACCTGCGGCGCGGCGGTCTGGGTGCTGCTCGTCATGTGGTGGAGGGCTCCGGATACGGACACTCGTTCGATTGTCACGCCATGAGCCTGGTTTCGCCGTGCCGACGGGCCGGAGGCCATGGCAACGGGAGTCATGGAAGACCGGGTATTCGACAAGAACGAGCGCGGCCTGCTCGGTCCGAGGTCGCGCAGGCCCACAACGCAACCCACAGAGTACCGGGTGCGCTTACGCAGGGTCAATCTGCGGCGCCGAGACCATGATCATGCTCGGGAAACGCCGCACCACCACTGGAGGACACAATAGGCCCAGTGGACGAAATCTCGGGTGTGAATCGGCGCACCGTCGACGCCGACGAGACGCGGCGCGCCAACCGCGCGTGGTGGGACGAGGCGGCGCCTGCTTACCAGCTTGAACACGGTGCCGAGCTCGGGGTCGACAGGTTCATCTGGTGCCCCGAGGGACTCGACGAAAGCGACGTACGGCTGCTGGGTGACGATCTGTACGGGCGGCGCGTGCTCGAGATCGGCGCCGGCGCCGCCCAGTGCAGCCGGTGGCTGGCGCGGCAGGGCGCGGAGGTGGTCGCGACCGATCTCTCGTACGAGCAGCTGGTCCAGTCACAGCGCTTCGACGCCATGACGGGTACGCACGTGCCGGTGCTGACGGCCGACGGCTGCGCGCTGCCGTTCGCCAGCGAGTCCTTCGACCTGGTCGTGTCGGCCTTCGGCGCAGTGCCATTCGTGGCGGACCCGGGGCTGCTCATGCGCGAGGCCGCGAGGGTGCTGCGGCCCGGCGGGCGGTGGGTGTTCTCCACCACTCACCCGATCCGTTGGTGCTTCCCCGACGACGGCGGGCCGGACGGGCTGGTGGCGCGGCACTCGTACTTCGATCGCCGGCCGTACGTCGAGGAGGGGCCCGACGGCCACGCCGCGTACGTCGAGCACCATCGCACCCTCGGCGACCGAGTCCGCGACGTAGTTGCGGCGGGGCTGACCCTCGTCGACCTGGTCGAGCCGGAATGGCAGGAGGGGCACGTCAGCACCTGGGAGGTATGGAGCCCATTGCGTGGGCGCGTGATCCCCGGCACGGCGATCTTCGTGTGCGAGAAGCCGCGTGTGCAGGACGCCGAATGATCACGTCCAGCAGGACTTTCCCCGCACCACCAGGGATGTAGGCCTGGTGGTGCGGGGACAAGCCTGGTGGTGGCTGGGCTCGGCGTGTGTTGGCAGCCGGTTGAGGGGCGCCGTCTTGATCGATGAACCGAAACAGCTGCTATAGCAGCGTTGTCGGTTCATCGATCACCGAACGGCGCGCTGGCCTATCAGGCCAGGCGGCGGCGGACCAGCGCAGTGAGACCGAGTGCGCCGCCGAACGCGACGAGCGCACCGAGTCCGCGCTGAACATTGCGCGAACCCTCGGCGGTGACGCCGTCGATCTCCAGCGAGTACGCGGCTGTGCCGATCGCGCCTTCCGGAGCGCCGTACGGCATCGCCTCGGTCTCGGCGCGCTCGGCGCCGGCCTCGATCATCGCGTAACGCTTGCCGTAGTCGACCGTGGTCTCCTCGCCAGCAGCCACGAGCTGCTGCGTGCCCTCGGTGCTCAGGCGCTCGGCGCCGTCGACGATCTCCGGCGCGCCGGTGGCAGCCTCGCCGAGGCCTTCGGCAAGGCGCTTCGAACCAACGGACGCCTCGCCAAGGCCGTCGGCCAGCTGCTGTCCACCGTCGTCAAGCTGCTCAAGCCCGTCGAGCAGCTCACCCGAACCTGCGTAGGCCTCACCGGTGCCCGCAGCGATCTTCGATGCGCCGTCACCAGCCTCTGCGATCTTGCCGGCCAGCTGCTGCGCGCCGGAGCTCGCCTGAGTGGCGCCCGGTGCAAGCTGCTGAACGCCGCCAACCGCGGTGCCGACACCCTTAACGAGGTCGTTGACGCCGGGCAGGATCAGGTCCTTCACGCTGTTGCGTGCGCTTGCGGCGCCAGCCGCCAACCGGTCGACACCGCTCTGCAGTGCCGTCACGCCCGCAATGGCCGTACCGAGACCGGTCTCGACCTGTCCCAGCCCACCGGAAGCAGCCGTGGTCTTCGCACGGAGGCCGTCGGTGCCGTTGATGCCGTTGAGCACCGCGGTGAGCGTTGCGGCACAGACAGGATCAGCTGTGCAGCCCGCGGTCGACTTGGCCGCCGCGACGCCGCCGGCAAGCGTGTCGATGGATCCGCCCGCCTTGAGGGCATCGTCGAGTCCTGCTTTGACCTGTGCCACCCCGCCCTTCGCAGCAGGAAGTCCGGCGGTCGACGATGCCAAGCCCGCTAGGCCCTCCTTGACGCCACAAGGGTTCGCGGGATCAGTCGGCTTGGCCGGGTCGCAGCCAGGATTGCTCAGGCCACCTGCGATCTGCTGCAGCCCCTGCAAGAGACCGCCCGGATCGGACGCGCCTCCGGCGCCGACTGGGTGATCAATCCCGGATTGCAACTGCTTGAGACCGGCCAACGCCTTGGGCAGACCACTCGACCCAGACAACTGCGTCAGCCCGTTGCTGATCTGCGCGAGCCCACTTGCCAACGTGTTTGAGCCAGAGACGAGGTCAGGCTTGCCCGCCGAGCTCTTGAAGCCCTCCTTGAGTGACGTGGTTCCGTCCTCCAGCTGTCCCAGACCGCTGCGTAGGTCCGCACCGCCGTCGGCCGCCTGCCCAAGGCCATCGGAGAGCTCTTCGGCACCAGGTGCCGCCTCGCCCTGCAGACCGGCGCCCAGCTGGTCGGCTCCAGCCTTCAGCTGGACCAGACCCGCCAGCAGCTCAGCCGCACCATCGCGCAACTTCAACAAGTTGGCGTCGATCTCCGTCGCACCAGCCGTGAGCTCAGCGCCCGACTCCGCACCGCCCTTGTAGGACTCTGCGCCGCCCTTGAAGGACGGGCTCTGCAGCGGCTGAACAGGCACGATGCTGACGCTCGCGGGCGGGAGCTCGGCGTCCTCGACCTGTGCGGCGTACGCAAACTCGATCGTGTCACTGCCGATCGGCGGGAACAGCGTCATGGTGAACGAAAGCTTCGTGCCGCCGCGGCCATCACCGGCAACTGCGGCCTCGTCCGAACGGACATCGGTGAAGCTCGACGGAAGCGTGGTGCTGAGCGACCCAACCAGCGGGATGGGCACCTCGACGGACTCGTTGACTGTTTCGCCCGCGCCGTTGGTGTACGTGATCTCGCGCATCTCACCGGTGACGTTCTTGACGGTGTAGCGAACCTCGACGAGGCCCGACTTGCCGACGATGTCACTCGGCTTGACCGACTTGCCGTTGAGTGAGTAGGCCACGATGACGTCGACCGGGAGGTCGCCCTCGAAGTCGCTCAACGTACGCAGCCGCGCCTCACCGTCGACCTCGAGCTTCTGCACGGCACGGCCGTCCTCGACGTCGACGCCGCCGAAACCGTTGAGGTTGCGGAGGCCCTTGCTACTGACAGGGTTCTCGACGGTGACCGTGCCGTTGCCGAACGCGGCGAGCTGGTCGTAGATGCGCGCAACCTTCACGTCGCCGGTCGCGTCCAGGTAGGCCTGAACAGTCTCCCGGTTGGTGACGACCGGCTCGCCATCGGCGGCGTACGCCGCAGGCATGCTGAAGGTGGCGACGACTGCAGTCACGCCCACAAGCGCCAGCGAAGCAAACAACGGGTGGCGCCGGCTCATCGGGTGGTCTCCTGCTCGTCGAGCATCTCGTCGAACGACACGGACTCGACGTCCGCCTCGTGGTGGTCCTGGATTGTCTCTTCGTGCTCGCGCCGGTTCTGCACAACGGGCCCAAGGATGGACGACGCGAGGAAGCCGATGCCCGCAGCGAGCAACACCGTTGTGACTGCCGTCACCGACTCGTCAACGAACTTGCTCGGCGTCAGTGCGTAGGTCTCTTCATAGGCACCGACGAGGGCGGCAATGCCAAGCAGGCACGCCCACAGAGGGACGCGACCGCTAGACAGTGCTGCCACGGCGAGACACAACCCAAGGACGAGGAGTACGGCCACCGCGCGGCCAGTCGTCGAGTCCGGCAGCATCGCAGCCCGCAGGGCGTAGCCGATCCAGGCCGCACCGAGCCCCACCGCAAAGCCCGCAAGGCGTAGCCCCGGGGTGCGGTCGGGTGTGAGGCCTAGTGCGGCGCCGAGCGCCGCGCCCAGCAGGGCGACCTGCTCGATCTCAAGCCCCAGGCTCTCCCCCAGGAGAACCAGGAGCGCCGCTGCCACTGCTAGCAGCGCGCCCCCTAGGACAGTCTGGCGCATGGTGACAGCTCCGATGCGAGGTAAGGACCCGATTGGGCAGAAGATGATGTTTGCGGTTAACGCGACGGTTACCGGGCAGTATGAGTTTTTAGCAGGCAGACGCACCCGATGTCGACCTCGCCGCACGATCTCGTTGTGAACACGTGATCCTTTGCCGCGGTCGGTCGCGTAGCAAAGCCGCCCGGCGCAACCGGGCGGCTGATGGAGAGAGTACCTGGCCCCGCTCAGACTTCCCTAACTCGCTCGCGCGACTTAGATCACGAAGCGGGCGGCGCCTCCGTTGTCGCAGCCGGTGTCTCACTGGGCGCTGACGCCTCGGGAGCCGGCGGCGGCTCGGTCGACTCCGACGGACTCGGGCTCGGCTCCGGGGACGGTGGTGGCGTGTCCGTTGGGTCCGGCGTCGGCGTCGTCGGATCCGGCGTCGGTGTCGGATCCGGCGTCGGGGTCGTCGGATCCGGTGTCGGCGTCGTCGGGTCCGGTGTCGGTGTCGGGTCCGGTGTCGGTGTCGGGTCCGGCGTCGGAGTCGGGTCCGGCGTCGGAGTCGGGTCCGGCGTAGGAGTCGGATCCGGAGTCGGCGTGGACGGAGTCGGCGTCGGCGTGGACGGAGTCGGCGTCGGCGTGGCCCCGCCGGGGTTGGTGGGACTCGGCACCGGGGCAGGCACTGCCGGCGGTGTCGGCGGCACGGCAGTCTCCGCTGGGGTCGCCGGCGTGCCCGGGGTCGGCACGACGCCGCCGTCGTACGACGCAATCCAGCGCATGACCGTCAGCACATAGGCAGACGAGTTGTTGTAGCGGCGCAGCGCGAGAGCCAGACCCTCCGATGTGCTCATATCGCTGTCACCGGCGCACAGGTAGAGGCCGGCGCTGAGCGCGGCGTCCAACACGTTGTGCGGGTCGGCGACGCCATCACCAGATCCGTCGGCGCCGAACGACCGCCACGTCCCCGGGATGAACTGCATCGGGCCCACTGCATGGTCCCAGACACTGTCGCCGTCCCAGCGCCCGCCGTCAGAGTCGCCGATAGACGCGACGCCGGGTCCGCCGTTGAGTACGGGTCCCACGATCGGGACGGCCTTCCCGGTCTCGTCGACGCGGCCACCGCGAGCATGTGCCGACTCGATCCGGCCGATGCCGGCCAGCACCTGCCAGCGGAGCCGACAGGACGGATCAGTCGTCGCGAGGCGGTCCGCGGCGGACCTATAGGCCGCCAGCACCGGGGCGGGGATGGCCAGCTCACCATCGCCGATGATCTCTGCCGCTGTCGGGACGACACCGCCCGGCGTCGGCTGGCTCGGGGACTGCGCGCCGGGCAGCCCCGGCGGCGACACAGCCACCGGGTAGCGCTCCTTGCCCGCGAGGGTGGACGTGTGTTCGGCCCGGTGCCGCAACCAGCTCATGAGGGCGTCGGAGCCCACCGCCTTGAGCTCGACCGATGACGACCGTGGGTCGCTCTGCGGCACGCTCGCGCCAGCACTCGCAAGCGTGAGAGCGCATGCGGCGCTGAGCGTGAAACCGAGAGTGCGAACCAATCGCGCCACGGTCATCGGCCTTTCGGATCGACGTCCGGACTCTTCGACCATCGCATCTCGGAGCCCATGTTGCTACCCGTTCTAACTAAACCCTTCGGCAAAGTCTTGCCCGCGCTTGAGCGGCTGGAAACGGATTCGTCCGGACGTTCACCAAATTTCACTGTTGGCACCCCCGGCATCCATTCGGCGACACCGGCGGCGGCCCTAGTGGCCAGCCTCCTGCCACGTGCGCCCGACGCCGACGGAGACCTCCAGCGGTGCCCGCAGCGGGTAGGCGGCGCCCATCTCGCGCCGGACCACGGCTTCGACGGCCTGCCGCTCGCCGGCCGCCACCTCGAGCACCAGCTCGTCATGCACCTGCAGGAGCAGCCGCGACGACAACCCCTCGGCGCGGAGAGCCCGGTGGACCCCGAGCATGGCCGCCTTGATGATGTCGGCCGCCGACCCCTGCATCGGGGCGTTGAGCGCCATGCGCTCGGCCATCTCCCGCCGCTGACGGTTGTCGGACGTCAGGTCTGGGAGGTAGCGCCGCCGACCGAGGAGCGTCTCGGTGTAACCCTCCCGGCGCGCCCGGTCGACCACGGACCGCAGGTAGTCGCGCACGCCGCCGAACCGCTCGAAGTATTCATCCATGAGTTCCTGTGCCTCGGCGACGTCGATGCCGAGCTGGCGCGACAGCCCGTACGAGGACAGGCCGTAGGCCAGCCCGTAATTCATCGCCTTGATCTTGGCCCGCATCTCGGGCCGCACCTCGTCGGTCGGCACACCGAAAACCCGCGCCGCGGTGGTGGCGTGGAAGTCGGCACCCGACTGGAACGCCTCGATCAGCGCGGTGTCCTCCGAGACGTGTGCCATCACGCGCATTTCGATCTGGCTGTAGTCGGCCGTCAGCAGGCACTCGTAGGCCGGCCCCACCATGAACGTCTCGCGGATGCGGCGTCCCTCGTCGGTGCGGATCGGGATGTTCTGCAGGTTGGGGTCGGTCGACGAGAGCCGCCCGGTAGCCGCGATGGTCTGGTTGAAAGTCGTGTGGATGCGCCCGTCGTCGGACACCGACTTGAGCAGCCCCTCGACGGTGCTGCGCAGCTTGGTGGCGTCGCGGTGGCGCAGGAGCGCCTCGAGGAACGGGTGCTCCGTGCGGGCATAGAGCTCGACCAACGCATCGGCATCAGTGGTGTAGCCCGTCTTGGTGCGCTTGGTCTTGGGCATCTGCAGCTCGTCGAAGAGCACTACTTGCAGCTGTTTGGGCGACCCGAGGTTGACCTCCCGGCCGATCGCCGCGTAGGCAGCATCGGCCGCCTGCTTGACCTCGGAGGCAAAGTGCGCCTCCAGGGACGACAGGTGCTCGATGTCGATCGCGATGCCTGCGCGCTCCATGTCGACCAGGACCTCGACGAGCGGCAGCTCGACCTCGTCGAGTAGCTGCCGTCCGCTGCGCCGTGTCAGCTCCGCATCGAGGGCATCGGCGAGATCGATGACGGCGCGTGCCCGTACGACGTCGTCGCGCGCGCTCTGATCTTCGTCTCCCCCATCGAGCGACAGCTGCATGTCTGCGCTGTCGTCGTCGTCGGAGCGCAGCTCGCGATTCAAGAAGCGCAGCACCAAGTCGGACAGCTCATAGGACCGTTGCCCCGGCAGCACGATGAACGCCGAAAGCTCGGTGTCGGCGGCGAGCCCTGCGAGCGGCCACCCACGGGCCGCCAGTGCGAGCAGCGGTCCTTTGGCATCGTGCAGCACCTTGAGTCGCGACGGGTCGGCGAGCCACTTGACGATGGCCGCCTCATCCTCGGGCGTGATCCGCGCAGGGTCGATCGAGACGCCCTCGCCGTCGGCGGAGGCCAGCGCGAGCCGGCGGACGTCGCCCGTGCCCGCTCCCCAGCTGCCATGCACATGCAGGCCAGTGCGCCCGGCACCACTCGCGTGCGTGGCCAGCCAGTCCGTCACGCCACCCGGTGCCAGGACGTGGTGCTCGATCTCGAAGCCTTCTTCAGCGCCAGGCGCCACCGGCGCGAGGTAGTCGTACAACCGGTCGCGCAGCACGCGGAACTGCAGCGTGTCAAAGACCTGGTGCACGCGCTCGCGGTCCCACGATTGCCAGCGCAGCTCGTCGGGCTCCACCGCAAGCGGGAGGTCGCGGACCAGCTGGTTGATTTGGCGGTTGAGCAGCACCTGGGCCAGGTGCTCGCGCAGCGAGTCGCCGGCCTTGCCCTTGATCTCGTCGACGTGTCCAACCAAGTCGTTGAGCGAGCCGTAGGTCGTGAGCCACTTGGCCGCCGTCTTGGGCCCCACACCGGGCACGCCCGGCAGGTTGTCGCTCGTCTCCCCGACGAGCGCGGCCAGGTCGGGATAGCGCTCGGGTGGGATGCCATAGCGGTTGACCACCGCGGCCGGGGTCATGCGCGTGAACTCGGAGACGCCGCGCAAGACGTACAGGATCGTCGTGTCGTCGTCGACCAGCTGGAACGAGTCGCGGTCGCCCGTGCAGATGAGCACCTCGAAGCCCTCACGCGCGGCGCGCGACGCCATGGTCGCCAGCACGTCGTCGGCCTCGTAGTTGTCGGCTTCGAGATAGCGGATCTGTAGCGCGTCGAGCACTTCCTTGACAAGGCTCACCTGGCCATGGAACTCGTCAGGCGCCTTGGTGCGGTTGGCCTTGTAGTCGGCGTATTCAGCCATGCGGAACGTCGACCGCGACACGTCGAACGCGACCGCCACATGCGTCGGCTGCTCGTCACGGAGGACGTTGATCAACATCGAGGTGAACCCATAGACCGCATTGGTCGGCTGTCCGGTCGTGGTCGAGAAGTTCTCCACCGGCAGGGCATAGAAAGCCCGGTAAGCCAGCGAGTGGCCGTCGAGCAGGAGCAGCCGATCGCGTCCGCCGTCAGCGGTCCGGGGAGAGTCCACCACGCGCGCCACCATAGTCTGCCGCTATGACACATGACCCCCGCCCGGCGCCTGCTGCGGCTGCTGTCGACTGGGACGACCAGGCCGCCGCGCTAGCCCAGCTCAAGTACGCCGCGCTGCACGAGAAACTCGGCATCGAGATCGACGAAATACGCCCTGAGCGCGTGGTCGGTCGGATGCCGGTGGAGGGCAACACCCAGCCGTACGGGATGCTGCACGGTGGTGCCTCATGTGTGCTCGCCGAGGGGCTCGGCTCGATCGCCGCAACGACGTACGCCGCGCCAGAAGCGATCGCCTTCGGCATCGAGATCAACGCCACGCACCACCGGGCGGCGCAGAGCGGCTGGGTGACCGGCGTCGCGACACCGCTGCACCTGGGGCGCACCCTGGTGACGTACGAGATCGTCATCACCGACGAGCAGGACCAGCGGATCTGCACCGCCCGCCTGACCTGCGCGCTACGGCCGCGCCGCGACTAGGCGCCGTCGGCCGGCTGCAGAGCGCGCAGCGCGCGCTTGGCACGTCCATCCGCAATAACCTGGCGCACCCGGGCGCGTACGGCCCCGGACCGTGACAACAGCTCGTCGGGTACGGCGTCGGAGGCCAGCCGACGCCGGACCTGGGCGGTTGCGCCCATGCGCTGAACGTGCAGCTGGGACAGCCCGAGCCGGGCGCAGAAGCGGTGTGCTTCGCGGTCGGCCGGGTGGACGTCGACGACGATGTGGTCGGCGTCGCGAGCGGCGGCCCAGGCCACGGCCTCGCTCATGAGCGCATGACCGACGCCGCGCCGACGCATCCCGCGAGCCACGTGGAGGTAGGACACGTGCACGGCTGGCTCATCGTGCAACGGTGTGACGGTCGTCTGCTCGAGGTAGACCATCCCGGCGATGGTGTCGTCGAGTTCGGCCACGAGCAGTCTTCGGTCGGGTGACAGCGCGGCCTCAGCAATGCGACGAACCGCGCCGTCGACGGTCGGCGGTGCCGAAGTACGACCCGCCAAACCGGAGTCGGTGACCAACCCCACCCAAAGCGGCACCAGCCGCGGGGCGTCGTCTTGAGTCGCGTCTCGGACCGTGACGATCGGTCGCGGCACCGCTCCTCCTGCTCCACTGATGACCTGGTCGTTGTGCACCACGTTCGGCCGCCTGCTCACTCCGCGCGGTCGGGTTTCCGCTGCGCGCGATCGGAGTGGGCACGGCCTAGCGGGAGCGTACGCCGAGTTTGTCGCGTATGCGACGAAACCCCCCAACCTGCCGCACTCTCGCGCAGAGAGGGAATGATCACGTTAGGCAGGGTTCTCCCCGCATCGCTAGGCCTCAAGCCCTGTCACGGCGGGGGAGGTCCTGCTTAACGTGATCATTCCCAGCGGCTGAGCTAGGCGACGCCGAGGTAGGCAGCCTTCACGGCCGGGTCGACCAGGAGCTGCTTGCCTGGCCCCTCCTTGGTGATGGAGCCGGTCTCCAACACGTAGGCACGGTCCGCGCGAGACAAGGCCTGTTGTGCGTTCTGCTCGACCAACAGAACTGTGGTGCCCTGCTCGTTGATCTCCTTGATGATGTCGAAGATCTGCCGGATGAGCATGGGCGCGAGACCCATGGACGGCTCGTCGAGCAGGACCAGGCGCGGACGCGCCATGAGCGCGCGGCCGATCGCGAGCATCTGTTGCTCGCCGCCGGAGAGCGTGCCACCCATCTGGCTCTTGCGCTCGTCGAGCCGGGGAAACAGCCCAAGCACGCGCGCCAGGTCTTCCTTTCGCTGGACTCCACCCGGGTCCTTGCGCGCGTAGGTCCCCATCTCGAGGTTTTCCATCACGCTCATCCCGGGAAAGATGCCGCGGCCTTCCGGTGCCTGCGAGATGCCGCGGGTGACACGCAGGTCGGCCCGCAGGTGGGTGATGTCTTTGCCGTCGAACCGGACGCTCCCGGCACTCGGCATGCGAAGCCCGGAAACAGCCTTCATCGTCGTTGTCTTGCCGGCGCCATTGGCGCCGATCAGGGTGACAATCTCGCCCTCATCAACATGGAGCGAGATCGAGTGCAGCGCCTGGATCCGGCCGTAGTAGACCGACATGTTCTCGATCTCAAGCAGCATCGGTGGACTCCCCCAAGTAGGCGGCGATCACTGCAGGGTTGTCCCGCACCTCGGCCGGCGATCCCTCGGCGATCTTGCGGCCGAACTCCAATACTACGATCCGTTCGGTCACTCCCATGACCAGTCGCATGTCGTGCTCGATGAGCAGGACGGTGAAGCCGCGGTCCCGGATCTTGCGGATCAGCTGTAAGAGATCCGCCTTCTCGGACGGGTTGAAACCGGCTGCCGGCTCGTCGAGGCAGATGAGCTTGGGCTCGGTCGCAAGCGCCCGCGCAATCTCCAGGCGGCGCTGATACCCGTATGGAAGGTTGCGCGCGGTGGAATGTACCCGGTCGCCGATGCCGACGAAGTTCAGCAGTTCCATGGCGCGCTGGCGCCCTTCCCTTTCCTCACGTCGGTGCCGCGGCAACCGCAGCAATGCGCCGACCACGCTCGTCTTGTGGCGCGCATCAGCGCCCACCATGACGTTTTCCAGCGCGCTCATCTCGGGGAAGAGCCGGATGTTCTGGAACGTCCGAGCAATGCCGAGCTTGGTGATCTGGAAACGCTTGAGCCGACCGAGTGGCTTGCCGTCGTACAGCACCCGTCCCGTCGTCGGCCGGTAAACACCGGTCATCGCGTTGAATGCAGTGGTCTTGCCGGCTCCGTTGGGACCGATGAGGCCGAGGATCTCGCCTTCGTTGATGTGGAAGGAAACACTGTCGAGTGCAGTGACACCGCCGAACCGCAGCGTCACGTTGTCGAGCTCGAGGAGCTTTTTGGGGTCGAACGACGCCGCTTCGACGGACGTCACGACGGGTTCAGACATTGACGACCTCCGCCTCTTTCAGCCGGTCCTCGATCTCGTGGGCCCGTCGTCGGTTGGGGATGAGCCCTTGCGGTCTGAAGATCATCACAAGGACCAGGACGGAACCGAAGATCAGGAAGCGGTAGTCGGTGAACTCGCGGAACCGCTCCGGTAGGTAGGCCACGATGACCGCGCCCACGATGACCCCGATCCGGTTGCCCGCTCCACCGAGGACGACAGCGGCCAGGATGAGGATCGAGACAAGCACCGGGAAGCTCTGCGGGTTGATGAAGCCGGGCTTGCTGGCGAACGTCGCGCCGGCGAGCCCGCCGATCGCGGCGCCCATCGTGAATGCCCAGAGCTTGAACTTGAACGTCGGCACGCCCATGAGCTCGGCTGCATCCTCGTCCTCACGGATCGCTACCCACGCGCGGCCAACGCGGCTGAGCTCAAGGTTCCGGACCAGGAGCAGCACGATGATGATGAGGGTCAGGACGAGGTAGTAGTAGTAGCTGGCGTCGAGAACACCGAAGAGCGGTCTGCCGTCGGGTTTGGTGCCGGGGGGATGCGGGATCTGCTTGATGCCTTGCGATCCGCCGAGGAACTCGGAGTTGACCGCGGTCAGCCGGACGATCTCACCGAAGCCCAGCGTGACGATGGCGAGGTAGTCACCGCGCAGTCGGAGTGTGGGTGTTCCCAGGATGACGCCGGAGGCCATCGCCAGGAAGATGGCGATCGGGACGCAGACCAGCCACGGGTAGGCAGTGGCAAGCTCGGACTCCGGTGACGAGAAGACCGCGACGCTGTAGGCGCCGACCGCATAGAACCCGACATAGCCGAGGTCGAGTAGCCCCGCCATGCCCACCACAATGTTGAGGCCAAGTGCGAGGAGCACGAAGAGTCCGACGTTGAACAGCACTGTGGCCCAGTCGCTGTCGGGCGTGAAGAACAGCGGCGGCTCCCACAGTGGCAGGGTGTAGAAGAAGGCGGCCACCGCGATGAAGCTCAGAGTCTTGACGGCCAGCTGCCCCAGCCGCGGCAGGCCGGCGTACCAGCGTCGAACTGGGGTGACCAACGACTGCCATGCCGACCCGACTGCTTGCAATGGCGAGCGGCTCATGCGCGTGCCTTCCCAAGTGACTCACCCAGAATGCCCGTCGGCCGGAACATCAGCACCACGATGAGGAAGACGAAGGCGATGACGTCGCGCCACTGCGTCCCGATGAGCTGGGAGCCGTAGTTCTCGACCAGCCCGAGCAACAGCCCGCCGACAAGGGCACCGCGGAGGTTGCCGATGCCACCGAGGACGGCGGCCGTGAACGCCTTGATACCGATCAGGAAGCCGACGTTGAACCGGGTGACGCCGAATTGCAGGCACCAGAGCACCGCCGCGATGCCGGCCATCAGGCCACCCAGGAGAAACGTGAGTTGGATGACCCGGTCCTTGTTGACTCCCATGAGTGCAGCGGCGTCGGGGTTCTGGGCCACCGAGCGGACACCGCGACCGAGCCGGGTGCGCCGGATGAACTGGTCGAGCAGAATCATCATCACCACCGCGGAGGCGATGATGACGATTTGCTTATTCGTCACGCCGTAGCCGCCGATGGTGAAGACCGTCTCGGGCTGCATGAGGTTGGGGACGCGCTCGATGCGGCGGCCCTGCCAGATGCCGAACGCCTCGGAGATGACCAACGACATGCCGATGGCGCTGATGAGGAATGCCAGCACCGGGGCGTTGCGCTCGCGAAGGGGTTGGTACGCGATGCGCTGTACCACGAGCGCAGTGGCTCCGGAAGCGAGCGCGGCCACAACACAGCTGGCGAGCAGGAGCAGGATCAGCGCGCCGGCGGACGGGAACGGCCCGTCGGACTCCAAGCCGAGTAGGTGCAGGGTCCAGATGGTGGCGAAGGTGCCCACCATGAAGACCTCGGAGTGCGCGAAGTTGATGAGCCGCAGCACTCCGTAGACAAGCGTGTAGCCCAGCGCGACCAGGGCGTAGATCGACCCCTGGGTGAGCCCGGTGACCGTGAGCTCCCAGAAGTTGTTGATCAGATCACTCATGCAACGGGTCCGTTCTCAACAGGTGCACGCATGCGGTGCGGCTGGGCGATTTAAGCCCAGCCGCACCGCACGCGTCAATCAGTTCCGGCTATCTCACTGCCCTTCCAGCGGGATCTCCTGGTCGGGGACGATCTGGCCGCCCTCGACCTTGTAGGCCCACACGACGACCTCTTCGATCTCGCCGGTCTCGGTGAACTTGACCTGCTTGGTGACGCCTGGCTCGTCGTAGTCGTTGATGAACGCGTTGATGTCCTCACGGCTCGAGTTGCCGGCCGCGATAGCGGCGAGGAAGACGTTGGCCGCGTCGTAGGCCTCGGCCGCGTAGATGGCCGGGGGCTCACCGAACTCCCCCTCGTAGTCTGCGACGAATGTCCCGCCGGACGCCTCGTTTGGCAGGCACGGGCAGGTCAGGACGGCACCCTCGGCAGCTGCCGCGCCGGCGGCGTCGATGTAGCCCTGCTCGCGGACACCGTCACCAGCGACGAAGGTCGCCGTGATGCCAGAGTCACGGAGCTGCTTGGTGAGCAGACCCGCCTCGGTGTAGTAGCCACCGAAGAAGATCGCGTCGGCACCGGAGCTCCGCGCCTTGGTCACCGTGGCGGCGAAGTCGGTCTGACCCGCCTGAACGGTGTCGTTGTCGGCGGTGATGTCGGTGAGCTGCTCGCGGACGATGTCCGCCAGCCCCTTGCCGTAGTCGGACGCGTCGTCCACCACGAACACCTTTGTGGCACCGAGCACGTCACGGATGTAGTTGGCCGCCGCAGGACCCTGGTCGTTGTCGTTGCCGAGGATGCGGTGGAAGATCGACCAGCCGTTCTCGGACAGCCCAGGGTTGGTCGCCGAGGCCGTGATGATCGGGAGACCAGCCTCGTCGAAGAGCGGGTTTGCCGCGTTGGACTCACCGGAGAACGCCGGGCCGATGATGCCGACGACGGCGTCGTTGTTGATGGCCTCCTGGGCCAGGGCGGGAGCCGCATCCGGGCTGCCCTGCGAGTCGTACTCCTCCAGGTTCACCTCGCAGTCGGCGTTGTCCGCGTTGTACTGGTTGATGGCCAGCTCGACACCGTTCCTGATCGGGATGCCGAGGCCGGAGGCGTCACCTGTCAGCGCGCCAAACATGCCGAGCGACAGGTCACACGCAGCGTCGCCGCTGCCGCCTGCAGTGCTGTCGCTGTCGTCGTCGTCCCCGCCACACGCGGCGGCGAGTAGCGCCACGGTGAGCGACGCGGCGGCGATCTTGCCGAGTCGTGTGCTTCGCACGAATGACCTCCAAGACGAACGGAATGCCCAAGGCGCAGACAGGGTGGTCTACGCCTCGCACTCGTAGGTAAGCGCGAACGTATAGCAGTCAGGCGGTCCTGACGGACGGCAAGAGCGCGTCTTTACCGGATTGTTGGCTTTATTCGCCGTAGATGCGCCATATGTACGGAGCTACCGCTCGGTTTGGTGCTGTCTTTCATGACTCGTCGATCACTACGCGGGCGACCTCGCGCATCGAGGTGCGCTTGTCCATGGCGGCCTTCTGGATCCACCGGAAGGCGTCTGGTTCATCCATGCCGAACTTGGTCTGCAGGATGCCCTTGGCCCGGTCGACGAGTTTGCGGCTCTCCAGCCGGTCTTCCAGGTCAGCCACCTCGTGCTCGAGCTGGACGATCTCGTCGTAGCGGGACGCCGCCATCTCGATCGCCGGCACGAGGTCGCTCTTGGTGAACGGCTTGACGAGGTAGGCCATGGCGCCGGCCTCGCGGGCCCGCTCGACCAGCTCGCGCTGGGAGAAGGCCGTGAGCATCAGCACCGGAGCGATCCGGTCGGTCGCGATCCGCTCCGCGGCGGAAATTCCGTCGAGCACGGGCATCTTCACGTCGAGGATGACCAGGTCGGGGCGGAGCTCCTCGGCGAGCTTGACAGCGGTCTCGCCGTCGCCGGCCTCACCCACCACGTCGTAGCCCTCTTCTTGGAGCATCTCCTTCAGATCGAGGCGAATCAGGGCCTCGTCTTCGGCGATCAGGACACGGCGGGCGGGGGCAGCTTTCTGCTCGGTCACAGCCGGTACCCTACCTAGTGCACGACTGAGCTCGTTGTCGCCGGGATGATGGAATCGGCATACATAGCGTCCTCAAAAGGCGCCGCCCGAAAGGGCTTGCGGGTTCGAATCCCGCTCCCGGCACTTATCAGGGTTCTGTCCGGGGTTGTCGCCACGCTGGGCGAATGGGCCATATCAAATCGCAGGCAATTGTGGATCTTGGTCTGCACCTGTCTAGCATCGGCATCCGCGATGCAGACACTGCCGCGATCTGTGACGTGAAGATCGAGACTGTACGCAGATGGCGTCGGCTGTACCAGAGGCGCGGCGTGCGGCGCTTCGGAGAGCATGGCGCGATCGGGTCGCCCTGCCCCCGTTGTGATGGGGCCGAGCTCGACTCGGCCGCCTACGCGCTTCTGCTCGGGTGGTACCTGGGGGACGGTCACATCTCGCGAACACGTCGTGCCTTTCGCTTGCTAATCGTCAGTGACAATCGCTACCCCGGGCTCCTGGACGAGATAGCTGCTGCGCTCGCCGCAGTGCGGCCAGGGACAGTCGCGATGCGGCAGCCTCGTCCTGGCTGCACCGCGGTCAGCACAACGTGGAAGCACTGGCCGTGTCTGTTCCCGCAGCATGGGCTCGGCCGAAAGCACGAGCGGCGAATCGCGCTGACGCCCTGGCAGAGCGACATTGTCGGGCAACATCCCGGGCGCTTCGTACGTGGACTATTCCACAGCGACGGTTGCAGAATCACCAACTGGACGGTGCGGACCGTAGCCGGTCAGCCGAAGCGATACGAGTACCCGCGGTACTTCTTCACCGACGCATCTGAGGACATCCTCGCCATCTGCGGGCAGGCGCTGTCTTCGCTTGGGATCAGCTATCGGCGGCCCACGCCGCGCAACATTTCCGTGGCGCAAAGCGCGTCAGTCGCGATCCTCGACCAGCATGTCGGGCCGAAGTACTAGCGCGATCAGTCGCGGTAGGCCGGAGCAGCGCCAGCGGCCGCATCCCCGATCTGGTGCACGCGAAGCGCGTTAGTCGAGCCAGGGATGCCCGGTGGGGAGCCGGCCACGATGACGACCAACTCGCCCATGCGACAGCGACCTGACTCGACGAGCATCCGGTCCACCTGCCGCACCATGTCGTCCGTGTGAAACACCTCCGGCACAAGGAACGCCTCGACGCCCCAGGTGAGCGCGAGCCGCCGCCGAGTTTGTTCCACGGGGGTGAAGGCAAGCAGTGGGATCGAGGTTCGCAATCGCGCCATGCGCTTGGCCGAGTCACCGGTCTGGGTGAACGCCACGACGTACGTCGCACCAAGCAGGTCGGCCACCTCTGCCGCCGCGCGAGTGATGGCGCCGCCCTTGGTCCGCGGCAGCGTCGTCAGAGGCGGGATACGAGACAGCGCATGCTCCTCGACCGTCTCGACGATCTGCGCCATCGTGCGTACGGCCTCGATGGGGTGCAGGCCGACGCTCGTCTCGCCGGACAGCATGACCGCGTCCGTGCCGTCGAGCACGGCATTGGCGACATCGGACGCCTCAGCTCGCGTCGGCCTCGCGTTCTGAATCATCGACTCGAGCATCTGGGTGGCCACGATCACCGGCTTGGCCCGGCGCCGGGCCAGCTCGATCGCATTCTTCTGGACGAGCGGTACGTCCCACAGCGGCAGCTCGACCCCGAGATCACCCCGCGCCACCATGATCGCGTCGAACGCGTCGACGATCTCCTCGAGGTTCTCGACCGCCTGAGGCTTCTCGATCTTGGCGATGACCGGGAGCTGGATGCCCTCCTCGTCCATGATCCGCCGTACGTCCTCGATGTCCTTGGCGCTCCGGACGAACGACAGCGCGATCATGTCGGCGCCAAGATTGAGGCCCCATCGCAGGTCCCGCTCGTCCTTGTCGGACAGCGCGGGCACGCTGACCGCCACGCCAGGCAAGTTGATGCCCTTGTTGTTCGAGACCGGGCCACCTTCGAGTACGCGGGTCACGACGCGCGGCCCGTCGATCTCCTCGACCTCAAGCAGGATGCGACCGTCGTCGATCAGCAGCTTGTCAGCACGAGACACATCTCCGGGCAGGCCCTTGTAGGTCGTCGAGCAGATTTCCGCGGTACCCACCACATCATCAGTGGTGATCGTGAACCGCTGCCCGTACAGCAGGTTGACCTTGTCCTCGCCAAACCGCCCCAGGCGGATCTTGGGTCCCTGCAGGTCGACGAGTACGGCGACGTTGCGCCCGGCGGCGTCAGCTGCCTCACGTACTCGGCGATAGCGCTCCTCGTGCTCCGGGTAACCGCCGTGGCTGAGGTTGAACCGTGCGACGTCCATGCCGGCGTCGATGAGCTCACGAAGCCGTTCAGGCGAAGAGACGGCAGGACCGAGGGTGCAAACTATCTTGGCGCGACGCACGAGAGTGCAGTCTATCGGCCTGTTGCCTCCCGACTCCGACCGGGAAGGCCGGACGATCTTCCCGAACGTGGGCTGAATCAACCACCCGGCTCGACGAGTCCTGTCTCGTACGCGATCACGACCAGTTGCGCACGATCCCGGGCGTTCAGCTTGGACAGGATGCGACTGACGTACGTCTTCGCGGTGAGCGGGCTGATCACAAGGTCAGCGGCAATCTCATAGTTGCTGCGGCCACGAGCGACCAGAGCCAGCACCTCGCGCTCACGGTCGGTCAAAGCGGCCAGTGCCTCCGGCGGCACCCGGTCGGGCTCCGGGCGGGAAACGTACGCCTCGATCAGCCGTCGGGTTGCCTGAGGCGCCAGCAGGCCCTCGCCCTTCGCGACCGTGTGGATCGCCTCGAGCAGCAACGCCGGCTTCGTGTCCTTCAGCAGGAAGCCGCTGGCGCCTGCACGGAGCGCACCGAAGATGTACTCATCCTCGCCGAACGTGGTGAGCACGAGGACGCGTACGCCCGACAGGGCCGGGTCGCCGTTTATCTGCTCGGTGGCTCGGATGCCATCGAGACCGGGCATGCGTACGTCCATGAGCACCACGTCCGGGAGCGTCTCCCGCGCCGTCCGCACGGCTGCGCCACCATCGCCTGCTTCCCCGACGACCTCCAGCTCAGGGTCCGACTCCACAAGTGTGCGGAAGCCGGCCCGGACCAGTTCTTGGTCGTCGACGATGAGCACTCGTACGGTCATGGATCCGCCCGCAGCGGCATGACGGCGCGAACAGCGAAGCCACCACCCGGCTCGGGACCCGCGTCCAGCTGACCCCCGACCGCAAGGACTCGCTCACGCATCCCTGCGAGGCCGTGTCCAGTGTCGCCCGGGATCGTCACTGGTCCCCCATCGTTGACCACGTCAAGCTCCAGGGATCGATCGGTGTAGCGCAACAGGACCAGCACCCGAGTCACCTCTTGGCCATGCTTCATTACGTTGGTCAGGCATTCCTGCACGACCCGGTACGCGCTAGCACGCACCACCGAGATGACATCTTCCGGCTCGACTCCCTGCACCGTGAGCTCGACCGGGAGTCCCGCGGCTCGAGCGTCGGCCACCAGTCGCTCCAGGTCTGCCGTACCCGGGAGTGGCTCTGGTGTCGGGGTGGGGGCTTCCGCGTCCTCGCGTAGCAGGCCGAGCGTGCCGCGGATCTCGCGTAGCGTGCCACCACTCGTATCGGCAATACGCTCGAGTGCGGTCTTGGCGGCCGCCGGATTGTTGTCGATCACATGCGCCGCAACGCCGGCCTGCACGTTGATCAGGGCAATGCTGTGCCCGATGACATCGTGCAACTCCCTGGCGATGCGCAGTCGCTCCTCACTGACGCGCTGTCTGGCCTCTTGTTCGCGGGTTCGCTCCGCCAGTTCCGCCCTGTGCGCCATCTCCTCGGCGTACGCACGCTGGATACGCACGACCGACCCGAACGCCCCAGCACTGAAGAGCCAACCCATCGGTGCCAGCGTCATCGTCCATGAGAACGGACCACTTTCGCTCAAGCGGACGATCAGCAGGACCACAACGGTCCCCAGTGTGATCGCAAAGGCCTCGGTCGTCGGCCGACGCAACCCCACGTAGAACAGGGCCACAACCACTCCGACCCCAACCAGCGCGAGCGGGAGGTCGAGCAGGCCAAAGCCGACCACGCCGGCGACCGTCGCGATCAAGCCACCGCGGGGCCAACGGTAGGCGCATGCCACGCCCGCGGCAGTGATCAACGCAGCTAGTACGGCCCCGACGGAGACCTCGGAGGTCTCGTCGACTTTGAGCCGAAGCAGAGTGGCGCCCAGCAGAACGCCGGCCATCAGCAGGTCGAGCCAGGGATGCGTTCGACCGGAAGTCAGCGCCATGCGTCCCGGCAGTTCCAGGATGCCGACTACTCGTCGCCGCACCGACTGCTCCAAGATCCAGGTTGCTCCTGCTGGGCAGCGTAGGCCCGACCTCACCTTCCCGCCCGCGGTCGGGTCCACCAGGGTGACATCCGACAGCGCGATACATCCCCAGGAGTACCGCGAGGTGTCAGCCGTGGCCAGATTCGCGGGGACGGCAAAGAGCCGACAGTAAAGACATCAGCCCCTGGTCCTCGTCGCCGGAGTCCCGCAAGAGGTGGTCGTCGAACCCGGTGCTTCCGCCACGATCGACGTCACAGTGCCGTTCGGAACGACTGCCATCGAGGTCACGGCACAGGACGTGCTCATCGCTGCGGCCGACGTGACGATAACCCCGCCTAGCCCGCCGACTCCGACTGCGCCACCAGCAACTTCTCCGCCGGCATCGGTACCGCCGCAGGGACGGCCACTGGCGGACACCGGGCTCAGTCCGCTCGGGACACTCGGCGGATCCGCCGCGGCGCTGGTAGTGGCTGGCAGCCTCGCGCTGCTCGGCAGCCGCCGGGCGCAGCGCTCCACTCAGTAACCACCGGGCGATCGGTGCTCACGACGAGCGAGCGCACACCATCACGCCACGAGGGGTCGGTCCGTGGGCGCAACGGGAGTAGGCAATCGGCGCTCACCGGTGAGGAGCTCGTCGACCGCAGCCGCACACGCACGCCCCTCGGCGATGGCCCACACGATCAGTGACTGGCCTCGGCCGGCGTCGCCGCAGACAAAGACACCATCAGCCGACGACGCGTACGAGGCGTCGCGGGCGAAGTTGCTGCGCGCGTCCTGCTCCAGGCCGAGCTGCTCGACAAACCCGCCTGCCTCCGGACCGAGGAAGCCCATAGCCAGCAGCACGAGCCCCGCCGGGATGACCTGCTCGGTCCCCGGCACCGCCTCGAACCCACCAGCCGCAGAAGGACGGACCTCGACCAGCCGCAACGACTCCACACGCCCCGCCGAATCGCCGACCAGCTCCTGCGTTGACACCGAGTAGACCCGCTCGCCGCCCTCCTCGTGCGCGTACGACGTGCGCATGATCAGCGGCCACGTCGGCCACGGTGTCACATCTGGCCGCTCGTCACCTGGCTGCGGCAGGATCTCCAGCTGCGTCACCGACGCCGCACCCTGCCGATGCGCCGTGCCAACGCAGTCAGCACCGGTGTCGCCGCCACCAATCACGATGACGTGCTTGCCCGCCGCGGTGATCTGCCCAACGACGTCCTCGCCCAACGAAGCGCGGTTGGACTGCGGCAGGTACTCCATCGCCTGGTGCACACCGTCGAGCTCACGCCCCGGCACCGGCAGGT
Organism: uncultured Actinomycetota bacterium; assembly: GCA_963799425.1. Lineage (GTDB taxonomy): Bacteria > Actinomycetota > Actinomycetes > Jiangellales > Jiangellaceae > CAVWSM01. Next base: position 340,133 of record CAWCXA010000017.1, on the reverse strand, counting down.
CCCGCCACACTGTCGCGCCAACAGCGAGCACCATCGCGTCATACCGATCCCGCAATGAAGCCGCCGACACATCGCGCCCGATCTCGACACCTGTACGGAAGATCGTGCCCTCGGCGCGCATCTGGTCCAGCCGCCGGTCCAGGTGCCGCTTCTCCATCTTGAACTCAGGGATCCCGTATCGCAGCAGCCCACCCGGGCGATCGGCACGCTCATAGACCGCGACCGTATGCCCGGCCCGCGTCAGCTGCTGCGCGGCCGCCAACCCGGCCGGCCCTGACCCCACTACTGCCACCGAGAACCCCGTCAGAAACTCTGGCGGCTGCGGTAGCACTCCCCCGTCGTCCCACGCCCGGTCGATGATCGAGACCTCGACGTTCTTGATCGTCACCGCTGGCTGGTTGATCGCGAGCACACACGACGCCTCGCACGGCGCCGGGCACAACCGCCCGGTGAATTCCGGGAAGTTGTTCGTCGCGTGCAGCCGCTCGGACGCCCCCGGCCAGTCCCCCCGCCAGACCAGGTCATTCCACTCCGGAATCAGATTGCCCAACGGACAGCCGTGGTGACAGAACGGGATGCCGCAGTCCATGCAGCGCCCCGCCTGCTCGGTGATGATCGGAAGCAACGCACGACCAACCCCGGGAGCCGGGTAGACCTCGTTCCAGTCGCGCACCCGCTCCTCCACCGGCCGCGGATGAGCGAGCTCGCGTGTCGACTTCAGGAAACCGCGCGGGTCAGCCATGAGCCGCCTCCATGATTGCGGTGATGACGTCTCGGCCCTCGCGCTCCGCGGCCTCCATGGCGATGAGCACGCGCTTGTAATCCCTCGGCATGATCTTCGTGAACCGCTCCGCCGACTGCGCCCACTCGACCAGCAGCTTCTCCGCCACCGTCGAGCCGGTCTCTTCGGCATGCCGCTCGACCAGTCGCCGCACCGACTCGGCGTCGGCCGCCGCAAGCGGCTCCAACTCGACGAGCTCACCGTTGACCAGTGCGGGGTCGAGGTCGAGCATGTACGCCACACCGCCCGACATCCCCGCGGCAACGTTTCGGCCCGTCGCGCCAAGGATGACCACCTCTCCCCCGGTCATGTACTCGCAGGCGTGGTCGCCCACGCCCTCGACAACCGCGGACACGCCCGAGTTGCGTACGCAGAACCGTTCGCCCACGACGCCGCGGATGAACACCTCACCCGACGTCGCCCCGTACGCGATCACGTTGCCGGCTATGACGTTGTCCTCCGGCTGGAACGTCGACGCCCGGTCAGGTCGTACGACGACTCGACCGCCCGACAACCCCTTTGCCAGGTAGTCGTTGGCGTCCCCCTCGAGCCGCAGCGTGATCCCCTTGGGTAGGAACGCCGCGAACGACTGGCCGGCCGACCCGACGAGCGTCAGGTCGATCGTGCCGTCGGGCAGCCCCGCTCCCCCGTACCGCTTGGTCACTTCGTGGCCGAGCATCGTGCCGACCGTACGGTTGACGTTGCGGATCGGCAGCTGAGCGCGTAGGGGCTCACCGGCCGCCAGCGCGTCCTGACACATCGCGATGAGCTCGTTGTCGAGCGCCTTGTCGAGCCCGTGATCCTGACCCACGACCTGGTGCCGGGCCGCACCCTCCGGCAGCGAAGGCACGTGCAGGATCGGTGACAGATCGAGCCCACTCGCCTTCCAATGCTCCACGGCCGCAGCGGTGTCGAGCAGCTCAGCATGCCCGATCGCCTCGTCGAGCGACCGGAACCCAAGCGCCGCAAGCTGTTCGCGCACCTCCTGCGCGATGTACTCGAAGAAGGTGACGACGAACTCCGGCTTGCCGTTGAACCGTTCGCGCAGCACCGGGTTCTGGGTCGCCACGCCGACCGGGCACGTGTCGAGGTGGCAGACCCGCATCATGACGCAGCCCGAGACGACGAGCGGCGCGGTCGCGAACCCGTACTCTTCGGCACCCAGCAACGCCGCGATCACCACGTCGCGGCCCGTCTTCAACTGCCCGTCGGTCTGCACCACGATGCGGTCGCGCAACCCGTTGAGCAGCAAGGTCTGCTGCGTCTCTGCCAGCCCCAGCTCCCACGGCCCACCTGCGTGCTTGAGCGAGGTGAGCGGCGACGCGCCGGTGCCGCCGTCATGACCCGAGATGAGTACGACGTCTGCGTGCGCCTTCGACACCCCGGCCGCGACGGTCCCTACACCAACCTCAGCGACCAGCTTGACGTGCACCCGCGCCGACGGGTTGGCGTTCTTGAGGTCGTGGATGAGCTGCTTGAGGTCTTCGATCGAGTAGATGTCGTGGTGCGGCGGCGGCGAGATGAGCCCGACACCCGGCGTCGAGTAGCGAGTCGACGCGATCCACGGGTAGACCTTGTGCCCCGGCAGCTGCCCGCCCTCACCGGGCTTGGCGCCCTGCGCCATCTTGATCTGCAGGTCGTCGGCGTTGGTGAGGTATTCCGACGTCACGCCGAACCGCCCGCTCGCGACCTGCTTGACGGCAGAGCGCCGCTCCAGGTCGTACAAGCGATCCGGGTCCTCACCACCCTCGCCGGTGTTGGACTTGCCGCCCAGCCGGTTCATGGCGATGGCGATCGTCTCGTGCGCTTCCTTGGAGATTGAGCCGTACGACATCGCGCCGGTCGAGAACCGCTTGACGATCTCGCTGACCGGCTCGACCTCGTCGATCGGGATCGCCGGCCGCTGCGCCGTCCTTGAACCGGAACAGCCCGCGCAGTGTCATCAGCCGCTGCGACTGCTCGTCGATCCGCTGGGTGTATTGCTTGAAGATGTCGTAGCGCCCACTGCGCGTCGAGTGCTGCAGCCGGAACACCGACTCGGGGTCGAACAGATGCGGCTCGCCCTCGCGGCGCCACTGGTACTCGCCACCGATTTCGAGTCGCCGGTGGGCGGGTGCGATGCCGCTCGGTGGGTACGCCTTCGCGTGCCGACGCGCGACCTCCTCGGCGAGCACATCAAGCCCGACACCGCCGAGCCGCGACGTCGTACCCGTGAAATAGCGGTCGACAAGCTCGCCGCCGAGACCAACGGCCTCGAAGATCTGCGCCCCGGTGTAGGAGGCGACGGTGGAGACCCCCATCTTGCTCATCACCTTGAGCACGCCCTTGCCGAGCGCCTTGACGAGGTTGTGCACCGCCTTGTCGGGCGCGATGTCCGGCAGGTGTACGCCCTCGCGGGCGAGGTCCTCGACGCTTTCCATGGCGAGGTACGGGTTGACGGCGGCGGCCCCGTAGCCGATGAGCAGCGCGACGTGGTGCACCTCGCGTACGTCGCCGGCCTCGACGACCAGGCCCACCTGGGTGCGGGTCTTCTCGCGGATCAGGTGGTGGTGCACGGCCGACGTCAGCAGCAGCGACGGGATGGGCGCCCACGTCGCATCGGCGTGCCGGTCGGACAGCACGACGATGCGGGCGCCCTCCGCGATGGCGGCGGACGCCTCGGCACAGATCTCGTCCAGCCGACGAGCCAGCTCGGCGCCGCCACCGTCGACCCGGTAGAGGCCCTTGACGACGTGCGTCCCATAGCCCGGCAGGTCGCCGTCGCGGTTGATGTGCACGATCTTGGCGAGGTCGTCGTTGTCGATGACCGGGAACGGCAGCCGCAGCATGCGACATGACGACGGCGTCGGCTCGAGCAGGTTGCCCTCGGGGCCGATCGTGCCGGCGAGCGAGGTGACGAGCTCTTCGCGGATCGCGTCGAGTGGCGGGTTGGTGACCTGCGCGAACAGCTGCGCGAAGTAGTCGAACAGCAGCCTCGGCCGGTCGGACAGCGCTGCGATCGGCGAGTCAGTGCCCATCGATCCGATCGGCTCGGCCGCCGCACGCGCCATCGGCGCGAGCAGGATGCGCAGCTCTTCCTCGGTGTAGCCGAAGGTCTGCTGGCGGCGCGTCACGCTCGCGTGCGTGTGCACGATGTGCTCGCGCTCGGGCAGGTCGCCGAGCTCGATCAGGCCGGCGTGCAGCCACTCGTCGTACGGCGCCTGGGCCGCAAGCCCCGCCTTGATCTCCTCGTCCTCGATGATCCGGTGCTCCGTCGGTGTCGACGAGGAACATGCGGCCGGGCTGCAGCCGCCCCTTGCGTACGACGCGGGCCGGGTCGATGTCGAGCACGCCGACCTCGGACGCGAGCACGACGAGCCCGTCGTCGGTCACCCAGAACCGGCCCGGGCGCAGCCCGTTGCGGTCGAGGACTGCACCCACCTGCGTACCGTCGCTGAACACGATGCAGGCCGGCCCGTCCCACGGCTCCATGACCGTGGAGTGGAACTCGTAGAACGCGCGGCGTGCGGGGTCCATCGAGCCGTGGTTCTCCCACGCCTCGGGGATCATCATGAGTACGGCGTGCGGCAGGGTGCGCCCGCCCAGGTGCAGCAGCTCGAGCACCTCGTCGAACGTCGCGGAGTCGCTGGCGCTCGGCGTGGCGATCGGGAAGATCCGCTTCAGGTCGCCCGGAATCAGCTCGCTGGCGAGCTGCGACTCGCGGGCCCGCATCCAGTTGCGGTTGCCCTGCACGGTGTTGATCTCGCCGTTGTGGGAGATGAAGCGGTACGGGTGCGCGAGCGGCCAGCTCGGGAAGGTGTTGGTCGAGTAGCGCGAGTGCACAACCACGAGGGCGCTCTCGAACCGGCGGTCGGACAGGTCGGGGTAGAACGGCTCGAGCTGCCCGGTCGTGAGCATCCCCTTGTAGACCAGCGTGCGGCCGGACAAGCTCGCGAAGTAGGCGGGCGTCTCGTGCTCGGCGCGCTTGCGCAGGCAGAAGACACGCCGCTCCAGCGGCAGCCCAGTCTCGCCGGTGGCCGATGCCACGAAGAGCTGTCGGAACGTCGGCATCGTGGCGAGCGAGGTGGCGCCGAGCAGGCTCGGGGTCACTGGCACGTCGCGCCAGCCGAGGACGGTCAGGCCCTCCTCCGCGGCGAGCTCTTCGATGCGGCTGACAGCGCTGGCGGCGGCTTCCTCGTCGGCGGGGAGGAACGCGGTGCCGACGGCGTACGAGCCTCGCTCAGGAAGCGTGAAGTCGACCACCGCACGCAGGAACGCATCGGGGATCTGCAGCAGGATGCCGGCGCCGTCGCCCGAGTCTGCTCCGGAAGCGCCGCGGTGCTCGAGGTTGCGCAGCGCCGTCAGTGCCTTGTCGACGATGTCGTGGCTGGGCTCGCCGGAAAGGGTGGCGACGAACGCGACCCCGCAGGCGTCATGCTCGTGCTGGCCGTCATAGAGACCCTGAGGTCGCATGGGCACTCCCGTCGTGAGGCGGGGGCGCGAGGGACGGCGGTGGCCCTGCGAGGACTATTGCGTGCCGGGAGCGTATCGCAGAGTTGCCCAGCACCTGGACTGATATTCCACATGTCGGGCAGGTGACGATCCGGTTTCCCGTGTGCGGGCTAGCCGTGGACGATGCCGTCGACGCGCCTGGGCAGCCCCCACGGGTTATCGGGCCGCAGGCTGGGCGGCAGCAGTTCCTCGGGGGCGCTCTGGTAGCACACGGGCCGCAGAAAGCGGCGAATCGCCAGACTGCCGACCGAGGTCGAGCGTCCGTCGGAGGTTGCCGGGAACGGGCCGCCGTGGACCATCGCGTGGGTGACCTCGACCCCTGTGGGCCAGCCGCCGAACACGATGCGCCCCACCTTCTGCTCCAGCAGTGGGAGCAGTGCCCGGGTGGCGTCCACGTCCGCGGCACCGTGGTGGATGCTCGCGGTGAGCTGGCCGTCCAGGCTCGACAGCGCCGCGCGCAGCTGCTGCTGGTCGTCGTAGCGGACGATCAGCCCGACCGCGCCGAAAACCTCGTCGCTCATCTCTGGCGTGGCCAGGAACGTGGACGCTGTCGCCGTCAACAGCATCGGTGCTGGTGCGTTGGGGCCGTCGCCGGCAGCGCCCTTCGCGACCACCGTCACCCCCGCCCGCCCAGCGAGCGCCGCAGCCTCGTCGCGACACGACTGCGCGATGCCGGCGGTGAGCATCGCCTGACCGCGGCCGGCGTCCACGAGAGCGGCCGCCGCCTCGACGAAGGCGTCGCCGGCAGCGGAGCTCGGGACGAACAGCAGCCCGGGGTTGGTGCAGAACTGCCCGGCCCCGAGCGTCAATGAGCCGATGTACGCCTCGGCGAGGGATGCCGGATCGCCGAGGGCACCCGGCAGGACCACCACCGGGTTGATCGACGACATCTCGGCGTAGACCGGGATCGGCACCGGCCGGGCCGCGGCGGTGCGCATGAGCGCCGTGCCGGCGGCGCGGGAGCCGGTGAAGCCGACCGCCTTGATGCGAGGGTCGGCGACGAGGGCCTGGCCGAGCTGCGCACCGCTGCCGTAGAGCTGGGAGAACACGCCAGCGGGCTAGCCCGCTGGCCGTGCACCGCCGTGGTCACCGCCTGGGCCACGAGCTCCGCCGTGCCGGGGTGCGCGTGGTGCGCCTTGACAACCACCGGGCAGCCGGCGGCCAGAGCCGAGGCGGTGTCACCGCCGGCGGTGGAGAACGCCAGGGGGAAGTTGCTCGGCCCGAAGACCGCCACTGGCCCGACCGGCACGTGCACCTGCCGCAGATCAGGACGAGGCAACGGCCGCCGCTCCGGTTGCGCCGGGTCGACCCGCACCTCGTGGGCGTCCCCCCGCCGTACGACGTCGGCGAACATCCGCAGCTGGCCGGTGGTGCGCGCGCATTCGGACTGCAGGCGGGCGGCTGGAAGGCCGGTCTCGGCACCAGCGCGCAGCACCAGGTCGCCCTGGATCGACTCGATCTCGGCCGCAATGCGGTCCAGGAAGTCGGCGCGCTCCTGCGGCGAGCGGCCGCGATAGTCGTCGAACGCATCGGCCGCGGCCTGGGTCGCGAGCTCGACCTCAACGTCGCCGACCATGCCGAACACCGGCTCCAGCGGCTGCCCGGTTGACGGGTCGACCGCCCGGAACGTGCCTTGTGTCCCCTCAACGGGCCGCCCCGCGACCAGCGACCGTCCCGTCAGTAGCTCGGTCATGCGATCTTCCCGATCAGGGCCTGCAGCTCGTCGAGCTCGGCCTCCGAGAGGTCGACCAGCGGCGGCCGGACGCGCCCGCCGTGCCGGCCGATCGCGTTGAGTCCGCCCTTGATGATCGACACCGCGTATCCCTTCCTTCGGTCGCGGATGTCAAGGTACGGGAGCACGAACTCGTTGAGCTTGGCGTAGACCGCGCCACGGTCCTGAGCCCGCACGGCAGCATAGAACGAGAGTGCAAACTCGGGCACGAAGTTGAACATCGCCGACGAGTAGGTCGTGACCCCGCGGCGACGCTGCGACGGGGTTGTGCTGTGCGCACCTCGGATGAGTGCCGACCGGTTGCGCGAGCTCGCACCCCGCCTGGCGCCGATGGTGCTGGTCAACCGCGACGTGCCGGGGCTGGCGACACCCGCGCTGCGCGTCGATCACGCGGCCGGCGTGGCGGACTTGGCCGAGCACCTCATGGGCCTCGGCCACCGGCGGATCGCCTACTTGGCCGGCCCATCGACCAGCGCCTCCAACCGAGAGCGACTCATCGGGTTGCACCGGGCCGCCGCTGACCGCGTCGAGGTGCTCGAGATCCCATGTGGCTCCGGCTTCGCCGACGGCCACGACGCCGCGCGCCAGGTCGCCGACAGCGGTGCGACCGCGGTCACCGCCTACAACGACCTCGCCGCGTCCGGCGCGCTGAGCGGCCTGCACAAGCTCGGCCTCCGGGTGCCCGAGGACATCTCGATCGCCGGCTTCGACGACATCCCGTTCGCCCGCTACACCACCCCCGCTCACCACGATGTCGGTCCCACAGGGCGAGCTGGGCCATCAGGCGTGGCGACGGCTCTGGGCTTTGTTGAACGACGAGCCGCCTGAGCACAACGTCTACCTCCGACCGAGGCTCGAGGTCCGTGGCAGCACCGGGCCACCGCCCGCATCGGCGCAGCCCGCACGCCCTTAGCACATCTTGCGCCGCCGTCAGTGGCGCGTGGCAGGCTGGCGCGCATGTATCGGGAGCGAGCGTCGCAGGTGCCAGGCGCGTACGTGTGGACGCTGCAGGTCGGCGTCGGCGACGTCGATAGCCCGGTGCTGCCCGACGGTTGCATGGACCTGATCTGGACCGATGACCGGTTGATCGTGGCCGGCCCCGACACAGCCGCCTATCACTCGGCGGCCCCGCCGGGCACGACGTACACCGGCCTGCGGTTCGCACCGGGGGCCGCGCCGGCGGTGCTCGGCGTGACTGCTCACGAGCTGCGCGACCAGCGCGTGGCGCTTGCTGACCTGTGGCCGGCTGGCGAGGTGCACCTGGTGACCGAGCGGGTGGGGGACGCCACCACCCGAGGCACCGCACTCGAGGCCGTCGCCGCCGACCTGATGCGCGAGGGCGCTGTCCCCGATCCCGTCGTGGGCGCGATCCTGCGCCGGTTGTCGATCGGCACCTCGGTCACCGAGACTGCGAGCGCTGTCGGTCTGAGCGAGCGGCAACTGCGCCGCCGATGCCTCGACTGGTTCGGCTACGGGCCAAAGATGCTCGTCCGCATCCTGCGCATGCAGCGTGCGCTGGCGCTCGCTCGCGCCGGGACACCGTTCGCCCGGGTCGCGGCGAGCGCCGGCTATGCCGATCAGGCGCACCTCGCCCGCGACGTCAAGGATCTGGCGGGCACCACGCTCAGCGCGCTCACTGCGTAGGCAGCGGGGCGTATAGGTCCACGCCGTTGCCGTCAGGGTCCCCGATGCTCGCGTAGCGCTGCCCCCATACGGCGTCGAAGGGTGGGAGGTGGCCCTCGTACCCCGCCTTGACCAGCTCGGCGTAGACCGCGTCCACCTCATCGGGACTCTCGCACGCGAACGCGAGGGCGATGCGCTGACCGCCCGTGGGCGGTGTCCATGACGGGTCGAAGGACAGGATCGTGTCGACGGTGTCGAACATCAGCCGCAGCCCGCCCGGCAACGCGGCCTCGACGTGCGGCTCGGAGTCCGCGGTCAGCGGGATGTCGAGGCCGAGTCGGCGGTAGAACGCCAGCGCCTTGCCCATGTCGGCGACCACGACGCCGATCGCATCGAAGGTAGGAGTCATGTCCGTGACCCTACGAGGCGGCGACGAGGCGGTCTTGAACGAATCGGACGTGTTGAGCCACCAGGCAGGCGATCCGTCGTCTACGCGATGGCCTTTGCACGAATTGGCTTAAAGGGACCTCTCGCGACGCCTGAGAGGTCCAGACCAATTGAGAGCCGAACTCGACCTCTCCCGCCCGACTCCGCCACAGCGCTGGGCGTTCCCGCGGGAACGCCGATTCGCGTCACCGACGAGGAGATTGGATCCGCGGTGTTGGGGAATGGTGTCCTGGACGAGCGCTGACACCCGGTGGGGTCGCTCGTCAAGGTGCGCTGTTGTCGTCGACCATTCGGTTGACGTGATCCGTCTCTTCGCAGGTCGGAGGATCTGAAAGTGAGTCGCGATGAGAGTCATACGCATGTTGAGGTCGATGTCGATGGCCGCGTGGTAGCCACGGCCGACGTCGAGGAGGGCGACGAGCAGCGGTGTCGTTCGAGCGTCCCTGCAGGTCGAGCCCGGGCACCAGCCGACCGGCAGCCGAACTCGCCTGGTCGACGCCGTCCTTGACCTTCCCGAACTTCACGACCAGCAACGCCTCGAGGCCGCGCTACCCATCGGCGACAGCGAGATCCTCGAACGCCTGCGCCAGCGATCGGAGGACATGCAGACCCGTCCCGCGGGCGCGACATGTCTCGTGGACGCCGATCTGCCGGAGGCCGGTTCGCCATCGCAGGCGCCCGCTACGTCGAGTGACGACGGCGACAGTAAGCCACCCACAACGTAGCCGGCTGCGTGCCGGCAGGTCCGTTGCTCGGCTTGAACCGCTGGGGACGAATACGCCAGTGGAACGCGACCGGCGCGGTACTGGTGGGTTGGCGAACCCTGGAGCAGGTCGATCAATCACTGGGCGGTGATCATCACAGTGTCTCGATCTTTCGTTCCCAGCAACAAAGCCGCTCGGCCCGTCCGCCGCCACTATCCGTTGGTGACACGCACTATGCGGGTGGCTGTTTCGCCGACTCGCCGGCGGCGTCCTCCGGCTCGTTGGCCGCGTCGCCGGACTTCTGCACCGCCGCCTCTTCGGAGTCTCCAGCTGACTCGTCGGGCTCCCCAGCCGCGTCGGACGCCGACGTAGCCGCCGGCTCTTTGTCGTCACGATCCGGCTCGACCTGCTCCTCCCGGCCCGGGTGTCGCCGGGCCGAGATCACGATGTAGGCGACAGCGCCGAGGAACACGAGGATGGAGGTCCAGATGTTGAGGCGGAGCCCGAGCACCTCGTTGACGTCATCGATGCGCAGCGCCTCGATCCAGCCACGGCCGAGGGTGTAGAGCGCGACGTACAACGCGAACGCCCGCCCATGACCCATGCGGAACCGGCGATCGGCCCAGATCACGACGATTGCAACGCCGATGCACCAGATCGACTCGTAGAGGAACGTCGGCTGGAACGTCTCGAACTGCTCGTAGCCGTTGGGTCGGTGCTCGACGTCGATCTTGACGGCCCATGGCAGATCGGAAGGCCGGCCGAACAGCTCCTGGTTGAACCAGTTGCCCCAGCGTCCGATCGCCTGGGCGAGCGCGATGCCGGGTGCGAGCGCGTCGGCCATGGGCGGCAGCGCGATGCCCTTGCGGCGGCACGCGATCCAGGCGCCCAGGCCGCCGAACGCGATCGCGCCCCAGATGCCGAGGCCGCCCCGCCAGATCTGCAGCGCGCGGACCGGGTCGCCGTCGTCGCCGAAGTATTTCTGCCAGTCGGTGGCGACGTGGTAGATGCGGCCGCCGATGATGCCGAACGGCACCGCCCACACGGCGACGTCGGTGACCGTGCCGGACCTGCCGCCGCGCGCGACCCAACGCCGCTCGCCGAGCCAGATGGCGACGACGATGCCGGCGAGGATGCACAGCGCGTAGGCCCGCAAGGGCAGTGGGCCGAGATGCCAGACGTTGTCGCTGGGGCTCGGAATGGATGCGAGGACGCTCATGCGGCGGCTGCCTCCTCGACGAGTTGGCCGATGACCGTGCCGTCCTCGAGCATCGCGTTGAGCTGGTCGCTATCGACCCGCTCACCATCTATGAACACGGTCGGTGTGGTGGTGACACCGGCATCGCTCCCAGAACCCGCCACGTTGCCTACCCACGCTCCGTACGTATCGTCGGTGACGCACTGCTCGAACTGGTCGCCGGTCGCGCCGACATCAGACCCGATCTCGATGAGCTTGTCGTCGGTGTAGAAGCCGGTGTTCTCCCCTGGATGCTGCGCAAAGACTTCGGCGAGGAACGGCTGGCCGACACCCTCGTTGACAGCGCAGCCGTAAGCATTGGCAGCACGCTGGGACTCCTCACCGATGAACGACAGCGGGTGGTAGATCACCAGTGCCTCGTCGTCGGCGGCGAGCTGCTCCAAGGCGGGGCCGGATGTGGCCTCGAGCTGGGCACAGAACGGGCACTGCATGTCGAGCCACACGTCGACGGTAACCGGGGCCGACGCCGAGCCGACGGGCACACCGCCTTCGGGCTCGGTAACCCCCTGCGGGAGTGCCGCCTCGGTGTCGGTCTCTGCGCGGTTCATCTGCACGACGACGCCGACGATGACCAGTGCCAGGACGATGGCGACAGCAAGCCCGATGCGGAACCAGCGCTCCCGTTGGCGGTCGCGGCGGGCCTGCTCGGCACGCATCTCGGCCGCTCGCTCCCGCGCGGCCTTCTTTCCGGATGGTTGGCTCATCGTGCCTGCTCCTCGCTCGCCGGCTTGTCGGCCTCCACCGTCGGCGCCTCCGGAGACGCGTCGGCGATCGGCGCGCGATCGACCGCGAACCTGCTCGTCGGAAAGACCACGAGCCACGCGGCCAATGCGAGGAACCCAAGGTCGCGCAGGATCTCCGAGACGTACTGCGTTTCGTCGGGGTCGATCGCTCCCCCGCCACCGAAGCAGCCGCAGTCGATCGATAGCCCGCGCGCCCAGGCCGAGGCGACACCGGCGATGAACGCGACCATGAGTACGGCCGTGGCGGCTGCGGCGAGCCGCGTCGCCAATCCGATCAGCAGGAGCAGCCCGAGCGCGATCTCGAGGAACGGCAGTCCGTAGCCGATGATCTCGGCCACGCCCGACGGGAACAGGTCATAGGCGTTGACCGCGGCGACCGACTGGTTGGGGTCGGAGATCTTGGCGCCGCCGGCGGCGAAGAACACCCCGGCCAGGACCAGTCGCGCCACCGTGGACACCCACGGCTGCCACGCACTCAGGTGAACTCGGTTCATCCCGCGGCCCCGCCGCCCGCCCGGCGCACGCCGCCAGCCAGCTCGGCGGTGAGTCGTCGGAGGCTGGTCAGCCCGGCGTCGAGCGTGGGTGCGTCGAGCAGGCAGTTGACGAGGGCCGAGCCGACGATGACCCCGTCGGCGTAGGTCGCGACCTCGGCGGCCTGCGCGCCCGTCGACACACCGAGGCCGACCGCGACCGGGATGTCCGAAACGGCGCGCACGCGCTTGACGAGCCGCTCGGCGGCGCTGCCTACCTCGGCACGCGCCCCGGTCACCCCCATCGTGGACGCGGCGTAGACGAACCCGCGGCAGTGGTCGACGGTCATGGCCAGCCGCGCGTCGGTGGATGAGGGAGCGACCAGGAAGACAGTGTCAAGATCAGCAGGCCGGGCAGCGCTCAGCCACGCACCGGCCTCGTCGGGGATGAGATCGGGCGTGATGACGCCGACTCCCCCGGCAACCGTCAGTTCCTCCACGAAGCGGCCAACGCCGTAACGCTCGACGGGGTTCCAATAGGACATGACGAGCGGTGCGGCACCCGCGTCGGCCACGGCGCGTACGACCCGCAGCACGTCGGGTGTCGTCGTGCCGGCGGCGAGCGCTGCGTCGGCGGCACGCTGGACCGTGGGGCCGTCGATGCCGGGGTCGGAGTAGGGCAGGCCGACCTCGACGGCGTCGCAGCCGGCCTCGACGAGGGTGCGGACGGCCGCGATCGAACCCTCCAGTGATGGGTAGCCCGCCGGCAGGTAGCCGATGAGGGCCGCCCGGTTGTCCGCCTTCGCCGCGGCGAACACCTCGTGCAGCCGAGGCATCAGTCCACCAACCCGAACCAGCGGGACGCCGTCTCGACGTCCTTGTCACCGCGGCCGGACAGGTTGACCAGGATCACCGCTTCGGGGCCGAGCTCCTTGCCGAGCTCGGCCACACCCGCGAGCGCGTGTGCGCTCTCGATGGCGGGGATGATGCCCTCCGTACGGCACAGGTCGCGGAACGCGGTCATCGCGTCGGCGTCGGTGATGGCGCGATATGTCGCGCGGCCGCTGTCGGCGAGCCACGCGTGCTCGGGGCCGACGGCCGGGTAGTCGAGCCCCGCCGAGATGGAGTGGCTCTCCTTGGTCTGGCCGAACTCGTCCTGCAGCAGGTAGGTGCGCGCGCCCTGGAAGACGCCCTGCGAGCCGGCGCTGATCGACGCCGCGTGCCGGCCGGTCTCGACGCCGTCCCCTGCCGCCTCGAAGCCGTACAGCTGGACACCCTCGTCGCCGACGAACGCCTGGAAGATGCCGATGGCGTTGGACCCGCCGCCCACGCACGCGGCGACGGCGTCGGGCAGCCGGCCGGTCAGCTCCAGAACCTGCGCGCGCGCCTCGTCACCGATGACGCGCTGCAGGTCACGCACCATCGCCGGGAACGGGTGCGGCCCGGCCACCGTGCCAAACAGGTAGTGCGTCGAGTCGACGTTGGCCACCCAGTCGCGGAACGCCTCGTTGACCGCGTCCTTGAGGGTGCGGCTGCCGATCGTGACCGGGATGACCTCAGCACCGAGCAGCCGCATGCGGGCGACGTTGAGCGCCTGCCGCCTGGTGTCCTCCTCGCCCATGTAGATCACGCAGTCGAGGTCGAGCAGCGCGCACGCGGTGGCCGTCGCGACGCCGTGCTGGCCGGCGCCCGTCTCGGCGATGACCCGTGACTTGCCCATGCGCTTGGTCAGCAGCGCCTGACCGAGCACGTTGTTGATCTTGTGGGAGCCGGTGTGGTTGAGGTCCTCGCGCTTGAGCAGCACCTGCGCGCCGTGCGCGACCTCGGCGCCGAACCTGCGCGCGTCGTATACCGGGCTCGGGCGCCCGGTGTAGGTGGTCAGCAGCCGCTGCAGCTCGCCGGTGAACACTGGGTCGCGGCGCGCCCGCTCGTACGACTCGGCAACCTCGTCGAGCGCGGCCACGAGCGCCTCGGGCACAAACCGTCCGCCGAACGGGCCGAAGTAGCGGGCGATCTCGTCATAGGTCGCCGCCCGCAGCTCGGTCGAGGTCATGCCCTCCCACCCTGGCGCAGCGCCGGGTGGGCGCCGGCCGCCACGAGATCAGCCACTGCGCTGCGGGGCTCTTTGCCGGTCACCAGGCTCTCGCCGACGAGCACGGCGTCGGCACCCTCGCGGGCAAGCTCGATGACGTCGTGCGGGCCGCGAACGCCGGACTCGGCGATGCGTACGACGCCCTCGGGGATGAGCGGGGCAAGCCGCGCGAACGTGTCGCGGTCGACCTCGAGGGTCTTGAGGTTGCGGGCATTGACTCCGAGGATCTTGGCGCCGGCATCGACCGCCAGCAGGATCTCGTCCTCGGTGTGCACCTCGACGAGCGGCGTGAGGCCGATCGACTCGGCACGCTCGACGAGCGAGACGAGAGCGTTGTGGTCAAGCGCGGCGGCGATCAGCAGGACGAGATCGGCGCCACAGGCGCGGGCCTCCCAGAGCTGATAGCTCGACACAATGAAGTCCTTGCGCAGCACGGGGACATCGACCGCCGCCCGCACAGCTTTGAGATCGTCGAGGGTGCCGCCGAAACGGCGCTCCTCGGTGAGCACGCTGATGGCGCTCGCCCCGCCCGCCGCATAGTCCTCGGCAAGCCGGGCCGGGTCGGAGATGGTCGCCAGCGCGCCCTTGCTGGGGCTGGCGCGCTTGACCTCGGCGATCACCGAGACCCCGGGCGCACGAAAGGCGGGCAGGGCATCCTTGGCGTCGGGCTGCTTGGCCGCGCGCTCCTTGAGCTGCTCGATCGAGGTGCGCTCCTGTCGCTCGGCCAGGTCAGCCCGCACACCGTCGAGGATGTCGTCGAGGACGCTCACCCGCGCTCCAGTTCTGCCGTCGTTGCCAAGGCTGACTGCCAACTGCCCTGGATCGGACCAAGGGTAACCGCGCGGGACCAGCCCCCCGGCGGCCACCCCGGTGCAGTGGCGCACGCCCCGCGGGAGAACCGTGTCGACGGCCTCGATTCAGTCTTGAGCGCGCTGCTCGACCTCGGGTGGAGCCGGCGCATGGTGCTGGGGAGACGTACCGAAGCCCATCATCTGCATGACCTTGCCCACGATGCCGCCGACGATGACGAGACCGACACTCACCCAAAACAGCGGCCAGCTCACGACCCACATCGACCAGGCGCCGAGCGCGAACCCGATGAGGATGATGACCACCGCCGTCCAGGCCGCAGGGGTGTTTCCGTGGTTGTCCTCGTGCTCCGCCATCTCTGCTCCTCCTGCGCGCGTGCAACACCATTCAACCGAAGGCCCCGCCCGGTCACACCGTGGGGTCATCACCCCGGTCGATAGCGTCCCACGTGGCTTGCGGTGTGGTCGGGCTCGAGCCCGTACGGCCGTCTGTACGGGCCGCGCGCTCGTACCTGCTGCCCATCGTCGGCCATCGGGACCCGTGCAGCATCGTCCACACACCGACGGCGACGACGGCGGCGGCAGCCAGCATCGTGGCCGCGATCGGCCAGGCGTGGGTTTCGGTGATGCCCGCAGCGCGGACGGGCTCGTTGCGCCACTCGGTGAGCGCATCGCTCCCGATGATCCAGATCGCCGAGAGGGCACCGGCCGCGACCAGGAAGCCGCCGACGATGGTGCGGGCCAGGCCGCGTGTCGCAACGATGCCGACCAGCCCGCCCAGTGCGAGGAGTGGGATCACCCCAGCGGCGGGGAACAGGTCACGCCCGGTGGCGCTCTCGGCGGTGCGGGCAAGATCCTCCAGCCAGGCAGTCGCCCAGGCGGCGCCTGCGGCCAGGTATCCCACCAGGGCCGCGGCGGCCAGGATGGCCAGCACGGTGGCGTATTCGCTGCGCGAGCTCATGCGTTTCCTTCCGGCACCGGGGTGACGGTCTCGGCGACGGCGAGGGCTCGCAGCACCGCGGCCGCCTTGTTGCGGGTCTCCGTGTCCTCGGAGTCGGGATTGCTGTCGGCGACTATGCCCGCGCCAGCCTGTACGTAGGCGACGCCGCCGCGCAGCACCGCCGTGCGGATCGCGATCGCGGAGTCGAGGTCGCCGGCAAAGTCGACATAGCCGACGACGCCCCCGTAGACACCGCGCCGTGTCGGCTCGAGCTTCTCGATGATCTCCATCGCCCGCGGCTTGGGGGCTCCGGACAGCGTGCCGGCCGGGAAGCACGCGAGGAGAGCGTCGAGCGCCGTACGGTCGTCGGTGAGCGTGCCGACCACCGTCGACTCGATGTGCATGACGTGGCTGTATCGGCGTACGGACATGAAGTCGACGACCTCGACACTGCCCGGCACGCACACCCGGCCGAGGTCATTGCGTGCCAGGTCGACCAGCATCAGGTGCTCGGCTCGCTCCTTCTCGTCGGCGAGCAGGTCGGCGGCGAGCGCGGCGTCCTCCTCCGGAGTCGCGCCTCGCCACCGGGTGCCGGCGATCGGGTGGGTCATCGCGCGATCGCCGGTGACCTTGACGAGCGCTTCGGGGCTGGAGCCGACGATGTCGAACCCGTCGAACCTGAGCAGGTACATGTAGGGGCTCGGGTTCTCCCGCCGGAGCACGCGGTAGATGGTCAGCGCATCCGCAGTGGTGGGCACCTCGAACCGCTGCGACACGACGATCTGGAACGCCTCGCCGGCTCGGATCTCCTCCTTGGCGTGCTCTACAGCCGCAAGGAAGCCTGTACGTGGTGTGCGCTCCTCGTACGTGACGTCCGCCGCAGGATCGTATGCAGCGACCGAGCTGGGCGTGGGCTGGGCGATCTCGTGGGTCATCCGGTCGAGCCGCGCGACAGCGTCGGCGTAGGCCTGGTCGACGCGTTCGTCTGTCGCGTCCCAGTTGATCGCGTTGGCGATCAACAGCACAGTGCCGTCCTCGTGGTCGAGCACGGCGAGGTCGGTGGCCAGCATGAAGGCGAGCTCGGGAAGCCGCAGATCGTCGACTGCCAGCTCGGGCAGCCGTTCGAGCCGGCGGACGATGTCGTACGAGAGGAAGCCCACGAGCCCGCCGGTCAACGGGGGCAAGCCCGGCAGCCGCTCGGTGTGCAAGGCCGCCAGCGATCCGGCAAGTGCCTCGAGTGGGTCGCCCTCGGTGGGTAGGCCGACGGGCGGCGTACCCTGCCAGACCGCCCGGCCGTCGCGCTCGGTGAGCAAGGCAGCGGACCTCGCACCGACGAACGAGTAGCGCGACCAGACGCCGCCGTGCTCGGCCGACTCCAGCAGGAAGGTGCCGGGCCGGTTGGCGGCCAGCTTGCGGTAGACACCGACAGGCGTCTCCCCGTCGGCAAGCAGTCGTCGTGCGACGGGAATGACACGTCGGTCCTTGGCGAGGACGCGGAACTCGGCGAGGGTCGGCGCGAGGGTTGCAGACGGCACGAGGGTCATCGTGTCAGGCATCGTCGCTCGAGCCCGGCCGGTGTCCGATGCGCGCGTCAAGGCGCGTGCTGTCGAAGCACGTACGGGTGCCGGTGTGGCAGGCCGGTCCTTCCTGGTCGACCTTGACGAGCAGCGTGTCCCCGTCGCAGTCGAGGTGGACCTCCTTGACCCACTGCCGGTTGCCGGATGTCTCGCCCTTGACCCAGTAGTCCCGGCGACTGCGGCTGAAGTAGGTGGCCCGCCCGGTCGTCAGCGTGCGGTGCAGTGCCACATCGTCCATCCATCCGACCATCAGCACCTCGCCCGTGTCGTGCTGCTGCACGACGGCGGTGACAAGGCCCTGGGCGTCGCGTTTGAGCCGCTGAGCGATGGTTGGATCGAGGACTCCGGCGGGCTGAGCGGACATGGGTGCCATTGTGCCGTCACGTTTTGATCTCGGTTGCCTCCCGCCCTTCGGGGACGAGCGGGGCGACCGGCATTATTCGCGACATGTCCGACAGCACCCAGTCCGCGAGCTCAGGTGCGCCTGACTCCGAGCCGCCTGCCCCGGAGCCGCACACGGCACAGCCGGAGGCCGTCCAGCAGCCGTTCGAGACTCCCGCGTTTCCCGTCGGTCCCGCTCCCGCGGCGCCGAAGCGAATCACCAAGTACATCGTCGCCGCAGTGATCGGCGGCGTGGTGTTGCTCGGCGTACTTGGCTTCGCGATCTACAAGTACCTCGACGACTCCGTCGCCAACCTCGCCGTGGGTGACTGCATCAACGAGCCCGAGTCGCTCGACGAGGTGTCCACCGTCCCCACGGTCGGTTGCGACAACGAGCACGACTATGAGGTGTTCCTCGTCGGCGACCTCACCGGGGACGACTACCCCGGTGCGAGCGAGGTAGACGACCAGGTCGCCCAGCAGTGCCTGACGGAGTTCGAGGGCCGCTACGGCACGTACGACGCCGAGAACCCGTACGACTTCAGCGCCCTGGTACCGCTGGAGGAGTCGTGGAGCCAGGACAAGGGCTACATCTGCCTCGTCTACAGCGTCGGGGGCTCGCTGACTGCTCCGATCGAGCAGGCGAGCTGACCCGCACCATTCGCAAGCCCCGCGCCCCCTCCTCTCCCCCACCCCATGACGATGAACCGAAGACGCTGCTCTGGCCGCCGTCTCGGTTCATCGATCACGCCATCGGAGCCCTGCGAGATAGGCAGCCTCGATCTGGGCCCGCACCTCGCGGGTCTCAGCGCGCAGCCGGGCCGGCGACAGCGGGATCGCTCGCCAGTCATTCGCGGCGTAGACAGCGAGCCGTTGCTCGGTCTCTTCTGCCGCCTCGCCGTAACGGTGGTACTCCTTCGAGTTGACCTCGACCACCAGGCGGGCCTGCGGCCAGCAGGCATCCGGAAAGATGCGAGGTCCGCCCGGGAGCACCTTGTTCCAGCGGGGCTCGGGCAGGATGCGGCTGCGCCCAACGAGGTCGCGCAGCTCGCACTCAGGTGCCGATCTGCACCCCGCCTCAAGGTCCTCGACCGCCCTGCGCATCAGAGCGAGGCCCCGCCGCTGCCCACGGGCGACTTCTGCTGCCACCTCGTTCACCCGTGCGCGCCGACGCTGTACGACCTCGCAGAGCAGCGCGCGAACATCCCGCAGTGTCTGGAGCTCTCGCGCCGTGTCGACGGCACATCGCGCCGCCGCCGCAGACACCAGCAGCCCGTCGACAACCGTCCAAGCCGGCATCTGCAGCGTTCGATGCACGCGCACGAACTCGCGGCTGCGCGGGTTGCGCTCTGCTGGCACGAGCAGGTCGACGTAAGGCTCGGTCCCCTGCGGGACGTACCGCAGGCCATGGAGGACACACCCGATCCGACCAGTGATCAGCGCGTCATCGCCCGCATAGAGCAGTGCGGCTCGGCAGCGTTGCCGCTCGGTCAGGTCGCCGGTGAACGTCGTGAACACTTCGGGGAGCACCCGCTGCCATGGCCCGCCCGGGCGAAGGCGGTGCCGGATCGCCGCCGGGGTAAACCCGCTGGCGATTGCCTGCTCTCGCCGGAGGAGTCCGTCTTGGTATGCGAGGAAGTGCTCTAGGGCCATGCCCACCACTGTCCGACATGCACCATGAGCCCCGAAAGCCCTATTTCCCGGGCTGTGGATAGGGCCGACTACTTGATCAATGAACCCTAGATGACGCTATAGCGACCGTTTGGGTTCACTGATCAAGGCAAGCGCACTGGGTGACCAGCCGCAGCCAGCGCCGCCTTGACCTCGCCGATCCGCAGCTCGCCGAAGTGAAAGACACTCGCCGCGAGCACCGCATCGGCCCCGGCGTCGACCGCGGGCGCGAAGTGCTCGACCGCGCCCGCTCCGCCGCTCGCGATGACCGGCACGGTGACCGCGGCGCGGACCAGCCGGATGAGCTCCAGGTCGTACCCGTCCTTGGTGCCGTCGCGATCCATGGAGTTGAGCAGGATCTCGCCCGCGCCCATGCCGGCGGCACGCGACGACCACTCGACCGCGTCGATGCCGGTGCCACGCCGGCCGCCGTGCGTGGTCACCTCGAAGCCGCTGTCGGTGGCGGCCGCGCGCCGTGCGTCGACCGAGAGCACGAGCACCTGGTTACCGAACCGGTCGGCGATCTCGGCGATGACTTCCGGACGGGCGATCGCGGCGGTGTTGACGCCGACCTTGTCGGCACCTGCGCGGAGCAGCCGATCGACGTCGTCGACCGCGCGGACACCGCCGCCGACGGTCAGCGGGATGAAGACCTGCTCAGCCGTGCGGGAGACAACGTCGTAGGTCGTCGACCGATCACCGCTGGACGCCGTGATGTCGAGGAAGACGAGCTCGTCCGCGCCCTCTTTGTCGTACACGCGGGCAAGCTCCACCGGGTCGCCGGCATCGCGCAGGTCTACGAAGTTGACACCCTTCACTACCCGCCCCGCATCGACGTCGAGGCACGGGATGACCCGGACCGCAACGCTCACGTCGACCCGATGTACGCGACGGCTTCGACCTCAACAAGCATGCGCGGATCGATGAGCGCGGTCACGCCGATCATCGATGTCGCGGGCATGGTGTCGCCGAACGCCTCCCCGTGCGCACGGCCGTACTCCTCCCAGCGGGAGATGTCAGTGACAAACATCCGAGTACGGACCACCTCTGCCAGCGATGCTCCTGCCTCGCCGAGCGCCCAGGCGATGTTGCGGATGGCCTGCTGTGTCTGCGCGTACGCATCGCCCTCGTGTACGACCTGGCCGTCGACGATCGACGTGCAGCCGGTCACCCAGACGTGGTCGCCCGCAACGACAGCGCGGCTGTAGCCGACGACTGGCTCCCAAGGAGCGCCGGAGGAGATCTTGCGTGTCATGCGGCGACCCCCAGTGCCTCCTGAAGGGTGAATGCGCCGGCGTACAGCGCCTTGCCGACGATGGCACCCTCGACCCCGAGCGGGACCAGTGTGCGGAGCGCAGCGAGATCGTCGAGAGACGACACACCGCCGCTGGCAACCACGGGCCGGTCGGTGCGCGCGCAGAACTGGCGGAGCAGATCGAGGTTTGGCCCGCGGAGCGTGCCGTCCTTGGTGACGTCGGTGAGCACGTAGCGCGCGCAGCCGTCAGCCTCGAGCCGCTCGAGCGTCTCCCACAGGTCGCCGCCCTCACGGGTCCAGCCGCGCGCGGCCAACGTCGTGCCTCGCACGTCGAGCCCGACGGCGATGCGGTCCCCGTACTCGGCGACGACCTTGCGGGTCCACGCGGGGTCCTCGAGCGCAGCTGTGCCGAGGTTGACCCGAGTGCAGCCGGTCGCGAGCGCCGCAGCAAGAGACGCGTCGTCGCGGATGCCACCCGACAGCTCCACCTCGACGTCGAGCCTGCGCACCACGTCGGCAAGCAGGTCACGGTTGC
This sequence comes from uncultured Actinomycetota bacterium, assembly GCA_963799425.1. GTDB lineage: Bacteria > Actinomycetota > Actinomycetes > Jiangellales > Jiangellaceae > CAVWSM01. Next base: position 318,624 of record CAWCXA010000017.1, on the reverse strand, counting down.
TGCCACGGCCGAACGCCGCGTCCAGGTCCACAAGATGAACCCACTCCGCGCCGGCGTCCTGCCAGGCCAGCGCGGCGGCGAGCGGATCACCGTACGACGTCTCGCTGCCGGCTTCGCCCCGGACGAGCCGGACGGCCTGACCATCGGCCACATCAACAGCGGGGAGCAACACGAGCGCAGGCATCAGCGCACCCGCACGGCACGGAACCGAAGGCGCCGATAGTCGGCCCACCACTCGCCGTCGCGTACGAGCTGAGGGCGCGCTCGTCGCTCGGCCTCGGTGATGACCTCATCAGGCAGCTCGGCGGTGGCGTCGGCGGCGAACATCGACAGCCACGCCCGGAAGCCGTCGGGGCCGTTGAGCAACGTGGGCCGCGCATAGTGCTCGAGCAGCCGGACCTCGAGGTCGGCATCCTCGAGCATCGCCGCGTACGCCGCGGGGCTCGGGAAGAACCAGGGCCACCGACGCTCGGGCAGCCCGGCGCTCGCACACGCTTCGTCGACCGCATCGACGATCGCGGCGACATTGCCGGCCGCGCCCATCTCCGCGACGAACCGGCCACCGACCCGTAGCGCCGCCGACACACAGCCCAACACCTCGACTGCCGCGGGCATCCAGTGCAGCGCTGCGTTGGAGAAGACCGCGTCGACCGGCTCATCGACCTGGAAGTCGTGGCCGTCGGCGAGGATCACGGTCGTGTCGGGCAAGCGCTCGCGGGCCGCCTCGACCATGTGCGGGTCCGAGTCGATGGCAATGACTTCCGCACCCGCCGCCTGGATCTGGGCCGCGATCTCGCCGGTGCCGCAGCCGAGATCGAGCACGCGTTCGCCGGGCTGCGGGTCGAGCCAGCCGAGCAGCTCGCGGCCGTACTCTGCGACGAACGCGAAGTCGCGGTCGTACGTCGTGGGGTTCCAGGCCGTGGTCATAACAGTCCCTTGAGCCAGTTCTCGAGGAGCGCCGCGCCTGCATCGCCGGACTTCTCGGGATGGAATTGGGTCGCCACGAGCGGGCCGTTCTCCACCGCGGACACGAAGCGGTCGCCGCCGTGTGCACTCCAGGTCACCAGCGGAGGGACGAAGGGCTCCTCGGTGACGAGCTCCCAATCTCGGACGCCGTAGGAGTGGACGAAATAGAACCGCTCGTCTTCGATGCCCGCGAACAGCGCGGTCTGGGTCGGAACGTCGATGGTGTTCCAACCGATGTGTGGCAGCGGCTCCGCCGCGAGCTGCTCGACCGTGCCCGGCCACTCGCCGAGGCCTTCGGTCTCGATGCCGTGCTCCACGCCGCGCGCGAAAAGGATCTGCATGCCCACACAGATGCCCAGCACCGGGCGGCCGCCAGCGAGCCGGTGGTCGACGACGTCGTCACCGCCGACGGAGCGCAGGCCCTTGGCGCACGCCGCGAACGCGCCAACACCAGGGACCACCAGGCCGTCGGCCTCGCGCGCCGCCTTGCGGTCAGCGGTGAGGGTGACGTCGGCGCCGACCCGCTCGAGCGCGCGTACGGCCGACCGCACGTTGCCCGAGCCGTAGTCGAGAACAACAACATGCGACGCCGTCATAAAGTGCCCTTCGTGGACGGCACGCCGCTCTCGCGAGGATCGATCGCGACGGCGTCGCGCAGGGCCCGCGCGATGGCCTTGAACTGCGCCTCGACCACGTGGTGCGGGTCGCGGCCGGACAGCACGCGTACGTGCAGGCAAAGCTGCCCGTGGTACGCGAGGGTCTCGATGACGTGCCGCGTGAGCGAGCCGATGTAGTGCCCACCGACCACCGCGTACTCCTGCCCAGCAGGCTCGCCGTCGTGCACGCAATAGGGCCGACCGGACACGTCGACGACCGCCTGGCACAACGCCTCGTCGAGCGGTACGACAGCGTCGCCGAAGCGCCGGATGCCGACCTTGTCGCCGAGCGCCTCGCGCAGCGCCTGGCCCAGCACGATCGCGACGTCCTCGACGGTGTGGTGCGCGTCGACATCGACGTCGCCGTTGGCCTGGACCGTGAGGTCGAACAGCGCGTGGCGACCGAACGCCGTGAGCATATGGTCGTAGAAGCGCACGCCGGTCGACACGTCCGTACGTCCGGTGCCGTCCAGGTCGATCTCGACGAGGACCTTGGACTCCTTGGTCTCCCGCTCGATCCGCGCGCTGCGGCCGTTGGCCGATGTCGTCAACTGAGCACCTCCGTCAGGGCGGCGCGGAAGTCCGCCATCTCCGCGGGCGTGCCGATCGACACCCGAAGCCAGCCGTCGGGGCCCGTTTCGCGGATCAGCACACCGTGGTCGAGCATGCCCTGCCACACCTTGTGCCTGTCGTCGAACGTCCCGAACAGCACGAAGTTGGCATCGGAGTCGGCAGCTGTCAGGCCGTGGGCACGCAGCCAGTCGACGGTCGCATCACGCTCGATGCGTAGGTCGGCGACGCGAGCCAGCAGCTCGTCGGCGTTGGCCAGCGCGACGCGCGCGACAGCCTGGGTAACAGCCGACAAGTGGTACGGGAGCCGTACGACGCGCAACGCGTCGACGAACTCGGCCGAGGCTGCCAGGTAGCCCACGCGACCTCCGGCGAGCGCGAACGCCTTGGACATCGTGCGGGTCACGGCGAGGCGCGGGAACCGGTCGAGCAGGCTCAGCGCCGACGGCTTGCCAGCGTGCCGGAACTCCGCGTACGCCTCGTCGACTACCACGACCCCAGGCGCCGCCGCGCACACCGCCTCGATGAGCTCGAGCGGCAGGGCGGTGCCGGTCGGGTTGTTGGGCGAGGCGAGCAGCACGACGGATGGCGCGACCCTGTTGATGGTGCTGACGGCGTGGGCCTCGTCGATGGTGAAGTCCGCCGCGCGCTGACCGGTGATCCAACCGGTGGCGGTGTCGCGGGCGTACTCGGGGTACATCGAGTAGGTCGGCGCGAACGAGAGCGCGGTGCGTCCTGGTCCACCGAACGCCTGCAGGATGTGCAGCATGACTTCGTTGGAGCCGTTGGCGGCCCAGATCTGGCTGGGGTCGAGGCGTACGCCGGCGTCGCGGTGCAGGTAGCCGGCCAAGTCGGCGCGAAGGTGGGCGAAGTCACGGTCGGGGTAGCGGTTGAGCGTGCGTGCCGTTGCTGCCACAGCAGCCGCCATCTCGGCGACAACGGTCTCGCTCGGAGGATACGGGTTCTCGTTGACGTTGAGCCGAATGGGTACGTCGAGCTGCGGTGCGCCGTACGCGTGCAGTCCGAGCAACTCGTCGCGCAGCGGCAAGCCGGTCACGATCCCGACCCCGGGAAGCGCGCGGTGATGGCGGCGCCGTGCGCGGGCAGGTCTTCCGCGTCAGCGAGGGTTACCACGTGGTGCGCCACGTCGCGGAGTGCTGCTTCGTCGTAGTCGACGACGTGAATGCCGCGCAGGAACGTCTGCACCGAAAGGCCGCTGCTGTGGCAGGCGCAGCCGCCGGTGGGCAGGACGTGGTTGGATCCGGCGGCGTAGTCGCCGAGGCTGACCGGCGCCCACGGTCCGATGAAGATGGCCCCTGCATTGCGCACCCGGGCAGCAACGGCTGCCGCATCGGCTGTCTGGATCTCGAGGTGCTCGGCGGCGTAGGCGTCGACCACGCCAAGCCCTTGGTCGAGGTCGTCGACGAGCACGATCGCGCTCTGCTCGCCTTGCAGCGCGGCGCGCACGCGGTCGACGTGTTTGGTGACGCCGACCTGTGCCTCGAGCTCGGCCTCGACCTTGACGGCCAGCGTCTCGTCGGGCGTGACAAGCACGCTCGCGGCGAGGGTGTCGTGCTCGGCCTGGCTGATGAGGTCGGCCGCGACGTGGCGCGGATCGGCGCTGCCGTCGGCGAGGACGGCGATCTCGGTCGGACCGGCCTCCGAGTCGATGGCGATGCGGCCGCGCAGCAAGCGCTTGGCCGCGGCGACATAGATGTTGCCCGGCCCCGTGACCAGGTCGACCAGGCGACACTCCCCCGCCCCGTACGCGAACATCGCTATGGCCTGCGCGCCGCCGACTGCGTACACCTCGTCGACGTCGAGCAGAGCGCACGCGGCGAGGATGGTCGGGTGCGGCAGACCGCCGAACTCGCGCTGCGGCGGCGACGCGACCGCGAGGCTGCCGACGTCGGCGACCTGTGCAGGCACGACGTTCATCACGACACTGCTCGGGTAGACGGCAAGCCCGCCCGGCACATAGAGCCCCACTCGTGCGACCGGCACCCAGCGCTCGGTGACAGTGCCGCCGGGGACGACCTGGGTAGTCACGTCGACCCGACGCTGGTCCTCGTGCACGAGTCGGGCGCGACGGATGGACTCCTCGAGCGCCGCGCGTACGTTGTCGTCGAGGGCAGCCAGCGCGCCGTCCAGCGCCTCCTTCGGCACCCGGATGTCGGTGATGGTGACCCCGTCGAACCGCTGCGCGAGCTCGACCAGCGCATCGACCCCGCGCTGCCGTACGTCGTCGACGATGGGCCGTACGACATCGAGCGCGGCCGCCACGTCCAGCGGTGCCCGCGGAACGAGAGCGCGGTAGTCGAGGACCTCGCCAGCGGCCGTACGGCCACGCAGGTCGATGCGGCGGATCACCCCGTCGAGTTTAGGCATGTCCGTGTGCCGGACGGTCTGCGCCCGCATCCTGGACGGGTACCGGCTCGATCGCGACAACGACGGGGTTGGCTGCGAGTGGCCCGCTGCCCGCGCCGAGCATGCGGTTGGCGACCTTCTCGGGGCCGAATCGGTCGCCAGCCACATGGTCGGGCGGGGTTATCCGCATGTTCGGCCAAGCCGTTCGGTGGAGTGGACCGCCTAGGGTGGTGCCGTGGCGGAGCGCATCGCGCTATTCCCCCTGTCCACCGTGCTCTTCCCGGGTCTGGTGCTACCACTGCACGTGTTCGAGGAGCGCTACCGCGAGCTCGTTGCTGATCTGATGGCTTTGCCCGCGGACGAGCCCCGCCACTTCGGGATCGTGGCGATCCGCCGCGGGCGTGAGTTCGGCCCCGATGTGCCAGACCTGCACGAGGTCGGGTGCGCTGCCGAGATCCGCCGCATCACCGAGCGACCGGATGGCCGGTACGACCTGCTCGTGACGGGCAGCCGGCGCTTTCGGTTGCTGGCGGTCGACGACGTGAGCAGTCCGTACCTGGTTGGAGAGGTGGACTGGCTTACCGACGAGGAGAGCCAGCCAGACGCCGTCCCCTGGGCGCGGCTGGTGACGGGGCGGTTCAACGAATACCGCGACCTGATCTCCGGCAACAGCCAGGACATCGAGATGCCGGACAGTCCGCGCGTGCTGTCCTACCTCGTCTCGGCGGCAATGGTTCTCGACCTCGACGACCGACAGCACCTGCTCGCCGCCGCCGACGTCGAGGCTCGGCTGCGGCTGCTGGCGCGCATGCTGCGTCGTGAGATCGCGCTGATCACCGAGCTCGGCGCGATCCCTGCGGTGGACCTGCTGCGCGACTGACGCCGTCAATCGGCGAGCTGCTCCTCAGTCGGCCTCGCGAGCGTGATTTCCCTCGCTGGGTCATCTGTACGCTGCCCGCGTGGCGAAGCAGAGGTCCGCCGGCACTCCCGCGACCGTCGCGTTGGCCAAGGCGGGAGTGCCGTTCACCGTGCACCCGTACGAGCACGACCCGAGCGCGCCGTCGTACGGCCTGGAGGCGGCCGACGCACTGGGTCTCGCACCCGCGCAGGTCTTCAAGACGCTGCTGGCGCAGATCGATGATCGGCTGGTTGTCGCCGTCGTCCCAGTGAGCGGCGACCTCGACCTCAAGGCTCTGGCCGCCGCACTCGGCGGCAAGCGCGCGACCATGGCCGACCCCTCCCTTGCCGAGCGGACCACGGGGTACGTGGTCGGCGGCATCAGCCCGCTGGGCCAACGAAAGGCGCTTGCGACGGTTGTGGACGAGACCGCTCTGCGCTTCGAGACGGTGTACGTGTCCGGCGGCAAGCGCGGGCTCGACATCGGACTGGCACCGGAGGACCTCATCAGCACGACGCGAGCCTCGACCGCGCCGATCGCTCGCTGAGCCTGCTCTGCGCGATGACTCGGCTTGGCTCCGGGATCATCGCTCACCTGCCGTTCCTCGAGCGGATCACCGGCCCGGAGACTGCCTGGAACGAGTAAGGCGGGCGCGAACGGTGACCCGATGCTTGGGTGCTAGCCGCCAGCGTCTTCCGCGGCGAGGGGGTTCGTCGGACCGACATGCTTGCCTGCCTCACGTCGGCGCGGCTCGATCAAGGCCAGCAGGAAGACGATGAACACGGCCGCGATCGGCCACACCAGCAGCGCCGCCTTGGCCGCGAGATCCAAGGGCGCCGCGAGCACGGTGCCATCGGCCGCTCCCGCCACCCGCGGAGCCAACGGTCCGGGGCCGAGCCAGACGCCCACCCGCCAGGCCACGAGCGACCCGAGGAATCCGCCCACGGCGGCGCCGCCGAGCATGCCGACGATGTCGTGCCGAAACCGCCACCAGGCAAGCACGCCGGTCGTGATGCCCGCGACGATCGCGAGCACCGTGAACCAACCGTCGACTCCTATCAGCAGCGCGCCCTGCTCCTGGCTCAGGAAAGCGCCGCCGTCCCGCACGTCGACCTTGACCTCCGGTGCAATGAGCGCCCAAAGGGCTCCCATGAGCAGACCCAGTGCCAGTGACCCTCCGATGATGATGCCGACGACCCGAGCCGTGCGACGCGGATCGGATAGCGCGCTGCCCAGCCGGGCCTCCTCCGCGTCGGCAGCGAGGGAGGGTGCGCTCACCTGGTCATCCAAGGCAACCGGGCCCGAGCAGTGCCTTGAGGTCTCCTATCAGCGCGGTCGATGGCGTGACCCGCAGTGCGTCGCCGAGCCGCATGACGGTGGTGCGTCCGGGTCCCTGCAGAGAGAGCTGCACCTCCGTCACACCCGGATGCGAGGCCAACACCTCGCGGAGCCTATCAACGACGGGTGGGGTGCAACGCGAAACCGGCAGAGTGATCACCACCGGACCGCGCGGCCCCTCACTGAGGTCAGGGACGCTGAGCTCGGTGGCGATCAGCGCGAGTCCGTCCTCGCGGCGGTCGAGTCGGCCCTTGACCACCACGATCGAGTCTTCGACGAGCTGTAACGCGTAGAGCTGGTAGTTGGCCGGGAAGAACATCACGTCGATGGCGGCCTCGAGGTCCTCGATCGTGGCGATCGCCCACGTGTCTCCCTTGCGGGTGATCTTGCGCTGCACTGCCGTCACGAGCCCGCCAACGGTGACCGACGAGCCGGACGCTCGGCCCTCCGCCTCGGCGAGCGCGGCGATGCCTGTGTCGACGGCGTTGGCGAGCACATGCTCGATCCCGTGCAGCGGGTGGTCGGAGACGTACAGCCCGAGCATCTCCCGCTCATAACCCAGCCGCACCTGCTTGTCCCACTCGGCGAGGGTCGGGATCTCGACGGTAAATCGCTCCCCCTCGTCGTCGCCTCCGCTGCCGAACAGGTCGTATTGGCCGATGGCCTCGTTGCGCTTGATCTCGACGACGGCGTCGACTGCTTCCTCGTGCTTGGCCAGCAGCGCGCGGCGCGCATAGCCGAGCGAGTCGAACGCCCCCGCCTTGATGAGCGACTCGATGACCCGCTTGTTGCAGACGACGACGGGCACCTTGTCCATGAAGTCGACGAAGTCGGCGAACCGCCCCTGCCCACGTCGAGCCTCCACGATGCCCTCGACGACATGGCCTCCGACGTTGCGGATTGCGGCCAGGCCAAACCGTATGTCGGTGCCGACCGGCGTGAAGTCGCCCTCGGACTCGTTGACGTCGGGCGGCAGCACCTTGATGCCCATGCGACGACACTCCGACAGATAAAGCGCGGTCTTGTCCTTGTCGTCGCGGACCGAGGTGAGCAGCGCGGCCATGTATTCGGACGGGTGGTTGGCCTTGAGATAGGCAGTCCAGTAGGACAAGACGCCGTAGGCCGCCGAGTGTGCCTTGTTGAAGGCGTAGTCGGAGAAGGGAACCAGGATGTCCCAGAGGGTCTTGATCGCCCCGTCGGAGTAGCCGCGGTCTCGCATGCCCTGGGCGAACCCGACGTACTCGGCGTCGAGCACCTCGCGCTTCTTCTTGCCCATGGCACGACGCAGCAGGTCGGCCTTGCCCAGTGTGTAGCCGGCGACGTGCTGGGCGATCGCCATGACCTGCTCTTGGTAGACGATCAGGCCGTACGTCGTGTCGAGGATGTCGGCAAGCGGCTGCGCCAGCTCGCGGTGGATGGCGACGATCGGCTGCTGGCCGGTCTTGCGCAGCGCGTAGTTGGTGTGGCTGTTGGCACCCATAGGCCCCGGGCGGTAAAGCGCGATCACCGCGGAGATGTCCTCGAAGTTGTCGGGACGCATCAGACGCAGTAGTGATCGCATCGGGCCGCCGTCCAGCTGGAAGACACCCAGCGTGTCGCCGCGGCCGAGCAGCTCGTAGGTGGCCTTGTCGTCCAACGGCAGGCCCTCGAGGACAACCGGATCCTTGCCGTTGCGGACGATATTGGCGAGGGCATCATCGAGGATCGTGAGGTTGCGCAGCCCGAGGAAGTCCATCTTGACGAGGCCGAGCGCCTCGCAGGTCGGGTAGTCGAACTGCGTGATGATCGCGCCGTCCTGCTCTCGGCGCATGATCGGGATGTGGTCGATCAGCGGCTCCGACGACATGATCACGCCGGCCGCGTGCACCCCCCACTGCCGCTTGAGGTTTTCCAGCCCCTTGGCGGTGTCGACGACCTTGCGCACCTCGGTGTCCGACTCGTACAAGGCACGGAACTCGCCGGCCTCGACGAAGCGCGGATGCTTGTCGTCGAATATCCCGCTGAGCGGGACGTCCTTGCCCATGACGGCCGGGGGCAACACCTTGGTGATGCGCTCCCCCATCGCGAAGGGATAGCCGAGGACGCGAGACGAGTCCTTGATCGCCTGCTTGGCCTTGATCGTGCCGTAGGTGACGATCTGAGCCACGTGGTCGCTGCCGTACTTGTCGGTCACGTATCGGATGACCTCGCCGCGCCGACGCTCGTCGAAGTCGACGTCGAAGTCGGGCATCGACATGCGCTCCGGGTTGAGGAAGCGCTCGAAGATCAGGCCGTGCTGGAGCGGGTCGAGGTCGGTGATGCCCATGGCGTAGGCAGCCATGGAGCCCGCTCCCGAGCCGCGTCCCGGACCGACGCGGATGCCCTTGGTCCGGGACCACCCGATGAAGTCGGCGACGACGAGGAAGTAGCCGGCGTAGCCCTTGCTGGTGATGACCTCGGTCTCGTAGGCCGCCTGGCGTCGCACCTCGTCGGTGATGCCCTGCTGGTAGCGCGTATGCAGCCCGCGCTCGACCTCCTTGACGAACCAGGAGGTCTCGTCCTCGCCCTGGGGCACGGGGAAGCGCGGCATGAACTTGCCCGGTGCCTCGACGAACTCGACGTCGCACCGCTCGGCGATCGCCAGGGTGTTGTCACAAGCCTCGGGAAGCTCGCGCCAGAGGTTGCGCATCTGTTCGGGCGACTTGAGGTAGAAGTCGGCGGCGTCGAACTTGAACCGGGTCGGGTCGGCGAGGGTTGAGCCGGTCTGGACGCAGAGCAGCACTTCATGTGCGGTGCTGTCGTGCGGATAGGTGTAATGCAGGTCGTTGGTCGCGACCAGCGGCAGGTTGAGCGCCTTGGCCAGCCGGAGCAGGTCGCCCCTGGTGCGGCGCTCGACGTCGACGCCGTGATCCATGAGCTCGACGAAGAAGCTGCCCGCTCCGAGGATGTCGCGGAGCTCGGCGGCAGCGGCGACCGCCTCGTCGTATCGATCAAGCCGCAGCAACGTCTGCACCTCGCCGCCCGGGCAACCCGTGGTCGCGATGAGGCCCTTGCCGTAGGTCTGGAGCAGCTCGCGGTCGATGCGCGGCTTGAAGTAGTAGCCCTCGAGACTGGAGAGGCTGGCGAGGCGGAAGAGGTTGTGCATGCCCTGGGTGGTCTCGGCCAGGAGGGTCATGTGTGTGTAGGCACCGCCGCCGGACACGTCGTCGCCACCGCCGTTGCCCCAGCGCACCCGTGTCTTGTCGAACCGGCTCGTGCCCGGTGTGACGTATGCCTCCAGGCCGATGATCGACTTGACCCCGTGCTTGCGGCCCTTCCTCCAGAAGTCGTAGGCGCCGAACACGTTGCCGTGATCGGTCATCGCGAGCGCCGGCATGCCCATGCGCTCGGTCTCCCGGAACAGGTCTTCGACCCGCGCCGCACCGTCGAGCATCGAGTATTCGGTGTGGTTGTGCAGGTGAACGAACGACTCACCGCTGGACGTCACTGGCGACACTGTCGACGACACCTCTCAACCAAGACCGGCGAGAGCGATTCTAGGGTCCCGGTGAGACAGAACTCCGACCGATCCGTGACGTCGCAGACCGTACGGCGTGTCGCCCGGTCGCCGCCATGATCACGAAGAGTTTGCTACGGAAAACGGCACTGAAGTCTTCGTGATCATCCGCTGAAAGGAGTTGGCACCATCCTGACGAAGCGGTAGTGCAGCCCGCCCGCCGATTCGTGCCAGCCGTCCTCCGGGTCGGTTGAGACGACCCGCCAGTCACGGCCAAGATCGGGGGCGTAGGCGTCCCCGTCGATCTCCTCCGCGATCTCGGTCACCACCGCGAGATCGGCGAGCGGCAGCGCTGCCTCGTACACCTGCGCCCCGCCGATGATCCACGCGTCCTCCCCGGCGCATCGACGTACGGCCTCCGCCACCGACCCGCAGACTTCTGCCCCGGGCTCTGACCAATTTGCCTGCCGAGTGACCACCAGGTTGCGACGGCCGGGCAGTGGCCGGACGAACAGCGACTCCCAGGTGCGCCGCCCCATGATCACCGGATGGCCCATGGTCGTGCGCTTGAAGTGTGCGAGATCCTCCGGCAGCCGCCACGGCAGGCCACCGTCTTTGCCGATGACCCCATTGCTCGACCGTGCGTAGATGACGCCGAGGGTCACACCGCCACCGGCGCCTTGATCGCCGGGTGGTGCTGGTAGTCGCGCACCTCGACGTCGTCGAACTCGTAGTCGAAGATCGTCGGCGGGTGGCGGCGCAGGTGCAGGGTCGGGTACGGGTACGGGGCGCGGGCCAGCTGCACGCGCACCTGCTCCTCGTGGTTGCTGTAGATATGGCAGTCACCGCCGGTCCATACGAAGTCGCCGACGTCGAGGTCGCACTGCTGGGCAACCAGGTGTGTCAGCAGCGCATAGCTCGCGATGTTGAACGGCACGCCGAGGAAGATGTCGGCGCTGCGCTGGTAGAGCTGGCAGGACAGCCGCCCGTCGGCGACGTAGAACTGGAACAGCAGATGGCACGGCGGCAACGCCATGCGGTCGAGCTCGCCGACGTTCCAGGCGCTCACGATATGCCGGCGGGAGTCAGGGTTGTGCTGGATCGACCTGACGACCTGAGCGATCTGATCGATGTGCCGCCCGTCGGGCGTCGGCCACGACCGCCACTGCACGCCGTAGACCGGGCCGAGGTCGCCGTCAGGCTTGGCCCACTCGTCCCAGATCGTGACTCCGCGTTCCTGCAGCCAGCGGGCGTTGCCGTCGCCGCGCAGGAACCACAGCAGCTCGAGGATCACCGACTTGAGATGGACCCGTTTGGTCGTGACGAGGGGGAAACCCTCGGACAGGTCGAACCGCAGCTGGTGTCCGAAGACACTGCGCGTCCCGGTGCCGGTGCGATCGGCCTTGATCGTGCCGTGCTCGAAGACGTGACGCATGAGGCCTTCGTACTGCGTACGCACCGGTCGCGACATGCCATCGATCCTAGGACGGTCATCCGAACGCCGAGCGAGGAACACGCGCCACGGTCCGGGGGCATGCTTGTTCCGTGCCGGGTCCGCTTCGTGTTCGCTCCATCGTCATCCCCGAGTCCGAGCTGGTCTGGCGGTTCTCCCGCTCGTCAGGACCAGGTGGGCAGGGTGTCAACACGACGGACTCGCGAGTCGAGCTGGTCTTCGACCTCGCGAATTCGTCAGCGTTCGGGCCGACCCTGCGAGCGCGGGCGCTCGAACGCCTCGCTGGGCGCCTCGTCGATGGCGTACTCACGATCACTGCTTCCGAGCACCGCTCCCAGCTGAGGAACCGCGACGCCGCCGAGGAGCGTCTTGTCGATGTGCTCACGCAAGCGACCGCGCCACCGCCACGCCCGCGTCGCCCGACGCGACCGACGAAGGCCGCGAAAGAGCGGAGGATCGCCCAGAAGCGCCGGCGCTCCAACGTGAAGCGCCTCCGCCGTCCCGACGTCGAGGACTAGTGGCCGCCGCAGCATGGGCCCTGGTCGCGCACCTCGAACGGAGTGAGGACCCCGGCGGACCGGGCTGCGGTAACCAGGACCAGCCGACCATCCGTCCACACCGGCCGCACATACCCGTCCGAGACGAGAACGTCGTCCGGACGAGCTGGGGGCCCGCCTACGACGCGGATCTGCTCGATGCCCGACGCCAGCAGCACGTCTCGTACGGCAATCTCACCAACCAGCTCGGTCGCCCCCGGGAACGCGACGGCACGCCCACCGGACCGTGCGATCGCTTCCGTACGTGCCCGCTCGGCTCCCGCTGCGAGCCCGGCTGGTCCGGAGCGCAGTGCACTGGTCGAGAAGCCGAAGCCTGCCTCCTGCAATCGCCCCAGGTCAGGCGATGCCGTCGCTATGGACAGCGCGACATGCGGCTCGTCGTCGCGGATGAAGTGCGTACACGCCAGCGCATCGGCGCGACCGGTCAGACCGAGCACAGCCGCCCACTCGTGGAGGATGTGCTCGGCCGCGGCCGTGCTGCGGGCGCCGGTGTCGATACCGACGACGTCCGTCGTCACCGGGGCAGCACCCAGATGGGGTTGGTGTAGAACCAGAGGTCGACCCACGGGTCGGCGGCACCGAGGACGTCCAGCGCGGGACCGACCGGGTCGACAGCCGCGCCGAGATAGCCCGGCGCGGAGCGGTTGCCGTCGGTGCCACGCAGCCGTACGTAGAACGGCTCCTCGACCGGGCCCAGCTGGTAGGTGAGCGAGACCGTACCCGTTGCAGTCGACACGTCGAAGGACTGCACCACCGAGGTGGCGGGGGTGGTGAAGGTGTCCTTGTCCGCGACGGGACCCGTGACGGCCCCACGGATCACGTCGACACGGCCCAGCTTCGGCAAGAACTGCGCCCAGTTTGGCTCCACAGCGAGGTCGATGCTGATGGTGAGCTCGGCTCGCTCACCTCGCCGCAGCTGCAGAACCCCACCAAGCGGTACGCCGCTTCGGTCGCCGCGCTCCCGTACCTGCACATCGAGCCCTCGGACAAGGGCGCCATGGTCGACCCACACGCGCCCGGCGCGCAGGCCATCCATCACCTCGGCGTAGCTGGATTTCTTGGCACCGACGTGCGTCCGGCTGTAGTAGCCGGGCCAGAAGTCGCCCGCGGCCACGTTGGGCGCGACCCCGTGCACAGGGTCGTTGTAGAAGCCGTTGCCCGGGAAATCGCTGCCCGGGCCGCGCACCGCGGTGTCGAGGTAGACGGAATGCGCGTCGGAGTTGGCGCTGATCCACCACGGCTTGCCTTCGGCCAGCAGGCTGTCCCAGAGTCCGCCGACGGTAGCGGTCATCCAGTCGAAGCCGCCCCACGTGCGGTAGCTCTCCAGTGGGTAGCCGGGGAACGAGTCCGCGCTTGGTGAGCCGGCGTAGAAGCCGCGGCCGCTGCCGGCACCGCTGGGCGCCGGGATACCGGCCGCCTGGTGACCGGGCGCACCCTCGAAGCCGACAGCGACCGTGGGCGCTGCGTCCCGCCAGTTGCGGATCTCGTGCGGGGAGTCGACACCTCGCCGAGCCGGGTGGTTGGCGAGAAACAGCGCGCCGTCGACGCGGCGTGTACGGACCGCATCGGCAAGGAAGTTCAGTCCCGCGATCGCCAGGGCCTCATTGGCCGGCGTGTTGGGGTTTGCATTGTTGACCGTGCCGTCGTAGTTCTGCTCGAACTGCTTGAGCACCTCGACCTCACGCCGCCCCGGGTGCACGAAGACCGTCGCGTGCTCGGCGCCCGGGATGTTCCACTCCAGCCCCTGGAATACCAGGGCGTCGGGGTAGAGATCGCGGGCAGCCACGATGTCCGGGTTGACCCGCTCGACGCCGACACGTGCGTGCTCCGCTCCGCCATGGTCGGTGATGACCATCCAGTCAAGTCCATAGGCGGTGCCTTGCCGCACCTGGTCGACGACCCGGTACATTGCGTCGCCGCTGTAGAGCGTGTGGATGTGGTGGTCGCCGGCGAGCCACTGGTAGCCGCCCCGGTCTCGCGAGCGCGACGATGACGCAGCGGCCGAGGCGGGGCCGGTTAGCACGCTCGCTGCGGCGACGCCGGCACCGAGCAGACCCGCGTTGCGGAGCATCTGGCGGCGCGACAGAGACGTCGGCGAAAGCTCCTCGTCCGGGACAGTGAGATCGGTGACCTCGGGAAGGCTCGGCGAGGTGTCGTGCGTGTGGTCCTCATGGTCGTGGGTGTGCCCGTGCTCTGATCCGTGCGGGTGACCGTGGCCCATTGCTGCTCCGTCTCCGAGGTCGACAATCGCTGCGCGCAACGCTCGAAGTCGGAGATGAACGCCGTATGGCGGTCCGGTTTAGCCTTGTGCAAGATCACGCGACGCGTAAGGGCGGCCGGCCGGCTCAGCCGCGCAGCAGGTCCAAAGCATGCTGGAGGTCGGGGGGGTACGACGACTCGTACTCGACCCACTCCCCCGTGCCTGGGTGCTCAAACGCGAGCCGTACGGCGTGCAGCCACTGCCGCGTCAGGCCGAGTCGCTCGGCCAGCGTGGGGTCGGCGCCGTAGGTGAGGTCGCCGACGCACGGATGGCGCAGCGCAGCCATGTGTACGCGGATCTGGTGCGTGCGACCGGTCTCGAGGTGGATCTCCAGCAGGCTGGCACCGGGAAATGCTTCGAGCGTGTCGTAGTGCGTGACGCTCGGCTTGCCGCCGGCTACGACCGCCCACTTGTAGTCGAGCGTGGGGTGGCGGTCGATCGGTGCGTCGATGGTGCCGCGCGTCGGGTCGGGGTGGCCCTGCACGACTGCGTGGTAGACCTTGTCGACCGTACGGTCCCTGAACTGGCGCTTGAGGAGTGTGTAGGCGCGCTCCGACTTGGCCACGACCATGAGGCCGGACGTGCCGACGTCGAGGCGGTGAACGACGCCTTGCCGCTCCGCCGCGCCAGATGTCGAGATGCGAAAGCCGGCTGCGGCGAGGCCGCCGACAACTGTTGGGCCGGTCCAGCCGGGACTCGGGTGAGCCGCGACGCCCACGGGCTTGTCGACCACGACGATGTCCTCGTCGTCGTGGACGATGCGCATGCCCTCGACTGCCTGCGGGACGACCTCGACCGGCGCCGGGGGCGCTGGGATCTCAACCTCGAGCCAGGCACCACCGCGTACGCGGTCTGACTTGCCGGCCGGTGCGCCGTCGATGCGTACGCGTCCGTCAACCGCCAGATCGGCAGCCTTCGTCCGGGAGAATCCGAACAACCGCGCTAGGGCGGCATCGACCCGCTCGCCGTCGAGTCCATCGGGCACCGGCAGGGAGCGCAACTCGCCGGTCACGACTCAGTGTCGGGCTGGTCGGGCTCGTCCTGCTGGTCGAGCACCGCCCGTCGGCGGTGCGAGCCGTCGAATTCGATGCCCAGCACTGACAGCACGACGATCAGCACCGCCCCGCAGGTGATCGCAGAGTCGGCCAGGTTGAACAGCGGGAAGTTGGGCAGCTCGATGAAGTCGACGACGTGGCCCTCGAACGGCGACGGCTGCCGGAAGATCCGGTCGATGAGGTTGCCGAGTGCGCCGCCGAGCAGCAGACCCAGCGCGACCGCCCAGGGCCAGCTGGCGAGCTTGCGGGAAATGCGGAGGATCACCACGACCACTGCGGCCGCGATGATCGTGAAGATGAAGGTGAACCCGGTGGCGAAGCTGAACGCCGCCCCGGGGTTGAAAGTCAGGCGAAACCGCAGGATGTCGTCGATCACCCGGACGATGTGACCGTCGGACAGCGAGTTGATCGCCCAGTGCTTGGTGGACTGGTCAAGCAGCACGACAACGGCGGCGACGGCGAGAAGGACGCCGATCAGACGGCGCCCTCCGACCACGTGAGGTGGATCGTCGCTCAGCGGCGTTCCTCGCGTTGTTTGCATGACATGCATAGTGTCGCACGCGGAAATGCCTGCAGCCGCGCCTTGCCTATCGGGTTGCCGCAGCGTTCGCAGGTGCCATAGGTGCCGTCGGCGATGCGGGACAGCGCCCTTTCGGTCTGGTGCAACATCTCCCGGTGGCTCGCGGCGAGCGACAGCTCGTGTTCACGCGAGAACGTCTTGGTGCCGGTGTCGGCCTGGTCCTCACCACCGGTGTCGGTCGCCTGCCGGAGCATGTCTGCGATGTCGGACTCGACGTCGGAGATCTCGGCACGGAGGCGTACGGCGTCCTGCTCGAGCTCGTCGCGGACGGCCGCTAGCTCCTTCTCTGTCCACTTGCGCTCGCCCGGCAGGACTGGCAGCTCGCCCGCGTTCCGGGCTGGCTTTGGCGCCGGGCGTGCTGGCGGGGTCTCTGCGGGCGCGGGGGTCTTGGTGGCAGTTGCCTTGGTGGTAGTTGCCTTCGTCGTAGTTGCCTTGGTGGCCGGCCTTGCTAGCTGTCGCCTTGGTCGCGGTGGCCTTCGTCGGGGTTTCCTTGGTGGTCGCCGCCTTCGTCGCGGTTGCCTTGGTTGCCGCCGCCTTGGTCGCGGTGGCCTTCGTCACAGCCTTCTCCGGCGCCGCCTTCTTGGCGGTCGTCGGTGTGCGCGCAGTTGTCTTGGCAACGGACTTCTTGGCGACTGCCTTGCTGGCGGGAACCTTGGCGGCGGCCTTCTTCGCCGGTGCCTTGGCAGTCGCCTTGGCCGGAGTGGTCTTGCCGGGTGCCTTCTTAGCAGCGGCCTTCGTGGTGCTCTTGGTGGTGGTCCTGGCTGCGGTCTTGACAGTCGATGTCTTCGTGGCTGTCTTCGTGGCTGCCTTCTTGGTCGTGGCCTTCTTGGTCGTGGCCTTCTTGGTGGCCGCTGTCTTGGCGGGCGTGCGCTTGCTGGCGGTGGTCTTCGTCGCCTTGGCCGTGGTGACTGCCTTGGTTGTCTTGGCGGTGGCCGCTTTCGCGGAGGTCGCAGCGTCCTGGAGTCTTCTTGCCGACTGAGGCGCTCACCCCAACCTTGGCCGCGGCCCGCCGCGCTGCGGTCGTGACAGCGCGCCGCACGCGCCCCGTCACGCTCCTGTCGCTGTCGGCCATGGTCGCGGGCCCCCTCGTGGCAGCGATCGAATACGAATGGCCGCGAGGATAGGCCCCCGCGCAACGGGCTTCAACGCGGCTCGCCGATGATCTTGAGGTAACACGGCCTCCGTGGCTGTCCCGTCGACCGCCCGGGCGGTGACGGACACGACCAGCGCGCCGTCGTACGTGCCCCCGGCTCGCGTACGCGAGGCGCCCGGTTTGACCCGGATCGCGAACCGCAGCGCATCGGACATCTGTTCAGTGTCCCTGCTCCGGTCCAACGGCGCTCGCATTGCGGTGATCGTCACAGGCCTGATCGAACCGCGCGGCGGCGTACACTTCCCCGTGCGAAGGCGTTGATGGGACGAGTAACCCCGCACGCAGCCTCGAGCGAGCCGGGGGCGGTGGAAGCCCGGCGGTGTGCGCGGAGTGAAGATCATCCCTGAGCCGCCGGAAGAACGAGGGTGGAGCCACTCCGCCCTTCAGTAGACCCGGCTGCACCCCAAAGGAAGAGGGCGGCAGGTGACTGTCGCCAAGGAGGGTGGTACCGCGGGACCCGCCGGACATGCGGCAGGTGTCGTCCCTCCGTCGCTACTACGGATGCCAGAGCCGTACGACGGAGGACAGCCCGCGATGAGCGCCCAGTACCGTCCCGTGCCCGCCCAGGTCGACCTGCCGGCGATGGAGCGCGAGATCCTCGCCTTCTGGCGCGACGCTGGCATCTTCGACAAGAGCGTCGAGCAGACCGCCGACGGCCCGATGTGGGTGTTCTACGAGGGTCCACCGACCGCCAACGGGATGCCGGGCACCCACCACGTCGAGGCGCGGGTCTTCAAGGACGTCTACCCCCGCTACCGGACCATGAAGGGCTACCACGTCCCACGCCGGGCCGGGTGGGACTGCCACGGTCTGCCGGTGGAGATCGCTGTCGAGAAGGAGCTCGGGTTCACCAGCAAGCGTGACATCGAGGCCTATGGCATAGCGGAGTTCAACGCCAGGTGTCGCGAGTCGGTGTTGCGTCACGTCGACGAATTCGAGGCCATGACCGAGCGCATGGGGTTCTGGGTCGATTTCGCGACCGCCTACCGCACCATGGACCCGTCCTACGTCGAGTCGGTGTGGTGGTCGCTCAAACAGATCTTCGACAAGGGTTTGCTCGTTCAGGACCACCGGGTGACGCCCTGGTGCCCGCGCGACGGCACACCATTGTCCGACCACGAGCTGGCGCAGGGCTACGAGACCGTGGTGGACCCGTCGGTCTACGTACGGTTCCCGCTGACCGGCGGCCCACTCTCGGGAGACGCCGCCCTGCTGGTGTGGACCACGACCCCTTGGACGCTCGTGTCCAACACTGCTGTGGCGGTGCACCCGGACGTGACCTACGTCGTCGCCCAGTCGCCTGACGGCAGTGAGCGACTCGTCGTTGCCGAGCCACTGCTGGAGTCCGCGCTTGGTGCCGACTGGACTGTCGTCGGTTCCTACCAGGGCCGCGACATGGAGCGCTGGGCTTACCAGCCACCGTTCGAGCTGATCGATTTTCCGGAGGGCAGCCGGGCGCACTTCGTCGTGGTCGACACCTACGTCACCACCGAGGACGGCTCGGGCCTGGTCCACGAGGCACCCGCGTTCGGCGCCGACGACCTGCGGGTCGGGCAGGCGTACGGCCTGCCGGTGGTCAACCCCATCCGTCCGGACGGCACCTTCGTGGAGTCCACCCGGCTGGTTGGCGGGCAGTTCTTCAAGCATGCCGACGCGGCACTCGTCAAGGACCTCAAGGAGCGCGGGCTCCTGCTGCGGCATGTCCCGTACGAGCACCCGTACCCGCACTGTTGGCGCTGCCACACGCCGCTGATCTACTACGCGCAGCCCGCCTGGTACATCCGCACGACCGCCATCAAGGACGCTCTGCTGCGCGAGAACGAGCGCACCAACTGGGTGCCCGAGAACGTGAAGTGGGGTCGCTACGGCGACTGGCTGCGCAACAACGTCGACTGGGCGCTGTCGCGCAACCGCTTCTGGGGCACGCCGCTGCCGATCTGGCGCTGCGACGAGGGGCATCTGGTCTGCGTCGGTTCGCTGGCCGACCTCAGCGAGCAGGCCGGTGAGGACCTGTCGTCGCTGGATCCGCATCGTCCCTATGTCGACGACATCACGTTCGCCTGCGTCGACTGCGGCGGCGAGATGCGTCGCGTGCCAGAGGTGATCGACGTCTGGTACGACTCCGGTGCGATGCCGTTCGCGCAGCTGGCTTATCCGCACCTGCCCGGCAGTGTCGAGGAGTTCGAGCGGACCTATCCCGCGCAGTTCATCAGCGAAGCGCTCGACCAGACGCGCGGCTGGTTCTACTCGCTCATGGCGGTCGGAACGCTGGTGTTCGACCGGTCGTCGTACGAGAACGTCGTCTGCCTGGGGCTCATCCTCGCCGAAGACGGGCGACGGATGTCCAAGCATCTCGGCAACATCCTCGAGCCGATCCCCTTGATGGACCAGCACGGCGCCGACGCGCTGCGCTGGTTCATGCTCGCGTCCGGATCGCCGTGGCAGCCACGCAAGGTCGGCCACACCGCGCTGCAGGACGTGGTGCGCAAGGTTCTGCTGACCTACTGGAACACCGTCTCGTTCCACGCCCTGTACGGCCGCACAGCCGGCTGGGCGCCGGGCGTGGACGGACCGCCGGTGTCGGAGCGACCCGTGCTCGACCGCTGGGTCCTCTCGGAGCTGCACCGGCCTGGTGGCCGACGTCGATGCCGCCTACGAGGGCTTCGATGTCACGCGCGCCGGCGCCCGGCTGACCGAGTTCGTCGACGACCTGTCCAACTGGTACGTACGACGGTCGCGGCGGCGGTTCTGGGACGGCGACACCGCTGCCCTCGCCACCCTGCACACCAGCCTGGAGACGCTGACGCGGCTGCTGGCGCCGATGGTGCCGTTCGTCACGGAGCGGGTGTGGCAGGACCTCGTACGGCCAGTAACCGCCGACGCGGCCGAGTCGGTGCATCTGGCATCGTTCCCGGTCGCCGAGACGGAGCTTGTAGACGACAAGCTGTCGCGCCAGATGGCCCTGGTACGTCGACTCGTCGAGCTCGGCCGTGCGGCGCGGGCTGAGTCGAAGGTGCGCACGCGGCAGCCGCTGACACGGGCACTCGTCGCGGCGGCCGGCTTCGCAGAGCTCCCGGCCGAGCTGCGCCGCGAGGTCTGCGACGAGCTCAACGTCGGGTCGCTGGACACCCTGGGCGCCGCCGGCGAGCTGGTCGACGTGTCCACCAAGGGCAACTTCCGCTCACTCGGTCGGCGCTTCGGCAAGGACACGCCGCGCGTAGCCGCAGCGATCGCCGGCGCCGACGGCGCGGCGCTGGCGGCGGCGCTGCGTGATGCCGGCGTGGCGTCGGTGACCGTCGACGGGCTGGGCGAGGTGGAGGTCGGCCCGGACGACGTGATCGTCACCGAGTCACCGCGGTCGGGTTGGGCTGTCGCAAGCGACCGGGGCGAGACAGTGGCGCTCGACCTCGAGCTCACGCCGGAGCTCGTACGGGCAGGGCTGGTGCGTGAAGCGATCCGGCTCGTGCAGGAGGCACGTAAGGCATCAGGCTTCGAGGTATCCGACCGCATCCGGTTGGCCTGGCGGGCCGACGGAGACCTGGCCGAGGCGCTGCGCGCGGAGGGCGGCCTGCTCGGTGAGGAGGTCCTGGCGGTGGAGGTCAGCGAGGGGCTGGACGCCCTGCCGGATGCGCCGGACCAGGAGAGCCCCGAGCTGGGCCTGGCCTTCCGGATCCAGCGGGTCTGACCTGAGGGTCCACCACCAGGTTTGCCCCCGCACCACGAGGCCCAGATGCCTGGTGGTGCGGGGGCAACCCTGCTTGACGTGATCATTCCGAGCTGGAGCGGGCTGACCGGCGCTCAGTGCTGGTCGTCGGCCTCGAGCAAGCTCGTGACGGGACGCGCTCCGGCATTCGGCTTGACCGCGGCGTTGGCCACCGCATGGTTGTTGTCCGGGAGGCCGATGGTCTCCAGCTGGCGGAGCTGACCCTCGAAGTAGGCCTTGAGGCGGCTGCGGTACTCCCGCTCGAACGAGCGGAGCGTTTCGACCGAGCCCTCGAGCTTGCCGCGCTCGGCCTCCAGGCTGGTGAAGACCTTCTGTCGCTGCTCGCGGGCCTCACGGTCGATGGACTCGGCGCGCTGGCGCGCGTCGTTCTCGAGCTTGTCCGAGCGCATCTTGGTGTCGGCGTCCAAGTGCTCGACGCGGGTCTGCGCGTCGGCAAGCAGCGTGTCGGCCTCGGACTTGGCGTCGGCGACAAGCTCGTCGGCGGTCTTCTGGGCAAGTGCGAGCACCTTGGCGGCCGCCTCGTGCGGGGCCGCTGCCCCACCGGCCGCCGCTGCGGCGACGACGGGGGTGGCTACCGCGGACGGTTGTGGGCGCTCGGCCGGCTGCACGGGCTCGGGCCGACGGACGGGCTCCGGAGCACTGACTGGCTCGGCGGACGCCGCGACGCCACCACGGGTCACGGCCGCAAGCTTCTGCCGGAGTTCGTCGTTCTCACGGAGGAGACGGGCCAGCTCGGCCTCGACCTCGTCCAGGAACTCGTCGACCTCCTGCATGTCGTAGCCCTCACGGAGCCGGACGGTCGTGAACTCCTTGTTCTGGACGTCCTCGGGCGTCAGGGGCATCTCGTCACCTCGAACGGTTCATGGTCGATACGGGGAGCCACCGTACCCCGTCACGTGGCCGATCCAACAACCCGGAGGGCAATCTGGACCGCGATGATGAGTACGAGGAAGCTCAGGTCAAGTGCGACGCCACCCAGGCGAAGCGGCGGGATCACCCTGCGTAACGCCTTCAGTGGTGGGTCAGTCACCGTATAGATCGCCTCGAGCACTACGAGCAGCACGCCGTGCGGCTCCCAGGACCGGGCGAAGATCTGAACGAAGTCGAAGACCAGCCGCGCCAGCAAGCACAGGAAGAACAGCCAGAGCAGCGTTTCGAGCAGGCCGAAGACAAGCGTCACAACGGATCAACCTACCGGAGCCAGTCCCGGGTTCCCGAGACAGCCCTGGTTTAGCTCTGGTTGAAGAATCCCTCCCGCGCAAT
The DNA here is from genome assembly GCA_963799425.1 of uncultured Actinomycetota bacterium. Taxonomy (GTDB): domain Bacteria; phylum Actinomycetota; class Actinomycetes; order Jiangellales; family Jiangellaceae; genus CAVWSM01. Next base: position 296,309 of record CAWCXA010000017.1, on the reverse strand, counting down.
GCGGGCCTTGTCCTCGGCCGTGACGTGCACATTGGCCGGTGACAACAGGAAGACCTTCGTCGTGATCTTGTCGATCGCACCACGCAAACCGAAGACCAGCCCGGCGGCGAAGTCGACCAACCGCTTGGCGTCGACATCGTCCATCTCGGTGAGGTTCATGATCACCGGGGTGCCGTCGCGGAAATACTCCCCGAGGGCGCGGGCGTCGTTGTAGCTCTGCGGGTGCAGGGCCGTGATCCTTGTCTGCTCCGCAAGGGTGCGCCGCGCGGGCGGCGACGTCGGTCGCCGCTCGGCAATGCTCGCCACGGATCCACCGCGCTCCGGCGGTCGCGCCGCCACAGGCTCGGGCTCACGTCGCCGGTCACGCTCATAATCGTCGTGCTCACGCTCGGGATAGCGATCGTCCCGCTCGACTTCGGCGTAGTCGTCGACCTCGCCATAGTCGTCGTAGCGGTCCTCACCTTCCACGAGGCCGAGGTAGACCATCGCCTTCCGCATCGCGCCGGCCATGCGCTCCCCTCCCGGCTGCTCGTGTCTTGTCTGCTATCGGGGACGCCAATTGGCTACCCGACATCTCGACCCTAGCCGTGCGGGGGGCGTGAACCGAGGATTGCCGAGCCGACACGCGCGTGTGTCGCGCCGTACGCGATTGCCGCCTCGAGATCACCGGACATTCCGGCCGAGACCCAGGTCGCGTCGGGATGCAGGGCACGTACGCGGCGCGCGAGGTCGGCCAACCGGTCGTAGGCAGGGCCCGGATCGGCACCGAGCGGAGCCACGGCCATAACCCCAGCCAATCGAAGCCCAGGCGTCTGCGCCACGAGATCGGCAAGCCGCGGCACGTCGTCGACGTCGGCGCCGGCGCGCTCTCCGGAGCGGTCCAGGCCCACCTGTACCAGCGCGGCGATCTCTCGGCCGACGGCGACGGCGGCATTGCCGAGCGCCGCCACGACCCGCGGGCGGTCCAGGGAGTGCACGACATCCGCGTACCGCGCGACCGAATGTGCCTTGTTGGTCTGCAACTGCCCTACGAAGTGCCACGTCAGGTCGAGATCGCTGCAGGCGGCGGCCTTCGGTGCGGCCTCCTGATCGCGGTTCTCACCGATGTCGCGCACACCAAGCTCGGCAAGCAGCCGGATGTCGGACGCGGGGAATGTCTTTGTCACGACGACCAGAGTCACGTCGTCGGGGTCACGGTGCACCGCGAGGCAAGCCGCGGCAATGCGTTCGCGTGTACGGCGCAAGCCATCGGCGAGTTGTTGTGTCCGCGTGTTGCCCGTCGTCACGCCGGCAGCCATGCAACGCCCGCTTGGCGCCCGGTGAGCCCGTCGCGGCGGTACGAGAAGAAGGACCGGTCCTCGTACGTGCACCGCATCGGCGGCCCATCGGCAATTGCGACGCCGAGCGCCGCGAGCTGGCCACGGATCCCCGCCTGTAGGTCGAGCCCTGGGGTGCCAGCGCGTGTCGTCGTGCGGGTGCCTGGGACAACGTTGGCCACTTCGTCCTGGAGCTCCTGCGGGACCTCATAGCAGGCACCGCAGATGGACGGACCGAGGCGGGCGCTGAGGTCGCCCAGACGCGCACCGCACCGCAGCATCGCCTCGACTGTCGCCGGGACGACGCCAGCCGCGACGCCCTTGCGGCCCGCGTGCGCGACGCCCACGACCCCGGCCCCGGCATCGTGGAGGAGCACGGGCACGCAGTCGGCCACGAGCACGACGACGCCCAGCCCGCGCTCGGACGTGACGAGCCCGTCGACACCGTCGACCTCATCGGTCGGCTTGTCGATGACAGCTACATCGCGCCCATGCACCTGGTGCATGAAGACGAGCCGATCCGGAGCCAGTTCGCACCGGGCAGCCAGCTCGGCTCGGTTGGTCATGACGGCGGCGGGATCGTCACCGACGCGCAAACCGAGGTTGAAGTCGGCGAAGCGCCCGACACTCACCCCGCCGCCGAAACGGCTGGTGCACTGGGAGTTGGCGAGCACGGCTCCTACCCTGCCGGACGGACACGCTGTCCGGCAGGCCAGGGTGTCCCGGCCGCACGGTTGTCAGAGGGCGCCCCTGCGCCAATAGGTTCGCTAGAGGGCGCCCCTACGCCAATCCCGGTTCGCTAGAGGGCGCCCCTACGCCAATCCCGGTTGCCAGAGGGCGCCCCTACGCCAATCAACCTTCCGTTACCGACCGCGCTCGCGGGTCGACCTACTTGAGGAAGTCGGGGACGTCTAGATCGTCGTCGGGGTCCTCTGCATAGCGCAGCGAGTGACCCACCGGGGCCATCGCCGGCTGCTCGGCACGGACACCTGCACGCGCCGGCTCGCCTGCCTGACCGTGAACGCCGCGCCCGTCGGAAGTGTCATCGCTGCTCGAGTGCGTCCGCGGCGGCGTTGGCGGCCGCGGCGGGGGCGGCGGCACCGTTGCCCACTGGTGATGATCCATTGGATGAGGCGCCCGAGCCGGTCTGCACGGCCGGAACAGCCGGCTCTGGGCGCCGTAGGCCACCGAGGTCGCGCCGCTGCGGCGTGGCGTTGTCGAATCCCGCCGCGATGACGGTGACCCGCACCTCGTCTCCCAACGCGTCGTCGATGACCGCACCAAAGATGATGTTGGCGTCGGCGTGGGCGGACTGGGCCACGAGGTTGGCCGCCTCGTTGATCTCGAACAGGCCGAGGTCGGAGCCGCCTTGGATCGACAGCAGCACGCCCTGCGCACCGTCGATCGACGCCTCGAGCAACGGCGAGGAGATGGCCATCTCGGCGGCCGCCACCGCGCGGTCCTCACCACGCGACGAGCCGATGCCCATGAGCGCGGAGCCCGCGTTGCTCATGACCGACTTGACGTCGGCGAAGTCGAGGTTGATCAGGCCCGGGGTCGTGATGAGATCGGTGATGCCCTGGACACCGGACAGCAGCACCTGGTCGGCACTCTTGAACGCGTCGAGCACACTCACCTGCCGGTCGCTGATCTGAAGCAGCCGGTCGTTGGGGATCACGATGAGGGTGTCGACCTCCTCGCGGAGCGCTTCGATGCCGGCCTCGGCCTGCTGCGCCCGGCGCCGACCCTCGAACATGAACGGCCGGGTCACGACACCGATCGTCAGCGCACCAAGGGATCGGGCGATGCGCGCCACCACCGGCGCGCCGCCGGTGCCGGTGCCGCCGCCTTCACCCGCCGTGACGAAGACCATGTCGGCACCCTTGAGCACCTCCTCCGTCTCCTCCGCGTGGTCCTCGGTGGCCTTGCGCCCCACCTCTGGGTCGGCGCCCGCTCCCAGGCCTCGGGTGAGCTCGCGGCCGACGTCGAGCTTGACGTCGGCATCGCTCATGAGCAGGGCCTGGGCGTCGGTGTTGATCGCAATGAACTCGACCCCCTTGAGCCCTACCTCGATCATGCGGTTGATGGCGTTGACACCACCGCCGCCGATGCCGACGACCTTGATGACCGCGAGGTAGTTCTGCGGTGCTGCCACGACGCTCGCCTCTCGCTCGATTACTCGGTGCCTTGGCGTGGACCGGAGCCCGTGCCGGGAGGGTGCGTCCGCAGTGCCGGCCGAACCCTCACCCTTTAGTTGAGGTTTATAGTTATGTCAACCTCGTGCTTGTGCTCAACGCTAGGGGCGGCCGTCGTCAGGTCCGCGTAGCGACACGCCAACGCCGCGAGTTGCGCGGCCTGGCGCCCGAGCGCCCTGACCTCGCGCGCTCAACGTGCGTCTGACGGTCGTCTGCGCCGCTTTCGCGCACGTCCAGCACGCGAGGTGGCTGCACGCCGAGGTACACGAGCGGGCGTGGGCGGCGTGTTCCTGCGCGCAGCCGGACCGCAACCACGCCGATCCGTCAGACCAGCCAAGCGCATCCGCCAAGTCAGCCGGTCTGACAACCTGACAAGTCGCTCACGGCCGCGTGACGGCGGGGGCATCCGGCGCACTCACGTCGTAGACCCGACCCGGCTGCGTGAGCAGGCGTACGAGCACCGCGGCCTTGCGCTCGGATCGTTCGACGCCGCCCCAGCGCACCTCGGCGCCGCTGATGAGCTTGAGCCGTACGTCTTCTGGCGTCTCGGCGGTCACACTGGCGAGCTGCCCGCGGAGGTCGACCGGCAGCGCCACGAGCACCTCGACCGCGGCGGCCCGCAACTGCTCGTCGCTGCTTGCGGGGCTGAGGTCCAGCTCCGGCACACCGGCCGGTTGGTCGTCGGCGGTCTCGTAGACGACACCCTCGGCGTCGACGAGCTGCCAAGGCCCACCGGAGTGCAGGGCAGCGATTGGTGTGCGTGGCTGCACGTCGATGACGAGCGTGCCGGGCCACGACCGGTCGACGTCGACATCCGCCACCCAGCGGAGCTCGGCGACGCGCGCGGCGACGGCCCCCGTGTCGACGCGAGCGAGCGGTTGGCCCATGGGCGCCGCTGCCGCGAGAAGCACAGCGTCCGTACGGTCATCGGGCGCACCACTCACGCGCACGTTGTCGACGGCGAGCAGTGGCGACCACCCCACGAGCCACCCGGCACCCACCAGCAAGGCGACGGCCAGCATGACGCCGACGACCCACCGCACCGTGAAGCGGCGGCGCGCCCGCGAACGCTCGGCGAACCGCTCCTGCGACGTGGGCGACACCGAGGCGGTCCGTGCTCTCGGCGCCGTGCGCCGGGGTGCGGCGCCGGTCACTGTTGCGCCGCCGGGAGGCCGGACAACACCTCGAGCACTTCGGGGCCGATGAGGGTCACGTCGCCTGCACCGATGGTGAGCAGGATGTCGCCCCGGCGCAGGCGACCTGCCACGCGCTCTGGGACTGCCGACCACGACTGCTCGAACATCACGTGCTCGGCGGGCAGTGGCACGGCGGCGGCTATGAGCGCCCCGGAGATGCCAGGTTCGGGGTCCTCGCGTGCGGCGTAGACGTCCATCACCACCACCTCGTCGGCCAGGCCGAGCGCCGCGCCGAACTCCGTCGCGAAGATACGCGTACGGCTGTAGAGGTGCGGCTGAAAGACGGCCACGACACGGCCGGTATTTCCGACCACAGTGCGCGCGGCGGCCAGCGTGGCACGAACCTCGGTCGGGTGGTGGGCGTAATCGTCGTAAACCCGTACGCCAGCAGCCGCGCCCTTGAGCTCGAACCGTCGACGGGTGCCGGTGAACCCAGCCAGGCCGTGACGCATCTCAGTCGCCGGCATGTCAAGGCCGAGTCCAGCGGTGAACGCAGCCGCGGCGTTGAGCATGTTGTGCCGACCAGGCAGCTTCAACGTGAGGAGGCCCAGCTTGCGGCCGAACGCGATCAGCTCACTCGACGAGCCTTGCGAGAACAGTGCGAGATCGACGACACGGACATCTGCATCGTCGGCCTCCCCATAGGTGCGAACCGTTTTGCCCATCGCGCGCGCCTGCTCACCGAGTGCGCGCGCACCCGGATCGTCAGCGCAGACGACGACGAAGCCGTCTGCTGCGACGCGTGCGACGAAGTCGCGGAAGGCCTGCTCGTAGGCGTCGACGGTGCCGTAGTTGTCGAGATGGTCGGCCTCGACGTTGGTGACGATCGCGACAAGCGGTGAGTACGCAAGGAACGAGCCGTCGCTCTCGTCGGCCTCGGCCACGAAGATGTCGCCGGATCCGTTGTGGGCATTGGCGCCCGACTCGTTGAGGTTGCCGCCGATCGCGAACGACGGATCCGCACCGCAATGCTGCAGGGCCACGGTGAGCATCGAGGTTGTCGTTGTCTTGCCGTGCGTGCCGGCCACCGCGACTGTGCGCCGGTCGCGCATCAGGGACGCCAGCGCCGCGGCGCGCGGCAACACCGTCAGACCGCGACGACGAGCTTCGACCACTTCGGGGTTGGTGTCACGGATCGCGGTGGACACGACGACCGTGCGGGCATCGGCGACGTGTGCGGCGTCGTGTCCGACGAAGCAGGTGGCCCCGAGTGCGCGCAGTGACGCCAGCGCTTGCGAGTCGCGCGCGTCGCTGCCCGACACCGGGATGCCGCGGGCGAGCATGATGCGCGCGATGCCTGACATCCCGGCGCCACCGATGCCGACGAAGTGCACGTGGCCCAACTGCTCCGCGGCCGGGATCGAGGCGGGCAGTGGGACGATCACGGTGTCGCAACCCGGTGCCCGGCGGCCGCCTCGCGCACCATCGCCGCGAGCCGCTCGTCGGCGTCACGCCGCCCGTGCGCGGCTGCGGCCTTGCCCATGACCTCGAGCCGGGCCGCGTCGGACATCAGGTCTGGCAGATTGTCGGCCACCCAGGCGGCAGTGAAATCGGCATCATCGACCAGCAAACCACCACCGGCCTGCACAACTGGCTGCGCGTTGAGCCGCTGTTCGCCGTTGCCGATCGGCAGCGGTACATAGACCGCCGGCAGGCCGACTGCCGCGAGCTCGGCACAGGTCATCGCTCCTGCCCGGCCGACGACGAGATCAGCGGCCGCGTAAGCCAGGTCCATGCGGTCGACATAGTCGACGACGACGTAGGGCGGCGCTCCCGCCGGCAGGTCGACAGTCACGGTGTTGCTGCGGCCCTTGTGGTGCAGCACCTGCACTCCAGCCGCGGCAAGTGCGGGTGCCGCACCGGACACTGCGACGTTGATGCGCTGCGCGCCCTGGCTGCCCCCCGTAACGAACAAGGTAGGGCGGTGCGGGTCGAGACCGAACGCGGAACGCCCGGTCTCGCGCTGCGCGGCCCGGTCGAGGGTGGAGATGGCGCGACGCATCGGCAGGCCGACGTAGGTGGCGTGCGGCAGCCGGATGTCAGGGGTCGCGGTGGCGACGAAGGACGTGAAGCGGGACCCCACCCGGTTGGCCAGTCCGGGCCGGGCGTTGGCCTCATGCACCACGATCGGCACCCGGGCGGACCGGGCGGCCAGGTAGGCGGGCAGCGCCACGTAGCCGCCGAAACCGACAACTGCGTCGGCCTGCGTGCGGTCGAGCACCTCGCGCACTGCACGGACCGCGCTGCGCACCCGCCCTGGCAACGACAGGAGCTCAGGCGACAGGCGCCTCGGCAGCGGGACCGGCGGGATCAGGGCGAGTTCGTAGCCCCGCTCGGGCACCAAACGGGTCTCCAAGCCGCGCTCGGTGCCGAGCGCCGTGATGCCGACTTCTGGGTCGGCGCGGCGCAGCGCGTCGGCGAGAGCGAGAGCGGGCTCGATGTGGCCCGCAGTGCCGCCACCGGCGAGCACGACGTGCACGTGGATTCCCTCCTACGGACGACCTGGTCGAATGCGGCGGAGCCGACGCCGGGCGGCAAGGGCCTGGGCCGCCCCGGGCTCTTGCCGAGCCAAGGCGATGAGCAGGCCGACCGCGAGCACCGTCGGGACCAATGCAGACCCACCGTACGAGACGAGCGGCAGCGGAATGCCGGTGACCGGCATGACACCGAGTACGGCGCCGAGGTTGACGGCCGCCTGCGTCAGCAGCCAGCCGGTGATGGCTGCGGCGGCGAGCCGCTGGAACAGGTCACGCGTGCGCATCGCGATGCGGACGCCGGCGTAGCCGAGAGTGAGGAACAGCGCGAGCACGCTGAGCGACCCCATGAGGCCGAGCTCCTCACCGATCACGGCGAAGATGAAGTCGGTGTGCGCCTCGGGCAGCGTGCCCCACTTCTGCCGGCTGGCGCCGGGGCCGACGCCCCACCATCCACCGGTGCCGAGGGCATAGATGCCGTGACCGGCCTGGAAGCCGGTGTCTGACAGGTCGGCGAACGGGTTGCGGAAGCTCAGCACCCGGCTCATCCGCTCGCTGTCACCGATCACAAGTGACACGCCGATCGTCACCACGCCCGCAAGCGCGACCGCGAACAGCCGCAGCGGCACCCCGACGACCCAGAGCAACGCAAGGACGATCGCCATGATGACGAGAGCGGTGCCGAGGTCACGCTGGCCGAGGACTAGCGCCACCACGAGTGCTGCCCCCGGGAAGAACGGGATGATGATGTGCCGCCACTGGCCGAGCAGCTTGCGCTTGCGCGCGTAGACGTCGGCGCCCCACACGACGACCGCCAGTTTGGCCAGCTCGGATGGCTGCACGCGGAACGGCCCACCGAAGTCGAGCCAGTTGTAGTTGTTGTTGACCTCGACTCGCAGGCCGGGCACGTAGGTGAGGATCAGCAGCACCACCGAGACGATGATCAGCGGGTAGCCGAGGATCCGCAGCCGGTTGGGCGGCATGCGCGACACCAGCCAAGCGACCGGGATCGCGATCCCGAGCCACATGAGCTGTCGCAGGAACACGTAGTACATCGAGCCGTATTCGTTGCGCGACAGGATGGTCGACGCTGAGAAGACCATCATCAGCCCCAGCATGACCAGCAGTCCGGCGGAGCCGACGACGAGGTAATAGGAAGCGAGCGGGCGCTGCAGCAGCCGACCGATGGTCGCGAGTGCCGGTCGCACGAAGCCAGCGTCGCCGGAGCGCTCGGATGCCGTCGACGCGGCCACCCACCGACCCCCTTCCGTCGCGGCTGTCAGGTCACGAGGTCGTGGACTGCCGCAACGAACGCGTCACCCCGAGCCGCATAGCTCACGTACATGTCCATGGAGGCGCAGGCCGGGGCGAGCAGCACAGTCTGACCGGGACGCGCCAGGCCGGCCGCCTCCCGGACCACGCGGTCCATTGCCCCAGTGTCTGTGTCTGCGACCTCTACGACGGGGACATCCGGCGCGTGTCGCGCAAGTGCTTCGGCGATCAGTTGGCGATCGGCGCCCATCAGGACGGCGCCGCGCAGCCGGCGCGCGTGCCGCTGGACGAGGTCGTCGAACGTCGCTCCCTTGGCGAGGCCGCCCGCGATCCAGACCACGTCGGGGTAGGCCTCCAATGCAGCCGAGGCGGCGTGTGTGTTGGTTGCCTTGGAGTCGTCGACGTAGGTGACACCGCGGACATTCGCGACCACGGCAGCCCGGTGCGGGTCAGGTCGGAACGCGCGCAGGCCATCGCGTACGGCAACCTGCGGGACGCCGACCGAGCGGGCGAGTGCAGCGGCCGCGAGGGCATTGGCCACGTTATGCGCTGGTGCCGGGTTGATGTCGGCCACAGTGGCCAGCTCGGCCCCGGACGTCTGCCGCTCGGAGATGAACGCGCGGTCGACGAGCACGTCGTCGACCAGGCCCAGCATGCCGACTGACGGCAGGCCCAGCGTGAAGCCGATCGCACGGCACCCCTCCGCCACGTCAGCGGCACGCACGAGCTGCTCGGTCACCGGGTCGGCGACGTTGTAGACGCAAGCGACTTCGGTGCGCTCATAGATGCGGCCCTTGTCCTGCGCGTATGCGGCCAACGAGCCGTGCCAGTCAAGGTGGTCGGGTGCGACGTTGAGCACCGCGGACGAGCGCGGCACCATCGTGTGCGTCCAGTGCAGCTGAAAGCTCGACAGCTCGATGGCGAGGACGTCGTACGGCACAGGGTGCAGCACCGCCTCGATCACTGGGGCGCCCACGTTGCCGACACATGCCGCGTACAGCCCCGATGCCCGCAGCATCTCGGTGAGCATGCGCACGGTGGTGGTCTTGCCATTGGTGCCGGTGAGTACGAGCCACGGCGCTGGGTGCTCCAGCTCACGCAGTCGCCAGGCGAGCTCGACCTCACCCCAGACGGGGACACCGCGCGTGCTGGCCTCGACCAACACGGGAGCCGTCGGACGCCAGCCGGGCGAGGTGACGACGAGATCGACGTCATCGCCAAGACTGGCGGAGGCGCCCTTGCCCAGACGGGCCGTCGCGCCGAGGATCTCGAGGACTATTGCGTGCTCGCGGGCGTCGTCGCTGTCTCGCTCGTCGACGACGGTGACGTCAGCGCCGAAGCGCAGCAAAGCGTCGGCAGCGGCGAAACCCGAGACACCCAACCCGGCTACGGTCACCCGCGCCTGGTCCCATGGCGAGGCGCGGGTCGCTGCCGCCAACCAGTCGAGACTGGTCACGTCACGCCGACCCACTCGGCGTAGAAGATGCCCAGGCCGAGGGCCACGAACATGCCGGTAATGATCCAGAACCGGATGACAATCGTCACCTCGGCCCACCCGACGAGCTCGAAGTGGTGCTGTAGCGGCGCCATGCGGAACAGCCGCTTGCCGTTGGTCGCCTTGAAGTAGCCGACCTGAAGGATCACGGACAAGGTGATCAGGAAGAACAGCCCGCCGAGCACGGCGAGCAGCAGCTCTGTCCGCGTGGTGATCGCGAGACCGGCCAGTGCGCCGCCAAGGGCAAGCGAGCCGGTGTCCCCCATGAAGATCTGTGCCGGCGAGGCGTTCCACCAGAGGAACCCGAAGCAGGCACCCATCAGAGCTGCTGAGACAACCGCAAGGTCGAGCGGGTCACGCACGTCATAGCAGTTGGGTCCGGCGGCGAACGAGCACCGTTGGTTGAACTGCCAGACCGAGATCAAGGTGTAGGCACCGAATACCATCACCGAGGCGCCGGTGGCCAACCCGTCGAGCCCGTCGGTGAGGTTTACCGCGTTGGACGAGGCCGCGATGATGAGCACTGCCCAGATCACGAACAGCACGGCGGGCAGCACGATGTTGGTGTCGCGGATGAACGACACTGCTTTGTCGGCGGGCGTCTCACCGCGGGCGTCCTCGAACTGCAGGGACAGCACGGCGAAAACGACGGCGATCGCGATCTGCCCGGTCAGCTTGGCACGACTACGCAGCCCGAGGCTGCGCTGGCGCGAGATCTTGATGTAGTCGTCGATGAAGCCGACCGCCCCGAGCCCGGTCATCAGGAACAGCACAAGCACACCGGACGCGGTCGGCGGGGTCAGCCGCAACAGGTGCGCGAAGATGTAGCCGAGCAGGCTCGCAACGATGACGACCGCGCCACCCATCGTGGGCGTGCCGCGCTTGGTGTGGTGACTCGTGGGGCCGTCATCGCGGATGAGCTGGCCGTAGCCGCGGCTGGTGAGGATGCGGATTGCAAGCGGCGTACCGAGGAACGCGACGGCAAACGCGATGGATGCGCCCAGCAGGACGGAGATCATCGGGTGTCCTCCACGGCGACCTCGCCGGAGAGCAATGCTTCTGCGATGACGTCAAGACCTGCCGCGCGGGATGCCTTCACGAGCACCACATCGCCGGGGCGCAGCTCTTGCCGCAGCAGCGCGATCGCGTTGTCGGCGTCGGGCACGTACGTGGACTCTTCGCCCCACGAGCCCTCGTGCGCGGCGCCCATGTGCACGGCTCTGGCACCCTCGCCCACGGCGACGAGTCGGTTGACGTCGAGGCGCACGGCGAGCCTGCCGACGGCGTCGTGCTCCTCGGTGCTGGCCGCACCGAGCTCGCGCATTTCGCCCAGCACCGCCCACGTACGCCGGCCTTGGCCGATCGCGACCAGCGCCTTGAGCGCGGCGCGCACCGAGTCGGGGTTGGCGTTGTAGGCGTCGTTGACGACGGTGATGCCGTCGGGACGCTCGTCGACCTGCATGCGCCACTTGGACAGGGAGGTTGCCGCAGACAACGCGGCTGCCACCTGCTCGATCGACAGGCCGAGTGTCAACGCGGTGGCGGCGGCTGCCAGCGCGTTGGACACGTGGTGCTCGCCGTAGAGCTGCAAGGAAACTTGTGCGGTCGCGTCCTGCGTGACGAGCAGGAATGACGGCCGGCCACGCTCATCAAGTCCGACGTCTTCAGCCCGCACGTCGGCGTGCACCGACTCACCGAACATGACGACGGCCGCTTCCGTGCGCTCGGCCATGCCGCGTACGAGCGCGTCATCGCCGTTGAGGACCGCGACTCCGCCGTCGGCGGCAGGTGGCAGCGCCTCGACCAGCTCACCCTTGGCGCGGGCGATCGCCTCGCGGTCGCCGAACTCGCCGACGTGGGCCAGGCCGACGTTGAGCACGACGCCGATGCGCGGACGGGCAATATCGGCGAGGTAGGCGATGTGGCCATGACCGCGGGCGCCCATCTCGAGGACGAGCGTGCGGGTCGACGGCGTCGCCTGCAGGAGGGTGAGCGGCATGCCGATCTCGTTGTTGTACGACCCCGGCGGCGCGACAACCTCTCCTCGACCCCGCAGCAGCTGGGCCAACAGGTCCTTGGTGCCTGTCTTGCCCTGCGACCCGGTGATGCCGACGACGTCGATCTCCGGCAGTCGGCCGCGGACAGCCTTGGCGAGCGCGCCTAGCGCGGCCTGAGTATCAGGGACGACCACGGCAGGCACGCCGACCGGTCGGGCGGCAAGCACCGCGACCGCACCCGCCTCCACTGCCGCAGCCGCGAACTCGTGCCCGTCGACGTGCTCGCCCGGCAGGGCGATGAAGAGCCCACCACGCACGACCTGCCGCGAGTCGACGACAACGTCAGCCGTCACCCTCGCTTGCGGGTCGCGGACCTCGTCGAGCCGCCCGCCGGTGGCCTCGGCCACCTGCGCAAGAGTCACCGCGATCACCCGGCCGCTCCAGCAAGGTCATCGTCGAGCGCCGCTCTCAGCTCTACCCGGTCGTCGAAGGGATGCACGACGCCAGCGACCTCCTGCCCCAGCTCGTGTCCCTTGCCTAGCACGATGACGGTGTCGCCCGGCCGCGCCACCTCGACTGCCGCGCGGATTGCCGCGTGCCGGTCGCCGACCTCGCGGACTTCGGCGCGTACGTCATCGGCAACGCCCTGTGCTCCGGCGAGCACCGCGGCGCGGATCTGCTCCGGTGGCTCGGAGCGGGGATTGTCGTCGGTGACAACAACCACGTCCGCGTGCCGCGCAGCCTCGGCACCCATCAGCGGACGCTTGCCTGGATCCCGGTCGCCGCCGGCTCCGAGCACCGCAATGACCCGGCCGCTCGTCGTGGAGCGCAGGGCCTGCAGCGCCGTGCGTACGGCGTCAGGGGTGTGCGCGTAGTCGACGATCGCCAGCGGGGCGTCAGCATGGGTCGAACGCACCGGCTCCATCCGTCCCGGCGGGCCGCTCGCGTGCGCCAGACCTTGCAGCACGAGCTGCACGTCGATGCCAGCCTGTACAGCCATGAGTGTGGTTAGCGCCGCGTTGGCGACGTTGAACTCGCCGGCCATCGGCGAGGTGGGCTGGTATGCGGTGCCGTCGCGGTGCGTGAGGGAGAACTCGGTGCGCGCACCCGAGCCGCTCACCTCGCGGTCGTGCACCCGCCAGTCGGCGTCGACGTCGTCGCGCGTCGTCAGCGTGGTGATGGGGACCTGCGACTCGTTGGCGAGCCGGCGGCCATAGTCGTCGTCGACACAGATGACGCCGCGGCGAGCATAGGCGGGCGTGAACAGCCGCGCCTTGGACGAGTAGTAGTCCTCCATGTCGCTGTGGAAGTCGAGGTGATCCTGCGACAAGTTGGTGAAGCCCACGACGTCGTAGACGATGCCCTCTGCGCGGCCAAGCGCGAGGGCGTGGCTCGACACTTCCATTGCGCAGGCGCGCAGCCCATGCTCGACCATCACGGCCAGGAGTGCCTGCAGGTCGGGGGCCTCCGGTGTCGTACGCACGCTCTTGAAGCGCTCGCCACCGACGCGCGTCTCCACCGTGCCGATCAGGCCGGAATCGCCGTAAGCCCGCTCGAGTACGGCAGCGAGCAGGTAGGAGGTGGTCGTCTTACCGTTGGTGCCGGTGACGCCGAGCATCAACAGCTCGCGGGACGGCTCGCCGTAGACCCACGACGAGATGCGTCCGAGTGCCTTGCGTACGTCGTCGACGATGACCACCGGCAGCCCGGCCGGCACCGCGAACTCCTCCCCCGTGGCATCGGTCAGCACCGCGGTCGCACCCCGGCCGGCCGCCTCGGGGACGAACTCCGCTCCGTGCGCGCGGGCGCCGGGCAGCGCCGCGTAGAGATCACCGGGTTGGACGGTGGCGGCGACGAGGGACACCCCGGTGACCTCGACGTCCGAGGCCACGTCGGGCGGGAGGGTGCGGGCAGTACGGTCGAGCGCCGCGACTCCCGAGAGGGGTCGCGGCGCCACGTGCTTAGGGCGCAGGCCGGACAGTTCGGGCACGGCCGTGAGGCTACCGGTCACCCGGGGCTGAGCTTGACCTGCGGTGGCTCGGTCCCGCTCGGCGGCACGGCGAGCTTCTGCAGGGCGAACGAGGTCAGATCGGCGAACACCGGCCCGGCGAGCGCCGCGCCGCCGGTCCCGTTGCGCGGATTCTGGATCGAAACGGCGACGACGATCTGCGGGTCGTCTGCCGGCGCGAAGCCCATGAACGAGGACGTGTAGCTGTCGTACGTCCCCGACGTGCCCACCCGCTGCGCCGTACCCGACTTGCCGGCCAGCCGGTAGCCGGGGACCTCGACGCGCTTGCCGGTCCCGCCGGGGCCCATGACACCTTCCATGAGATAGGTCACCGAGGCAGCGGTGTCCTCGCTGACGACCCGCAGCGGCTCGCCCTGGCGACGGGTGCTGACCGTCCCGTCAGGGGCGGTTACCTCCTTGACCAGGGCGGGCGGCACGCGTACGCCGCCGTTGGCGATCGTCTGGTACGCCGACGCCATCTGCACGATGTTGACGGCAAGTCCCTGGCCGAATGAGATCGTGTCGCGGGTGAGGTCTTCCCACACCTCGGCACCGAGGTTGCCCGCCGTCTCGCCGGGCAGTCCCAGGTCGAGCGGCTGGCCGAGGCCGAACCGTACGAGGTAGTCGCGCAGCGCGGCCTTGTCCATCCGCTCAGTGGCGAGCATCGTGCCGACGTTGCTGGACTCGGCGATGATCCCGGCGAATGTGAGTTGCTCGGTGGGGTGGCCCGAGTGGTCGTGGATCGTCTCCCCGCTGCGGACGAGCGAGTCCGGCACGGTGAAGACGGTGTCGACGGCCACCGCCCCAGAGTCGAGCAGCGCGGACGCGGTGAGCACCTTCTGCACCGAGCCGGGCTCGTACGACTCCTCCACCGCCTTGTTGCCACGGTCATCGCGCTCGGTCGACGCCGGGTCGTTGGGGTCGACGGTGGGGGTGCACGCCATCGCAAGGATCTCGGCCGTCTTGGCCTGCATGATGACCGCGCAGCCCGAAGCGGCGGCGGCCTCGGCGACCTTGGCGCCGACGACCTGCTCCGCGTACCACTGCAGGTCGCGGTCGATCGTCAGCGAGACGTCCGAGCCGCTGGTCGATGCGACCTCGCGCGCCGACGACGTCGGGATCGCTGCACCGCTGGGCGCCTCCCAGTAGGTGCGCTGACCAGGCGTCCCGGCGAGCACGGAGTCGTAACCCTGCTCAATGCCGAACAGTCCTTGGTTGTCGACGCCGGCGAAGCCGACGATGTTGCCGGCGACGCTGTCGGCGGGGTAAGTGCGTTGGCTGACCCGCTCGGTGTAGACGCCGGGGATCTTGGCGTCCTTGACCCTGCCGGCCGTCTCGGGGCTGACCTGGCGGACCACGTAGGCATAGCGCTTCGTGCCGATCAGCGTGCTCTGCAGGTCGGCGCGATTCATGTCGAGGATGGGTGCCAGCTTGCGCGCCGCGCTCGCCGGGGACGACTCCTGCCGAAGGTAGCGCTGGTCGACCACGACGTCGTACGCGTCGACGCTCTGGGCAAGAGCCACGCCGTTGCGGTCGCGGATCTCACCGCGCGACGCGGGCAGTGCGACGGTGCGGACCCGCTCTCCGGCGGCGGCTTGGGCGTACGCGCTGGCCTCGATGCCCTGCAGCTGCACCAGTCGGCCACCGAACAGCGAGAACAGGACGCAGACGACGATGAAGGCGATCGACAGGCGGCGACGCGGGTCGCCGAGCCGTAGCACCTTGCGCGGCTTGCGGCGTCGCTGTGGTGGGCGGGGCCGGCTGCGCGGCGGCGCCGGGCGGGGGGCTCGGCGTTGGGGCGTGGAGCGGGCGCGTTGTTGCTGGGCGGTTGTGCGGCGCGGCTCGGCCCGACGCGGTTCGCCGCGGCGCGCCTCGGCCCGGCGAGCATCGGCCCGGCGCGCTTCCACCCGGCGGGCCTCTGCGCGACGGACGTCCGCGCGACGCGGGTCAGCGCGGCGGTCCCGGTCCCGGGGATCGCCGCCGCGTCGCGCCGTCACTCCGAGGTCCCTTCGGGCAGAGTGCCGAGCACGGCGCCGTCCGACAGCCGAAGGAACAGCGGCGTCGGATTCGGCACCATCCCATAGCCGCGGGCTCGGTCTGCGAGCGTCCCGGGGGCCTCGAGCTCGTCGATGGTTTGTGCCAGCGAGGCCTGCCGCTCGCGTAGCTGTTGGTTCTCCCGATCGAGCCGGTTCTGCTCCAGCGCGCCCTGCTGCAGATGGGTGTTGATGGCGAGCAGCCCGACGAGCCCCAGCCCAGCGATCACCAGGACCAGGACGGCGAACGGTGTCTTCGCCGCTCGGCGCACGGGCCGCGGGACGAGCGACAGCCGCGGCCGGGATGGTCGCGATTTCGGCGCCGGGCTGCGAACCGGGGCGACCGGCGTGCGATCGGGGCTCGGCTGGTTGATAGCGCTCACGCCGCCTCCGCCCGTACTCGTTCGGCCGCCCGCAGCCGGGCCGAGGCGGCCCGCGGGTTGGTGTCGACTTCCGCCTGTGCGGGCTTCTCCGCACCACGCGTGAGGAGGCGCAACGTCGCCTCATGACCCGGCAGCTCGACCGGGAGTCCGGCCGGCGTGCGGCTCTTCGAGCCCTCGACGAGCACCCGCTTGACGACGCGGTCTTCCAGTGAGTGGTACGAGAGGACGACGATGCGCCCGCCCACAGCAAGGGATGCGACCGCGCGCGGCACCGCGTTCTCGAGCACTGCAAGCTCATGGTTGACCTCGATGCGCAACGCCTGGAAGGTGCGCTTCGCCGGATGCCCGCCGGTGCGCCGGCTGGCGGCCGGGATCGCCGCGTAGAGGAGTTCCACCAGTCGAGCGCTTGACGCGAACGGCTGCCGCTGCCGCTCCCGTACGACTGTCGCGGCGATCTTGCGCGCGAACCGCTCCTCGCCATAGTCGCGCAGCACCCGAGACAAGTCGTTGACGGAATAGGTGTTGAGCACCTCGGCCGCGGTCAGGCCGGCGGTCGGATCCATGCGCATGTCGAGCGGCGCGTCCTGCGCGTACGCGAAGCCGCGCTCGCGCGCGTCGAGCTGCAGCGAGGACACACCGAGGTCGAAGAGGATGCCTTGTACGGAGTGCAGGCCGAGCCGGGAAAGCACATCGGGCAGCTCGTCATAGACGGCATGCACAAGGGTGGCCCGGTCCCCGTAGGGCGCAAGCCGCTCCCCCGCGATCTGCAACGCCTGCGGGTCGCGGTCGAGCCCGACCAGGCGCACGGCGGGGTGCTGCTCGAGGAGCGCGGCGCTGTGCCCGCCCATTCCGAGGGTGGCGTCGACGACGACCGCGTCCTCCTGCTGCAGCGGCGGAGCAAGCAGTTCGAGTACGCGGTCGAGAAAGACCGGGACATGCAGCTCGTCACTCATGCCGCACCAGCCGCCCCGACGCGGCGCGTCCTCCCCGCCTTTGGTCGCGCTCGCCTCCACACCAAAGGACGGTGCGTCGGTTCGCCGCTCCATCGTGCATCTGTCCCTCGACCCCCGTGTGCCGGGCGGTGCCCGGCTCCGTACCTGGTAATGCGGTGTCCGGTGGGACGTACGGCAGGGTCCCCGCCCGCTCGCACCCTGCTGTGTCGCCGGTTTCTGGCGCCGGGGAAGGGGTGCCAGAACCAGGTCCGCGCGGGTGGAGACCTCGCCGTACGTATCTCCCGTCGGTCAGAGCAGTCCTGGCAGCACCTCCTCGGACACATCGGCGAACACCGGCTCCTTCTCGGCCTGGTACGTCGCCCAGGCCTGCGGGTCCCAGAGCTCGACGCGGGTCATCGCGCCGACAACGACGCATTCCTTCTGCAGTCCGGCGTACTCGCGGAGGGTCGCCGGCACCGTGACACGGCCCTGCTTGTCGAGCGTCTCGTCGCTCGCGCCGGCGAACAGCATCCGCAGGAAGTCACGCGCCCCGCGGTTGGTCAGCGGGGCATTGCGGAACTGCTCGGTGAAGCGGAGGAACTCGTCGCGCGGCCACACGTAGAGGCAGCGCTCCTGCCCTCTCGTGATCACGACACCCTCCGCGAGCTCGTCCCGGAACTTGGCCGGCAGGAAGATCCGGCCCTTCTCGTCGAGACGTGGGCTGTGGGTGCCGAGAAGCACGCCCGCCACCCCCAGTCACCGACGATGTCGCTCCACTTCGCTCCACCGTACCCCACTCTCCACCCTCGTCAACTCAAAACACTCCCCTTTGAACGTGACCGGCAATCCTCAAGTCGGTGAGAACCAGTAGTTCTTGTGAGGAACCGCGTGCCCAACCCAGGGCGTTGATCTGGCGTTGACTAAGCCGAGGGGGCCGTCACGGTGGAGAATCTGGTCCAGGCACACTCGGGCGGGGTAGGTTCCCGACACGGATCCCGCGCTGCGCTCGCAAACGTGCGGTTGCAGGCGCGGGGTTGACCAGGGAGGGCGTGTGAGTTCGCAAGCACAATCGTTCGGGCCCGACGGGTGGCGGTCGGCACCCGCGCAGGTACCGAGCCTGGCCGACCTGGCCGACACCGTCGGGCGCATCCAAGCGTCCATCGAGTCAGTCATCGAAGGCAAGCCTGAGGCTGTCCGCATGGCCATCACGGTGCTTCTCGCCGAGGGGCACCTTCTTATTGAGGACGTCCCTGGCGTCGGCAAGACGATGCTGGCCAAAGCGTTGGCTCGATCACTCGATGCGTCGGTGCACCGCATCCAGTTCACGCCGGATCTGATGCCTAGCGACATCACCGGGGTGACTGTCTACAACCAGGAAACCCGGCAGTTCGAGTTCAAGCCCGGCGGCATCTTCGCCAACATCGTCGTCGGCGACGAGATCAACCGGGCATCGCCAAAGACGCAGTCCGCGCTCCTCGAGTGCATGGAGGAGCGGCAGGTCACGGTCGACGGCCACACCCACCCGCTGGCCCCGCCGTTCATGGTTGTCGCCACGCAGAACCCGATCGAGATGGAGGGCACCTACCCCCTCCCCGAGGCGCAGCGCGACCGGTTCATGATCCGGCTGTCCATGGGATACCCGTCGCCCGACTCCGAAATTGACATGCTCGAGACGCACGGACACAGCGATGTCATCGACCGACTCAAGCCGGTGACTGATGGCGCGCGAGTCGCCGAGCTGACCCGGACCGTGCAGGCGGTCTTCGTCTCGCCGGCCGTGAAGCAGTACGTCGTCGACGTCGTGGGCGCGACGCGTCAGTCGCCCGAGCTGCGGCTCGGTGCGTCGCCGCGGGCGGCCCTGCACCTGGTCCGCGCCGCACGGGCGTGGGCGGCTCTGTCGGGCCGCGAGTACGTCCTGCCGGACGACGTCCAGCAGCTCGCCGCGCGGGTGCTGGCCCACCGGTTGCTACCGACCGCCGAAGCGCAGATCGGCCGGCGCGTCGCCGACGACATCGTTGCCGAGATCATCGCCCGCGTGCCGGTCCCGGATTATCGCGCGGGTGCTCAGCGGGCCCCAGGCCCGTGAACCTGTCAGCGTGGTTGTCCGCCCTCACCGTTCGGGGCAAGGCCTTCCTCGCGGGCGGAATCGCCGCGTTCCTGCTCGCCTCGGCAATCGGGCAGCGCGACCTGCTGCGGGTCGCGCTCCTGCTGCTGGCGCTGCCGGTGTTCAGCCTGCTCTCGGTGCTGCGCAGCCGCGTACGACTGTCGGCACGGCGCAGCATCGAGCCGCATCGCGTGCCCGTCGGACGACCGGCCACCGTCAAGCTCGCGCTGGCCAACCTCGCCCGCATGCCGTCCGGGGTGCTGCTGGTGCAGGACGAGCTGCCGTACGCCCTCGGAAGTCGTCCGCGGTTCGTGATCGACGACGTCTGGTCGCGTTGGCACCGCGAAGTCACCTACGCCGTGCGCTCGGACTCGCGCGGGCACTACACCGTGGGGCCGCTGTCCGTGCGGGTCACCGACCCGTTCGGGTTGGTCGAGCTCCGACGCAGCTTTACCGCCACCGAGACGCTGGTCGTCACGCCCGAGGTGTTCCCGCTCCCCAACGTACGGCTGCCGGGCGAGTGGAGCGGCAGTGGCGAGACGCGCCCGCGGTCGATCGCGTCGGCCGGTGAGGACGACGTGACGGTTCGCAGCTATGCCCTGGGCGACGACATGCGCCGGGTGCACTGGCGAGCCACCGCGCACCACGGGGCGCTCATGGTGCGGCGGGAGGAGCAGCCGTGGCAGAGCCGTTGCTCGCTGCTGCTCGACACCCGGGTCGCCGGGCACGCGGGCCAGGGGCCGCAGTCGTCATTCGAATGGGCCGTCCGTGCCGCCGCATCCATCTCCACCCACCTACTGGCCCGTGGTTACGCGCTACGCCTGGTGACTGGTCAGGGTGGTGTCGTGAGCGGCACCTGGCACGACGTCAGCACCGGGCCTGGCGCTGCGGAGGGTGTCATTCTCGACGCGCTCGCGGTGGCCGCTACATCGACTGGTTCATCTGTCGCTCGGTTTCCGGCGACGCTGGCCGGAGCCGAGTCTGCGTCGGGGCTCATCGTCGGTGTCTTCGGGCACCTGAGCGCAGCCGAAGCGGAGCAGGTGGTCCGAGTCCGCACCGGCGGGACGCCCGCGATCGCCGTCGTGCTTGACGTGACCAGCTGGACCGGGGTGGACGGGCGTCGCGCGGCGGAGCGTGACGAGGCCGTCGCCCGACTCCACAATGCAGGCTGGCGAGTAACGACGGCAGTGCGTGACGAGCCCGTCGCCCAGGTCTGGCAGCGGCTAGCTGTCGGCGCCAGCGCGGTCACCTCCCCCACGACGGCCACGGTGGATGGTGCCGCATGACTCCGACGGGAAAACTCAGCGTCGCAGGTGGCCTCGCCACGGCAGCGGCAAGCGTGTCCTTGATGGCTGTAACGGGTCCCGACTCGTGGATTCCGGCGGCGATCGTGGGCATCGCGGTGGTCGTCGCCGCCGGGCGGCTGCTCGAGAGGTGGCGGGCTCCGATACTCGCGGTGCCCCTCGGTCAGCTGCTCGTCGGCGCCTGGTGGCTGATGATCGCGACGGCTGGGCAGAACGCCTATCTGCGCATCATCCCGACCCGGACCGCCATAGGTGACCTCGGCGACGTTCTCAGCAGTGGCCTCGATGCGGTCAGCCAGTTCGCCGCGCCCACCCCTGCCAGTGCCGGGATCAATGCGCTGTGCATCGCCGGCGTGATCATCGTCGCGCTCCTCGTTGACTTGTGGTCCACGCAGCTGCGGCTGGCGCCGCTCGCGGGTGTGCCGCTTGTCGCGATCTACACGGTCGCCGCGGCCGTGGTCCCTGGTGGTACGCCGTGGTTCGCGTTCGTGGTGATGGCCGTCGGCTATCTTGCGCTGCTCGTCGCCGACGGGCGCGTCCGCGTGATGCTGTGGGGTCGGCACGTCACGTCTTCGCGGCGGTCAACCGGATCGGAGACTTCCACCCTCATCCGCAGCGGCGAGCGCGTTGGTGCGGCCGCGGTGACGTTCGCTGTCGTGGTGCCGCTCGTGCTGCCGGCGCTGTCCGATGGTCTGCTCGGTCAGAACGGCTTCGGTCGCGGTGGCGGCAACGGCGCAACGATCACCACTGACAACCCGATGGTCGATCTGATGCGAGATCTCACACAGGGCAGCGACGAAGTCGTCATGACCTTCACGACCTCAGCGTCCATTCCGGAGTACATCAAGGTCGCGACGCTCGACACGTTCGACGGCCAGCGGTGGCAGGCGTCGGAGCGGACGGTACCCGAGTCGCAGCGGGTCTCGGAAGGGCTGCCCACGCCGCCTGGCCTGAGCACCGCGGTCGACACCCAGCCCGTCGACTACAGCATCGACGTGTCGGAAGACTTCAAGACGACCTGGTTGCCGCTGGCCTACCCCGCGTCGGAGATCGACATCGACGGCGACTGGCGCTTCGACGCGTCGACACTCGATGTCGTCGCGCGCAATGGTGACACCCGCGGTGTTTCGTACGACGTCACCAGCCTCCGGGTCACCCCCACCGCCGCACAGTTGCGCGACTCGGTGCCCGAGCAATCGACGCAGCGCTTCGTCGAACTGCCGCCGGAGGGCTTCCCGGACGAGATCACCGCTCTTGCACGGGACTGGACACAGGGTGCGACCAACGACTTCGAGCGGGCATCGATGCTGCAGGAGTACTTCCGCGACAACTTCGAGTACTCGCTGAACCGCGAGCCCGGCAACTCTGCCGACGCGCTGCTCGACTTCATCAACGACCAGTCCGGCTATTGCGAGCAGTTCGCGGCCACCATGGCGATCATGGCTCGTGCGCTCGACATCCCGGCCCGTGTTGCAGTGGGATTCCTGCCCAACGATCTGCAGGACAGCGACGGCACGTGGGTGGTCAGCGGCCAGGATGCGCACGCCTGGCCGGAGCTTTACTTCAACCGCGTCGGCTGGGTGCGGTTCGAGCCGACACCCAGTGTCCGCACTGGGTCAGCTCCGGCCTGGACGATCCCCCAGACGTCTGCGGGCCAGCCAAACATCCCGACCCCCTCCGATCAGCAGCCCGGGACGACGCCGCAGGACTCTGCAGTAGACCCGCTGGACGAGCAGGCGATCCTCGGCGGCACGGACGCGGGTGCGCGCGACCTTCCGTGGGGCTGGATCATCACCGGAGCAGCCGCGCTGCTTTCGTTGGCCATCCCCGCGGTGACGGCCGTGGTGAGCCGGCGCACTCGCTGGCGGCGAGCCAAGGGTGATCCAGTCCTTGAGGCCGAGGCAGCCTGGCAGGACCTGCGCGAGACCACCCGCGACGTCGGGCTGCCATGGGACCCGGCGGCGACGCCACGGGTGGCTGCGCGACGGCTGCGGGTCGATGCAAGTCTCAGCTCGGAGCAGGGTGACCTCGTCGGGCACGTCGCCACCCTGGCGGAGCGTGCACGGTACGCACCACATCCGCCCGACACCGAGGGGTTGCGCGAGGACAGCCACATGCTGCGGCAGATGCTGCTCGGCTCGGTGTCGCGCTGGCGCCGGCTGCGGGCCAAAGCCTGGCCGGCCGCGACGCATGAGCTGTTCACCCGGGTGAGTGACCGCACGGCGGACGTATTCGACTGGCTGGACGCCGCCGGTGGCCGGATCCGGCGCGGGCTGACGGGGTGGATGCACCGCAGCCGGCACTGAGCGCGAGGCCCGCTCAACCGGATTGGCGCAGGGAACCGGGATTGGCGTAGGGGCACCCTCTGGCGAACCTATTGGCGCAGGGCCGCCCTCAGCCAACCGGGAATGGCGCAGGGCCGCCCTCAGCCAATAGGAATTGGTGCACGGCGACCCTCAGGCAGTGCCCGGTGGTCCGATGGCGAGTTGTGCCTCTGGTCTAGCGACCTGGGTCCTCGCGACGTCGACGCCAGCGTTCTTCCATGCGCTGCATGAACGAGGCGCGGTTGTTGCGGCGCACGCGCTTGGTGGCACCAGCTGGGGCCACCGGCATTGGTGTCCCGTCGGCGTTGGTGGGCACCCGGCGCCAGCTCATCACCGCGTACCACGCCGATGTCAGCATGACGACGAAGCCGGCCACGCTCAGCGGCACGATCGGGATGATCGCTCCGGTCATGAGCATGGCGACACCGATGATGAAGACGAGCCCGGCGGCCACGGCGCGACGGCGGTAGCGAGCGCGCAGGTCGGCGCCCTGCATGGCCGAGGCAAACTTCGGATCCTCGGCATAGAGGGCCCGCTCCATCTGCTCGAGCAAGCGTTGTTCGTGCTCGGAGAGAGGCACCTGATCCCTCCAACCACACTGGACGACGAGGTGGCGCTCCCTCAAGCATATGCATCTGCGCGGTGCTGCGATACCCGGGCGCCACTGTTGCCCAGGTCACCATTGGCGCGGGCCGGGCCGAACATTTCTTGCCGGGTTACGGTGAGTGGCGGCGCCGCTCGTCTGTCAGCAGTGCCGCAGGGCCCACGACGCCTGTGCCGAACCGCAGCGCAGCCCGGTCGACGGCACGCTCAGCCTCGCGCCAGCCGTACTCCGGCTCGTCGAACGCCAGCTGCCGCGGCTGGCTGTCAGTCGGGCACAGCTCGCTAACTCGGACGCCCACGAGTCGCAGTCGCGCGCGCTGCAGTCCGAGGGCGGCGAAAAGCTCAGCAGCCATGGCATAGACGTCCTGGGCGACATCGGTGGGGTCGCGTATCGTGCGTGATCGGGTGATCGTCGTGAAGTCGGCGAACCGCACGGTGATGGTGACCGTGCGCCCCTGAAACCCGGCCGCCCGCATCCGCGAGGTGACCTTGGTGGCCAGACGCAGCAACTCTCGGCGGACCACGACGGGATCGTCGACGTCGCGCGGGAAAGTCTCCTGCGCACCGACCGAACGCTCCCGCGCCACCGGCACCACCGCTCGCTCGTCGCGTCCCCAGGCGAGGGCGGACAGGTGGTTGCCTAGCGCGTTGCCGAACGCCCGGACCAGCGTCTCGGCCGGTGTGTGCGCTATGTCAGCGACGGTGTGCAGCCCCAGTCGTACGAGCTGTTCCTCGGTCTTGTCACCCACTCCCCACAGCGCGCCCACCGCAAGCCGGTGCAGAAAGGGCACCACCTCCCGACCGGGGACAACCAGAATGCCGTCGGGCTTGCACCGACCCGAGGCGAGCTTGGCCACGAACTTCGTCGGCGCCACCCCCACCGAACAGGTGATGCCCTGCTCGTCGTGGACGCGGGCTCGGATCAGCTCGGCGATCGCCGCGGGAGTGCCGAGCCGTCGGCTGGCGCCCGTGACGTCAAGGAAAGCCTCATCCATCGAGAGCGGCTCCACCTGGGGAGTCACGTCGTCGAAGATCGCCCGGACACCGGCGGACACCTGGGTGTAGGCACCGAACTGCGGAGGAACCATGACCAGGTCGCGACAGAGCCGCCGGGCGCGGGTGACAGGCATGGCCGCGTGGATGCCGAAGCGCCGGGCTTCGTAGGTTGCCGAGAGCACAACCCCGCGCTGGCCACCGCCGACTGCCATCGGCTTGCCACGGAGCTCCGGCCGGTCACGCAGCTCGACCGACGCGAAGAAGGCGTCCATGTCGACATGCAGGATCGTGCAGCCGCTGTCGTCGACGATCGGGCCGGCGACCTGCGCCGTTGCGAGCTGTCTGGTGGCCCGGCTCATCGCAGGCCCCCCAAGGCGCGGATCTTGAGACGCTCAGGGGGCGGAAGCACCCCGGATGTCTCAAGATCCCGTGGGCCGCAAGGTTTGAGGCAGTGCTCGCAACGACGCTCAGACCAGCGCTTAGGACTCGCCGGCGGCAAGCACGTCGCGGGCGGCAAGCACATGCAGCGCCGCGGCGACGCCGACGAGCGCCGGGTTGCTGCTCGCGGCTGCCTCCAGCGCCAGGAGGGCCTCTGCGGCACGGGGCTCGGAGTCAAGGAGTGCCCCGGGGACGAGGTCGGTGAACACCCGGACACCGGCGACCTCTCGGATCTGTAGTCCGTTGCCGGCAAGGAGCTGTGTGATCGACTGGCTGTCGAACCGCCGCGGCATCGGGTCGTGTTCCCCCCATCGCCCGTCGGGGTCGGTGAGGGCACGGTGGGCCTGGTCGAAGTGACCGGCCACGGCCCGAGCCAGCACGACCGCGATGCGTTGGGCGACGAGGACGCTGGCCAGACCGCCCGGTCGCAGCGCTGCGACCACTCCCTTGGTGGCGGCTTGCGGGTCGTCGACGTACTCGAGCACGCCATGGCAGAGGACCACATCGGCACTCTCCGGTCCGGCCACCTCGAGCAACCCGCCGATGTCGCCCTGTATCCCGCGCACCCGGTCGGTGACGCCGACCTCGGCGCTGCGGCGGTCGAGTGCGGCGAGAGCATCGGGGCTCGGGTCGACGACGGTGACCCGGTGCCCGCGCTCGGCGAGCGGGACGGCGAATCCTCCTGTGCCGCCGCCGGCATCGAGGATCTCGAGCGTCCCACGACCCAACGCCTGACTGTGCGCATCGAGCGCGCGTGACAGCTGGTCCCAAGCGATGGCAGTGCGCAACGGGCGACGAGGGCGGTCGGCCACAGGTGATCTCCTCGCCATGGAGGTGCGGACGTGGCCAACCCTAGAGGTGCCGGCTGCCGCAATGACCACCACCAGCCGTGTCGATGCTGGTGGTCGCGCTCCCCTCCGCACCAAAGAACGGTGCGTCGGCTCGCCGCTCGGCGATCACGGTCAAGTGTCATCCGCCCGAGCTCCCCGGGCTGGAGTGCCAGAGCTTGCGCGGTGCCTTCTTGACGTCGTCGCCGGGTGGTTTGAGGTCGGCATAGGGCGACTGGCGGAAGCCACTGGGGTGGACAAGCACCCGACGGCGACCCATGCCACCCGCCGTCGGTCCGTCGTCGGTGCCGTCGGGGTCGGCACTGCCCTGCACGGAGGCACGTGACGGACCTCCAGCGGCGGTGCCAGCGCCGAGTCCGACGGGCGGAGTAGCCACCACCGGGCGGGTGGACCGGCTTTCGGCCATGCCCGACACTGCGTCCTCGGAGAACTCAGCGGGCTGCGCTATGAGCGCCTCCACCGCCGCCAGGCCCCCTTCGCGCCAGGCGTCGTACAGCGCGATCAGCTCCCAGCACCCGGTCGCCCGCAGCGACACCCCGCGCGGCCCGGTCCGCCGCAGGATGCCGCGGACGACGAGCAGCCAGGAGTGGAACAACGTCCCGGCATAGGGCCCCTGCGCGTCCTCGAAGAACGTCGCATCAACCGGCCCGGTGGAGTCGTCGAGGGTCAGGAAGATCACCCGCCGCCCGGACCGTACGGGTGGGGTCTGCGTCGCAACCTTGATGCCGGCCACGAGCAGCTCGGACTGCGACCGACGGCGCATCAGGTCACGCGAGCGGGTGATGCCGAGCGCATCGAGGAACTCGGTGTAGAAGTCGACGACGTGCCGGCTTGCATCCAGCCCGAGCACGTCGAGCTCGGCGCGAACGATCTCGGCGCCGGTCATCTCCGGCAGTCCAGTCGCCCGCTCGGTGGGAGCATCGCCGAGATCGAATGCAAGCTGCGCCGGCGGACCGGCTGCGGCGATCGGCGAGTCGACTGCGGCCATCAGCTGGTCGCTCGCTCCCGGTAAGGGGATCCGGCCGGCTGACGTCTTCACGGGGCTGCGCCCCTTGGTGCTCCGCCGAACGGCACGACCCCAACGGTCGAGGTCGGCGACCTGGAGGAGCAGATCACGGCGGGTCACCTTGCCACGACGGCGGACGGGAAGTGGTGACCCGATGCCGTAGAGCGAGTCGAACCCTCCGGCCACCACCAACCGCTCGACGACTGGACGAGACACGCGCGCGCGATGCCAGAAGTCGGTGAGCGAGTGGTAGGGCCGGCCCGCGACGATGCGAGACACCTCCTCATCGGAGATGCCCTTGACGTCGGTGAGTGCGAGCCGGATGCCGTAAGCCCTCGCATCGGGCAGGCCCTCGGGAGGTGCCTGACGCGGCGGCTGGCCGAAGATCTCGGGCGGTGGTTCGTCGAGCGGACCCACCTTCTCCACCCGGTAGACGTCGTCGGACGCATTGACGTCGAGTGGCAGCACCGCGATGCCGAAGTTGCGGGCGTCGTCGAGGATGAGCCGCTTGGGATACATCCCCGGATCGTGGGTGAGGACTCCCGCGAGGAAGGCCGCGGTGTGGTGTGCCTTGAGCCAAGCGGACTGGTAGGTCGGCAGCGCGAAGGCCGCCGCGTGTGCCTTGCAGAAACCGAACGAGGCGAACGCCTCGAGCACCTCCCAGACCAGCATGACGAACGGGAGGTCGTAACCCTTGGCCAGGGCACGGGCCGGGAACCAGGTGCGCACCTCCTCCTTGCCCACGCGGTCGCCCAAGGCGCGTCTTGCCTCGTCAGCCTCGGCCCGGGAGCACCCGGTGAGAATGGCGATCATCTCGATGACCTGCTCGTGGAAGACCACGACACCAGCGGTCTGCGCGAGCACCGGGGTCAGGTCGGGGTGCAGGAAGTCGATGTCGGCCCAGCCCTGCCGGGCCTCGAGGAAAGGCGTCACCATGTCGCTCTTGACCGGGCCGGGCCGGAAGAGCGAGATGTCGATGATGATGTCGTCGAAGGTCTCCGGAGCGAACTTGCCCACCAGCTCACGCTGTCCCGGTGACTCGATCTGGAAGCAGCCGAGCGTGCGGGTGGACTGGATGAGCCTGAAGGTGGCTGAGTCGTCGAGCGGGACGGAGGTCTGGTCGTCGAGGTCGACGCTGACACCGTCGACGCGCTGGATCTCGGTGACGGCATGGGCCATCGCCGACTGCATGCGGATGCCGAGAACGTCGAGCTTGAGCAGCCCGAGGTCTTCGACGTCGTCCTTGTCGAACTGGCTCATCGGATAGCCGAGGAAGCTCTGCTCGACGGGTGTGCGGTCGAGCAGCGTCGCATCGGAGATCAGCACGCCGCACGGGTGCAGCGCGATGTGCCGCGGCAGCCCGTCGAGCCGCTCGACCAGATGGAAGAGCACATCGAGGCGAGGCTGGCTGATGCCCGAGGCGCGCAGCTCGGGCAGCTCGGTGAGGGCGGCCCGGGCATCGCGGGCGCGGATGTGGGGAAAGGACTTGGCGATGGCATCGATCTCCCCCGGCGGAAGACCCAATGCTGCGCCCACATCACGGATCGCATGGCGGACGCGGTAGGTGTCCATCATGGATACACACGCCACGCGGTCGCTTCCATAGCGAGCGATGATCGCCTCGTAGATCTCAGCCCGGCGGGCGGACTCGACGTCGATGTCGACGTCGGGCAACGCGACCCGCAGCGAGGACAGGAAGCGCTCCATGATCAGCCCGTAGCGGATCGGGTCGACGCCGGAGATGCCGAGCAGATAGCAGACGAGACTCCCTGCACCTGACCCACGCGCAGCCACCCGGACGCCCATCTCCCGGATGAGGTCACAGACGTCGGCCACGGTGAGGAAGTACGCCGGATAGCCGCAGTCACGGATGAGGGCAAGCTCTTCCTCCAGCCGGGCCAGCACCTCGGTCGACGGTGCTGCGTCATAGCAGTGGACGAGGCCGGCGACACAGCGCTCCCGGAGCAGCGTGTTGGCGCGCTGTAGCTGATCGGTGCTGTGCAGCCCTGCATCGCTGGCCGTGCTCAGGGGCGATCTGTCGATGACGTCGAACTCGGGAAGGTGGACCGAACCGATGCCGAGGTCGGCGCGGGGATCGAGAGCGCAGCGGTCGGCCACCCGGCGGGTGGCAACCAACAACTGTGCTGCCTCGCGCTCCCCCAGGCCCGCGGCCCGGACCACCTCAGCGGCGATCTCGGCCATCTCCTTGCCGTGCTTGAGGTAGCCCTCGGCGTTGAGCCGATCGACGTGCCGCGGGTCGAGGGCAACCAGACGCCGGGATGCGTCGAGGATGTCGATGACCGGTGCATCGGATTGGTCGGCATAGCGCACCGCGTTGCTGAGCACTGCGGGCAGACCGACCTCGCGAGCGAACCCGAGCATGCGGGCAGCGTGCGTCGTCGATCTCGGCGCACTGCCACCTGCTCGCTGGGACACGATCTCCAGGTAGAGGTCACCGGAGCCGAACGTGGCACGCCAGCGGGCGAGCACTGCACGGGCGAGGTCGCTGCGACGGAGTGCCAGCGCACGCCCGATCTCGGAGTCGGGACCGAGCAGGACGACGAGGTGGCCTGACGCAGCGTGCTGCGCAATGAGCTCGAGGCTGCTCACCGGCTTGCCCCGCTCCCCGCCCAGGTGGGTGGCCGAGACGAGCCGGCACAGCTCCGCCCAGCCTTGTCTGCCCTGCGCGAGGACCGTGACCCGGGGCAGGCGTGCATCGACGGTGGCCCCGCCCCGAACGGGAGAACGACGTGCACCCCACCTGGCGCCGGTCGCCCCACGGCCAGCGTCTGTGTCACCACGCTGGTCGGCGCCTGCGCCCTCGAGCAGTCCCGTCGTGGGGACGGCGAGATCGACTCCGAGCACCGGCCGGACGCCTGCAGCGAGGCATTCCTTGGCGAAGCGCACTGCGCCATACAGTCCGTCGCGGTCGGTGAGGGCAAGGGTGTCCATGCCGTGGTCGACTGCACGCTCGACGAGAACGGGTGGCAAGGACGCGCCATAGCGCAACGAGTAACCGGAGGCCACGTGCAGATGGACAAAGGGATCGCTGTTCATGGCTGGGTTGGTCTTCTAGTTGGGTCTAGGCGCCCGGTGCGAGGGTGCTGCCGACACCTCTGGCATGCTGCAGCCCCAGCACCTCGGCGGTGCACTCCACAAAGCTTTCGGCGTCACGGAGCAAGTCGTCGGCCTCGCGAGAGGTGACACTTCGGGTGAGCCCCGCCTCGACCGCGGCTCGCTTGGTCGCGGACCCGGCGAAGAACGCCGCCCACTCAGTGAGCTCGGGAGCAACGCGAGGCAGCAGCGTCCACACATTGCGTGGCCCTCTTGTCTGCCCAGGTCGTGCCTTCCCAGCCAGAACCGCTGCACCGGCGCGCAGCGCGGCGAGATGTGCGGCGACATAACGCTGGCCGGCCGTAGTCGCGGTCGCCGCAGCCACCAACCCGGCCTGTGCCTGGCTCAGCAGATCGATCGCCGGGTGCCCGAGAGGCGCTGGGGCTCGGGGTGGGGACAGGACTGGCATGAGGTCTCCTTTGCAGACAACGAGCGCAGACAACGAGCGCGATCAGTGCGCGAGGAACAGTGCGAGCGAGAGGGTGGATTCAGAAGCGGATTTCAGTCGTAGGAGCGCAGCACCCACCAGTCGCCGGTCGATCTGTCGAGCGCGAGATCGAGGACGGCTCGAGGCGCGATCCGGCCGGCCCGGACCTCGACCCGCCACACCTCGCGCTGGCCGACGTCGAGGACTGCCACCGGCCTGTCCTCCGTGCCCTGCGAGTCAGAAGGGTTGGTGGCATCAGTGCCATAGACGCTTTGCAGGGCCGAGGGTCGCCACCATGGCGCTGTCTGCACCCAGTGGCCGAGAACAGCGCGGACGACATAGAGCCGTCCGCGCCAGATGATCCGGGCAGGAGCCTCCTGCTCGTCCACCAGCCCGCGCTGAACTTGGGCAGTTTCGTCATACCGCCGTGCCATCGTTTGCCTCCAGCCGGGATGTCGCACGACATCGCTCGTACGGACAACCACCGGGGGAAGACGGCGGTGGCGGCCGGCAGCCGGCTAGGCGCTTCCCCACGCCCAGTCGGCCACCGAGCCCGCCGGGTGCGGGTCGAGGAGTCGCACCCGGCGGATCCGCCTTTTCTGAAGGGGCGGGGTACCCCTCCAGCAAGATCGAACAGTTGTTCGACTCGTAATAAGAGTAAACCTCTCCCCCGACAGAACGTCAACGCGGAAGACGTACCTGGGGGTAAGCGCGGAAGCGAGCGGCGCCTGTGGACAACGAACGAGGCAGAACGCCCCGGATCACTACTCTCGGCCAGCATGACGATCGAGGTGGTAGACGGCGCCCTGCACGCAGCAGCGCTCGACGCCATGACCTGTGCCACCGCCCTCGCCCGGGCGGCAGACGACCTCGACCTCGTCCGCGATCGACTCGACCTGCTCAGCCGGGACCCCCGCCTGAGCACCGCACTCGAACGATGGTCGGCAGCTATCCGCTGGGCGGCGCGAGAGGGTGCAGCCCAAGCCGCCGAGCTGGTCCGCGACCTCCGCGCCGCCGACTCTGAGTACTACAGGACCGAGACGCACATCGCCGCTGCTGCGCAGGGCCTCGGGTGAGCACCGACCTGCTGCCCGTACGGTCGGAGGAGCTCAGCGACCTCGCTGCCCGACTGCGACGGGTGGCCGCGTTCGCCGATCAAGCTGTCACCACAGGTATCGGGCTCGACGGCTGGTCCGGGCCCGCGGCCACCGCTGCGACCGAAGCCCGGCAACAGCTGCGCGCGCGGGCCGCCCTCACACGCACGTCCTGCGCGGATGCAGGCCAGGCAATCGGGTGGCTGGCCAGCGTCGTCGCCGATCTGGCACCTGCAGTAGCCCGCGTCACCGCCGACCGCCGGGCAGCGGCAGAAGCGCACGCCGAGTGGGACGCACAGGTCTGGGCCTACACGTCGAACAACCCTGACCCGGCGCCCGCGATGATCCGCGCCACCAGCGGTCAGGCGCGCGAGATCAACGACGAGTACGTTGCCGCGTCCCGGCGGGTCGTCGCGACTCTCGACCGCCTCCGCGTACAGGTCACTGATCGACCGCTCGCTGCGCGCGACCACCTAGAGCACGGCGTAGAAGCCTTCTGGCGCAGCGGGTTCGCCGAGCCGGCTGCGTTCGCGTGGGGGCTTAGCGGCCAGGGATTCAGCGACAGCAGCCAGTGGAGGGCCAACTGGCGCGTGCTCTGGGACGGCACTCGATATGCGGCAACTCATCCGGTCGACACCGCAGTCGAGACGGGCAAGGCCACCGTTGCCTGGGACGAGTTCAGCAGTGGCGAGGTGGGAGCCGGCATCGGCTCGGTCTTGTCGATGGCGGCGATCCCCGGAAGGTTCAAGGACTACGCCGCCCTTAGGAAGTTCCCTAACAACGTCGCCGATCCCAACGCACCAAGACCCGTGGTGCAAACCTGGCACGAGATGCTCGAAGGTGTCGACTTGTCCAGGCACGAGCACTATCACCTCGGCCACGCCATCCGGCGCCACATCGATGTGAGCGTCGCCTATCTGCGCGACCGCGCACGCAACGGCACTCTCGAGGACAGCGGCAAGCGGGGCGGCATCCCTGACAACGTCTCGGCGTGGCATAGCCAAAGGATTGCCGAACGCGCCATCACCGAAGTCATTCACACCAACCGCGCGGAGATCGAAAAGTGGATCGCTCATCCGGTAGAGCCATACCTGAAGCTCGAGCAGCGCTTCGACCATGACCTCGGGCACTATCTGGCAACCGCAAACCCAGACGGTTCGCCCCGACCAGGTCGGTCAGCGGTCGTCGGGCTCAAGATCAAGAATCGCCAACTCTTCATAGATACGGCTTACGTAAATCCATGACCCGCCGGGACCCAAGCAATCAGGAAGCAGCGATGACACACCCAGATGACACTCGATACGAGCTCCTCCTGGAGCCGGACTTCGCCCGGGGCCAGCCCTTCCTTGAGGTCAAGGAAGGTTTCGCACATCGGATCCCCAGCGAGACCCTGGGTCTGAGTCCCAAGTTGATTGCGGACGTGAACGTATGGGTGAAGGAGTATGAAGCCACCCAAGCGGCGGTGTATCCCGTCTCTGGTTCGGCTCTGGGGCCATTGCGCGATCTCTATGACCACTCCGCACGAGGCGACGAGCTGGTCCAACGCATTCGTGCCGAGCTAGGCCCGGCGTGGCAAGTGGAGCTGACTGAGGGCAGGCTCTTTCGCCCCAGCCCACCGCCGCGCGGTGAAAGTGCGCCCACTTACTACCTGGATCCGGATCATCCGGAGGCCCGTCACGCGCAACCGCTGACGGTCGCGGCCCAGGCTCTCGCAGATCGGTGGGATCGGGTCAGCCGAGAGGATGGGCCGTGGGCCCAAGTGCATCTTGTCGCCCTCGATGACCGTCCCATGTTGGAGCGGGCTTGGGGCCGACTCGAGGCAAGCGGCCACCCTGAGGATGAGCTGCCCAACCAGACGGTGAAGACGCGACAAGAGTTCGAGGACCATTTTCGTCTGCAGGTGGGGAGTGACCTCGGACGCGAAATTCTGACAGCGATGCTGACGCGCTGGATGGCCTATACATCCTTCGCCCCAGTCGAGCGCGCGCGCAAGATCCGTGACCTGATCGAAGAGACCTGGCAACTCCTCGGCGGCGCTCCACGCGTTCGCACCGACGGTGCCTGGCTTGACGAGGCAGGCAACCTCGACCTCAGAAAGAGCTTCGGCAGGGGCGGGTTGACGCACGCGACATTCGAGTCTGCGTTGATCGCCGACGGCAACGGATTCATGTTCTTCGTCATCGTTCAGGACGAGGACTGATCGCTGGCGACGCGAAGGATCCGACAACAAGGGCGCAATGAGGCTGGAATTGTCGGATCCTCGCGAGCGCACGACGGAGAGTCGCATGGCCGACTGAGTGCGCGTCGACAACCGAGCAACCAAGGCAGTCGATAAAGTCAGCGCCATGGCGGCACAGCATCCCAACGTCCAGAAGGTGTCAGCGGCGCTTGCAGCAGCGGGCGCCCATGGCGAGATCACAGTTCTGCCGGACCCGGCGACCACGGCTGCTGCGGCGGCGGCACAGCTCGATTGCTCGGTCGGCGCAATCGCCAACTCGCTGATCTTCGATGCCGACGGACAGCCGCTGCTCGTGCTGACCAGCGGTTCACACCGTGTCGACACCGTCCGAGTGGCGCAGGAGATCGGCGTTGCTGAGCTCAGGCGGGCGACGCCGGACTTCGTACGCGAGCACACCGGCCAGCCGATCGGCGGCGTCGCACCGGTGGGCCACCCTGAGCCCGTACGCACAATCGTCGACCGCGCACTCGCCCAGTACGACCAGGTCTGGGCGGCCGCGGGGCATCCGCACACCGTCTTTCCGACGACGTACGACGAACTCCTCACGATCACTGCGGGCACCGCGGCCGACATCGGCGACGACGGCGACTGACGGTGGCCCGCGTCGTCGTCGTCGGCGCAGGGTTCGCCGGGCTAGCTGCAGCGGCCCGGCTGGTTCGCGCCGGCCATGACGTCGTCGTCTGCGAGCGGTCCGAGCAGCTCGGCGGCGCACTGCGGCCCTTGCAGCGCGAAGGCTTCACGTTCGACGGCGGCCCCGGGTTGCTCGCGCTTCCCGCCGTCTACCGAGACCTGTTCCGCAAGAGCGGCAAACCGTTGGAGGACGAGCTCGAGCTCACGCCGGTCGAGCCGGCCAGACGGTACGCGTTCGCCGATGGCACAGACATCGACCTGCCCAACGCGTCCCGAGCCGCGACCAACCGCGTGCTCAACGAGCGGTTTGGCGCGGGTACGAGCGACCGGTGGGACGCGTTGATCGGACGCGCCCAGCAGATGTGGCGCATTTTCCGCGACCGAGTGCCCGAAGCCCCGACGCCTACGTTGCACGCCCTGCTGCACCAAGTGCCACCACGAGACGCCACCACCCTCGCGCTGCCCACCTCCCTGCGGCGGTTCAGCACCCGGATGCTGCGACACCCGCATCTGCAGGCCATGGTCGAGCACCAGGCATGGCAGGTCGGATCCCATCCGGGGAAGGCACCCGCCATGCTCGCGGCGGGCGCTTATGTGGAGCAGACCTTCGGCCTGTGGCAGGTCGAGGGCGGCACGCATCGGCTCGGTGCCGCCCTGGCAGCCCGCGTGCAGGCGCGCGCGGACATCCGCACCGGCACGGAGGTCGCGCAGATCGTCGTCACCGCCGAGGCGGTTCGCGGCGTCCAGCTCGCCGACGGGTCAGCCATTCCAGCGCATGTCGTTGTCTGGGCTGCCCCGAGCGACCCATGGGGTCGAGGAGGGCAGCAGCAACACTCAGCAGGCCTACTGACCGTTCACCTGGCCCTGCGAGGCACGACGACTGACGAGCCGGCGCAGGTCGTGTCATTCCCAGACGACCGCGAGCACTCGCTCGACGAGGTGTTCAGTGACCGTCTTGCGCACGAGCCGATTCTCCTCATCGACCGCCGTACGGACACCGCGCCGACCGGGCACGAGAGCTGGACGGTCACGGCACTCGTGCCCCCCAACGGCAATTTCGGCTGGTCCCGCCCCACCGAGGGTCAGACCTACACGGAGCGGATCCTCAAGGTGCTCGAACGACGCGGGTTCGCAGTGCACGATCGGCTGCTGTGGCACATCGTGCGCACGCCGTACGACGTCGAGTGCGAGACCGGCACACCCGGAGGCGCGGTGTTCGGGCCTCCGAGCCACGGCCTCAGGGGCGTGCTGGGTCGCGCGCCGAACCGCGGCGATGTCTTCGGTCTCTATCAGGCGGGAGCCGGCGCGCATCCCGGAGCCGGTCTCACCAAAACGACGATGTCCGCGAGCACGGTGGCCAACTTGATCGGCCCGGCCTGAGCGCGCCTCCAGCGCGACTTGTCAGGTTGTCAGGCTGGCCCGCAACGCCGTGACCTGCTGAGTTGTGGTCACCTGACAACCGGACAACCTGACAACTCGCATCACATCAGGCCCAGGCGTAGCGCACCAAGACGACCGCCGACACGTCGAGCTCCCCCGGCGAGATGGGCACCGCCTCCATGGCCATTGCGGTCCGCTGAAAGTCGCGCACCGGCACGGGCGGTCGCGATCCACCCTCGACGACCTCGACCACCGGGCCCAGCTGTCGCCCAGCCAGCTCGGCCAAGCGGACGGCGCGATCGCGCGCATCCGCCATTGCCTTGCCCTGGGCCTCGGCAAACAGCGCCGACGGGTCGGCGTGCGCGAAGGACAGGCCGTTCATTCGCCCGGCGTCGCCTGCGGCTCCAAGGGCTGCGGACAGCAGCTCGCCGGCCCGCGCGACCTCACGCACGGTCGAGGTCAACCCGAACCGCGCGACGTGCCTGCGCGTATTGCCATCGGAGTAGGCCGACGCCTCCGTCGACATGACATCGCGCTCGGCAACCCCGGCATCGAGCAACGCCTGTCGCATCGCATAGAGCCCTGCCGCTGCGCGGTCGATGGCTTGTTGCACCGACACATCGGATGCCTCGGCCGCGAGCGAGAGTCGTACGACGTCAGGCGCCGCGCCGACCGAGCCGTAACCGTTGACCGTGATGCCTTCGACTTCTGTCACGGCACCCGATCATCGTGCAGCGAGCCCGAGATTGCGATAGATCTCGCGTGTCGCGGTGGACCGGTTGAGCGTGATGAAGTGCAGGCCGGGCGCGCCTTCGGCCAGCAATCGCTCGGACATCGCCGTGGCGAACTCGACGCCGATGGCGCGTACGGCGGAGGGGTCGTCCTCCACCTCGTACAACCTGGCCGCCAGGTCGGCAGGAAAGTCAGCACCCGACAGCACAGCGAACCGCTCGATCTGCCGCACGTTGGTCACCGGCATGATCTCCGGGATGATCGGCACGTCGCACCCGGCCGCGACGACGCGATCGCGCAGCCGCAGATAGTCCTCGACGTGGAAGAACATCTGCGTGATCGCGAAGTCAGCCCCCGCGCGGCACTTATCGACGAAGAACTTCGTATCGGCCTCTTCGTCAGGCGACCTCGGGTGCGTCTCGGGAAACGCCGCGACGCCGACACAGAAGTCGCCGGAGTGCTTGATGAGGCGGATGAGCTCAGAGGTGTACGAGTAGCCCTGCGGGTGCGCCACCCACTCGCCCTGCGGATTGCCGGGCGGGTCGCCGCGAAGCGCCAGCATGTTGCGGATGCCCGCGTCGGCGAACTGGCCGATGACGTTGCGCAGCTCGGCCACCGAGTGGTTGACGGCTGTGAGATGTGCCACGGGCGTCAGGGTCGTGTCGGTGGCGACTCGCTTGACGACTTCAACCGTTCGGTCGCGCGTGGAGCCGCCCGCGCCGTAGGTCACCGACACGAACGTCGGCCGCAGCGCCTCCAGCTGCCGCAGCGCCTGCCACAGCTGAGCCTCGCCCTCGTCGGTCTTGGCGGGAAAGAACTCGAACGAGTACGACTTGTGGCCGGACGCCAACAGGTCACGGATAGTGGTCGCACCACCCGTAAGCGTCGTCGGCATGCCTATCGTCACGCCCGCAAGGGTACAGACCGGGCATCCCTGCGTAGGCTCACTGCCCGTGATGCGGGACGGCGGTTCGGTGCTCGATGTGGTACGGCTGGGCGATCGCGTGCAGGCATCCCTCGACGCCTTCCTGCGCACCCAAGCCGACCTGATGGCCGAGGCAAGCCCCGAGCTCCTGCCCCTCGTCGACGCCGTCGCCGCCTTCCTAGCCGGTGGCAAACGGCTGCGCCCGGCGTTCTGCTACTGGGGCTGGCGCGGCGCCGGCGCCGACGACTCCGACGCGGCCGTGGCCGCAGCCGCGTCGCTCGAGCTGTTCCAAGCGGCCGCGCTGATCCACGACGACGTGATGGACGACTCCGACTCACGCCGCGGGCAACCATCCATCCATCGTCGGTTCGCCGCCCTCCACGACGCATCCGGGTGGAGCGGCCCGTCCGAGTCGTTCGGGCGGGCGGGCGCGATCCTGCTCGGCGACCTCACGCTGGTCTGGAACGACGAGATGCTGATGCGCTCCGGCCTACCTGTCGAGGCGCTGCTGCGGGCGCGTCCGACGTACGACCTCATGCGCACACAGCTCATGGGTGGGCAGTACCTCGACGTGCTCGAGCAGGCGCGTGGCGAGGGCACGGTCGAGTCGGCGCGGCAGGTCATCCGGTTCAAGAGCGCGAAGTACTCCGTCGAGCACCCGCTCCTGATCGGCGGGCTGCTCGCAGACGCATCGCCAGAGCTGCTCGCGGCCTACAGCGCGTACGGGCTTCCGCTCGGCGAGGCATTTCAGCTGCGCGACGACGTGCTGGGCGTCTTCGGCGACCCGAGCGCGACAGGCAAGCCGGCCGGCGACGACCTGAGGGAGGGCAAGCGCACCGTCCTGGTCGCCCATACGTTCGCCAAGGCGTCACCCGCGCAGGCAGAAGTCATGGCTCGCCTCGGTGATCGATCCCTTGTCGAGGCCGACGTCGAGGCCATGCGCGAGGTCATCGTCGAAACCGGGGCGCTCGCCGCGGTCGAGCAGACGATCGACGAGCTGGTGGACGAGGCGCGTGAGGCCCTGGCGATGGCCGATATCGAGCCGGTCGCGCGAGACGTGCTTGACGCCCTCGTTGACGCCGCCACGGTTCGTACGACCTGACCCGCCGCAACCGCGAGTCCCTCTCATCGTTGATCATGGCAAAAATGTGATCAAATCGGCGGAATGAGCACATCTTCGCCATGATCAACGCCCCGAGGCGGCGCGGCGACCGACGCTAGGCCACTGCCTGCTTGAGCAGGACGGCAGGATCGCGGACCAGCGCCGGGTCGAGCTCGACGCCTGCGGTGGCCAACCGGCGCCCTTGCACGAAGTCCCGTGGCCGTGCCACCGCGAGCAGCGCCCGGATTCGGCCTTCGTCAAGACAGACCGCACTCCAGGACGGGGTCGTGGGATCCCCGCGCAGGATCCAGACTCCGGGGCCTGGAATGCCGCACCACTGCAGGGTCGTGCCGAACTGGTCGCTCCAGATGTAGGGCACCGGGTCATAGACCTCGGGTGTTCCGACGATGCCGGCGGCCACCTCCTCGGGTGCGTGCTGTGCGTCGTCCCAGTGCTCGCCACGCACCCGCATCCCGTACCGCGGTGACCACCGTGCCGCCACATCTCCCACCGCCCACACTCCGGGACCCGCCGAGAGCGTTTCGTCGACGATGACGCCGCGGTCGACGTCCAGACCCGAGTCGGCCAGCCAGGCATCCGCCGCTCGCACGCCCACCGCGACTACGACGACATCCCCCGGCAACCGCTCCCCCGTCTCCAGCAGCACACCGTCCGGCTCGACAGCAGTCACGGTGCTGCCAGTCCGCAGGTCGACGTCCGACCACCACGGGCGCAGCAGCGACCCGATCTCGAGCGGCAGCGCGGCCGAGAGCGGCTGCAGGCCAGCCTCGACAACCGTCACCGCGCAGCCATGCCGCAGGCCAGCAGTCGTGACCTCGGCTCCGATCCAGCCGGCACCGACGATCACGACCCGCCGACCGGGCGTCAGCGCCGCGCGCAGCCCGAGGGCGTCCGCGCGGCGGCGCAGATGGATGGCTGTGTCGTCGCCAGGCAGCCGTACGGGCACCGCGCCAGTCGCGAGCACCAGCCAGTCATAGCCAAAATCTCCCGACGTTGTCTCCACAACTCCCGGCCGCAACCGCTCAGCCGTGACACCCAGCCGCACGTCGACGTAGAGGCTCCCCCAGCCGATCGGCAGCGTGGTGTCAGGCGGCTCATCATGCAGCAGAACGGCCTTGGACAGCGGCGGCCGGTCGTACGGGAGATCCGGTTCAGCACCCACAATCGTGATCGCTCCCACAAAGCCCCGCGCGCGTAGCGACTGCGCCGTGCGGGCGCCAGCGAGCCCGCCACCGACGATCACGACCCGGTCCACGGCGGCAACCCTAGCCATGATCAGCAGGCTGAGCGGTCGTGTCAGGATTCGGGCGCGATGCCCTGCCGCCATACACTTCCCGCGTGGACATGCCCCTGACCGACGCGATTGTCGGCCGTCTCGTCGACGGCCGCTACCGCGTCGTCGGCCTGGTGGCGCGCGGGGGGATGGCCACGGTCTACGAGGCGGTCGACGAGCGGCTCGACCGACACATCGCGCTCAAAGTCATGCACCCGGTGTTCGCCGAGGACCCCGAGTTCGTGGAGCGGTTCATCAGCGAGGCACGCAGTGCCGCGAGGTTGTCGCACCCGGGGATCGTGGCGGTCTTCGACCAAGGCACCGACGGTGACGTGGTCTATCTCGCGATGGAGTTCGTCCAAGGCCACACGCTGCGGCAGCTGTTGCGGCAGAACGGCAAGCTCGGCGCGGACGACGCCCTCGCGATCCTCGACCCGACGCTCGACGCACTCGCGGCGGCCCATCGGGCAGGCATCGTGCACCGCGACATCAAGCCCGAGAACATCCTCATGTCCGCCGACGGGCGCGTCCGCGTCGCCGACTTCGGGCTCGCCCGCGCCGTCGACGGGTCGTCGACCGTGACGCGCGGGGTGCTGCTGGGCACCGTCGCCTACGTATCGCCCGAGCAGACCCTTGGGCAGGTCGCCACCCCTCGTTCCGACGTCTATGCAGCTGGTGTCGTCCTCTTCGAGCTGCTCACCGGACACGCCCCGCACACCGGAGCCACCGACTTCGTCGTCGCGCGCAAGCACTCGGAAGAGGACGTTCCGGCACCATCTGCGGAGGTCCACGACCTGCCGCCGCTTGTCGACGAGCTGGTACGCCGGGCAACGGCACGCGACCCGCACCAGCGCTACGCCGACGCGGCCGAGCTGCTCGCGGCCGTACGCCGGGCGCGGCGAGTGCTCGACGGCGTGCCCTACGACATCGAGCCGTGGGAGACGGCGGGGGTGTCGAGCGCGCAGGCGCTGGGCGGCCCGAATGTCGCGTCCGCAGACCTCCAAGCCGAGCAACACACGTCCACCGCCGTCCGCAACGCAGCCGCGGCCGAGGCGCTAGACCGCCGCGCCGCGGACCCGTACACCGGCACTGACCACGACCAACACACCTCGGTCATCTCGCCGGTCGGTCATGACGATGCGGGCGACGGCACCCGGCGTGGCACTGGGCGGCGCGCGGCAGGGCCACCCCCGCCCGGCGGAATCAGCCGGCGGGCGATCGTGTGGTTCGTCGTCGTACTCATCCTCGCCGTCGGGGCGGGCGTCGGCGCTTGGTGGTACGGCGCGGCTCGCTACACGCAGGCGCCATCACTGCTCGGGCTCACCGTCGACGCGGCACAAGCCAAGGCCGCGGAGGCGGGGCTCGACGCGCGACAGACCGAAGAGGCGTTCTCCGAGGTGCAGCCGGTCGGCACGGTCGTACGAACGCAGCCTGGGCCGGGCGGGCGCATCCTCAAGGACGGCACGGTCGGCCTGATCGTGTCGCGCGGTCCCGAGCGCTACCCGATGCCCAATCTCGCCGGCAAGACCCTCGACGAGGCGACGGCGACGCTCGGCGAGATCAAGCTCGTCGTAGGCACCGTCAGCGAAGAGCACAATGACGACGTCGCGGAAGGGTCTGTCGTCTCGCAGGGCACCGAGCCCGGCACGGAGGTCCGGCCCGGCGTCGAGGTGGCGCTCGTCGTGAGCCTGGGCCGCAAGCCGTTGACGATTCCCGAGCTGGCCGGCGAACGCGTGGGCGACGCTGAGGACGAGCT
Organism: uncultured Actinomycetota bacterium; assembly: GCA_963799425.1. Lineage (GTDB taxonomy): Bacteria > Actinomycetota > Actinomycetes > Jiangellales > Jiangellaceae > CAVWSM01. Next base: position 254,692 of record CAWCXA010000017.1, on the reverse strand, counting down.
CGACGATGCCGGCTTCGAGGTCGATCGTCGCGAGGAGTTCTCGGACACCGTCGAGCGTGGCCGAGTCGTCGGGACGGAGCCCGCCGGTGGCGCGTCCGCGTTTCGTGACGAGACAGTGACGATCATCGTTTCCAGGGGCCCCGCCAAGATTAAACTCCCCAACGTCGAGGGCAAGGGGCTCGACGATGCGCGCCAAATCCTCGAGGACTCCGACTTCGAGGTCGAGGTCACCCGCGTGCTGGACGGCGGCCCCGGGGCCGTGCTGCGCCAGCAACCGGTCGCCGGGCGCGAGGTCGAACCCGGCAGCACCGTCCGCCTCTGGGTCTGGTGACCGACGCCACCCGCACGAGGACGGGCATCCCGCACCACCGGGCCGCGACGTTTGCCCTCATCGGGGTCACGGCGGTCTGGGGCTCCACGTTCCCCATCATGAAGGACCTGATCGAGCGGGTTCCGGTCGCCGACTTCCTCGCCGTACGGTTCGCGATCGCGGCGGTTGCGCTGGCGGTCATCGCGCCGCGCGCTGTCGTACGGCTCACGCGACGGCAACGCGCGTACGGTGCGGTGCTCGGCCTCGTCTATGGCGTGGCGCAGCTCTTCCAGACGTACGGGCTGGCGCACACGGCCGCGTCGGTGTCCGGGTTCATCACGGGCATGTACATCGTGCTCACCCCGGTGCTGGCGGCTCTGATCTTCCGCCAGCGCATCCCGGCGACAGCGTGGATTGCCGTGGGGCTAGCCGCGACTGGTCTGGGTGTCATGTCGCTTCGCGGGTTCGCCTTCGGCTTCGGCGAGTCCATCACTTTGCTGTCAGCGGTGTTCTACGCGTTGCACATCGTCGGCCTTGGTCGCTGGTCGCGGGCTGAGGACGCCTACGGCCTCGCCGTGGTGCAGATGGTGGTCATCGCGCTCGTCTGCGCCGTCGGCGCAATTCCCGACGGACTCACCCTTCCCTCCACCGGCGGCGACTGGGTCGCGCTGCTCTACATGGCGCTGGTGTCTGGGGCTCTGGCGTTAGTCGTGCAGACGTGGTCGCAGGCGCACATGACCGCGACTCGCGCAGCGATCGTGATGACCATGGAGCCGGTGTTTGCTGCCGGCTTCGCCGTCGCCCTCAGTGATGAGCAGCTTGGGCTGCGCACGATCGCGGGTGGCGGGCTGGTGCTCGCCGCGATGTACCTCGTCGAGCTGCGACCGTCGGCTCCGCCGCCCGGCGGCGAGAACGCCGGCGTGCCCGTCACGCCCCCGCAGTTCCGAGAAGCCGGGCGACCGTCTCCCCCGCAGCCCGACAGTCTGCCGATGTGACGTCGAGATGCGTGACGAGGCGTACGTACCTCGCGCCCAAGGCCCCGGCGAGCACACCGTGCTCCTTGAGCGCTGCCACAAGGTCCGCCGCGAATACACCGCGCGATGCAAGGTCGAGCACCACGATGTTGGTTTCCACGGCCGCGGGATCGACAACGTCGGGCGCGGCGTCCGCAACGAGCTCGGCGATCCTGCGCGCATTGCTTTGGTCGTCGGCGAGCCGCTCCAGGTGGTTATCGATTGCGTATGCCGCCGCAGCCGCGAGCACGCCTGCCTGTCGCCACCCAGCGCCGCTGCGCTTCCGCCACACGCGTGCGGCGGCGATCCGCTCGGCCGAGCCGACGAGCAGAGAGCCCACCGGGGCGCCCAAGCCCTTGGAGAAGCACACGGACACCGTGTCGAACAGCCGACCGTAGGCGTCGAGCGGCACGCCGCTGGCGACGTGCGCGTTCCACAGCCGCGCCCCATCGAGGTGCAGACCGACGGCGGTGCCGCCGACCCGGCGCGTGAGCTTGACGAGAGAGTCGAGCGGCTGGACGGTGCCGCCGGCGAAGTTGTGAGTGTTCTCCACCGTGACTGCGGCCGTCGACACAAAGTATGGGCCGGCGTCGGGTTCGAGCAGCTCGTCGAGGGCGGCAAAGTCGATGTGCCCCTTCGGGTGTGCCCAGGTGCGGGTCGTCACGCCCGCGAGCACCGCGTGCGCGCCGAGCTCGGCCCGGACGACATGGGCACGGGCTTCGCTGAGCAGCTCACCGCCCTGAGGGACGAGGGACCGTACGCCGAGCATGTTGGCGAGCGAGCCGGTGACGGTGAACAGCCCGGCCTCGTGTCCCAGCAACGCCGCGACGCGCTCCTCCAGCGCGGTGACGCTCGGGTCCTCGCCGTAGACGTCGTCGCCGACTTCGGCGTCGTACATCGCCTTGCGCATGCCGTCGGTCGGGGCGGTGACCGTGTCGCTCCGCAGGTCGATCATGGCGGGCGTCACGAGCGAGCCGGCGCGCTCTGCAGAAGCTCGGCCACGAGGAACGCCAGCTCGAGCGACTGCGAGCGGTTGAGTCGCGGGTCGCACACGGTCTCGTACCGGTCGCCCAAGCCACCCTCCAGGATCGGGTCGCCGCCACCGAGACACTCGGTGACGTCGTCGCCGGTGAGCTCGATGTGCATGCCGCCCGGCCAGGTGCCCAGCTCGCGGTGCACCTCGAAAAAGCCATGCACCTCGTCGAGCACATCGTCGAAGCGACGGGTCTTGTAGCCGCTCGGTGCCTCGAACGTGTTGCCGTGCATGGGGTCGCAAACCCAGGCCACCTGGATCCCCGCGGCGGTCACCTTCTCGATGAGAGCCGGCAGCACCTCACGTACCTTCCCCGCGCCCATCCTCGTGATGAAGGTGAGCCGGCCGGGCTCGCGGTCCGGGTCGAGCCGATCGGCAAGTGCGACCGCGTCCTCGGGCGCCGTGGCGGGTCCCAACTTGACCCCGATGGGATTGCGAATGCGCGACGCAAACTCGACATGCGCGCCGTCGAGGGCGCGGGTGCGCTCCCCAACCCACACGAAGTGCCCGGAGACGTCGTACGGGGTCCCGGTGCGGCTGTCCACGCGGGTGAGCGCCAGCTCGTAGTCGAGGATCAGCGCCTCGTGGCTGGAGTAGAGGTCGACGGTGTGCAGCTCGTTGGGGTCAGCTCCGATGGCGCGCATGAACGCCAGAGCGCGGTCGATCTCCGTCGCCATGCGTTCGTAACGCAGCCCGGCCGTGCTCGTGCGGACGAAGTCGGTGTTCCACGCGTGGATCTGCCGTAGGTCGGCAAACCCGCCCTTGGTGAATCCCCGGGTGAGGTTGAGCGTCGACGCAGAGGCGTTGTAGACGCGCAGCATCCGCTGCGGATCAGCGGTGCGCGACCCCTCGGTGAACTCGAACCCGTTGACCATGTCACCCCGGTAGGCAGGGAGCGTGACGCCGTGCCGAGTCTCCATCCCGTTGGACCGCGGCTTGCCGTATTGCCCGGCGATGCGGCCGACCTTGACCACGGGGACGCTGCCCGCGTAGGTCAGCACGACCGCCATCTGCAGCAGCGTCTTGAGCTTTTGCCGCAGGTTGTCGGCCGAGTTGGCTTCCAGGCTCTCCGCGCAGTCGCCGCCCTGGAGCAGGAACGCCTCACCCCGCTGCACGGCGGCCAGCCGGTCACGGAGCTGGTCGGCCTCACCGGCGAAGACGAGAGGTGGAACGCGCGCGAGCTCGCGCACAGCCTCGGTCGCCGCATAGGCATCCGGCCACTCCGGCTGCTGGGCCGCCGGGCGGGCGGCCACCGCCTCGTGCAGCTCGGCGAGGATGGCGGGCGAGTCGGGTCGCGCGGTCACCGGACCAGGGTACGAGGCCGCCCCGCCCCTGGCTGATCGTCCTGCCTGTCGAGACAAATGTTCTGGCTCAGCCAGTCGGGCGCTGCCAGGGCGTGAGGTCGAGCGTCCCGGTGGAGCCGAAGTCGAGAACGTACGTCGGCTGCAGGCGCTGCGTCGGCTCTCCCATTGCCGCGGCGATGTCAAGGAACACACCGGTCTGCGCCTTCTCCGGGTCCTCGAGCGTGTTGCGCCAGAGCAGACCCGCGGTGGCCCGTTCACCAGGCTGCAAGGTCATCGGGCTCGGCGGCTGGTCGTCCATGTGCGTCGTGCCGTTGTTGATCGTCAGCTCCTCGAGGGCGACCTGAGTCTCGTCGAGGACAGTGACCGCCGGATAGCCGTTGAGCTCGTACGGCTCCGTCCCGCAGTTGACCAGGTCGACTCCTTGATAGCGCAGCCCGAGCGCAGCGTCGGTGGCTCCGACGGTGATGAGACCCCCGCTCGGCGGGCACGACGGTGGCGAGGGGGTCGAGTCGGGCGTTGGCAGCACCGTGCGAAGCGGAGTCGGCATCGTCGTGACCGGCGTGTCCTCGCCCCCGCACCCGGTGAGCAGCGTGGCGGCGACTGCGACCGAGACGAGGCCGAGCAAAGGGTTCCGCACATGCGGCATCCTCACATCTCCGCGCTGAGCGGCACGGCTTAGGGTGTGGCAGCAAGCGTCGTCCGGTCACGTCGTACGGGAGATCAACCATGTCGGTCCGCAAGGTCGCGATGCTCACCGCGGGAGGGCTTGCCCCCTGCCTGTCGTCCGCCGTCGGCGGGCTGATCGAGCGCTACACGGAGATCGCGCCCGAGGTGGAGATCATCGGTTACCTCGATGGATACGCCGGGCTGCTTGCGGGTCGCTCCATCACTGTGACGCCCGAGGTGCGCGAGAAGGCGCATCTGCTGCACCGCTTCGGTGGCAGCCCGATCGGCAACAGCAGGGTCAAGCTCACCAACGTCGCCGATGTGGTCAAACGCGGGCTGGCCCAGGAAGGCCAAAACCCGCTGCACGTCGCGGCCGAGCAGCTCGCGCGTGACGGGATCGACGTGCTCCACACGATCGGTGGCGACGACACCAACACCACTGCTGGCGAGCTGGCGGCCTACCTGCACAGCAACGGCTACGAGCTGACGGTGGTCGGGCTGCCCAAGACGATCGACAATGACGTGATCCCGATCCGGCAGAGCCTCGGCGCGTGGACGGCGGCCGAGCAGTCCGCGCTCTTTGCCCGCAACATCATCGCCGAGCACTCGTCCAACCCGCGCATGCTCATCGTCCACGAGGTGATGGGCCGTAATTGCGGGTGGCTGACGGCGGCGGCGGCAGCGAAGTACCGCGAGTGGCTCGTGCTGCAGAAGTTCGTGCCCGGCATCGGCAACGACCCACGCGGCTGGGATGTGCACGGCGTGTACGTGCCGGAGCTCGGGTTCGACGTCGAGGCCGAGGCCAAGCGGCTGCGCGCCGTCATGGATGAGGTCGGGTGCGTCAACCTGTTCGTGAGCGAGGGGGCCGGGCTCGAGACGATCGTCGCCGAGCTGGAGCGGCGCGGCGAGGAGGTGCAGCGCGACCCGTTCGGACACGTCAAGCTCGACTCGGTCAACCCGGGGGCCTGGTTCGCCAAGCAGTTCGCCGAGCTGCTCGGAGCGGAGAAGACGATGGTCCAGAAGAGCGGCTACTTCAGTCGTTCGGCCGCAGCCAACTCTGATGACCTGCGGCTGATCAAGTCATGCACGGACCTCGCGGTCGAGGTGGCGCTGCGTCGTGAGGGCGGCGTGATAGGCCACGACGAGGAGCAGGGCGGGCGGCTGCGGGCGATCGAGTTCAACCGCATCAAGGGCGGCAAGCCGTTCGACACCTCCGCGGCCTGGTTCGATGCGCTGCTAGAGGGCATCGGCCAGCCGATGGGCGAGCCGGTGGCGGCGGCCCCGCACTGACCGCTCAGCCTCTCCGCCGAGCATGCGGTTGATGCCCGAATCCCGGCGAAGATTGGCGCCAACCGCATGATCGGCGGTCGACAACCGCATGCTCAGCCGGCAGCGGGGGCGGCGGACTCGCCCGAGGTGGCGGCGGCCTCGGCCTTGGCCTGCTTCTTGGCCGCGGCGATCTGCTCCTTCGCCGTCTGCGCGTAGATGTCGGCGTAGTCCTGGCCGGACAGCTCCATCAGCGAGTACATGATCTCGTCGGTGATCGCGCGGAGCACGTACCGGTCGGTCTTGAGGTGCTCGTACCGGCTGAACTCCAGCGGCTTGCCAAACCGCATCCCGACCCGACCGATCGACGGGATCACCTTGCCGGGGGGCTGGACGTCCCGAGTCCCGATCATGGCGACCGGGATCACCGGCACCTTGGCCTCCAGTACGAGCCGCGCGATGCCTGTCTTGCCCTTGTAGAGCCGCCCGTCCGGCGAGCGCGTCCCCTCCGGGTAGATGCCGAACAGCTGGCCCTCGCCCAGCATGCGCAGCGCGGTGTCTAGCGCCGGCTGGCTGGCCTTGCCCCCGGACCGGTCCATCGGTACCTGGCCGGTGCCGGCCATGAACGCTCGAGAGACCCAGCCCTTCGGGCCGTGGCCGGTGAAGTACTCGGCCTTGGCAGGGAAGGTGATCCGCCGCGGCGCCATGAGCGGCAGGAAGATCGAGTCGGAGAACGAGACGTGGTTGCTAGCGATGATCGCCGGGCCCTCGGCGGGGACGTTCTCGATGCCATCGACCCACGGGCGGTAGAGCACCCGCAGGAGTGGCCCGATGAAAATCCGCTTGAGCAGCCAATAGAGCACGGCGGCACACTACTTCAAGGCGGCGGGCAACTCGACGTTTCGTCGCGGGAAATGGGACCATTCCAATTGGGTACCGGCGAGATGGGGATGGTTGGGTGGAGCACAACGGACTGCCGGCGAGGAGCTTCGTCGCCGTCGCCGACGTGGCGACCGGCGATGCGCTTGCCGTGCTGCAGGCCCTGCGAGAGCAGGGAGTTGCGGCGTACGTGGCGGCCCCGCCAAGCGAGCTGGAGCCCGGCAGCCTAGCGTCAGCCGGCACCGAAGAACCCGACGTCAGGCGGCTCTGGGTCGACGGCGACGCCGTCGCCTTGGCCCGAACCGTGCTCGCCGCCCTCGACGGTGTGGAGTCCGATCTGGCTCCGCCCTTGCCGGCCGGCGGCGGCCTCGGCGCCGATGACGAGGCGGCCTGGCAGGATCTGGTGGCAGCCTTCCAGGCCGAGCCGGCCGAGCCCGGCGGCTGGCCGGAGGCCGAGGACGTGCCCGAAGCTCGAGATGCCGGGCCGCGGCCGGGCCGTCTGGTGCGCCGCGCCGAGACGCCGGCGCCGGCGCCCGCCGAGGAGGAGCCCTGGGAGTCCGAAGCGCCCGCCGCCGAGGAGAGTGCCCCGGAGGTTGAGGAACACTTCGTGCCACCCACACCCCCGCCGCTGTCGCCCGGCGACACAGTCACGAGGTTCGCGTGGGCCGGTGTGGTCGGCGGCCCCGGGTATCTGCTCCTCGCCGTGTTGACCAGCTGGGCGGTCCCAGCTTGGGCGGCGGCGCTCGCGATCACGGCCTTTGTCGCGGGTTTCCTCGTGCTGGTGAGCCGGCTACGCGACGACGACGGCAACGGCGGCAACGGCGCGGTGGTGTGAAGCCGTGTCCGTCAGCGACAAGGTCGAGCTGACGGGACATCTCGTCGACACCGGACAGCTCTCCCGCGTGCTGAACGACATCCGCGAGTACGGCGGCGACTTCACGATCGAACGATTCGACGTTGGGAAGGACTCCAGCGACGACTCGTATGCCCTGCTCACCGTCACCACCCCCGACGACACAGGGCTACAGCGCCTCCTCATGCGCCTCCAGACGCACGGCGCCAACCTGCTCGACCCGGGCGAGGCCATCGTGCGGATCGTCGACATGGACGGGGTGTTCCCCGACGACTTCTACTCGACGACGAACCTCGAGACGTGGGTACGGCTCGAGGGCCGCTGGGCGCAGGCCGAGCAGGCCGAGATGGACTGCGGCCTGCTCGTTACGGGTGAAGGCCCAGCGACACGCATCCGGACGATCCCCGTCGGTGACGTGCGCCGCGGCGATCGTGTGGTCTGCGGCGCAGCGGGCGTACGGGTCGTACCGGTCGTGCCCTCTGCCGAGCGGTCGGCCGAGGTGTTCGAGTTCATGAACTCCGAAGTCTCCTCGGAGAAGCCGCAAGCCTTGCTAGTCCGCCAGATCGCCGATCAGATGCGCGCCGTCAAGGCCGACGGCCAGCGCGTGCTGTGGGTGGCGGGCCCTGCCGTCGTACACACTGGCGCGGCGCCGGCCATGGTCGCTCTGGTCGAAGCCGGCTACGTCGACGTGCTCTTTGGCGGCAACGCGATCGCCACGCATGACATCGAGTCAGCGCTCTACGGCACGTCACTGGGCGTGGACCTGTCACGCGGGCGCGGCGTTGAGCACGGCCATGAGCACCACATCCGCGCCATCAACCAGATCCGCCGGGCGGGATCGATCGCCGCTGCGGTCGAGTCCGGGCTGTTGACGGGCGGGGTGATGTACGCCCTCGTCAAGCACGGGAAGCCGTTCGTGCTGGTCGGCTCCGTACGCGATGACGGCCCGCTGCCCGACGTCTACACGGATGTAGTCGAGGGGCAACGCGCCATGCGCGCCCAGCTGCACGACGTCGGCTTCGCAATCATGGTGGCGACCATGCTGCACTCCGTCGCGACCGGCAACATCCTGCCCGCGTCGATCCCGCTGGTCTGCGTGGACATCAACCCGGCCACCGTCACCAAGCTGGCTGACCGCGGCTCCGCGCAGGCGCGCGGCATCGTCACCGACGTCGGGCTGTTCCTGGAGCAGCTGGCGCTGGATCTCGTGCCCGACTTTCGCCGCTGACAGGCGACCGAGCCTGCGAGTTGTCAACTCGCCCTTGGGGGTCTACGGCAGCTGGATCAGCGGTTTGAACGAAGCCTCGCTGATCTCGCCGCGCTCGACTCGTACGACGTCAATCGCCTTGCCCACAACGCCATCCGGCAGCTCGAGCTGCACCAACCACACACCGGGGTCGAGCCCGACGAAGCCGAACCACCCGGACCCGTCGCTCAGGTGGGTGATCGGCTGTGACCTGTTGAGCAGGTTGGTCGCTGTCACGCTGACCTGGTCGAGTGGCGTGCCGTCGCGCAGCACCAACCGTCCGTCGATGTTGCCTTCAGCCTGCTTCCACGGCATGTCCGGAACAGCCACGTCCTCGGCGAAGACCGGCGCAGAGCCATGGGGGTCCGCCACGGTCAGCGCACGGATCAGGTTGGCGCGCTCCGCGTCCTTGATCGCGAGCGTCGCGCCCTGTGCTGCCGCCGTCTGGCTGGCGTTGGCATACGAGTAGCCGCTCCACCCGGCCGCGGTGTTGCCGGCCGCCGACGGCGTCCCCGCCTGGCGCGCCTGGGCAACGCTGTGCTCGACATCGTTGAGATAGAGCGCTGGTCCGTTGACGGCCTGCCGCTCGCCCTGCCAGTCGGCGATGACCTCGGACCACTCGTCGTACATCAACTGCTGGTCTGGGTTCCAGTCACGCTTGTAGTTCATCGCAATGACGGTGTCCATGATTCCTTCGTCGAGCCAGCCCTTCCAGTCCTGCAGGACCTCGGCGAACGTACGTGTCTTCTCCCACCCGCCGACGACCTGCGGACCGTGTCCGTAGGTGATCGCGTCGTTGGACAGCCGCAGCTCCGGGTCGATCTCGTAGATGCCGAGGTAGATCCGGCGCACCAGGTTGGTGATCTGGTCGCGGCGCCAATCGCTGAACTGGGCGTCGGTCGGCGCGGGTACGTCGGTCCGCCCGGTGGCCGCGGCAAAGCGCGCAAGTGACGCCTCGCTGTAGCCCCAGTTGCTGTAACCCAAACTGGTGTCGGGGTAGCGGATGTAGTCGAGGTTGATGCCGTCGACGTCGTACTCGCGGACGATGCTCTGGATGGCGCTGACGACGTAGTCGACCGCCGCGGGGTTGGCCGGGTCTATGAAGGAGTTAACGCCTACGACCTCCACCCCGTCGACGCGCTTGTTGAGCCAGCGGTCAGGGCCCTGTGCGTCGGGGCCGTGCGCATTGAAGACGTGGTCCGGTGACGTATGCCGAGTCGCAGAGTTCCACATCGTGCCGAAGTTGACCCAGGCGTGGACTTCGATGCCGGCCGCATGTGCCTGCGCGATGACCTCGTCCAGCGGGTCGTACGGCGCCGGGGCGATCGCCGCGTCGGTCCGCGGGTAGATCGCGCGGTTGCAGAAGCAGTCATAGCGGCGGGCGACCTGCACGACCAGCGCGTTGGCGTTGAGCGCCTCGGCGTTGGCGACGAGCTTGGTCACCTCCGCCGGCGTGTAGATGCCCTCGTTGAACGCGTCGACCCACAGGCTGCGCCACTGCTCCTGGGGTAGTTCGTTCGCGGTAGCTGGGCTGTTCATCACCGCGATGGGTGCGGCCGCACATGCCATCGCGAGTACGGCCGCCGCGATCGTCGTCCGTCCTCGTCTCACCAGGATTCCTCCTCGTCGAGATGCCTGTTAGACCTTTGGCCTAGACCCTAGTGATGGGTAGAGACGGCCGTCTAGACCACCGGTCCAAACGAGGCGAAATTGGTCTCAGCGTGGGATGCGCAGGTCGGCGACGAGCGGCAGATGGTCCGTCGCGCGGGGGTAGTCGCGAAGCGCGTCGGGCTCCTGCGGCACTCCACACCCGAGCACTTCGATGTCGGGCGAGACGAAAATCCCGTCGATCCGGCGGCGGGGCCGGTCAGCTGAGTAGGTCAGCTCGCCGCCGCTGGGTGCGCACAATGACGCGTCATGCAGCTCGTCCGCCAGTCCCCGCCAGACCGGTCTGTCCGGCGTTTCGTTGACGTCACCCGCGATGATGTGGCGCGGAGCGGGCAGCGACTCGACGAGCGCGCGCAGTTCAGCGAGGTGTCGCAACCGCTCGTCGGCGTCGAGGCTCATGTGGATGCTCGTCGCGGTGAGCTCCGCACCGGCAACGCGCAGCCTGACCAGGGTCGCGCCGCGCTGGTGCAGTCCAGACGTCTTGCTGAAGCGGTGCTCGACCCGGTCACGGACGTCCACGCGCTGCGCGACGAGGATCGCTGTCCCGCCGGCCGGCCGGCCGCCCGCGATGTAGGCCAGTCCGGCCCGTCGAGCCAGGTCTGCGATCTTGAACCGCCAGCGGAAGAACCGCGGTGCCTCCTGGACGCACACCACGTCGGGGGCGATGCGACGAATCACGCGTACGACGGCCGGCACGTCGTCGCGGAGCGAGCGAACGTTGTACGACAGCACGCGCAGCGGTACGCCCGTGTCGGCTTCGGTCACTTGACGAGGCCCTGCTCACCCGGCGGGGTTTCCCGCTGCCCCCGAGCGATCCAGTGTTCCTCGATCTGCCATCCGACGATCAGATCCGAACGGGAATCGTTGTTGGGATCCGACAGCAGAGCCAGGCCCCCGGCCACCGCAGGCGTCGCCGTTGAGCGTCACCGACGATCCCAGGTGGCCGTCAACGCGACCGCCGTCCTCGAACGGGTGGCAGCGCCGCAGACCAGTCGTCGCGTCCCAGCAGCCGAGATAGATGGTCACGTCGTCACCGGTCAGCACCGCCCCGGCAGGTACATCGAGCTCGTCGAGGATGACGTACGTCCCGGCGTCCAGCACGCAAGGCTCGCTGCGGAGGCGCACATCGTCGTAGACGCCTGGAGCTGGGCAACCAAGGTGATCGACAGGCGTCGGCGGTAGCGGTAGGGGTGGGGACGGCGTTGGCGGGGGCATAGGCGGTGGGTCTGGCACGAGCGTTGCGGCCACCTCGGCAAACACGTCGTCGAAGATCTCTGGGTCGCTCAGGTCGGGAGCGCCGTCCGAGACGCAGGGGCCGTCGCACGGAGCCGTACGCGCGCGCGCGACCCGCGCTTCGGCTGCCCCAGACACGGTGTAGCGGTCGGCACCGAAGATCGCGCCGAACAGGGCGGGCTGTGATTCCGGCACGACGAGTACGCGAACCAGGCTCGGGTTGTCTCTGTCGTCGAATGACACACACTGCGTCGCGAATGACTGGACAGCAAGCGGGTTGTCGTCTCGACAGTCCCCCCAGTCAGGTGCCTCGGAGAGGTTCGCCGCCGCAAAATCCTGCGCCGTTCTCCGCGCCAGCCCTCTATCGGGAGCGGCCTCTGTGGAGAGCACGTCCGCCGCGGCCAGCGCCGCCGCATCCGCCGCCACCTGTGCTCGCGCCCGCGTGGCGCGCGCCATCCCCAGGTCGACCACCAGTGCGGCGACCCCGAACAGCACGACGAGCACGATGGCCATCAAGATCGCGATGGCCCCGCGTTCTCCCGAAGGCCGCCTACGCACACCATGTCCCTAATGGGGGACCTGATGTGCCATTCGGCCGGTCCTGCTCAACCGCAAAGACAACCCGCGCACGGACCGTCCCGCCGTCGGGGAGGGGCACCAGCCCGATCTCCGCCCGGTCCTCGATCTCGGCGCAGACGACGACGACCTGGGCATCGAGGTCGGGGTCATCGCGGACCTCGACGCGCACGGTTGCGTCACCAGTCGCACCCGACGCTGCGCTCTCGACAGCATCGGCTACGTCGTCGAGTGAGGTTCCGGGCTCGAGGGCAGCCGACCGCGCCCCCGCCCGCGCGGCATCCCGCAGCGCCATCGAGTCGCTGAAGTAGAGCCCGTAATCGATCCCGCCGAGCACAAGTAACAGCAAGAGGGGCAGTACCAGGGCAAACTCGACCGCCGCCGCGCCCCGCTCCCGAGGGCCGCGCCTCATCCCCCCACCCGGCTGATGGCCGGGCGGCGACCCGTACGCCATGCGCGGAACCATACGCCGCTCGGGCCGGTCGCCCGAAACGGTCGGAGATTCACACCCGCGCGAGATCGGCCGCGCCGACGATGCCGGCGTCGTTGCCCAGTGTCGCCGTACGCAGCTGTGCCTCAGGTCGATAGCTGCGCCCCGTGAGGTTGCGGCGCAGTGCATGCTGGGTCTCCCCGAGGAGCAGGTCACCGGCCTCGGACAGGCCACCACCGATCACTAGAACCCCGGGGTCAAGAACAGCGACCAACTGGGCCAGGCCCTCGCCCAGCCACTGCCCGAGCTCCTCGAGGAGACCGATCGCGGCCTCGTCACCCTCGGACGCCGCCTGCGTGACGTGCTGGCCCATCAGCGCCCCCGGCTCCTGGCCGCAGAGCTCGGCCAGCCGAGCCGCGAGGGGGGTTCCCGTCTCGACGAGCGCCCGCGCCTCACGGACCAGCGCGCTGCCGCTGGCGTACTGCTCCCAGCAGCCCTTGTTTCCGCAGCCACACCGCAGCCCGCCGGGCACCATGCGTACGTGGCCGATCTCGCCGGCGATCCCGTAGGCGCCGCGCATCAGCTTCCCATCGACGACCATGCCGCCGCCGATGCCGGTGCCCACGGTGACGAGCAGCATGTCGTCCTCCGTGTCGGCGGCGGCGCCGAACCGGAACTCACCCCATGCAGCTGCGTTGGCGTCGTTCTCGATGACGGTCTGCAGGCCTGATCGGCTGGAGACCGCCTCGGCGAGGTTGACGTCGCGCCAGCCGAGGTTGGCCGAGAAGAGCACGGTAGAACGCTTCGAATCTACAAAGCCGGCGAAGCCGATCCCGACTGCGTCAATCTCGTGTAACCGGGCGAGCTCGGTGCTGATGCTGACGATCGCGTCGACGGCAGGGGACGTCCCATCGGGGGTGTCCCGACGGGTGCGCGCGATGATCTTGCCGTAGTCGTCGACCACACCGGCCGCGATCTTCGTACCGCCGACGTCCACGCCGATCGTCAGTCCCATGTCGCCCCACCCTTGCCCCTCGAACCACGCGCGCATGAACCGTACGCGCCACCGGACGCGACTCGCGGCGCGCCTCCCCCGGTTTGTCCGTGCTCAGCCCTCGACGCGACGCTTCAGCCCGCGTAAGGCGGTGTCGATGATCACCTTCTCGGCCTTCCGCTTCATCATGCCGAGCATCGGGATGGATACGTCGACCGAGAGGGCGTAGGTCACCTCGGTGCTGCCGTCGCCTGCGTCCTCCAAGGTGTACGACCCGTCCATGGCCCTCAACAGCCCCGCCTCGACCAGGGTCCAACGCACTTCGTGGTCGTCGTCCCACTCGTACGTCAGGGTGTAGGCGTCCTTGATCGGCCCGGCCTCGAGCTCGAACCGGACGTCCGCCGGGCGGCCGTTGTCCTCGTACTCCGTGAGGACCTCGGCCGACTTCACCGCACCGGTCCACTCGGGGTATGCAGCCACATCGGCGATCACCGCCATGACCCGATCCGGGGCGGCGTTGACCGTGATGCTCGACGTGGTCTGGTCGGCCATGCCCGGGAGGCTACTGGATCATCGAGGACATCCGCGGGCACGGCTCGTATACTGCCCACACATTTTGACCAGAGGCGCGGAGCGCGCACACTCGTGTGACGGCAACCACACGCTTCATAGGGGGTCCCATTGAGCCGGCGGGCCATTCTTGTCATCGCGGCGGTGCTGGTGGCCGCCGTGAGCACGGCCTTGCTGGCCATATATGTACGCGGGGCGGAGGCGCGGGCCGACGCTCGAAGTGACCTCGTGGGGGTCGTTGTGGCTGCGGAGGCAATAGCCCCGGGTGACACCGTTGCGGAGGCGCAGGCGGCGGGGGCTTTCATCGAGCAGGCAAGACCGGAAAGCGACGTACCCGAGGGGGCATTCGGCGACCTCGCACAACTCGCGGACCGCAGCGATGAACAGTTCACCACAGGCGTTGTCGAGAACGAGATCATCCTCTCGAGCCAGCTCAGCGAGACGCAGCAGTCCGATCTCGGCATCCCGCCTAATCAGCTGGCGGTGGCAGTGCAGCTCGATGACTCGGCCCGGGTGGCCGGAAACATCATGAGCGGCAGCGAGGTAACGCTTTACGCAACGCTCAGCGGTGCCGAGACGCGCGTTCTGCTCGACCGCGCCAAGGTTCTCTCGATCGGCACCGAGGGGTCAGAGGACGGCACACTCGTGACACTGGCTCTGACACAAGAGGACGCTCAGCGCGTGGTGCACGCTCAGGCCAACGGCACCCTTTACGCCGCGTTGCTTGGCCCCGATTACCAACCCAGCTCGATCCCACCGACCACGAACGAAAACCTTTTCCAAGGTCAACCGTGACAGCCGTCGTCGAGCACGAACCCACCAGCGCCGCTGCGCTCGTGGCGGTGCTGGGGTCCGCCCACACGGTTCCCACCTTCGAGGACCTCGACCGCCACCTGGAAGCAAGCGCCGACGAGGACGTCGTGGTGCTCGGCGGCTCGGTCGAGCTGCAGGCCGCCTTGCGCCTCAGCGAGCGCATGCGCATCAGCCGACCCTCGTTGAGCGTCGTGCTCGTGCGGCGCCGCATCGACAACTCGATCCTCACCAATGCCTTGCGGTCGGGCGTACGCGAGGTCGTCGAGGAGCGTGACCTTGCGGGCCTTAATGCCGCGGTTCGTCGGGCCGCCGAGATATCTAGGGCGCTCCGGCAAGGCCTGGGCGAAGCCGCAGGACCGAGACGCGGCGCGCGACTGCTCACGGTTTTCTCCGCCAAAGGCGGCTGCGGCAAGACCACGTTCGCCCTGAACCTCGCGACAGCACTGCACCGTCGAGGCGACCGTGTCTGCCTTGTCGATCTCGACCTCGCGTTCGGCGACGTCGCCATATCACTGCAGGTGCAGCCGCAGCACACGATCGCTGACGCGGTGCCGCTCGCGGATACACTCGACGCCGGTGCGGTCGTCTCGCTGCTCACAATCCATCCGTCCGGGTTGTCCGTGCTAGCCGCGCCGATGGAGCCCTACCTCCGCGACGTCATACCCGCCGAGCTCGTCGGCCGGGTGCTCGACGTGCTGTCCTCGGAGTTCGATTGGATCGTCGTGGACACACCGCCGGGTTTCGAGGACCACGTGCTTCAGGCGTTCGACCGCAGCGAGCTCCTGGTGCTGCTCGTGACTCCGGACATCCCGGCCCTCAAGAACCTGAAACTGACCCTCGACACGCTCAACCTGCTCAACTACCCGCAGCACGTACGACGCGTGGTCGTCAACCGATCCGATGCGCGAGTTGGTCTGTCACTAAAGGACATCGAGCACACACTGGGCACACCGTTGACGGCTCGGGTGCCGTCCTCCCGCGACGTCCCCGCATCGATCAACCGCGGTGTCGCCCTGGTCCTGGACGATCCCCGGCACCCGGTGTCACAGGCGATTCAGGCGTTCGCCGATGAATATGCGAGCAGCGTTGCGACCACCAGCGACGCCAAGGCCCCGGCTAAGCCGGTGACCTCGACCCGAGGCCGCTGGCGGGTGCGCCTGCCGTGAGCTTCTCCGACCGGATCGCACGCGCCCGGCGCGATCGCGACGACCGCGCTCCGGCGAGACCCGCCGACGAGCCGTCCCCTGGGGCACAGACGGGTTCGTTCGTTGACCTGCGCCGCACGGTCCACGAGGCACTTCTTGCGCGCCTCGGCCCACTGCTGTACGAGTCGCGGGTCAGCGAGAGAGAGCTGAGCCGGCAGGTACAACGCACGTTGCACGAGGTGCTCGCTACGCAGGAGACGCCCCTTACTGGGACTGAGCGCGCCCGGATCGCGCAGGACATCTCCGACGACGTGCTCGGGTTCGGCCCCCTCGAGCCGTTCCTCCGCGACTCAGACGTCAGCGAGATCATGGTCAACACGGCTGAGGCGATCTATGTCGAGCGGGCAGGACGCATCTACCGGGCCGAGACCAGGTTCCTCGACGAGGCCCATCTGCGTCGCACTATCGACAAGATCGTCGGACAGGTCGGTCGTCGCATCGACGAGGCGAGTCCGATGGTCGACGCCCGGCTTCCCGACGGCAGCCGCGTCAACGCGATAGTCCCGCCGCTTGCCATTGACGGCTCGTTGCTGACTATCCGCAAGTTCTCGGCCGTCCCGTACGACGTCGATGATCTCGTGGCGTTCGGAACGCTCACCCCCGGCGCCGCAGAGTTTCTGCGCGCCTGTGTGGCAGGGCGCATCACGACCCTCGTCTCCGGCGGCGCGGGTGCTGGAAAGACAACACTGCTTGGTGCGCTGTCCTCGTTCATCCCCACGACCGAGCGCGTCATCACCATCGAGGATGCCGCCGAACTCCAGCTGCACCAGCACCACGTGCTCCGCCTCGAAGCTCGCCCTGCCAACATCGAGGGCAAGGGTGAGGTCCGTATCCGCGAGCTCGTACGCAACGCGCTCCGCATGCGGCCCGACCGCATTGTGGTCGGCGAGATCCGTGACGCGGCGGCCCTCGACATGCTGCAGGCGATGAACACCGGACACGAAGGCTCGATCTGCACGGTGCACGCCAACTCACCCAGGGACGCGCTCGCCCGTGTCGAGACCATGGTCCTCATGGCGGGCATGGATCTGCCCGTGCGGGCAATCCGTGAGCAACTGGCGAGCGCGGTCGACCTCGTCGTGCATCTCACGCGGTTCAAGGACGGCAGCCGCCGCATCACGCATATCACCGAGGTCGCCGGGTTCGAGCTGGACACGATCACCACGCGTGACCTGTTTCGCTTCGACCACCGAGGTTTCGACCGCAATGGTTTCGTCGTCGGCGCGTTGCAGCCCACCGGCACGATCCCGCACTTTCTCGAGCAGCTCTCGGAGCACGGCGTCGAGCTCTCGTCGACCGTGTTCGAGAGCGGGATGCACGCATGAGGCGTGCGCGCCAGCTCGGCGTCGCGCTGGTGGCAACCGTTGGCGCCTTGATCCTCGGTGTTGTCCCAGCCTTGGCCAGCGAAGTCCAAAGCACGTCACCGCAGGTCGACATGCAGGATCTCACAGCACACCCGGACACGCTCACAATCTCATTTACGCTGTCGGCCGGCGGCCTCCCGGAGGGCGCCGAACTCGACCGCGAAACAGTGGGTGTCTCGCTCGACGGATTGGCCGTGCCGTCGACGGCGAGCCCAGCCGCCGAGACGCCGATCGAACAGGTGGCCGTGCTCGCCATCGACACAAGCGGCAGCATGCTGCGCGACGACAAGATCGCGCAGGCGCGCAACGCGGCAGCAGCCTTCGTCGAGACCGCTCCTCCCGGGACGAAAATCGGCCTGGTCACGTTCGACAACACGGTGCAAACCCTCCTGGCACCGACTGACAACCGCGCCGAAATCGATGCAGCAATCAACCAGCTCGGGGCAGTCCCCGATGGCGATACGGCCTTGTGGGCCGGCATTGAGAGCGCCGTCCAGGTCGCGGGCACCTCAGGGACTCGCTCCGTTCTGGTGCTGACCGATGGCGAGAACGACTCCGACTCGCCGAGCACGGTGAACACCGCAGTTGACGCCATTACCCAGGCCGGCGTGCGTCTCGATGTTGTCGCCCTCGGTGATTACTCCGCGTTCGCCGATGACCTGAATGCCGTGGCAGCAGCCGGCAAGGGCCAGGTGGTTGGGGCCGATTCGGCGGATGACCTGGCGGCCTCGTTCATCGGTGCGGGGGAAGCGCTCGACCGCGTGCTGTCCGTGAGCGCCGAGGTGCCGCCGCAGTTCTATGGCGAGGACGTCGAGGTGGGCGCATCAGTGCAATCTTCGGTCGGTGTGCTCACCGACCAGGCAGCGCTGCCTCTTACAGAGCTCGTGCCTGCCGAGGAGAAGATCACCGCACCGCAGCCAGTCTCGGCGCCCAGTGCCCTAGGCACACCGTTCTTCTGGATATCAATCGCAGGGATCTTCGCAGCCGTCGCGGCCCTCCTCGCCATCGCCGCGTTCACTGTGACAAGGCAGCACACCCGGAGCGCCCGAGTTGCCGCGCTGATCGGCGGCGAGCCGATCGCGGACGCACCACCACCACCACAGCTGCACCTGCGTGACCGGGCCACCGACCTGGCGGGGCGGATGCTCTCCTCTCGCGGCTTGGACAAGACGCTCGCGGACCGGCTGGAGTGGGCAGGGCTGCCGCTGCGGCCAGCCGAGTGGGTGCTGCTGCACGTCTTCGCGGCGGTCGGGTTGGGCATCCTGCTCCTCGCGCTCACCGGGAATGCCTTTGCTGCTCTGGTGGGAGTCGCTATCGGTGTCCTTGGCCCACTCGCGTTCCTGGAGCGTCGCGGGCAGAGCCGCCATGACGAGTTCACCAGCGCGCTCCCCGAGACGTTGCAGATGATCTCCGGCGGTCTCTCGGCGGGGCTCACGCTGCGCCAGTCGGTGGAGGCAGTTGCCGAGGACGGCCGCCCGCCGGTGCGCGAGGAGGTTCGTCGCGCTCTGGCGCAGGTGCGGCTCGGCATGCCGCTGGAGGATGCCCTCGATGAGGTTGCTGAACGCATGCACAGCAAGGACTTCAGCTGGATCGTGATGGTGATGCGTATCCAGCGCGAAGTCGGTGGCAACCTGCCCGAGCTCCTCGGCCTGGTCTCAGGGACTCTCCGCGAACGTGACCGGTTGCGCCGTCAGGTCCGTGTCCTCTCGGCGGAGGGGCGTATCTCGGCGTGGGTGGTGGGGCTGCTGCCGATCGCCTTTGTCACCTACATGCTCATCACGCGACCCGACTACCTGCAACCGCTGGTCAATGACCCGCTTGGGTGGGCGATGCTGCTCGGCGGTGGCACGCTGTTCGTCGGCGGGATCTTCTGGTTGTCCCGACTCACCAACCTCAAGGTGTGACTGTGGTCTCTGCATTGCTCGTCGTGTTCGGCATCGGCGGTCTCGCCGTAGCCGGAGCACTGCTAGCCACGACGGTCGCCGACACGGTCTACGGCCGGGTCCGCACGACTCGGACGCTTCGCGCCATCCGTGAGGGCGTCGCGAACCCGGCGACGGTCACGAGCCGTCTCGAGGCGCCGCTCACGACGCGCCTTGCCGGTCCGGCAGTCAAGCGGCTCTCCGGCCTCGGGCTGCGGCTGCTGCCCGACGACGCGGCGGCTACCTTCCGCCGCCGCATCGCCTCGGCCGGGTCCCCGCAGGGCTGGACAGTCGACCGGGTCATCGCCGGCAAGCTCATCGGCCTCGGACTTGGGTGGCTGGTCGGCCTCACCGTGGCGCTGGCGATCGGCGTGCGCCCGGTGCTGGCACTGCTGGTCTCCGTTCTCGTGGGCGTCGCCGGCTACTTCACACCTGAGCTCGTGCTCTATCAGCTCGCGTACGACCGAACCGAGCGCATCCGGGCCGACCTGCCCGACGCTCTCGACCTCCTCACGATCTCAGTCGACGCAGGGATGCCCTTCGACAGCGCCCTGCGGCAGGTAGCAGCGTCGACATCCGGGCCGTTGCGAGGCGAGTTCGGGCGGCTGGTGCACGAGACGGACTTCGGGCTCGGCCGGCCGGCGGCATTGCGCGCGTTCGGTGAACGAGTCGGGCTAGCCGAGGCCCGGACCCTCGCATCCGCGCTCAGCCAGGCCGACACGCTCGGCATGCCTATCGCCAAGGTGCTGCGGATTCAGTCGACGCAGCTGAGGCAGGCCCGGAGCGCGAAACTCGAGGAGCAGGCGCAGAAGCTGCCGGTAAAGATCATCTTTCCGCTGGTGCTGTGCATCCTGCCCGCTCTCCTGGTCGTCGTGATCGGTCCAGCGGCGATCGAGTTGACCCGGTCGTTCCGCCCATGAGCGCCGTCGGCGAGCTCGAAGCGGGTAGCCGCGACCGCCGCGTACTCGTCATCGCCCGATTCGCGCTGGTGGCAATGATCTTTGTGTTCCTTCTCATGGAGGATCACCCCGCTGATTATCTGCCGGGCGCAGTCGGCCTCACCGTCGTTGCGGTAGTAGGAAGCGTCCCACCCCTAACTCCGCTGATGGCGCGCTGGCAGCCCGTCGTGGAAGCTGCGCTCGCGGCCGCCGTCGTGTCAGTCGCCGAACCCCTGGCCACGCCGTTCTTGGCCTACCTGCTCGTCACCGGTCTTGCCGCCGGGCTCGCCTACGGCGTCACGGGTGCGGTGCTGGCGGCCGGCCTTGCCGGCGCGGTCATCATTGTCAGTCACATCGGCCAGCTGGACACTGAGGAATTCAACGAGCTGTCTGTGTGGGTCCTCGTCTCGCTCGGTGTCGGACTCTTCGCCGCCTGGGTGCGCCACGGTCGGGCCGCCCACCAGCCGTCCGCCGATGTGGCGGCGTACTCCGAGGCCTATCGACTCCTCGAACAGCTGCGCGCAGTGTCCCGACACCTGTCAGGCGGCCTGGAGCCTGCCAGCGTTGCCACCAACGTCGCCGAGCATGCACGCGACGAGCTTGGTGTCCCTGCCGTAGTCGTCACGCGATCGGACTCCGGAGTGCTCGTGCCGCTGGCCAGGGCGGGTGCAGTGCAGGATGGCAGCCTCCAGGCTCTGGACGCCATCGACTCAACGAGCTTGTGGCAGGAGAGCTCACCCACGCTCGTCAACGGAACGGCCTGGCTGCCGCTACGCGTCGCAGACCGCACGATCGCGATGGTGGTTGCGTCCACCGCCGACGCGTCGCGAGTCGAGACGCTGGCTCCCACCCTGTCCGAGGACGCCCTGCGGCTGGAGACGGCGCTGATGTTCGAGGATGTCCGGACACTCGCAACCGCCGAAGAGCGACGGCGGCTGGCCCGAGAGATTCACGACGGCATTGCCCAGGAGCTCGCCTCGCTCGGCTATCTCGTCGACGGGATGTCCGTCGACTCTGCCGACCAGGCGTTGACAGAGGACCTCGCTCTGCTCCGCGGCGAGATCAGCCGGGTGGTCAGCGAGCTCCGGTTGTCGATCTTCGACCTGCGCAACGAAGTCTCAGGCACGACCGGGCTCGGCGAGGCCCTCTCCGACTACGTTCGCGAGGTCGGGCGTCGGTCCGGGCTGACGGTCCACCTGGTGCTGGATGAGGGACCGCACAGACTGCCAGCCACGGCGGAGGCGCAGCTGCTGCGCATCGCCCAGGAGGCTGTGACCAACGCGCGTCGACATGCCCAGGCAAGGAACCTCTGGGTGAGCTGTCAGGTTGACCCGCCGCGCGCGCACATCCGCGTGGAGGACGATGGCCGTGGGCTCGGCCAAGGACGATCCGACAGCTATGGGCTTGGCATCATGGCGGAGCGGGCCGAGCGTGCCGGAGCCCGTCTCATGATCGATAATCGGCAGGGCGGCGGCACGATCGTCGATGCCCGCATTGGGCCGGATCTCGTCGGAGAAACCACCGCCGGGAGTTCCGTCCAGGGTTCGTTGTCTGATAGCGCTCTCACTGAGGAGGGCATCACGTGACAACAGTTCTGCTCGTTGACGACCACGAGCTCATCCGCCAGGGTCTGCGCCGCGCTTTCGAGCGCGAGGAAGACTTCGACGTCGTGGCTGAGGCCAGCGCTGTCGAGGAGGCGCTCACCCTTGCCCGGCAGCACGCTCCTGAGGTCATTGTGGTCGACGTACGGCTGCCCGACGGTAACGGGCTCGACCTCGTGCGGTCGCTGCGCAAGCAGTCGGCGTCGACGGGCATCGTCGTGCTGACGATGTATGCCGGCGACGAGCAGCTGTTCGCCGCCCTCGACGCCGGAGCCTCGGCATTCGTGGCCAAGGACGCCCCCGCGGGTGATGTCGTGGCCGCGGCGCGGCATGCCGCCGCGACTCCGACAGCCTTCGCTGCCGCCGACCTGGCGGCCGCGATGCGGCGGCGCATCACGCCCAGCGGGCCGCAGCTCTCGCCGCGGGAGCGGGAAGTGCTCGCACTGCTCGCCGAGGGCCTCGGGGTCGCCGCGATCTCCAAAAAGCTCTACATCAGCGAGTCGACGACCAAGACCCACGTGTCCAAGCTGTACGAGAAGCTGGGGGCCGGCAATCGCGCCCAGGCCCTCATGGCCGCGCTGCGTCTGGGGCTCCTGCCTGGCTCAGAGGCCCGCCCCTAGCGCCAGCAGTAACAGCGCATGCACTCGGAGTAGCGACCGTTCGGGCCATGGGCCATCGTCCGAACGGACGATGCAACTCTGGCTTGTTGCCCGATAGAGACTCATGGAGCTTGCGGGGAGGCTGGCTAGGTCAGGCGCAATGGACCGTGTTGCGCCCTGCCCTGGAAGGAGCCCCGACGCAGTGACGAGGATCTGGCGGCTACGCGCTCGTCGTGATGACGGAGCGTCCGCCGTCGAGTACGGACTGCTCGTCGCAGCCATCGCGGCCATCGTCGTAACAGTCGTCTTCGCAATCGGTCGGTTCGTCGAGGGCGCCTTCGACGACGCCTGTGACCAAATCGACGCCCAGTCATCGGCTGAGTGCAACCCGAACCCGCCCGCTCCGACACCATGAGGCAACCCATGCGTTTCACCAGCACCCGTTCTGACCGCGGCGCTTCCGCCGTGGAGTACGGCCTTCTCGTCGCGGCCATCGCCGCGATCATCGTCGCCGTGGTTTTCGCGATCGGCACCGCCACGGGCGGTCTGTTCAACGACACATGTACGTCGATCGCCGATGGCGACAACAGCGCCGCGAGCGACGCGGACGATTGCGACTAACTCGCGTTCCTCTCGAGCAGTTCGCCGGTCCGCCCGACGACTGATGCCCACGTCCACCGCTCCGCCCACTCGCGCGCGGCGACGCCCATCGACTTCCGATGGGCGTCGTCGCTGAGCATCTCCACGAGAGCCGTCGCAGTTGCCGCCGGATCCTCCGGGTCGACGATCACACCCGTCTCCCCGTCACGCACTGACTCCGGCGCTCCCCCGCTGTCGCCGACAACGACCGGGACTCCGCAAGCCTGCGCCTCGAGGAACACGATGCCCCACGCCTCGACCTCGAGGCCGCCACGTCGCGCCCTGCACGGCATGGCAAACACGTCGCCCGCCCCGTAGTAGGCGGGCAGGTCGTCCCCCGGCACAGCTCCGGTGAAGACGACGGAATCCTGCACACCCGTCGACTTCGCAAGCCGCTGCAGATTGTCACCGTACGGACCCTTGCCGACCAGCAGCAGCCGAGCATCCGGCTGATCGGCAAGCACCTGTGGCATCGCGCGTATCAGCGTGTCCTGACCTTTGCGGGGCACGAGCCGACCGACACACACGACGAGCGGGGCGTCCGCAGCGATTCCGTGCCGGTCGCGGACCAGCACTTCCCCCACCCCTGGACGGAACCGCTCGACATCGACGCCCGGCGAGAGTCGCTGCATCCGGTCGGCGGCACTCGGTGACAGCGCTGGCGCAATCCGTTCGCGGCACCACTCCGACACGTACGTCATCACATCGGTGCCATCACCGATGCGCCGCAGCGCTTGCCGGACCACAGGCGCCTTGGCCCACCACACCTCGTGGCCGTGCGTGATCGCGACCTGTCGTTGCGCTCCCGCACGACGCAGCCGTGAACCAAGCAGCCCGAGGGGTGCCGAGGCCCCGTACAGCACCGAATCACAGCCGTACGCACGGAACAGGCGCTCGGCACGGCGGGCGACGCGCGGCGTGGGCAGCAGCACCCCCGCGCGGTCACGGACGACTGGGAACGGCAGCGTGCGGTCGTACTCCTGCCAACCTGGTTTGGTCGACGTGTAGACGACGACTCGGGCCGGATCGAGACCGCGGCACAGCGCCTCGACGAACGTCTCGATGCCGCCGTGCCGAGGCGGGAAGTCGTTGGTGACCACGAGGGTGCGCGTCATTATCTAGAGCCTTCCACAGGCGCTAGGTCAGGTGGCTCGGGCACCCCGTGCTCGTCCGCCCAGTCGCGCGCCATGGCGATGCGCTGCGGAGCGCTGGGGTGACTGGCGAACAGCGCATAGACGACCGGGTTGGGATCGAGGTCGGACAGGCTCGTCGTCGCCAGCGACCGCTGCATCTGCGTGAAGGTCACCGGGTCCTCGGTGAGGTCGAGCGCGTGACGGTCGGCGCGCCCCTCGATGTGGCGGGAGACGAGGTTCTGCACCGGGCCGGCCACGAACATGAGGACCGCGACGACCCCGAGCACGAGCGCCAGCGAACGAGGGTCGGCCAGTCGCTCGACGCCCGCGCGGCTCAGCAGGTCGCGCCATCCGAGCAGCCATCCGAGCAGACACACCGTGGCGGCGAGGCCGAGCGCGCCGATCAGCGTCCCCCAGAGCACATCGTTGTTCTTCACGTGCCCGAGCTCGTGGGCCACGATGAGCTCTACCTCCGCCGGCGAGGCTTGTTCAAGCAGATTGTCGTAGACCACGATGCGCCGGGTCGCGCCAAAGCCAGACACGTACGCGTTGAGTGTGCTCGTCCGCCGCGACGCGTCCGCGACGAGCACATCTTGGACGTGCACGCCGTCCCGCTCGGCCAGGTCCAGCAGGGCCGTCCGCAGCTCGCCCTGCTCGAGCGGCTCGAACTTGTTGAAGACCGGCTCAACGACTAGCGGGTAGAGGAACGACGCGACGACCACCAGCACCGCACCCCCGATGGCACCGGGCACCCACCACCAGGCTCCAAACCGACGGACGATCGCGAACAGCGCGAGCAGCACAAGCAGTGTCAGGCTGGCTTCGACGGCGAACGACCGCCCGACGTCGCCAAGCCAGCCAAGCCAAGTGCGCGTCGAGATTCCGTACGACCGGCGCACCGACTCCGCCCAGGCCGACAGACCAATGGTGGCCAGGCGCAGTACGAGGAGCACGGCCAGCCCGCCAAGCAGCACCGTACGACCCATCCGCCTCCGGCGAGCCCGCCGGCCCACCCCACGAGCCGCGCGCCCGCTGGGGTCAAGGCGAGCACCAGCCCGATCACGAGGGAAAGCCCCATTGCGAGGTACGAAGGCAACCGGACGGCGCCCAGGTAGGCCTTCGAGCGCTCGTGCTCCGCAGGTGTGAAGTCGCGTGTCCAATCGGGCGACACGTGCCCACCGCCGCGCCAGGGGGTCGTGAACACGATGACGACCACCAGGGCAACGAACAACAATGCTGCGGCGACCAGTGCAGCCGCTCGCGGCTCACGCATCGGCGAGGTCCCGGATGCGTTCCTGCCACGCCGCTGTCAGCTCGGCCAGGCCCATGCCGAGTTGCTCGGCCAGGATCCGGTCGGCGTCCGCGGGCCGCTCGGCAATCGCGCGGACCGCGGCGACGAGCGCCGCGTCGCCATGCTGCTCGGCGAGCACGCGTACGGCCAGATGGGCACCCTCGTACGCGCCCTCGGCCGTGTCACCTCCGGCCGCGAACTGTGCGTCGGAGGGAAGCTCGGCCGGAAGGCTGCCCGATCGTGCGGCCCGCAGCAGCACGGGCAAGGCGTGGCCCGCGCTTGTGGAGTCGGCGTGGGCCACGTACTCAGCCAAGCCTTCCGCCACCCAGAGCGGCACGCCGGGCAGCCCCTCCGTGGCCACGTGCGTCGCCTCGTGGGCCACGAGAAGAGCTCGCGACTCCTGGCTCAGCCGCGCCGTCTCCCCCGGATTGAGCAAGATGCGTTGGCCTGCGCCCCGGCCCGTCGGGTCAAGGCTCGTGGTGATGCCGGCGTACCCGGGGTAAGCCCGCCCGCCGAGCAACCCCGCAACCTGCGCCCACTCCTGCGGCAGGACGAGTACGAGCCGGCGCGACCACCCGGTCCCCCACATCGAGTCCACCGTCGCGACCGCGCGATCGGCGGCATCCGCCCACGCCTGCAGCGAGCCGGTGTCGGCTGCCCCCAGCACCAGGCTCTGCATCCCCTCGACCACGCGAAGGCCCTCGAGGTCCCACAGCGCCGGGCTGGCTTGGCCGAGCGCGGTCAGGCGCCACTGGCCGTCGACGAATTCTGCCTGTGGGGCGACCGCGACCTCGCTCGCCTGCTGGTCGCCGCGCAGCCGGTAGCGGACGACCCAACCGTCACCATCCCGGGAGTACGTCCACGTCTGCAGCGGCAGCGCACGGAGCCGCTCGAACTCTGCCCGTTGGTCGGTGCGCAGCGTGACGTCCCCAGGATCGAGGGGCGCCAGCCAGCGGCCTCGTCGCCGGCTGCGAGCGCATCGGCCCGATCGACGAGCAACCGGGTCAGCTGCTTCTCCGTGGCCGCGGCCTGGTGGCCGGCATCTGCCGCGACCGTGCCCGAGGGCGTTAGCCGGACTTCGGCCTCGGGAGTGGCCGTGGACAGCGCAGCCACGGCACCAGCCACAACGACGAGAAGGGCTGCCCCGCGGGCAGCCCTTCTCGTCAGCACGTGCTCGATCGTAGGTCAGCCCGGCCTGGAAGCCCCGCTGTAGGGCATCATCGCGATCGACCGGACGCTGATCGGCCTGCCCGGGCGCGATGCGTCGATCATGTTGCCGTTGCCGATGTAGATGCCGACGTGGCTGATCGGGCTGTAGAAGAACACCAGGTCGCCCGGCTGTAGGTCGGCCTTGGACACCCGGGCGCCCGCGTTGATCTGGTCGCGCGAGCTGCGCGGGATGGAGACGCCGGCGGCATTCCAGGACGCCATCGTGAGTCCCGAGCAGTCATAGCTGTTGGGGCCCTCTGCGCCGTAGACGTAGGACTTGCCGAGCTGGTCCATCGCGAACTGGACGGCAACGGCCGCCCGCCCGGACGCCGGCGCGGCCACGGCAGTCGCGCCCTCGCGGGTTGTGCTGCGTGACGTCGTATCGGCTGCGCGCTGCCGTTCGAGCGCCGCGCGTTCCTCGGCCTTGAGCGTGGTGAGCAGCCGCTCAGCCTCGGTGACCCTGTCGTCGATCGCTTCCTTGTCGGCGGCGAGCTGCTGCTCGATCGCCTGCAGTCGGGCACGCTCCTCGTCGGCGGCGGCCTGCTGCTCGGTGAGCTTCTGCCGCTCGACCGCAACGGCGCGGAGGGCGCCCACCTGCGACGAGGCGTAGGCGTCGACCACGGAGGCCTGGGCGATGAAGTCGTCCGGCTTCTCGGCCAGGAACAGCTGCATCGTGGGGTCGATGATGCCGGTGCGATAGCTGGCGGCGGCGAAGCCGCCCATGCTCTTGGTGAGCTCCTGGACCTTGGCCTCTTGGCGGGCCACATCGGCCACCGCGGTGTCGAGGCGGCGCTGCACCTCTGCCAGCTGATCCTCGGCCGCGTTGTAGCGCTCGGCGGCCTGCTCAGCCTGGTGCTCCAGGTCGTCGACCTGCTGTTGCACCTCGGCGAGGGTCGGCCTGGGCTGGGCGGTGACGGCTCCGGGGACTGCGAGGGCAATCACGGCGGCACTGGCGAGAGCGAGGGTGAGTCGGGCGGGTGACGTGCGTCGGCCACTCGGCACGAGTCGCAGATCCTTCCTTCCGTACCGCCTACCGGGTGAGCTGACGGGTTCGGGCGGGAAGGTGCCCTACGGCCGTACGTGGTGTCACGGCCGATTCACCCCTGGGGAAACTGGTTCCCCGGTTCCGGCCGGGGCCGGATTCGGCGGGACTCTGCCGTCGACCATTCGGCCAACTGCGGAGCAGACTCGGGTGACGACCCTAGCCACCTCGACACGAATGTGGCAATTCCCCCCGCCGAAAAACCCAAAAAGGCCCCTACGGCATCAACCGGTCGCCGCGGCCGACTCGTCTGGCCCCACCCCCTCCCGACCCTCCCCGGGGACCAGCCGCAGGGGTGGCACCAACCCGGCGTCGGCGAGGACCGCGAGAGCAGTCTGCTCTGCGGAATCGATCTCGAACAACCCCGGTGGCGGGCCGAGCAGCACGGTCACGACGCAGTCACCGCAGGCGGCACCGCGCACGTCACAGCGATCGCAGTCGACGAGCATGGTCGAGCCTCCTCCGCGCGGCGGTCTCGCCCGGCTCGCTGCCGGCCGACCCGTCGCCCAGTCGTCGCCGACGCTAGAGACACCCCCGGACACAACTCGCCACACCACCTCCCGCCCACCTCCCGCCGATCATGCGGTTAGCCCCCGAATCTGGACCAAATCGGGCGCTAAGCCCATGATCGGCGGTGGCTAACGACATGCTCGGGTGTGTTCAGCGCGTGAGGAGCCGTACGAGCGCCTCGGCCGGCAGCGGCCGTACGCCAGGTCGACGGACGCCGTCGGCGACCTCACGGTCGGACGAGATAACCACGACCGGCCGACCCGCGGGCTCGGCCCGCACCAGCCGCCTGATCAGCTCGTCGGCCGACATCTGCGGCTCGCTGAACCGCACCCGCACAGCACGCGGCGTCGGCACCGGCGGGACCACCGGTAGGTCGGCCCCGTCGAACACGACCGTGATCTCCGCCCCCGTACGACCGCCGACGGGCGCAAGCGCCGACACGAGCCGGCTGCGCTGAGACTCCAGCGGCAACGCCGGCCACGCGAGCTTGGTGACGTTATAACCGTCGACCACCAGATGGGCGCGCGGCAGTGCGAGCAGGGCGTCGAGCATGGCCGGGTCGTCGGCCTCCTGCGCACGCGCTGCCGTGTCGGCGCCACCGACACCGGGCTCCCGGCCGCCGGCGCTGTCGGCCGGCCGCGCATCGCCGGGAGGTAAAGCAAGCTCCCGGCGCAGCCCGGCGGCAGCCTCCGTCAACGTGTCGATCAGTAGCCGGGTACGAATCTCGTCGAGACTGCGTCCTTCCCGGCCGGCGCGGCGGTTGGCCTCGGCTGCCGCCTCGGCCTCGGCCAATCGCGTACGCAGTCGGCGGATCTCCGCCTCAAACGAAGAGCGGTCAGAGTCGGCGCGACCGCGCACTGCCGCAACAGCTCCATCCGCGGCAGCCGCCGCCTGGTCGGCCAGGTGCGCCCGGGTACGTGCATCAGCAAGCCGGCGACGCAGCCCGGCGCTCTCCTCCTTCAGACGATCGATGTCGGCCTTGAGCCGTTCGCGGTCGGCGCGCTGGTCCTGACGCGCCTGGTCCAGCTGCTCGCGCAGGCGTACGAGCTCCGCCGACTCACGTACGGCCTCTGCACGCTCGGCCACCGCGAGCAGCTCTGCCCGCGCCGCATCGACGTACGACTGCCATCCCGACGGGCGCGTCAGGTACGCAACCGTGGCGACGTCGACCGGGTCGGCCGCCGCCGGCACGATGCCCCCCGTAAGGCTCTCGGTCAGCTCCGGCGCATCCGTACGCACACGCTCGCCGACGGCATGGCGGAATGCCGCGTCCTGCGCGAGCGCCGTCGCGATCTGGGTGGCGCCCATCCGCGCTCGGCGGGCGGGCGTGAACTGCGCCACACGCTTGAGGGTGGTCGGCACCTGGGCGGATGGTAGTGCTCCGAGGACCTCAGCGGCCAGGCTCACCACCCGCTGCCGTACGGCCTCCGGCAGCGCGCTCTCACCGGCCTCGCTGCTCACCGGCCTCCGGTCACCCGCGTGGCCGGCACCTCGACAGCCGGCGCGTCGGCCCGGTCCACCAGATCGACCGTGTCGGCGCCCGCGCACCACCGGCACGTCACGGCCTCGAGGACCTCGTCCAGCACGTGCGTCTCGTCGACGGTCTGCTCGCCGGCCAGGCTCACGTGGACGTACTCCGTGACCCGACTCGTACGGACGATGTCAAAGCGCGTCAGGTTGCCGCACTGCCGGCAGCGCCAGCGGGTCGACGGCGTCGGTCGCGAGACGGTCACGCGCGCTCCTCGAAGATCGTCGTACGGGTTGCAGCCTCAGGGTATGGCCCGCGGGCACGGCGCGGTGCGCGAGTTCTGTCCGCCCCCCGGCCTACCGTCCGAACCATGAGCATCGTCCTCGACTCTCCGGGCGCGCAGGGCATGTTCCGGCAGGGCACGTTCGACGAGCTCGGCCGGCCCCTCGCCGCGACCACCTTCGTCGTCGTCGACTTGGAGACGACGGGCGGGTCGCCAGCGGCGGGGGCAGGCATCACCGAGGTGGGCGCGGTCAAGGTCCGCGGCGGAGAGGTGCTCGGGGAGTTTCAGACCCTGGTGCGGCCGAGCGAGCCGATCCCCCCGTTCATCGCGGTGCTGACGGGCATCACCGACGCCATGGTCGCGGGCGCACCCCGGATCGAGTCCGTGCTGCCGGCCTTCCTCGAGTTCGCGCAGGGCAGCGTGCTGGTCGCGCACAACGCGCCGTTCGACGTCGGGTTCCTGCGGGCGGCAGCGATCGCGACCGAGCATGACTGGCCAGGCTTCGATGTGGTCGACACGGCGCGGCTCGCCCGGCGGGTGCTGCTCCGCGACGAGGCGCCCAACTGCAAGCTGTCGACCTTGGCCCGGGTGTTTCATGCCCGCGTCACGCCCAACCACCGGGCGTTGACCGACGCACAGGCCACCGTCGACGTGCTGCACGGCCTCATCGAGCGCCTCGGCAACCAAGGCGTCCACACGCTCGAGGAGCTGAGCCTCTGGCAGAGCGCGGTGAGTCCGGCCCAGCGGCGCAAGCGCCACCTGGCGGAGGGACTGCCGCACGCGCCAGGGGTCTATCTGTTCCGCGACGCCGAGCAGCGTCCGCTCTACGTCGGCAAGAGCCGCGATCTGCGCACGAGGGTGCGCAACTACTTCACCGCGTCCGAGACCCGCACGCGCATGACCGAGATGGTGGGCATCGCCACCGAGGTCGTGGGCATCGTCTGTGCGACACCGCTGGAGGCGGAGGTTCGCGAGCTGCGGCTGATCGCCGAGCACAAGCCGCGCTACAACCGCCGCTCGCGGTTCCCGGAGCGCGCCATGTGGGTCAAGCTCACCGACGAGCCGTTCCCACGCCTGTCGTTGGTGCGCGAGGTCCGTGACGACGCCGCCACTTACCTCGGGCCGTTCACCACCCGGCGGCAAGCCGAGCAGTCGATGACGGCCGTCCACGAGGCGCTGCCGCTGCGGCAGTGCACGACGCGGCTCACAGCCGCCACCCGTGGCAGCGCGTGCGTGCTCGCCGAGCTCGGCCGCTGCGGCGCCCCATGCACTGGCGCGCAGTCCGTCGATGACTATGCATTGGTCGCCGACGCCGCCCGCCAGGCACTGACCTCCGACGCACGCCCGTTGGTCACGCGGCTGCTCGACCGCATCAGGCGGCTGGCGGCCGGCCAGCGGTTCGAGGATGCGGCGCTGCACCGCGACCGGCTCGCGGCGTTCATCCGCGCGGCCGACAGGGTGCAGCGGGTGGGGGCGCTCTCCAGGCTGTCCGAGCTCGTCGCCGCGCTGCGCCGACCCGAGGGCGGGTGGGAGCTGCACGTCGTCCGGCACGGGCGGCTCGCGGGCGCCAGCGTGGCGCCGCCCGGCGCTGATCCTCGGCCCTATGTCGACACGCTGCGCGCGACCGCCGAAGCCGTGCGGCCCGCACCGGCCCCGCTGCCGGCTGCCACGGTCGAGGAGGCCGAGTGCATCCTGCGCTGGCTCGACACGCCCGGCGTGCGGCTCGTCGAGGTCTCCGGCGACTGGACGGTGCCCGCCCACGGTGCCGGGTCGCAGCGGGGCATCGTCGACACGGTCGAGGCCGACCGTCGCGCCGCCGACCCGTTCGCTGACCGGCGCCGCCTGCGCCCGACACACCAGCCGGCCCGCTAGCCCGCGGCGAGCCCGCCGACTCCCCGTGCACCCACGCCCGCCGCTAGGCTCGCGCCGAGCAGACAGCGCTGGGAGGGCCGCGAGTGATCACCGCCATCGTGTTCGTGCAGGCCGACGTCGCCCGCATCCCCGAGGTTGCCGAGGAGATCGCGGGGCTCGAGGGAGTGAGCGAGGTCTATTCGGTGACCGGCGAGCTCGATCTGATCGCCATGGTCCGCGTCCGCACCCATGAGGACATTGCCGACGTCGTCGCAGACCGCCTCAACAAGGTGCCTGGCGTGGTCGACACGGAGACGCACATCGCGTTCCGTACGTATTCGCGGCACGACCTGGAGGCCGCATTCTCCCTGGGCGCCGAGGCCGCCGACTGACCCCGCAGCACCGCGGGGCGCGGATCGGTCGCGATAGCAACGCTGGGGGGGCCCCAGCAACGCCGACGAGGTCAGGCTGCCGAGCTGGCCGTCACCCAACGATCCAGGACGTCGGCGGCGGCGCCGTTGTCCACCGAGTCCGCAGCTCGATCGAGCGCACCGGCCACCTGCGCGCTCAGATGGCCGGACGGTGGTGTCACCGACATGTCGTACGCGACCAGCGCGGCCGCGGCGTTGAGCAGCACCGCGTCCCGGACGGGTCCGCGCTCGCCCGCCAGCAACCGCCGTACGACGTCGGCGTTGTAGGGCGCGTCAGCGCCTCGCAACGATGCCGGCTCCGCGGCTGCGATGCCGACGTCCGCCGGGTCGAGCACCGTTTCGGTCACCGCGCCATCCCGCACCACCCAGACGCGGGACGTCGTGGTCGTGGTCAGCTCATCGAGCCCGTCATCGCCGCGGAACACCAACGCTGACATGCCGCGCCGCGCAAGAACTCCCGCGGCGATCCCCGCCATTCGCGAGTCGGCCACACCGATCGCCGCGATGGACACCCGTGCCGGATTGGTCAGCGGGCCGAGGAAGTTGAACGGTGTCAGCACACCCAGCTCGCGCCGCGGCACCGCGGTGTGCCGCAGCGCCGGGTGGAACACCGGCGCGAAACAGAAGGTGATCCCGACCTCGACGGCCAGCCGGGCGACGTCTGCCGGCGTGAGGTCCAACCGCACGCCGAGCTCCTCGAGCACGTCGGCCGTCCCGCACGACGACGAGGCCGCCCGGTTGCCGTGCTTGACCACCCGGGCCCCCGTGCCGGCGACGACCAGGGCGGCCATCGTCGAGATGTTGACCGTGTGCGCGCGGTCGCCACCCGTACCCACGATGTCGACGGCGGGGCCGGGGACGTCGAGCGGTGTGGCGTGGGCATACATCGTGCGTACGAGGCCCTCGATCTCCTCGACCGACTCCCCCTTGGCCCGCAGGGCCACCGCGAAACCGGCGATCTGCGCCGACGTCGCCTCGCCACGCATGATGACGTCCATCGCCCAGGCCGTGGCGTCAGCCGACAGACTTTCCCCTCGGATCAGCGAGGACAGCACGGTCGGCCAGTCGAATCGCTCCCCCACGTGGTCAGCCCCTCTTGCCGAGCCGCCGGCGCATGAGGTCGGCGACCGCGTTGGCGACAGCCATCGGGTCGAGCGGGTAGGGCACGACCGCCTCCGCCTCTGACCACGTGGCAAGCCACGCGTCGTCGGCGCGGCCGATGAGCAGCAGCACGGGCGGTGACTGGTAGACCTCGTCCTTGATCTGCTTGCTGATGCCCATACCGCCCGCGGGCACCGCCTCGCCGTCGAGCACGGCAACGTCGATGCGCCCGGAGCTGATCTCCTTGAGGGTGATCGGCTCAGTGGCACATTCCACGAACTCGACCCGCGGCACGTCGGGGGCCGGCCGCCGCCCGATCGCCAACCGGACCTGCTCACGAGTCGTCCGGTCGTCGCTGTAGACGAGGATCGTCATCGTCTGCTCAGGCGCGTTCGCGTCGGCGTGGCTGTCCATCCAGATCCTCGTTCCGGCCGTCGCCCACTCGGCGCGGTCGCGCCTGGTTGGGCCTGTGTGCTCGCATTTCGATCACGTACGTCGGGATGCTACCGGGGAGGAGAAACGCCGATTCCGGGGTGCGGGTGTCAGCGCGGCCGGGGACCGACATAATGACGCCGTGGCCACCGCATCGGCAGTCGATCGACCTAACGCAGCGGAACTCCCCGGGCGCCCCGCCATGGTCGCCGTGGGGACCATCGTGTGGCTCGCCTCCGAGCTCATGTTCTTCGCCGCGCTGTTCGCGATCTACTTCACGATCCGCCAGGTCGCACCCGAGGTGTTCGAGTCCGAGGCTCAGCTGCTCAACGTTCCGATCTCGCTCACCAACACCACGATCCTGGTGCTGTCGTCGGTGACCTGCCAGGCCGGTGTCTACGCCGCTGAGCGTGGCCAGGTGAGTCGCCTCGGGGGCCCGCTGGACTTCATTCGCTGGGGTTTGCGTGAGTGGTTCATCCTGACGTTCATCATGGGCTCGCTGTTCATCGCCGGCCAGATCTATGAGTACGCCGCCCTCGTCGGCGAAGGGCTCACGCTGTCGTCCGACCCGTTCGGCTCGATCTTCTACCTCGCGACTGGCTTCCACGGACTGCACGTCACCGGCGGCCTGATCGCGTTCCTCCTCGTGCTCGGGCGCACATACATGGCGCGCCGCTTCACCTACGAGCAAGCCACGAGCGCCATCGTCGTCTCTTACTACTGGCACTTCGTCGACGTCGTGTGGATCGCGCTCTACCTGACCATCTACATCGTCCGTTGAGTCTCGAGCAGACAAGGCCTGTTGTGTCCGCAGTCTCCGCCAGGCGCCGGCATCCAGCGGCGGCGATCGTCGTCCTCCTGCTCGGCCTCGTCGCGCTCGGCAGCATCTACGCGGCCTTCGCACCGGCCAGCAAGGCCGACTCCGCCGCAGCCACCTCGACGCAGGTCGAGGAGGGCAAGAAGCTGTTCGCCATCGGCTGCGCCTCGTGCCACGGACTCAACGGAGAGGGTGTCGTGCTCGCTGATGGCACCGTGCTTGGCCCGACGCTGGTCGGTGTGGGTGCCGCCGCGGTCGACTTCCAGGTGGGTACGGGTCGCATGCCGGCGACCGGGCCTAGCGCACAGATTCCGCAAAAACCCGTCGCCTACACGGACGAGCAGATCCAGCGGCTGGCTGCCTACGTTGCCTCGCTCGGCCCAGGTCCGCAGGTCCCCAACCCCGATCAGTACGACCCGGCAGCCGGCGATCCGTCCGTGGGCGGCGAGCTCTACCGCACCAACTGCGCCGCCTGCCACAACACATCGGGTCAAGGTGGCGCGCTCTCGTTCGGCACGTTCGCGCCGAAGCTCACGGGTGTCGACCCGAAGCACATGTATGAAGCGATGATCACCGGCCCACAGCAGATGCCGGTTTTCAGTGACCGGAGCCTCCCCACCGAGGACAAGCAGGACATCATCGCGTTCCTGACCAACATCGAGGACGAGCCCAACCCGGGCGGCCTCGGCATCGGCCGGTCCGGACCGGTGAGCGAGGGCCTGTGGGGCTGGATCGTCGGCATCGGCGGCCTCGTTCTCGCTGCCGTCTGGATCACCGCCAAACACTCGTGACCACACCATTGGCGAAACTCATGAGAAGCGAGCGATGACTACCGAATCCAGAGAGCTGGAGCAGGCCAGCCAGGTCGGTGACCCGATCCCCGATCCTGGGCTGCCGCCGCACGAGCCACGGCTCACCGATGTCGACCCGGTCGCCAACAAGCGCGCGGAGCGGCAGGTCGCAGCGCTTTTCGGCGTCGCGACCCTCGCGACACTCGGCTTTCTGGTCGCCTACTTCGCACTACCGCTGATCGACGGCGACGTACGCCGGACCCAGATGTCCAACCTGTGGCTCGGCGGCACGTTGGCCCTGATCATGCTTGGCCTCGGCTTCGGCGCCGTCCACTGGGCCAAGACGATCATGACCAGCCCGGAGCTGGTGCAGGAGCGACACGTACTCGCCTCCGACCCACAGACTCGCCAGCAGGCGCTCGCCGCCTGGGATGCCGGCGTCCAGGAGTCGGGGTTCGGGCGCCGCAAGATGATCCGAAACTCGCTGCTGGGCGCCATGGCGCTGCTGCCGCTGCCCGCGGTCGTGCTGCTTCGCGACCTCGGGCCGCTGCCGGGCAACGTCAAGTCGCACACATTCCTCTGGGCGGAGGGCGTGCGCCTGGTGACCGACATCACCTTCCGTCCGGTACGGCCCGCCGACGTCGAGCTGGGCGCGATCGTCAATACGATGCCGGAGACGTTCGAGGAGCTCCCCGAGGAGGGCCCTGGCCGGGCGGTTGCCCGCGGAAAGGTGCCGGTGATCCTGGTGCGCATCGAGGAGGACGAGCTCGAAATCGCCCAGGGCAGGGAAAACTGGCAGGTCGACGGCATCCTCGCCTACTCCAAGATCTGCACCCACGTCGGTTGTCCGATCAACCTGTACGAGCAGCAGACCCATCACCTGCTCTGCCCGTGCCACCAGTCCACCTTCGACCTCGCCGACAACGGAAAGGTCATCTTCGGCCCGGCTGCCCGCAGCCTGCCGCAGCTGCCGATCTTCATCGACGACGAGGGCTACCTTGCCGCGCGGAGCGACTTCACCGAGCCCGTCGGCCCGAGCTTCTGGGAGCGGGATTGAGCGGCTTGTATGAAGCGACGGGCAAGGTCGTCGGCGGGACCGACGACCGGCTCACGATCTCGGTCTGGCTCAAGCGCAACATGCGCAAGGTCTTCCCCGACCACTGGTCGTTCCTGCTCGGGGAGATCGCCCTATTCAGCTTCATCTTGCTGCTGCTGTCGGGCACGTTCCTGTCGTTTTGGTTCAAGCCCTCGATGGCCGAGGTGACCTACGAGGGGTCGTACGCCGCACTTCGCGACGTGCAGATGTCCGAGGCGTTCGCCTCGACGCTCGACATCTCGTTCGACGTCCGCGGTGGCCTGCTGATGCGCCAGATCCACCACTGGGCCGCGCTGGTGTTCATCTCGGCCATGGTCGTGCACGCCACGCGCATCCTGCTGACCGGCGCCTTCCGTAAGCCGCGCGAGATCAACTACACCATCGGCATCCTGATGCTCATCCTCGGCGTCGTCGAGGGGTTCGCCGGCTACTCGCTGCCGGACGACCTCCTGTCGGGCTCCGGGCTACGCATCGCCGAAGGCATCATCCTCGCGACGCCGGTCGTCGGCACGTACATGTCGTTCTTCTTCTTCGGTGGCGAGTTTCCGGGCGACGAAATCATCCCGCGGCTCTACATCGTGCACGTGCTGCTCATCCCCGGCATTCTGCTCGCGCTCGTCGCGCTGCATCTGATCATCCTCTGGTACCAGAAGCACACCCACTGGGCCGGCGCGGGCAAGACGGAGCACAACGTCGTCGGGCCCCCGTTCTTCCCGATCTATGTCGCCAAGGCCGGCGGGTTCCAGTTCATCGTCTGGGGCGTGATCGCGGCCATGGGGGCGTTCCTCCAGATCAACCCGGTGTGGATCTGGGGACCCTACAGCGCCTCAGAAGTCAGTGCCGGCACTCAGCCGGACTGGTACATGGGGTGGCTCGACGGCCTACTGCGCATCATGCCCAACTGGGAGACGCACTGGTTCGGCTTCACCTGGAGCTGGAACGTCCTGGTTCCGGCGCAGATCATCCCGGGCATCCTCATCGGTGTCCTACTGGCCTATCCGTGGATCGAGCAGTTCGTCACCGGCGACCGACGTGAGCACCACACGCTCCAGCGACCGCGCAACCAACCGGTCCGCACCGGCCTCATCGCGGCGCTGGCAACGTTCATCATCCTCGGCCTGTTCGGTGGCGGAAACGACTTCATCGCACTGATCTTCCACGTGCCGATCAACACCATCACGTGGGCGCTGCGGATCCTCATCTTTGTCGGACCGGTGATCGCGTTCATCGTGACCAAACGCATCTGCCTCGGCCTGCAGCGTCGCGACAGGGAGGAGATCCTGCACGGGTACGAGACCGGCGTGGTCCAGCGACTGCCCCACGGCGAGTTCGTCGAGGTGCACGGGCCGCTGGGCTCCGAGGAGGCCTACGTGCTCGCGGCGCATCCGCGCGACGTCCCGCACGAGGTCGGGCCGGCCACCGACGAGCGTGGCATCCCGGCACCAAACCGCCGGGTCGACGAGGTCCGAGCCAGGTTGTCGGAGGCCTACTACGGCGACGTTGTGCAGAAGCCGACGGTCGAGGAATACAACGCCGCGCAGCGTCACCACGCCGTGGAGGAGCTCGAGGCCGGCGGTGAGGAAGCTGCCGAGGAGCCCGGCGAGATCACCCGCGGCCACTGAGGCGAGTCGACGACCACACCGCACCGCACCGCGACACATCTCGACTTGTCAGGTTGTCAGGACGGCCCTGGTGGGCTCGTCGCCCGAGGAAGAGGACGAGCGCGGCAAGCGCCACCGGGACGAGGTGGGGTCTGCTCTCTTCGGCGCTCCAGCGGACCTAGACTTCAGAACCGCGCGACAAGCGTGGTGCTGCCGTCCGCGGTCAGCCGCACCTCACTGATGTCCGACACATCGACATCGATGGTGGATCCCACACTGCAGGAGCCGTCGACGACCTCGCAGGTGCCGAGCGCGAGTGCCCGACCGTGCCAAGTGACGACCGTGACCTCGTACGGCCCGTCGCTCGGCACCTGCTTGGCCAAGACCATGAGCCAGGACGGCTCGCCCTGATAGGCAAAGGCCGTGCCCGTGTCCGACCCGTCAGGAGCGGTCAACGGCTTGGCGGTGAAGTAACGCCCGTTGGCGACCTGCAACGTCTCGCGGTAGCGCTGGCCCAAGGTGCGATCAGACTCGGTGGCCTGCCACACCGCGCCCGCGGCGAGTCCGCCGACGACCGCGGCCGACGCCGCAACGGCAGCCGCCCGTACGCCGATTCGACGCCAGGACCGCGGAGTCTTGGCCGCCACAGGGGGCGGGGAGTCGGCGGTGATGGCCGCAAGCACGTCGCCCTCGAACCCGGCCCGTGGCTCACGCGGTGCTGCCAGCAGCAGCAGGTCCGCAGCCACGCGCGACAGCTCCTCGAGGTCCCGGCGGCACGACGGGCAGGCCGCCACATGTCGCAGCACTCGCGCGCGGTCCGGTCCGGATGCCGCACCGGCAGCCAGCTCGGCCAGCGAGTCGGCGATGGACTCACAGTCGTCGTGCTCAGTCATCGCTCACCTCCAACCGGTCGCGCAGCCGGATCAGACCGGTGCGGATCCTCGTTTTCGCCGTCCCGAGCGGTACGGATTCCCGCTCGGAGATCTCCCGCGCGGTCATCCCGTAGAACGCCGCCAGCACGACGGCGACCGCTTGCTCGCGCGGGAGCTCGCGCAGCGCTGCGCGCAGCCCCTCCGCGTTCACGAGCCGGTCGACGTCTGCGTCTCCCTCTTCTGGTGTCGAGACAAGCGCGAGCAATGCGGTCGGATCGACCGCTTGCTCACGCCTGACCCGGACCACGTCGACGGCGGCGTTGCGCGCGATCGTGAGCAGCCAGGTAGCGACGCGCCCCCGTCGGACGTCATACGCCTCCGCGTGTCGCCAGGCGCGCAGAAACGCCTCCTGGGCAACCTCTTCGGCCGTCGCCGGCTCACTGGTGATCATCAGCGCGAGTCCGTAGACCCGCGCCTGGAATCGCCGGACGAACGCGGCCGCCGCCTCCGGGTCGCCAGCGGCCATACCCGCAAGAAGCGACTCGTCCGACGCCGTCATGACTGTAATTACGTGCAATCGGGCGAAAGGGATTCCGCAAGCCGTGAAATACCTGCGCGGTAGCGACGTGGTGACTCGATGTCACATCGATTCAGCATTGGGCGGTGGCTAGTGGGCGTGCTCGCCCCGGTAGTACTCGAAGACCATGCCGATGACCGCGATGACAGCGAAGGCGCCGCCGATGATCGCGAGCCAAAAGCCGACGACCAGACCCAGGAAGATGAGCGCCGCCGCGCTCGCGCACGCCAACGGCCACCAGGAGTGCGGGCTGAAGAAGCCGTACTCCCCCGCGCCGTCCTCGATCTCGGCGTCGTCGCGGTCCTCGGGGCGCGGCTCCATCCGCTGCGACGTGAAGACCAGATAGAACCCGATCAGAAAGCACAGCCCGAACGTGAGCGTCAGCGCCGTAGTGCCCGTCCAGTCCTCGGAGGAGAACCAGTAGGCGGGGGTCACGATCAGGAAGAACACCGAGAGGATCACGAACAGCCGAGCCTCGGTCTTCACGGCTGCACGTCCTTCGGGGTGTCGATGTTTCCGGTGTTGATCCCAACGCGGACCGGCTGACCGACGGCGGCGATGTCGGGGTACTTCAGGTCAAACGCCGGACGCTCCGAGCGGATCCGCGGCAACGACGTGAAGTTGTGCCGCGGCGGCGGGCTCGACGTTGCCCACTCGAGCGAGTTGCCCCAGCCCCACGGGTCGTCGACTCCGACCTTCTCCTTCTTTGACGTGATCCACACGTTCCACAGGAAGAACAGCGTGGACGCGCCGAGGAGGAAGGAGCCGGCGGACGACACCTGGTTGAGGAACGTGAAGCCGTCGCCGGGCAGGTAGTCGGCGTAGCGGCGCGGCATGCCCTCGACACCCAACCAGTGCTGGACCAGGAACGTGGTGTGGAAACCGATGAACAGCGTCCAGAACTGGAGCTTGCCGAGCCGCTCGTCCAGCATCCGGCCGGTGAACTTGGGCCACCAGAAGTAGAACCCGGAGAACATCGCGAACACGACGGTGCCGAACACCACGTAGTGGAAGTGGGCCACGACGAAGTAGCTGTCGGACACCTGGAAGTCGAGCACCGGCGAAGCCAGGATGATGCCGGTCAACCCACCGAAGAGGAAGGTCACGAGGAAGCCGACGGCCCACAGCATCGGGGTGTCGAAGGTGATCGACCCCCGCCACATCGTGCCGATCCAGTTGAAGAACTTGAAACCCGTGGGTACGGCGATGAGCATCGTCATCAACGCGAAGAACGGCAGTGCGACGGCGTTGGTGACGTACATGTGGTGCGCCCACACCGCCATCGACAGTGCAGCAATCGCGATAGTGGCGGCCACCATGCCCTTGTAGCCGAAGAACGGCTTGCGGCTGAAGACAGGGATGACCTCGGTGATGATGCCGAAGAACGGCAACGCGATGATGTAGACCTCGGGATGGCCGAAGAACCAGAACAGGTGTTGCCACAGGATCGGCCCACCATTAGCCGGATCGAAGATGTGGGTGCCGAAGTTGCGGTCCGCGAACAACGCGAACAGCGCGGCGGCCAGCACCGGGAACGCCATGAGCACGAGCAGGCTCGTCACCAGGATGTTCCAGGTGAAGATCGGCATGCGGAACATCGTCATGCCGGGCGCGCGCATCGTGATGATCGTGGTCACGAAGTTGACGCCACCGAGGATCGTGCCGAATCCGCTCAGCGCCAGCCCCATGACCCAGAGGTCGCCACCGACGTTGGGCGAGTACTGCACGTTGGACAGCGGCGTGTAGGCGAACCAGCCGAAGTCGGCGGCCCCACCCGGTGTGAGGAAGCCCGCGACGACGATCAGCCCACCAAAGAGGAACAGGTAGTAGCTGAACATGTTGAGGCGCGGAAACGCCACGTCAGGCGCGCCGATCTGCAACGGCACGATGATGTTGCCAAAGCCGATGAACGTCGTCGTGGCGAAGAGCAACAGCATGATCGTGCCGTGCATGGTGAACAGCTGGTTGTAGACCGCGTCACTCACGAATTGGTTGCCCGGCTTCCATAGCTCGGCACGGATGACCATCGCCATCAGGCCGGCGAACAGGAAGAACACGAACGACGTGATGAGGTAGAGGTAGCCGATGACCTTGTGGTCGGTGGAGGTCATCCAGCGGACGACGGTGCTGCCCTTGCGATGCGGACGGGTCGCCGAAGCAGCGGTCGGGCGTGGCTGGGTCGTGGTCATCGCTGGTTCTCCCCGACCTCGGGAGTGAGTGGTTCGGTGCTGAAGGCGCCGCGCAAGGGAGCCTCGATCACGCCGGTCTGGCCCTGCTCCTCGAGGTCATTGATGTGCGCGTCGTAGTCGGCCTGCGACACGATCTGAACGTCGAAGAGCATGCGTGAGTGGTAGGTGCCGCAGAGCTCGGCGCACTTGCCCTTGAAGACGCCGATCTTGTTGGGCGTCACCTGGAAGGTGTTCTCCCGACCGGG
The DNA here is from genome assembly GCA_963799425.1 of uncultured Actinomycetota bacterium. Classification (GTDB taxonomy): domain Bacteria; phylum Actinomycetota; class Actinomycetes; order Jiangellales; family Jiangellaceae; genus CAVWSM01. The sequence goes on along the minus strand of CAWCXA010000017.1, from coordinate 212,631 downwards.
GATCACGTCCATCTTGAAGTAGAACGCGGGAACCCAGAACGAGTGGATGACGTCGGGCGACTCAAGTGTGAACTGCACGGTTTGGTCGACTGGGAGCACCAGGGTCGGGAGTTCGACCGTGGTGCCCACGTCGTAGACGTCCTCGTCTAGGTAGTTGAACGTCCACGACCACTGCTGGCCGATGACCCCTATGCGAACGTCTGGGTCATCGTCGAGCTCGAGCAGCTCGTTCTGGTTCTTGACCGTCCAGGCGAAGAGCGTGGCGATGACGAAGAACGGTGCAATCGTGTAGAGCCACTCGATCGGCATGTTGTAACGCGTCTGCACCGGCAGCTCGGGGTGGCGGCGCCGATAGGCGAACGATGCCCACAGGATGAGCCCCCACACCAGCACACCGACGGCGAGTGCGGCGATCCAGAAGCCGTTCCAGAGGTCCTGGACCAGATGAGTCTCGGCGGAGGCACTCTCCGGCAGGCCACCACGCCCCCACTGCTCCCGCAGCTCGCTGGAGCAGCCGGTCAGTGCCAGTGTCGCGACGGCGCCCATCGCGACCAAGCGCACCCGTGGTGACCGGCGGGACGGCCGACCTGTGGCCGGGTGCTTCGTGCCGTACGGACCCACGCCTCGCCCTTCGACATGTACGGCTCCGTGCTGCGAACCCGGCCGCGTTGATGGCCGGATCGCGACGCCGGAGTGGCCATCGTTACTGACTTTCGCGGCAACCGTATCGCAGCCCAGGGGGCCATACCCGGCGAGGTGGCACAACACTTCCGGACGTACGGTTTGGGCGTGTCGGGCTTCCTGGACGCGGCCTCCGGCGAGCCGCTGCACCCCGCCGGGCGGGAGGTGCTGCTAGCCGCCCTTGACGAGGGCTGGGCCGACCCACAGCGGCTGTATCACGCCGGCCGACGAGCCCGGATGCTGCTCGACAACGCGCGAGAAGCGCTGGCCGCGGGTGTGGGCGTACGCCCGGACGAGCTGGTGCTGACCCGCTCCGGAACGCAAGCGGTGCACCACGGAATTGCCGCCGCACTTCGCGGCCGGCGACGCGTGGGGTCACGGCTCGTGCACTCGGCCGTGGAGCACTCGAGCGTGCTTGCGGCCGCGGTCGCGCACGAGGCGGCGGGTGGCTCTGTCGCCAGCGTCGGTGTGGACCGGACTGGGGCTGGTCGATCTCGCCGAGCTCACGGACGCTGTCACTGACGACACCGCGCTGGTCTGCGTACAGTCGGCCAACCATGAGGTGGGGACCCTGCAGCCGCTGGCCGATGTCGCGGAGGTGGTCGCCGCGCGCGGCGTACCGCTTCTCGTCGACGCCGCCCAGTCAGTTGGTCGGGTAGCTGTCCCAACCGGCTGGTCGCTGCTCACCGCGAGTGCGCACAAATGGGGCGGGCCAGCCGGGGTGGGGCTGCTGGCGGTGCGCAAGGGCGTACGGCTGCGCAGCACTCTGCCCGAGGACGAGCGGCCTGACCTGCCCGGGTTTCCTGACATACCGTCGGCGCTCGCGGCCGCGGCGGCGCTGCAGGCGCGCCTCGCCGAGCGGGCCGAGCTCGCCGCCCGGCACGCGGCGCTGGTGGATCGGATCCGTTCGCGGGTGCCCGAGCTGGTGGCAGACGTCGACGTGGTCGGCCATCCCACGGAGCGGCTGCCGCACCTGGTGACGTTCTCCTGCCTGTACGTCGACGGCGAGGCGCTGCTGACTGCGCTTGATCGTGAAGGTTTTGCGGTGTCGAGCGGGTCGTCGTGTACGTCAAGCGCGCTGCGGCCGAGCCACGTACTCGAAGCCATGGGGGTGCTCAGCCACGGCAACGTACGCGTCTCGCTGGCGCGCGACACGACCGAGGCCGACGTCGAGCGATTCCTCGATGTCTTGCCACGCGTCGTAGCTGACGTCCGGTCGCAGCTGGGAGCATCTGGCCTGTGACCGGGAGTGAGCCGCCTGAGGAGTTTCGCTACGCCCAAAGTGGAGGACGACCTCGCGCACTAAACGTGCGATTCTGCGTGGGCATCGCCCGAAATCCGCACGTCCGGCACGCGAAGTGGCAGTCCGAGTGCCTCGATCACGCCAGCCGACGGACGAGGTGACTGTTGCCGGACTCGCCGAGGTACTCCTGACCTCGCATCCGGCACCAGGCGCGGATGTCGTTGCCGGCGGCGGGATCGTCGGCGTGCACCTCGATCGTGCCGCCAACCGGAACCGAGCCGATCTCGCCCGCTAGGTGGATGACCGGCAGCGGGCACCGCTCCCCCAGGCAGTCGAGCACCCGGTCGGCGGCCACGGCGACCGTCAGACGTGCAGCGCGTGCAGGTGGGGCTGCACGTCCGCGGCGGCGTCGTCGCCGTACGCCTTCGCGAGTCGCGTCAGGAAGTCGGCACTGCCGAGGTCGTACTCCTGCGTGCCCACGGTCTCGATGACGTACGACGCCAACAGGCAGCCGAGCTGGGCGGAGCGCTCGGCGGACAGCTCCCACGCGATGCCGGCCAGGAACCCGGCGCGGAACGCGTCACCGACACCGGTGGGGTCGACCGCATCGACGAGCGCGCCGACCGGCACGTGCATCGGGTCGTTGTCGACCGACTCGACCCGCACGCCGTTCTTGCCAAGCGTGGTCACGCGGGTGCCCACCTGCTTGACGACGTCGGTGGCGCTCCAGCCGGTCTTCTGCTCGAGGACCGCGGCCTCGTACTCGTTGGTGAACAGGTAGGCCGCGCCCTCGACGAGCCGGCGAATGCCTGGGCCGTCCATCCACGCCAGCTGCTGGCTGGGGTCGGCGGCGAAGGCGAAGCCGCGAGTGCGGCACTCGTCGGTGTGTCGGTGCATCGCCTCGGGGTCGTTGGCACTGATGAGCACCAGGTCGAGACCGCCCAGGCGGTCGGCGATGGGCTGCAGCTCGATCTCGCGGGCCTCGCTCATCGCACCGGGGTAGAACGACGCCATCTGCGCGTGGTCGCGGTCGGTCGTGCACACGAACCGCGCGGTGTGTAGCACTGACGAGACATGGACGCCCGAGCAGTCGACACCGTGGCGCTCGAGCCAGGAGCGGTAGTCGACGAGGAAGTCCTCCCCCACGGCGCCGACGAGCACGGGGGTGTGGCCGAGGTTGGCCATGCCGAAGGCGATGTTGGCCGCCACCCCGCCGCGCCGGACGTCAAGATCGTCGACGAGGAACGACACCGAGATCTTGTCGAGCTGCTCGACGACGAGCGAGTCCGCGAAGCGGCCCTGGAAGGTCATGAGGTGGTCGGTCGCGATGGACCCCGTCACAGCGATATGCACCCGCGGAGCCTACCCGTCGTCTTGTCGACGCAACGACACCCTCCGTCGAACCTATCGACGGAGGGTGCCGTTGTGTCGGATCGTGAGCGGTCCTAGTGGAACGAGTCGCCACAGGCGCAGGAGCCGGTGGCGTTGGGGTTGTCGATCGTGAAGCCCTGCTTCTCGATGGTGTCGACGAAGTCGATCGTGGCGCCGAGCAGGTAGGGCGTGCTCATGCGGTCGACCACCACGTGGACGCCGCCGAAGTCGTGCACGTCGTCGCCGTCGAGGTGACGCTCGTCGAAGAACAGCTGGTAGCGCAGGCCCGAGCAGCCGCCCGGCTGCACGGCAACCCGCAGCTGGAGGTCGTCGCGACCCTCCTGCTCAAGGAGGCCCTTGACCTTGGCCGCTGCGATGTCAGTGAGGACAACGCCCTCGGTGACAGTGCGCGTGGTCTGGTCCTGAACCGTCATGTGATGGCTCCCGGGTGTGGTCGGCGTCGGTCTGGTTACTACGGTACGCGGCCAGCGCGCGAAGCGGTGAACGCAGCCCTGCCCCACAATCGTGACACACGCCACACCGGGAGACGCCCTATCGGCGCGGCGACCACGTGCGACCCACCCGCTCGGCCAGCGCAGCCAGGCTCTCTGCGGGTCGGCCGAGGGCCTGTTCCTCTCCGACCAGGTCGACCATCGCGTAGGCCGACTCGATCCCGTGGGCCCGCAACTCGCGCGGGCTGACGTCGACCCGGCCGGCCAGGGCGAGGCAGGGTCGTGCGGCCGCGCCTGCCGCCTTCGCAACGCCCATCACGACCTTGCCCGACACGGTGGTGGGGTCGATCTTCCCCTCACCGGTGATGACGAGGTCGGCGCGGCGCACGGCTTCGGCCAGACCTACCGCGTCGGCCACGGTGTCCAAGCCGGGGACTCTTGTGGCGCCCAGCAGCAGCAATGCGTAGCCCAGGCCGCCTGCCGCGCCCGCGCCCTTCTCGTCGGCGGCCGCGCGCCCGGCCGCATGCGCCAGCCTGGTCAGCGCGCCGTCGACCTCGAACAGCTGCTCGCGGGTGAGCCCCTTCTGCGGTCCGAACACGTTGGTCGCTCCGCGCAGACCCAGCAACGGGTTGTCGACGTCGCTCGCTGCGAGTAGCTCGACCCCGGCCAAACGGTTGCGCGCCGCCGCGATGTCGACGCTGTCGAGCCGCGACAGCGCCGCGGGGCCGCTCGTCAGCAGGCCCTCTGGATCGCTGGTCGCTCCCAGGGCCGCGAGGAGGCCGGCGCCGCCGTCGTTGGTGCCGCTGCCCCCGAGGCCCACGACGATCTTCTTCGCGCCGGCGTGGAGTGCCGTCGTGATGAGCTCACCGACGCCGTACGTGGTCGCGCTGAGCGGGTCGCGCTTGTCCGGCGGTACGAGGTCAAGGCCGCACGCCTGCGCCGACTCGACGTACACGGTCTCCCCCACCTGCAGCACGGCTGCTGGGACGCGCTCGCCGAGCGGCCCCGTGACCGTTGCCGCCAGCAGGTCGCCGCCGAGCGAGGCGTGCAGCACGTCGACGAAGCCCGGACCGCCATCCGCCATGGGGGCAAGCACGATCTCGTCGTCGGGAGCGTGTCGTCGCCAACCCTCGGCGATGGCGACCGCAGCCTCTGGTGCGGTGAGGGTGCCGGCGAACTTGTCGGTGGCGACGAGAACCTTCATGGCGCAAGCGTGCCATCCTGTGGACTCGCGTCTGTCGAGCGCGACCAGCAATGGGAAAGGCAAGCAAGTGACCATGACCGAGCCGCAACCGGCGCCGCTCCTCCTGCTCGGACGGCGGAGCGATCCGTCGAGCGAGCGAGGCGTCGACTGTCCGGGTGACCTCCCGGCGGCGAGCGACCCGACATTGGTGGAGCGGGCGAGGGCGGCAAAGGCGGCGCTGGGCGACCGGGTGTTCGTGCTCGGCCACCACTACCAGCGTGACGAGGTCATCCAGTTCGCCGACGTCACGGGCGACTCGTTCAAGCTCGCGCGGGATGCGGCCGCGCGACCGGATGCGCCGTACGTCGTGTTCTGTGGTGTGCACTTCATGGCCGAGTCGGCCGACATCCTGACCGGCGACCACCAGCAGGTGGTGCTGCCCGACCTCGCAGCCGGTTGCTCGATGGCCGACATGGCGCGCCTCGGTCAGGTCGAGGAGGCCTGGGAGCGGCTGGCCGATGCCGGCGTCGCCGACGTGACCGTGCCGTTGACCTACATGAACTCCTCGGCCGACATCAAGGCGTTCACCGGGCGCCACGGCGGCGCGGTCTGCACGTCGAGCAACGCCGAGACCGCGCTGCGCTGGGCGCTCGATCGCGGCGAGAAGGTGCTCTTCCTGCCCGACCAGCACCTGGGCCGCAACACTGCCGTGCTCAAGCTGGGCCTGTCGCTCGACGACTGTGTGGTCATCGACCCGCACAAGCCCGGCTTCGGTGTGACCGCGGACCAGCTGCGCGCGGCCACCATGCTGCTGTGGCGGGGGCACTGCTCGGTGCACGGCCGGTTCACGGCGCAGTGCGTCGATGATGTACGAGCTCGCATCCCCGGCGTGCAGGTGCTTGTGCACCCGGAATGCCAGCACGACGTGGTGACCAAGGCCGGTCTGGTCGGGTCGACCGAGTTCATCATCAAGACGATCGAGCAGGCCCCGGCCGGGTCGGCGTGGGCAGTAGGCACCGAGCTCAACCTCGTACGCCGACTGGCCAACGCCCACCCCGACAAGACGGTGGTGTTTCTCGACAAGACCGTCTGCTACTGCTCGACGATGAACCGCATCGACCTGCCGCACCTCGTGTGGGCGCTCGAGCGGCTCGTCGAGGGACGGGTCGTCAACCAGATCAGCGTCGATCCCGGCACCGCGCACTGGGCGCGCGTCGCGCTCGACCGCATGCTGGCGCTGCCAGCCGCCTGAGGGCGCGGGGCGGACGGGGCGCGGTCGTCGCCCAGCTGGCACGTCAGCCGGGGATGAGCCCTTCGCCCGTCAGCATCTCCCGGACCTCGTCGATCGACGCGTCGGACTCGGGCAGGACCAGCTCACTCTCGACGAGTGCGTCGTCGGGCACCGGGGAGCCGAGGTCGCGGGCGGCGCCGATGAGTGCGTGCAGCGCGGCACGGAACCGCTGTTCGTCGCCGGACTCGATCGCGGCCTCCAGCTCGGCGTCGAGCCGGTTGAGCTCGTCGACCGCCTCGTCGGGGACGTCGACCTGACCCTCCCCGAGGATGCGTACGATCACGGCTGCCCGGTGCCCGGCTGGCTCTGCGGCGGCGTCGCGGCTTGGGAACCGGTCGACCCCGGAGCCGGCTGACCCGGGGAGAGGCCGGGGTCGGCCTCGATGGCCGGGCGCTCGGCGCCGGTCGTGATCTGCTGCTTGAGGCGGGACAGCTCGTCCTCGACCTCGCTGGTGGACGCCAGCCTGTCGAGCTCGAGGGTGATGTCGTCCTGGACCAACCCGGTCGGGTCGTCGAGCGCGCCGGAGGCGAGCAGCTCGTCGATGGCGCCGGAGCGCGCCGACATCGTCGCGATCTTGTCCTCGGCCCGCTGCACGGCCATCCCGACGTCACCCATCTCCTCCGAGAGCCCGGAGAAGGCTTCGCCGATCTTGGTCTGCGCCTCGGCGGCTGTGTAGGTCGCCTTGAGCGTCTCCTTGCGCGTACGGAACGCCTCGACCTTGGCCTGCAGCCGCTGCGCGGCGAGCGTCAGCTTCTCTTCCTCGCCCTGAAGTGCTGCGTGCTGCGCTTGCATGCTGGAGATCTGCTGGGTGAGCCCAGACTTGCGCGTCAGCGCCTCGCGGGCGAGATCCTCCCTGCCGGCCCCCAGCGCGCGCTGCGCCTGGTTGCTCAGCTTGTCGGACTGCTCGTTCAACTGGGCAATCTGCAGCTCGATGCGCTTGCGGCTCGTCGCTACGTCAGCGACCCCGCGACGCACCTTGGTGAGGAGCTCGAGCTGCTTCTGGTAGGAGTAGTCGAGCGTCTGCCGCGGGTCCTCGACCTTGTCGAGCACCTGGTTGGTCTTGGCCCGGAAGATCATCGAAATCCGCTTGAGAATGCCCATGGGTGCTGGTTGACCCTTCTGCCACGCCAGGTCCACCTGGCCGTGATGTCTTTAGTAGAGATCTCCAGCCTATGCGCCTCGGCCGCAGTTCGGGAGATTCACCCCCGGCGCCGTACTCTAGAGAGCGTGTTCCGACGCACCCAGACCCCCGAGGCGACCGAGCCCGCCGCCTCCCAGGACGTTGTCACCGCCCAGGGCAAGGGCCGCCCGACGCCTTCGCGCAAGGACGCCGAGGCCGCCCGCCGGCAGCGGGTCAAGCCAGTCCTCACGCGCCGCGAAGCCGCCGCCAGGCGCCGAGCGGCGACCCGGGCAGAGCGCGAGGGTGTCCGAGCGGCGATGAGCAAGGGGGATGAAAGCGGCTACATGCCGCGTGACCGCGGGCCTGTCCGCGCGTACATCCGTGACTTCGTCGACTCGCGCCGGTCGCTGGCGGAATACTTCCTGCCGCTCATGCTGCTCGTCCTGATCCTCGGCTGGATTCCCAACCCGCAGATCGTGCTGATGAGCACGACCCTGATGCTGGTGATCCTGATCCTGGGCGTCGCGGACCTGTTTTTCCTCAGCCGGCGGCTCAAGCGGCAGGTGCGTCAGCGGTTCCCCGACGACGCGTCCCGGGGCAACAGCTTCTACGGCATCAGCCGGGCGACGATGATCCGCCGCATGCGGCTGCCCAAGCCGCGCGTCAAGCCGGGCGCGGTCGTCTAGCGGCGCCTGTATCGCCGCTCGACCCGACTAGGCTCACGCGCCATGGGTTGGAGTTGGCGGTACGTCGACGAGCAGGGCACTGACGCAACTGTGGCCGGCGTCGCCGCAGTCGACTTTCCAGCGCAGGCAGACGCGGAGACCTGGATCGGCGAGCATTGGCGCGAACTGCTCGACGCCGGTGTCGAGGCCGTCGTGCTGCTCGAGGACGGCCGCGAGGTGTACGGGCCGATGAGCCTGCGCCCGCCCGAGTGACGCCCACACCGCTTTGACGACGACACCTCCAGCATGGGAGCGTGTCGATCACCTCACGTACCGGTCGGGGGAAGTCGGTCCAATGCCGACGCTGACCCGCAACCGTAGGCCGTCCCACCTGTTCACCCAGGTGCGGCGGCAAGCCGGAACGCCCGGTCGGTACGAGCGGCTCCACGTATCCGTCGAGGTCTACGGGGCGGGGCCGGGTCGATGACCCATCCCACGCCCTCACCAGGCGCTCACCCGAGCGCATCCGGTGGGGGCGTTGTGCTGGCGCGACCCGTCACCGTCGCGGGATCGCTGCTGTGAAGGGTCGTCATGTCCCAACGCCAATGGGCTCCGCCCCCTGGAACCCCCGAACACACTCGTCGGCGCCGCCTGCGCATCGGGCTCTCCGGAGCCATCGCGGCCGCGCTCATGCTCCTCATCGTCACCCCAGCCAATGCGGCCGCATTCCGCTATTGGGGCTACTACCAGTGGCAGGACAACGCCTGGACCTTCGGCCAGACCGGGCCTGATCAGTCGACGCCGGCTGACGGCTCCGTCGAGGGCTGGCGGTTTGCGGTCACCGACGAACAGTCCGTACGACAACCGCGCGCGGCGGGCGACTTCGACGCGATCTGCGGCGGCACCGAAGCCAGCTCCGGCGAGAAGCGGGTGGCGGTCGTCATCGATTACGGCACCCCGGAAGACAACGCCGACGGCGCGGAGCCACCGGCGGCACGCGGCGAGTGCGCGGTCGTGCCGACCGACGCCACCGGAGCAGTCGTGCTCTCCGCGGTCGCAGAAGTACGCATCGAGAACGCATTGGTTTGCGGCCTGGACGGCTGGCCGACCACCGGCTGCGGCGACGAGGTCGAAGGTGCCGCGCCAACGGGTGAGGAAGAGCTCGTGACGCTGCAGCTGCCCGACAGCGGTGATGACGACGCCGGTATCGCCACCGGAACGTGGGCCCTCATCGGTGTCGGTGCGGTTGCCGTGGTCGGACTGGGCTTCGGCGCCATGCGACTCAACAGGAGAAACGCCGGCACATGAGCCTGCACCCGGTCCCCCGTCGGCTGCACGCCGGAGCCTGGTGGCTTTGGGCGCTCGGCCTCGCGGTGGCGGCGAGCCGCACCACCAATCCGGTGCTGCTCGCGCTGCTCGTGGCGGTCGCCGGCTACGTGGTCGCCGCGCGCCGTAGCCCGACGCCCTGGGCCAGGTCGTTCGGCGCCTTCCTCAAGCTGGGGTTGCTGGTGATCGGGCTCCGTGTGGTGTTCCAGGCTCTGTTCGGGACGGCGGTCGGCGGCACAACGGTGCTGTTCCGGCTGCCGTCGCTCGACCTGCCCGAGTGGGCGGCGGGTGTTCGCATCGGCGGTGCGGTGACGCTCGAGGCCGTGATGTTGGCGGTGTACGACGGCCTGCGGCTGGCCGTGATGCTGGCCTGTGTGGGCGCCGCCAACGCACTCGCGGATCCTCGGCGATTGCTGCGCTCGGTGCCCGGGGCGCTATACGCAACGGGTGTCGCCATCGTCGTCGCGCTGTCGTTCGCCCCGAGGCTCGTCGAGGACGCGGCGCGCGTCCGCGCGGCTCACCGGCTGCGCGGCCGCACCGCGCGAGGCCCACGCAGCCTTGGCCGCATCGCCATGCCCGTCCTCGAGGGGTCGCTCGAGCGGGCGCTCGACCTCGCCGCCGCGATGGACGCCCGCGGCTTCGGCCGCGCCGCCGCCGTTCCTGCTCCGCGACGACGGGCCACGGGGGTGCTCGTCGTCGCGGGGCTGGCGGGGGTGTGCGTCGGCGTATACGGGCTGCTGGACGACAGCCTGCCCGGCTGGTTCGGACCGGCCCTGGTCCTGGGCGGGCTGGCCCTTGCCGCGAGCGGCTTCTCGCTCGCGGGCCGGGCCAGCATCCGTACCCGCTACCGACCCGACCCGTGGCGCTGGCCGGAGTGGGCGGTCACCGGCTGCGCCATCGTCGTTGCCGGCACGTTTGGCGTGACAGCGGCCCGCGGCACCCCAGGGATGAACCTGCTTTTCGTACCCCTGGTCCCGCCGCAGCTGCCCCTACTCCCGCTGATCGGCCTCGTGGCGGCGCTGCTTCCTGCCTGGATCACACCGCTGCCGCCCGATCGGGTGCCAGCCACGCCCGGCGTCTCGACGCGAACCCCGATGGAGGTGCCCGCGTGATCCGGTTTGAGTCGGTGACCATCCGATATCCCGACGCCGCTGCCCCCGTGCTGGTCGATGTCGACCTACACGTCCCCGAGGGCGAGTTGTGCCTTGTCGTCGGACGTACCGGTTCGGGCAAGTCGACATTGCTTAGTGCGGTGAATGGGCTCGTACCGCACTTCACCGGGGGCACCCTCTCGGGGCGGGTTCTGGTGGATGGCCGTGATACCCGTACGCACGCGCCCCGCGACCTTGCCGACGTGGTTGGTGTTGTGCGCCAGAACCCGGGGTCGGGTTTCGTCGCGGACGCGGTGGAGGACGAGCTCGCCTTCGGGATGGAGTGGCTCGGGCTCGACCCGCAGGTGATGCGCCGCCGGGTCGAGGAGACGCTCGACCTCCTCGGGCTCGCGGACCTCCGGGACCGCCCGCTGGGCACGCTTTCTGCCGGCCAGCAACAGCGTGCGGCGATCGGCGCAGCGCTCACCGCCCACCCGCGCGTCCTCGTACTCGACGAGCCAACATCAGCATTGGACCCGCAGGCCGCGGAGGAGGTGCTGGCCGCGCTGCAGCGGCTCGTCCACGACCTGGGCATGACCGTTCTGCTGGCTGAGCATCGGCTGGAGCGTGTGGTGCAGTACGCCGACCGCGTCGTCCTCCTCGGTGGTGCCGGCACCCCGCTCGTCGTCGGTGATCCGGCCGAGGTGATGGCGGTGTCGACGGTCGCACCGCCGGTAGTCGAGCTCGGCCGGGTCGCTGGGTTGTCCCCGCTGCCGCTGTCCGTACGCGACGCGCGACGACGCACCACCCTCCTACGCCGCCAGCTCGCCGAGCGAACCCCTCCGCTGCACGTCGTCCAGCCGGTTGACGTGGAGCTCGCGCGGGCTCGCCGGCTCGTCGTGTCATACGGCGCCGTACCCGCGCTTCGCGGCGTCCAACTGTCGCTGCACCGCGGTCACGTCGTGGCCGTCATGGGCCGCAACGGCGCGGGAAAGTCGAGCCTGCTGGCGGCCCTGACCGGGCTGCGCGCGCCGTCCGCCGGTGCGGTCGACGTACTCGGGCTCACGCCGCACACCGCCGACCCTGGTCGAGTCGTGCGCGCCGTTGGGCTCGTGCCGCAGAACCCGGGCGACCTGCTCTATGCCGACTCCGTTGCGGCGGAGTGCCGTGACGCCGACGACGATGCGGGCGCCCAACCCGGCACCGCACGAGCGAAGCTCGCAGACCTGGCGCCCGAGGTGCTCGACGAGCAGCATCCGCGTGATCTCTCGGAGGGGCAGCGGCTCAGCCTTGCACTGGCAGTCGTACTCGCGGCCGCTCCCCCACTACTCCTGCTGGACGAACCGACACGCGGCCTCGACTACACCGCAAAGCGTCGCCTCGTGGCGATCCTGCGCGATCTTGCCCGGGACGGTCACTGCGTCGTCCTGGCCACGCACGACGTCGAGCTGGTGGCGGAGGTTGCGACTCGCGTGGTGGTGCTCGCCGACGGAGAGATCGTCGCGGACGGGCCTACCACCGAGGTGGTCGTGGGTTCACCCGCGTTCGCGCCACAGGTGGCAAAGATCTTCGCGCCGCAGCCGTGGCTGACCGTTCACGACGTGACCGATGCGTTGGGGGTGGCTTCGTGAGCGAGGCAATTGCCAACCGGACAGCCGGTCAGCTGCGCCTGGGCACCCGCTCGGCGCTGGCGATCGCGCTCGTATCGCTCGTGGGTTTCGTCGCCTTCACCTGGCCACTGTTCATCGACGCCGGTGCCGGGCTGGCCCACAGCGCCGACGCGCCCTGGCTGTTCGCGCTGCTGCTCCCGCTGCTGCTGGTCGTCTGCCTGGCCGAGCTCGCCGACGGGCAGGCCGACGCCAAGTCGGTGGCCCTGCTTGGCGTGCTCGCCGCCGTAGGCGTCGGCCTGCGCGTGCTCGGCACCGGCACCGCCGGCATCGAGCCGATCTTCTTTCTGCTCGTTGTCGCCGGCCGGGTACTCGGCCCCGGTTTCGGCTTCGCGCTCGGAGCAATCACGCTGCTCGCGTCGGCGTTCGTCATCGGGGCGGTGGGGCCTTGGCTACCGTTCCAGATGCTCGGCTGTGGCTGGGCCGCGATGGGCGCCGGTTTGCTGCCGCCGCTGCGCGGTCGTGCGGAGGTGCTGATGCTTGGTGCATACGGGGTCATCGTCGCGCTGCTCTATGGCGGGCTGCTCAACATGTGGTTCTGGCCGTTCACCACATTGACGACGTCGGTCAGCTTCGTCGCCGGCGAGCCCGTGTGGGACAACCTCACGCGGTTCGTGGTCTTCCACCTGACGACATCGATGGCCTGGGACATCTCGCGCGCGGTGGTCACCGGTTTGCTGTGCGTGCTCGCGGGTCGGCCGGTGCTCGCGGCGCTGCGTCGGGCGGTGCGCAAGGCCGCGTTCGATGCGCCCATCGAGTTCCAGCCGGCCGCCCGCTGATGCGCGTCGATGTGTTGGGTGCGGGTGCTGCGGCACTGGTCGACGGGGTGCTGCTGCTCGACTGTGGGCCTGAGACGCCGGCCGCGGCCTGGCGTCACGGGCTGGACCTGTTGGGCGTGCGACACATCCTGATGAGCGGGCCGCCCTCCGGCTGCCCTGCACCCGATGGGGTTGAGGTGCTCGGCCCAGGCGTCCCGACCCGAGAGCCGCTGCAGCTGGGCTCGTACGAAGTTGTCGCCCTGCCGGCGGACGACGACCGGCTGTGGTGGGACGTGACCGGCCCCGACGGTGGTCGCCTGCTGTACGCCCCGGACGCCGGCCCAGAGGCCATGGCTGCGATGACCGACAGCACGGCGTACGACTTTGTGTTGCCTGGAGACCCCGAGAACCGAAACGTTGTGCCGGACACGGGCGGCGCGCCGCGTGCAGAGCGCTTCACTGTTGGCGGCCAGCGCGTGCTGGTGCTGGGCGGGGCGCGGTCCGGCAAGAGCACGTACGCCGAGCGACTGCTCGCGGCCGAGCCCGCGGTCGACTATGTCGCGACAAGCGGCGCGCGCCCGGACGACCCCGACTGGGTGCAGCGTGTCGCCGAACACCGCGCCCGGCGGCCCGCGACCTGGCGCACGCTCGAGACGACCGACATCGAGGGCGTCCTGGCCACGCCCGGCCCGCCCGTGCTCCTCGACTGCTTCGCCCTGTGGCTGACGGCTGTGCTCGACGGTGTCGGCGGGTGGGACGACGCAAACTGGGACGGCGGCAGCCGCGACGCTGTGCGCGCCAGGGTCGAGTCACTGATCGCTGCCTGGCGGGACACCCCACGCTACGTCGTCGCCGTCAGCAACGAGGTCGGTTCAGGGGTCGTACCCTCGTACCCCTCCGGCATCCGCTTCCGCGACGAGCTCGGCAAGCTCAACATGCGCCTAGCCGACGTCTCCGACCGGGTCATCCTGCTCGTCGCCGGACGACCGCTCGACCTCACCCCTGAGAGGACCGCATGACGCTCGACCTGACCGAGCTGGCCGGGCAGGTGCCGTTGCCGGACAAGCAGCAGTCAGAGGCTGCGCGCGAGCGGTTGGCCGCGCTCGCCAAGCCCGCTGGCGCGCTCGGCCGGCTCGAAGACTTGGCGGCCTGGATCTGCTCGGTGCAGGGGACGTGCCCGCCGCGCCCGCTCGAGGACGTACGCGTCGTCGTGTTCGCGGGCGACCACGGGATCGCCTCTGCGGGCGTGTCCGCCTACCCGCGTGAGGTCACCGGCCTCATGGTTCGCACGTTTGTCGCCGGTGGCGCGGCGGTCAACGTGCTCGCACGTCAGGTGGGCGCCAGCGTGCGCGTCCTCGACATCGGCGTCGACGCCGACCTGTCTGACCTGCCCGCAGCCGTAACCAAGCACAAGGTGCGCCGTGGCAGTGGCCGCATCGACATCGAGGACGCACTGACTCGCGACGAGGCAGAGACGGCCTTCCGCGCCGGCATGACGATCGCGGATGAGGAGGTCGATTCCGGCGCCGACCTGCTCATCGCCGGTGACATGGGCATTGGCAACACGACACCGGCGACCGTCCTCACTGTGCTGCTGACCGGCAAGGATGTCGCGTCTCTCGTCGGCCGGGGCACGGGCGTGGATGACAACGCGTGGATGCGCAAGGCCGCGGCTGTCCGCGACGCGGCCCGCCGCGGACGACCGAAAACCGGCGACATGATCGAACTGCTCGCCACCGTGGGATCGGCCGACTTCGCCGCGACTGCGGGCTTCCTCACTCAGGCCGCAGTCCGCCGTACGCCGGTGCTGCTCGACGGTGTCGTGTCCGGAGCCGCTGCGCTGGTCGCGGCGCGTGTCTCGTACCGCGCCGGTCGTTGGTTCCTCGCCGGCCACCGCTCCACTGAGCCGGCGCACCACGCGGCTCTCGCGCGGCTGGGTCTGGAACCGCTGGTGGACTACGAGATGCGGCTCGGGGAGGGAACCGGCGCGCTGATTGCGGTGCCAGTGCTCAAAGCGGCGGCTGCGCTGCTCGCGGAGATGTCGACGCTCGATGAGGTGCTGGGCGCCGCTGGCAACGATCACGCTGAACAGCCAGCTGGTGACTAGGCACATGCGCCTGCAGCGGTTCACGACACAACTTGGCCGTTCAGCGTGATCGTTGCGGGGCGCGTCGCCGACGGGGTACGACTGGCCGTCGGGACGTTCACCATCGTTCCCGTGCCTGCGCCGCGTCGGGTCGACAGCGCAGTCGCGCGGGCGGCGATCCTGCTCGGCCCACTGGTCGGCGCGGTGCTCGGCGTCGCTGTCGGTGCCATCGCGTGGCTCGCCTTTGACCCGTTCGACGGCTCGCCGATCCTCGCGGCCGCACTCGCGATCGGTGCGCTTGCGTACCTCACGCGTGGGCTGCACCTCGACGGCCTCGCAGATGTGGCTGATGGGCTCGGCTCTCGCCGCCGTGGCGACGACGCCCTCAACGTCATGCGTGACCCGCGCATCGGTGCGCTCGGCACCGTCACCGTGGTCCTCGTGCTGTTGCTGCAGACGACCGCGGCGGCTGAGCTGGTCACTCTCGACAGCCCGATCGCCCGGCTGGCCCTGCCGGTGCTGGGTGGTCGGGTGGCGATCGTGCTCGCCTGCGTACGTGGCGTCCCGGCGGCACGTCCCGACGGGTTAGGCGCTGCGGTTGCCGGCGTCGTACCGCGCGCTTGGGCTCTCGGCTGGCTCGCGGTCGCGCTGCTGCTCGGGCTGTGGGTGGGTGGTGCGGCCGGCGTCGTCAGTGTGATCGTGGGGCTTGCGGGCGGCGCACTCCTGCTCGCGATCTGCGTTCGCCGCGTCGGCGGCATCACCGGCGACGTTCTTGGGGCCTGCAGCGAGGTGGCGACCGTGGCAGCGCTCGTCACTGCTGCTGTCAGCACGTGAGTACCATCGACTGCGGTCCAGCCACCCCGACGATGTGGAGAATCGTGGCGACAATCAACCTCAGCAACGCCAAGGCCGCAGAACTCACCGCCGACGCCCTCGTCGTCGGCGTGGCGCAGGACGGCGACGCGCCCGTCCTTCTCGCCGACGCAGCCGAGCTCGACAACGCCTTCGAGGGGCGGCTCGCCGCGGCTCTATCGGCGCTCGGCGCCAAGGGCAAGGCGGGTGAGGTCACCAAGCTGGCGGCCGTCGACGGTGTTGCTGCCAAGGTCGTGCTGGCCGTCGGCCTCGGTCCCGTCGCCGACGCCGTCCAGCCCGAGTCGCTGCGCCGCGCAGCCGGCACGGCGGCGCGCACGCTCGCCGGCAGCAAGAAAGCCGTCGTCGCCCTGCCCGCGGCCGATACTGAGTCGGTGAGTGCGGTCGTCGAAGGGCTCGCGCTCGGCGCCTACGCCTACGACCGCTACAAGAAGGGCGACGCGCCCCTCGGCAGCGCCACGGTCGTGACGCCGCTGGCCCGCGACAAGGCAGCGAGGGCGGCCCTCAAGCGAGCGGCCATCCTCGGCGATGCCGTCTCCCTCACCCGCGACTGGGTCAACACCCCGCCGAGCGACCTCACGCCAGCCACCTTCGCCGCTGCCGCCACGACAGCCGTCAAGGATGCGCCGGTCGAGGTCGAGGTGCTCGACGACAAGGCCCTGCGCAAGGGCGGCTACGGCGGCATCATCGGCGTCGGCCAGGGGTCGGTCAACTCGCCACGTCTCGTCCGCCTCACCTACCGACCCAAGCGCGCCAAGGCGCACATCGCGCTTGTCGGCAAGGGCATCACGTTCGACTCCGGCGGCTTGTCGATCAAACCGGCCGACGGCATGATCACCATGAAGTGCGACATGTCCGGGGCCGCCGCAGTCATCACCGCCACACTCGCCATCGCGAAGCTGGGCATACCGGTGTCGGTCACCACCTACGCCGCGATGGCGGAGAACATGCCTTCGGGCACCGCTCAGCGCCCGTCCGACGTCCTGACGATGTACGGCGGCAAGACGGTCGAGGTGCTCAACACCGACGCCGAGGGCCGGCTTGTCATGGCCGACGCCATCGCGCGCGCCTCGGAGGACAAGCCCGACATCATCGTCGACGTCGCCACCCTGACCGGTGCCTGCGTCGTCGCGCTCGGCACCCGCGTCGCCGGGATCATGTCCAACGACGACGGGCTGCGTGACACGATCCACTCGATCGCGGCCGATGCTGGTGAGCAGATGTGGCCGCTACCGCTGCCCGAGGAACTGCGCGAAAAGCTCGACTCCCCGGTCGCCGACATCGCCAACCTCGGTGAGCGCTGGGGCGGTGCATTGTCTGCGGGCCTGTTCCTCAAGGAATTCGTCGGACAGGACATCCGGTGGGCACACCTCGACATCGCCGGACCGGCATTCAACGAGGGTCAGCCGCACGGCTACACCCCCAAGGGCGGCACCGGTTCCGCGGTGCGGACTCTCGTCAAGCTGGCTGAGGAAGCCGCCAACGGCGCGCTCTGACCTTCCGCGCAGCTGACCTGTTTGGCGCAGAGGCGCCCTCTAGCGGACCTATTGGCGCAGGGGCGCCCTCAGCCAAGCCGCGATTGGCGCAGGGGCGCCCTCTGCCAATAGCTAGCTAGCTGGCGCGGGCGTCGCTGAGGCGTTCCACCTCGGCGAACCAGGCGTGCCCCTCGATCATCGGCAGGTTCGTCGCGATCCGGGCCGGCTCGATGCTGCGGATCTCCCAGCCGTCACGGAATGCGTCGACCAGCTCGGACCGGCGGATCCGCCTCGGCCCACCCCAGTCAGTCGGCTCCGCGTCACTGAACGCGAGGACGTAGCAGCGCCCGCCGGGCAAGAGCACGCGGCCGAGCGATGTGACGTACGCCACGCGCTCGTCATCTGAGAACACGTGGAAGACGCCACAGTCGACGACTGTCCTGTACGTACGGCCGAGCTGCTCGAGCTGCAGCGCATTACCTACTACGAAAGTCGCCGACAGGCCCCGCTCGTGCGCCTTGGCCCTAGCCAGCTCGATCGCGTGCGGGCTCGCATCGACGCCAACCGCGTCATAGCCGTACGACGCGAAGAGCAGCGCGTGCTCGCCTGTGCCGCACCCGACGTCGAGCACCGGACCGGTGACGAGTCGCCCCTCAGCGAGCGGGACGAATGGCTCCTGGGGGCGGCCGATGTCCCACGGCGGGACTCCGTGGGTGTAGGCGGCGTCGAACCAGGACACCGACAAGTCAGCCCCCGCCGGCCTTGCGCCGGGCGTTGTAGTCGCGCATGCGCTGCGGGTAGCCCACGATGCGCGCGTCGTAAACCGGGATGCCCAGCCGGCGAGCCAGGTCAGCCGCCGCACCCGCATCGGGCACGCGTCGACGCGTCCACTCTCCGTCGTGTGCGATCAGCATCACGGTCGTAGAGGTCACTGTCGTCGGCGGCTCGACGTAGGCCTCGACCCCGCGACGCGTGCGTACGAACTCCTCGAGGTGCTCGCGATCAACCGATGTCGCGGCCCGGTCCAGACTGCCCTGAGCCTGCCGTCGACCACCGCCCGCCGACGCCGATCGGCGACGTCGCCACCACGCCATCGAACATCCCTTCTGCCATGCAATCGACCGCAGCAACCAAGTCTGCCCTAGCAGACCGCCCGGTTGTCGCAGGAACAACCTTGGGTGGAAAGATGCTGTCTCAGGTACCAACGCCCAAAGGGAGCGCAGAGTGGCGGACAACGCCCAGACATCCGGCGAAACCTTCGACATCGTCATTCTCGGCGGCGGCAGCGGTGGCTATGCGACCGCTCTGCGCGCCGCCCAGCTCGGCAAGAGTGTCGCGCTGATCGAGAAGGACAAGCTGGGCGGCACCTGTCTGCACCGCGGCTGCATCCCCACCAAGGCGTTGCTGCACGCCGGCGAGGTCGCCGACCAGACCCGCGAGAGCGAGCAGTTCGGCATCAAGTCCGAGCTGGTCAGCATCGACATGGCGGGGGTCAACGCCTACAAGGACGGCGTGGTCGCCAAGCTCTACAAGGGGCTGCAAGGCCTGGTGAGTGCGGCCAAGATCACGTACGTGCAGGGCAGCGGCCGGCTTGTGTCGCCCGACACCGTCGAGGTCGACGGCGAGCGGTTCATTGGCCGCAATGTCGTGTTGGCCACAGGGTCCTACTCCAAGTCGCTTCCCGGCCTCGAGCTCGACGGCCGACGCGTGATCACCAGCGAGCACGCGCTCAACCTCGAGCGGCTGCCCGCATCGGCGATCGTGCTCGGTGGAGGGGTCATCGGCGTCGAGTTCGCCAGCGCATGGAGGTCGCTCGGGGTCGAGGTCACCATCGTCGAGGCACTCCCCCGGCTCGTGGCGGCCGAGGATGAGGAGATCTCCAAGGTTGTCGAGCGGGCGTTCCGCAAGCGCGGCATCGGGTTCAAGACCGGCAAGCCGTTCGAGTCGGTCGAGCCGACAGAGTCCGGCGTACGAGTCACCATCGCCGGCGGCGAGAGCCTCGAGGCCGAGCTACTGCTCGTCGCCGTCGGGCGCGGACCGTCGACGTCCGGCATCGGCTATGAGGAGCAGGGCCTGGCGATGGACCGCGGGTTCGTGCTCACCGACGAGCGGCTCCGCACCAACCTGCCCGGTGTCTTTGCGGTTGGCGACATCGTCCCCGGCCTGCAGCTTGCGCACCGCGGCTTCCAGCAGGGCATCTTCGTGGCCGAGGAGATCGCCGGGCTGGCCCCGGCAGCCATCGACGAGGCGGGCATTCCGCGTGTGACCTACTCCGACCCTGAGGTTGCGTCCGTCGGTCTCACCGAGGCCCACGCCAAGGAGCAGCACGGCGCCGACAAGGTCGAGACCTACAGCTACAACCTCGGCGGCAACGGCAAGAGCCAGATCTTGCGTACGCAGGGCTTCGTCAAGCTCGTACGGCTCGCCGACGGCCCGGTGCTCGGCGTGCACATCGTCGGCGCCCGCGTGAGTGAGCTCGTTGGCGAGGCGCAGCTCATCTACAACTGGGAGGCCTTCCCGGCCGACGTCGCGCCGCTCGTACACGCCCACCCCACCCAGAACGAAGCACTTGGCGAGGCCTTCCTGGCGCTGGCCGGCAAGCCGCTGCACGCACACGCCTGAGCACCGGGGGTTGGCCCCGGACTGGAGAGAGGACAACCAATGGCGGTCTCCGTCGCTCTGCCCGCGCTCGGCGAAAGCGTCACCGAGGGCACCGTGACCCGGTGGCTCAAGCAGGTCGGTGACACCGTGGCTGTCGACGAGCCGCTGCTCGAGATCTCCACCGACAAGGTCGACACCGAGATCCCCTCGCCCGCCGCCGGGACGCTGCTGGAGATCAAGGTCGCCGAGGACGAGACCGTCGAGGTCGGCGCCGTCCTCGCCGTCATCGGTGAGGAGAGCGAGTCGGCAGGCGCTGACGCCGCACCGGCAACGGAGCCCGAAGCGGCTGACGCTGGTGAACCGCAGGCCGCGCAGCCCGAGCCGGCACCCGCGGCGCAACCCGCGACCACCGCCGCAGAGCCCGCCGAGGCAGCCCCCAGCGCGACGCCAGCACCTGCAGCCGCTCAAGGCGGTGACGGCGTCCCTGTGACGTTGCCCGCGCTCGGCGAGAGCGTCACCGAAGGGACCGTGACCCGGTGGCTCAAGCAGGTCGGCGACAGCATCGCCGTCGACGAGCCGCTGCTCGAGATCTCCACCGACAAGGTCGACACCGAGATCCCCTCGCCCGCCGCCGGGACGCTGCTGGAGATCAAGGTCGCAGAGGACGAGACCGTCGAGGTCGGCGCCGTACTCGCTGTCATCGGTAGCGGCGCCGGGGGTGCTCCGGAGGCGGCCTCGCCCGCTCCGACCGCCCCGGCCGCTGCTCCGCAACCCCGGCTGCTCCGCAACCCCAAGCCGCACCGCAACCCCAAGCCGCACCGCAACCCCAAGCAGCACCCCAGCCCCAAGCCGCGCCACAACCTCAGCCGGTCGCCCAGTCGTCGGCACCGGCAGCCGCTGCGACGGCACCCGCGCTGCAGACGACCGCCGAAGGCAACGGACGCGCATACGTGACACCGCTTGTCCGCCGGCTCGCCGCCGAGCACGGTGTCGACCTCGGTCAGCTGTCGGGCACCGGTGTTGGTGGCCGCATCCGCAAGCAGGACGTGCTCGCCGCCGCCGAGGCGGCCAAGCAGGCCTCCGCGGCGCCAGCTGCGCCATCCGCACCAGCTGCGCCAGCGGCGGCACCGGCCGCAGCCGCAGCCCCCTCGGCAGAGGCCGCGGAGCTGCGCGGCAAGACCGAGAAGATGTCGCGCATCCGACAGGTCATCGCGAAGCGCATGATCGAGTCGCTGCAGACCTCCGCCCAGCTGACGACCGTCGTCGAGGTCGACGTGACCGCGATCGCGGCCCTCCGCAATCGCGCCAAGAAGTCCTTCGAGGCGCGTGAGGGCGTCAAGCTGTCGTTCCTGCCGTTCTTCGCCAAGGCTGCCCTCGACGCGCTCAAGCAGCACCCCAAGGTCAACGCGACGATCAACTCGGAGACCAACGAGGTCACCTACTTCGACGTCGAGCACCTCGGCATCGCGGTCGACACCGACAAGGGCCTCATGGTGCCGGTCATCAAGAACGCCGGCGATCTCAGCATCGCGGGTCTCGCTCGCAAGATCGCCGACGTTGCCGAGCGCACCCGCACCAACAAGATCGGACCGGACGAGTTGTCTGGTGGGACGTTCACCCTCACCAACACAGGCAGCCGCGGGGCGCTTTTCGACACTCCGATTCTCAACCAGCCGCAGGTGGCGATGATCGGCACGGGCACGGTTGTCAAGCGACCGGTCGTGGTGTCGGATCAGTACGGCGCCGACAGCATCGCGATCCGCTCGATGGTCTACCTGGCGATGACCTACGACCACCGGCTCGTCGACGGTGCGGACGCGGCCCGCTTCCTCGTCACCGTCAAGCAGCGGCTCGAAGAGGGAGCTTTCGAGGCTGAGCTCGGTCTGTGATCCGCGGGTTGGCGGCCGGCACGGCGGGCTGACTCCGTGCGGGTCGCGATCACCGGGGCGAGCGGGTTTGTCGGCACCGCCCTTACTGCTTCGTTGCGCTCCGATGGTCACGACGTCGTACGACTCGTGCGCCGCGCGCCGAGGGCTCCCGACGAAGTGCAGTGGGACCCGATGACAGGCATGGTCGATCTTGCGGGCCTCGCCGGCACCGACGGTCTCGTGAACCTGGCAGGTGCGGGAGTCGGAGACCGACGTTGGACTCAGGGCTACAAGCGCAAGCTGTACGACAGTCATGTCGGCGGAACGCGTGTCCTCGCCGAAGCCGCAACGGCGCTGGAGCCACGACCGCACGTCATCATCGGCCAAGGCGGGATCAACTACTACGGCAATGACTGCGGCGACACGATGCTCGACGAGGACGCTCCGGCGGGCCAAGGGTTCCTTGCCACGGCGGTGAAGGACACGGAAGCCGCCCTGGATCCCGCTCGACAGGCCGGAATCCGAGTGGTGAGCACCCGCAGCGGCATTGTCATGGACAAGTCTGGGTCGACGCTCGGGAGGCGGTTGCTGCCGCTGTTCCGGCTCGGTCTCGGTGCTCGCCTAGGCAACGGTCGCCAGTGGTGGAGCATCGTGTCACTCGACGACGCGGTGCGCGCCATCACGTTCCTGCTCGTCGAGCCAACCGCCAGTGGCGCGTACAACGTCACCGCACCGGTGCCGTCGACCAACCGTGATGTCACTGCAGCTCTCGCCCGCGCCGTGCATCGGCCAGCTCTATTGGCCGCCCCCGCACCGGCGATCCGTCTGGTGCTTGGCGAGTTCGCCGATGCGGTACTCGGCAGCGTGCGTGCCGTGCCGGCTCGGCTGCAGGCAGCCGGTTTCGAGTTCGCGCATCGCACTGCCGACGAGATCTTCGCCGCTGCGTTGGACTGATCGGCGACCGGTCAGCCGAACCGCCAAGCGGTGCCATCACTCGACGGCAGCAGCTCTGCCTTCCAGGTTTGCCGGGGTAGCTCGACGCCCGTGCCGCGGACGACGCCGTCTTGGTCGACGATGTCATAGGCGGGCAGCTCGTCGGTGATCTCGAGCACGACCCGATTCGGCTCGACGGTGATCACGTCGGCCGAGTAGACGGTGAAGTCCATGCCCAGCGCGTGCGCGCCGACTCGTACGTAGTCGTTGATCTTGGCGTGATCGACCTCGAGGCCCTTGCTCGTGGGCACGTAGGCAAGGCAGAGCTCGGAGGGATCGGCATCGGTGTATGCGGCGGCGATCTGCGCGTAGAGATCGTCGACGACAACCGTCCAGTCCTCCGGCACGGGCGGAGCAGCGGCCGGAACCGCGGACGGAGTGCCTCCGCACAACGCCG
Organism: uncultured Actinomycetota bacterium; assembly: GCA_963799425.1. Classification (GTDB taxonomy): domain Bacteria; phylum Actinomycetota; class Actinomycetes; order Jiangellales; family Jiangellaceae; genus CAVWSM01. The sequence goes on along the minus strand of CAWCXA010000017.1, from coordinate 189,493 downwards.
CCGACGCGCCCTCGCCCTCGCCGAGCGGGCGGCTGATGTCGAGGCGTGGCGCGGCGTTTGCGCTTTGCCGGGCCTCCCACCAGTTCCACCCGAGGAAGGCAGCACCGATGATGAGCGCGGGGACGATCAGCAGCACCGCGAACCGCCCCACGTCGTGATGCTCGGTGGTGTCGACGCGATCGTCGTCGAGCGGCGGGCGCTCGGCCGGCTGCTCACGGCGCACCCGGTGCGTCTGCGGCGCGGTAGGCACCGTGCGGACGTCGTCTGGGGCAAGGGACGGCCTGCCGCGCCGGGCGGGCTCCGACGGCGCCACCCGAGGCTGCGGCTCCGGCAGCCCGGTCTGCCTCTGAGGGGAGACGTCAGGCCCCTGCTGCGCGGCGCCTCGCCGAGCAGCGGGCGACATAGGTGCGGGCGTCCGTGCGGCCCTCGAATCGGGGGGCGCCGACGGCGGGGGCGGAAATCCGGCTGTCGGCCCCGGCATTGGTGCGCTCGGCGTGGGCATCGGCGCGGACGGCGCAGGCTTCGGCGTGCTCGGTGCGGCCCTCGGCGATGTCGGCGCCGGCATCGAGGGGCTCGGCGCGGGCATCTGAAGGCTCGGCGGCGGCATCGGCGGGGTCTGGTTGCGCGCGGGCGCCCGGCGGATCCGCCGGCCTGAATAGCTCTGCGCCGTGCCATCGCCAGGCTGTGCCGGGGGTGGCTCAGGAGCCGGCGCGGTGCGGTGGGTTACCGGCGGCTCGGGCAGCTCGGCTCGTGGCGGGACGGGCGCCGCAGGCGGAACCTGAGACGGCATCAACCGCAGTGGTCGCGGCGCCGCAAGCCGGAAGAGTGCGTCCGCGAGCTCGGCGGCCGAGGGCCGGTTGCGTGGCTCCACGCCCAGGGCACGCTCGACGACGCTCACGGGAGTTGCCGGCAATGGCGGCGACTTGACCAACGCCGCCCGTGGGTCGTCGGGCAGGACGCCGACGAGCGCGGTGCGCACGGTCACGGCAAGGCTGTAGACGTCGGAGGAAGGTGTGGGCGCCTGGCCGCCGAGCACCTCGGGCGCGGTGAAACCAAGAGTGCCGCCAAGGTGCTCCGGCCGCTCCCCCGCGACTCGCGCCAGGCCAAGGTCGGCAAGCATGGGCCGACCGTCGGCGCTGAACAGCACATTGCCGGGTGTCACATCGCCGTGAACCAACCCGGTCGCATGCGCCATGGCCAGCGCTTGGGCGATCGGGCCCGTGGCGGTGACGACCTCACCGGGGGGCAACGCCCCCCGCGCGAGCACGGAGGCAAGGAGGCTCCCGCCAGCGGCCCGCTCGAGCACGAGCACGACGCCGTCCGGTCCGTCGTGGACTCCGAGGAGCTTGAGGACGTGCGGGTGGTCGATGCCGGAGAGCAGGGCCGCCTCGCGATGCAGCCGTACGCGCTCAGCGGCCGAGGGCGTGAGCAGATGCTTCAACGCGACTGGTCGCCCCGTCGACTCCTCGACGGCAGCCCAGACAGCAGCCTCGCCGCCGCGGCCCAAAGGGCCCTCGACGACGAAGCCGGGAAGAAGAGGCGGACCGAACATCGCCGCCTATTGTCACCGATACCGGGGCATGGTGCGTGCATCCTGTGCACAGGAATGCCTCATGTCACACCTGAGCGTGTCTGAAATCGGCGCGGGTACGCTGCCGACGTGACTTCACTGAGCTTCGTCCACCTCGGTCTGGACCCCGAGTTCGTGCCCTATGAGCGAGCGTGGGAGGAGCAGCGCCGGGTCCACGCTGCTCGCGCCGCGGGCGAGGCGCCCGACACGGTTCTGCTGCTCGAGCACGAACCCGTCTACACAGCAGGAAAGCGCACAGAGCAGCAGGAACGCCCGCTGGACGCAACGCCGGTGATCGATGTCGACCGCGGTGGCAAGATCACCTGGCACGGCCCTGGCCAGCTGGTCGGCTACCCGATCGTGGGGCTGCTCGAGCCCGTCGACGTCGTCGCCTACGTACGCCGGATCGAAGAGGCACTGATTGCCTCCTGCGCCGAGCTCGGGCTGGAGACCACCCGCATCAAGGGACGCAGCGGAGTCTGGGTCGCTGGGGCTGACGGCGCACCCGACCGCAAGGTGGGAGCGATCGGCATCCGCGTGGCGCAGGGCGTGACCATGCACGGCTTCGCACTCAACTGCGATTGCGACCTGGGCGCCTTCACGCGCATCGTGCCGTGCGGCTTGCCAGACGCCGAAGTGACGTCCCTCACAGCCGAGCTCGGCCGGCGCGTCAGCGTTCGCGATGCAGTCCCGGTCGTCGAGCAGCACCTCGCGTCGCTGCTCGCCCCAGTGCCCGCCTGACCGCCACTCTCGCGTACGGCTCGCGCGGGTGGGCCCGTACCCTTGACGGCATGGCACGCGACGCAGCACCCGACAAGCCGAAGCGGTTAGCGCAGATCCGGCAGACCTACCGGATGACCCGGCGGTCCGACCCGCGCATTGGCTGGCTGACCCTCGGGATCTTCCTCGTTGTCGTCGGTGTGTTCGTCGGTCTCGGCCTGCTGCTCGGCACCTGGTGGGCGTGGCTGATCTTCGGCATTCCGATGGGTCTGCTTGCCGGCGCGGTCTTCTTCGGCCGGCGGGCGGAAAAGGCTGCCTACGCACAGCTCGAGGGGCAGCCGGGCAGGGCCGCCGCAGCACTGGGCACGTTGCGCCGTGGCTGGATCGTCAACCAGACACCTGTCGCCGTCACCCGCAACCAGGATCTTGTCTTCCGTGTCCTTGGCCGTCCAGGGATCATCCTCGTCGGCGAAGGCCAGCCGCAGCGTGTCCGCCAGCTGTTGGCGCAGGAGCGCAAGCGGCACGCGCGGGTCGCCTACGAGGTTCCGGTGATCGAGGTCGTGGTCGGCGACGGTCCCGACGAGGTGCCGTTGCGTCGGCTCGTGCGCCACGTCAACAAGCTCCCGCGCAGCATCGCTCCGGCTGAGGTGACCGAGCTCAACAACCGGCTGCGGGCGCTCACCACCATGCCGGTGCCCGTCCCCAAGGGGCCGCTGCCCAAGAACGCCCGCATCCCCAAGGGTGGCTTCCCGCGCACCTGAGCCTCTGTCGGATCGGGTCAGCGCGGCCCGTGCACCACCACGGTGCCGACCGCCATGTCATGCAACCCCCGGCCGTCGCGGTCGAACACCAGGGGCGGCACGACCAGCGCGATCAGTGCGGTACGCACGAACGCCCTGACCAGTCCCACGGCTCGGTGGTCGAGCCGAAGCACCGTGATACGCAGCAGGCGCTGACCTGCGCTGGCCCCCGTGAGCCCGGTGAGCAGCCAGACCATGACGAACCACACGGCGAGCGGCAGCCATCGAGCCGAGCCGCTGAACGCCTCGGAGCCGGCGAACGCGAGCGCGACGAGGTTGGCCAACGCCCAGTCGATCAGCAGCGCCGCAATGCGCCGCCCCCAACCGACCACCGAGCCTGGCCCGGAGGCCGGCAAACCAAGCCGTACTCCGGGCGCCGTGTGAGACGCTGCTGTTGGCGAGTCCGAACCGGCCTTGTGGGCAGGCTCCTGCGAACCGTGGGTCACGCCGGAAACGCTACCTGGCTGTGCGTAACACGCTCGAAACAGTGGAGACACGGGTGGGAAACCCCTGCTTCGTACGGTCTTCGCAACCTGTTGAGGAGGGTGAATGTTTTCCAGCTCCGACGAGCTCCTCACGTTCGTCAAGAACGAGGGTGTCGAGTTCATCGACGTCCGCTTCTGCGACCTGCCGGGTGTGATGCAGCACTTCACGCTGCCGGCGCCGTCCTTCACCGAGGATTCGTTCAGAGACGGGCTGATGTTCGACGGCTCGTCTATCCGCGGCTTCCAAGCCATCCACGAGTCCGACATGAAACTGCTGCCGGATGCGGCAACGGCCTACGTCGACCCGTTCCGGAAGGCCAAGACGCTTGCGCTGAACTTCTCGATTGTCGACCCGTTCACCGACGAGCCCTACAGCCGTGACCCGCGAAACATCGCGGCCAAGGCCGAGGCCTATCTGAAGAGCAGCGGCATAGGCGACACCGCATACTTCGGCCCGGAGGCGGAGTTCTACGTCTTCGACGACGTACGGTTCGAGACCAAGCAGAACGCCGGCTACTACTACGTCGACTCCATCGAGGGCGCGTGGAATACCGGGCGCGTCGAGGATGGCGGCAACCAGGCCTACAAGCCGCGCTACAAGGGCGGCTACTTCCCAGTCTCACCGATGGACCACTACTCGGACCTGCGGGACGAGATGGTCACCGCGCTGGGGCGAGTCGGCATCGAGGTCGAGCGTGCGCACCATGAGGTCGGCACCGCCGGCCAGGCCGAGATCAACTACCGCTTCAACAGCCTGCTACACGCCGGCGACCAGCTGATGCTGTTCAAGTACGTCATCAAGAACGTCGCGTGGGCCGCCGGCAAGACGGCGACCTTCATGCCCAAGCCGCTCTTCGGTGACAACGGCTCCGGTATGCACTGCCACCAGTCGCTGTGGAAGGACGGTTCCCCGCTCTTCTACGACGAGCTCGGCTACGCGGGACTGTCGGACACCGCGCGGTGGTACATCGGCGGTCTGCTCGCACACGCATCCTCGCTGGCGGCGTTCACCAACCCGACGGTCAACTCCTACCACCGGCTGGTGCCGGGGTTCGAGGCTCCGGTCAACCTGGTCTACTCGCAACGCAACCGCTCCGCGGCCGTTCGCATCCCGGTGACGGGCACGTCGCCCAAGGCCAAGCGCATCGAGTACCGCGTGCCCGACCCCGCGAGCAACCCTTACCTCGCCTTCTCGGCGATGCTCATGGCTGGTCTCGATGGGATCAAGAACAAGCTCGAGCCGGCCGACCCGGTCGACAAGGATCTCTACGAGCTGCCGCCCGACGAGCACGCCGCCATCGCGCAGGTGCCCGACTCGCTGCCGGCGGTGCTCGGTGCACTCGAGGCCGACCACGACTACCTGCTCGAGGGCGGCGTGTTCACGCCCGACCTCATCGAGACGTGGGTCGACTGGAAGCGTGCCAATGAGGTCGACCCGATCCGGCTTCGTCCGCACCCACACGAGTTCGAGCTCTACTACGACATCTGAGCACGATTACCCCTCTGACCTGCGGCTGAGCCGCTGTGAAGATCGCTCAGTCCGCAGAGAGTCCGCACGAGCTGTGATCTCCCCCGTGATTGCAGCCCGTGCGGACTCGTCTGCGTCGGGCCACACGTGGGTGTACGTGCTCAGCGTCGTCGTCGCGCTCGCGTGCCGCAGCCGGCGCTGAACCACCTTCACCTCCAGCCCGGACGCGATCAGCAGCGATGCGACAGCACCGCACTCAACCCCGGCGCCCGGGAAGCCGCCGGCGCCGCCGCGGCCAGTGCCGTCAAGAGGAGGACCGGCGTCGAGGTCTCGTTCATGCCGGCGACACCTACCGGGGACGGTAGACGACGGTCAGCGGGCGGAGCATCCTTGCGGCCATGAGTCGCGCGTTCGCCGTGGCGACCAAGGGCCTGGTGTTCTGCGCCCTTGTGATGTTCCTGCTCGGGTACGGGCTCGCTGCCGCCGGACTGACCGTCCTGGCGCTGGCGACGGCTGCGCAGCGCTGACCGCTTACCCCGTCATGCTCTTTGAACCGCACCGGGTTCAGCGCGCCCGGCGGGTGCTTCCGATCCAGCTGCTCCCGCCCCCGTGGGAGCGCAGCTAGAACGGTGACCTTCCACCGGACGCGCACCCGCGACACCTACCCCCGATGCCGTCGCCACATGCTTTGCGCCGCACGCAATCACGCTGCGTATCGGGGTGTTTGCGTGTCAGAGGCTTGGGCACTCTGCGGCCGAGGAGGTTGAGGGCCGGCATCCCGGCGTACCCCCGGCGCCGGGCCAGCGGCCCAAGAATCGACGACCCCGGCTAGGCGCCGGGGTCGTCGCTGTAGCTGCTGCGGGTCGTCAGACGTCGCCGTGCGCGGGCAAGCGGCCGGTGTCGCGGAACGTCGCAAAGTGGCGGATGACCGTACGAACGGATGACGGGTCCGAAACCACTGTGGCGCGGGAGACGTGTTGGTGATCGAGCCTGAACACGACGCTTGGACCGAAGTCCTGACCGCAACGTCCGCACGCCTAGGCAGGTCTGGATCTGGTCGCACCGCGCGAGGTCGCCACGTCCGTGAGCGGGGGCATCGTTCTGTGCAAAGCCTCGGATTCACGTATGGCGTCACCTAAGACAGGCGGTTCGGATCGACGCCGCCGGTGGCGTACTGCGGGCGTCCGGCCGGCCGGTAGACCTGGAGCGTTATGCCCTTCGGAAAGGCTCGCGACTCGACCAGGTCGAGCGCGAGGTCCTGGCCGGTGTCGGGGAACAGCCGCCCGCCCTGTCCGACGACCACCCGGGCTTTCAGCTCACCGACGGCGGCCGCGAGGTCACCGGGGAGGACCGTCGTGTCCGCCCAACTCGGATCGGAGAGCGTGGTCGATGCCACGTACTTGGGCTTGGTGTTCAAGGCACCCACGATGGGGTTTCCCAGATCTTCCCTCACTCCCCAGTAGGCGGCGAAGAGCTCGTAGGTCCGGCGGCCGAACAGGAACGCGTCGGCGCGCTGGTAGGTCTGGTCGACGAACGTCATGGCCTCGCTGTCGAAGAGCGGCCTAGCCCATCCGCCTCGCTCGAATCCGCCGGTAGTGTCCGGCCCGCCGTTTCCCTGCATCACTCCATCGACGGAGACCTGCGTGGTCGTCGTCAGTTTCATGATCGCGGTGTCCGTCTCCTTGGGGCGCCCTCGCGGCGGCCTGTCATCCCTGCTACGAACACCTCTACCCCGATCCGACACCGCCTCCCGGATTTCTTTCGAGGACTTTGGTCCGCGGCTTGTGACCGATCGACAGCGCAGCGGCGTCGTCTTCGGTGACGAGCTCGTCGTCCGGTGGCATGATGTCGAACGACGGTGGATCCCCTCCTCTCAAGGCGATCTGCCCAGGCCCTCGCCAGCTGTTCACACAGCGGCGGGGGCCGCCACTATGTGATCTTGGTTCGTCCGCAGTCGATGGTATGACCGCAGGTCAGGGACGGATCCCGACAAGAGCCGATGACTCTCAACCACTCAGGGGGAGTTCGAACTCCTATTCGACATGTGTGCACCGCTTACGGCAAAGCCCGCAGACGGTCCGCACGAGCCGTGATTCCCCGGTGATCGCGGCTCATCGGATGTTGCGTGGGGCCACGTGGCAAGCGAGTTCAGCGTCCCATCAAGATTGGGTTGTAGTCAGTCGTTGATGAAGAAGTCCGTGGTCCACTTGCCACGTCGTCGTTGGAGTCCAGCCGCGGGGCCCGGACCAAGGCCGCCATCCACGCGGCTGTCTGCAGCGAACCACAGGTGTACGGCCGCGTGGTGACCAAGCTCCCACGCCGTCGTGATGGACGGCCCTGCCGACCGCACACTCCTCGTGTGTGCGGTCGGCAGCCTCGTTGAGTGCCGAGCTTCAACGCAATGCAGCTGAGCCAATCCGAGCCGCCGCCACGCAACGAACACCCACACGACTGCGCCGCACGTAAGTCGTTCGTGTGGCGCCCGTGCACTGGAAGGGGTCACACGCATGAAACGACGTGAACGGTTCGCGGCTGTCGCAGCCGTGATGGCTGCGGCACTCGCGGTCCCGGCGATCGGGGTAGCCAGCAGCGACCGCCGCACCGAGGACAGCCGCGGCCTGACGGTCGTGGCGCTCGCTGACGATGGCAGCCTTGTCACCGTACGGGCCGACCGGCCGAATCTCCCGCGCGACATCGAGCGGGTCAAGGGGCTCGACGGCGACAAGACGCTGGTCGGGGTCGACTTCCGCGTACAGGACGGCAAGCTGTACGGAGTCGGCGACGCCGGCGGCATCTACACCATCAACCGGCAGAACGGTCGAGCCACCAAGGTCTCCCAGCTCTCCGTGGCACTGAGCGGCACCCAATTCGGGGTCGACTTCAACCCGGCCGCGAACCGGCTGCGGGTCGTCAGCGACACCGGTCAGAACCTGCGCCACAACATCGACGACCCGATGGGCGCGCCCGCAATCGGTGTGACGGCCGTGGACGGCGCGCTCACCTACCCCGCCACCCCGACTGCGCCGGCCACGACGGCCACCGGCGTCAGCGCGGCGGCGTACACCAACAACGACCTCGACGCCAACACAGCGACGACGCTGTACGACATCGACGTCATGCTCGACCAGGTGGTCGTGCAGTCGCCCGCGAATGCCGGCCTCCTCGCGGCCACGGGCAAGCTCACCGTCGACGCCAGCGCACCCGCTGGTTTCGACATCTACAGCGAGGTCCGGCAAGGCGTCACGGTGGACAACACCGCACTCGCCGTCCTGCAGGCTGATGGCCGGTCTCGGCTGTTCGACGTCGACCTGCTCACCGGCAACGCGAAGTCGCTCGGCGCATTCCTCCGCGGCTGGACCGTCGTGGATGTCGCCATCCCGCTCGACCAGCGGTAGGCGTTCACGAAGACGGGCCAAAGGATCCGACATCGGCGGTGCCATCGCACTGCCGATGTCGGATCCTTCGTTGCGGCGAAGGCCTAGGCGAGGAGCGCGTCGTACTCCTGTCGGAGCCGATCCCAGCCGTACGCCTTGGCGTTGTCGCCGTGCACGGGTGGCACGTCGCCGCCGTCGAGGTGGACTGTGAGCGCGGCCCAGCAGAGGTGCCAGCCCGCCGCGTAGTCCGGCGCGTAGGCGCGGTCGGCGAACACGTGGCTGAAGCGCAGCAGAGTTCCGGTCGAGCTTGGCGTGAGCTCGTACGTCAGCTCGTCCTCGCCCCACCGAAGCACCAGGCGGCGCGGCGCCTCGACCGCGAGCACCGAACCAGCGACCGCCTCAGGTGAATCAGGCGTGTCGGCATTGTGCGCCAACTGCACGGCGCCGGTCGTGTCGAGGTCGCGGTCGGGGCGGTACGGCGCCCAGGTCACGACTTCATCGGCCCTGGTCAGCGCCGCCCAGACTGCTTCGATGGGATGGCTCAGCTCGCGCTCCATCGTGAGAACAGTGTGTTGACCGTCGGCGCCGAGAGCCGCGTCGACCGGATGGGTCGGCAGGGTGCTGCTCATGACTTGTTCCCCTTCGTCTTGCCGCGGCGACTGTCGAGGTGCCGCTCGAGGGCGTCGAAGTGTCGAGCCCAGCGCTCGCGGTGCGGTTGCAGCCATGCCTCCACGTCATCCAGCGGCTGGCCGGTGAGCCGGTAGACGCGGCGCGCACCGTCAGTGCGTGCTTCGACCACGCCGGCGTCCCGCAAGACACGCAGGTGCTTGGACACGTTGGGCTGGGCGACCCCGAGCTCCTCGACGAGCTCGGACACGTCGCGCTCGTCGTCCAGCAGCAGATCGAGGATCTGTCGGCGGGACGCATCAGCGATGACCGCGAAGCCGTCCGTCACTGGCACGCTTCGTAATATGCCTCTGGCGGCATATGCTTGTCAAGGCATGCTCGGAATGACCACGTCCAGCAGGACTGCCCACGCACTGACAGGCCTTAAGCCCTGTCACGGCGGGGTGAAACCTGCTGGACGTGGTCATTCCAAGGCCACTCAGCCCTCGTAGAAGACCCGCTCCACCACACTGCGCGCCCGTCGCGTCACCCGGAGGTAGGTCTCCATGAACAGCTCCGACTCCCCCGGCCCGAACCCGAGCAACCGCGCGACCGAGTGGAGCTCGCGGAGGTTGGTCGGCAGCGAATCGCTCGGCCGCCCCCGGACCAGCAGCACGGCGTTGCGGGCCCGGCTGGCCAACCGCCACGCCGCGACCAGGTCATCGCGATCAGCAGCGGCCAACAGACCGGCATCCGCGGCCGCGTCGAGCGCGACGACGGTGCCCGTCGTCCGCAACGCGGGCACGGATCCCGCATGCCGCAGCTGGATGAGCTGCGCCACCCACTCGACATCGGCCAAGCCACCACGGCCCAGCTTGGTATGGGTCGCCGGGTTGGCCCCTCGCGGTAGCCGTTCGGCCTCGATCCGCGACTTGATGCGCCTGATCTCGCGGATGTCCTCGGCGCCGAGGCCCTCGACGGGATAGCGATGTGGCTCGATCATGGCGACGAACCGGTCGCCGAGCTCGACATCGCCCGCAACCGCGTCGGCGCGAAGCAACGCCTGGCGCTCCCACCCGAGCGCCCAGCGTTGGTAATACGCCTCGTACGACGCGAAGGTCCGCACGAGTGGACCGTTCTTGCCCTCGGGGCGCAGCGTGGCGTCGACCGCAAGCGGTGGATCAGGCGCCGGGATGGAGAGCAGCCGGCGCAGCTCGTTGACGACTGCCAACGCAGCGTCGGCGGCGTCCCGTTCGCGAGCCGCCGGGTGCGGCTCGTGCACGATGAGCACGTCCGCGTCGCTCGCGTACCCCATCTCCCGCCCACCGAGCCGACCCATGCCGATCAGGGCGACGCGCGTCGGCAGGTCCCAACGGCGCTCCGACTCGATCGCATTGATCGCGGCCGCAAGCCCGCCTTGCAGGGTCGCCCGCGCGACCGCAGACAACGCGACGCCGACATCGTCGGGTGCGAGAAGCCCGAGCACGTCCGCCACTGCGGTGCGGAACAGCTCGCGTCGCCGTACGGCGCGTACGGCCGCCGCGGCCGCGACCGGGTCCGCGTACCTCGTCGCGGCCGCCAGCATCTCCGCCGCTAGCGAGTCGTACGGCCGGGGCGTGAGCTCCGACGGATCCGCGAGCATCTGTACGGCTTCAGGCGCACGGAGCAGCAGATCCGTGGCGTACCGGCTCGAGGCCAGCACGCGGGCCATGTACTCCGCGGCCGCACCCTCGTCACGCAGCAACCGCAGGTACCAGTGGGTGTCGCCCAGCGCGTCACTCACGCGGCGGAACCCGAGCAGGCCCGCGTCGGGATCGGGTGCGTCGGCGAACCACCCGAGCAGCACCGGCAGCAGCGTGCGCTGGATCGCCGCGCGCCGCGACAGCCCCGACGTGAGCGCCTCGATGTGACGCAAGGCGCCCGCTGGATCGTCGTAGCCCAGTGCCACCAGGCGCTGTCGCGCCGCCTGCGGTGTGAGCCGGGCGTCGTCGCCGTGCAGGCGGGCGACTGCGGCGAGCAGCGGCCGGTAGAAGAGCTTTTCGTGCAGCCGGCGGACTTCCCGGGCGTGCTGTCGCCAGGTCGTCGTGAGCTCGGCCACCGGATCCTGCCGATAGCCGAGGGAGCGGCCGAGCCGGCGCAGGTCCGCGTCTGCTTCCGGCATGAGATGCGTACGTCGCAACCGGTGCAGCTGCACGCGGTGCTCGACGCGACGCAGGAACACGTAGGCCGCCGAGAGCTCGGCCGCATCGGCGCGTCCCACGTACCCGCCCGCGGCAAGCGCGGCCAGTGCCTCGAGCGTGTTGGGCGAGCGCAGCGCCTCGTCCGAGCGTCCGTGGACGAGCTGCAGGAGCTGCACCGCGAACTCGACGTCACGCAAGCCGCCCGGGCCGAGCTTGAGCTGTCGGTCGGCTTCGGCTGGGCGTACGTGTGCTTCCACCCGCCGTCGCATCTCCTGCACGTCCTCGACGAAGCCGTCACGATCGGCAGCCGCCCACACGAGCGGTGAGACCGCGTCGACGTAGGCCTCGCCCAGCTTGAGGTCACCGGCTACAGGACGCGCCTTGAGCAGCGCCTGGAACTCCCACGTCTTCGCCCAGCGCTCGTAGTAGGCGACGTGGCTGGCCAGGGTGCGGACCAGCGGCCCGCGCTTGCCTTCCGGCCGCAAGGCAGCGTCGACCTCCCAGATGCTGCCTTCGGGCGAAGGGCTGGAGCAGACGTGCATGACCCGGCTCGCCAGCCGAGCTGCCGTGCGCAACGCGGCGTGCTCGTCTGCTCCATCCACCGGCTCGGCCACGAACACCACGTCGACATCGCTCACGTAGTTGAGCTCGCGCCCGCCGCACTTACCCATCCCGATCACGGCGAGCCGGCACGGCGTCGCGTCCTCGGGCACACCGGCACGCGCGATCGCGAGCGCCGCCTGCAATGTTCCGGCCGCGAGGTCGGCCAGCTCGGCGCCGACAGCGGCGAGCGGCATGTTGTCAGCGAGGTCACGCGCGGCGAGGTGCAGCAGTCGGCGACGGTACGCGACACGCAGCGTCACGAGCATCGCCTCGTCGTCGGCGGCGGCGACCGGCTCGTCAACGGTCGGGTCGGCCCCCACCGCCTCCAGCATGCCCCGCGCGATCTCACCCGGCCCTGGGGCGTTGAGCTCGTCGCCGACCAGATCCCGCCAATGCTCGGGATGCCGTACGAGATGGTCGCCGAGCGCGGTGGACGAGCCGAGTACGGCGACCAGTCTCGCGAGCAGGCCGTCGTCGGTGTGCAGTGTCCGCCGAAGCGCATCTCGATCCGGCGCGGCCCCCAGCAACCGGGCCAACGCGTCGAGCGCGAGGTCCGGCTCGGCAGCGTCCCTGATGGCCAGGACGAGCGAGTCCTCGACGTCCCGCACGCCGATCGCGTCGAGCGTCGTCGCTGCGCGACTCGGATCGCTGAAGCCGAGTCGCGCCAGCCGCGCCGCAGGCGATGGCGTGCGGGCACCGTCGAGCGTCACGTCGTCCAACTTACCCAGCGCCCGCCCGCCCCTAGGCGACAAGTCCGGCAACAGGGTCAGTCTGTGGCGTCCGTCAGATAGGCCTGGGCCTGCAACGCGAACAGCTCGGCGTAGACACCACCGTGCGCCATCAGCTCCGCGTGCGTGCCGGTCTCGGCCACGCGCCCACCGTCGAGGACATAAATCCGGTCTGCATGTCGCACGCTCGAGAACCGGTGCGAGATGAGCAGCACGGTGCGCCCTTCGAGCAGGGATCCGATCCGCTCGAAAAGGTCGTGCTCGGCACGCGGATCGAGCGAGGCGGTCGGCTCGTCGAGCACCACGAACGGCGCCCCGCGGAAGAACGCGCGCGCCAGGGCGACCCGTTGCCACTGCCCTACCGAGAGATCGGATCCGCCGATGAACTCAGGCCCGAGGACCGTCTCGTAGCCCTGTGGTAGCCCAGACAGAAACTCGTCGGCGTCAGCGTGCACCGCCGCGGTGCGGATTGCCGCGTCATCATCGATGGCCTCGACGCGGCCGAGCCCGATGTTGTCGCGGGCGCTGACGTGAAACCGTACGAAGTCCTGGAAGATCACCGCGACGGACTGCCGCAGCTCGTGCGGGTCGACTGCTGCGATGTCTACGCCGTCCCACCTGATGGTGCCCGTGGCCGGGTGATAGAGCCCGGCGAGCAGCTTGGCCAGAGTGGTCTTGCCGGACCCGTTCTCCCCCACCAACGCCACGATCTCGCCCGCATCGACGCGAAGCGACACGCCGTCAAGCGCCGCAGTGTCGCCGGTCGGATAGCGGAACGACACGTCATCGACCTCGAGCGTCCGGAAGGCACGCGGTGCAGGAGCCCTCGGCTCGGCGTCGCGCACCTCAGGCAGCAGCGCCGTGAAAGCGAGGTAGTCGTCAACATAGAAGCCGGCCTCGGCCAACGTCCCGGCGGCAAAGCCCGCAGTCGTAAGCCGCTCACCCACCACCGCAATGCCCGCGATCGCGATGCCTGCCGAGGACAGCGGGACACCGCCGCTCAACGTGAACCACGAACCGGCAATGAGAGTCGCGACCAGCACGAGCCCGATGCCGAGGTTGGCCACGAGCGAGTTGCGCAGCTGGCGTCGCGCAACGTCCCGCAGCTCGGCCAAGCGCTCGTCGTAGAGCGCGTCGTGGCGTGCCCGCAGGTACTCAGCGAGCCCGAAAGCGCGCACCTCCTTGGCCTCATCTCGCCCGGTGAGCACCGACGCCAGGTAGTTGCGCTCCCGGTCGCGGGGCGTCATTCGCCAGAAGAACCGGTAGAAGGCCTCACCCCGGCGCGACGCAACGAGCCATGCGGGGAGGAAGACGAGGCAGATCAGCGGCACGAGCAGTGGTTCGATGGCGACAAGTGCAATGAGTACGCCGACGACGCCAACCCCGGCGCGAACCAGCCCCGACAGCCCGAAGACGAGGTTGAGTGGTTGCGGGCCGCTCATGCGCATCCGCTGGATCCGGTTGTGGAACGACGGCGTCTCGAACGCGAGCAGGTCGACTGCGGCCGACACGTCGAGCACCTGCTGCTCGATGTGCCGGCTCATCAGCTCGCCGAGGATCTCCTGACGCTCGCGCTGCACCGCGGCCGCGAAGAACTGCAGGGTGGCCACGCCGCCTATTGCGAGTGCCCAAGGGACGACCGCGCTGAGCGAGTCACCCGCGGCGACCGCGTCCAGCAACGCGTTGAGACCCTGCTGACCCAGCAGCAGCATCGCAGCGATACCTAGACCACCGATTAGCTGCAAGCCCGTCGAGGCGACGAACTCGCCGCGACCGGCCTGCCAGGCGATTGCCAGCGCAGCACGAGTCAGCCGGGGCAGCTGGCGGACGGCGACCTTGGCCTTCGGGTCCGGCTGCATGTCGAAGATCGTGACCGGCGCAGAGTCGTCCTCGGCCGCGCCGGCACCGGCGACGAGGTTGCTCACGTCGCCAGTGTGGCCGACTCGCGAGGGCTTGGCGTCCCCCTTATGTGCGATGTGCTGGCCGAGTGCGGCCGACTGCGCGCAGCTTGCGCATACGGGGCAGCGAGGATGGTGCGCGGCGGGCTGTGCGCCACGCGCTACACAGTTGACTCCACGTGCACACCCTTTGCGGGAGACATTGCTCCAAGCGTTCCACTGTGGTCACGAAGTTGACCGACCTGGACCGATCCTCGCGCAGCGCCGGACGGTGGTCACGACCGGGCTCACATAACGGGCAGCATGCGGTCGAGCTCGTACGAGGTCACCTGCCGGCGGTAGTCCTCCCACTCGGCCTTCTTGTTACGCAGGAAGAAGTCGAACACGTGCTCACCCAAGGTCCGCGCGACGAGCTCGCTGCGCTCCATCACGTCGATCGCGTCGGCCAGGGACGCTGGCAGCGGGTCGATGCCGAGCGCACGGCGCTCCTGGTGCGTCAGCGCCCAGACGTCGTCCTCGGCGCCCGGCGGCAGGTCGTACGACTGCTCGATGCCCTCCAGCCCGGCGGCGAGCAGCACGGCGAAGGCGAGGTAGGGGTTGCACGCCGAGTCGAGCGCGCGGAACTCGATGCGGGTCGACTGGCCCTTCTGCGGCTTGTACATCGGGACGCGCACCAGCGCGGAGCGGTTGTTGTGGCCCCAGCACACATAGGCCGGCGCTTCGCCGCCTCCGTACAGCCGCTTGTAGGAGTTGACCCACTGGTTGGTGACGGCGGTGATCTCGGGTGCGTGCCGGAGCACACCGGCGATGAACGACCGGCCGACCTTTGACAACTGGTATTCCGCGCCGGCCTCGTGGAATGCGTTGCGGTCGCCTTCGAACAGCGATAGGTGCGTGTGCATGCCCGAGCCCGGGAAGTTGGTGAACGGCTTGGGCATGAACGAGGCGTAGAGCTCTTGCGAGAGCGCGACCTCCTTGATGACATTGCGGAACGTCATGATGTTGTCGGCTGTGGTGAGCGCGTCGGCATAACGAAGGTCGATCTCCTGCTGCCCGGGGGCCCCCTCGTGGTGGCTGAACTCCACCGAGATGCCCATCGACTCGAGCATGGTGATCGCAGATCGGCGGAAGTCGTGCGAGATGCCGTGCGGCGTGTGGTCGAAATATCCGCTGGCGTCGATCGGCTCGGGCTTGCGGCCGGCCTTCGGCTCACCCTTGAACAGGAAGAACTCGATCTCCGGGTGCGTGTAGAACGCGAAGCCGAGGTCGGCCGCGCGCGTCAGTGTGCGCTTGAGGACGTAACGCGGGTCGGCGAATGACGGCGACCCGTCGGGCATCAGGATGTCGCAGAACATGCGCGCGGTGCCCTGCAGGTCGCCGCGCCAGGGCAGCACCTGGAATGTCGACGGGTCGGGCTTGGCGAGCATGTCGCTCTCGTGTACCCGGGCGAATCCCTCGATGGCGGACCCGTCGAAACCGATGCCCTCGTCGAATGCGCTGTCGAGCTCGGCCGGCGCCACCGCCACCGACTTGAGGTAGCCGAGGACGTCGGTGAACCACAGCCGTACGAAACGGATCTCGCGCTCCTCGAGCGCCCGGAGCACGAACTCCTGCTGCTTGTCCATAACGGCATCCTCCCCCGCCGAGGTTACGGACCGCTACACGCCTTGCGACACCTCAGCGGGCTCGGCGGATCGCCGCTCCATCAACCGCCAGGCGCGCCGCACGAACGGGTCCAGGGTGACCAGGAAGTACGCCACCCCGACGACGGTGATGGCTGCCGTGATGCCGAGCCACTCGGTCAACCACCCTCCGAACAGCCCTCCGATCGGCATGCCGGCCCACGCCAGGCCACCGACGGCGCCGATGACGCGCGCACGCAGGTGTTCCGGGATCCGCTCGAACTCCGCCGAGGCAAGCAGCGGGTTGATCGCGCCGACGAGGATCGCGCCGACGAGATTGACGACAATGATCACCCAGAGCGGCACCGGCAGGGCCAGCACAAAGATGCGCGGCACCGCCCCGAGCAGGAAGGCCCACGCGTAGGTGCGGCGCCGCGGAAAGCGCTCGCCGATCGCGGAGAAGATCAGTGTGCCTATGAACGCGCCCGCACCGAACGCCGCCCCGATGGCGCCGAGCGCGGCCGGGGATCCATACCGCTCGTCGGCCCACACCGGCATCAGCACGCCGATGAGCGCCTGATCGAGCAGGTTGGTGAGAAAGACCATGGTTGCTATTGCCAACAGCAGCGGATCGAGTCGGACGAAGGAGAACCCCTCACGCAGCTCGCGAACGTAGGACCTCACGCGCGAGCCCGAGGTCGCCTCCACCCGACGCGCCGCCAGCCGAACGAATGTGCCGACGAGCAGTGCGGCAATGGCAAAGCTGACAGCGTTGGCCGCAATGACGGTCGGTGCGCCGAGCGTCGCCACAAGCAGGGCGCCGAGTGGCGCTCCGATGAACGTGCCCAACCGGAAAACGCCGTCGACGAGGCCAGAGACGCGCTCGTTGCTCATGCCGGATTGCTGGGCCAGATCAGGGATCGTCACGTACTTCGCGCTGTCGCCAGGCCCACGGAGCAAGCCAGTCAGGCCAACAAGCACGAGCAGGAGCGGGAAGGTCAGCATGTCGACGACGTGCAGCAGCGGCACGAGCCCGAGCGTGACCGCGGCGAGCGAGTCGCATGTCATGCTGGTGCGGCGCGGCCCGAACCGGTCGACGATCGGACCGCCAAGAATGCGCGCCGACACCAGCGCACCGAGCTCGACGAATGTCACGACGCCGGTCTGCACCGCGCTGCCGGTCGACTGCAGGACGAACCACGGGACCGCGATGACGGACATGCGGGTGCCGCTGACGGAGATGAGCTCGGCCGCAAGCAGGCCGTACAGCCCGGTGCGGCTGTGCGTGCCGGTCATGGGGTCCCTTCGATGCGTGGAAAGACCTGGGTCTGCACGCGGATGTGACGAGCACTCTCAGGTGCTTCGCGGCCCTCCAGCTCGTCACGCCACCGGTTGAGCAGAGCGTGCAGCTCGCGACTGAGCCGCGCGGTCTCGTCGGGGGTGAGCTTGAACCCGTAGTCGCTCATGTCCGACGCGCGCCGCCACTCCTCGGGCAGCTCGGGGCTTTGGCGGATGGCCGACAGGATCTGGTCGGCGTAGATCTGGCCCACCTGCTCGAGGTAGACCGCTCCGAGCTCGGCCTCGGGATCGTCCGGCGCCGGCGTCCGGAACCACGATGAACGATGCGCCGCCCGCCACCAACGTTCGCGGCCCTTGCCGAGCTCGGGTGCGTCGACGACGAAGCCATAGGCGGCCAGCATGCGCAGGTGATAGCTGGTCGAAGCGCTCGACTCCCCCATCCGCTCGGCGAGCTGAGTGGCGGTCTGCGGCCCGTCGACCCGCAACGAGCCGAGGATGCGCAGTCGCAGCGGGTGCGCGATCCCCCGCAGGGTGCTCGCGTCCAGAGCGATGTCGCGGGTGGGGTCGAAGCCCGGCGGGGTCGAAGCCCCACGGGCCTCATCTCTGTCCTGCTGCTCGACCATGTTGCCAACATATCTTTGCAAGGATTCCTTTGCAAGGATTTCTTGGCAACTCCGCCATCGATCGGACAGGGAGCCCGACCCGAAGAACCCCCGGGCCTTGTTGATCATGGCAAACATGTGGTCATTTGCGAAGAATGATCACACCTTTGCCATGATCAACGGCTTCGGGGGCGAGCGCTGACTAGGCTGGTTTCGTGCCCCAGCTGCGCCTCGCCCTCGCCCAGGTCAACCCCACCGTTGGTGACCTGGCCGGCAATGCCGACCTCGTCGTCCAGTGGAGCCGGCACGCCGCGGAGCGCGGCGCGCACCTGGTCGAGTTCCCCGAGATGATGCTCACGGGCTATCCGGTCGAGGACCTCGCACTTCGCCGTTCGTTCGTGGATGCGTCGCGGACGGCACTCGAGGCACTGGCCGAGCGGCTCGAGGCCGAGGGCTTGGGCCACCTGATCGTCGTCATCGGCTTCCTCGACCGAGCCGAGGACACCCAGGACCTCGAGCGGGTCGGCCGGCCGAAGGGCTCGCCGCAGAACGCCGCGGCCGTGCTGCACGAGGGCGCAGTGGTGACTCGAGCCGCCAAGCACCATCTGCCCAACTACGGCGTGTTCGACGAGTACCGCTACTTCGTGCCCGGGCACACCCTCGACGTCGTACGCATCCACGGCATCGACGTCGCGCTCACGATCTGCGAGGACATCTGGCAGGACGGCGGACCGGTGGCGGCCGCGGGTGCGGTCGGGGCGAGTCTGCTGCTCGTCATCAACGGCTCACCCTACGAGCGGGCCAAGGAAGACACGCGCCTTGGCCTGAGCTGCCGCCGCGCGGCCGAGGCGGGCGCGACGCTGGCCTACGTCAACATGGTGGGCGGCCAGGACGAGCTCGTCTTCGACGGTGGCTCGCTCGTCGTCGCCCCCGATGGTGAGGTGATCGCCCGAGCTCCGCAGTTTGAGGAGGGTTGCCTCATAGTCGACCTTGACCTCCCGGCCAAGACCGACACCGGCGTGGCGCGGCACGGCGACATCGTGATCGAGCGCGCCGTCATCTCCGAGGACCCGGTCGAGCCGTACGACCCCGTGCCTGCATCCATCGCTCCCCCGCTCGACGACCTCGCGGTCACCTACGCCGCACTCGTGACGGGTCTGCGCGACTACGTACGCAAGAACGGTTTCACCAGCGTCGTGCTCGGCCTCTCCGGAGGCATCGACTCGGCATTGTGCGCAGTCATCGCGGCCGACGCGCTGGGCGCGCAGCACGTACATGCCGTCTCTATGCCCAGCGTCTACTCCAGCGAGCACTCCAAGGACGACGCAGCTGAGCTGGCTCGGCGTACCGGTCTGCACTACCGAGTCATCCCGATCGCGCCGATGGTGCAAGCGTTCCTCGACAACGTGGAGCTCACCGGTCTCGCGGAGGAGAACCTCCAGGCGCGGGTGCGCGGCATGACATTGATGGGCATCTCCAACCAGGAGGGTCACCTCGTCCTGGCCACTGGCAACAAGACTGAGCTCGCCGTCGGCTACTCGACGATCTACGGCGACGCCGTGGGCGGGTTCGCGCCGATCAAGGACGTTCCCAAGACGCTCGTCTGGGAGCTCTCGCGCTGGCGCAACACGGTCGCCGAACGTCGGGCCGAGATTGCGCCCATCCCGCAGAGCAGCATCGACAAACCGCCGTCAGCCGAGTTGCGCCCCGGCCAGCTCGACGCCGACTCACTGCCCGACTACCGGTTGCTCGACGACGTGTTGGATGACTATGTCGAGCTCGACCGCGGCTCGGCCGAGCTGGTCGCAGCCGGCTTCGATCCGGCGCTCGTCGAGCGAGTGCTGCGCTTGGTCGACAAGGCGGAGTACAAGCGCAGGCAGTACCCTCCGGGGCCCAAGATCTCCATCCGCAACTTCGGCCGCGACCGGCGGCTGCCGATCACCAACGCGTGGCGCGAGCCCGTTCGCTGACGATTTCGACGCAATGACACCCCGCGTCAAGCCTATCGACGCGGGGTGTCATTGCGTCCGACGAAGTGCGAGGATCGTGCCGTCCGGGGACCAAATCGGCCTCGAGGCATCCAGGAGGCTCACCATGGAGCAGGGCTCGCAGCCGCGCGCAGCCGACGCAGCCGGCCAGACACCGACATCCGCAACGACAGAGACCGCACCTCTCTACGGCGGCACTCTCAACCGTCGCGTGACCATCCGTGACCTGCAGCTCGCCAAGGAGCGCAAGGAGCGGTGGCCGATGCTCACCGCCTACGACGTCTACACCGCTGAGATTTTCGACGAGATCGGCATCCCGGTCCTGCTCGTGGGCGACTCGGTTGGCAACAACGTGCTCGGGTACGAGGACACGATCCCGGTCACGGTGCGCGAACTGCTGCCGTTCGTGCGCGCCGTCGTACGCGCCACCAAACGCGCCCTCGTGGTCGGCGACCTGCCCTTCGGGTCCTATCAGCTGGGCCCCGACCAGGCCCTTGCCACGTCGATCAGGTTCCTCAAGGAGGGCGGCGCCAAGGCGGTCAAGCTCGAGGGTGGCGAGCGCATCGCCGAGTCGGTCGAGGCGATCGTCGAGGCAGGCATTCCGGTCATGGGACATGTCGGCTTTACGCCGCAGAGCGTGAACATGCTGGGTGGATACCGCGTGCAAGGCCGCGGCGACCACGCAGAGCGCGTCGTCCTCGACGCCAAGGCGTTGGAACGCGCAGGGGCGTTCGCAGTCGTGCTCGAGATGGTGCCCAGTGATGTCGCGCGACGCATCACAGAAGAGCTCTCCATCCCGACAATCGGCATCGGCGCGGGGCCGCACTGCGACGCGCAGGTCAACGTCTGGCAGGACATGGCGGGCATGCGCGCGGGTCGCGTGCCTCGCTTCGTGCGGCGGTACGGCGACGTGCGCGGCGAGCTCACACGTGCCGCCAAGGCCTACGCGCAGGACGTCACAACGGGCACGTATCCGTCGATCGACGAGTCGTACGGCTAAATTTTCTCGACGAGTTTGTGACCGTCATCGGCACGGTCAGCGAGTCCACAACACGACAACGGAGCTGTGCGAGACCATTCGCACAGCTCCGTCTTTTCCCTTGTGGTGCAAAGGTTTTCGAGAATGTGTTGTTGCCATGACGCTTTGTCGAGTGACAACTCGCGCTGCATTGATGCGCTCGCGGTCCGCGCCGTCACACACTCTGACCTGCGAGTTTCGGCGCGCCGAATTGACACAGATACCACACACTTGTGAGTGACAGTGACATGCTCGCCTTGAGAAGTTCGGCGAGAAGTCGAACATCGTCTCTTTGCGGGGAGGAAACGATGGCCGCGACAAAGGCCACCGCCACGAGAGCGTCCGCGGCGACGAAGACCGCCACCAAGCGGACGACAAAGAAGGTCGCAGCTGCGACCAAGAAGACTGCCGCTAAGCGCACCACCACAAAGCGCGCGCCAGCAAAGAAGGCGGCAACGAAGAAGACGGCCACCAAGAGGGCCGCCACCCGTAAGACAGCGGCAAAGAAGACCGCCCGCAAGACCACCGCGCGCAAGACCACGGCGCGGAAGACCACTGCCAGGAAGACCACGGCAAAGCGGGCGACAAAGAAGACCGCTGCCAAGAAGACCGCCGCCAAGCGCACCACCAAGAGGGCGACGGCCAAGAAGACCGCCGCCAAGCGCACGACGGCCAAGCGGACCGCGACCAAGCGGGCGACAAAGAAGACCGCCGCCAAGCGGGCCCCAGCGCGCAAGACCACCGCGCGGAAGACGACGGCTCGCAAGACGACGGCCAAGCGGGCCCCAGCTCGCAAGACGGCGACGACAGCTCGCAAGAGCACCCGGACGCCGGCGCGCAAGACCACCCGCTAGTCGGGGGCCGCGTGCGGAACGCCCGCGTGCGGCACGTTCGCAACCGATCAGGGGCGGCTCACGTCAAGCACCGTGGACGTGAGCAGCCCCTGATCAACGTGGTGGCTGGACCCGAGCGCGGCTGCCGCTACGAGTCGTCGCCGTCGGCCCATTCCTTGTCTGCCTTGTCCCAGGCCTTCGTGCGCTCATGTGCGCGCTCGAGGGCGCCGAGCGCCTCCTCCTCGGTGTCGTACGGCCCCATGCGCTCGATGTTGGGGCATCCCTTGTCACCCTCGATGCGGCTATGGGTCAGGCACCACCAGTAGGCCACCTGAGGCTCCTCTCGCCGGCCTGCTCACCAGCCGGCCACCTAGACTCTTGCCCATGGCGATCGTGGCTCCGGGCATCATCTCACCGCTCCGCGCAGTCCCCGCCACGATCGCGCGACCGGACTACGTCGGACTGACCTCGGCGCCGCGCTACACAGGGCCGGACGTGCAGGACGCCGAGACGATCGAGCGCATGCGGGTCGCCGGCCGCATCGCGGCACGAGCGATGGGGGCTGTCGCCGAGCAGATCAAGCCCGGCGTCACGACCGACGAGCTCGACCGCATCGGGCACGAGTTCCTGCTTGACCACGACGCCTACCCGTCGACGCTCGGCTACCCCGGCAACGGGCATGCTCACCCGTTCCCCAAGTCACTGTGCACCAGCGTCAACGAGGTCATCTGTCACGGCATCCCCGACACGACGGTGCTCACGGATGGCGACATCATCAACATCGATATCACAGCCTTCATCGACGGAGTGCACGGCGATACCGATGCGACCTACCTGGTCGGTGAGGTCGACGACGAGTCGCGTCTGCTGGTCGAGCGCACGCAAGAAGCACTCATGCGTGGCATCAGGGCGGTCCGGCCCGGTCGGCAGATCAATGTCGTCGGCCGCGTGATCGAGTCCTATGCAAAGAGGTTCGGCTACGGCGTCGTCCGTGACTTCACTGGCCACGGGATCAACTCCAGCTTTCACTCCGGGCTGATCGTTCCGCACTATGACGACCCACGCGCGACGATGGTGCTGGAGCCGGGCATGACGTTCACGATCGAGCCGATGCTCAACCTCGGCACCTACGAGTGGGACATGTGGGATGACGGGTGGACCATCGTCACCAAGGACCGAAAACGGTCGGCGCAGTTCGAGCACACGATCGCCGTGACCGACGACGGCGCGGACATCCTCACACTGCCCTGATCGCCGCACGACAGGCGCCGGACGGCGCGCTAGCGTCCGAGACATGATCTCGCCACGCCGTACGAAGATCGCGATCATCGGCGCTGGTTCGGTCGGTGCCACGGTGGCGTACGCATGCCAGATCAAGGGCGTCGCGCAGTCGATCGCGCTGGTCGATACCAACGCCAAGAAGGTCCGCGCCGAGGTGCTCGACCTCAACCACGGCCGGCAGTTCGCTCAGGTCGAGGTGATCGGAAGCGACGACTACGAGGTCGTGCGCGACTCCGACATCATCATCACCACCGCCGGCGCGAAGCAGGACCCCGGGCAGACCCGCATGGACCTCGCAACGACCAACGTCGGCATCATGCGGTCGGTCATGGAAAGCTGCCTCAGGGTGGCGCCCGACGCGATGCACCTCGTGGTGTCCAACCCGTGCGACGTGCTCACCTACGCGGCACTCAAGTTCAGCGGGTTGCCGCCCTGGCGTGTCATGGGTTCGGGCACGGTGCTCGACTCGTCCCGGTTCCGGTTCCTGCTGGCCGAGCACTGCCGGGTCGCCGAGGCCAACGTGCATGCCTTCATCGTCGGCGAGCACGGCGACTCCGAGCTGCCGCTCTGGTCGATCGCCAACGTCGGCGGCGTACCCATCTCGGAGTTCCGTCCCGAGGGCCGCGGCCCGCTCACCGCCGAGGAGCGGGCGTCGATCAAGGACAGCGTGGTCAACGCCGCGTACGAAATCATCGAGGGCAAGGGGGCGACGTGGTACGCAATCGGGCTCGCCGTCGCCCGCATCGTCGAGGCGATCCTGGGCGATCAGCGCCGGGTGCTGCCGGTGAGCTCGCTCCTGCGGGACTACCGAGGGGTGAGCGACGTCTGCCTGTCCGTGCCCACTGTGCTCGACCTGACTGGCGTCGCGCAGGTCCTCGACGTACCAATGTCGGACGAGGAGGTCGCGGGGTTGCGGGCTTCCGCTGAGACCGTACGAGCCGTCAACCGCTCGCTCGGCCTCTGAGCCTTGAGAGCCCGTTAGGTTTGCAGCATGGCGATGGCAACCAAGGCATTCGGGGTGGACATTGGCGGCACCGGCATCAAAGGTGCGCCGGTCGACCTGCGGACCGGGGCACTGCTGGCGGAGCGACTGCGCATCCTCACACCGAGCCCGTCGACGCCGGAGGCCGTTGCCGACGTCGTCGTCGACGTCGTCAAGCACTTCGAATGGTCCGGTCCCGTGGGGATCACCTTTCCCGCAGTGGTGCAGCACGGCGTGGTCCGGACGGCTGCCAACGTCGACCAGTCATGGATCGACTTCGACGCGGATGCACTGTTTGAGGAGCAGCTGGGCCTCCACACCCACATGGTCAACGACGCCGATGCGGCAGGTGTCGCAGAGGCTCGCTTTGGCGCGGCGCGCGATACGCAGGGGCTGGTCATCGTCACGACCCTGGGAACGGGCATCGGCTCGGCGCTCATCCTTGACGGCACGCTCGTTCCCAACACAGAGCTCGGACACCTGGAGATCAAGGGTGAGGACGCCGAGAAGCGAGCCTCCGAAATCGCTCGCATCCGCGAAAACCTCTCGTGGGGCGACTGGGCCAAGCGACTCACCAGGTACTACCGACACCTCGAGGACCTGTTCTGGCCGGATTTGTTCGTCGTAGGTGGCGGCGGCAGCAAGAAAGCTGATCGGTGGTTGCCGCTGGTCAAGACCCGCACGCCCATCGTGCCTGCCGCACTGCTCAACGACGCCGGCATTGTCGGTGCCGCACTGATCGCGGCCGAGCAGTTCGCGACGGGACGTACGGCGGCGTCGCAGTCACCTAAGAGGTGATTTCGGTCACCGCCCGGCCCGTCACGCTGTGCGACGAAGCGTGACCTCTGGCACGACTTGTGCTTGACTGCCTGCTCGGTAACGAATTGGCATCGAGCTCGGAGGTAGATCGTCTGTGGCCGGTGGGCGCCACGTACGCAGCACGCCACGCCGACATCGCGCACCATCCCGGGTCAAGCGGTTCGCCGCTCCCGGCGCCGCAGGGGCTCTGCTTCTGGTGACGACTGCGGGCGCTGTCGAGCTTGACAAGCAGCCAGCGAGCGACGCCGCTGCCGCGCTGAGCACGCATGAGGCCAGCGCGTTCGCGACCAACCGCAGCGAGACCCAGGCACGGGTGTCGCGGTCCACCACCCGCGCGCCGGTGCCGGCAGCCACCCTGCCGCCCCCGGAAGCGGTCGTTGCACCCGCACCTGCGGCCACGCCGACTGCCGCCACCGTGCCCACCGCTGTTGGATCGCGGTTCGCAACCGCCCAGCTCAACGTGCGCGGTGGCCCCAGCAAGGAGCACGACGTGCTGGCGACCGTCGAGCTTGGCACCGAGCTGCCGATCAGTGGCGTCGTGGCTGACGGCTGGGCCGAGGTGATCTACGAGGGTGCAGCAGGCTGGGTCAACGCGACCTACCTTGCCGAGACCAAGCCTGCGCCCGAGGCCGTTGCCGCCAGCGGCGGAGTCTCCGCCGCGGCTTGCGTCCACGGCTCGGAGGTCGAACGTGGTCTCAAGCCGGACACGGTGCTGGTCCACCGGGCAGTGTGCGCGCAGTTCCCGCAGATCACGTCGTACGGCGGACTCCGGGGCGACGGCGAGCACGGTCAGGGACTGGCGCTCGACATCATGGTCGGCAGCGAGCTCGGCGACGAGGTCGCCGCGTGGCTCCAGGCCAACCACGCGGCGCTGGGCATCGAGTACCTCATCTGGGAGCAGCGGATCTGGCAGGTCGCGCGGGCCTCCGACGGCTGGTCCATGATGTCCGACCGTGGCTCGGCCACTGCCAACCACTACGACCACGTGCACGTCACGGTCTACGGCAACGCCGCGGGCTGAGGGACCTGCCTCGATCCCGAGCCTTCGGGCCACCCGCGCTGGGGCGCCCCAGCGACGCGGTGCCCACCGGACTGGCTGGCTGGCTGGAGGTGGACGAGCCGGGCTGTAAGCCGGGTTCTGTGCCTCGCCGAAGCGAGACGGCGACCATCCATCTAGGGCCACCGTTGCCGGTGGCCTCGAGCGGTCTACCCGGGAGCTCGGGCGGGCCGCCCTCAAACGCTCCCTGTCTGACCTTGCTCCAGGTGGGGTTTACCGAGCCGTCCCCGTCACCGGGGGCGCTGGTGGTCTCTTACACCACCGTTTCACCCTTACCGACCGACGGCCCGAAGGCCGCGGACGGCGGTCTGCTTTCTGTGGCACTGTCCCGCGGGTCACCCCGGGTGGGTGTTACCCACCACCTTGCCCTTTGGAGCCCGGACTTTCCTCGGCGCACACTCGAGAGTGTGCGACGCGGTCGCCCGCCCGACTCGTCCAGCTCACAGTATGTCAGCGCGCAGGCTCGAACAGCACTTCCCGGTCACGCACCGACGCCTTGACCAGCCGCACCGCGAGCTCCTCCCCCAGCGGCAGCCTGTCGCCGACGACCCGGGCCCGGATGGCGGGTGCATCCAGCTGCACCGTGCCGCGCGGCCGCTCGGCGTCGACATCGACGACAACACCGCGGAACTCCTCGCCGACGCGGGGCTCCAGCAGTGCCGCTTCGACGACGTCCATGCAGGCACGCTCGTACGAGCCGGCTCGCCGGTCACCCGTCGCCATGGTCTCGGGCAGCAGCGGCAGGGCAGTGCGTACCCACCCCGGCACCTGCCCGCCGTCGCACAGCGCGAGGCAGATCTCGCCGGTGTACCTGTCGACGAGTCTGCGCAGGGGTGCGGTGACGTGGGTGTACGGCGCACCGATGGCGGCGTGGTCGATCGCCGCGGGCGGCGCACCGTCGAAGGCGGCGTAGCCGGCGCCGCGCAGCAGCGACGTCGCATCGACGATGAGCGCAGACTGCGCTGGGTCGGTGGGATCGAGACCGCGCACGAACTCCTGGTACGACACGTCCTCGGGCCACTCCACGTGCAGCGCGCGCGCCGATCGTTGCAGCCGCGCCACGTCGCGGTGGTCGGCTGCTGGCAGCGTGCGTACGACGCCCACGCCGGCATCGAGCATCAGCTGGGCGGCGGCCATGCCGGTGAGCAGCGAGATCTGGGCGTTCCACTCCTCGACCGGAAGGACGCCGCGGTTGACCAGCGCCCACTCACCGTCCGTGCGGAGGACCTCCTGCTCCGGGCCGGGCAACGTCATGCCACCCCGGTCACGCTCGATCTGCTGGCGAAGCTCGCCGACCTCGCGCAGGAGCTGCAACGGGCCGTCCGCCTCCCCCGCGTCGAGCCGCTGCTGCACCTGCTCGTACGACAGCTTGGCTCGGCTACGTACCCGGGCTCGGCGCACCAGCACTGCGCTCTGTGCGCCGGACGCATCGAGGTCGATCTCCCACAGCAGCGCCGGCCGGACACGATCGGGGAGCAGGCTTGCCGCGTCCTCGCACAGGTTCAACGGATGCAGCGGCGTGCGCTCGTCCGGGCCGTAGAGCGTGAACACGCGTGCCCACGCCTCGCGGTCGATCGCGCCGCCGGGCACAACATAGGCGGCGACGTCGGCGATCGCATAGCTCACGCGGTAGCCGTCGCCCCGCCGCTCGATGTGCACCGCCTGGTCGAGATCCATCGACTCGGCCGGGTCGATCGTGACGAAGGGGATCTGGGTCTTGTCGAGATCCGGCATCTGCGGCCCGCGCTCCGCCGCGGCCGCCTCCACCGCCACGTCCTCCGGAAACTCATTCGGCACCTCGAGCTCCGCCCGCACCTCGGCGAGGCCCTCCAGGACGCGGGCGTCGACATCATCGGCGGCGGTGGGCGCCTTTGGCTTGAGGCGCAGGTAACGGCTCGGCACCCTCGCGAGCCTAATGGCCAGGCGCCTGCCGCGTACGTCCGAATGAGCGTGCGTGATAGCACACGGTTGTTCGGACGTTGCGGCCTGCGCCGGGTCAGCCGCCGCGGTTGAACCCAAGCAGCGACGTGATGCCGTCGGCGTAGTAGTCGATCTCGGTCATAGAGGCGGGCTGCAGCCGCATGCGCCACACCGCGTGCTCCGGGGCGTCGAGCGCAAGCCGTACGAGCGTGGTGATGGGCGTGACGTGCGTGACGACAACGATCGTGCGACCAGCGAACCGTGCCACCGTCGCGTCCTTGGCATGCTCGACCCGCCGCGCAACCTCTCGCGCCGACTCGCCTCCGTGCGGAGCGACACCGGGATCGGCGAGCCACGCCTCGAGCTCGTCGGGCCAGCGCTCGCGGACCTCGTCAAATGTCAGCTCGTCCCACTCGCCGAACCCGGACTCGCGGAACCCGTCCTCGACGCTCACTTCGAGTCCCAGGGCGTCTGCCACGATCGCCGCCGACTCGCGGGTCCGGCGCAGTGGCGAGACCACGATGGCCGCGATCTCGTCCCGGAGCTTGAGCATCTCTGCGGCCGCCTGCACCTGGGCGACGCCCGTGCTCGTGAGGCCCGGGTCGGAACCACCGGCGCCACTGAACCGCTTCTCCACGGTGGCCCTCGTCTCGCCGTGGCGGAGCAGGATCAGGGTCGTCGGGGGTCCTAGCTCGCTCCACGCGACCAGCACGTTGCTCGTCGGAGGCTGCGGCTCGGACTCGTCGACCGAGATCGGCTCGCGCGCGACGAGCTTGCGTGGGCGGCCCGTCGCCTCGTCCAGCGCCTCGTTGAGCAGTCGGTCGGCGTGGGTGTTCTGCTCGCGCGGGATCCA
Organism: uncultured Actinomycetota bacterium; assembly: GCA_963799425.1. GTDB lineage: Bacteria > Actinomycetota > Actinomycetes > Jiangellales > Jiangellaceae > CAVWSM01. The sequence goes on along the minus strand of CAWCXA010000017.1, from coordinate 160,787 downwards.
CGTCCAACGGATCTGATCTGCCGGGAACGCTTCACGGGCCGCCTGCGCCAGCGGCTTCAGGTCCGGATGCTTGACCTTCCAGCGCCCCGACATCTGCTCGACGACGAGCTTGGAGTCCATGCGCACCTCGATCTGCGCATGGGAATCGATGTGTGCGGCCGCCTGCAACCCTGCGACGAGCGCGGAATACTCGGCCACGTTGTTGGTCGCGATGCCGAGCGTCTCCGCGAGCTCGGCGAGCAGCTCGCCGGTGTCGGCATCGCGCACGACGGCACCGAATGCGGCCGGGCCTGGGTTGCCGCGCGACCCCCCGTCGGCTTCGACGACGAGGCGCCGAGTCACTGCACTTGGTCGACAGTACGGACGAGGATGCGGCCGCACTCCTCGCAGCGGGCGACCACCGTGTCCGGCGCCGACCGCAACCGGGAGAGGTCCGTCGGTGACATCTGCAGCCGGCAACCGCCGCACTGGCCGCGGATGAGGGTGGCCACAGCGACGCCGCCGGCGATCTGCGCCCGGAGCTTGTCGTAGAGGGCGAGCAGGTCGCTGGACAGCTCAGCGCTCACGTCGGCACGCTCCTGAGCGGTCTTTGCGGCATCGGCGTCGATCTGCGTCCAGGCGTCGTCGCGGGCCTCGCGGGCTGCCCGTCCGCGCGCTCCGATGCCGGCCACCTCCGGCTCGAGCCGCGACAGGCGTCCCTGGACCTCCTCCAGCCGCTCCATCACCTCGAGCTCGGCGTCCTCGAGCTCATCCTGACGCTGCGTCAGCGAGGCTATTTCGGACTGCAGCACTTGCAATTCACGTGCGCTCCCGACCGACCCGGCGTCGAGGCGCTGCTGGTCGCGCGCACGCTTGGTGCGTACGGCGTCGACCTGCGTGTCAGCCTGCGCCTGCTCCTTGCTCAACTGATCGACCTCGGCACGGGTTGCAGCCAGCTCCTCGCCGAGCCGCTTGTGCTCTGCGGCCAGGTCGGCAAGCTCGGCTAGCTGCGGCAGGCCGGCACGGTTGGCGGCAAGCGCGTCCAGTCGCGAGTCGAGGGCTTGCAGGTCGAGCAGTCGGAGCTGGTGAGCAGGATCGGCGTTCAGGGCGTGCTCCCCTCGGATCGTCCGTGAAGCGTCCACGGGTCGGTGCGGGTGGTTGAGACTCGAGTCTCCACCGTAGTGCCGAGCTTCGTCAGGCCGCCGAGGAGCGCTGCCTCGGCCTGCCGCAGCCAGGGCCACTCGCTCGCCCAGTGCGAGACGTCGACGAGGGCCGGTCCGCCGTCCTCTCCGGACTCGCTGGCCGGATGGTGGCGCAGGTCGGCGGTCAGGTAGACATCGACGTTGGCGTCGCGGGCTGCGGCCAGCAGGGAGTCGCCGGCTCCGCCACAGACCGCGACCGTACGGATGATGCGCCCGGGGTCACCGGACGCACGGACGCCCGCGGCGGTCGGAGGAAGGGCTGCGGCGGCGCGGTGCACGAAGCGGCTCAGCGGCTCGGGGCTGTCAAGCGTGCCGATGCGGCCGATGCCTCGGCTGCCGGGGTGGGAGGCGAGCTCGTACACGTCGTACGCCGGTTCCTCATAGGGATGAGTGGCGAGCAGCGCCTGTACGACGTCAATGCGCCGCCACCGCGGCAGGACCATCTCGACGCGCACCTCGGGCACTGCCTCTATGGCGCCGACCGAACCGATCGTGGGGCTGGCGCCGCTGAGCGGCCGGAACGTGCCTATCCCGGTCGTAGTCCAGGCGCACCGCTCGTATGCGCCGATCGCGCCGGCCCCAGCGGCGGCAAGGGCGTCGACCAACTGCTCGGCGTGACTGTCCGGGACGAACACGACGAGCTTGTCGAGCGGGTCGGCCGGCTGCGCGGCGAGCGGGCGGAGGTCGGTCAAGCCGAGGGTCTCAGCGAGCGCATCAGAGACGCCCGGGTCGGCGGCGTCGGCGTTTGTGTGCGCGGTGAACAACGCTGCGCCGTTGCTGACGAGGCGGTGGACAAGGCGGCCTTTGGCGGTGGTCGCGGCGACGCTGTGGACCGGTCGGAGGTACAGCGGGTGGTGCGTGACGAGGAGGTCGGCGCCCACGTCGATCGCCTCTTCGACCGTGGCGGCCACCGGGTCGACGGCGAACAGGACTCGTTCGACCGGGTTGACGGGGTCGCCGCAGGTCAGGCCGACGGCATCCCAGGACTCCGCCCAGCGCGGGTCGTACCGGCGCTCGAGGACCTCGACGATCTGACCCAGCGTCGGTGGCGCGGACATGCGCCGGAGACTAGCGCGTGCCGCCCGCTCTTAGCCCAGCTGTCACCAGGTCGTGGGCTTGCTCGGCGTGCCCAGCCACACATCGAAGAACGACCCGAGACTCTGCCCGGAGACTTCCTCGTACACCCCTTGGAAGTCTTCTGTCGTCCCGGTGGAGTCGTTGTAGCGCTGCAGCCATGTCTGGGCCGCCGCGAAGAACGCCTCGTCACCGATCTTCACTCGCAAGGCATGCAACGTTGCCGCGCCACGGTCATAGATCGCGCCATGAAAGAGGCCGAGCGGTCCGGGATCCGCGATGACAAGGTCCCAGAACGGGTCGTCGGCGGGAATCGCCATGACTGCATCGAAGCTTGCCTGGGCGGAGTCGCCACCGGAGTGCTCTGCCCACAGCCATTCGGCGTACGTGGCCCAGCCCTCGTTGAGCCAGATGTCCTGCCAACGGCCCGGGCTGACCGCGTTGCCGAACCACTGGTGCGAAAGCTCGTGGAGCACGGTGGACTCGCGCGCGACCCGCGAGTAGACGGGCCGAGTCTGCGTCTCGAGTGCGTAACCCACGGTGTCGTCGTCCACGATCGCGCCGAACGAGTTGAACGGGTACGGCACGAAGATGTTCTCGAGGAAGGTGATCATGTCGTCCTGCAGGGCAAGGCTCGCATCGGTCGCGGCGGCGTTGGCCGGAGTCAGGCTGTCATCGACCGCGTCGATGATCGGCAGCCCGCTGTCGGTCGCCGAGAAGCGCAGGTCGTAGTCGCCGACTGAAGCAGTTGTCAGATAGCTGGCTTGCTGGTCCGGCGCATCCCAGAACCAGGTAGTCCAACCGTTGGCCGTTACCGGGTCCTGCGCGGGCAGCCCGTTGGCCACCGCGGTCTTTCCCTCCGGCACGGTGATTTCAAAGCTGTAGCTGGCTTTGTCGCTCTGGTGATCGCTGACCGGATACCAGGTCATCGACCCCTCCGGCTCGCCGACCACCATGGCGCCGTCGCGCGAGGTCACCCAGCCGTAGAGGGCACCCTCAATGTCCTCGGGTCGGGTGGTCTCGCCGCCGTACGTGACCACGACCCGCACGGAGTGGCCCTTCTTGATCTTGGGTCGCGGCTGGATGGTGAGCTCCCACACGCGGGCGGCGTCGTCCTGGACCTGCCAGTACACGGGGCCGCCGACCTCGGCACCTGGACCGGGTGGGGCCACCTCGCGGACACCCTTGCCATTGACCGTGATCGCCTGCGCGTCCAGGTCACGCAGGTCGAGGTTGAAGCGGTCGAGGTCCTGCGTTGCCACCAGGTCGATGGTCGCGATGCCTTGCAGCTGGCCGACGACCGGCGCCGGTGCGGGCGCCGGCGGTGTGTACGTGATGTCGAGGTCGTAGTGCCTGACGTCGTACCCGCCGTTTCCGGCGTACGGAAAGTAGGCGTCGCCGGCACCGGCGGCGCCGGCGGAGAATCTCGGCCCACCGTGGTTGCCCGGTCCGGCGTTCGCAGTGCCCGCGAGTCCGGCCATCCCCACCAGGCTCGCCACGAGTCCGCTGACAACTTGCACTCGAGCACTCATCAGGACCTCCTCGCGACCCGCTGCTCTGGCGCTCAATCCCAGAACCACGTGGTGGGCACAGTTGGGTTCGAACCAACGACCCCTCGCTTGTAAGGCGAGTGCTCTTCCACTGAGCTATGCGCCCCGGATTGCGACGAGCCAGCGTACCCGCTGAGCGGAGCCCCGGCGCGCAGCCTGATATGCCTCAGCCGTGCGGACGGCCGCAGCCGCCGGAGTCTCGGGCCTGCGGCGGCGGCGGCCTGTGATCTAGATAACACCCGTGGGAGCGCTCACGCCAAATCCGCACCGTGTGAGCCTTGTTGGCCGGAACGTCCAAAGAGTCGGTCCAGCGCGGCCGACACCTCGGCGGCGAGCGCTGGATCGCCCGAGCGCGAGTCATTGGCCGCGGCCGACGTACGGCCACAACCGCGACAGGTGACCTCACCGAGCCGGGCAACGAGGTCGACCGACCCGCAGTCGGGGCACCGGTCGAGACCTTCCTGCCAGGTCGGGCTCGACTGACAGTCGGGGCAGACCAACACCTGCTGTCCCGTGGCTACGCCTCGTCGCCACGGGCTAGTCCCCTTGCGTGGATCCACCTGCCGGGCGCCACAGCGAAAGCAGGGCATTGGGCGTGTCCCATCCCCTCCGGTCAGACCGCCAGCTCGTCGAGCACCTGTCGATACACGGCAAGATCGCGCGCGTCAGGTATCTCGTTGACGACGCACCACCGGATCAAGCCCTGCCTGTCGATGACGAACGTGCCGCGAACCGCGCAGCCCCGCTGCTCGTCGAAGACTCCATAGGTCTGAGCTACGGCCCCGTGCGGCCAGAAATCGGAAAGCAGCGGAAACTCCAACCGCTCCTGCTCGCCGAATACGCGCAGTGAGAACACGCTGTCGCAGGACACCACGAGGACCTGTACCTCGTCGTTCTGGAACGTCGACAGCGCGTCGCGAATCGCGCAGAGTTCGCTGGTGCAAACGCGAGTGAACGCCCAGGGATAGAACACGAGCACGACCGTCTTGTCACCGCGGTACGACGACAGCCGCGTCCGCACGCCGTGCTGGTCCGGCAGGTCGAAGTCGGGCGCCACGGACCCGACCGAGATCGCGTCACCAACGACCTGAGCGCTCACCGTTTTCCCGACCGAGCGGCCTTTGGCGTCACAAGCTTGGTGCCGGACCAGTCGGGTCCTGCGGTCGCACTTGTGGTGGTCGCGAGACCCGCCGTGGGTGCGGCGTCGGCGATGTCTGCCGGATCGACATAGCCGCCGCGCCCGACCTTCGGCGTGAACAAGAGGATCGCGCCGCCGTCGGCGAGATCGGTCTTGGCGGCGATGAGGGCATCCACGAGGTCGCCGTCCTCATCTCGCCACCAGAGAATGACGGCGTCGACGACATCGCCGTACTCCTCGTCAACCAACTCATGGCCGGTGACGTCCTCGATGGCCGCGCGCAACGCGTCGTCGCAGTCCTCGTCCCAGCCGAGCTCCTGGACCACTTGGCCCGACTCAAACCCCAGTCGGCTCGCCGATCCGCCCTGCCCCGCGTCACCCGCGGACTGGCCCACCCGTGAACTCCCGTCGTCAATCCCGCCGGCGCTCGCCGGGGGTTGTGCCGGACAGTCCATCCAAGTCGAGGCCCGCGCGCAAGTGGCACGCCCGTTTCGTGATCACGTACTGACCCTGGATCCGTCGCGTGTCGACCGTCAGATTGGCGGTGTCAGCGCGCTTCGGGGTGCTCGACCTGCGCGTCCGGGCCCGGGAAGACGAGCCCCTCGTGCCCATCGGCGAACCGCACAAGGTACGGCGGCTGCCCGTCGGAGCCGCGCACCTCGATGATCTCTCCTCGCTGGTCGGGGATTCCGACCTTGCCGGCGTGCACGTGCAGCTGGTCACCAATCTGCGCTCGCATGGCCACCTCCGAGGACGGCGCTCGTTTCAAGCCCAGCCTGCCGTGAGTCGCGTGCAGATACCACCCCTGGGAGCGATGATCCAAGGAATCAGGGGTGCCAGATGACGACGTCCCCCGAACAGGCGAGGATAGACCCAACCGAACAGTACGAACGGCGCCCATGAGGCGCCTGATGGAGGACGGCCGTGGTCGCAGAGCGCCCCCCGATCATCAGCAACGGGCTGCCGAGCCAGCTGCCGGACATCGACCCTGACGAGACGCGGGAGTGGCTCGAGTCGCTCGACGCGGTGGTCGACGAGCGCGGGCGCAACCGCGCGCGCTACCTGATGCTCGCCCTCATGCAACGCGCCCGCGAGCGGCAGGTCGGAGTGCCGAGTCTGATCAGCACCGACTACATCAACACGATCCCGCCCGAAGCGGAGCCGTGGTTCCCCGGCGACGAGGACCTCGAGCGCACGATCCGGCGGGCGATCCGGTGGAACGCCGCGATCATGGTCCACCGCGCGCAGCGCCCGGGGATCGGCGTGGGTGGTCACATCTCCACGTACGCCTCCAGCGCCACGCTGTACGAGGTCGGCTTCAACCACTTCTTCCGCGGCAAGGACCACCCGGGCGGCGGCGACCAGATCTACTACCAGGGGCACGCCTCGCCCGGCATGTATGCACGGGCCTTCCTCGAGGGGCGTCTCGACGAGCAGCGGCTCGACGGGTTCCGCCAGGAGCTCTCGCACGCTGGCCTGGGCGGCGGGCTGCCGTCCTACCCGCACCCCCGGTTGATGCCCGACTTCTGGGAGTTCCCGACCGTCTCGATGGGCCTCGGGCCGCTCAACGCGGTCTACCAGGCTCGGTTCAACCGCTACCTGCACGACCGCGGCATCAAGGACACCAGTCAGCAGCGTGTGTGGGCGTTCCTCGGTGACGGCGAGATGGACGAGCCCGAGTCGATCGGCGCGCTGTCACTGGCCGCGCGTGAGGAGCTCGACAACCTCACGTTCGTCGTCAACTGCAACCTGCAGCGGCTCGACGGTCCGGTCCGCGGCAACGGCAAGATCATCCAAGAGTTGGAGGCCATCTTCCGTGGCGCGGGATGGAACGTCATCAAGGTGATCTGGGGCCGCGAGTGGGACCCGCTGCTCGCTGCCGACACCGACGGCGCGCTGGTCAACCTGATGGGTGTCACTCGCGACGGCGACTACCAGACCTACAAGGCCGAGAACGGCGCCTACGTACGGGAGCACTTCTTCGGCCGCGATCCGCGCACGCGCAAGATGGTCGAGCACATGTCCGACGACGAGATCTGGGGACTCAAGCGCGGCGGGCACGACTACCGCAAGATGTACGCCGCCTACAAGGCCGCGACCGAACACACCGGCCAGCCCACGGTCATCCTGGCCAAGACCATCAAGGGCTACACGCTCGGCAGCCATTTCGAGGGCCGCAACGCAACGCACCAGATGAAGAAGCTCACCCTTGACGACCTCAAGGGCTTCCGCAACACGCTGCGCATCCCAATCGACGACGATCACCTCGACGCCAAGATGCCGTCCTACTATCACCCGGGCAAGGACTCCGACGAGGTGCAGTACCTGCTGGAGATGCGGCGCAAGCTCGGGGGTGGGCTGCCAGAGCGACGCATCCTGGCCACTGGTCTGCAGCTGCCGGGTGAAGAGGCGTACGCCATCTCAAAGCGCGGCTCGGGCAAGCAGTCGGTGGCCACGACGATGGCGTTCGTCCGTCTGCTGAAGGACTTGCTCAAGGACAAGGAGCTCGGCTGGCGCATCGTGCCGATCATCCCTGACGAGGCACGCACCTTCGGCATGGACGCGATGTTCCCGACGCAGAAGATCTACTCGCCGCACGGTCAGCAATACACCTCAGTCGACCGTGAGCTCTTCCTGTCCTACAAGGAAGACACCAAGGGTCAGATCCTGCACGAGGGCATCAACGAGGCCGGCTCGACCGCATCGTTCACGGCAGTCGGTTCGTCCTATGCCACGCATGGCATCCCGATGATCCCGGTCTACATCTTCTACTCGATGTTCGGGTTCCAGCGCACCGGCGACGGCCTGTGGGCCGCTGCCGACCAGATGAGCCGCGGCTTCCTGCTCGGCGCGACTGCAGGTCGTACGACGCTCAATGGCGAGGGCTTGCAGCACGAGGACGGCCACTCCATCCTGCTCGCGTCGACCAACCCGGCAGCCGTGCACTACGACCCGTCGTGGGCCTTCGAGATCGGGCACATCGTGCGCGACGGGCTGCGGCGGATGTACGGCGACGAGGCCGAGAACGTCTTCTACTACCTGACGGTCTACAACGAGCCGTACGTGCAGGTGCCCGAGCCCGAGGGCCTTGACGTGGAGGGCCTGCTCAAGGGGCTGTACCTGTTCAAGCCCATGGAGGTGGCGCCCGGCGACCGGGTGCCGCACGCACAGATCCTGGCGTCCGGGCCGGCGATGAACTGGGCACTCGAGGCGCAGCACCGGTTGGCCGACGAGTGGCACGTCGCGGCCGACGTCTGGTCCGCGACGTCGTGGAACGAGCTGCGCCGCGAGGCGCTGGCGGTCGACGAGTGGAACCTCATGCACTCGGGCGAGGACGCGCGCGTCCCGTACGTCACGCAGCGCCTCGCCGAGGCGCCCGGCCCGGTCATCGCAGTGTCCGACTTCATGCGGGCGGTGCAGGACCAGATCGCGCCCTACGTGCCCCAGGAGTTCGCATCCCTCGGGACTGATGGGTTCGGGTTGTCCGACACGCGCGCGGCGCTGCGCCGGCACTTCAAGATCGACGCGCAGTCGATCGTCATCGCCGTGCTCACCCAGCTCGCCAAGCGCGGCGAGGTGTCGTGGGACATCGTGCGCAAGGCGCACGAGGTCTACCGGCTCGAAGACGTCAACGCCACCACCGCTGAGGAGGCCGGCGGCGAGACCTGAGCGCTGGCGCGTGTCGGGTCGACAATGATCACGGAACCCATGCTTGTGGGGGGTGTGCAAGGCCCGTGAGCCCTGCACACCCCCCATTGGCCTTGCACGGCTCGGGCCCGGACACCCAACCGCGGGCAGCCAGTTGGCGGTCAGTCGAGACTCGGCATCTCGCTGAGGACCTCGACGACCTTGCCGTAAAGCGGTATCTCGCGCCGGCTGCGCTTGAGCAAGGCCCACTCCGCATCGGTCAACGACGAGCCATCCGTCTCGGCGGTCTGTGCGATGGCGGCGGCTACCTGCGGCGCTGCGAAGGACGTACCCGTCCACTGCGCCCAGGAGCCCTCGGCGAACTCGTCGGGCGTGGGGTCGAGATCGGCATTCTCCTTGCCTGGTACGAATGTCGACCGGACACCCTCGCCAACCGTGCACGCATCAACCCACGGGCCATGGCTGGACCAGGCCGCCGGCAGATAGGCCTGCGTCAGCCCGGCCACCGCGACGACACTCGGGAAGGCCGCCGGCCAGCACGGTCGCTGCCGGCCGTAGTTGCCGGCAGCGGCAACGACCATTGCTTCCCGCTGCTGCTTGTTGACCTTGGGGTTCCGGCGCAGCTCCTCGATGACGTCCAGGGCCACCCCGAACGCCACAGGTCGCTCGTCGTCGGCTGTCTCCGTGCCCAGCGAAAGGCTGAGCACCACGTGCTGCCCGGCAGCGAAGCCGTCCTGCACAGCCCGAACCATCGCCTCGGCGACGCCCACCTCGTCCTGGACGCCGTCGATGTCGAGTACACGCTCGACGACGACCTCGACGTCAGGAGCCACCTGCTGCACGATGCCTGCGCAGAAACTGCCGTGTCCCGCACCGGTATGCAGCACCCGCATAGCACCTCGCCTGCCTCTACCGGTATCGCGGTAGAGCTCTTCCAAGTTGTCCTTGCGCTCCAAGCCTTTGAGCCAGTCCGACCGCTTTCCAACCCAAACGCCCGTGTCAAGCACCACGACCCGGACGCTTGGCTTGCCCCTTCGAGAGCGACCACGGAACCTGGGTGCCATACCCGCTGTCGGCTCTGGCCCAGCCACGCTCTTCCATTGGCCACCCATCGGCGTGACGTAGTTTGCGCTGATCGGGACGCCTTGTCGACGCAGCGTGGACGCGAGACCGGCGGTGCGCCCGAGGGCTGCAGCTGGGCCTTTGATACGCGTGATCAAACCCGCCAATGCCCCCTCCCTGACCGGATCCTCCTGGAGGTCCGGGTCTGCCTCCAGCAGTCCGCTGATTGCCGGAAGGTCTACGGTGCGGATCAGGAGCTCGGTCTCCACAACGAGCGTCGTGCCGCCCTGGCGGTCAGGAATCTCACCGATACGAACCAATTCGGGCTGCTGGTCGCGGCGTACCCGCATTAGCTCCAGAAGCCGACGACTACGCTCCACGTCGTACCGCGCTGTGTCCATCTTGATCACTTGACGCTGCACACGCATGACGTCCGTAAGGCGTTCACCGTCAGTCCGCGGATCATCCGGCCCAAATGGTGCAGCCACGTTAGTCCCCTTTGCGTCGTCGCTAATGTTCGTTATGGATGAAGACCACCATGGATCACGAGTCTCCGAACGAGTTGCTGATACGCGCGCAGGAAGCCTATCGGCGCGTCGACACCGACCCCAAGCGATGGGAAAGACACGTCGGCGACCTCGTTGTCGAGGCCCGGCAAGCGGGTGACGCGGAAGCCTTGTCCTACGCGCTGCGAGTCCTGGGGTGGTCCGCGCGCATGCACCACGACCACGGACCGGCGCTGCGGGCGCTCAACGAGGCCGTACGCATCGCCGCGCGACACCGCCTGGACGGTGCACTAGGCGCGGCGCTCGTCACCCGCGCAGCCATCCACCAGGAGCGCGGGCAGCTCGCGGCTGCAGGTCGAGACTTTGACCGCGCCTCGACGCTCCTCCCTGATGACGTCGAGGTGATGAGCCAGCGAGCCGTGCTCTACGCCAACCTCGGGCGCATCTCCGAGGCCGAGAAGCTCCACGCTCGGATTCTCGGCGCGCCATCTGCGCCGCTGGGCATCCGTACGAAGTCGGCCAACAATCTCGCTCTACTGCTTGCCATGAAGGGGCGCTTCTCCGAGTCACTCACCCTGTTCGACACCGCCGACAAAGGCGCCGCTGAGATGGGCCCCGTGGCTGTCGCGATGGTGACGGAGAACCGGGCCTGGGTCACCGTTCAAGCCGGATACCTGAGCGAAGGCATCGCGCTTTTCGACCGCGCGGAGCAACTGTGGGATGAGTCGGGGCTCCCTCTAGGCGAGCTGTATGCCGAGTACTGCGACGCCCTCGAGCAACTGCAGCTTCTCCCCGAAGCACTCGAGCGCGCCGAGCGAGCCAGCTTGCTGCTGCATTCTCGTGGAATCGAGCTCATGGCGGCCGAGGCGGAGTTGAGGATTGCCCGGCTGGCAGCGCTCGCCGGATATCCCGATAGGGCAGTCGAGGCGGCGGAGTCCGCGGCTAGACATTTCCGACAGCAGCATCGGGCGACATGGACGGCGCGTGCGGATCTCGCGACAGTCGAAGCAAGGCTCATGGTCGGCGCGAGTCTTGATGCAGATCTCTCTTCGGCGCATCGGGCGGCTCGCACGTTGCATCGGCGGGGAATGACTCCTTTCGCCGTCGATGCCTTCCTCACGACTGGACGCGTTGCCTTTGCCGTGGACCGTCCGAATCAGGCTGCGAAGGCGTGGCTGCAGTCGGAGATGCTGTCTCGTGACCAGGCACTGCTCGTGCGCCTGAAGGGCAAGCTCGCTGGAGCTCTCGCCGCCCAGTTGGCCGGACAGCGGGCAGCCGTGCGTCGTCTGACACGCTCGGGGCTGAGCGACCTCGCCCAACATCGCGCAGCATTGCCCTCCACGGAGCTGCGCGCCCTCGCCTCCCGGCACGGAGCGGAGTTAGGCCAGGTCGGCCTCGCTGCCCGACTGGGAAGCGACGCGCCAGCACAGGTCCTGGAGTGGATGGAGCAAACGCGTGCCGCCGCGCTTTCGATCGTCGAGAACGAGCACTCTGCTGACATTGAGGATGAGATTGGGGAGCTACGCTCGATCTACACGGAGCTCGTGGCCGCCCGTCAGGAGACAGGCACCGAGCCACCCGAACTGAGAGCCCGACAGACTAGGGTCGAGCAACGCATCAGAGCCGCAACTTGGGGCAAGAGTGTGGCGGGTGCACACACGACTGCTGCCCTAGCAGCACCGAGTCTGCGCCGAGCCCTAGGCGGGCGGACGCTGATCGAGTACGACCTCCTGGACGACACCTTGGTCGCCGCTGTGCTCGAGCCTCGGCGTACCCGCATCGTGCGTCTTTGCGAACTCAAGACTGTGCAGCAGGACGTTGAGTCTCTGCTGTTCAACTTGCGGTTCCTGTCGGCGAGATCCGATGCGCTCGCGGCGAGTGGCATGTATCAGACGGCACGAATCGTGCTGGATCGGCTCCGCGCGGAATTGCTTGATCCGCTAGGCCTCGCCCCGAGCACGGAGCTCGTCGTAGTGCCGGTGAGTAAGCTGCACGCGCTGCCATGGGCGGCTCTCCACGACGGACCGGTTGCGGTATCGCCGTCGGGTTCGATGTGGGCACGTAGCAGCACCGCTCAGCCAGCAGCAGGGTCTCGAATCGTACTCACTGCCGGTCCCGAGCTGCCCGGCGCCGAAAGAGAGGTGGCAACGCTGGCTGAGCTGCATGCCGACCCGGTCGTCCTGCGCTCTGGCGAAAGCACCATGGCCGCCGTCGCGCAGGCCTTCGATGATGCAGCCCTCGCACACATCGCCTGCCACTGCTTCATTCGCGGCGACAACCCGACGTTCTCATCGCTGCTGCTGAGCGACGGCTACCTCACAGTTCACGAGCTTGACCTACGCAGCGACGTGCCGCACCGGGTGATACTCGCGGCGTGCGAGTCGGGTCGGGATGTGTCGTACGAAGGCAACGAACTCTTGGGGTTTGTCAGCACACTCATGGCCAGGGGGGCGGCCGGAGTGCTCGCCAGCGCCGTTCTCGTACCCGATGAAGATCTGCTGCCGCTGATGGCCGCGCTTCACGAGGGGATCATCGATGGTCAGACGCTGACGCAGGCACTCCATGGCGCGCGGGCAACGCTGGACCCCAACGACTCCAAGCAGTTCGTAGCGTGGTGCGCCTTCAACGCGTACGGCGCTGCATAGCCTCGCGCTGACCAACAACCGCCGTCGCGGGGATCCGCGCCCCACCCGACTCGAGCTGGTGGCGAAGGGCGCCCAACCGCCAGGCGTTCGGGTAGGCGGTGGCAAACGACGGGCCGAGCACGAGCCACGAAGCGGCATACAGCGTCAGCGACCCGTGATGAATGGAAAGCGCGGCGACAAAGAGCATGGTCAGGGTGATGAGCGCGAGACGGCGGAGGGTCGCGGAGATGACGGCTTGGTCGGCGAGGCGCGTGAGGACGCTCGACGGCAGCGTCGCCGGGAGGGGTTCGACCAGTGCGTCGGAGATGCGCTGGAGACCGATGCTGGCGAGCAGCACGCCGGCGACCAGCCAGATGTCGTTCGTGGGTGCCGACAGTGACACGCCCGAAGCGAGCACGACGATCGACACGAGGGCGGATGCCGCCAGGCAGAGCGCCCCCACCGTGCGCAGGTGTGACATGCCGTTGGTACGTGATGCGGAGACAGAGACCGAGGCCATGGCTGCGAGGGTAGGAAGCACCACGTGCGATCTCAGAGTGCCTGTACGCGGATCTGACGCGACCGCGGCCAGCCCTGATGTATCCCTGACGTTCCTTGACGGACGAGGTCCGAGCCGTCCTGTCGGAGCCGGTGCGCATAATCAGTCACACCTTCGACCAGCCGGGAGCTGATCATGATCGGCCGACTGTCCAGCGTCGTCCTCGATACACCAGACCCAGAGGGGCTGGCCGCGTTCTACTCAGAGCTACTTGGCAAGCCGATCACGCGGGTGGACGACGACTGGGTCACCATCGGTGACCGAGATTCAGGACAGGTCAGTTTCCAGCTCGCGCCCGACCATCAGCCGCCCCGATGGCCGGACCCGGACTTTCCACAGCAGTTTCATCTCGATGTGCTCGTAGATGACATCGAGCAGGCGGAGCCCAAGGCACTGTCTCTCGGCGCGCGACTCCTGACCAAGACCGACGATGAGCAGTTCCGGGTCTACGCCGACCCGTCAGGGCACCCGTTCTGCCTCTGCTGGGACTAGCGACGCTCGCGCTGCATCCACGTGAGCAGTTCGTCAACCGACCAGGTATCGATGATCCGCTCGGGAGGTACGCCGCAGTCGACCGCGCGCTCGCAGCCGTACGGCTGCCAGTCGAGTTGACCCGGCGCGTGGGCGTCTGTATCGATAGAGAAGAGGCAGCCTGTCTCGACCGCCTGGCGCAGCAGCCGACGCGGAGGGTCCAGCCTCTCCGGCCGTGAGTTGATCTCGACTGCGACCCCGAACTGCCGGCACGCCTCGAACACGATCTCGGCATCGAACTCAGACTCGGGCCGTTTCCCCCGCTCCCCCATGATCAGCCGGCCGGTGCAGTGGCCGAGGATGTCGGTGTACGGGTTGGCGATGGCCCGCACCATGCGCTCGGTCATGACATCAGACGGCGATCGCAGCTTGGAGTGCACGCTCGCGACGACGACATCGAGCTCACCGAGCAGCTCGGCGGTCTGGTCGAGCGAGCCGTCCTCGTTGATGTCGACCTCGATGCCGGTGAGGATCCGGAACGGCGTCATTTCCTCGTTGAGCCTGCTCACGATGTCGAGCTGTTGGCGCAGCCGCTCGGCGGTCAGACCATTGGCGACCGTGAGCCGCGGCGAGTGGTCGGTGAGCGCGAAGTACTCGTGCCCGAGGTCGCGCGCCGCGCGCGCCATCTGCTCGATCGGTGCGCCGCCGTCGGACCAGTCGGAATGGACGTGCAGGTCGCCGCGGAGCAACGCTCGAAGCTCAGCTCCGCCGCCGGCGACCGGCTCGTCGAGTGATGCCTCCAGCTCCTGCAGGTAGGTCGGCGTCATTCCGGCAGCTGCCTTAGCGACGATCGCAGCAGTCTTCTCGCCGACGCCCGGCAGATCACGGAGCGTTCCGTTGCGCACCCGCTCGGCCAACTCGTCCGCCGGCACCTGCGCCACCGTGTCAGCAGCCCGACGATAGGCGCGGACCCGGTACGTCGGCTGATGCTGTCGCTCGAGTAGGTAGGCGATCCGCCGCAACGCCTCGACAGGGTCCACGACGCCTCACCGTAGCCAAACCCCCAACGGATCATGAGACATCCCCGGTGCGGGGACACCGGGGATGTCTCATGATCGGCGAGCGGTCGTCAGCGCTAGGTGCTCGGCATGCACTCCTGGACAACGGGTGGCTCGACCCGGTTGGCGAGCTTGTGCAGGACGGCGGCTGCGTTCAGCCGCGCTCGAACAAGCCGCACCGGCCGCGGGGTGGACAGGTCGGGGATGACTGGTGCGTCCGGGAGGGCGGACTGCGCGTCGTGGCGGGTGGTACGGACGGCGAGGATGAATGCGATGGGTTCCATGTCAATCTCCTAGATCGGTGCGGGCCCAGTAGAGGCGCGCACCACGAGCTGGGTGGGAAGGACGATCTGCCGATCGGCAACGTCCTCCGGTGTGTCGAGAAGCAGACCGGCGGCAAGTCGACCCTTGTCGACGATCGGCTGCCGCACGGTCGTGAGCCGCTCAGCCGCGGCTGCGTCGATGTCGTCGAAGCCGACGACCGAGACGTCGACACCCGGACGCAGGCCGCGCGCCTCCAGCGCGTCGAGCACTCCGAGTGCCAGCAGATCTGTCACGGCAGCGATCGCAGTGGGTCGCGGAGCACGATCGAGTACGTACGCTGCTGCCGCTTCCCCGGCCGCACGGTTGTTGCCCGTGGCGTTGACCTGCTGTACGTCAGACCAGGGAACACCGACCTCGGCGAGAGCGTCGCGATAGCCGCGGAACCGTTCGCGCGGGATGAAGTAGGGCACCTCTTCCGGCTCAACGGAGACGAGGCCCTCGCCATGACCGCGGCGTAGGTAGTCGGAGATGACTGCGACGCGACGGTGACCGAGCTGCGTCAGGTGTCGGCCGGCCCTGCGCGTCGATCCGACTTCGTCGATGCCGACGAACATGGCATCGGGATCGACCGCCGTCCGCTGTTCGGCGAACACGATCGGCAGGCCTCGCTCCTGCACTGCGTCCAGAGACTCGTGCCAATCGGGCACACAGTATGCGCAGAAACCGTCGACCACGGCGTTCTTGACTGTGGCAACGGCTGCATCGCTCTCGGTGTCCAGCGGGATCAGCAGGATGCCGGTGCCCTTGCGCTCTGCGGCGAGGGCGAGCCCGTGCAGCCACTGGATCGCGTACGGATCCGTCAGCGCGTACGACAGCGACACGGTCATGAGCACGCCGATCGTTCCGACGCGCCCTCCTCGTAGCGACCGGGCGGCCATGTTGGGACCGGAGTATCCGAGGGACCGAGCCGCCTCCATGATCCGTCCCCGCAGGTCCGGCGACAGCTGGTCGGGGCGGCTGTAGGCGTTGGAGACGGTGCTGCGGGAAACACCCACTGCATCTGCCACGGTCTGCATCGTGGGCACCGAAGCCTCCTTCTGCATCGATCCAGTTTCTCAATCGATACAGTACGCCGATCTTGCCATCTGGCAACCCCCAAATCCCACGAGAATGACGCTCGCGGCGCGTCGAGCCTAAATTGTTCAGCGCCGCCACGGACACAACGACGCCAGATGCTCCGGCGTGATCCACGGCCAGCGCCGGCACTCCGGCTCGGCCGAACCCGTACGAAGCCGTACGCTTGGCAGCCATGTCCACGGCTGCCGCCTCCGTCCCACGCCGGGACGTCACGGTCCGCAAGCTGGAGCGGGCAACCGGCCAGCTGGCGTCCGCTGCACTGGCGCGGATGGATGAGACGCTTCCGTGGTTCCGCGCGATGCGAGCAGACGAGCGGTCCTGGATCGGTCTAGTAGCCCAAGCCGGTATTGCCGCGTTCGTCAGCTGGTTCCGCTCCCCCGACGACCATCCGAAAGTCACGGCCGATGTCTTCGGCACGGCGCCGCGCGAGCTGACCAGGGCAATCACCCTTCAACAGACCGTCGAGATGGTGCGGGTGACGATCGTCGTTGCTGAGGAGCGCATCGACGAGATCGTGGAGCCGGACGAGGCGCCAGTCGTACGCGAGGGGTTGCTGCGCTATTCGCGGGAAGTGGCCTTCGCCGCGGCCGAGATCTACGCGCGTGCTGCGGAGGCCCGCGGCGCTTGGGATGCCCGCCTCGAGGCGCTGGTCGTCGATGCGTTGCTGCGCGGCGACGCCGACGAGTCGATCCGCTCGCGAGCAGCCGCGCTCGGCTGGGATGCTGCCGGCCACGTGAGCGTCGTCGTCGGTACGGCCCCGGCGGGCGCCGCGCCCGAGGCGGTAGTTGATGCCGTACGCCGGGCCGCGCGGCACGCCAAGCTCGACGTCCTGGCCGGTGTCCAAGGCGATCGGCTCGTCGCGGTGCTCGGTAACGCACCCGATCCGATCGCCGCCGCACACGCGGTGGTCGGGCAGTTCGGACCCGGGCCGGTCGTTGCCGGCCCGGTCGTGGCCGACCTCGCAGCCGCCAGCGCCTCGGCACAGGCAGCGACCGCGGCGCTGCGCGCGGCGGCCGGCTGGCCCGAAGCCCCGCGCCCCACGACGGCAGACATGCTGCTGCCAGAGCGGGCGCTGTCGGGTGACGCCGAGGCCAGCCGTGCGCTCGTCGCCGAGGTCTATGCGCCGGCGGCCGCCGCTGGACCCGTACTCCTCGAGACCTTGTCGGCTTTCTTGGAGCATGGCGGCTCGGTCGAGGCCACGGCACGAGCCTTGTTCGTGCACCCCAACACCGTCCGCTATCGGCTGCGTCGAGTCACCGAGATCACCGGGTACGCCCCGAATGACCCGCGCGACTCGTACACACTGCGGGTGGCTCTCACCCTGGGCCGTCTCGCCACGAGCTGACCCCACCAGCCGGCTTGGCCCCCGGGCTAGTTGATCATGGCCAAGGCGTGATCATCCGTGCGGTTTGACCACATCTCCGCCATGATCAACGCCGCCGAGTGCGAGCACCCCTTTGTAGGACACGCACAAAACCCTGCCGCGCAACTTCGTCGGCGGCTGTGCCGCGCCCACACCGTCAACCCGCGAAGGTGGACAGGTGCTCGTCATCGTCGCTCCCGGCCAGGGCGCCCAGGCGCCCGGCTTCCTCAGCCCATGGCTCGAGGTCCCCGCGTTCGAAGCCCGCCTTGGCTGGCTGTCCGCTGTAGCCGACCTCGACCTTATTCACTACGGCACGGAGGCTGACGCGGAGACGATCCGCGACACGGCGATCGCCCAACCGCTGCTCGTGGGAGCCGGCCTGGTCGCCGCGCTCGCGCTGTTCCCGCACCCGACGGATGCCTTCCGCGGGCTCGGGGCGACCGCGGGTCACAGCGTCGGCGAGATCACGGCCGCCGCTGGCGTCGGTGTCATCAGCGCCGAGCAGGCGATGGTGCTTGTCCGCGAGCGCGGCAAGGCGATGGCGGCCGCAGCGAGCGTGACCCCGACCGGCATGACTGCTGTGCTCGGTGGCGACGCCGACGAGGTCGCCGCAAAGCTCGAGGAGCACGGCCTCACCCCGGCCAACGTCAATGGTGCCGGTCAGGTGGTCGCGGCGGGCACGACCGAGCAGCTCGACGCGCTTAAGGCCGATCCGCCGACGCGCGCGCGACTCGTACCCCTTTCCGTCGCCGGCGCTTTCCACACACATCACATGGCACCCGCGGTCGAGACCCTCGGCCGCTACGCCCGAGCGGTCTCCACCCACGACCCCCGGGCCCTCCTGCTGTCCAACCGCGACGGCGCGGTCATGCAGACCGGTCGCGACGTGCTCGACCGCATCGTCGCGCAGGTCAGCAACCCGGTCCGCTGGGATCTGTGCATGCAGGCCATGGCCGATCTCGGCGTGACCGGGCTGCTGGAGATGCCGCCAGCGGGCACCTTGGTGGGTCTTGCCAAGCGCGGCCTCCCCGGCGTCGAGACGTTCGCTCTCAAGACTCCCGACGACCTCGATGCCGCACGCGCGTTCGTCGAGCGGCATTCCACGCACAACCCGCTCGACGTGGCTCCGACTTGGCGCCTCATCGTGTCCCCCATCAAGGGCACCTTCGCGAAGGCGTCGGTTCCCACCGAGACCCCGCTCGATCCAGGCACGACCATCGGCACCGTCGCCTCGCTCCGTGACTCCGTACAGGTGGTCGCGCCGCACGGGGGTACCGTCATCGAGTGGCTCGTCGAGGACGGCGATCCCGTCGCCCCCGGCCAGCCGCTGCTCCGCCTCCACCCCGAGGGAGTACCCGCATGACCGACGCCAGCCCGGCACGGATCGCAGCACCACCGGCCGCACCGTACGCGCGCATCCTGGGCGTCGGCGGCTACCGACCCTCGCGCATAGTCACCAACGACGAGATCATCCAGAACATCGACTCGTCCGACGAGTGGATCCGCACCCGCTCCGGCATCGTGTCGCGGCGCTGGGCCACCGAAGACGAGACCGTGCTCACCATGTCGGTGGCGGCAGCGGGCAAGGCGCTGGCGCAATCCGGCGTCGACGCGTCCCAAGTCGGCGCGGTGATCGTGGCGACGGTGTCGCACTTCTACCAGACACCAGGCATCGCACCGCAAATCGCGCACGAGCTCGGCATGGACAAGCCCGCTGCGTTCGACATCTCCGCCGCGTGCGCGGGATTCGTCCACGGGGTGTCCCTCGCCAACGACATGATCCGTGGCGGCAGCGCGAAGTATGTCGTCGTTATCGGTGTCGAGCGCCTTTCGGACCTCACCGACAGCTATGACCGGTCGACCGCATTCCTGTTCGCCGACGGTGCGGGGGCGGTCGTCGTCGGGCCGAGCGACGAGCCGGGCATCAGCCAGGTCGTCTGGGGGTCCGAGGGCGACAAGGCGGCACTGATCTCGCAGAAGGAAAGCTGGATGGAGGCGCTGAACGGCGAGAGCGCGCCCTTCTGGCCGCACCTGCGCCAGGACGGCCAGCCGGTCTTCCGCTGGGCGGCGTTCGAGATGGCCAAGGTCGCCCAGCAGGCGCTCGACGTGGCAGGCATCACCGCCGACCAGCTCGACGTGTTCGTCCCCCACCAGGCCAACATGCGCATCATCGATGCGATGGCCCGCACCCTCAAGCTGCCCGAGCACGTCGTCGTCGCACGCGACATCGCGGAGCAGGGCAACACGTCCGCCGCCTCGGTCCCGCTCGCGATCGAGCGGCTCTACGAGAACGGCGACGCCAAGAGCGGCGACCTCGCACTGCTCATCGGCTTTGGCGCGGGACTTGTGTACGCCGCCAACGTCGTCACCCTGCCCTGATCTGACAAACCGACAGTCATACGGTCTGCACGGACCGAGCCACCCACCCCCAACCCACTGGAGAACAGCACAGATGGCTACCACCGAAGAGGTTCGCGCCGGCCTGGCCGAGATCGTCAACGAGGTCGCGGGCATCCCCGCCGACGACGTCCAGCTCGAGAAGTCGTTCACCGACGACCTCGACGTCGACTCGCTCTCCATGGTCGAGATCGTGTACGCCGCGGAGGAGAAGTTCGCCGTGACGATCCCCGAGGACGAGGTCAAGAACCTCAAGACCGTGGGCGACGCGGTCTCCTTCATCGAGAAGGCGCAGGCCTGACCGACATGACCCAGGCACGCGTCGTCGTCACCGGTCTCGGCGCGACAACGCCTCTCGGAGGCGACGTCGCGTCGACCTGGGCGGCTCTGCTCGCCGGACAGTCCGGCGTCAAGAAGCTCGAGTACGACTGGATCGAGCTGATCCCCGTACGGATCGGCGCCCCCGTCGCCGTCGAACCAACCGAAGTGCTGGAGCGCGTCGAGGCACGCCGCCTCGACCGGTCGGGCCAGCTCGCCACCGTGGCTGCACGCGAGGCGTGGGCCGACGCCGGGTTCTCCGGCAAGGCGGAGGAGGCAGGGCTCGACCCGACCCGCGTTGCCGTCGTGATCGCGACGGGCATGGGCGGACTGTGGACGTTGCTGAGCCAGTACGACGTCCTCAAGGAGAAGGGCTCGCGACGCATCTCGCCGCTCGCAATCCCGATGCTGATGCCGAACGCATCATCCGGAGCGCTCAGCATCCAGTTCGGCGCTCGGGGCGGGGCGCGCACTCCGGTGAGCGCCTGCGCCTCCGGCAACGAGGCGCTCACGGTTGCGCTCGATCTGTTCCGCAGCGGCGAGGTCGACGTTGTCGTCGCCGGTGGAACCGAGGCCGTCATTCACCCGCTGCCCATGGCAGCGTTCGGCCAGATGACTGCGCTGTCGACGCGCAATGACGAGCCGGAGCGCGCGTCGCGGCCGTTCGACAAGGGTCGAGACGGGTTCGTCCTAGGTGAGGGCGCGGGCATCCTGGTGCTCGAGACGGCCGAGCACGCCGAGCGCCGCGGCGCCCGTACGTATGCGGAACTCGCCGGTTATGGCATCACGTCCGATGCGCACCACATCGCGCAGCCCGACCCCGACTCCAAGGGCGTTATCCGTGCCCTGCAGCTGGCATTGCAGGACTCCGGCATCGCGGCGGACGAGGTCCGCCACATCAACGCCCACGCCACCTCGACACCAGCGGGCGATGTCGCCGAGAGCCAGGCCCTACGCACGGTTCTGGGCAAGGCAGCCGACCATGCGGCCGTGACCGCGACCAAGTCGATGACAGGGCACCTGCTCGGCGCGGCCGGGGCGGTCGAGGCCATCGCCTTGGTCAAGGCGATGACCGAGCGGCTCGCCCCAGCAGTCGCCAACCTCGACGACCTCGACGACGCCGTCGATGTCGACATCGTCCGCGGTGAGCCGCGCCGGCTCCCCGACGGTCCGATCGCCGGGCTCAACAACGCTTTCGGCTTCGGCGGGCACAACGTATCGGTCGCTTTCCGCACCCTTTAGAACCGGAGCACCACATGACCGCTGTCGACCAGCGCCCGACCGGCAAGCCGGCCAAGCTGCCTCGCGAGGAGGACCCGCGCAACCCGCGCGCCCGGCTCGAGGCGCTGCTCGACGACGGTACTTGCGAGCTCATCAGCGCCGACGACGACTCCGGCATGCTCGCCGCGGTCGGCCGAGTGCAGGGCACGCCGGTCGTCGCGTTCAGCTCGGATGCCACGGTGATGGGCGGCGCCATGGGTGCGGTGGGGTGCGCCGTGGTGGTCGCCGCCTACGAGCGGGCGCTCGCCGAAGACGTACCGATCATCGGACTCTGGCACTCCGGCGGCGCGCGGCTCGCCGAGGGCGTCACCTCGCTGCACGCTGTCGGGCAGATCTTCGCCATCATGACCCGGGCGTCGGGCAAGATCCCGCAGATCTCGGTCGTGCTCGGTCCGGCGGCAGGCGGGGCGGCGTACGGGCCGGCGCTCACCGACATCGTCATCCTCGGTCCGGCCGGGCGGATCTTCGTCACCGGTCCGGAGGTCGTCAGGTCAGTCACGGGTGAGGACGTCGACATGGAGCGGCTGGGCGGTCCGGAGCCGCACGGCCGGCGGTCAGGTGTCGTACACATCGTGTCCGACTCGGAGCGAGCCGCCCTCGACGAGGCCGCGACACTCGGCGCATTGCTGGGAAACCAGGGCACCCTCGACGTCGACGCCGTCGTCGACCGGCCGCTGGCCGCTCACCTGCCCGACGTCAAGCGCCGCGCCTACGACGTACACCCCCTCGTCACCGATCTGCTGGATGACGGCACGCTCGTCGAGCTGCATGCGCGGTGGGCGCCCAACATCGTCACCGCGTTCGGGCGGCTCGGTGGGCGCACGGTCGGCGTCATCGCCAACAATCCCCTGCGCCTCGGCGGCTGCCTCGATTCGCAGTCGGCCGAGAAGGCGGCGCGGTTCGTGCGGCTGTGCGACTCGCTGGGTGTGCCGCTCGTGGTCGTGGTCGACGTGCCCGGCTATCTGCCCGGTGTCGGCCAGGAGTGGGAAGGCGTCGTACGACGTGGTGCCAAGCTGTTGCACGCCTTCGCGGAGGCGACCGTGCCGCGGGTGACGCTGGTGACCCGCAAGGTCTATGGCGGCGCCTACATCGCCATGAACTCCCGCTCGCTTGGGGCTACTCGGGTATTCGCCTGGCCGACCGCCGAGGTCGCGGTGATGGGCGCCGTGGCGGCCGTACGCATCCTGCACCGCCGCAAGCTCGCGGAGGTCGACCCTGACGACCGGGCACAGGTCGAGCTCGAGCTCGCCGCCGAGCACGAGAAGATCGCCGGCGGTGTCGAGAAGGCCGTCGAGATCGGCGTCGTCGATGAGGTGGTCGATCCGGCGCTCACGCGCAGTGCCCTCGCTCGCGCGATCGCCGAGGCCCCACAACGACGCGGGCAGCACAACAACATCCCGCTCTAGCGGGCAACGATCACGCTGAACAGCCAGGTTGTTGCGGGGACAGGTGTATCTAGCTCTCCCAGCGGCAACCTGCCTATGCCAGGGCCCCGTGGCGGGGCCTGGCCGCGCACGCCCGGCGCCTGGCCAAGTCAAGTGTCCACCGGAGCCACCGCATTCGCCTATGTCTGGAGGCCGGCGGGCTGCTCAGCGTGATCGTGCCCGCTCCGCCTCACACCACCTGGTGCAGCCAGCGCACCGGGGCGCCCTCCCCCGCGTACCGGAACGGCTCCAGCTCCTGATCCCACGCCCGCCCGAGCAGCTTGTCGATCTCCAGCTCGAGCATCGTGCTGCCGGTCGCGGCGGCCAGCACGGCTGCTCGCAGGCGGTCCTCCGGGATGAGGATGTCGCCGTGCGCGCCGGTCATCGCGTGGAAGATGCCGAGCTCGGGCGTGTAGCTGTAGCGCGACCCCTCGTTGCCGGCCCCGGGCTCTTCGGTCACCTCAAAGCGCAACAGCTGCCAGCCGCGCAGCGCCGAGGCCAGCCGTGCGCCGGTGCCCGCGTCGGCCTGCCATGACAGCTCGCTGCGATAGGTGCCCGGAGCGGCAGGTTGCGGAATCCAGGAGAGGTTGACGGGTACGCCAAGGACACCGGCGGCCGCCCACTCGACATGCGGGCAGAGCGCCGACGGTGCGGCGTGGACGAAAAGAACGCCACGAGTCGTCACCGGGTCCTCCTGCTCGGCTCGAGGTGCGCCTTCCCCAGCGGCCTCGGCTATCAACGCAGGAAACCCCAGATGACGAGTCACATCCTGCCACACGGATCACTCCGGCACCACGAGCAACGCGACACCGGACCCTTGGGCGGCATCAGTAGCCGGGACCAGTCACAATTCGTGCGTGCCGCATTTGCCTTCCCACCAGTTCGGCCGCGTCGCGCGGCTGGCTGGTCTGTCGGCAGGTGCGGTTGGCCGCTCGGCCGTCGGCCGGGTCCGCAAGCTCGCCGGCGCCGATCCCGACGAGGTCGACCTCTGGGTCGACGAAGGCAACGCCGAGCACGCAGCACACGTGCTCGGCGACCTCAAGGGCGTGGCCCTCAAGGCTGGCCAGTTCCTCTCGACTGTCGATGCGGCGCTGTACGACCCCGACTCCCCCTGGCGGGAGGCACTCTCCGGCCTCGCCGAAGGGGTCCAAGGCCTCCCGTTCGGTGACATCGAGGTGGTGCTTGGCGAGGAGATCGGCTACGGCTGGCAGCGCACGATCCGCCGCCTGGACCCCACGCCGGTCGCGGCGGCCTCCCTCGGGCAGGTGCACCAGGCGTACGTCGACGACCGGCTCGTTGCCGTCAAGATCCAGTACCCGGGCGTACGCGAGGCCGTACAGGCCGACCTGCACACCCTCTCCGCCACCGCCCGAATCTTCGGTCTCACGCGGACCGGCCGGGTGCTTCGGCCGCTCGTGGGTGAGCTGCGACGGCGTCTGCTGGAAGAGCTCGACTACGTGCTGGAGGGCGAGCGGCAGGAGCGGTACGCCGACGTTTTCGAGGGCGACCCCGAGGTGTTCGTGCCGCATGTACGGCTGGCGACGCCGCGCGTGCTCGTCACCGACTGGATGCCAGGGGACTCACTCGTACGCATCGCTGCCGAGGCCGACCAGATCACCCGTGACGAGATTGGCGAGGCGTACCTTCGCTTCCTGCTCTCCGGTCCCACCCGCACCGGCCTGCTGCATGCCGACCCGCATCCGGGTAACTTCCGGCGGCTCCCCGACGGACGGCTGGGCGTGCTCGACTACGGTGCCGTGCTTCCGCTGCCGGGTGGCTGGCCGCGCAGCTTCGGGCGGCTCATCTCGATCGTGCTCCGCGGGGAGCCGCGCGCGATCATGCAGGGGCTGCGCGAGGAGCGTTTTCTGCGGGGCGGCGTCGACATCGATCCGGCCGATCTGGCCGAGTTCCTGGCGCCGTTTGCCGAGCCGGCCGATGTCGAGGTGTTCCCGTTCTCACCAGCTTGGTTGCGCAGCGTGTTCGGCGCGACCCGCGGCCGCCACGAGAAGCAGCTCTCCGTCCTCGACGGCCTCACACTGCCGGCTGAGCAGTTCCTCACCCAGCGTGTGTGGCTCGGCGGTGTCGGGGTGCTCTGCCAGATGCGCTCCAACGTCGCGGTGCGCGCTGAGCTCACGCGGTGGATGCCTGGGTTCGTACCCGCCTAGTGGTTCAGCGCTCGCAATCGATCCGCGCACCGGCTCCGAACGAACGACAGACTGACGGAGCTGGGGAAGGACTGCGATGACCGCCGACGAGCGCACGGTGGGGTCCGCCGGTGTGGCGGGCGTACTCGAACAGATGCAGCAGCGCCTGGACGCGCTTGCGGTGGACTCGAGTCGGCGCACGTTCCTCAGCACGTACAAGCGCACGACCGCGGCGGTCGGCCAGGCGATCGAGGACGGGCTCTTCGAGGACCCGGTCTGGGTCGAGGAGTGGGACGTGGTGTTCGCCCAGCTCTACCTCGACGCCTACGATGCCGATCGTGCCGGCGCGTCGGTTCCACGCCCTTGGCGGCTCGCGTTCGACGCAGCACCCGAGCTGCCTGCACTGCGGCACGTACTGCTGGGCGTCAACGCGCACGTCAACTACGACCTGCCGCAGGCGCTGCTGGGTGTGATTGCCGTCGAGGAGTTCGGCAACGAGGCGCTCCTGGAGCGTCGGCGCCGCGACCATGAGCGCATCGACGGCGTTCTGTCGTCACGGGTCGCTGCTGAGGACCAGGAGATTGGCGCCCGTTCGGTCGTGGACCGGTTGCTGACCCCTTTGAACCGACTCGGCACCAAGCGATTCCTGAGGGAGGCTCGGCGCAAGGTCTGGCACAACACGTTGGAGCTACAGGCCGCACGCGTCGCCGGGCCGGATGCCTACCGGGTCCGGCTGGCGGAGCTGGAGCTGCTCAGTGCGGCCAAGATCGCCGACCTCCTGCAGCCTGGCCAGGTATTGCTGCGCCTCGCGGTGGCGGGATTCGGGGTGACCCTGCCACCGCCGGCGCGCTGACCACGCCGCCTGGCCCGCGCAGTCAGCCCTCGACGACCTCGGTCGGCGCGCCGTGCACGGCGGGGATACGACCCATCCGGCCGGCCTGGAAGTCGTCAAAAGCTTGCAGAACCTCCGCCTTGGTATTCATGACGAACGGCCCTGCCCACGCGACCGGCTCGCGGATCGGCGCGCCTCCGAGCACGAGGATGTCAAGCTCCGGAGTCCGGCTCGCCTGCCCAGCGGCCGCCTCGACGGTCACGGCCTCGCCGGGGCCGAAGACCGCGAGCTGGCCCGTGGTGATCGGCCGGCGCTCCGCACCGACAAGGCCCTGCCCGGCCAGCACGTACGCCAGCGCGTTGAAGTCGGGTCGCCACGGCAGGACGACACGGGCTGTGGGGCTGACCGTGGCATGCAGCATGGTCATCGGTGTGTAGGTCCGCCCAGGGCCTGCGTGTCCCGCCACGTCACCCGCGATGACACGCACCAGCGCGCCACCGTCGGGTGTCGTGAGCAGTGCGACGGCGCTGCTGCGCAGATCCTGGTAGCGCGGCGGAGACCACTTCTGAGCCTTCGGCAGGTTGACCCACAGCTGGATCCCGTGGAAGAGCCCACCGCTCACGACCAGCGCCTCGGGCGGCTTCTCGATGTGCAGGATGCCTGCCCCGGCCGTCATCCATTGAGTGTCACCGTTGGTGATGACTCCCCCGCCGCCGTTCGAGTCCGAGTGCTCAAACGTGCCGTCGATGATGTAGGTGACGGTCTCGAATCCTCGGTGCGGGTGCCACGGGGTTCCCTTGGGCTCCCCCGGTGCGTAGTCCACCTCGCCCATCTGGTCCATGTGGACGAATGGATCCAAGTAGCGAAGATCCACGCCCGCGAACGCCCGTCGAACGGGGAACCCCTCTCCCTCCAGCCCGCTGGGCGCCGTCGTCAGCGCGAGCACCGGTCGCTGCTGACTCGCGGTTGTCTCGGGGATCTGGATGCGAGGCAGGGCCGTGACATCGTCGACCGTGATGGCTGGCATTCTGACTCCCTGAGCTCTTGGACCTGACCATCAAGCGTCGCGCAGCAGTCAGCTATTCCGCTGTGATTCCTGCAGCTGGATCGCCTTCGCGTTCAGATATCGCTTCTCCGGGAGGCTGGTCGTGCGGCGGGCCGCCTCGATGTAGCTGCTGATGGCCGCGTCACGGTCACCGGTGAGCTCGAGCAAATGGGCCCGTACGGCGAGAAGTCGATGGCTGTCACCGAGCTGACTGTCTAGCCCGGAAAGCGCGTCAAGACCAGCCTGTGGGCCGTCGACCATTCCGACCGCGACCGCGCGGTTGAGCGTCACCATTGGGCCCGGCGCAATGCGGTCGAGCAGGTCGTACAGCGCCAGGATCTGCTGCCAGTCCGTTTCCTCCTCTGTGGTCGCCTCGTCGTGGATCGCCGCGATCGCAGCCTGGAGCTGATAACGGCCCACCGGCCCGCGCGGCAACGCGGCGGTCACCAGGTCGACGCCCTCGGCGATGGCGTCCTTGTCCCAGAGAGTGCGGTCCTGCGCGGCAAGTGGCACCAGGCTGCCGTCGCGTGTCGTGCGAGCGACGCGACGTGCGTCGGTCAGCAGCATCAGGGCGAGCAGGCCTGCTACTTCGCCGTCGGCTGGGAGCAGTCGGTGCAGCTGGCGTGTCAATCGGATGGCTTCTGCGCTGAGCTCGACGCGCGCGAGCGCCGTGCCTGAGGTGGCGGTGTAGCCCTCGTTGAAGATGAGGTACAGAACATGGAGGACAACCTGCAGCCGGTCGTCCAACTCGTCCGGTGCCGGCATCCGGAACGACGCCTGCGTCTCCTTGATGCGCTGCTTGGCACGGCTGATGCGTTGTCCCATTGTCGTCTCGGGCACGAGGAACGCGTGCGCGATCTCGGCGGTCGACAACCCACCTACCGCACGGAGCGTGAGCGCCATCTGCGAGCTTGGCGTGAGGACGGGATGGCAGCACAGGAAGAGCAGGATCATCGTGTCGTCAGAGGGCGGCAGCGCCTCATCCGCGGGCTGGCCGACCTGGTCGGTCGGCAGCGCTCCCGCGGCGACCGCTGCCTCGCGCCGGCGCCGCGCCTCGTCACTGCGGATCTGGTCGACGAGCCGTCTGGACGCCACCGAGATGAGCCACGCCCGCGGGTTGTCCGGCAGTCCGTCCCGCGGCCACCGCAATGCGGCCGCGAGCAGCGCCTCCTGAACGGCGTCCTCACACTGGTCGAAGTGGCCGTACCGACGTACGAGGGCCCCGAGGGCCTGCGGTGTCAGGGTGCGCAGCAGCTCCTCGAGGCCGGCAGGATCGGTCACATCTCCATCCCGGCCTCCTGCTCGACCGGGCGCACCTCGATCGGCATCTCGTACTGCGACGGTGGCAGGTCGATGTCCATGGCGTGGATCTGCTTCGCGATCTCGAGCGCCCGGTCCTCGCTCTCGACGTCGACCAGGAAATAGCCCGCGAGGACCTCCTTGGACTCCGAGTACGGCCCGTCGGTCACCACGGACGTGCCGTTGCGGAACCACACGGTCTTCGTCCTTGCTGGACTGGCGAGCCCCTCTCCCCCGACCAGCTCGCCGGACTTGCTCAGGTCCTCCATGAGGTTGGTCATGGACGTGTTCATTGCTTCGAGTGTCTCCTTGGGCCACTTGTCCCAGGCCCAGCTGTCGTCGTTGCCGTACAGCAGCACGAGGTACTTCATCGTTGACCTCCACTAGTCGGTAGGCGCGCCCTCACCTGAGACGTCGGATCCGGCGGAAGGATTTCGACGTCAGCGCTCATGCACAATCGATCCTATGGATGCGAAGCCTGTCAACGTGACCGCAGCATTGGCCTCCTTCTCGGACGTCTACAGCCCGCGCATCGTTGCACGGATCAACGACTACGACGTCAAGATCGCCCACGTCCTCGGCGATTACGTATGGCATGTTCACGAGCAGACCGACGAGTTCTTTCTCGTGCTCGACGGCCAGTTCGACGTCGCCGTACGTGATGCTGATGGTGTTGAGTCCACCGTGTCGCTGACGCAGGGTGACGTGTTCGTCGTACCCAAGGGCGTCGAGCACAAACCGACATCGACTGGCGGCTCGATCCTGATGTTTGAGCCGCGTGAAACCAGGAGCACCGGCGACCGGCACACCGGCGAGATCCCGGACTATGTCGACAGCACCACTGGGCATGACCTCACCTGAACCGGGTCGGACAGTGGGCAATTCTGTGGCTTGGTGAGTTGCCCGGCAATTGGCACCTTTGCCCCGGCTCTCTGCTGCGGTAGGTTTCGCGCCGGAGCGGGGTGATCACTTGTCGGGATGGCTGTTGATTGCGGCCGGCCTGGTCGTCTACGTGAGTTCCTTGTACGCGTCGCCTTGGCGGAAGTGCCCGAAGTGCAAGGGCAAGCCGAGGAAGCAAGGCGCGATGTTTCGATATGCGCACGGCGTCTGCACAAAGTGCGACGGTACGGGTCAGATGCAGCGGTGGGGTCGAAGCCTGCCGCTCCCTGGGTTCAAGGACAAGTAAGACGAAGAGTCCGACATCCAAGCCGCCATGGCCGCGTAGATGTCGGACTCTTTAGCGCCGGCTTGCCCGATCAGGTGAGGCGCCGTCGGGTCCACCAGAAACAGAACCCCGCGAGCAACACCGCGATGCCGAGGAAGATGCCGGTCTCGATCAGTTGCAGCGGCCAGAAGTGGTTGGCGGGGTGATAGGTGAGGTCTTGGCGAAGGCCAAGGGAGTCGATCCATTGCTCGCAATCGTTGAAGTTTGCCTGGGGCCCACAGGCCTGTAAGTCGACGGGTCCGCTGAAGACCTCACCGGACTCGGTGATGGACTGGTTGGTCAGCACCCAGGCATCGGGCAGGTTGTCGGCGCCGACCACCTCGATGCTGTTGTCCGCGTCGTTGATCAAGAGCCTGTCTATGCCTGCAGTGAGGTCCAGTGGCCTGGTGAGGTGGTCGACCGCCACCAGGTTCTCGCGGAATCCCTGCATTGAAAAGATCGCGACAGCGTAAACGGCGAGCGTGGCTGCCATGGCGGGGATGGATCGGCGGATGAGCATTCCGAGGGTGACGCCCAGGGCGAAGGCGAAGATGGCGTAGCCGATAGGGACGATGCCCCTGGCGTCGTAGACGTCTTGCGTGATCAGGCTGCCGTTGGCGTTGTCGATCCGGTCCGCCCATAGGGTCACCGCCCAGCTGAGCAGCCCGACGGTCGCTGCCGTTGCTGCGCCGACGATGGCTAGTTTGGTGGCCAGCCAGCGGGTGCGGGTGACCGACTGATTCCAGGCAAGTCGGTGGGTACCGGTCTCGAGTTCGCGGGCGACCAGAGGGGCGCCCCAGAAGACCCCGATCACGACTGGAACGAAGGCCAGGAGCATCATGGCCAGGTCGTAGACGGGGCCGGTGAGGCCGTTCCGGATTTCTCTGAGGAAACTCTCGATCTCGGTGCTGCAGTCGCCTTGGCAGGCGGCGACGTTGGCGTACGCATCGTTGATGCTGCTGCTCGTGATCACGAGCAGGACGCCGAGGGCCGCCAGGACGGCGGCGGTGACCCACGCCTGTGTGCGGAACTGGCGCCAGGTGAACCAAATCATCGGGACGTCTCCAATGCGGGCAATGGGTTGGAGACCTGCGACATGTAGGCCAGGACCAGGTCTTCGAGGGTGATTTGCTCGACGGTGAGTGACGGATCGTCAAGGGGAGCGCTGCTGCGCACTATCAGCGTTGACTGCCTGTCGGTGTGGCTGGCTTCGATCACTTCGACGCCTGGGGGCAGGTCTGCCGGATCGCGGCGGGCGCCGGTAAGCCGGTAGTGGGTGGCCAACAGGTCGTCGAGCTCCCCCGCGACGCGTACCCGGGAGGCGACCAGCACGATCAGGTAGTCGCAGACGCGCTCCAGGTCCGAGACGAGGTGCGAGGACAGGATCACGCTCGCGCCGTGCTCAGCGACATGCGCCATCAGGCCTTGCAGGAACTCTCGCCTGGCGAGTGGGTCGAGGCTGGCAACCGGCTCGTCGAGGATGAGCAGCCCAGGTCGCTTCGCGATCGCAAGGGTCAGTGCGAGCTGGGCGCGTTGGCCGCCGGAGAGCTTGCCCGCTTTCTGGGACGGGTCCAGGCCGAGCTTGGCGATCCGGTCATCGGCCACGTGCTGGTCCCAACCGGGATTGGTGTGCGCACCGAACCGCAGGTGGTCGGCAATGGAGAGCCCGGCATAGGTCGGCGTGTCCTGCGCGACAAAGCCCACCTTGGCCAGCTGTGCCGGACCGGACGCCGGACGGCCGCCCAGAACTTCGATGGTGCCCGACGTCGGTGGCAGCAGGCCCACCGCCATGTGCAGCAACGTCGTCTTGCCGGCACCGTTGGGGCCGACGATTCCCACCACGTGGCCGGGCGGGATGGCAAGGGTGCAGTCGGACAACGCCTCGCGTCGCCCGTACCGCTTAGACAGGCCCACGGCCTGCAGCACGGGGCTGTTCATGCGGTCTCCTCTGTCGGCGTACGGAATGTGGTGACGAACAAGGCCTCGATGCTTTCGGTGTCCATCCCGGCTTCTCGTGCCCGGTCGAGCCAGGCGCGAAGCTCTTCGCGGAGCGGGCCGTGTGCAGCCAGAGACTCGTCGGTCAACGTCCGAGTGACGAACGTGCCAACGCCCGGACGTGCGGCAACCAGGCCGTCGTACTCGAGTTCCCGATACGCCTTGAGCACGGTGTTCGGGTTGATCGCCACCTTCGACACCACGTCCTTCACCGTGGGCAACTGGTCACCCTCTTTCAGCAGCCCCAGCCGCATGGCCTGGCGGACCTGCTGGATGAGCTGCATGTACGGGGCGACGCCGGAGCGACCGTCCAAATGGAACTCGATCACCCGCAACCTTCATTCATCTAGGTTCCTAGCACTATAGACCTTAAGAAGGTGGTGACGTCAAGGGCAGACCAGGGGGTTTCACGGGCGCGATGTGGAGGCGTGAGGCGCACCCTCTAGTTGTACGCACAACTAGATCTGTTGAGAGGGGATTGTCATGACCACCACCACACTCGACGCGGTCACCAGCGTGGCGACGGAGACCGGCAGCGGCCTACGCGAGGGCTACGCCCAGGTCGGCGACGTGCGGTTGCACTACGTCGAGGCCGGCGCCGGGCCGCTGGTCGTGCTGCTGCACGGCTTCCCGGAGTTCTGGTACGGCTGGCGCCAGCAGATCGCGCCGCTGGTGGCGGCGGGCTTCCGCGTCGTCGCGCCCGACCTGCGCGGCTACAACCTGTCGTCGAAGCCGCACGCCTACACCGCCTACACCGCCGACCAGCCGGCCGGCGACATCCGCGGCCTGATCCGCGAACTCGGCGCCTCCTCCGCGACGGTGGTCGGTCACGACTGGGGCGGCTCGGTCGCGTGGACGCTGGCGATGAACCACCCGCAGGTCGTCGACCGCCTCGTCATCTTGAACGCGGCGCATCCGCGCCGGCTCAACGAAGGGCTGCGCCACCCGCGGCAGCTGCTGCGCAGCTGGTACTTCTTCTACTTCCAGTTCCCGCGGCTGCCCGAACGCCGCGCCCGCCGCCGGCACTGGCGGTTCTTCCAGCGCTTCCTGCGCGACGCCCGCCCGCCCTACACCGCGCAGGAGACCGACCGCTACCGCGAGGCGTGGTCGCAGCCAGGCGCAGCGAAGGCGATGATCGACTACTACCGCGCCGCGGTCCGGCTGGGGTCGAAGCAGAAGGTCGCCCCCATCGCGGCCCCCACCCTGGTCATCTGGGGACAAGGCGACCGCTACCTCGGCGCCGACCTCGCCGAACCACACCACCAAGACGTGCCCAACCTCGACCGCGTCGAGCGGCTACCCACCGCGTCACACTGGGTCCACCACGACCAGGCCGACCGCGTCAACCAGCTACTCCTCGACTTCCTCACCCCCGAAACCAGCACCCACACCACCACATGACCTAGCCGCCCCACACACCCAGCAGCAGGACACCGAACAACGTGGGCCGCCACCGGCGACACCGGTGGCGGCCCACGTTCCGCGTTCCAGGCCCCTCTTGACGGACGGCCGCGTCGTCGGCGACGACGCGGCCGTCAGGATCTCGATCGCGGTGGCCCGGCCAGATAGTGCCGGGCTGGTCCCGTTAGAGGCTGCGGGCGGTGATGTCGCCCTGGGAGGTGGTGGCGCGGATGTCGAGTTCCGCGGTGCCATCGTTCTTGAGGGCGTTGCTGACGCGGCCGTAGCCGGTGCCGGCGTCCAGGGCGGCCGAGACGCCGGCGGCGGCGGCGACCGAAATGTTGCCGGACTGGGTGCTGAGCACGACCGTGCCGCGCACGGCCTCCGTGATCCGGATGTCGCCCCTTGTGGTGCTGATCTCCGCGGGGCCGTTGAGCCGGCCGACCTCGACGTCGCCGTCGATCGCAGTCAGGCGGACGCTCGCGGCCTCGTCGATCTTGATCTCGCGGTACGCACCTTCGAAGGCAACGTCGCCAAGGCGGCCGACGCCGCGGAGCTCGGAGCTGGCTGCCTTGCCCTCGATGCGGGAGCCGGCGGGCAGCTGGACGGTGACCTCCAGGGATCCGGAGGGGCCAAAAAGCTGGTTCTTGGGCTCCGGGGTGTGGATCCGCAGGACGCCGTCGGCGTAGGCGACAGTGGTCTGCTCGGCGGCCTGGACGTCGCGGCTCTTGGAGGGGTTGGCGGGCAGGACCTCAACGGTGGTGTCGACGCGGTCGGCGGCGATGAACTGGATGCGTCCGGCGGGAATGTCCAGGACGGCGGAGATCGGGGCGGGGGTGTCGAACTTCTGCATCGTGCTCTCCAGTGCTCGTTTGTTGTTTCTGATATCGGAAACGCTACGTTGCTTTCCAGCAACGCGCAACACACCCGTTGCACAGGTCCTGCATTTGCGCAGGTAGAGCGCAGAAACTGTTGCAACGGTTTGACTAGTAACGCAACGACAATGCGCTGATCCATTGCAATGGATGAGAAGTGAACGCTATGGTGGGGAGTCAGGGACACCACGAGGGATCACCAAGGAGATCGGCGATGCCGGGAGGCAGGCTCACCCAGCAGGAACGCCAGCAGATCGCGCTGGGGCTGGCCGACAACCTCTCCTACGCCGAGATCGCCCGACGCCTTGACCGTCCGACCTCGACGATCACGCGTGAGGTGATGCGCAACGGCGGCCCCACCGCCTACCGCGCTGGCCTGGCCCACCGCGCCACCCAACGCCGCGCTCACCGGCGCAGGCCCGCCTCCCCCCAAGGGTCGGAGTTGATCCCCCAGCCCCACGGACGCGACGCCGAGGCCGTGGCCGAGTACGAGGAGACGCTCACCACCGTCCTCATGGCTTCGGGCCTCCCCAAGATGACAGCCCGGGTGCTGACCTGCCTGTTCACCACCGACGCGGGCAGCCTCACCGCTCCCCAACTCGCCCAGCGCCTCCATGTCAGTCCGGCGTCCATCTCCAAAGCGATCGCCTTCCTGGAGAGCCAGAGCCTCGTCCGCCGAGAACGCGACGAACGCCGCCGGGACCGCTACATCGTTGACGACGAGCTCTTCTACCAGGCGACGATCGCCAGCGCCCGAGCCAACGACCAGCTCGTCCAAACCGCACGCCAAGGCGTCACCATCCTCGGCTCCCACACCCCCGCCGCCGCCCGCCTAGAGAACATCGCCCGTTTCCTCGACTTCATCAGCGAACGCATCACCCGCGCCGCCGAACAAGCCCGGGAAGTCCTCCACACCAAACCCGAAACAACCTCAAACGACACCGCCCAACCAAGTCCAGACCACGGATAGACAGTCGTCTCGATCGTCAGCGCCACTCCCTCATGATCAGCGAGTGTCAAGAATCAACCGAAGTAGGTGTCAAGCATCAGCCGACGTAATACACGCGGTCGGTGGGGCGGGTGGGACTCGAACCCACGACCCAGGGATTATGAGGACAGTTGATGTTGGCGGTGTGCGTCCCTGCGGAGTCAGCGGGCCTAACGCCCGCGCTATTCGTTGAATCCCCCGCTGTTCGTACCCTCCGGGAAACCGTTGCTACGTAAGGGTTCCCGGGCAGCGCAGCCGTCTCCCTCGCCAGCGGGTCGCCCACGCCCGGCAGCGCCTCGGCCAGCCTGGCGAGCCGCTCGCGGATCAGCTCGGCCATGCTCGCCGCGTCGGGGTCGCGGGGCGCGCTCAGGGACACCTCGACCGGGGCTGCCCAACCGCGGCAGCACCCGGTCCAGCACGGTCGACACCGCCCGCAGCCGGACGGTTTCGTCCTCGGAATCGAGCAGCTCGGCCAGCCGGTCCAGCGCCGGGTCCACCAGCCCCAGCAACCGGCCTCGGGCTTCCTGCACCGCCTCGGCAGCTGGCGACCGGCGGCAGCGACAGCATCGCCTGCCGGTCGGCGCCGACCCGGTCGGTCGGTGCGCAGCCCAACACGCGCCGCGGGCGACGGTTCACCACCCGAAGCCACTCGCCCAACTGTGCGTTGAAGTCGGCCGGCGAGGAGAACGTGCGGCCGGGCAGGAACGAGCGCTCCAGGTAGTCGTGCGCCCGTTCGATGATGCCCTTGGCCTCCGGGTCGGCCGGCCGCAACACGAGAACCTTCGCGCCGAGTACGCCGCGGAACGCCTGACACTCCGCGGTCAGCTCGCTGCGCCCTCCGCGCCACCGACCGACCGCGGACTCGCCGTCCCACACCAGCACCCGCGGCACCGCACCGAGCATGTCGAGGTGCCGCCACCAGCCGGCGAACAAGTCCGCCGCCGTCCTAGTCGGCAGCAGCAGACCGGACAGCCACCTCGAGTAGCCGCACACCATCGTCAACACCGGCAGCTGCTTGGCCGTGCGGGTCTGCCCGAACCCGACCGGCACCTCGATCGGCGGGAACCAGAAGTCGCACTGCGCGATCTCCCGGCCACATACGCGGTGCGCGACGCCGGGTCCGGCGGCAGATACACCGGCCGCAGATCACTGACCCGCTTGCGCAGCACCCGGATCGAGCGGGTCCAGCCGATCCGGTCCGCGATCACCGTGGTCGGCATGTCCGGCCACGCCTTGAGTAACTCCCGGATCCGCGGCTCCACCGCGTCCATGATCGACCCCGACCCGGCCCGCTCGTACTTCGGTGGCGCCTCGGCTCGAAGCGCGGCCCGCACCGTGTTCCGCGACACCCCCATCACCCGGGCGATCGCCTTGATCGGCATGTGCTCCGACCGATGCAGCCGGCGGATCTCGGCCCAGTCCTCCACGAGTAACACCTCGCTCCCTCCCTGGCTCGGTTAGCGCCAGGGTCCAGGGAGGGGGTCAATTTTCGAGGAACCTCAGGGGGTCAGTTTTCACGTGCCGTCGATGGCAAACTTCACGGCCCTGCCAAGAGCATCGTTGCATGCGAGTCTGCGACAGCTGGGAGCCTTACCGTAACCGGCTGACGCGCACCGGTTTGCTGGCTCCGGCACCTCCCGCCGCGACGGTTCGCCGCGTCTGGCGACGCACTGCTGGCCGCCGAGATCTCGAACACATTTTGCCAATTGCCAAGCCAAACGGTGTCCGCGCTAGACGCCAATTTCCGCTGGAAAATAGCAAAACCACAAGTTGGCCCTACCGCTGGCGTTCGCCCACGGTCACCACTAGGTTCAGCGGCACCAGCGGCGGGTCCGCCGCCTCGTTTGCTCCCGCGGGGACGAACCCGACCGACACCTGCAGCCAGAGGCGAGGTGATCGAGGATGTGCACCGGTGAATTTGACCCCAGCAGCCTTGAGGACAAAATCCCGATCGTCGACCGGCGCAGATTCCTGCGCGGGGTGGCCGCCACCGCCGCCGTCGCTGCCGTCGGCGGCCCTGCGGCGGTGGCAACGCCGGCGCTCGCCGCTGAAGGCGGGCGTGGGCGCGACAAAGGCAGGGTTCCAGTTGATCAGATCAGCATTCAGCTGTTCACTCTGCGAGACCAGCTCGCCATCGACTTCGAGGGCACAATCGCCGCGCTCCACGCGATCGGCTACACGCGGGTCGAGCACGCGGGCTTCGTCGGCCGAACCGCCGCGGAGTTCAAGGCGGTGCTGGACGCCAACGAGATTGTGTCGACCTCCGGCCACGTCCTGATCCCGCAGCCGTTTGACCAGGCCGCATGGAGCGCCTCGCTCGCCGACGCCAACCTCCTGGGGTCGACCTACATCGTGCACCCGTTCTTCGGCATCAACTTCGGGACCGGTGAGGTGACTCGCACCAAGGCGGCGTGGCAGGCGTTCGCGCGCGACATGAACTTGGCAGGCCAGATGGCCCAAGACGCCGGGCTCCAGCTTGGCTACCACAACCACAACTGGGAGTTCTTCAGGCTGACCGACGACCCGTCGCGCACCGCTTACGACGTCCTGACCGACGAGACCGATCCCGACCTCGTGCACCTGGAGGTGGACCTGTTCTGGGCCGTTCGGGGGGCGCGCGACCCGGTGGACCTCTTCAAGCAGAACAAGCGCCGGGTCCTGCAGTACCACGTCAAGGACATGAACCAGGCCGGCAGTTTCGAGGACCCCGGTCAAGGCCTCCTCGACTTTGCGAGGATCTTCCAGGACTCGAAGACGGCGGGCGTGGTCGAGTACATCGTCGAGCGCGACGACGCCGGCACCCCGCCTCGGTCGCCCGCCGACGCCCTGTCCACGGCAGAAGTCGGCTACGACTTCCTCGCGGCGATCCGCTTCTAGTCCGTCCCCAGCCGGGACCCGGCGGGTCCTCTGCGCTGAACCAATGGAGGAGGACGTCTCCATGCGAAAGGCAGCTATCTCGGTCATGCCGGTTTGCCTGGTCGTGGCGCTTGGCGGGTTATCCGCATCGCCAGCCGCCGCGCAAGTCGCCCCGCCCCCGCCCGACTCGAGCTTCCAGAAGGTCGTGATCGACGACTCGCCTGGTGAGCCGATGGACCTGGCCGTGCTTCCGGACGGCCGCGTGCTGCACGTCACGCGCCAGGGCCATGTCTGGCTGCACGATCCGGACACCGGCCTGAAGACGCTCGCCGCTCAGCTCGACGTGTACCAGCACGACGAGGAGGGGCTGCAGAACATCGCGCTCGATCCGAACTTCAAGAAGAACGGGTGGATCTACCTGTACTACTCGCCGCCCCTGGACACGCCCGTCGACGACCCGGCGACGCCGACGGTCAACGAGGGCGATGCGCCCGAGTTCGGCACGCCGGAGGAGTTCGCCGCGTTCGAGGGCGTCATCCGCCTCTCGCGCTTCCAGTGGAACGAGAAGACGGACACCGTCAACCTCGGCTCGGAGCAGCAGATCCTCGACGTGCCGGTCGACCGCGGCATCTGCTGCCACGTCGGCGGGGACATCGTCTTCGACGGCGACGGCAACCTGTACCTCTCGACCGGGGACGACACGAACCCGTTCCAGTCCGACGGCTACACGCCGATCGACGAGCGCGAGGGCCGCAACCCGGCGTTCGACGCACAGCGCACGGCGGCGAACACGAACGACCTGCGCGGCAAGATCCTGCGGATCACGCCGACGGAGGGCGGCGGCTACACGATCCCCGACGGCAATCTCTTCGAGGACGGCGACCCGCTGACGCGCCCGGAGATCTACCTGATGGGCCTCCGGAATCCGTTCCGGATCGAGTACAACGTCGAAGAGGGCGAGCTCTACGTGGCCGACTACTCCCCGGACGCCCAGAGCGCGAATCCGCTGCGCGGGCCGGCCGGTCAGGGCAAGTGGTTCATCGCCACCGAGCCCGGCTACTACGGTTGGCCGTACTGCGCGACGGCCGAGCTGCCGTACGTCGACTACGACTTCGCCACGGGCGTGTCGGGTGAGACGTTCGACTGTGACAACCTGGTGAACGAGTCGCCGCACAACACCGGGCTCACCGATCTGCCGCCGGTCACGCAGCCGCAGGTCTGGTACAGCTACGGGCTGTCGGCGCAGTTCCCGGAGCTGGAGACCGGCGGCATCGGCCCGATGGCCGGCCCGGCGTACCAGTTCGACGGCAAGGCGACGCACGGCCGCAACCCGACTGCGTGGCCGGAGTACTACGACAACGTCCCGCTCTTCTTTGAGTGGACGCGCGACTACATCAAGGAGTTCCGGCTCGATGCGAGCCGGACCGAGGTGGCCGAGATCAACGATGTGCTGGCATCGTTCGACCTCCAGAACCCGATGGACATCGAGTTCGGTCCGGACGGCTCGTTGTACGTGCTCAACTACGGCAACGGGTTCTTCGGCCAGAACCAGCCCGGCGCTGAGCTCGTCCGGATCGACTACCTGGGTGCCAACGGCAATTTCGCTCCGACCGTGAGCATCGTGGCCGACACCACGAACGGGCTCGCTCCGCTCCCGGTCAGCTTCACGAGCGACGTCAGCGACCCTGAGAACCAGAAGCTCACCTACCAGTGGGACTTCAACGCGGACGGCAAGGTCGACTCGAAGGCGCCCAACCCCACCTACACGTTCACCGAGAACGGCGTGTTCAACGCGACGCTCAAGGTGACCGACCAGGGTGGGCGCTCCGGGACCGATTACGTGACGATCATCGTCGGCAACACGCCACCGGTTGTCGAGTTCGTCACTCCGCAGGACGGCGACGCGTTCGCCTTCGGCGATGCGGTGCCGTTCGAGGTCAGCGTGACGGACGACCAGCCGGTCGACTGCGCGCGCGTGCAGGTGACCTACATCCTGGGTCACGACACGCACGGCCACCCGCTGACGACGGCGTTCGGCTGCACCGGCACGATCCAGACCTCGCTCGGCGGCCATGATCCCGCCGCGAACCTCAGCGGCGTCTTCGTCGCCGAGTACACCGACGACCCAGGCGACGGCCTGCCGCCGCTCACGGGGTCGGACGAGGTCGTCCTCGAGCCGACCGCCTAGCGACGACGTTCGGGGGGCGCCGCCGCCGGCGGCGCCCCCCGTCACGGCGTAGCCGCGTCGCCACTGACCCGACGGCCTTCGCAGTACGAACGCCCTTCCCAGGCCTCAGGGCTCCACGTGGAGAGCCTGACAAGCCCGCTGACCTGCGACGATACCTGGAGCCGCCTGTCGGAGTCGAACCGACGACCTACGCATTACGAGGACGATTCAGTGCTGCGTCAGAGCACGTGAAAGGGCCTCTGATGCGATGAAGGAGCGGGGCCTCCGCTCCTCGTGATAGTCACCCAAGTGGGTTATTCGCTTGGGGTGTTCACATCCACCACGACGAAGGAGGCCCCTGTGGAGGAGGACAATGACCCGTTCACCCTGGCCGAGCAGGCCGCCTCGTGGCGTGAGAGCCCGGAGGTGGTGCTGGAGGCCACCTACGGGTGGTATTGGGCGGCGGACGTGCTGGCCGAGGCGGGCGCGGTGGTGCACCTGGCGCACCCGTTGGGCGTGAAGGGGTTCGCCTACCGGCGGGTCAAGAATGACGAGCGGGTTGCCGCTGATCTGGCGGACCAGCTGCGGATGGGCCGGCTGCCCGAGGCATGGGTGGCCCCGCCGGCGGTGCGGCAGCTACGGGAGATGGTCCGGCACCGGGCCAAGCTGGTGGCGATTCGGTCCGGGCTCAAGGCCCAGGTCCATGCGGTGCTGGCCAAGCGGGGGGGTCACGGTGCGGCGCGCGCCATGAGGGGGACGCCGTCTCCGGACGGCGCCCCCCTCATGCTGGCCGAGATGATTTCGGACAGCCCCGTGCTGCTGCGAGCATGAGAGGGTGGCAGTGAGTGGCGCCAACCGATTTCGGTGGCACATGGCCCTGCTGACTGTCCTGCTGCTTTCGCTGCCCGGCTGCTCCGATGGCGGGGGGGACGACGAGGCGGCCGATCGGAACCCGGCTGAGGTGGTCCTCTTCGATGGCAGCTCGATGAGTGGCTGGTCACACGCCGGACCCGGCCACTTCGAGTTGCGTGACGGTATGTTGCGGACGCACGGTGGCATGGGCCTGCTGTGGTTCGACCGTCAGAGCTTCGGCGACTTCGAACTCCGGCTCGACTGGCGGACGTCTGACCGGACGGACAACTCCGGAGTCTTCCTCCGCTTTCCCGATCCGCAGGACGATCCAGGCGTCGCGATTGAGCATGGGTACGAGGTCCAAATCAACGACAACCCCAGTCGCGACCCTCAAACGACCGGCGCAATCTACGGTTTCCGCGCACCGAGCGCGTCCGCGTCGCGCCCGCCCGGAGAGTGGAACTCCTACCGCATTCGGGTGACCGGCCGCGAGTACACGGTCTGGCTGAACGACGTGTTGGTCAACCAATTCGTGAGTACGAATTCGCGTCGCGGCCTGGGGGGTTACCTCGGTCTGCAGAACCACGACGCTGACTCGACCGTGGACTTCCGCGCAATCCTGGTCGAGACGCTTGGCTTCACGCGCGGCGCGTCGGTGTAGGCAGGTGTCTCCCGGCGCGCCCGGGGGGTGCGGACCAGGGGGTTCATGGGCGCGATGTGGGGGCGAGGGGCGCAAGGTCTGGTTGTACGCACAACTAGATCTCTTGAGAGGAGATTGTCATGACCACCACCTTGACGCCCGATACCTTCACCAGCGCGACGACCGACGCCGGCACCGGCCTTCACGAGGGCTACGCCGAGGTCGGCGACGTGCGATTGCACTACGTCGAGGCCGGCGACGGGCCGCTGGTCCTGCTGCTGCACGGCTTCCCGGAGTTCTGGTACGGCTGGCGGCAGCAGATCGCACCGCTGGTGAAGGCGGGCTTCCGCGTCGTCGCGCCCGACCTGCGCGGCTACAACCTGTCGTCGAAGCCGGACGCCTACACCGCCTACACCGCCGACAAGCTCGCCGCCGACATCCGTGGTCTGATCCGCGGGCTCGGTGCCGAGTCCGCGACGGTGGTCGGTCACGACTGGGGCGGATCGGTCGCGTGGACCCTGGCGGCCAACCATCCGGAGGTCGTCGACCGCCTCGTCATCCTGAACGCGGCCCACCCGCGCCGGCTGAACGAGGGGCTGCGCAACCCGCGTCAGCTGTTGCGGAGCTGGTACTTCTTCTACTTCCAGTTCCCGAGGCTGCCCGAGCGTCGGGCGCGCCGCCGGCACTGGCGGTTCTTCCAGCGCTTCCTGCGCGACGCCCGCCCGCCGTACACGGCGCAAGAGATCGATCGCTACGTCGAGGCGTGGTCGAAGCCAGGGGCAGCGAAGGCGATGATCGACTACTACCGCGCCGCGGTGCGGCTGGGGTCGAAGCAGAAGGTCCGCCCCATCTCGGCGCCCACCCTGGTCATCTGGGGGCAGGGCGACCGCTACCTCGGCCCCAACCTCGCCGAGCCGCACCACGAGGACGTGCCCAACCTCGACCGGGTCGAGCGACTGCCCAACGCGTCGCACTGGGTCCACCACGACGAGGCCGCACGCGTCAACGACCTGCTCGTCGACTTCCTCACCCCCGAAAGCGGGAGCCACACGACCGCATGACGCAGCCGCCCGACACACCGGCAAACAGCAGGACACCGAACACAGTGGGCCGCCACCGGCGACACCGGTGGCGGCCCACACCACTTTCCAGCACCGTTATCGAACAAGGCCCGATCCACAGCACCACAGCAGCGCCCCGGCTGACCCCGCCGGAGGGGCTAGTGGGTTTCGATCCGGGACGGCGACTGGCACATCGACCTGGACTGCCCGCCTGGTGGCACCCGGCCCAAGGACCTGATCTGCGCGCCTGACCGGTCAGTGCGTTGGCATCGGCGTGTACGTCTTCGGTGTCAGCATCGGGTCGGCACCGCCGCGCTCGAGCTCGGCGCCCACCGACTCGATCGGAATCACCCGTCCTGTCCGCGCGGTGTGCGGGATTCCTGCGAACCCGTTCCCTCACGTTTCTGAAGGTCACGGGCAATTTGTGGGGCTGTTCGGCTTCGGTTGATCGGTGACAGATCTACTGCGGTAGATCGGTAACACTCGATCGAACATTAACGTCGTTTGTCTCGCTGCCCGCCGGGGACCTGGGCGCGCTTCTTCCTCACCTCCCCCGGGGTGGTGCGCTGCTCGGTGCGCAGCAGCTGGTCACCGTCGTAGAACTGCAGCACCTGCTCGGTGACCCACACGTCGACGTTGCGGCCGGCGGCGGCCTGCCCGAGGCAGACCTGCTGCCAGTTCACGCTGACGACGCCGACCGCGGAGGCGCGTCGCGCGACCCAGATCCCGTCACCACGGCCCGCTGCTGCCCGGCCCGGGCCACCGATCCGCTCGGCGGTGATCCGCAGCGGCGTCACCGTCGCGGTAACCGGGCGCTCGAACCGCTGCGCGGGGGTGGCCATGTCCAACCCCTGATGCGGCCGGTTGTGGTTGTAGTCGTCGACCCACGCGTCCAGCTCGGCCTGAGCGTTCGGCAGGGACGCGAAGACCCGATCGGTGCGGAACTCGGCACGCAGCGCCCGGTGGAACCTTTCGATCTTCCCCGTCGTCGTCGGGGAGCGGGGCTGGGTCAGCAGATGCTCGATCCCGTTCTCCCGACAGATCCGGTCGAACAACACCTCCACCACCGGCTTGCCGAACCGGCCGGTGAACACCTTGCCGTTGTCAGTCAAGACCTGCTGGGGAACCCCATAGGCCCGCAACGCCTTGGCCAGCCCGTCGCAGACGTTGCCCGAGGTCTCCCGCAGCATCAGATGCGCGCTGACACAGAACCTCGAGTGGTCATCGACCCCGGTCAACGCCTTGGCCCGCCGCCCGTCGGCCAGCACAAACCCGCCCACCACGTCCAGCTGCCACAACTCCATCGGCGCCGACCGCTCCCACCGCTTCCAC
The DNA here is from genome assembly GCA_963799425.1 of uncultured Actinomycetota bacterium. Classification (GTDB taxonomy): domain Bacteria; phylum Actinomycetota; class Actinomycetes; order Jiangellales; family Jiangellaceae; genus CAVWSM01. Next base: position 117,044 of record CAWCXA010000017.1, on the reverse strand, counting down.
TTGCGGTCCCGGCGCCGCCGCGAGGAGTCGATCAGGTTGAGCCGCACCAGTGCCCGATACACCGCCGACTCGCTCGGCACCGGCTCCATACCCCGCTTCGCCAGCTCGAAGGCCAGCCGCCGCGGACCCCACCACGGATGCGCCGCCCGCAACCGCGCGATCGCCACCTCGACATCGGCGCCGATCTGATGCGGACACGACCTGGGCCGATGCGAACGATCACCCAGGCCCTCCAGACCACCGGCCTCATACTTGGCCAGCCAGGCATGCACGGTCTTGCGGGCAACCCCGAACCGGGCCGCCACCTCCGTCACCGTCGCGCCGTCGCCGATCACCGCCAACACGGCCTGATACCGCTGCTCCGCCACACTCAACTCCCGCATGAGCCGGGAGTGTCACCCATCAACCGAAACAGGCGTAACCCATCAACCGAAACACCGGTACCAATCAGCCGAAGGCCAAACGGCACCCCTCAACCGGAGTAATACAGGCAATTTGTGGGGCGGGTGGGACTCGAACCCACGACCCAGGGATTATGAGTCCCCTGCTCTAACCGGCTGAGCTACCGCCCCGACGCGTTCCCGCGGGAACGTTAGTCGACCGGCTCGATCGCCACACGCGCGGGCTCGCCGACGAAGGCCGAGGCAACGCCCCTCAGTCCACCCGGACCGGGCACAGAAGCTGGCGATCGACACCGACAACTCGCTCCTCGCCGACCAGGGTCACCTTGACGGTCGACACGATGTTCGTCGACGACCTGCCTAGGCCGAGCTCCAGCTCACCCGGCTCGACGATTCGCTGCCCGGACCGCCCGGTGAACGACGACAGATCCGCGTGTACGTCGAACGTCACCAACCGCGACTCACCGGGGTCCATCGCGACACGCCGGTATCCGATGAGCCGGAGGTGCGGCAGGCTGACCTGCGCCACCGAGTCGTGCAGATACAACTGGACGACCTCTGCTCCCGCCTGAGTGCCGGTGTTGGTGATGCGCACCGCGACGCTCACCGAACCGTCGGTTGGGACCTCGACCAGCCCTGGGTCGGATGCGAATCCGCTGCCACCGCCGACACGTACGCCATCCCACGCGAACGAGGTGTACGACAGCCCGAACCCGAACGGGAACAGCGGCGTCGGGTCAACCGAGCTCACCTCGGTACGTTGGCCGAGTCGCGTTGCGAGGTAGGTCGTCGGTTGACCGCCTGCTCCCCGCGGCACGCTTATCGGGAGCCGTCCCGACGGACCGACCCGCCCCGACACCACACCGGCGACGGCGGGCCCGCCCTCCTCACCCGGGAAGAACGCCTGCACGATGCCAGCCAGTCGGTCGGCGACATCGCCCAACGCGTACGGCCGACCCGCAAGCAGTACGAGGACCACGGGCGTCCGCGTGTCGAGCACCGCCTCGAGCAGCTGTTGCTGCACTCCGGGCAGATGGAGGTCGGCGCGGTCACACCCCTCGCCGGAGGTGCCCCGTCCGAACAACCCGGACTGGTCGCCGAGCACCACGAGGCAGACGTCCGCATCGTCAGCCGCTCGAACCGCCGCTTGAATCCGAGAAACGTCGGCGCTCTCGACGTCGCAGCCATCGGCGTACGTGAAGCGCGCACCAGGCATCTCATCGCGCAGCGAAGCGAGAAACGACGGGACCGGCCGGCTGCAGCGAGACTGCATCGCGGCCATGGTGCGACGGGAATGTGTAGCAGCCGAGCATGGCGAACGGATCGTCCGCAACCGGTCCGACGACGGCGACACGCGCATCCGAACGCAGCGGCAGCGCGCCGTCGTTGGCGAGGAGCACCACCGACTCCTCGGCAAGCTGGCGGGCAAGTGCCCGAGCCGCAGGCGGATCGAGGTCGACTTGGCGCGAATCGGCGACTGCCGGGACCGCCTGCCAGTCGGCGTCGAGCAGTCCCAGCTCGCACTTCTGGACGAGCACACGCTCAGCCGCGCGGTCGATCAGCGCCTCGTCGAGCGTCCCGGTGCGCAGGGCGGCCAGCAACGGTTCGCCGAAGCAGCGCACCGTCGGCAGCTCGACGTCGACGCCGGCGGACAACGCCAGCGACGCCGCCTCACCAGGCGATCCGGCGACCGCGTGCAGCAGCTCGAGGAATGACACGCCGAAGTAGTCCGCCACGACGGTGCCGTCGAACCCCCAGCCGGTCCGCAGCAGGTCCGTCAGCAACGAGCGGTCCGACGCGGCTGGAATGCCATCGTTGGACGTGTACGAGTGCATGACGGAGCGCACGCCACCATCGCGTACGGCCATCTCGAATGGTGGCAGCAACACGTCGGCGAGCTCGCGTGGGCCGATAGACACTGGGCCGAGGTTGCGACCGGCCACCGAGGCCGAATAGCCGACGAAGTGCTTCACCGTCGCGATCACACCGGCCGACTGGAGGCCACGCACGAACGCCGTGCCGATGGTCCCGACGAGGTACGGGTCCTCGCCGATGGTCTCCTCGGTGCGCCCCCATCGGGGGTCCCGCGTGACGTCGAGGACAGGCGCAAGCCCTTGGTGTACGCCGACGGCCTGCATCGCTCCGCCGATCTGCGCAGCCATCCGCTCCACGAGCTCGGCGTCGAATGTCGCGCCCCACGCAAGTGGGGTCGGGTAGACGGTGGCACCGGCGGTCATGAACCCGGTGAGGCACTCCTCGTGCACCAGTGCCGGGATACCGAACCTGTTCGCCGCCACAACGTCCGATTGCAGCCTGGCGAGAGCCTGCGCTCCCGCGGTCGCATCAACCGCGGCCGTCCCGAACGGTCGCGTGAGCTGGCCAAGCCCCGTCTGGATCAGCGCGCCGAAGTCGAGATCGGCGTCGGCAAGGTCGTGCTGGTGCGGCGCCACGTCGGCACCAGTGGGATCGACCCCGATCCACACGCCGTACAGCTGCGCGACCTTCTCCTCGAGGGTCATCTCGCCGAGGAGCGCTCGGACCCGGTCCAGCACCGGCGCGGACGGGTCCGACCACGCAGCACCCACGGGTCGGTGCTCCGCCGAGTCGCCGGCGCGCTGGGTGCGGCTGTGGTCGTACGTAGGCATAGATGAAATCGTCCCGTCTTCCACCACGAGGCCAGCCGCCCGCCCGGAACTTTCGGAACCGATCTTGCGGCCGGACGTCGGTCAATGCGTCCACAACCTATCACCGCGGTGACAGCGCAGATCGGTGCGTTGACCAGTGCGAAAGGCCTCTGTAGTGTCCGGCTCATCGCCAGATTACCGAGCGAGTTCCGGAAACTTCCGGAGCGTCTTTGCCGTGACACAGCTGTGTGGCCGACTCCCCAGCCTTGATGGTCGCGGCAGCCAGGGCTAGGGCGGCGAGGGCCTGACGACGCTGGCAGACATTGCAGGAGTACGCGTTGAATGAGGGCAACCCGTGAAGGAGACCGGCCGGTGGTCACAGGTGCTAATCGCAGGGTGACGATCCAAGCCATTGCGGAGGAGGCAGGCGTCTCGGTGCCCACCGTCTCGCGCGTGGTCAACGGACGCTCGGACGTCGCTCCGGAGACCCGTGAACGAGTCGAGGGGCTCCTCCACCAGCACGGCTACCGTCGGCGGTCCGTGCGGCAGCCCACGCGGGCGCGGCTCGTGGACCTGGTCTTTCCCGACCTCGACAGTCCCTGGGCGGTCGAGATCATTCGTGGCGTCGAAGACGTTGCACACGCTGCCGGTGTGGGCACGGTGGTTTCGGCGATTCACCGCAAGTCCCGGTCGGCTCGGCAGTGGCTGCAGAACCTGCGTGCCCGCGCATCCGACGGCGTGATCCTCGTGACGTCCACGCTCGAGTCGCCGATGCTGGAGGAGCTACACCGGCTCAACGTCCCAATGGTCGTTATCGACCCCGCCAACGGCGGTCCGACCCTCGACGTACCCACGATTGGCACGACCAACTGGGCCGGTGGGTTGAGCGCGACCGAGCACCTGCTGTCGCTCGGTCACCGGCGCATCGGGTTCGTCGCAGGTCCGCGGCGACTGCTGTGCAGCCGCGCCCGGATGGACGGCTACCGGGCCGGACTCGACGCTGCGGGAGTTCCCGCTGACGACCGCTCATCCGCGAAGGTGACTTCTACCAGGACTCCGGATTCGTGGCGCGGCATGTCGCTGCTCGAGCTCGACGAGCCGCCGACTGCCATCTTCGCGGCGAGCGACCAGATGGCCTTCGGTGTCTACGAAGCGGTACGCCGGCATGGTCTACGCGTGCCGGACGACATCAGTGTGGTGGGTTTCGACGACCTTCCCGAGGTGCAGTGGGCGTCACCGCCACTCACCACGGTTCGCCAGCCACTTGCCGAGATGGGTGCGCTGGGCGCACGCACCGTCCTGCGGCTTGCCGCCGGTGAACCGATTGATAGCCCACGGGTGGAGCTCGCCACGAGCATGGTCGTGCGCGAGAGCACTGCTCGGCCCAGGAACGAGGAGGCATGAAGTCATGACGGACTCGGTGACGCCTACCACGGCCGACAAGTTCAGCTTCGGGTTGTGGACCGTCGGCTGGCCGGCGCGTGACCCGTTCGGTGAGGCGACGCGGCCGCCGCTGGATCCGGTCGAGTCAGTTGAGCGGCTCGCCGAGCTCGGCGCCTACGGCGTGAGCTTCCACGACGACGATCTGATCCCGTTCGGCTCCGACGACGCCGTGCGGGCCGAGACGATTGCGCGCTTCCGCAAAGCGCTTGACGCCACGGGGTTGGTCGTCCCGATGGCGACGACCAACACGTTCACGCATCCGGTGTTCAAGGACGGCGCTTTTACGTCGCCCGACCGCGATATCCGCCGTTATGCGCTGCGCAAGATCATGCGCAATCTCGACCTCGCGGCCGAGCTGGGCGCGCAGACCTACGTGTTCTGGGGCGGACGAGAGGGCGCTGAGACCGATGCCGCTAAAGACATCCGCGCTGCCCTCGACCGCTACCGGGAGGGCATCGACTTTCTCGCCGGCTACGTGACCGACAGGTCGTACGGCCTGCGCTTCGCCATCGAGCCCAAGCCCAACGAGCCGCGTGGCGACATCCTGCTGCCGACCATCGGACACGCGCTGGCGTTCATCAACACTCTCGACCACCGCGACATGATCGGGCTCAACCCCGAGGTCGGGCATGAGCAGATGGCCGGGCTCAACTTCGTACACGGCATCGCGCAGGCGCTCTGGCACGGCAAGCTGTTCCACATCGACCTCAACGGTCAGCACGGAGCCAAGTACGACCAGGACCTCGTCTTCGGTCACGGAGACGTCAAGTCCGCGTTCTTCCTCGTCGACCTGCTCGAGCATGGTGGCGCTGACGGTGAACGGGCCTACGACGGGCCACGACACTTCGACTACAAGCCGATGCGCACCGAAGACGTCGCCGGGGTGTGGGAGTCGGCTGCCGCCAACATGCGCACCTACCTGCTGCTGAAGGAGCGTACGGCGGCGTTCCGGGCTGATCCGGAAGTGGCTGAGGCCTACGCGGCTGCGCGTGCCGATCAGCTGGCGCAGGCCACCGTCGCTGACGGCGAGACCTGGCAGGAGCTGGCCGCGGATCGATCCGCGTACGAGGAATTCGACGTGGCTGCGGCGGCCAAGCGCCGCTCCTACTACGAGCGGCTCGACCAGCTCGCCATGGACCACCTGCTCGGCGCCCGCTGACCTGGAGGTCGCGCGGGCGAAGATCCGACATCGGAGGGCTCATGAGCTCAGCGATGTCGGATGATCCCCTTGGTGCTGGGATCCAAGGCGACGAAACGGCCCCGGTTGATCAACCGGGGCCCTGGTCTGCTCCCGCGACTGGACTCGAACCAGTAACCTGCCGGTTAACAGCCGGACGCTCTGCCAATTGAGCTACGCGGGATCGCCGGCCAGCGGCCGGGGCGCGAGCAAGAGTAGCAAATGGGGCGGGGCTCGCCGAAACCCGTTCCCCTACTCCCCCACCTGCTCGCGGACGTACGCGACCGCCGCCTCGACGGCCGCCTGGACCTCGGGTCGGGCGACATCCATCGCGGTGTCGACGGAAACGGTCCAGGTCAGCCGGTCGGTGCCGGGGGCGCGCCGACCGACCACCAACACACTCCGATCATTGTCGACCGGCACCTCCTGGCTGATCACCACGGCCGCATTGACCCGCTCCCGCACGACGTCCGCGAGTGCACCGGGGGCTTCGATGTGCTCACCAAACCGCAGCGGGCGCGCACCGAGAGGCGCGGTCTCGATCACCCACAACAACCGCTGATCGTTGTCCCACCCCGCCTTGTCCACCGACTCCCAGCCGATGCGGCGGTACCCGTCTCGGAGTGGCAGGAAGATCGCCCGGTCGGTCGCCACCACGTATGCGCCCGTCGACGTCTCCGCACTGGTCAGGACACGCTCATCGCGGGCGAGTGCGAGGCCGGCCAGAACCTCAGAGGGCGGGCGCGGTTGTCGGCTCCACATCGGCATTGGTCGACTCTATGCGGCGGGTTGACCGCGCCACTCAGGACAGGTAGTCGCGCAACCCCTGCGACGCGCGCCCGTGCCTCAGCTTGGCGAGTGTCTTGGCTTCGATCTGCCGCACGCGCTCGCGGGTCACCCCGAAGGCTCGACCGACCTCTTCGAGGGTGTGCTGCTCGCCGTCCTGCAGTCCATACCGCATGCGTACGACCGCCCGCTCACGCTCCCCAAGCGACTTGAGCACCACATCGAGGTCTTGGCGGAGCATGCGACTGCTAACCAGTTCGGCGGGCGCCTGGCTGTCGCCGTCCTCGATCAGGTCGCCGAGCTCGTTTTCATCCGCCTCGCCCACGGGCGTGTGCAGGCTGACCGGCTCGGGTGCCATAGCGAGTAGCTCGAGGACGCGCTCGGGCTCGACGCCGACCTCCTTGGCAACTTCGTGAGGTAGCGGCTCTCGACCCAGCTCCTGGAGCATTCGTCGCTGGACACGGAGCACCTTGTTCATGGTCTCCACGACATGCACAGGCATGCGGATGGTCCTGGACTGGTCGGCGAGTGCTCGCGAGATCGCCTGCCGGATCCACCAAGTCGCGTACGTGGAGAACTTGAATCCCTTGGTGTAGTCGAACTTCTCGACGGCGCGAATCAATCCGACATTGCCCTCTTGGATCAGGTCCAGCATGGGAAGACCGCGTCCTACATAACGCTTGGCCACTGACACGACGAGCCTGAGGTTGGCCTCGATGAGACGGGCCTTGGCCTCGCGGCCGCGACGAACCACCTCGCCGAGCTCGGCGCGCAGTCTCGATCCGAGCTCAACGCGCTCGACCAACCGCTCGCCGGCAAACAGTCCGGCCTCCACGGCGCGGGCAAGAGACACCTCGTCCGCGGCAGTTAACAGAGGGACGCGGCCGATCTCCCGAAGGTATTGCCTGACGAGGTCGGTCGTGCGATCCGCCTCGTCAAGTGACGTGACGGGTTCTTCTTCGTCGGCACCTTCCGCAACCTCTGGTGTCGTGAGCTGCTCGGCGCTTGGCTCGGCGTCATCAAGGGCAGGCTCTGCAGCGACGTCAACCTCGTCAACGTCGATCTCGGTGTCTCGACGCTGCTCCGGCACGCGCGCTTCACTCAACGTACCTGCCCCCAACGCACCCACCTCCCCGTGTAGGGCGTGAGGACAGTCTGCCCGTACCCATGCCACGTCGTCTTGCCGGTTTCCCCAGGGTCAAGGTTCGAGCGGTCCAAAACCTTCCCGACGCGCCGGCCGGAGGCGTGAGCCGATGTCCCCTTTGCGGCGAACTGCGAGGTGATGACACGGACTGTTCACCCGTGGTTACGCTGCGAACGAAACCGCGTCGCGAGCTGTCAGCCCTGCTCGATACGGTGAAGCCGATCTCCTCGTCCTGGGCCGCCCGTTGATGTGTGAGCCCGCACCGACACCTCAACTGGAGGCTTCGTGACTGCCAGCCCTGCAGGCGAGCCAGCGCAGCCCGCGCTCGGCCACGTGGAAGACCATGGGCATTCCCACCTTGGCCTAGCGCTCCTGGTCATCGCGACAGCGCAGCTGATGATTATTCTGGACGCCTCGATCGTCAACATCGCGCTGCCCAGCATCCAGCGGGAGCTCGAGTTCACCCCCGAGAACCTGACCTGGGTGATCAACGGATACACGTTGGCGTTCGGTGGTTTCCTGCTCCTGGGTGGCCGTGCCGGCGACCTGTTCGGACGACGCCGGATGTTCATCATCGGCATCCTGCTGTTCACCTTCGCCTCGCTGCTGTGCGGTCTTGCCACCAGCGAGTTCTTCCTCGTCGCGGCACGGGTCCTGCAGGGCCTCGGTGGCGCGATCGCCTCGCCCACGGCGCTGGCACTCATCGCCACGACATTTCCCGAGGGGTCACCACGCAACCGTGCGATGGCGGTCTATGCAGCGATGTCCGGTGCAGGCGCTGCGGTCGGCCTCATCGCGGGCGGACTGCTCACCGAGATCGACTGGCGCTTGGTGTTCTTCGTCAACCTGCCGATCGGTCTGTTCATCGCGTTCGTTGCACCACGAGTGTTGGGTGAGTCCAAGCCCGAGCCGGGTCGCATCGACATCATGGGCGCGATCCTGGGCACGGCGGGTCTCACGATCCTGGTCTACGGCATCACCCGGGCGAGCGGCGTGGCCGGCTGGGGCGACTCGCTGACCATCAGCTGTTTCGTGGCTGCCGCTGTGCTGTTGCTCGTCTTCGTGCAGGTCGAGCGAATGCATTCACACCCGATTCTGCCGCTGCACCTGTTCGCCGATCGCACACGTGCGGGCACCTACCTCGTGATGCTCATCGTCGGTGCTTCGATCTTCTCGATGTTCTACTTCCTGTCGCTCTTCGTCCAGGGCATCCTGCAGTACAGCCCGGTCAAGGCTGGCGTCTCATTCCTGCCGTTCACGGTGGGCATCGTCATCGGCGCGGGCATCGCGAGCCAACTGTCGATCCGTGTCGCGCCACGGTTCATCGCGGGGGTCGGCATCTCCCTGGCGACGGTTGGGATGTTCCTCAACGCTCGTCTCGAGCCGTCGTCGACCTACTGGCCCGACCTGCTCGTGCCGATGCTCATCATGTCGATCGGCATGGGTCTCACGTTTGTGCCACTCACGCTGACCGCGCTCACCAAGGTGCGGCATGAAGAGTCCGGCATCGCATCCGCCGTGCTCAACACCATGCAGCAGGTCGGCGGCTCACTCGGCCTTGCTGTCTTGGCAACCATTGCGGCCACCGCGACCAACAATGCGCTCTCCGGTGCTGCGGATCTCTACGCCGGCATCGGTGCCGGGCTGGTGCCGCCGCCGACCGAGCCGGGGGCGATGGAGGCGATCGTGGCCGCGGTCACTGACGGCTACACCCAGGCGTTCTTGGTCGGCGCGTTCATGCTCATCGTGGGGCTGGTGCTCACGATCACTCTGATCAATGCCCCGCCGCAGACTGCGGAAGCAGAGCGGGAGCCAGAGCAAATCGGCTAGTGGTTCGGCGCTGCAACAGTGGCCCCTGGGTCGATGACATCGACCCAGGGGCCACGCTCTGACGCGTGTCAGAAGCGCAGCCGACGCAGGTAGTTGTAGCCAACCTCGGCAGTGTTGAGCGGCGTCACATCGGGAGTGTCGTTCTCCACGATGTACTCCTCGGCCTGGTGCTTGTCGAAGATTCGACCGAAGTCGATCATCCCAGTGCCGAGGTCTGCCATATCCCCGGTGGCCGGGTCGCGGTCCTTGACGTGGTACTGCCGCACTCGCTGACGGGCCGCACGGATCACGTCGAGTGTGAAGCCTTCGGGATCGTCAACTCCCTCACCGCTGTTGATGCCTCCGGTGACCGCCCAATAGATGTCGATCTCCAGGTGCACCAGGCGTTTGTCGAGCTCGCCGGTAAGGATGTCCCACGGCCGCAGCCCGCCGCCGAGGTCGGTCGTGAACTCGTGGGCGTGGTTGTGGTAGCCGTAGCGCAGCCCAGCCGACCGCGCCAGCTCGGCCTCTTCGTTCATCTGCTCGGCCCACGTACGCCACTCGTCGGCGCTGCTGGAGTCGAGGAACGGCACCACGATGTACTTCTGCCCCAGTGTGAGAGCGTTCTCGATCTTGGCGTCGAGCGATGCCTGATCGGCGCTGATGCCGTCGTGGCTCGACGTCGGTCGTACACCGATCGAGTCGTAGAACTCGCGCAGCTGCGCAGCCGTGCGACCGAAGTAGCCGAGTGCGAGCTCAACTTTGGGATACCCGAAGTCGGCAATCGCCTGCAGCGTCGCGTCGTAGCCGGGTGCACCGTCCCCGGACAGGTCGTCGCGCACCGTCCAGAGCTGGATGCTGATGTCGTCCTTGGGCACCGAGCGTCGGCGCCCGCGACCCCGACCGTGGTCGTGGTCGTGGTCGTGTCGTCCATCGGCGACGGCCGGCACGGCACCTGCGACGCCAGCCGCCACCAGACCTGCGCCGGCAGCCGCTGCGAGCGATCCGCGCAGCACCGTGCGTCGCTGTACGCCGCGCTCGGCGAGCGATCGGTCAAGGGCACTGTTTCCGTCGTATCCGTAGCACATGAAGCAACATCTCCCTGTCTGTCGGATGGCTGGTGCTGGATCAGTCCTTGGTGCTGAACGCCGCGTCGAACGCTGCCGCGGGAGGATCGAACGCATTCCGCCGGACGAACGCGAGTGCCTCGGGGGCCCCGAGCAATCGGTCCATCCCCGCGTCCTCCCACTCCACCGAGATCGGGCCGTCGTAGCCAATGGTGTTGAGCATGCGGAAGCTCTGGTCCCAGGGCACATCACCGCGACCGGTCGACACGAAGTCCCAGCCGCGACGCGGGTCGCCCCACGCCAGGTGCGAGCCGAGTCGTCCGTTGCGGCCATTGCCGACGAGACGCTTCGCGTCCTTGCAGTCGACGTGATAGATGCGGTCCTTGAAGTCCCACAGGAAGGCGACGGGGTCGAGGTCCTGCCAGACGAAGTGCGACGGGTCCCAGTTGAGGCCGAACGCCTCGCGGTGCCCGATCGCCTCGAGCGTACGGACGGTGGTCCAGTAGTCGTACGCGATCTCGCTTGGGTGGACCTCGTGCGCAAACCGCACGCCCACCTCGTCGAACACGTCGAGGATGGGGTTCCAGCGATCGGCAAAATCCTGGTAGCCCGCGTCGACCATCGCCTGTGTCGCCGGCGGGAACATCGCGACGTACTTCCAGACCGACGATCCGGTGAACCCGACCACCGTGCTGACACCGAGCTTGGCGGCGGCCCGGGCCGTCATCTTCATCTCTTCGGCGGCGCGCTGCCGGACACCCTCAGGGTCGCCGTCACCCCAGATGCGCGCCGGCAGGATGTCCTTGTGCCGCTCGTCGATCGGATCGTCGCAGACCGCCTGACCGTTGAGGTGGTTGGAGATGGTCCAGACCTTGAGGTTGTGCTTCTCGAGCAGGTCGAGCTTTGCCTGCACGTACGAGTCATCCTCGACCGCCTTCCAGACGTCGAGGTGATCCCCCCAGCAGGCGATCTCCAAACCGTCGTAGCCCCACTCGGAAGTCAACCGACAGACCTCCTCGAATGGCAGGTCGGCCCACTGCCCGGTGAACAGAGTGACGGGACGTGGCATGCGGTGCTCCTCCTTGGACTCTGGGGTTTGGGTTTGTCGGTGGGTCAGCGGACGCCGAGCAGATGTTCCATGGCGAGCTGGTCGAGCCGCTCGAAGTGCATGCCGCGACGGGCTGCAGCGTCGACGTCGAACGCCTCGTCGCGGAGATCGGCCAAGGGCTCGCCCTCGCCAAGCGTCGGGACTGCGAGCTGCTCCACTCGTGCAGCACTCAGGGCCTCGCCGACCTCGGGGTCCGCCCGGAACGCACGGACCTTGTCCCGCAGAATCAGATAGTTGCGCATGCAGGCCCGCGCGCTCTCCCAGACTCCCTCGACGTCCTCGCTGCGGGGCGGCTTGTAGTCGAAGTGCACAAAGCCGTCGTACGGCCTGCCGGTGCCGGCGCCGAGCAGCACATCGATGGTCCAGAAGGCGCCGCGGAGGTTGCCGGCGCCGAAGCGCAGATCCTGGTCGAACCGCGGGCCGTGCTGGCCGTTGAGGTCGATGTGGAACAGCTTGTCGTGCCACAACGCCTGCGCGATGCCGTGCGCGTAGTTAAGCCCCGCCATCTCCTCATGGCCCACCTCCGGGTTGAGGCCGACCCGTCCCGGCTCGTCGAGCTCGCCGATGAACGCGAGGGCGTGCCCCACGGTCGGCAACAGAATGTCGCCGCGCGGCTCGTTGGGCTTGGGTTCGAGCGCGAACCGGATGTCATAGCCCCGGTCGCGCACGTAGCCACAGAGGATGTTCATCGACTCCCGGTAGCGGTCGAGGGCGGCGTTTACATCCTTGGACGCACCGGACTCTGCGCCCTCGCGGCCGCCCCACAGCACGTACGTCCTCGCGCCAAGCTCGGCAGCGAGGTCGATGTTGCGGAGCACCTTGCGCAAGGCGTAACGCCGTACGTCGCGGTCGTTGGCTGTCAGGCCACCGTCCTTGAACACGGGTGCACTGAACAAGTTGGTCGTCGCCATCTCGACGACGAGGCCGGTCTCCGCCAGCGCCTTGGTGAACCGTTCGAGCATCACGGCACGCGTCGCGTCGTCTGGCACGAGGTCGTCGTCGTGGAACGTCACGCCGGCTGCGCCCAGGTCGGCCAGCCGGTGCACGGTCTCGACAGGGTCGAGCGGCTGCCGTACGGCGCCGCCGAAGACGTCGACGCCCTGCCATCCCACGGTCCACAGACCGAAGCTGAACTTGTCGTCACGTGTGGGGGTGTAGGAGCTCATGCAGGGATCTCCGTCCACACGCTGTCCTTGCCCGCACTGGTCTCAACCGCGGCGAGCACGCGCTGCACCTGCAGCCCGTCGGCGAACGAGGGCAACGGGTCGGCGCCCGCGGCGATGGCCTCGACGAGGTCGACGACCTGGTGGGTGAAGGCGTGCTCGTAGCCGAGCAGGTGTCCCGGTGGCCACCACGCGGCCACGTACGGATGCACGGGCTCGGTGACCAAGATCCGGCTGAACCCCGCGATCTCGGGGTCCTCGGTGTGGTCATGGAAGTGCAGGACGTTCATGTCCTCGAAGTCGAACGCGAGGCTGCCCTCCGACCCGTTGATCTCGATGCGGATGGCGTTCTTGCGTCCGGCCGCGAATCGCGTCGCCTCAAACGTTGCGATCGCTCCGCCGGTGAACCGGGCCAAGAACACTGCGGCGTCGTCTACCGTGACCTCGCCACGCTCGGTGCCGGCGACTCCCGACAACCCGCTGAACGACGCGGGCAGCGGCCGTTCCTTGACAAAGGTCTCCAGGATTGCCGAGACACCGGTGATCTGCTCACCGGTGATGAATTGAGTGAGGTCGACGATGTGCGCCCCGATGTCGCCCAGCGCGCCGGAGCCGGCCTTGTCCTTCTGCAGCCGCCAAGACAGCGGTGCCACAGGGTCGGTGATCCAGTCCTGCAGGTATTGCGCGCGGACGTGCCGGATGGTGCCGATGCGGCCCTGCTCGACGAGCCGTCGGGCGAGCCCGATCGCCGGGACGCGGCGGTAGGTGAAGCCGACCATCGACCGTATGCCGTTGGCCTGTACGGCGACGGCGGCAGCGGTCATGGCTTCCGCTTCCTCGACCGAGTTGGCGAGCGGCTTCTCGCACAGGACGTGCTTCCCCGCTTCCAGGGCGGCAATCGCGATCTCTGCGTGGGTGTCCCCCGGCGTGCACACGTCTACGAGGTCGATGTCGTCACGAGTGACGACACGTCGCCAGTCGGTCTCGCTCTCCTGCCAGCCAAGCGTGCGCCGTGCATCCTCCACGGCCTCCGCGTCTCGTCCGCAGACGACTCGCATCTCGACGTCGAGCGGCAGCTGGAAGAAGCGGTTGGCGGTCCGCCATGCGTGCGAGTGGGCCTTGCCCATGAAGGCGTAACCCACCATGCCCACGCGCAGCGCGGGCCTGTTCGGTTCAGTCATCGGTGCATTCCCCTCGACGTTCAGCTTCGCGATGCATTGACCGTTCGCGAGTTGTCAGACCGTCGCGCCGCATCACGGCTAGAGCAGCGGGTACTGACAGGCTGACGTCAACTCGAGGGGAACCGTCAGGACTCGAAGCAGAGCGGCTCGTAGTCCGCGACGTTGTCGGCCGTCACGACCGGAGCGTTGAGGACGATGCGACGCGGGACCTCGACCTGGACCAGGTCGGACATGCCCTTGTTCTGGGCGAGCAGGCGGGCGAGCCGGATGCCGTCAGCAGCCTGCGTCGGCGGGTAGAGGATGGTCGCCGCCATCTCGCCGTCCTGGATCCACTGCATGGCGTTGCACGATCCCGCACCGCCGATGAATGCGAACTCGTCGCGGCCGGCGTTGTCAAACGCCTGCTTGACGCCGACACCCTGGTCATCGTCGTGGTTCCAGACGATGTCGAGCTGCGGCGCGGCCTGTAGCAGGTTGGACGCCTGCTCCTCGCCCGACTCAACCGTGAACTCGGCGGACACCTGGTTGTCGACCGTCTGGTCGCAGGCCTCGAGCGCGTCGGCGAACCCCTGCGACCGGTCCTGGGTCAGCGGCAGCGCCGCGATGCCCTGGATCTCGGCGATCACCGGGTCGGCGATGTTGTTCTCCTCGATGACCTGGCAGGCGTAGGTGCCGGCAGAGACGCCCATCCCGTAGTTGTCACCCAGGATCGTCGTCCGCGCCGCGAACGGGCTGGAGAACTCGCGGTCGACGTTGACGACGATGATGCCGGCGTCCATCGCGCGCGTCGCCACCTCCGTGAGCTGCGCGCCATCGGTCGGCAGTAACACGATCGCGTCGACGCCCTCGTTGATGAAGGTCTCGATCTGGCTGATCTGCAGGCTTGCGTCGTTGGTCGCCTCCGCCGTGCGCAGCGTGATGTCCTCGTACTGCTCCGCCTCAGCCAGGGCGGACGAGTTCACCGCGGCGAGCCAGCCGTGGTCGGCGAGCGGTCCGGAGAATCCGATGGTGACCTCCTCGCCGGGCTCGTCGTTGCCGCTTCCCGCTGCCTGCGTGCTGCCGCCCGCGGGCTCTTCCTCCTCCGGGTCGTTGCTGGTACATCCGGTCACGATCAGTCCTGCGGCAACGACAGTGCCGACGATGGTGAGGAACCGACGCTTCGGTCCGAGCGTGTTGCTAGACATCCCTGTCTCCTTGGTGTGGGTCGACACTGGTTACGTTGTACGGGTGAGCTATGCGCTGCTGGAGCGCTGGACGCGTTGCTGCAGCAGCACTGCGGCGATGATGATTGCGCCCTTGGCGACGGCCTGGTTCGACGTGTCGAGGTTGTTGAGGGTGAAGACGTTGGTGAGCGTCGTGAAGATCAGCACGCCGAGGACGGTGCCGACGATGGTGCCCCGCCCACCGCTGAGCAGGGTGCCGCCGATGACGACAGCCGCAATGGCATCGAGCTCGTAGAGCTGACCGTGGGTCGAGCTGCCTGTCGTTGTGCGCGCGACGAGCATGACGGCGGCGATGCCGCACGCGACTCCGACGAGGACGTACAGAAGTGCGGTGTGTCGCTTGACCTTGATGCCGGCGAGCCGGGCCGCCTCGGCGTTGCCGCCGACGGCGATCGTGCGGCGGCCGAAGGTTGTGCGGTTGAGCAGGATCCATCCGACGACCGCGACCAGTGCGAAGATGATCACGAGCCGCTCGACGCCGAGCACCTCGCCGTTGAAGAAATCGACGAACTCGCGCACGGTCACGATCTGCGTGCGCCGCTCGGAGATGATCTCCGCTAGGCCGCGCGCCGCTGCGAGCATGGCCAGTGTGACGATGAACGGAGCGATGCGGCCGTAAGCGATGAGCACACCGTTGACGAGGCCGCATCCGGCTCCGACCGCGAGCGCCACGAACACCATGACGATCCAGTGCGTGTCCTCGGCCATCGTCTGTGTCGCGACCGTGGTGGCCCAGACAGAGGCGAGCGCGGTGATGGCGCCGACGGACAGGTCGATGCCGCCCCCGATGATCACGAACGTCATCCCGACGCTGATGACGCCGATTACTGAGGCCAGTCGCAGGATGGTCTCGACGTTGTCGACGCTGGCGAACCGGTCACCCGCGGTGGCCACGCCGACGATTACGAGGATGAGAAGCGCGATAACCAGGCCGAGGTTGCGACCTGCGGGGCTCGCCAGGACGCGAACGAGTCTCGACTCCTGTGCTGCCGGCCGAGCCGCCTCCGCCTCCACCCGCTGATGCTCGTCAGGGGGTGGCACGGCCGAGGGCTGCGCCGTCGTGGGGGTGTTGGGCTCGCTCACGCGGCTCTTCCTTCCATGACTAGGTCGAGCACCTTGTGCTCGTCTATCTCGGCGGCTGGGCCTTGGTGCACGACGCGGCCCTCTCGAAGTACGAGCACGCGGTCGGCCAACCCCAGGACTTCGGGCACCTCGCTGCTGACGAGGACGATGGCGACACCGCTGTCGGCCAACTTGCGGATGAGGGTGTAGAGCTCGCTGCGGGCGCCCACGTCGACGCCGCGCGTCGGCTCGTCGAGCAGGAGCACGCGGCAGTCCTTGAGCAGCCAGCGCGCGAGGACGACCTTCTGCTGGTTGCCGCCCGACAGGGTGCGCGCTTCACGTTGCGGGTTGTGCGGTCGGATGTCGAGCGCAGCGACCTGCTCCGTGGTTGCCGCGGCCTCTGCCGAGCGGCTTAGGAAGCCCGCGTTGGCGAACCGTGAGAGCGACGCCAGCGTGATGTTGCTGACCACCGACTCGCTGAGGATCAGGCCTTGGCTCTTGCGCTCCTCGGGGCACAGTCCGACGCCGGCGGAGACCGCCATGCTGACCGAGCCATTGCGCAGCTTGCGACCGCTGACTGACACGCTGCCGGCTTGCGAACGCCTGGCGCCATAGACCGTCTCGAGAATCTCCGACCGACCCGAGCCGACCAGCCCGGCAAGGCCGACTATCTCGCCCGGACGGACATCGAACGAGACATCTCGGAACTCGCCGGGGCGACTCAGTGCCTGCACGGACAGCACCGCCTCGCCTCCGGCGGGTTCGGTGCGCCGGGGCGGGAAGACATACTCAACCGTGCGGCCGGTCATGAGGCGGATGACGTCGGCGGTCGGAGTGTCCTTGGCGGACAGTCCGGTAGCGACTGTGCGTCCGTCCTTGAGCACTGTGACTCGGTCACCGATCTCGCGAATCTCCTCCAGCCGGTGCGAGATGTAGATGACGGCGACACCGTCGCGGGTGAGGTCGCGGATGACAGTGAACAGCCGCCTGACCTCTCCCTCGTCGAGGACAGCCGACGGCTCGTCCATGACGATGAGGCGTGCGTTGTGGGACAAAGCTCGCGCCATGCTGACGATCTGCTTGCCGGCGGCGGACAGCCGACCCAGCTCGATGCCCGGTGAGATCTCCGGGTGCCCGAGCCGGGCGAGCAAGGCGGCGGTGGTGCGCTTTAGCTCGCCGCGCCGTGCGAAGCCCGCGGTGGCGAGCTCGTGTCCGAGGAAGATGTTCTCCGCAACTGACAGCCCGTCGACCAGGTCGAGCTCCTGGTAGATCGTGGCGATCCCGAGCCGCGTAGCCGCGGACGGGTTGGCGAGACGCACCTGCTCGCCCTGCCAGGTGATCGTGCCCTCGTCGGGTTGGTGTGCTCCAGCAAGGACCTTGATGAGGGTCGACTTTCCGGCGCCGTTCTGCCCGAGCAGACAGTGCACCTCACCAGGCAGCACCTCGAGCTCTACCCCGTCGAGCGCGCGCACTCCCGGGAACTGCTTGACGATCCCGGTCATGTGCAGGATGGGATCGGTCATTGGTCACCTCCACTGAGAATCTCGACGTGGGTGGGGTCGGCGAACACCGACTGCAAGGCCAGGTGGGCGCCACCGCGTGCCGCTGCGGTGAAGCCGAGCGTGGACGCGACGACCTCGCAGCCGCCGAGCCCTGGCGCCACGATGCGCGCCGCCATCTCCGTACGCATGGTGTCCAGCAGGTATGGCGCTAGCGGGGCGAAGTAGCCACCGAGGACGACCAGTTGCGGGTTGAACAGGTTGGCGAGCACGGCTGCGCCCATGCCGAGGCCGACACCGACGGAGTGCAACGTGTCGAGGGTGCGCTGGTCGCCCGCGGCCGCGCGACTGCCGATGTGGTCGACGCGTGCCTCGACGTCGACCGTGCGGTCATGCAACGGGTCGTTGCCCGCCGCGGCACCGCGTAGCACCGCCTCGAAGCCGACCATCGTCTCCCAGCAACCGCGCCGACCACACCGGCAGTCGCGTCCGGCCGGATCGAGCTGCAGGTGGCCCACCTCGCCGGCGAAGCCGTTGGCGCCACGCAGCAAGTGCCCACCGACGATCACACCGGCGCCCACGCCGAGCTCAGCGGTGAGGTGAACGACATCGGTCCTCCCGACGCCGCGGCCATAGGCGTGCTCTGCGACTACCGACAGGTTGGCGTCATTGCCCACGCGGATGGGCTGCGGTACGGAAAGTCGCGCCGCGACCTCATCCACCACGCGGACGCTCTGCCACCCGAAGTTGGGCGCGACGACAACATGCCCGCCCTGCTCGTCGACCAGACCAGGAAGGGCGATGTGCACCTCGAGGATGCGTGCGCCCACCGCCTCGGCGGCCGACGACGCGGACTCGATCAGGTCGGCAAGCCGGTCGACCACGACGTCCTCGCGATCCAGCAATCCGGACACCGCGACGCGGCGGTCGAAGACCGTGCGACCGGAGAGATCAAGACCCACACCCGCGACGTGGTAGGCGTTGAGCTCGATGCCCAGCCCCCAGAGCCGGCGCCCGTCAACGGCGACCGACTGTCCGGGCCGGCCGGGCGAGCCGTCGGGGTGGGCGTCGCCGACTGTGACCAGGCCGCGCGCTGACAGCTCACTCACCAGAGTCGACACGGTGGCCCGGTTGAGGCCGGTGTGCTCGGCGAGCCGGGCTCGGGACCAGGGGCCGTCGGTCCGCAGCAGGCCCAACACCGTCGCCAAGTTGTCCCGTCGCAGGCGCAGCTGGTCGGCCGACCGACCAGGTGTCCAGCCGGCGGGGCTTGCCTGCTGTGCGACCACAGGTGCTCCCCTCGCCTCAGCTTCTGTTGCGTCCGGGTTGCCGCGATGTGACTGAACACGGTGTTAGGTGTGTTGGGACGACAAACTAGGGAAGCGGCTAGGCGTTACGCAAGGGTTTCGAGCCAACTTTTGCAGATCAGTTGCAGAAGTGTGACCGCCGCACTGCTGAAGTTGCCGGTATGGCCACCGCGGCTACCTAGGCAGCTGGGATGATGGCGTTCATCGCCTCCCCGCGACGATCAAGGAGAAATCGGGCATCCACCACAGCTGGCGTGCCCGATTTCTCCTTGATCGCTTGCGTCCCAGGCTGATCTTGAGACATCCGCGGTACGGGGGCCCGCAGATGTCCCAAGATCGCCCGCCTGAGGTTCAGGCCGGAAGGCTGATGCCTGCCCCGCCGAACTCCGTCCAGTTGAGGTTGAAGAAGTTGTTCCCCGGCCCACCCGGCACCGGCCGGAAGACGAGGAACACCTCATGCCGGCCGCCCGGATCAGCGATCGGGAAGGTCTGGCTTGCCCAGGTGTCTGCATTTGCCGTGGGCAGGATTGTCACGCTGGTGAGCAGCGGACCGCCCACTGCGTCCAGATGAACCTCCACGACGCCGGTGCCCGCCGCGCCGCTGCCGCCTGAGGTGCGGAACGTCAACGCGTTGATGTTGACCAGGTTGAACGGGCCGTTGAGCTTGATCCAGTCACCGTTGCCGAGACTGCCTCGATGCACACCAGCACCGCCGTCCGTGTTCACGGCGGTGTTGGTGCCTAGCTGCTCGACGGCGTGCTCGACCTCCTGCTTCTTCTGCCTGATCTGGTGCTGGTCGACAGTCGTCAGCGCAGGCACGCCTCCAACGGCGTTGTCGGTGTAGGACGCGCTGATCACGCCGAAGACGTTGCCGCCGTGTGAGACGTCGCCAGGATCAGTCGGCAGCGTGCCGCTGCAACCGGTGGTCGTGGCACCGGCGTGTCCGTGCGTGTCGTGGCCGAGCACGAACGTGACCTCGACCCGGCTGCAGTCGATCGCCCCGTCCTCCGGGTCGCTGACCGTCACCGCGAACGGGATGCCATCACCGAAGGCGAACGTGCCGCCGTCGACCGGTGTCGTCACCACGACGGTGGGAGCAGTGTTGCCGACCGTGATCGTCGTGTTCACAGATGTGGCCTTGCCGCTGGAGTCGGTCACCGTCAGCCGCGCGGTGTAGACGCCGTTGGTGGTGTAGGTGTGGGTCGGGTTGGGCTCGATCGAGTCGGTCGAGCCGTTGCCGTCGAAGTCCCACTCGAACCTGATGGACTCGCCCGGATCCGCGTCCCGCGAGCCCTCGCTGGAGAACTGCACGGTCAGTGGCGCGGGCCCGCTGGTTACCGACGCCGACAGCACTGCCTCGGGTGCGCGCAGCCCCTTGACGTACTCCACCCTCACCATGCCCGCGTCCGGGTTGATGTTGAAGAAGCCATCGCCGTACGTGAGCAGGTAGAAGTTGCCGTCCTCGCCGAACTCCATGTCCATGGGGTTGTCGCACACGAACGGCCGTTCCGGGGTCGTGGGGGCCGGCCCGCACGGCAGCGAGTTGTTGATCTTGAAGACGTTGCCCTCCGAGTCGAGCCGGATCTCTCGCAAGTAGTCCCGGGTGAACTCGCCGAGGATGAACGCGCCGTCCCAGTACTCCGGGAACTTCGTCGGGTTCGGATTATCGGCGTTGAAGTTGTACGGCGCTGCGCCGTGCGGCCCAACCCCACCAGTCGCCAGCTCGGGGAACAACTGCGGGCAGGTGCCACCGGAGCCGTTGTAGTACGCGAGGCACGGCGTGCCCAGGGCTGCCCCCGGCGTGTTATCGCGGTAGCTGTACCAGATCTCCGGCGCCGTGATCGGCGGTGTCTCCACCAGACCGGTGTTCCACCGCGACGTATTGTCCGGCCCCTTCGTCGGGTTGTTGCACTCGAACTGCTGCGGCGGATCGTGCAGCGGCGTGGACGTGTTGAAGTTCCACTCGTAGTACGGCAGATCCGGCGAGTAGCAGACCGGCCAGCCGTAGTTGGACGGCTTGCGCACGATCTCGACGCGCCCGGTGCCGGCAGGTCCGCGGAAGTTCTGCGGCGTCTGCGAGTCGGGTGAGTAGTCGGTGATGTACGCGACGTCATTCTCGTCGAGACTGATGCGGAACGGGTTGCGGAAGCCCATGGCATAGATCTCGGGCCGCGTCTTGTCATTGACGTCCGCCGTCTCGTCGAACAGATTGCCGGGCGGGATGGTGTAGGAGCCGTCGTCCTGCACATCTACCCGCAGGATCTTGCCGCGGAGATCGTTGGTGTTGAGCGCGGACCGGCGGGCGTCCACATGCGGTGCATTGAAGAGCCCGGCCGGCGTGATCATGTCGTTGAACGGTGCGAAGCCGCCGGAGTTGCCACCACCCGCGGGGGTGTCGTCGCCGGTGACCATCCACAGTTTGTTCTGCGAGTCGAAGGCTATGTCGCCGGCGACGTGGCAGCACGCTCCGCGGTTGACCTCCACCTTCAGGATCTTCTGCTCACTGGCGAGGTCCAGGTGTGCCGGTTGCGATTCGGTCGCGTCCACGAACTTGAACCGCGATAGCTGGAAGTAGCCGAGCCACGGGTCCCAAACAGACGGATCTGCGCCGGTGTTGGGCGCGTTGGCTGTCGGGGTCGTCGCGGGATACGGCGGCTCCATCGTCAGCGGTGAGTAGTAGAGGTACACCCACTTGTTGGTGGCGAACTCCTTGTCCACCGCCGGTCCGTACATGCCGTCCTCACTCGCCATGTAGACCGGGATTTGCGCGATCAGCGTCGTCGTGTTGGTGACCGGGTCATGCAGGCGTACGCCACCGCGGCGGTCGGTCTGGATGACCCGACCGTCCGGGAGGACGTCGAAGCCGATCGGCTCGTTGAGGTTGGGCTGCGTGGTGACCGGTGTGAACTGGTAGTTGGCCAGGACTGTCGCACCACAGTCACCGCCACCGACACCCGCCGCCCATTGGATGGCGCCGGCCAGGTGGTTGCGGAAGTCCGGCTCGGCGAAGCTGCCGACAGTGTCGCCACCGGCGGTGTAGAACGAGCGACCGCCCTTGTAGTCCTGGCACCAGGTGATCGGGTGGTCGGAGCCCATCGTGCCACCCGCGTACGTCGTCTCGTCCACCGTCGCGAGGACGTGCTGCTTGCCGCGCACGTTGGACGTGAAGTTGTACCACTGGTCGGTGCGCTCCCAGTATTCCGGGAGGTTCTCGCTAGCGACATGGACCCGGTCGGCAACCTTGATCGTCGCCTCCGTCACCGGCGACGAGCCGTTGGCGCGCGTGCCGATGATGTCGGTGAGGAAGCCCCAGTCAGCCTCCGTCTCGATCGCCGAGTGAATGCCGACGAAGCCTCCGCCGTCGAAGAAGTACTGCTCGAAGGCGGCCTGCTGAGCCGCGTTGAGGACGTCGCCGGACGTGTTGAGGAACACCACGGCGCGGTACTTGTCCAGTTGGTTCTCGGTGAACCTGCGAGCGTCGTCGGTGACCTGCACCGTGAAGCGGTGCGTCTCGCCGAGCGCCCGGATCGCCGACACGCCGGCGCTGGTCGACGGGTGCGCCCCCGCGGTCGCCTTGGTGAAGACGAGTACGCGGTATTGGATGCCGTCGCTCTGGGGCGGAGGTGCAGCGGCGGTCGTGGACGGGAGCGTGGCCAGGCTGGCCGCGGCGAGGCCGAGCACGGTTGCGGCACTCGCCAGTCGAGCGCGCAGGGGTTTGCTACGTTGCTTCATGGGAGTCCTCTCTTCGCAGGGATTCCGCACGGGCTCCGGTCGCCGTCGAGGCCAATCGAGTTGCGGCCGGGGCCTTGCTACGAGTGCACGTGCGATGTGACACCCAGCCGGATTCCCGGCCGGGTGTCACATCGGCTCATGGGCCGACGGGACCCGACATCGCGTCGGTCCAGCTTCAGCCGCGCAGGTTCACCATGTTGAAGGCGCTGAACTTTGTGAAGCGCAGGGAACGTCCAGGGTCAGACGTCCCACCGGGCGCATTGTCCTGCTCGTAGTTGGGGTTGTGGAAACCCTTCGCCCCCTGGTTCTTGAAGAACGTCTCGAAGTCGATGTCGCTGCTCGGGTCACCGAAAGGTACGAAGTTGTAGCCGTTGCCGATGCCTGGCGGATCCATCGTGCGGTCGCCATCCTTGGCGTGGTAGAGCGCATAGCGTTGCGTCTGCCGGGCCACGGTCGCCAGCGGGTCGAGGATGTCCTCGACGCGGTTGCCGTTCTCGTCGTACCTCCAGCGCCACTGGTGCTGCGCAACGTGCGCCCAGTAGATGTCCATCTCGACGACGACCAGGCCGGGGTCCGTGATGTCGAGGTAGTGCTGCATGAGCCGCTTGCCGGACTCGGCACGCACTTGGGTCGGCGCGATCGGTGCCCCGGTCACGCGATCCTCGGTCACCGTCACCAACGGACCGTCCTGCAGGAAGTTGTAGGCCGGCGAGTGGTTGTGTGGGTAGAGCTGGATGCCGTACTCGTTGACGCTGATCTCGTTGAGCGCCGTCCACTTCTCGCCTGCGATGGTCCATGGCTCGATGTTGCGGTTGTTGGCGCTGGTCGGGTCGTTGCCGGTGCCCATGAAGGGCGTGCCGAGGATGGCGGCGAACTCCAGCTCGGTGCGATACCTGAGCTCGTCGGCCGCCGACATGGTCCCGCCGGCGCTGTTGGGACCGAACCACGTGTTGGGGATGAAGCCGTGGTTGCCGATTGCTTCGAGACCTAACTCGTCGAGGAATCCTCGCAGTCGCCCTGCGTAGTCGAGATAGGCCGCGCGGCCGGCCGCGTTGCCGTCGTTGGGGTAGCCAGCCGTCCCACCGGGGTTGTTGGCGTTCTGGCCGTACCCGGCGAACTCCACCTGCTTGATACCCACCTGAGCGAAGAACTCGAACAGCTCCCGCCAGCCGCCGGGTAACGGGGCGAGCGGTCCCATGTCGTTGGGATCGACGGGGAAGTTGGGACCGCCGAGGAATCCCATCGTCGGCGGCAACCCGGCGGCGGCGCTCGCCGCGATGCCGAGCCGGCCGGGCACGTCGCGTTGCGTGAACGTGATGGTGCCGACTTTGCCGCCCGGGATCAGTCGCCCGTTACCGGCGACGGCGGTGCCGGCGAGTGGCCCAAGCACCGATCCGGTGGCGGCTGCGACTGTGAGTCCGGCAGATCCGGCCAGGAACCGCCGGCGGCTTAGGCCAGGCGACTCCGCGGAACCCGTCGATGTGTGTGCACGCATGGTGACCCCTCCTGCGTGGCTTGAGGCGCCGATCCAGCGCCATTGACGTGGGAACGCGACGCTGGGTAGCAGGCCGGCAGGCTGCGAAGGATCTGCTACGGACTCCTGCTGGCGGTTCCGACGGTGTGTCGGTGCCGTCGTGAAAGCGTGAAGAGGTGCGAGTTTTGCCGGCCAGTGCAACAAACTTCGCATGCCGTAAGGCCCCTCGTCGTCGCGCTGGGCCTAAGTTACGGCTGCGTTACCTTGTGTTGCAATAGTTGTCAGCGAACTTTCGCAGTTGACTTTCGGAAGCCTCGCTCGACGAAGCCGAGTCAATCCGCTGCGTAGACACCATCGCTGATCAGCCGCGCACTCCCGATCACACCCGCGCTGTCGCCGAGCTCGGAGAGCACGATCGGCAGGTTGCCGGTCGCCAGCGGCAACGAGCGGCGATAGACGACGGAACGGATCTCGGCGAGCAGCGCGTGCCCGAGTCGAGACACCCGGCCGCCGATCACGATCAGACCTGGGTTGAAGAACGACACGAGACTCGCCAGCACATCGCCAACGCGACGGCCGCCGTCGCGCACGAGCTGGACCGCCACCGCGTCTCCCTGCTGAGCGGCGACCGCCACCTCCGCGCCGGTGAGTGTGCCTCGCTCGTCGAGGAGTGTCTTGAGGATCGTCGAGCGGCCGCCACGGGCCGCCGCCATGGCGTCGCGGGCCAAGGCACCGCCTCCGAAGAACGCTTCGAGGCAGCCCGTGTTGCCACATGCGCAGGTCGGACCGAACTCCTCGACCCGGATGTGGCCGATGTCGCCGGCGGACCCGTCGACTCCGCGGTATAGCTCGCCGTCGACGACGATCCCGCAGCCGATTCCGGTGCCGATCTTGACGAACAGGAAGTCCCGTGCCCGCTTGGCGACGCCAGCGTGCTGCTCGCCGAGGGCCATGACGTTGACGTCGTTGTCGAGAAGCACCGGGCAGCCGAGCTCGCGGGACATTGCATCGCGTACCGGGTAGCGATCCCAGCCGGGCATGATCGGTGGCGACACCGGGACGCCGCTGTGGAAGTCGACCGGCCCGGGTACGCCGATCCCCACGCCTGCGGGACGCTCGATCTCGAGCTCCTGGAGCAGCTTGCGGGTCATCTCCAGGCTGCGTGCCAGGACACGCTCCGGACCCACGCGCACGTCGCTGTCCTCGGACAGCTGGCTGAGCACGGACAGCCGGCCATCGGTCACCGCGACGTCGATCGACGTGGCGCCGATGTCGACACCCACGAACCGCAACCCGGGGGCGAGATCAACCAAGGTCGACCTCCGGCCGCCACGCGACGCGGCAGGACCCGCATCGGTCGCCAACCCCAGGTCCACGAGTCGACCCACCTCGGCCGCGATGGTTGTACGGGAGACGCCGAGCCGGTCACCCAGCTCAACGCGCGGCTGCGGCCCCTCGTCGCGCAGGAGCCGGAGGATGCGTGCCTGGGTCGGCGTCTCGGCGCGGCCCGCCAGTGTTATCGCCACAGCGTGATGGTGCCACGCCGAGAGACGGTTGGTCGTGTGCGACCTCGACAGTTGGCGCGTACAAGGTCTACAGCCTCCCCGCGTACGACGCGCCGCAGGCATGTCTTCCCGGAGGATCCTGTCGATCTTGCTGCGGGGATGGCGAGCACGCCCAACGTAACGTCGAAATCGTTATCGACAACGATTGACACCGTCACGCTGATCAGAGGAATCTTCATGCCCAGCGCTCCACGTCACATCGGGCGTGGGTGGAACGGAGGGATTCCCAATGCCGAGGAGAACTCGAGGCGCGGCGCTCGCCGTGCTCTGCGCCGGTGTGATGCTGACGGCGGCGGCGTGTGGCGGCGACGACGACTCGTCCGACGAAGCCGGCGAAGCCACCACGATCACCTGGTGGCACAACTCCAACAACGAGCCGGGGAGAGGCTACTACGAGCAGGTCGCGAGCGACTTCGAGACCGAGCACCCGGGTGTGACGATCGAGATCAGCGCCATGGCGCACGAGGACATGGTCGACAGGCTGGCCGCGGCATTTCAGAGTGGCGACCTTCCGGACATCTACATGGAGCGGGGCGGCGGAGAGCTCGCCGACCACGTCGACGCTGGGCTCGTGCGTGACCTGACCGACGACGCCTCCGACGAGATCGAGAAGCTGGGCGGCTCAGTGGCGGGCTGGCAGGTTGACGGTCAGACCTACGCCCTGCCGTTCTCTCTCGGCGTGGTCGGCGTCTGGTACAACGAGGACCTCTTCGCCCAGGCCGGTGTCACGACGCCGCCGACCACGATGGATGAGTGGTACGACACCATCGACCAGATCAAGGCTGCGGGTATCACTCCGATCTCGGTAGGCGCGGGCGACAAGTGGCCGGCCGCGCACTACTGGTACTACACCGCACTGCGCTCCTGCCCCGAGGACGTGCTGAAGGACGCGGTGACAAGCCTCGACTTCTCCGACCCTTGCTTTGTCGGCGCCGGTGAGGCCATTCAGGGCCTGCTCGCCAAGGAGCCGTTCAACCCCGGCTTCCTCACTACAGTCGCGCAAGAGGGCGCCACGTCCGCATCCGGCCTGCTTGCCACCGGTCAGGTTGCCATGGAGCTGCAGGGCCACTGGGAGCCCGGCGTCATGCAGGGCCTCACCGACGACGGCCAGGGCCTGGGCGACAAGACCGGCTGGTTCCCGTTCCCAGCTATCGAGGACGGCGACGGTGACCCGACTGCCCAACTGGGTGGCGGTGACGCGTGGGCTGTCGCCGACAGTGCACCAGACGTATCGGTCGACTTCGTGAAGTACCTGCTCTCGGACGAGGTGCAGCAGGGCTTCGCCGAGAACGACATGGGCCTGCCTACCAACCCCTCGGCATCAGGCTCGGTGTCCGACCCGGCCCTCGCGGGGCTGCTCGAGGTGCGCGACCAGGCACCGTTCGTCCAGCTCTACTTCGACACCGCGTTCGGCGAGTCGATCGGGGGCGCGATGAACGACGAGATCGCGCTGCTGTTTGCCGGCCAGGCATCGCCGGAGGACGTGGTCAGCGCCACGCAGCAGGCAGCCGACGCAGAGAAGTGAGCTCGAGCGTGACCCACCAGGAGGCTGCCACGACGGCGGACCCCACGCTCCAAGAGCCGGTTGCCCGGCGCGTGAAGACGCGCCGGGCAACCGGGTCTCCGGGCGGCGCACGCTGGCGGGAGCGGCTGGAGATCCTGCTGTTCGTCACGCCGGCGCTCGTCCTCATGGCGGTGTTCGTGGCGTGGCCCATCGTCACCGCGGCACGGATGTCCTTCTTCCGCTGGCGGGGCTTCGGCCCGATGGACGACTTCGTCGGTCTGCGCAACTTCACCACGGTGCTCACCGACGAGGTCTTCATCGGCGCGGTGCGGCACAACCTCACCATCGTGGTGCTCTCGATCCTGGTGCAGCTGCCGCTGGGCCTCGGCATCGCATTGCTGCTCAACCGCCGGATCCGGGGCCGCGGGCTGCTGCGCACGGTCATCTTCGTCCCGTACGTCGTGGCGGAGGTGATCGCGGGCGTGGTCTGGTTCCAGCTGCTGCAGCCGCGCACCGGCGTGGTCGAGGGCCTGCTCACGGCCGTCGGCATCACGCCTCCGGAGCAGGGGTTCCTCGGCACGCCGTCGCTCACCTTGTGGACCGTGTTCGTCGTGTTGACCTGGAAGTACCTCGGCCTGGCCATCCTGTTGTTCCTGGCCGGCCTTCAGTCCGTACCCGGAGGAGCTCTACGAAGCGGCCCAGATCGACGGTGCCAGCTGGTGGCAGGTGCAGCGCCGCGTCGCCATTCCGCTGCTCGGCCCGACCATCCGGATCTGGTGCTTCCTCTCGATGATCGGGTCGCTCCAGCTGTTCGAGATGGTCTGGATCCTGACCGGGGGTGGTCCCGCCAACGCGACCACCACGATGGCGACCTACCTCATCAACCAGGGCACGCAGCGCGGCAACTACGGCATCGCCGGTGCGGCCTCCGTGGTGCTGTTCGTCGTCGCCTTCATGATGGCGCTCGCGTACCAATTTCTCTTTCTGCGCCGCGACACCCGAGCGGACCTGTGAGGAGCACGATGACAGATCAGACCTCGGAGTCTCGCGTGCGCCGCACGAAGCCCTTCGGCGCCAGCAACCCGCTCGTCTACGTGATAGCCCTTGTGGTGGTCGCGCTCACGCTCGGCCCGGTGCTGTACGGCGCTCTCGGCGGCTTCCGCAGCAACGAGCAGCTCGCTCGCTCTCCCGCCGCCCTGCCCGACCCTTGGGTGTTCGACAACTACTCCGGTGCGCTGTCCAACCCGGCCTTCTGGCGGTACGCGCTCAACTCGACGGTCATCGCCGCGATCACGACCGTTGTGGCAGTCCTCGCCGGAGTGATGGCGGCCTACCCGCTGGCTCGCTACAAGTTCCGGTTCCGTGAGCCGCTGTTCATGGTGTTCGTGCTCGGGTTGCTCTTCCCGGCCGCCGTCGCGATCATCCCGCTGTTCATCCTCGTGACCCGCGACCTGGGAATGGGTAACACCTGGTGGGGCGTGGCACTGCCACAGGCGGCATTCGCACTGCCGACGACCGTCGTCATCCTGCGACCGTTCCTCATGGCGCTGCCGCGGGAGCTGGAGGAGGCCGCGCTGATCGACGGAACGTCCCGTGTCGGCATCTTCTGGCGGATCGCACTACCGCTGTCCACCCCGGCCCTGGTGACAGTCGCGGTCCTTGCGTTCGTCGTGTCCTGGAACGCCTATCTGCTGCCGTTGCTCCTCCTGCAGGACGACATGCGCACGCTTCCGTTAGGGGTTGCCGACTACTCGACCGAGCATTCGGCCGACACGGCAGGCGTCCTGGCCTTCACGACGATCGCGATGATCCCTGCCCTCGTGCTGTTTCTTGCCCTGCAGGGACGCATCGTCAACGGACTCACAGGCGCAGTCAAGGGCTGAGCGGGCAGAAGGTCGACGGAGGACTTCATGGTGGATTCGAGCATCCCGGCCCGGGACGGCCACACCCGGTCAAGACGACGGGTGGCCAGCACCCGGGTGACCATGCAACAGGTGGCTGCCGAGGCAGGCGTCTCCGTGTCGACCGTCTCCAAGGTCATCAACGAACGGTACGGCGTTGCCGGCGAGACGTTCGAGCACGTTAGCGAGGTCATCAGGCGCCTCGGGTACGAAGCGAGTCTGGTCGCACGCAGCTTGCGCAACCACCGCACCAATGTCATCGGGGTCCTGGTCGCGGACTTCGAGCCATTCAGCGCCGAGGTGCTCAAGGGCGCTGCCGACGCGATCCGGTCCACTGGCTTCGAGCTGGTTGCCTACTCCGCAGGTGGCCACGTCGAGGAGCACGTCGGCTGGGAGCGGCGCTACCTTTCCCGCGTCATGGGCACCCTGGTCGATGGCGCCGTGCTGGTGACGCCGACCGTGACCGACGTCCAGTTCGACGGACCGATCGTGGCCGTCGACCCGCACACCGGCCCGTCGAGCCTGCCCACCGTGACCGCGGACAACCTGCAAGGCGCCCGCCTCGCGGTCGACCACCTGCTGGGGCTCGGGCACACTCGCATCGGCATGGTCACCGGTCGACCGGACCTGATCTCCGCGCAGCTGCGCGAGCAGGGCTACCGCGAGGCGCTCGCTGCAGCCGGCGTTCCTGTCGACGAGTCGATGCTCCGGCTGGGTGCCTATGAGCCCGAGCTTGCACATCGCGCCGCCCTCGAGCTGCTGTCCCTGCCCGAAGCCCCGACCGCCATCTTCGCGGCCAACGACCTCTCCGCTCTCGCCACGCTCGAGGTCGCTGCCGACCTGGGCATCGACGTGCCGGGCCAGCTCTCGGTGGTGGGCTTTGACAACATTCCGGAGTCCGCCCTGGCTCATCCCCCGCTGACGACGGCGCAGCAGCCGATCCGACAGATGGGTCACGACTCCATCGCGATGCTGGTCGCCCTGATCGCTGGAGAGGAGCTCACTGAAACCCACGTCACACTGGACACCACTCTCGTCGTACGTCGGTCAACCGCGGCTCCGGGAGCCGCATCGTGACCGACTCTGGCGCATCGCCGACGGCCTGGCGCCCATCCTTAGCCCACGCGACCGCGCCCATCAGGGTGCGTGTCGTAACGCATCGTGAGCTTGCATAAAGGTTCAAGCCGCATCGCCGATGCTCCCTCCCATGTGATCAATCATCCGGGGCTATCCGCCGGGCGGGCTGCACGGACAACCTCCAGGATCGCGTTGGTCACGAGGGTGGGGTCCGCTTCCTCGACGGCGTGGCCCGTGTGCACCACCAGCTGCTTGGCGCGCGGGCTGATGACGAGCCAACCCCGTTGGTCCTCGACGTTAGAGATCATTCCTTCGCGCTCGAGGCGAACTCTGCCGCCGCAATCTCCTCGGGCGAGTACTCGTTGCTGATTACGGTCACGGGGATGTCGCCGACTCGCTGGCGAGCGGACCACGCATCCTTCTCAACCTGGAGGTAGTCGCGCTTTTCGATGTTGACCGGCGAGTCCCAGCGGGTGTCTTGAACGATCGGGGCGGGCGGGTCGCGGAACGGGGTCGGCACCTCGACGAACACCATGCCCGCCACCTGCCCGGGGTGGGCGAAGGCGTAGCCCGCGGTGATGTAACCCCCTCCAGATGTCCCGACCAAGACGTACGGACCGGGGATCTCCGCAGCGGTGAGCACCTGCTCCAGGTCCGCGACCAGCTCCGGCAGCCCTCGCGGCCCCGGAGCCGGGTCGCTCTTCCCGAGGTTCGCTCGGTCATAGACACATGTGCGGGTGACCTCGGCCAACGACGGGACTGCGAATGCGTACGAAGCGCTGGTGTCTTCGTCGCCGCCCTCGAGGATGACAGTCGGTGACCCGGCGCCAGTGCATCGGACGTAAATCCTGCGGCCGCCGCCGATGTCGACGAGCCCCTCGACATCGCCGTCAGCTGCTGATGTCGACGAGGTCGATCTCGCCGGAGTTGGTGCAGCCGACGGGTCTGCCAGGTTGGCGGAACAGCCAGACAAGCCAACACTCACCAGGGTCACCAGGGCTAGGCGACCAAACCCCTGGTGCCGTCTTACGAGACACCTCTGTCTTGCCCCAACACGCGCATCCGCAACGACCATCGTCGTCTCCAGCCGTGACGGGGCCGCGCGGTGCAGCCCCGGTTCTCACTACGTTCCTCCCTACCTCCATGTCTTCGGGTCATCACTACCAACTCGAGCCCCATCACTAACCCTGAGTAGCCCCGCGTAGCGACCATGCGCCGCTGTCAGATCCGGAGTCGGTGGGCTGCTACAGCCGGGGGACCCCACGAGCATCCCCTGGGACCAGCGGGTCGTGCGTCGGCAGCGACGTCATTCCCCGGTGATGGCACGGTCGCGCAGCTCGCGGCGGCGCTGCTCGAGCGAAATCAACTCACCGAAGAGCCCGACGTACGACTCGTCGTCGGGGTCGGTGCGCTGCAGCTGCGCCTTGACGGTGACAAGTCGACGAGCGACCCAGGCTTCGTGCAGCCGCGCGACCACACCGTCGACGTAGCGCGGCAACTGCCCGGGCGTGCTGGCAACGGATTCGACCGCAAGCTGGGTAAGCAGTCGCCGATAGCTGTCATCTGGGCAGTGCTCAGCTACTGCCTGCATCCACGCCGGCCCGTCAGGGGCAGCCTTGCAGCCGCCGGCGGCCGCAACGGCCCCATGGAGCTCGCGGTGCACCGGTGACAGGAAGGCGTCGTCGGGCAGCTCATCGAAGTAGGCACCGGCGAGGTCGGGGCGCTGCACCGCGGACTTGAGTGCCTCCCGTTCGAGCGCGAGCACGACCGGGTGCACCTCACCATGGCCGTCAGCAGATGCGCTGGCAGGTGTAGGGCGCTGCCCGGTGGTCCGACGACCCGCCGCGGCGCGCACCCGCCCAAGCACGCCTGCCTCGTCGGCGGCGCCGACCCAGCCTGCAAGGCGCCGAGCATATTCGTCGCGCAGCGACGCGTCGCGGATGCGCGCCACCACCGGGATCGCTCGGTCAAGTGCCTGCACCCGGCCCTCTGCTGTGTCGAGGTCGAACTCGCGCAGCATCGTCTCGAGCGCAAACTTGACGAGATGCTGCCGGCCGGCGACGAGTGACCGTACGGCTTCGTCGCCGTGCTGCAGCCGCAGGTCACAGGGGTCCAACCCGTTGGGCTCGACCGCGACGAAGGTCTGTGCCACCCACTTCTGGTCGCCTTCGAAGGCCCGCATCGCCGCCTTCTGCCCGGCCGCGTCGCCGTCGAACGTGAACACGACCTCACCCCGGAGCTGGTCGTGGTCGGCGAGCAGCCGGCGCAGCACGCGAGTGTGCTCGTCGCCGAAGGCGGTGCCAGACGTCGCAACAGCTGTCGGCACGCCGGCGAGGTGGCAGGCCATCACGTCGGTGTAGCCCTCGACGATGACCACCTGCCGCTGCGCGGCGATGGCTCGCTTCGCGAGATCGAGGCCATACAGCAGCTGGCTCTTCTTGTAGATCGGTGTCTCGGATGTGTTGAGGTACTTGGCTTCGACCTTGTCGTCGTCGAAGAGCCGGCGCGCTCCAAAGCCGACCACGTCGCCCATCAGGTCGCGGATGGGCCACAGCAGCCGACCGCGGAACCTGTCGTACGGCTTGCCGTCCGACGCGCGACGACCAACCAGCCCGCCCGTCACCAGCTCATCGTCGGAGAACCCGCGACCGCGCAAGTGGCGCAGCAGGGCCTCACCGTCGCGTGGCGCGTAGCCGACACCGAAATGCGCCGCTGCGTCACGATCGAAGCCACGCTTGTCGAGGAACTGCCGGCCCGTGATTGCCTCGGGCGAGGCCAGCGTCGTCTCGTAGAACTCCGCGGCCGCTCGGTGCGCGTCGATGAGCCTCGTTCGCTGCTCGCGATGACGACCGGGAGCGCCCCCAGTGGACGTCTCTTCGTAGCGCAGCTGGATGCCGACCTTGTCAGCCAGCTTTTCGACCGTCTCGGCAAAAGTCAGGTGCTCGAGATCCATGACGAAGTCGATGACGTCGCCACCCTTTTGGCAGCCGAAACAGTGGAAGACGCCCTTGGCCGGGGCCACGTTGAACGACGGGCTCTTCTCCTCGTGAAATGGGCAGAGACCCACGAGTGAGCCGCCGCCAGCAGGGCGGAGCGTGACGTAGTCGCGGACGATCTCGTCGATCCGGGCCCGTTCGCGGACCGCGGCGACGTCCTCGTCACGGATCCGGCCGGCCACGCGCCGAGTCTAGGCCGGGCTAGCGGGCGTACGTGCCGACAAGCCGACCCTCGGCTGTGGACAACCGCTGCACCGCCGCCAATGCGTCGTCCAAGGCAGCGCCCTCCTGCAGCCCGGTCGGCTCCGACAAGGCGTACACGGTGAACTGGTAGTGGTGGGTCCCGCTCGGCGGGCACGGCCCTGCCCACGCAGCACGCCCGCTGCTGCCTTTGGCCTGTACCCCGCCGGCCGGGACCTCGCGTTCGGCGGCGCCGGTTGTGCCGGGTGGGATGTCGAGCACGACCCAGTGCACGTACGTGCCACGTGGCGCGTCGGGGTCATCCACCACGAGGGCCACCGCCGCC
The DNA here is from genome assembly GCA_963799425.1 of uncultured Actinomycetota bacterium. Lineage (GTDB taxonomy): Bacteria > Actinomycetota > Actinomycetes > Jiangellales > Jiangellaceae > CAVWSM01. The sequence continues at coordinate 83,278 of CAWCXA010000017.1, read as the reverse complement.
GCGTCGGCCGGCACCCCGGTCCACGCCAACGGTGGAGAGGTCTCATCACCGTCGCAGGAGTAGACCGTCGGGATCGGCGCGCCCTCCGCAAACGCCAAGCTTGTCACACTGATGCTCATCTCCGCCTCCGTCACACGTCGTTCAGAGCTACCTTCGGGTCGGCCAGCCGGGTCGGGTCGACCTTGCGACCGACGAGCGGCTTGAGCGGCTCAATGCCCTCGTCCCACATGTTGGCGTGCATGGCGGCTTGAACGGTGCCGGAGAGCAGCCAGAAGGTCTGGAACATACGGCCCGGCACGTCGCCTCGCAGGATAACCTGGCTGTCCCGCGGGTCGGCCCACCCGACGTACTCCAGCCCAAGGTCGTACTGGTCGCTGAAGAAGTAGGGCAGCCGGTCGTAGGTCATGTCTTGGCCGAGCATTGCCTTTGCCGCGGCGGGACCACCGTTGAGTGCGTTGGCCCAGTGCTCGACTCGCAGCCGGCGCCCGAAGGCCGGGTACGGGATGTTCGCCACGTCCCCGGCCGCGAAGACGTCAGGGTCTGATGTGCGCAGGGACCCGTCGACCTCGACGCCGTCGCGGACCACCAGACCAGCCGCCTCGGCCAGCTCCACCGCGGGCTTGATCCCGATACCAGCGACGACCAGATCAGCCGGCAGGTCCACCCCAGTGCTCGTGCGGACGCCCGAGACCCGGCCGTCACCCCGCACCTCTTCGACGCCCGCACCCATCAGGAGCCGCACGCCATGCTCGGTGTGCAGATCGGCGATCACGCGTCCAACTTCGTCGCCAAGGACGCGCTGCAGGGGCAGGTCCGCGACCTCGACGACCGTCACGTCACAGCCATGAATGCGCGCCGCGGCCGCGACCTCGAGCCCGATCCACCCGGCGCCGACCACGACGACGCGTACGCCCTCACCGAAGCTGGCCTTCAACGCATCGGAGTCGGGCAGCTGCCGCAGGTACCGTACGCCGTCGAGATCGGCACCCGGCACGTCTAGCCGACGCACGGTAGACCCAGTCGCGAGCAGCAGCTTGTCGTAGCGCAGTCGCTCCCCGCCCACCAGCGTCACCTCGTGCGAGCTGGTGTCGAATGCCTCGGCCACCGTCCCGAGACGGAGATCGATGTCCTGCTCGTCGTACCACTCGCGGGGATGTACGTACGCCTTGTCGCGTGGCTCCTTGCCGAGCAGGTAGCCCTTTGACAGGGGCGGGCGCTCGTACGGGATCTCGTGCTCTGCCCCGATGAGCACGATCCGCCCAGCGAATCCCTCGGCCCGCAACGTCTCAGCAGCCTTCGCTCCCGTGAGGCTCGCGCCCACGATGACGAACGTTTCTCGCTCTGCCATCAGACCTCCCCTGCTCGGGTCGCGTCGTATGCGGCCGCGACCGACTTGGGCACGCACATGCGCCAGGCGTCGACGACAAGCTCGCGCATCTCGTCGGCCTCGAGCGCATCCAGCCGCACCTGCACCCAGTTGTAGCGCTCATCGACCTTGTCCGGCGCGAAGAACTTGTGCGGCTCGGCGGCGATCAGGTCGGCCCGCTCCTCCCGTGGGAACCCGAACCCCATCGTGGCCTCGTCGCGGGAAAACGCCAGGAAGACGATGCGGCCGACGCGGAACTTGATGCGGTCGCGCACGATCGCCTCGTAGCTGCGAGGCAAGGGTGCCGCCACGCGACGTACGTCTGCAGCCGTGACCACTTGTGCTCCCTAGCCGGTCGCGAGTCGGCTGTGCCAGGTCACCGCACTGGCGTCGGTCAATGAGGCCACCTGGTCGACGAGGACGCGCAGCCTCGCGGCATCGTCCGGCGCGGCTTCCCAGTCGAGCCGGAACGGCGGCTCCAGATGCGCCGGCGCACGCAGGCGCAGCTGTGCGACGAGATCGTGCAGGAGATCCTGCTGTCTGCGATAGACGGGAAGGCGGTCCTCGGCCGTCATCACGTACACCGCGGCAATGCTCTTGAGCGTCGCCACCTCGACGACGGTCTGCCGCGGCACCACCAGGTCAGCGCCGTATCGAGTCAGCCGGCCCTTGCCGAAGGCAGTGTGGGTGGCTCGCTCGGCAGTACCGCAGAACCGTCCGATCAGCTGGCTCGTCATGTCCTTGAGAGCCGCAAGCGAGCGGCGCGCGCCGTCATATGAGTCGACCCAGTAGGGGAGGTCGCGCAGTCGGTCGATGGACTCCTCGACCTCGTCATGATCGACGTCTGCGAGATACCAGGCACCCAGCGTCGCGGCGACGCGCTCACGCACCCCTACCTCGCGCAGCCCCTTGAGCTCCAGCCGGCCGCCGACCACCGCGTCCTCGACGTCATGGACCGAGTAGGCGACATCGTCGGCAAAGTCCATGACCTGAGCCTCGATGCAGCGGCGGCCGTGCGGGGAGCCCTCTCGCAGCCAGCGGAAGGCGGCGGCGTCGTCGGCGTACACACCGAACTTGGTCCCGCCGTTCGGTGACCCGCCGCGGAACCACGGATACTTCGTCGACGCGTCGAGGCTCGCCCGTGTCAGGTTGAGCCCGGCACTCGAGCCGTCCGATCTGGTCACCTTCGGCTCGAGCCGGGTCAGCACGCGTAGCGTCTGGGCGTTGCCCTCGAAGCCACCCGCCGGTCGGGCGATCTCGTCGAGCACCGACTCACCGTTGTGCCCGAACGGTGGATGGCCAAGGTCGTGCGCCAAGCAGGCGGTATCGACGATGTCGGGATCGCAGCCGAGCGACTTGCCGAGCTCGCGGCCGACCTGGGCGACCTCCAGCGAATGGGTGAGCCGGTTACGGACGAAGTCGTCCGTGCCGGGACCGACCACCTGCGTCTTCGCCGCCAGCCGCCGCAGGCCGGCACTGTGCAACACGCGCGCCCGGTCCCGCTCGAACGGCGTGCGCTCGGATCGCTTGGGCGGCTCGGGCGCCCAGCGTTCACGGTCGGTGTCGGAGTACGGGACGGAGACCATCGCGACTGCGAGCGTACCCACCGCCGCATGATCGTGGGCGAGCCCGGATCACCGCCTGGCGAACCGCGCCACCAGCAGGCCGACAGCCGCATAGAACAATGCGGCGATGCCCCAGTTGACCAGGATGTTCTCCTTGGGGTCGGCCTGCGGGAAGAGGTCGTCGAACGGCCCCGCGAAGAACCGTCCGATGTCGAGGACGAGGTCGACGATGGTGTTGCTCTGGTTTGCGCCTGCGAGCACGAGAAGGATCCCGAGGACGATGATGCCGGCGATCGCACCGGTCACACCGAGAACGACGTTTCCGACCGAGTACCTGGTCGCTGTGCGCGCCATGGTGAAGGTCACCTCGCAACTCAGGCGTGGCTCCGTGCCACGCCGTTCGTCACTATTGATCCCCAATGCGGCGTGGCGCCAAACCCGCGAGGCCGGATTGGCAGAGGGCGGCCCTGCGCCAAACCCGAGCAGTCCGGATTGGCAGAGGGCGGCCCCGCGCCAATAGGTTCGCCAGAGGGCGCCCCTACGCCAATCCCGATTTGGCAGAGGGCGCCCCTGCGCCAATAGGTTCGCTAGAGGGCGCCCCTACGCCAACTCCTGGATGCCTGCCCTTAGCGCGAGTCGCTGGTGCTCTCGGCCATGGCAGCGCGCCCCGCCTCGAGCCTCGCAACCGGGACACGGAACGGTGAGCAGGAGACGTAGTCGAGCCCGACGTCGTGGCAGAAGTGGATCGAGTCGGGGTCGCCGCCGTGCTCTCCGCAGATGCCGATCGTGAGGTCGGGGTTTGCCGCCTTGCCCTCGTCGAACGCGAGGCGGACGAGCCGCCCGACACCCGATCGGTCCAGAGTCTCGAAGGGCGACACCGGGAAGATGCCCTGTTCGAGGTAGGCCGAGAAGAACGATGCTTCGACGTCGTCCCGAGAGAAGCCCCAGGTCATCTGAGTCAGGTCGTTGGTGCCGAACGAGAAGAAGTCCGCGGCGCCCGCGATCTCCCCCGCGGTAAGCGCAGCACGCGGCAGCTCGATCATGGTCCCTATCGGGCAGTGGACGTCGGCTTCTTGCTGGGCAGCGACCTCGGCCAGGACCTGCTCGGCCTGCGCGCGGATGAGGACGAGCTCTTGCACCGCTCCGACGAGCGGGATCATGACCTCGGGACGGGGGTCACCGCCGGCCCGCTTGCGCTCTGCGGCCGCCTCGGCGATGGCGCGCACCTGCGTCATGAACAGCCCAGGGACGACGAGGCCGAGCCGCACACCGCGCAGCCCGAGCATCGGGTTCTGCTCGTGCAGCCGTTGCACCGCTGCCAGCAACCGATGGTCCTGCTCGTCGGGCTCACCGCGCTCGTCGGCCAACGCCACATGCACCGCCAGGTCGGTCAGGTCAGGCAGGAACTCGTGCAGCGGCGGGTCGAGCAGGCGGATCACGACGGGCAGCCCGTCCAGCGCCTCGAGGATGCCGACGAAGTCGGACCGCTGCAGCGGCAGCAGCGCCTGCAGCGCCTCGCCCTGCTCGGCCTCGTCATCGGCGAGGATGAGCCGCTCGACGTGCTTGCGGCGCTCGCCGAGGAACATGTGCTCGGTGCGGCACAGGCCGATGCCCTGCGCGCCGAACCGGCGGGCGCGAACGGCGTCGTCGGGGGTGTCGGCGTTGGCCCAGACCTGCATGCGACGCGCCGCGTCAGCGGTGCTCATGATGCGGTCGACGGCACGTACGAGTTCGTCCTCCGACTGGTCGGCGGCGCCCTCGAAGTGGCGTACGACGGCGGAGTCGACGACTGGAACCTCACCCAGGAAGACGGAGCCGTCGGACCCGTCGATCGAGATGACGTCGCCCTCCTTGACGGTGACCCCGCCCGGCGCGAGGAACTGGCGCCGCCGGGTGTCGACCTGAAGCTGCTCCGCACCGCAGACGCAGGGTTTGCCCATCCCGCGTGCCACAACCGCAGCGTGCGATGTCTTGCCGCCTCGACTCGTCAGGATCCCTGTCGCCGCGATCATGCCCGGCAGGTCGTCGGGGTTGGTCTCGCGGCGTACGAGGATGACGCGCTCGCCCCGCTCGTGTGCCGCGACCGCGGCCGCGGAGTCGAACATCGCCAGACCCACTGCGGCACCCGGTGAGGCGCTCATCCCCTTGGTGAGCACTGTGCGGTCGGCGCTGGTGTCGAAGCTCGGGAACATCAGCCTGGCCAGCTGCGCACCGGTGACACGCCGCAGTGCCTCGGCCTCGTCGATAAGGCCCTCGTCGACGAGCTGGGTCGCGATGCAGAATGCGGCAGCCGCGGTGCGCTTGCCCACTCGGGTCTGGAGCATCCACAGCTTGCTGCGCTCGATGGTGAACTCGATGTCACACAGGTCGCGATAGTGCTTCTCGAGAGTCTCCATCACGCGGATGAGCTCGTCGTAGGCGTTCTTGTCGAGCCCTTCGAGGTCGGCCAGTGGCAGCGTGTTGCGGATGCCGGCGACGACGTCCTCGCCCTGCGCGTTGGGCAGGTAATCGCCATAGACGCCCTGCTCACCGGTGGCCGGGTCGCGGGTGAACGCAACCCCGGTGCCGCTGTCCGCGCCTAGGTTGCCGAACACCATCGCCACCACGTTGACGGCCGTGCCGAGATCGTCGGGGATCTGCTCCTGGCGGCGGTAGAGACGTGCGCGATCGGTGTTCCACGACTCGAAGACGGCGTTGATGGCGAGCTTGAGCTGCTCGGTGGGGTCCTGCGGGAAGTCGCGACCCGCATGCTCTTGGACGACCCCCTTGTAGGTCTGCACGAGGGCGCGCAGGTCGTCGGTGTCGAGGTCGAGATCGCTCGTTGCGCCCTTGTCGTCCTTGGCCTGGTCCAGTGCCGCGTCGAAGTGCTCGCCGTCGATGCCGAGCACCGTCTTGCCGAACATCTGGATCAGCCGCCGGTACGAGTCCCAGGCGAAGCGCTCGTCACCCGACCGCTCGGCGAGCCCTCGCACCGACTCGTCGGTCAGGCCGACGTTGAGCACCGTCTCCATCATCCCCGGCATGGAGAACTTCGCCCCCGAGCGCACCGACACGAGCAACGGATCGGCGGGCTGACCGAGCTTTCGCGCGAGCGTCTGCTCGAGATGGTCGAGGTGCTCGGCGACCTGCTGCTCGAGCTCGGCCGGCGCCGCGCCGGTCTCCAGGTAGGCGCGGCAAGCCTCGGTCGTGATGGTGAAGCCAGGCGGGACCGGTAGACCGAGGTTGGCCATCTCCGCGAGGTTGGCTCCCTTACCGCCGAGCAGGTCCTTCATGTCCTTGTTGCCATCGGCGAAGGCGTAGACGAATTTGCGCTTCGTCTGCGTGCTGGACTCCAGCCCGCTCTCTGCCCCTCGCATGCTCGGCACGGTCCTCACGTCGGTGTGCGGCTCCGTCACCTGTCAGCCCTCCGATCGTCGCTGCGCGCTATCGACCGTACCCCTGTAGCCAGCCGTACTCACGTGGTACGAGCGACACGGATCAGCCGCCGGAGATCCCGATCTCGGCAGCCATCAGGTCCTCGGAAACACCGTCGGTGTCCTCTAGCCATCGGTCAGGGAGCGCGACCGTGCGCTCGGTGCCCTGCCGCCCGCGGGGCGTGCCGAGCTCGGCGACCGGGAATGGCTGGTCGGGATCGAGGGTCGCGAGCAGCGCATCGAGCTGGTCCATCGACTCGACAAGGCCGAGCGCGGACCGGGTCTGCGACCCGACCGTGAACCCCTTGAGGTACCAGGCCATGTGCTTGCGCATGTCGCGAAGGCCACGGTCCTCACCCATCAGCTGCGCGAGCAGCTCGGCGTGCCGGCGCATGGCGGCGGCAACCTCGCCGAGGGTCGGCAGCGCGGTGTCGCGCTCGCCGCGGAAGGCTGCCGCGAGATCGCGGAACAGCCAAGGGCGACCGAGGCAGCCGCGCCCGACCACGACACCGTCGACGCCTGTCTGGTCGACCATGCGCAGCGCGTCGGACGCCTCCCATATGTCGCCGTTTCCGAGCACCGGGATCGTCGTGACGGCCCGCTTGAGGGTGGCGATGGCGTCCCAGTCGGCGACCCCGGAGTAGTGCTGCGCCGCCGTGCGCCCGTGCAGGGCGATCGCGGCGACACCGGAGTCCTCGGCGATCCGGCCGGCGTCGAGATAGGTGAGGTGGTCGTCGTCGATGCCCTTGCGGGTCTTCATCGTGACGGGGATGGCGTACGGCTCTGCGGCGGCGACGGCGGACCGGAGGATGGCGCCCAGCAGGCCGCGCTTCCAGGGGAGCGCCGCACCGCCACCCCGCCGGGTCACCTTGGGCACCGGGCAGCCGAAGTTGAGGTCGACGTGGGCGACGCCGTACTCGCCGGCCAGGATCTCGACTGCCTGCCCGACGAAGCCGGGGTCCACCCCGTACAACTGCACGGATCTTGTGGTCTCGATGTCGGCAAACGCGAGCATCTTGAGCGACTTCTCGTCCCGCTCGACGATGCCGCGCGAGGTGATCATCTCGCAGACGTACAAACCATCCCCCTGCTCCGCGCAGAGCTGGCGGAACGCGGCGTTGGTCACCCCCGCCATAGGAGCGAGGACGACCGGGGTGGGCAGCTCCAAGCTGCCGATGCGCAGCGGTGCGGTGGCGCTGGAAGTCGGCATAGCGGGTCCATTGTCCACCAGACGGACACTCGCTTCGCCCGCCAGTCCGCCACGGGCTTGCCGTCGCTTGGCGTCAGCCTGGCGTCGAGCGAGCAGTAGGCTCGCCAGGGTGACGTCGGCAACGCCGATCGCTGCCGGACCCCGATCCACGCGATTCCTGGATCAGCTGGACGAGGCCGATCGCGCGGCGCTCATGCAGGTGGGTCGACGGCGCAGGTTCAGGCGCGGCGCGTCGATCATCGTGCAGGGAGACCACAGCGACACGGTCATCGTGCTGCTACGTGGCAGCGTGAAGGTGACACTGGACACCGCTGACGGCCACGAGATGGTGCTCTGCGTGCTCCAGCCAGGGGACCTGCTCGGAGAGTTCGAGGCGATCGCCCAGGACGGCGGCTGGCGCAATGCCGGAAACGTTGCTCTTGAGCCGGTCGACTCCATGGTCCTCACCGGCGACGAGTTTCGGACGTTCTTGGAGGCGCACCCGCGCAGCGCGCTCGCGCTGCTCCGCGTGGTCATCGGGAGGCTGCAGGCCGCGGACCGGCGGCGGATAGATGTCGGCGTGAGTGACACCGTCCACTGTCTCGCCCGCCTGCTGGTCGAGATCGCGGACCAACAGGGCGGGCCGGGTCGCGACCGGATCGTCATCGCTTTACCTCTGACCCAGCACGAGCTTGCGGGCTGGATCTCCGCGTCGCGTGACTCGGTCGTACGCAGCCTGACGAGGCTGCGGGATCGCGGGCTGGTGGAAACCGGACGACGACAGATCACCGTCCGAGATCTCGACGGTCTACGCCAGCTGGCCGAGATGGCCGCGCCGATCGCCCACCGAAGTTGATCTGCCGTGACCCCTTTTCACCGTCGTCTGGACGCGTCATGATCTGTGCGGGCCTGGTGGGCGAGCGCGCACTCGCGTTCAGGCCCACCAATCTGTCCGGAGGTGTTTCGCGCCTAGAGCCACCCGTTCTCCTCGGCGACCTGCAGCGCTTCGACCCGGTTTCGCGCGTTCGTCTTGCCGATTGCACTGGACAGGTAGTTCCGTACCGTCCCTTCGGACAGGAACAGGGCGCGGGCGATCTCTGCCACCGAGGGACCCCCACGGGCAGCGCGCAGCACATCGGTCTCCCGGGTGGTCAGCGGGCTGGCTCCAGTAGCCAGCGTCTCCGCGGCGAGCACTGGGTCGACGACTCGCAAACCGGCGTGAACGCGGCGAATGGCGTCGGCAAGCTGCTCCGCCGGCGCGTCCTTGACGACGAACCCGGTCGCCCCGGCCTCCATGGCCTTGCGCAGATAACCGGGCCGGCCGAACGTTGTCACGATCAGCACGCGACAGGTAGGCAGAGCCTGTCGCAGGTCGTGAGCGGCCGTGATGCCGTCAAGCCCGGGCATCTCGACGTCGAGCACCGCCACGTCGGGCGTGGACTCCCGTGCCGCGTCGACCACCGCGTCGCCGCGGTCTACCTGGGCGACAACCTCCAGGTCACCCTCCAGGGACAGCAGTGCAGCCATCGCTCCACGAACCATCGACTGGTCGTCTGCGAGCAGGACATGGATCGGACCCGTCATGCCGGCACCGTCGCCGTCAGCTGCCACCCTCGCCCCGGCGTGGGTCCCGCGTAGACCGACCCTCCGGCATCCGCCACGCGTTCTCGAAGCCCGGTGAGGCCCGTCCCGCCGTCGTTGGCTGACGAGCCGACGCCGTCGTCGACGACCGTGACGCCGTTGGGTTCGACTCGGATCGTGCAGGAGCGGGCCCGGCTGTGTCGTACGACGTTGGTCACTCCCTCACGGACGACCCACCCGTAGACCTCCCGCAGGTCACTCGGCACCGAGTCGACCGCACCGACCAACTTGAGGTCGATGCCAGCCGCCGAGAGGATCGAGCGCGCCTTGGCAAGCTCGGAAGCGAGCGTCACCTCGCGATATCCCTGGACGGCGGATCGCACGTCGCTCAACGCGTCACGCGACACCCGCTCCACCTCCGTAAGCTCCGCGACCGCCCGCGCGTCATCGACACCGATCAAGCGACGCGCGAGCTCCGACTTGACGGTGATGGAAGTGAGGCTGTGGCCGACGATGTCATGGAGATCGCGCGAGAACCGCAGCCGTTCCTCCTCGACCGCGAGCCGTGCCAGCTCGTCGCGCGCATTGGCGAGCTCCTGGTTGCGTCGGATGACGCTGACGACGCCCCAGACGGCGAGCGACGCCAGCGCGATCGACAGCATCGTGCTCGCCGGGTCGTCGTCTCCAGGCACCAGGAACGAGAGCGGGACTATCAGGACGACGAGACTCACGATCCCGACCAGGGCCCACTTCGGCGGCCAGATCATGATCACGAGCACTGCCACGAAGACGTACGTGGTCAGCCCCGAGAACCCCGTCAGCGGGAGTAGCGCCGTCGCCAGGGCCCACAACGCGAACGGGAAGGCAACCCTGACCGGGTCGCGCCCCAACCGATTGACCAGCAGCGGCGGGCCGAAGGCGTACGCGACGCAGAAGACCGCGAGCCCACCGACGCCGAGCACGCGCTCCCATTCCAGGTCGTTCTCCACGACCGCGTCGTGGAAGGCGCCGGCCAGGAAGATGAGCCAGACCGATCCCCAGACCGACCAGCGCCAGCGCCAGCGCGCGCCGGTTGGTCGACCCAACGCGTCGGCCGTGGGACTCAGCACGGCGATGAGCGCCGAACCCCGATCCGGTGCTGGGTCTGGCCCGGTAGCCATGGCATCGACGCTACTGGCCCACCTCGTGACCGAGCTCCCACCGGCAGCGTCAGGTGCGCGCAGTGTCACGGCGATAGGCCTGTGCCGCGAGCGCTCCGAGGACGGCGGTCCACGCGAAGAGGACGAGCCAAGCTTCGGCCGGCCAGCCAACGCCAGTGAACGCCGTGTGTGCGGCCTGGGTAAGCCAGTACGACGGGACCAGCTGCACCAAGTCGTGCACGAAGCCACTGTTGCCGGCGATTGGCCCCCAAGACCCGCCGAGCAGCGCCATGAGGGCGGTGATGCCTCCGAGTGCGGGGCCCAACGAGTCGATAGTCAAGAGGTGGCCGAGCAGAATGCCCATGACCGCGAAGGGCACTAGCCCGATCAGGATGAGCAGCGTCATCCGTGCCCACGCCGATATCGGCAGTGAGACCCCGAGGCTGAGGCCGGCGGCGTACAGCAACGCGATGCTCACGAGAGCCACCAGGTATCCGGACAGCACCTTGGCGGCGAAGTAGGTGCTGATGCGCAGCGGCGTCAGCCGCAGCTGCCGGTTCCAGCCGATCGATCGCTCAGCCGCGATGCGCGCACCGCCGGCGATCACTGCGGCCATCGTGCCCCACGAGACCATCCCAACCATGAAGTAGAGCGGGAACGGCACACCGGTACCGCCGATGTCGTCGATGTTCTTGTTCGGCCCGGCAACGACGTAGAACAGGATGAGTGGGAACACGAGGGAGAAGATGAAGAAGCGTCTGTTGCGAACGGCTCGCAGGACCTCGAGGCGTACGTACGTGGTGGAGCTCATACACGCACCTCCTGCTGCGCGTCGGCGGCGTCTGCGGGCATGTTCTGGCCGTCTCCGGTGAGCTGGCGGAAAGCCTCCTCGATGCCGGCCCCGCTGATCTCAATGTCCCTGGCGTCCGGGTACGCGGCGAGCAGTGCACGGATCGCGACGTCAGAGCTGGCGCACCGCAAGGTGACCGTGTCGCCATGCCGATCAGCTGACTGGACACCGTCTAGCGCGACGAGGTCGTCCACCGGCACCGCGGGGAGGGTGGCACGGATCGACCGCCAGCCCACCACGGACTTGATCTCCGTGACGGATCCGTCAGCGACGATCCGTCCCCTCGCTATGAGCACGATCCGGTCAGCGAAGCTGTCCGCCTCCTCCAGATAGTGCGTCGCGAAGAGGACTGTCTTGCCACGCGCTGCGAAGCGCCGCATGGTCTCCCAGAACGCATGTCGAGCTTCCACGTCGAGAGCAACCGTCGGCTCGTCGAGAACGAGGATCTCGGGGTTGCTCACGAGCGCGATCGCGAACCGGACGCGCTGGATCTGGCCTCCGGAGAGCTTGTCCGTCCGCCGATCGGCGATGTCTGCCAGGCCAGTGGTGTCGAGCGCGACACTCACCTCGAGTGGGTCGGGATAGAGCGAGGCCATCATGGTGATGAGCTCTCGGACACTGAGCTGTTGGAGCAAGCCGCCGGTCTGCAGCATCGCTCCCACTGCGCCGGTCTGAGTAGCCTGTTCCGGCGAGTCGCCGAAGACCTCGACACTGCCGCTGTCCGGCCGAAGCAGCCCCAGCATCATGTCGATGGTGGTCGACTTGCCGGCGCCGTTGGGACCGAGGAGGGCGACAACCTCGCCACGGCCAATCACCAGGTCGATCGAGTCGACTGCAACCGTGGACCCGTAGCTCTTCCGCAGACCCTCGAGCGTGATGGCAGGCGCCTGCAACGCGATGTCGTTCTTCATAAGTACAACGCTGCCGTTGACAGGCTGGCGGCCCCAGTGTCGATCGTCGTGAAGAAGGCGTGACACTCGTCATGCCCGGTGGCTGCTGAGCGGACTTTCGTTGACAGACGCATAGTCCAACGATCAAGCCGTGGGGGCGCGGGTGTCATCGAGGCCAGCGCCAATCGGACGTGCCTGCTAGCGGTACCAGGCAAAGGGCGTCGGGCTCAGCTGCCGAGCAGCTTGGCCGCCAGCCACCCCTCCACGGCGTCGAGCCCGATGCGCTCCTGCGACATCGTGTCCCGCGTCCGCACGGTGACCGCGTCGTCGTTGAGCGTGTCGAAGTCGACGGTGATGCAGAACGGCGTGCCGATCTCGTCCTGCCGCCGGTAGCGCCGGCCGATCGCGCCGGCGTCGTCGAACTCGACGTTCCACGTGCGTCGCAACGCCGCCGCCAGGTCACGCGCCTTGGGCGACAGGTCGGCGTTGCGCGACAGCGGCAGCACGGCCGCCTTGACCGGCGACAGCCGCGGGTCGAACCGCAGCACCGTGCGCTTGTCGACCCCACCCTTGGTGTTGGGCGCTTCGTCCTCGTCGTAGGCGTCGAGCAGGAAGGCGAGCACCGACCGCGTCAGGCCGGCTGCCGGCTCGATTACGTACGGGAACCAGCGCTCACCCTTCTCCTGGTCGAAATAGCTCAGGTCGACGCCGGAGTGCTTGGAGTGGGTCGACAGATCGAAGTCCGTACGGTTGGCGATGCCCTCGAGCTCGGAGAACTCGGTGCCCCCGAACCGGAAGCGGTACTCGATGTCGACCGTTCGCTTAGAATAGTGCGAGAGCTTTTCCCGCGGATGCTCGAAGAAGCGCAAGTTGTCCGCCGACAGCCCGAGGTCGACGTACCAGTTCCAGCGCTCCTGCAGCCAGTACTCGTGCCACTCCTCGTCGGTGCCCGGCGCGACGAAGAACTCCATCTCCATCTGCTCGAACTCGCGTGTGCGGAAGATGAAGTTGCCCGGCGTGATTTCGTTGCGGAAAGACTTGCCGACCTGGGCGATGCCGAACGGCGGCTTCTTGCGCGCTGAGCTCTCCACGTTCTTGAAGTTGACGAAGATGCCCTGCGCCGTCTCGGGCCGCAGGAAGTGCAGGCCTTCCTCGTTCTCTACCGCGCCGAGGTATGTCTTCAGCAACCCGTTGAACATGCGCGGCTCGGTGAACGCGCCCTTGACCCCGCAGTTGGGGCAGTTGACGTCGGCGAGACCGTGCTCGGGCAGCCGCCCGTGCTTGGCCTCGTACGCCTCCTCGAGGTGGTCGGCGCGGAACCGCCGGTGGCAGTTCTGGCACTCGGTAAGGGGGTCGACGAACGCCTCCAAGTGGCCGGATGCCTCCCACACGGGCGTGGGCAGGATGACGGCCGAGTCCAGTCCGACGATGTCGTCGCGCTGCTGGACCATCGTCTTCCACCACTGGCGCCGGACGTTTTCCTTGAGCTCGACGCCGAGCGGGCCGTAGTCCCAGGCCGAGCGAGTGCCGCCGTAGATCTCGCCGGTGGGGAAGACGAATCCCCGGCGCTTGGACAGGCTGACGACAGAGTCGATCACGGACGTGGGTGCCACGGGAGTCTCCATCCGGCTGGCGGTCGGTGGGGGGCGCGAGTACGGGGCCGCGGCGGACGCCGTCACGCTGTCAGAACCAGCCTAGCCCGCGCGCGTCCGGCGGGGTCCGGCGGCGACCCATGCGGCGAGTCCGGTCGTGATCGGGATCGCAGCAACAATGCCGAGCCCGCCACACAAACTCCGTACGACTTCCTGCGCGACCAGCTCGCCCGTCAGCACGTCGAACACACGTACCTGGGCGGCCTCGAACAACAGCAGCAGCGGCAACGCTGCACCGGCGTAGGCGAGGACCAACGTGTTGACCGTCGCCGCGACGTGATCACGGCCGACGCGCATCCCCGCAGCGAGGACGCGACGCCGGGGCATCGTCGGGTCGGCCCGTACGACCTCCCACACGGCAGCGGTCTGGGTCACGGTCACGTCGTCCAGCACGCCTAGCGCACCGATCACGAGCCCCGCCAGGAGCAGCCCGCGGAAGTCGACCAGGCCGATGTACTCAGCGGCGTCCGAGAAGAACCCAGTGAAGCGGCCGACTGTCAAGACGAGCGACCCGATCAATCCGGTCAGCGTCAGGCTCGCCAACGTGCCGAGCAACGCGACAGACGTCCGAACGGAAAACCCGTGGGCCAGGTAGAGCGTGGAGATCATGATGGCCGCTGCCCCAACCACTGCGATGCCGAGCGGCGACTTGCCTTGCAGTATGGCCGGCATGACGAACAGCACGAGGAGCAAGCCGGTGACGCCAAGCCCGAGGAGCGCGTTGAAGCCCTTCCATCGGGAGAGCAGGAGCACGGCCACGACGAATGCCAAGGCGAGCCAGATCATGGTGGGACCGCGCTGGTAGTCGACAAGGTCGTACTGGAACTCCGGGGGTGCGTCCGCCGTGTACTGCAAAACGACCTCGTCACCGACCGCGTACTGCGGCGCCGCGAACCCGGCCGGGATCAGGATCCGGATGGTCTCCCCCTCGTCCGGTCCGTCCTCGAGCCGGACTGTGCCCTCCAAGCACTCGCCCTCCTGCGTGACCTCCCCCTCGGGCTGCGTCTCAGGACAGTTCGTTATCGACTCGATCGTCCCGCCGTAGCGCACCACGCTCGAGACGCTTGGCGTCTCCCCGCGCGGCCACAGCAGCACGAGAGCGACAGCTGTGGCGATCACGAACGGCACCACCGCGAGCATCACAGCGCGCCGCGGTCCCGGCGCGATGACGACGTCGGCGACGTCCTCCGCTCGGTGGTTGCCCCTACCCACGGCCGACCGTGTCAGCGTCTGCCGCTCGCGCCGAGGTGGTCGACCTAGTGCCTGTGCTGTCCATCACCGTGAGCACCTCAAAGGCGGTCGGCTCGTCGACCGCCGCCGACAGCAGCGGGATCGCCTCGATCTTGACGTCATGGGCCGACAGCGCCCGGCGGTAGGAGCCCACATCCACCCACTCGGTCACCAACGTCCAGAGCTCGCCGTCGTCGGTGGCCCGACCGATGCGCCCCGAGACGAAGCCGGGCCGCTGGGCCAGAACGCCCACGGCGCGCTGCGCGGCGGAGAGGAAGCTGGCGGCCTTGGGTTCGGGTACGCGGTGCCGCGTGATGGCCAGCATGTCCGAGTTCCTCCTGGTTGGGCGGATCGGCTCCCAACCTACGCGTACGGCACCTATCTTCCGTGCCGGGAACCGCCGGGTTCCGACCTTGCGCTTTTGACAATGGATGTCAGTGCAAGTGACAATCGTTTTCATGATGACTCGGAAAGGTGTCTCGATCGCCTTGGCTGCAGCGCTCCCCCTGCTGGTCGCCGCCTGCGGCTCCAACGACGCGGCCTCCACCGATGCCAGGCCTGCAGTCGCAGCGGCCTTCTACCCATTGGCGTACGTGGCGGAGCGCGTCGGCGGCGACGCCGTACGTGTCGAGAACCTCACCGCTCCCGGCCTTGAGCCGCATGACCTGGAGCTCACACCGCAACAGGTGGGTGAAGTGGCCGAAGCCGACCTCGTTGTCTACGAGTCCGGATTCCAGCCAGCGGTCGACGACGCGGTCGACCAGAACGCGGCCGACAAGGCACTCGACGTTGCCGAGGTCGTCGAGCTGCTGCCGCTCAGCGGTGAGGAGGAGCACGCCGAGGGAGAGGAGCACGCGGAGGAGCACGAGCACGGTGATCTCGACCCGCACGTCTGGCTCGACCCATCCCGGCTGGCGACGATCGCCGACGCCGTGGCCGATCGGCTCACCGAGCTTGCGCCCGACGACGCCGACGGCATCCGCTCCCGCGCCGACGACCTGACCGCAGAGCTCACGGCGCTCGACGACGAGTTCCGCACCGGCCTTGCCAGCTGCGAGATCGACACCTTCGTGACCAGCCACGCGGCGTTTGGCTACCTCGCCGGCCGCTACGGTCTGCACATGCAGGGCATCAGTGGTCTCGACCCCGACGCCGAGCCGTCGGCAGCCAAGATCGCTGAGGTTCACGACGTCGTGGCGCAGAGCGGTGTCGACACGATCTTCTACGAGCGCCTCGTCAGCCCCAAGGTGGCCGAGACGATTGCGAGCGATCTTGGCCTGAAGGCAGCGGTGCTCGATCCCATCGAGGGACTGACCGACGACACTGAGAGCGAGGACTACTTCTCGCTCATGCGTGCCAACCTCGAAGCCCTGCAGAAGGCCAACCACTGCTCATGACCGTCGACTCCAGCCCGGCCGTCCGCGTCGAGGACGCCTCCGTCGTGCTCGGCGGCCGCTCGGTGCTGCGAGGTGTCAACCTGACGGTTCGCATAGGCGAGGTTGTGACCTTGCTGGGCGCCAACGGTTCCGGCAAGTCGACCCTTGTGCGCGCCATCGTCGGGCTGCTCCCGCTCGTGGCGGGTGACGTACGGCTGTACGGTACGCCGCTCGCGCAGTTCCGAGATTGGCAGCGCATCGGGTACGTACCGCAGCGCGCGACCGCGGCCAGCGGCGTCCCGGCGACCGTGCGCGAGGTCGTGTCCGTCGGGCGGCTGTCGCGATCGCGTCCGTTCCGCCCGTTCAGCCGCGCCGACCGCACCGCGGTGGACGCGGCGCTCGACCTCGTCGGGCTGGCCGACCGCGCCGACGACAGCGTCGCGGAGCTGTCGGGCGGTCAGCAGCAGCGGGTCCTCATCGCTCGCGCAGCCGCGGCTGAGCCCGACCTGCTGATCCTCGACGAGCCGAACGCGGGCATCGATCAGGCCAGCCAACAGGCGTTCGCCCGCGCGCTGCGTGCGTTCGTGGCGTCTGGCCGCACAGTGCTGCTCGTCGTACACGAGATGGGCCCGTTGGCCCCGCTCATCGATCGCGCGGTCGTGCTGCGCGACGGTCTCGTCGTGCACGACGGGCCGCTGCCTGCGCCCGTCGGTCCGCACGCCGAGTCCGGGCACGAGCACGTCCATCCGCACGCAGATTCCAGACAGGAAGGCTTGTTCGGATGAGCTTCTTGAGCCTGGAGTTCATGCAGCGGGCGCTGGTCGCCGCGTTTCTGACCGGGCTGGCGGCGCCGGCGATCGGCACGTTCCTCGTACAGCGCCGGCAGGCCTTGATGGGCGACGGCATCGGGCACGTTGCACTCACCGGCGTCGCCCTCGGGCTGCTGACCGGGCGTGCGCCGGTGTTGACGGCGATCATCGTCGCGACCCTTGGCGCCGTCGCGATCGAGCTCGTGCGGCAGCGCGGAAAGGCATCGGCCGATGTTGCGCTCGCGATGTTGTTCTACGGCGGCATCGCCGGCGGTGTGCTGATCACCGGGCTCGCGGGCAGCAGCGCCGCCACCCTCAACACCTACCTCTTCGGATCGATCACCACCGTCTCTGTGTCTGATCTGTGGGTGGTTGCCGGGTTGGCTGTGGTCGTGCTGGTGATCGTGCTTGGTCTGCGCCGACAATTCTTTGCGCTCAGCCAGGACGAGGAGTACGCGCGGGTGGCCGGCCTGCCCGTCCGCGCCTACGGCGTGCTGCTCGCCGTTCTGGCCGCGGTGACCGTGACCGTCTCGATGCGCACCGTCGGCCTGCTGCTCGTCAGTGCGCTCATGGTGGTGCCCGTCGCGACGTCGCAACAGTTCGCGCGATCGTTCCGCACGACGCTGCTCCTGTCGATGGTGCTCGGCGTTGCGGCTGCTGTGCTCGGCGTCGTGTTCTCCTACTACGTCGACGCCTCGTCGGGTCCGAGCATCGTCATCCTGTCGCTGGCCGGCTTCGCTGTCGCGTGGCCGCTCGGTGCGGCGTTGCGGCGACGCCGTGTGGGTGTGGCCCGCGTGCTGCCGAGCGAGGACGACGTGCTCGTCACGCCGCGCCACGTGAGTGCCGAGCAGCATGCGCACGAGCATGGGCAGGAGTGCGGCCACTCCCCCGTACCCCATGACGACCACGTCGACTATCTGCACGACGGGCACCTGCACGCCGCGCACGGGAGCCACTATGACGAACATTGACCAGCCTGTAGCCCTGCGTGCCACGCGGCAGCGCAACGCGGTGTCGTCAGCGCTCGCCGAGCTCGACGAGTTCCGCAGTGCCCAGGAGATCCACGAAGTGTTGAGGCGCCGGGGCGAGTCGGTGGGCCTGACGACGGTCTACCGCACGTTGTCCGCGCTCGCCGAGGCCGGTGAGATCGACGTGCTTCGTACGGCCAGCGGTGAGGCCGTCTACCGCCGT
Source organism: uncultured Actinomycetota bacterium (assembly GCA_963799425.1). GTDB lineage: Bacteria > Actinomycetota > Actinomycetes > Jiangellales > Jiangellaceae > CAVWSM01. The sequence continues at coordinate 65,027 of CAWCXA010000017.1, read as the reverse complement.
TGCGGCGACACTCACCACCATCACCTGGTCTGCCGGTCGTGCGGTGCGACGGTCGAGGTCGAGGGCCCAGCCGTCGAGCGATGGGCGCAGCAGGTCGCCGCGCAGCACGGCTTCACCGACGTGAGCCATACCGTCGAGGTCTTCGGCACCTGCGCCGCCTGCTCGCGAGCGGCGCCCAAGGCCAAGTGACTTCGAGCATCGGCTGCTTCGCCGTGCCCGTGGTATTTGAGCGCCGGTGGTCCGTTGCACCAGACTGACGAGCGTGACGGAGATTCGGCCCGCTGCAGACACAGGCGCAGCGGAGTGGTTGCTGATGGCGGATGCTTATTGGTGGGATCTGGTTCGGTACGGCCCGCCAGGCTTTGACGCGTACGTACGTATCGCCTTTCCCGAATGTCCCGGTCCGGATGTCGTCAACCCGTCGGGCGAACCACCGGCCGATGCCGTTCGCACAGCACTGGCAACACTCGCCTCATGCACGACCACTCCTGTCACCGGGTATGCGGCGATCTGGGAGGGCTGGGGCCCGAATTCGGCGCCGCAAGCGCCGCGATTGGACATTCCCAATCGAGCCATGTTGCTCTTTACCGGCCCTGTCGAAGTACTCAGAGACGCACCAGCTCTGGGCTGGTACGGCTCCGCAGCCGGTATCTTGCAGGAGCCGCACCTCGTGTGGCCGGAGGATCAAGCCTGGTGTCTGGCCTGCGATGTGAACGAGGAGATCGAGTTCACCGTGGGCTGTTCCGTCGACGCGTCCCAAGCACTGGCCAGAGCCATCCCGGGTGCTGTTCGACGAGTGCGCTACGGGGAGCCCGCTCCCATGTACCGCGATTCGGACTAGTGCCAGCACGTTTGAGCGGCTAACGGCCCCTCTTCAGCTGAAGGTAGTGGTCCCGCTCGCCCCGGTCGAGGTGCTCGATGGCATAGCGCAAAGCCGCGCGCGGCATGGTGGCTGCGTGCCGGTCGAGGAATCGGCGCAACTTCATCGGATCGTGCTTGCCGGCTTCGCGCACCCAGCCGCCGACGGCCTTGTGGACGAGGACATCGGGGTCGTCGGCGAGGATGTCGGCGATGGCGAACGTGTCGTCGAGGTCGCCCTTTCGGATGAACGCGTACGTTGAGACGATCGAGGTACGCCGCACCAGCGCGTTCGGCGACCGCGCGAACTGGTACAGCACGTCGCGAGGTTTGTCAGTGAGGTATTCGCCGATCACTGATGGTGCTGCGCGATCTACAAGATCCCAGGTGTCGATCAGGTCATGCCGCCGGACGTAGAGGTCATACAGCTCCTGGCGGCGAGCCGGGGGAATGCTCTTGGCCCGGGCCTGGAAGTCCATGATGCTGACGGCGCCGACTCGGGCTTCATGCTCTGGCCGCTCAAGCAAGGTTTCGATCTCAGCTGGCGGCATCCCGATGAACTCCTTGGCGAGCGCAAAGATCTCACGCATCGGCGTCCGCTTGTCGCCGGCCGCATGAAGAGCGTGGAGGCGACGCATGAACCCGGCAGCCGTGTCTGCGTTGGTCATGTCTCCGCCCAACGGTCGATTGTGGCTGCGGTGCTCTGGCGGTCGAGCAGACACGCGCCTCGCTCAACGTCGCCTACCCGCATGGAGGGAGGTTCGAGTGGCGGCATGGACATGACGGCTCCCTCTGATAGGAGGCCATGTTCCATGCAGGAGCGCCGTGGCCGTCCGCCGACACGCCGATGTTTGCACTGGACTCAGGGGGATCGACTCATGTCAGCAGACCGCTCTCTCATCGTCACGACTGATTGATCAGCGGCAGAACAGCTCGACATCCGGCAGATTCGGGCGCCGCGTCCGGTCACCGATGAGTTCTGGCCAGGTGTCCAGTCTTGTCCTTTGACCAGTTTCCGGGTGCCAGGGTTTCGCCTGGCTCGGCGTGGGGAGGGGTCTGATGGACCGTGTGACGTCGACCGATGGCACCCAGATTGCCTATGTCAGGTCGGGTTCCGGGCCTGCGGTGCTCATTGTTGGCGGCGCACTCGCCGACCATGGCTTCTACGCGCCACTGGCAGGAGCGTTGGAGGCGCACTTCACGGTGTACAACTTCGACCGGCGCGGCCGGGGACGAAGCGGCGACAACGCCGAGTACGAGGTTGAGCGTGAGGTAGAGGATGTGGCCGCCCTCATCGCCGTCGGCGGCGAGTCGGTCCGGGTGTATGGGCACTCCGCCGGGGCCGCGCTGGCGCTACGCGCGGCCGCGGGCGGTGCGCCGATCGCAAGTCTGGTGCTCGCCGACCCGCCATTTACACCGCATGGCCACAACGACAACGGCGCTCGGGCGGCATTCGCCGCCGAGACCACCCAGATCCAGGCGCTGCACGACAAGGGGGATCACCGGGATGCGGCCGCCATGTTCCTGACCGGTCTTGGTCTCTCCACGCAAGACGCTGCCGGCTACCTACAGTCCCCCGCCGGTGACGCCATTGTCGACTGCGCCCGTGCCCTCCCGTACGACTACGCCATGCTCGGCGACGGGCTGGTGCCCGACGACCTGGCGGCATCAGTCCAGGTTCCGACACTGCTGCTGGCTCCCGACACCAGCCCCGACACAGCCCGGGCACTGGAGCGGGTGATGCCGAACGCTCGATATCAGCCGCTGCCGGCGGCTACCCATGAGCTGTCACCATCTGAGATCGCGGAGTCAGTCGCACCGTTCTTGAGCAGCCCATAGCCCAAGGGGGCAGTTGAGTCGGATACGTGCTGTCCGCCTCGGCGTGCTGCGCCTGACACGCGCGGTGCACCGCGTCAGTTGTCGTCGTCGAGGACCTCGCGCAGTTTGCGCGCGAACGCCTCGGGTTGGCCGGCGTAACCGAACTCGCCGCCCATGAACCCACCGTGGTGGCTCGGGAAGTCTGTCGCCTGCTGGCCGAGCAACTCGGCGGTGGCCACCGTGGTGCGTCCGGTGAAGGTACCCATGGACTCCTCGCCCACAGCAATCACGATGCGTGTCGGCGCCGCGGCCAGCGCGTTGACATCGAGGCGGTAGCTAGAGACGGCCCAGGACCTGTCGGACAGCAGCGGGTCATCACGGGAGCCGTCGTCATCGGTCGGCATCCCGAACACGGCGGGATCCGGCGCCGGCTGGGCGAAGTAGTCGTCGGTGAACTCGCCCTGCCACGACGTCATCGCGATGAACGCCGCCATCCCGGCACCCGACCCCCCAGCCTCGTACGCGTCCCGAACCCCGGCGCGGGCGCGCTCAGCAGCCTCAGCATCGGGAAGCACCGGAATCAGCGGGGGCTCGTGCGCCACCAGGGTGGTCACGTCGCCGGGGTATGCGGACACGAGTGCGAGCGCCGCCACCGCGCCACCGCTGCTCGCGAACATGTCGACCGGCCCGACACCCAGCGCCTCGATCACGGCGTGCACATCATCGGCCTGGACCATGGGCGCGTTGTCGACCCGGCCGTCCTTACGGGTGCTGCGGCCCAGGCCACGCGGGTCATAGGTGACCACGGTCCGGTCGGGGAAGTGCGACGCCAACGTACGAAACCCGCTGGCGTCCATCGGCTGGCCGATCATGAACAGCGGTGGGCGCCCATCAACGGTGGGCAGCGGGCCGTCGACGTCGTAGGCGATGTCCGCACCGGCGGTTTCCAGCAAGCGTGTTGTCGTCATGGCAGTGTCGACTCCTCCCGTCGGAAGGACTCATCGGACCATACGCCCAGAAGCCGGGAGCGGCCGCCGGAGGCGCCGATGACTCGGTCGGCGCTGTCAGTCCGACACATCGCGGACACGCCCGTAGCGCTCGTAGATCACCCGCGAGCCGAACGTCCTGGTCTCGGTCAGCTCCAGCGGGACGTCTTCGGTGACCGGCGGTAGGAACGGCGTGCCGCCACCGACGACGACCGGATAGCGGAACATGCGCAGCTCGTCGACAAGGCCGAGCTCGAAAGCCGCCGCGGCCAGGCCGGCGCCGCCGATCGAGACGTTCTTGTCAGTCGCCTCGAGCGCCGCGGTGGCCTCCTCGGCCACCGACGCCTCGGCGAGCCGGCGTTGCCCTGGACGCTGTCGAGCGTGCGACTGAAGTCGACCCTTCGGGAGCGCGCCCCAGACATCTGCGAAGACGGCCCCAATCTCCGTCTCGCGCATCGACGGGTCCGTCTCCCAGACCAGCATCGTCTCGTAGAGCCTGCGGCCGCACAGATAGCCGCCGAGCTCGCTTACCAGCGCGGTGTGGAAACGAAACAGCTCCTCGCTAGGGACCCCAGTCGAACCCGCCCTCGCGGTCGGCGACAAAGCCGTCCACCGAGACGAAAAATCATCGTGGTGGGCGGTCCAAGTGATCGTACGGCCATTGCCGACGCCGCACTGAGATCCCGGAAGCGGAACCTGCTGCCGTCGGCGCTTTCACTGGCCAACGCCTGGGTTGATCAGGAGCGGAGGGTAAGGCGACCTTGATCGGAGCCGCCACTGTCAACCTCCGCTGGGGCATGCCGCTCCAAGAACGTGTAGACCTCAGTGTCATCGACCCCCGGAAACGTCCCTGGGGGCAACGCGGCTAACAGGTGCGAGTGTGCGCGCGCGCTCGGCCAGGCCTGCCCGGACCAGTGGGTCGCGAGGTCGGCGGGCGGGCGAAGGCAGCACGCCGGGTCGGGGCAGGTCGAGACCGCGCGCTCGGTGGTCTCGCGGCCGCGGAACCACTTCACGTGCGAGTACGGCACGCCGACGCTGATCGAGAACAGCCCCTCGTTGGTTGCCTCGGCCTGCGCGGTGCACCAGTAGGTGCCGCGCGGAGTGTCGGTGTATTGCTGGTAGGCCGCCGAACGGTCGGGCCGGTCGAACACCTCGCGCGCCGTCCACTTGCGGCACACGGGCTGCCCCTCGATCGCGCCGAGCACGTCTGTCGGAAAGCTCACGCCGTCGTTCTCGTACGCCTTGTAGATCGTGCCGCTCTCGTGCACCCGCATGAAGTGCACGGGCAGCCCGAGGTGGTGCGTCGCCAGGTTGGTGAACCGGTGTGCTGCCGTCTCATGCGAGACCGCGAAGTCGTCACGCAGGTCTTCGATCGCGAGGTCGCGCACCCGCTTGGCAGCCGACAGCTGCTCCACGGCCTGCTCCTCCGGGATGCGCAATGCCGCGGCGAAGTAGTTGACCTCGACACGCTGCCGAAGGAAGTCGGGATAATCCTTCGGCTCGGCGTGCCCGAGCACCACATGTCCGAGCATCTGCAGAACACGCAGTCGTACGTCGTGGCTGCCCGGCGCCTGCACGTGCGGGAGGTAGATGCGCTTGTTGCGCAGATCGGCGACGGAGCGGGTCGACAGCGGCAGGTCGGGCACGTAGTGCAACGTGAACCCGAGGTGCGCTGCCATCGCGACCAACACGCGCTGTGACAACGGACCGCCGGCGTGGCCGACTGCATCGAGCACGCCGCGCGCCGCCACCTCGATCTCCGGGAAGTAGTTGCCGCGCTCACGCATCGACCGCCGCAGCTCGGCGTTGGCCCGACGCGCCTCCTCCGGCGTCGCGGCGGTCTCCCGCATGCGCTTGGCGAGCTCATCGTGCAGACCGACCAGCGCTTCGAGCGCTTCGGTGGGCAGCCGACGCCCGGCATGGACAGGGGGCAGCCCAAGCGACGCGTAGAGGGGACCCCGCTGCGCGTGCTCCAGGGCGATCTCGAGCGCGGCCCTTCGGCTCGGTGGCTCAGGTGCCAACAGCTGGCTCAGCGGGACGTCGAGCGCGGTCGCCAGTGCCTGCAGCAGCGAAAGGCGCGGCTCACGCCGACCGTTCTCGATAAGCGACAAGTGGCTCGGCGCCCGACCCACCTCGGCTGCCAGCTGCTGAAGGGTGAGGCCCTTGGCCCGCCGATGATGGCGGACCCGCCGCCCGACGGCGATCAGGTCGGTCTGCCCATCCAGATCCGTCATGACTTCACGCTAACGAAAGAATCGCAGAATTTTCCAGCCATTCCTCGTTGAAGGTGTTGGCAAGTTGGCCAATCGTCGTGTCACCGGCAATCAGCTGCCGGTCGCGCAAGAGCCACCCAGCGCAGGGACACAGGGAGTCGAGATGACCGAGATCCGCACCGCCCCCGGCACCCAACCGACCGACCGCACGGTGGCCGCCGTAGCCGAGATCGGGCAGACCTGGGCAAGCGACCCACGCTGGCAGGGAGTGGAGCGGACCTACTCCGCCGCCGACGTGGTCCGGCTGCGCGGCAGCATCCAGGAAGAGCACACGCTCGCCCGGCGCGGTGCCGAACGGCTCTGGCGCCAGCTGCATGACCGCGAGTATGTGCCCGCGCTCGGCGCGCTGACCGGCAACCAGGCCGTGCAGATGGTCAAGGCCGGACTCGAAGCGATCTACCTGTCAGGCTGGCAGGTCGCGGCCGACGCCAACCTGGCCGGTCAGACCTACCCCGATCAGAGCCTCTACCCCGCCAACTCCGTGCCTTCCGTCGTGCGCCGCATCAACAACGCGCTGCTGCGGGCCGACCAGATCGCGCACTGCCAAGGCACGGACGAGCCGATCGATTGGCTGGTGCCGATCGTGGCCGACGCCGAAGCTGGGTTCGGCGGACCGCTCAACGCCTTCGAGCTGATGAAGGGCATGATCGCGGCCGGAGCCGCAGGCGTGCACTGGGAGGACCAGCTCGCCAGCGAGAAGAAGTGCGGCCACCTCGGCGGCAAGGTGCTCGTCCCGACCGGCCAGCACGTCCGCACGCTCAACGCTGCACGGCTTGCCGCTGACATTGCCGGCGTGCCGAGCGTCATCATCGCCCGTACGGACTCCCTCGCCGCGACGCTGCTCACCAGCGACATCGACGAGCGCGACGCGCCGTTCACGACCGGCGAGCGGACCGCCGAGGGCTACTACAGGATGCGCAACGGCATGGACTCGGTGATCGCGCGCGGCCTTGCGTACGCGCCGTACTCCGATCTCATCTGGGTCGAGACATCCACACCCGATCTCGACGAGGCGCGACAGTTCGCCGAGGCGTTGCACCGGGAGCACCCCGGCAAGCTGCTCGCGTACAACTGCTCGCCGTCGTTCAACTGGAGAGCGCACCTCGACGATGCAACCATCGTGCGCTTCCAGAAGGAGCTCGGCGCGATGGGTTACGCGTTCCAGTTCATCACCCTCGCCGGCTTCCACGCGCTCAACCTGTCGATGTTCGACCTGGCGTACGGCTACGCGCGCGACGGCATGACGGCCTACGTCGACCTGCAGAAGCGCGAGTTCGCGGCAGCCGACCGGGGCTACACCGCCGTCAAGCACCAGCAGGAGGTCGGCACCGGCTACTTCGACCTCGTGACGACCGCGCTCAACCCCGAAGCCGGCACACTCGCGCTCGCCGGGTCGACCGAGTCAGAGCAGTTCTGAGGGGCACATCATGCACAGTCTCACTGACAGCATCCGTGTCGTCGCGCCACCTCAGGAACGGTTCGACGAGATCCTCACGCCGCAGGCACTGGACTTCATCGCCCGGCTGGACAACGCCTTCGCAGACCGTCGCCGCGCGATCCTCGCGGATCGACGCGACCGCCGCACACGCATCGCGGCCGGCGAGGATCTCGACTTCCTCTCCGAGACGGCGGATGTCCGCAACGACCCGACGTGGCGGGTCGCCCCGATGGCGCCCGGGCTGCACAACCGTCGCGTCGAGATCACCGGCCCGGTCAGCCGCAAGATGACGGTCAACGCGCTCAACTCGGGCGCCAACGTTTGGCTCGCCGACTTTGAGGACGCGACAACGCCGACGTGGCACAACGTCATCGACGGCCAGCTCAACCTCGTCGACGCGCTCGACAGGCGGATCGACTTCGTGTCGCCGGAGGGCAAGGAGTACCGACTTCGACCAGCCGAAGATCTGCCGACCATAGTGGTGCGCCCTCGCGGCTGGCACCTGACCGAGAAGCACATCACGGTCAACGGGGCGCCGGTGTCGGCCAGCCTGGTGGACTTCGGGCTGTACCTGTTCCACTCCGCGCAGCGGCAGATCGACGCGCGGCGCGGGCCGTACTTCTACCTGCCCAAGCTCGAGAGCCACCTCGAGGCGCGGCTGTGGAACGACGTGTTCTGCTGGGCGCAAGACACGCTGGGGCTGCCGCACGGCACGATCCGCGCGACCGTGCTCATCGAGACGATCACCGCGGCGTTCGAGATGGAGGAGATCCTGTACGAGCTGCGCGACCACAGCGCGGGCCTCAACGCGGGACGCTGGGACTACATCTTCAGCATCATCAAGAATTTCCGTACGCGCGGTGAGGCCTTCGTGCTCCCCGACCGCGCCGATGTCACGATGACTTCACCGTTCATGCGCGCCTACACGGAACTGCTGGTCTCGACCTGCCATCGGCGCGGCGCGCACGCGATCGGTGGGATGGCCGCGTTCGTGCCCGATCGGCGCGATCCTGCGGTTACCGAACAGGCGCTCGCCAACGTGCGGGCCGACAAGGAGCGCGAGGCGGCAGACGGCTTCGACGGCTCGTGGGTCGCCCACCCCGACCTGGTGCCCGTGTGCCGCGAGGTGTTCGACGGCGTGCTCGGCGACCGGCCCCATCAGGTGTGGCGGCGGCGGCCCGATGTGGTCGTTCGACCGCGCGACCTCGTGACCATAACGCCGGGCACCGGTCGGGTTACCGAGGACGGTGTGCGGACCAACGTCGAGGTGTCGCTGCGCTACCTCGATGCGTGGTTGCAGGGCAGCGGGGCGGTCGCGATCCACAACCTGATGGAGGACGCGGCCACGGTCGAGATCTCCCGCTCGCAGATCTGGCAGTGGGTGCGCTACGGCACCCGCACCGCAGGCGCGGGTCCGGTGACCCGAGCGATGGTGCGGCTGATAGTCGATCAGGAGCTCGAGCTGCTGCGGACCGAGGCGGGACCTGGTTCGCGACTCGACGACGCCCGCGCACTGTTCGAGCTGGTGGCACTCGGCGACGACTACCCGAGCTTCTTCACCGTGCCGGCGTACGCGCAGCACCTGGTGACCAGCCGGTCAGTGCCGCTGCAGCGGACGTTCGCGCCAGCGCCAGGCGAGCCCGTCGTCCTGGCGGCGACGGGTTGAAGGAGCTCCCGGCCCACCCTCGCAACGTCCGAGCAACTGTGCGCGATGGCGAACGCTCCTTCGGACGTCCCGCGCAAAGCCAGCGAGTCAGTACGCGTTGGTGGGCCGCCAGGCCCCGTGCACCTGACGGACGCGCTGCACGATCTCGCCGACCGTTGCGTACGCACGAACGGCTGCCACACAAGCCGGTATCACGTTGTCGCCAGTTGCGACCGCAGCAGAGAGGTCGGCAAGGCAACGCTCCACGGCGTCGGTGTCCCGCTCCTTCCGCAGGCGCTGCACGGCCTGCACCTGTTGCGCCTCCATGGCCGGGTCGATGGCGAACACCTCGAGCGGCTCGGTCTGCGCCGGCCAGCGGTTGACGCCGACCACGACGCGCTCGCCGGACTCGACCTCGCGCTGCAACCGGTAGGCGCCATCGGCGAGCTGGCGAGCGAACCAGCCGTCCTCGATGCAGCGCAGTGCGCCGCCCCTGTCCTCGATTGCGCGCAGCTCCGCCCAGATTCGTCGCTCCAGGTCATCGGTGAGCGCCTCGACTGCGTACGAGCCGGCGAGCGGGTCGCACGTCTGGGTGATGCCTGTCTCGAACGCGACGACCTGCTGGGTGCGGAGCGCCAGCGTTGCCGCCGCCTCGGTCGGCACACCCAACGCCTCGTCGTAGGCAGACACGTGCATGGTCTGCACACCGGCAAGCCCGGCGGCCATTGCTTCGACCGTTGCCCGCACCACGTTGTTGAGCGGCTGTTGCGCGGTGAGCGTCGATCCGGCTGTGAACGCGAAGATTCGCAGCTGTTCACTGCGCGGATCGCGGGAGCCGTACTCATCTCTCATCAACCGCGCCCAGACGCGCCGGGCCGCGCGGAACTTCGCCGCCTCGGGCAGGAAGTCGGTGGTGATGGCGAGGAAGGTAAACAAGGTCGGGGCGACGGCGTCGATGTGCAGGCCACGTCGCAGCGCCTCGTCGAGGTAGGCGCGCGCATTGGCGAACGTGAACGCGACCTCCTGCACCGCGTCGGCGCCAGACTCGCGGAGGTGATAACCGCTCATCGCCAGCGGCACCCATCGCGGGACGTGCTTGGCAACGTACTCAATGACATCGACCGATAGCCGCAGCGACGGCTCCGGCGGGAAGATCTGTGTGCCGCGCGCGACGAACTCCTTGAGCACGTCGTTCTGGATGAACATGCCGAAGTCGTCGGGGTCGACGCCACGCTTCTCCGCGAGCGCGATGAACAATGCCGCCCAGACGTAGCCGATCGAGTTGGCCGTCGTGCGCACCTGCGAGATGCGTTCGAGCGGGATGCCCTCCATCAGGATCTCGATGTCGGCAAGTGAGTCGATAGCGACACCGACGCGCCCGACTTCGCCGGCGGCGACCGGGTCGTCGGAGTCGAGACCCATCTGCGTGGGGAGGTCGAGGGCGACGGAGAAGCCGGTGACACCGGCATCGAGCAGCTGGCGAAACCGCCGGTTGGACTCGCGGGGCGTGCCGAACCCGGCGTACTGACCCATGATCCAGGGGCCGGGCTCGGTCGTGATGCCGCGCGTGTACGGATACTCCCCCGGCCGCTCCGCACCCTCGGGGGCGTAGTCGGGCTTCAGTGGCTCCATGCCGCCGCGGCCTCCGCATTGAGCTGTTCGCGCAGCTGCTTCTTGTGGATCTTCCCGGTCGAGTTGTGCGGGAAGGATTCGACGATGCGTACGTCCTTCGGTTTCTTGTACGACGCCATCCGCGCGCGGCAATGCTCGAGTATTGCGTCGGCCGTGACGTCTGCTGCCGACGTGACCGTGACAAGGGCGACGACACGCTGGCCCCAGTCGCGGTCTTCCACGCCGACCACGGCGACCTCGTGCACGCCAGGCACCTCGGCCACCACGTCCTCCACCTCGCGGGGGTAGATGTTGTAGCCGCCGGAGATGATCATGTCGCCTTTGCGGTCGACGAGCCAGAGCCGCTCGGTTACATCGAGCCGACCGAGGTCGCCGGTGTGCAGCCACCCGTCGCGAACGCTCTTGGACAGGTCGGCCCTGCCGTCGGCGTTCCAATAGCCCGGCATCACATGGTCGCCCCGCGTCACTACTTCGCCCACCTCACCCGGCGGCAGCTCGCGGCCCGCCTCGTCGACAATGGCCACCTCGACACCTGCTGCCGGTCGTCCGGCACTCGTCAGCAGCCCCGGCTCCTCGGTCAGTCCGCGCGCATGGTCGGCGGCGTCGAAAACGGTGACCGGAGGGATGGCCTCGACGAGCCCGTAGTACTGGACGAGGTTGTGCGTGAGTCGCTCGTACGCCGCCCTCATCTGCTCGACGGGCATCGGCGCGCCCGCGTACGCAAGCATTTTGATACCGCGGAGTCGATCGGGCTCGATGTCGGGCATCGCGAGCAGCCGCGCGACCATCGTCGGCACCAGCGCGGTGTGGGTGCCGCCGCGGTGCTCGATCGCTTCGAGAAGAGCGTCGGGATCCCACGACGGCAGGATCACCTGGGCGGCTCCGTGAGCGAGAAACGGCAGCACGAACAGCCCGCTGGTGTGCGTGATCGGACCGGCGTGCACGTAGACGTCGTCGCGGCCCGGCAGTGCTCCGACCACGTCGGTGACCATGTTGCCCAGGCTCGCAATGCGGTTGCGGTGGCTGCGCTGTGCGCCCTTCGGATGACCGGTTGTGCCGCTGGAGTAATGCAGGCCGCAGAGCGAGTCGGGGTTGCATGACAGCAGTAACGGCTCGGGACTTTGGGCGGCCAGCAGGGCTTCGTAGGGCGTGCCTGGCCCATCACCGATGACGATGACGCGGTCGGCGTCGAGGCCGGCACGCAGCTCTTCGGTCTGCTCAGCGAAGCCTGCGTCGTAGACGATCGCGGTGGCGCCGCAGTCGTCTGCGATGCGAGTCCAGTCGCTGGGGTGTAACCGATAGTTGAGTGCGACGCGTACGAGCCCGCCCGTCGGGATCGCGAGATCAGTCTCGACGTACGTGTTCTGGTTTGTCTGCAGGTCGAGCACCCGGTCACCGGCGCGGAGCCCGAGCGACCGTAACCCGCGCGCCAGCCGAGTGACCCGATCCCCGAGTTCGGCGAAGGTCTGCCGCCCCTGCGGGCCGTCGACAGCCACACGGTCCGCGAACCTTCGCGCGGATCGGGCGACGACGCGGCCGACGTCCATGCCGTCAGACCTCTGCCGCCGGCGGCACGTAGGCCGCGTCGAGGATGCGGGCTCCCCGCTCGAGCACGACCACCGGGTTGAGGTCGAACTCGAAGCCCGTGGGCCAGTCGGCAACCGCGTCGCCGAGACGAACCACGAGGTCGACGAGCGCTGCCACGTCTGCCGGCGGACGCCCGCGAACGCCCGCAAGCAACGCCTCGAGTCGAGTCTCCGTGACCATCTCCCGTACGTCGTCGGAGGTCACCGGTAGCAACCGCAAGGCGACATCGTCGAACACGTCCGTAAACACACCGCCAGGCCCGACCGTGAGCACAGGGCCTAGCGGGCTAGGTGCCACACCGACCAGCACCTCGACACCAGCACCGATCTGTTCCTCGACAAGCACCTGGCCGCCGAGCGCGGCTAGCCGGTCAAATGTGGCGGCTGCGTCCGATGCGGTGACGTCGAGGGCGACGCCGCCGGCTTCGGTCTTGTGGAGCAGTCCGGGGACGACGGCCTTGAGCACGGCGCGACCGCCCACCTCGGCAACCGCGCTGACCGCGTCGTCGGAGTCGGTTGCGAGCCTGTGTCGCGGCACCGGAAGCCCAACGGACGCCAGGAGTGTCTTGAGGTCGGCCTCGGTGGTTCCTGCGTTGGGAGTAGAAGCGGATCGACCGACCGGCGCCGCTGCCCGGTCGAGTCTGCTGCGCCGTGGCCGGCTTACCTGCCACAGCGCCGCCGCCGCCCGAACAGCACGCGCGGGCGTCGGGTAGGCGGGGATGCCAGCGGTGCGGAGCGCCGCGGAAGCGTCGGGTGCGAGGTGCTCAGCACCCGTGCGCGCTACGAGCACCGGCTTGCCGCTGCTCGCCGCAACCCGCTGCAGAGACGAGACAACCTGCGTGACGTCGTCGCCCGTGAGGACGCAGAAGCACGCAACGACTGCGTCCACCTCCGGATCCCCGGCAACAGCGTCGAGTGCCCGGTCGAACAGCGAGGGGTCGTTCATCACAGTCGCCGTGACATCCACCGGGTTGGCCGCGGAGCCAAACGCGGGCACGACATCGCGCAAGGCGGCCTCGGTATCGGTCGTGAGCTGGGCCAGTAGGAGGCCGTGTTGTTCGATGGCGTCAGCGGCGAGGATGCCGGACCCGCCACTGGTCGTCACCACCGCGACTCGTGGTCCGGCCGGTCTTCGCGGCTGCGCGAACGCATCCGCCACATCGAGCAGCTCGTCGACGTCGTCAACTCGTACGATGCCGAGCTGCCGCAAGGCTGCATCGACCACCCGGTCGCCGGCCGCCAGCGCCCCTGTGTGGGAGGCCGCAGCGCGCTGGCCGGCCTCGGAGCGCCCGGCCTTCAGCAGGGCGACCGGGACGCCCGACGCGGCCAGCTCTTGGAGCGCCGGGCCGTCCGTCAGGGATTCGACATAGCCGAGCACGCCGCTGCACTCGGGCTCCTCAGCAATCGCGCGCATCGCCTCCAACGCACTCACGTCAGCCTCGTTGCCGGTGGTGACCACTTGTCGCAGGCCGATGCCGCGTTCGAATGCGAGGCTCACCGTGCCGTATCCGAGAGCCCCGCTCTGGCTGACGAAACCCAGCGCGCCGGTCACCAGCGAAGTCTTGTCTCCCGCGAACAATGGGCTGAATGACGCCACCAGTCCGGTCTCGACACCGACCGCCCCGATGCAGTTGGGTCCGACGATGCGCAGCCCGCCGGCTCGCGCTTTGGCCACAATCTCGTCCTGCAACCTGGCCCCCGCTGCGCCGGTCTCCGCGAATCCGCTCGAGCACACGATCGCGACCGGCACTCCAGCCGCGATGCAGTCGTCGACCGCGGCAGGGACCTTGTCGGCAGCGACAAGCAGCATCGCCAGGTCGACCTGGCCCGGGCACGCCTGGACCGACGGGTGGGCCGTGAGCCCGAGCACCTCGCCGCCATCCGGCCGGACAGGGTAGACCGCGCCCGTGAAGCCGTACCGCTGCAGGAACTCCACTGGCAGCCTGCCCAGCGACCCGGGTCGTGCGGAGGCACCGACGACTGCGACAGACCGTGCCGACCACAGGGCACGGAGCGGGCTGGGCGTCAGTCCGGTCATGCGGTCGGCCGCCAGCGCGCGTGCCGGGTCGCCTGCGCGCCCTCCCGAACGAGCTGCAGCCGAGGCTTCGGCCCGTCGGTGCGGCCCGCTTGCGGCTTGCGGCTGCCTGCCTTCCAGGGGTCGGGCCACTCGGCGGCGGAGCCGCGGTAGCCCTGGTCGGCCGCGGCGTGCAACGTCCAGTTGGGGTCGTAGAGGTGCGCCCGGCCAACGGCGCACAGGTCGGCCCGGCCGGCCAGGAGGATCGAGTTGACGTCGTCGTACGAGCTGATCACGCCGACGGCGATCGTGGCAATGCCGACGCGGTTGCGGATCGCGTCCGCGTACGGCGTCTGGTACGAGCGCCCGAACGCGGGCTTCTCATCCGACGTCACCTGCCCGGTCGAAACGTCCATCGCGTCGGCGCCGGCTTGGGCGAAGGCGCGGGCGATCTCGACAGCGTCGTCGCATTCGATGCCCCCTTGGACCCAGTCGGTTGCCGAGATGCGTACGGAGATCGGCCGCTCCGCCGGCCACACGTCCCGGATCGCGCGGAGGACTTCGAGCGGGTAACGCAACCGATTGGCCAGCGAGCCGCCGTACTCGTCCGTGCGTCGGTTGCTGATCGGTGAGATGAAGCTGGACAACAGGTAGCCGTGCGCACAGTGCAGCTCGAGCAGATCGAAACCTGCTCTCGCCGACATGCGGGCGGCCTCGGCGAACTGGTGGCGGATCTCGTCCATGTCGGCGCGGGTGAGCTCGCGCGGTACCTGATTGACACCGGGTTTGTAGGACAGCGGCGACGGCGCGACCACCTCCCAGTTGGCATCGGGCAGCGGCTCGTCCATGCCTTCCCACATGAGCTTTGTCGAGCCTTTGCGGCCAGAGTGCCCGAGCTGGATGCCTATCTTGGCGGTGGTCTCGGTGTGCACGAAGTCCACGATGCGCCGCCACGCCGCCTCATGGTCTGGGCGGTACATGCCGGTGCACCCAGGCGTGATGCGGCCGGTCTCCGAAACACAGGCCATCTCGGTCATCACGAGGCCGGCACCACCAAGCGCCTTGCCACCCAGATGGGCGAGATGGAAGTCGCCCGCGACGCCCTCGACAGCGCGGTACATATCCATCGCGGACACGATGACGCGGTTCTTGAGCTCGAGGTCACGCAGCCGGAACGGCTGGAACATCGGCGGGCAGGGGGCCTTGGACACCCCGGGCCGATGCGCCTCGTGATCGGCGAACCACTCGTCGATGCTCTGCACGAACTCGGGGTCGCGCAGCGAAAGGTTGTCGTAGGTGACGCGGCGGCTGCGGGTCATGATGTTGAACGCGAACTGCGGCGTGCCCTGGTGGACGTACTGCCCGAGGTTCTCGAACCACTCGAGGCTCGCCTGGGCCGCGCGTTGCGTGGACAGCACCACGGGCCGACGCTCCGCTTCGTAGGCCGCGAGCGCCGTCGCGACGCTGGGTTGCTCGTGCAGGCAAGCGGCGAGCGCCAGGGCGTCCTCCATCGCCAGTTTGGTGCCGGAACCGATGGAGAAGTGCGCCGTGTGCGCGGCGTCGCCGAGCAGCACCACATTGCCATGGCGCCACGACTCGTTGCGCACGGTGGCGAAGCTGATCCACTTCGAGTTGTTGGCCTGCACCTCGTGTCCGTCGAGGATGTCGGCAAACAACTCGCAGACCCGTGCGATCGACTCGTCGTCGCTCTGCCCTGGCGCCAGCTCGCGGGCGGCGAGAACGTCGAATCCGGCCGATCGCCATACGCTTTCGTGCATCTCGACGATGAACGTGGAGCCGGTGGCATCGTAGGGGTAGCCGTGGATTTGCATCACGCCGTACGGCGTCTCGCGCACGTAGAACTTGAACGCGTCGAAGACAAGGTCGGTGCCGAGCCACATGTACTTGCTCCGCCGCACATCGAGACTCGGCCGGAACGTGTCGGCGTACTTTGCTCGGGTCACGGAGTTGACCCCGTCGGCGGCGACGACGAGGTCGTGCTGCTGTGACAGCTCGTCGGCGCTAGGCGCCTCGCTGTAGAAGTGCAGCCTGACCCCGAGTTCACGGCAACGGGCCTGCAGGATCTCGAGGAGGCGCTTGCGGCTCATCGCTGCGAAGCCGTGCCCCCCACTTGTCTCCACGTCACCGCGGAAGTGCACGTCGATGTCGTCCCAGCGGGCGAACTCCCGCTCCATCGAGTCGAAGATGGCTTTGTCGGCGTGCTCGATGCCGCCGAGCGTCTCATCGGAGAACACGACGCCGAAGCCGAACGTGTCATCCGGCGCGTTGCGCTCCCACACCGTGATCTCGTGCTCGGGGCCGAGCTGCTTGGCAAGGGCCGCAAGGTAGAGCCCGCCCGGGCCACCGCCGATCACAGCGATGCGCACGGCGCCCTCCCCGTTGTCTGTACCGACGGGTCGAGAGTATGTTGCATTCTCGACGGTCGTCAAGACAGCGACAGGAGATCGCGATGCCTCGCGGGCCGCGGTTCGGCGGAAAGACGGCGGTAGTCACCGGTGGTGCGGGGGGCATCGGGCGAGCGGT
The DNA here is from genome assembly GCA_963799425.1 of uncultured Actinomycetota bacterium. Lineage (GTDB taxonomy): Bacteria > Actinomycetota > Actinomycetes > Jiangellales > Jiangellaceae > CAVWSM01. The sequence goes on along the minus strand of CAWCXA010000017.1, from coordinate 48,233 downwards.
CTGCGAGGGGCTGGCCGCGGAGGGCGCCTCGGTCGCCGTGGTCGATGTCAACGACGCGGCGGTGGACGAGGCGGCACGTGGTCTGCGCCAGGCGCTTGGAGTTGATGCGGCCGGTTTCGTGGTGGATGTCCGTGACGCCGACCAGGTCCGCACCCTCATGCAGGATGTCCACGACACGCTCGGCGGGCCGCATGTGCTCGTCACTCTCGCCGGAGGGTCGCTCGGCACACCGCGCGACCTAGCGCAGATCGAGCCCGATCACGTCGACATCGTCATCGACGTGAACGTCAAGGGCACCTTCTACGCCTGCCAGGCGGTCGCGCCCTACCTGGTCGCGGCCGGGGGTGGCGCGATCGTGACCACATCGTCGATCGGGGGGCGGCAGCCATCACCAGTGACGGGCGTCCCCTACGCAGCCAGCAAGGCGGCGGTGCTCGGGCTGACCCGCAGGCTGGCCCGGGAGCTGGGTCCGCAGGGTGTGCGGGTCAACGCGGTCGCGCCCGGGCTGTTTCTCACCGGCCGGTTGCAGGGCATGTACGACGGGATGGACGAGGCGGAGCGGGCCGAGGTCCTCGACGCCATCCCGCTGCGTCGGTTTCCCGAGCTCCGGGAAGCCGTTGACCCGATCTTGTTCCTGTGCTCCGCGGAATCGTCGTACATCACGGGCACTGTGCTCGACGTCAACGGTGGCCGCTTCATGCCGCTGTGAGCTATGGGGTGTGGGACGGCTCGGTTTGCGCCTGGGCGAGATCCCGCAGTCGGAAGCGCTGCAGCTTGCCGGTGTTGGTCCGCGGCAGCGTGTCGAGGAACACCACCTGCCGTGGGTATTTATAGGGCGCAATCGTCGCCTTCACATGGTCCTGCAGCTCCTTGGCCTTTGCGTCGTCACCGATCACATCAAGGCGGAGGACCACGAACGCCTTGACGACCATGCCGCGTGCTTCGTCCATTGCCCCGACCACACCGCACTCTGCGACGTCCGGGTGCCGGAGCAGCGCCTCCTCGACCTCTGGGCCGGCGATGTTGTAGCCGCTTGAGATGATCATGTCGTCAGACCGCGCCTGGTACCAGAAGTAGCCGTCCGCGTCACGCAGGTAGGTGTCCCCGGTGACGTTCCAGCCGTTACGCACATATGCGCGTTGGCGCTCATCGGCGAGATACCGGCAGCCGGTCGGCCCCTTCACGCTGAGCCGGCCGATCTGCCCGTCCGGCACCGGACGACCCTCGTCGTCCATGACCTCGGCGACGTAGCCGGGTACCGCCTTGCCAGTGGAGCCGGGGCGGATCTCGTCGTCGGCACACGCGATGAAGATGTGCAGCATCTCGGTCGCGCCGATGCCGTCGATGATGCGCACCCCGGTCGCGTCCCGGAACGCCTCCCACACCGATCGGGGAAGCGCCTCACCCGCCGACACACAGCGCCGGAGCCCCGTGAGCTGGTCAGCCTTTCCGGCGGCCAGCATCGCCCGATAGGCAGTCGGCGCCGTGAACAGGACCGTGACTCGGTGCTCGGCCACCGCATCGGCAAGGCTGTCCGGGGTCGCCTTCTCCAACAGCAAGGTCGCCGCTCCGGCGTGCAGCGGAAACACCACAAGACCGCCGAGGCCGAACGTGAACGCCAGCGGTGGAGTGCCCGTGAAGACGTCGTCACTGGTCGGCCTGAGGACGTGCCGGCTGAAGGTGTCGGCGTTGGCCAGCACGTCACGGTGGAAGTGCATCGTCGCCTTCGGCTTGCCCGTTGTGCCGGACGTGAACGCGAGGAGCGCCACGTCGTCGGCTGCGGTGTCGACGGCGGCGAAGCCGGCCGGCTTGGCCGCAACGCGCTGGACGAGGTCGTCGGCAGCGCTGGACCCATATGTCACCACGCGCAGGCCCGGGATGGCCGCTGCCGCGAGGTCATCGACGAAGCGGTGGTCGCAGAGGGCAACATCGACCCGCGCCATGTCGCAGATGACGGTGAGCTCGCCTGCACGGAGCAGCGGCATTGTTGTCACGACTACGCCACCGGCCTTGAGCACACCGAACCAGCAGGCGACCAGCCAGGGATTGTTGGGCCCGCGTAGCAGGACGCGGTTGCCAGGGACAAGCCCGATGTCCTCGACGAGAACGCGGGCGACGCCGTCTGCGCGCATGCGCAGTTCGTCGTACGACCAGACCTCGCCCGGCGAAAGCAGGCACCGCCGGTCGCCACCATGCGTCTCGATCGTCGAGTCGAGCAGCTCCACCGCGCAGTTGAGCCGCTCCGGGTACACCAGCTCGGGCAGGGTGAAGATCAGTTCTGGCCATTCGTCGAAACGCGGGAGGTTGTCGCGACAGAACGTGTCAACGTGCGCCGATGGCGACAGCTGCATGACTCACCTCGATGGTCGTCCCACGTCGTTGTGGGGTGCTCCCCATGATGGTCGTTCTGACGATATCGTGCATCCGTGACGACGATGACGGCCGATCTACAGGGTCTCGGGGAGTTCCGCGGCCCACAGCCACGGGCGCTCATCATGACCATCTATGGCGCATTCGCTCGGGAGAGTGGCGGTTGGCTGTCCGTCGCGTCACTGATCAAGCTCATGGCCGAGCTCGACATTGACGAACCCGCCGTCAGATCCTCGATCTCGCGGTTGAAGCGTCGCGGCATCCTCGAGGCGACCCGCATGGACGGGGCCGCGGGCTACTGGCTGTCGCAGACTGCCCAGGAGATCCTTGCTGAGGGCGACGGGCGCATCTTCGAGCGACCGGTGTCCAAGCTGTCAGATGGATGGGTGCTGGCGGTCTTCTCCGTGCCCGAATCCGAACGCGAACGCCGCCACGTACTGCGCTCGAGACTCACCTGGCTCGGGTTCGGATCCGCGGCGCCAGGCGTGTGGATCGCGCCGGCCCACCTCCACGATGAGGCTCGAATGGTGCTGACGCGGCTCGACCTGGCGTCCTATGTCGACCTGTTCCGAGCCGAGTACCTCGGGTTTGCCGACATCCGGAAGTCGGTGGAGCAATGGTGGGATCTGCAGCAGCTGCGTGTGCTCTACGACGAGTTCCGTTCGACCTGGGGGCCGGTGTGGACGCGGTGGCGGCGTCGCCGCACTGCTGATGACGGCCAGGCGTTCGCCGAATACGTCCGCGCGTTGACCCAGTGGCGTCGGCTCCCGTTCCTCGACCCGTGGCTGCCGGCGGAGCTTCTTCCGGCCGACTGGCCCGGCGCAGCGGCGGCGGATCTGTTCGATGCCTTGGAGAGTAGGCTGCACGAGCCCGCGCGCCGCCACGTACGCGAGGTGACCGGCCGCTGACCCGGGCCGCCGGGTCAGCGAGATCACGAGCGCTGCACGCGCGCCTCGCGGCTTCCCCGCGGCGGCCAGTCAGTCGCTGGATATGACCGCGATCCCCTGCATCTCGACCAAGGCCTCGGCGTCCCAGAGCCGTGCCACGCCGATGCCAGCCATCGCGGGGTAATCGCGCCCGACAAGCCGCCGCCACACCGCGCCGATCTCTTTGGCGCGAGCCCGATATTCGTCCATGTCCACTATGTAGATCGTCAGGCTGGCCAGCTGCTCTGGCTCTCCACCGCACGCCTTGAGTGCGGCAAGCAGGCGTGACAGTGCGTGCTCGAACTGCTCGACCACATCGGCCCCGACGACTCGCCCTTGGTCATCGAGCGCTGTCTGCCCGCCGAGAAAGACCACTCGTCCGGCCTCGACTGTCACGGCGTGCGAGAAGCCGACAGGGGCTCCCAGCTCTGGCGGGTTGACCCGCTCGAGACCGCTCACTGGCTCCTCCCGCACTTGTGACTAGCGCGGATCAGGACTGGATGGCGCCGCCGTCCACGTTGACACCTTGTCCTGTCACGGCCCCGTTGGCGATGCAGAACCACACCGCGTCTGCAACTTCCCCCGGCAAGACGAGGCGCCCGATCGGCTGCTTGGCAACGAGTGCCGCGCGTGCTTCCTCCGGCGACCGGCCCGTCTTGGCAGTGATCGTGGCGACCGCCCCGTCGGTCATTGGGGTGTCGACATAGGCCGGGCACACAGCGTTGACAGTGACCCCGGTGCGGGCCAGCTCGGCCGCGCTCGCACGCACCAGGCCGAGCACGCCGTGCTTGGCGGCGGTGTAGGCCGCGAGATAGGGCTCTCCGCGTTTGGCTGCCACCGAGGCGACCACGACGATGCGTCCCCAGCCTCGCTCCACCATGCCCGGCACGGCGCGCCGTACGCATCGGAAAGGCGCGGTAAGGAGCAGGTCGAGCTGGTTTTGCCACATCTCGTCGGTGGTGTCGGCAAGTTTGCCCGACACACCCGATCCAGCGTTGGCCACCAGGACGTCGACGCCGCCCCACTTGGCCTCGACCGCCGCGAACAGGTCGTCCGCGGCCGATGGCGCCGTGATGTCGCCGGGAAGGACGAGGGACGGCCCGGGCAGCTCGGCCGCGACCTCGTCGAGCTGGTCGGCGGATCTGGCGGTGACCGCGACGCGATGACCCTCCGCCGACAGTCGTTGCGCCACCGCACGGCCGATCCCTCGCCCGGCGCCAGTCACCAGACAGGTGCGAGCATCCGCGGCCACATTGACTCCTAGCCTTGAAGCCTTTCCCGGCATCTTGTCAAGCGGCGGTGACGACCGTCAAGATAGCGACATATGACTGAGCTCCAGGACGCGTTCATCCTCGACGCAGTGCGCACGCCTTTCGGACGCTACCGAGGCGGGCTGTCGGGGATCCGCGTCGACGATCTCGCGGCGCTGCCCATCGCGGAGCTGGTGTCGCGTCACTCCGACCTTGATGCCAGTCGCATCGACGACGTGGTGTACGGAAATACCAACGGCGCCGGCGAGGAGAACCGCAACGTCGCGCGCATGGCGGCCCTCCTGGCCGAGCTCCCCGTGACCGTCCCCGGCACGACCGTCAACCGGCTGTGCGCCAGCGGCGGAGAAGCACTCATCCAGGCGGGCCGCTCGGTTGCAGTCGGCGACGCCACACTCGTCGTTGCCGGCGGCGTGGAGGGGATGAGCCGGGCGCCGTTCGTGCTCCCCAAGTCGGATGACCCGCTGCCCCGAAGCATGCAGCTGCACCAGACGACCGTCGGTTGGCGCCTGGTCAACCCGCGGTTGCCCGAGCATTGGACCGACTCGCTCGGGAAGTGCGCCGAGCGAGTCGCCGTCGAGCTCGGCATCGGCCGCGAGGAGCAGGATGCCTGGGCGCTGCGCAGCCACACCCGGGCACACGAGGCGTGGGAAAAGGGTCTGCATGACGACTACGTCATGCCGGTGACTGCTCCCGACGGCACGGTCGTGCGGCGTGACGAGTCCATTCGCCCCGACACCGATGCGGCACAACTCGCTGCGCTCCGCCCCGCCTTCACCAACAGCGGCACCGTTACCGCTGGCAACTCCTCGCCCTTGAACGATGGCGCGATCGCGCTGTTCGTCGGCTCCAGGGCGACCGCAACGGAGCTCGGCGTCGAGCCCGTGGGGCGCATCGTGGCGTCGGCGACAGTCGCTGTCGAGCCGGATCGTTTCTCGGTGGCACCCGTTCCAGCCGTCGAACGCGCGCTGTCCAAGGCAGGTGTGGGATTCCACGACGTCGATGTGTGGGAGGTCAACGAGGCGTTCGCCGCAATGGTCCTGTCGACGCTGCGCGGCTTCCCGGAGATCGACGTCGACCGGGTCAACCCGCACGGCGGCGCCATCGCCATCGGCCACCCGCTGGGCGCGTCCTTCCCACGTGTAGTCGTCGACTTGTGTCGCGAGTTGCGACGGCGCGGCGGCGGGATCGGCGTTGCCTGCGCGTGCATCGGGGTCGGTCAGGGTCAGGCGATCGTCGTCGAGGTCGAGTGAGGGAGTCAGCGTGAAGGTCGAGGAGTTCACGGACGTCGTGTACGAGGTGCGCCCGGACGACGGCGTTGCGGTGATCACGATCAACCGGCCCGAGCGCTACAATGCCTTCCGCGGTCGCACGGTCGATGAGCTGCTCAACGCGTTCAAGCATGCGTGGGCCGACAAGCGCATCGCCTGCGTCGTCTTGACCGGCGCCGGCGACAAGGCCTTCTGCGCCGGCGGCGATGTGAAGGAGCGGGCGGAGACCGGCTCCTACGGTGAGACCGAGTGGGGCACGTTCGAGATCGAGCGGCTGCACCGCATCATCCGCGACATCCCCAAGCCCGTCATCGCCGCCGTCAACGGGGTCGCGGTGGGCGGCGGCCACGTACTCCACGTCTTGTGCGACCTTACCATTGCCGCCGAGCATGCCCGGTTTGGTCAGAGCGGGCCCCGCGTCGGCTCGTTTGACGCTGGCTTCGGCTCGGCATATCTCGCTCGGGTGGTCGGCGAAAAGCGGGCGCGACAGATCTGGTTCCTGCTCGACCTGTACGACGCCACGACCGCGGAGCGCTGGGGTCTCGTCAACGAGGTCGTCCCCGCCGACCAGCTCATGTCCAAGGCACTTGAGTGGGGCCGCACGATGGCTTCGTACTCCCCCACGGCACTCAGGTTCCTCAAGCACTCGTTCAACGCTGACACCGACCACCTGAGCGGACTGTCCCACCTTGCCTTCGACGGCCTTGACCTGTTCACGCAGTCGGCTGAAGGGATGGAGGGCGCCCGCGCGTTCGTCGAGAAGCGGCCGCCGGACTTCTCGCCGTACCGCTGATCGGTAACTGCGCTAGCTCGCCGTGGGGTTCGGGATCGCGCCGCCGTAACGCCGGTCACGAGCGGCGTACATCTCGATTGCCCGCCACAGCTCACGTCGGTCGAAATCGGGCCACAGCGTGTCGAGGAAGACCATCTCCGCGTACGCCGACTGCCACAGCAGGAAGTTCGAGGTCCGCTGCTCGCCGGATGACCGGATGAACAGGTCGACGTCGGGCACGTCCGGCCGGTAGAGGTGGCGCGCGATCGTCTTCTCGTCGACTTTGCCGGGACGCAGCCGACCAGCCGCAGCCTCCTCGGCGATCTGGCGAACAGCGTCGGCGAGCTCGGCCCGCCCGCCGTAATTGACGCAGAACTGAAGCGTGATGACGTCGTTGTCGCGCGTGCGGCGCTCGGCGTCTTCCAGCTCGGCGATGACACTCTTCCAGAGTCGCGGTCGTCGTCCCGCCCACACGACTCGCACCCCGAGCGCGTCGAGCTCGTCGCGACGACGGTGGATCACGTCGCGGTTGAAGCCCATCAGGAAGCGCACCTCGTCGGGCGAGCGCCGCCAGTTCTCGGTGGAGAACGCGTACGCCGACAGGTACTTGACGCCAAGCTGGACCGCGCCGTGGATCACGTCGAGCAGGCTCGCCTCGCCGGCCTCGTGGCCGCGCGTTCGCGGCAGGCCACGCTGTTTGGCCCACCGTCCGTTGCCGTCCATGACGACAGCAACATGCCGCGGCACCAGGTCAGCCGGGATGGGCGGCGGCGTTGCTCCGGAGGGGTGCGGCGTGGGGGCGGCGTACGTATGGCGGCGAGGCACGGCGCCACCCTACGACCGCGCGCCTCGGCGCTCGCGACTTGTCAGCCCAGTCAAGCGGCTTGTCAGGCGCGGTGGTCGCGTTCGCGCTGGTCAGCCGCCCTGACAACCTGACAGGTCGCCTAGACGCGCTCGACGTGGCGGAGCGAGCGCAGCCCACGCTCCAGGTGCCACTGCAGGAATGCCGCCACGATCCCACTGCCGGCCCGGCGGTCGCCGGGTTCACTCGCGTCGACGAGCGTCCAGTCGCCGGAGAGCAGAGCGCCGAGGAGCGCCACCGTGCCGTCGGACGGCGCCACCGATCCGGCCGGCCGGCAGGTCGAGCAGACCATGCCGCCGCCCTGCACCGAGAAGAACCGGTGCGGACCCGCCGTCGCGCAGCGCGCACAGTTGTCAAAGCTTGGCGCGAAGCCCGCCACGGCGAGCGACCGCAGGATGAAGGCGTCGAGCACCAGTCCCGGGTCGTGCTCCCCCGCCGCCAGTGCGCGCAGGCCGCCGACCAGGAGCAGGAACTGCTGCGTCGACGGCTCGTGCTCCTCGGCGGTGAACCGCTCGGCGGTCTCCAGCATCGCCGTGCCCGCCGTGTACCGGGCATAATCGGTGCAGATCTCGCGCGCGTACGGGGCCATCGTCTCCACCTGGGCCACCACGTCGAGGCTGCGTCCCGTGGCCAGCTGGACGTCGATGAGCATGAACGGCTCCAGGCGCGCACCGAACCGCGACGTCGTACGCCGCACCCCCTTGCCCACCGCCCGCACCCGACCATGTCGGCGCGTCAGCAAGGTGATGATCCGGTCGGCCTCGCCGAGCTTCTGCGTCCGAAGCACGACGGCTTCGTCGCGATAGAGGCTCACGGCGCCATTGTCCCCCGCCCGCCGTCAGATTCGACGCAACGGCACCCTCCGTCGAACCGTGAGTCGACGCAACGACACCCTCCCTCGAACCTATCGACGCAGTGTGGCGTTGCGTCAGGAGGACTGCAGCTCGGGCATCACCTTGCTCGCGAACAGCTCGATGCTCGAGGTGTCGTACGCGGCGTCGACGAAATAGGTGATCGCGTACGTCATCCCGAGCTCGGCCATCCGCTGAAGACGCTCGACGATCTGCTCCGGCGTGCCGACGAGGTAGGCGCCGCGGAGGTTGCGCATCTGCCGGGCAGCCGCCTCCGGCGGCACGTACTTCTGGTAGTGCTGCTCGAAGTGGTCGAGCCGGGCGGCGACGTCAGCCTCCGTCTCGCCGATCATCACATCGAAGTTGGACGTGCGCGTGATCGTGTCGAAGTCCCTACCGAGTTCGCGGCAGTGCTCGGCGAGGATCGCCGACTTCCGCGCGAAGACGTCTGGTTGCCAGCCGAAGTTGGTGTACTGCGCGTGCTGAGCCGCGATGCGCAGCGTCTTGCGCTCACCGCCACCGGCGATCCACAGCGGCACGTGCGGCTGCTGCTGCGGCTTGGGCTGACAGATCGCCCCGCTCACGCTAAAAATCTCGCCGGCGTACGTGGCCTCGTCCTCGGTCCACATCCGCTTCATGATCTCGACGCCCTCGGCGAGGCCCTGCAGTCGCATGCCGGCTCGCGGAAAGCCGTACCCGTAGGCGTTGAACTCGTGCTCGTACCAACCCGCGCCGATGCCCATCTCGAGCCGACCGCCGGAGATCACGTCGATCGACGCGGCGACCTTCGCCAGGTAGGCGGGCGAGCGGTAGCCCATGCACGTGCACATCTGGCCGAGCCGCACGCGGTCGGTGACAGCGGCCAGCGAAGCCATGAGGGTCCACGCTTCGTACGTGACCTCCTGCGTCGGGGCCGGCACCGTGTGGAAGTGGTCGTAGACCCAGACGGACTCGAACCCCCGGTCCTCGGCGAGCCGGGCGATGCGCGTCATCGTCGGCCAGTGCTCGGTGGTCTCGATGCCGGCGAGGTCGACCTTCCAGCCCTGGGGAACGAATAGTCCGAATCGCATGACAGTGAGCCTATATGCCCGGCTAGGGGGTGCTGGCTGCCAGGATGGTCCGGTGACGACCCTGCTCGACCGCCTGGAGCAGTACTACGACGAGGCACCTCGGTTCAGCGCGCAGCCGGAGCGGGTCGGCCCGTTCACTCTGTTCGTCTCGACCGGCTCATGGCCGTACTACGCGCGTCCACAACTTGGCGGCGCGGGCCCATTCACCGAGCCCGACGTCAGGGCGCTCACGGAGCGGCAGCGCGAGCTCGGGGTGCCGGAGACGATCGAGTGGGTTGCCGAGACTACGCCGTCGCTCGCCGCGGTGTGCGAGGACGTTGGGCTTGTCGTCCACGCGTTTCCGCTGCTCGTGCTCCAGAGCCTGCGGGTGGCTCGAGTGCCGGATGGCGTACGGCTGCGGCTCGTGCCCGCCGACGACCCTGGCCTGCCGCGGATCCAGGCGACCGTCGTGCTCGGGTTCGAGTCGGCGGGAACCGCTGTCGGAGCGCCGGGTCCGGCGGAGCGTGACGTGGCAGCGGGTGGGCAGGGCGTGGCGCATCTTCGCAGACGGCTTGGCGCGCGGCGCAGCGTCCTGGTGGTCGCCGAGGACGGCTCGGGTCCGCTGGCCGCAGGCAGCCACCAACCCATCGAGGGGGTCACCGAACTCACCGGGATCGCCACGCTGCCGAGCGCGCGGCGCCGCGGGATCGGAGCCGCGGTGACGGCCGCGCTGGTGGCGGATGCCCGAGCCCGCGGTGCGCAGACCGTGTTTCTCTCGGCCGGCAGCGACGAGATCGCGCGGGTTTACGAGCGGGTGGGCTTTCGCCGAGTAGGTACGGCCTGCGCCGCGGAGTCTGTCTGAGCACGGGGCCGCCCTGCGCCGACAGGTTCGGCGCAGAGCGGCCCTTCAGCCGTTCCCGCGGGAACGCTCAGCCGCGGACGATCCTCCCGTCGACGACAGCAGACACCGGCGAGTTGGCCTCGATGTGCTCGATCACCACATCGAGCAACAAGTCACCCGGCTGCTCGACGTCGCTGCCTTGGGTGAACACCGTGTAGCCGTCACCGCCGGTGAACATGAAGTCGTTGGTGACTATGCGGACGGTGTCCGTCGGCCCAATGGGCGTGAGCGGGCCGGCCGGACCCTGTGGCGCCAGCGACATCTCGGTGACCACCGGGGTGGTGCCGTTGCACGCAAAGCTGAGTTTGAGCCCCGACACCTGCGGGAAGCGCCCGGTGGCGATCTGCGGGTTGCAAACCGGGCTGAACCCGTTGAGTAGCGCCTGGTTCAGCTGGGCGCCCGTCAGCGTCAGCAGAGTCGTGGCGTTGCCGAACGGCAGCACCGTGAACACCTCACCGAAGGTGATCTCGCCGGGCTGCTCCCCACCGCTCGACGGCGGGGTCATGTTGAGATCCGCGCGCAGCCCGCCCGAGTTGGTGATGGCCGCCTGCGCCTCCGGGTATTTCGCCCGCATGATGTCGGCGACGAAGTTGCCCATCGCCGACTCGCTCAGCCGGGACGGGTCCCGCCTGATGTCGGCGCTCTGGGTGCCGACGATCCTGTTGCGCAGCGGTGCCGTCTCTGTGTTGGCCGCGTCGACGATCGCCGCGACGTCGGCACGCGGCGTCACACCGATGTTCTTCGCGATGCGGGTGGCGCCTCCGACCCACGCCACGTCACCTCGCTCCACCATGAGCTGCAAGACGGAGAACGACGCGCCCGCGTTGATGCCCTCGGTGACGAGGATGTCGCCGACCATGGTGTTGGCCACTCGGTGCGTGTGACCGGCGATGATGGCGTCGACCGTCGTGTCGGCGAGCTCTTCGGCAATGGGAACGATCGGTCCGTCCCATGGCGCGCCAGGCGTAGTGCCGACCGCGTTGGAACCGACGGATGCGCCCTCGTGGATCACCACGAGCTGAACCCTGACGCCCTGCCGTCGCAGCCGCTGGGACTCCTCGGCGATGGCTGGTGCCGAGGGCAGGAACTTCAGGCCCTCGGTTGCCCCCGCCTTGACCAGCTCCGGCGTGGTCTCGAGCGCCGAGCCGATGACGCCGACCTTGACACCACCGACGTCGAGAACGACGGATGGTGTGACCCAGTCTGGGCGCTCCCCCGTAACCTCATCGACGATGTTGGTGGCGAGGAACGGGAAGTTCGCCCGCTCCTGCTGTCGGAGCAGCCGCTCGACGCCGAAGTCGAACTCGTGGTTGCCGTAGGAGGTCGCGCCCAGGCCCCACGCGTTCTCGACGTCAATGGTGGGCATGTCCTCGAGCAGACTGGAGTTGGGCGGCGAGGCGCCGACATTGTCACCGCCGGCCAGCAGCAGCGCCGGGTTGCCGAGCCCCGCAATCTCCTCGTCGAACATCGTGGCGAGGACCGCCGCACCGCCGACCGGGAGCAGGCTCCCGTCGAAGGTGAACGTCGTCGGGTCCAGCTGCCCGTGGAAGTCGTTGAGCCCCACGATCGTCAGCGGTGTCACACCACGCGTGTCATCGAGCAGATCGAGCAGAACCTTGCCCTGCGCGTGCTGTGGCTCGGGGATGTCCATGAGGTAGGCGATGGTCGGCGCGATGTCGATCGAGCGCACCGTGAATCGACCGCGCTCGATGTCATCACCACCGGCCAGGAACGTCGCGCGCATGTTGACGTTGTCCTCGAGGTCCTGCACGTCAGGCACGTAGCCGTGCTGTCCGAAGAACTCGGACTTGGCGATCAGCGTGCCTGGGGTGGCCCCGTCGTACTGGTAGGGCGGGTAGGCGAACACGACGAGGTCGCCGGTGCGCGTCGGATGCGCCATGTCGGTCGTATCGGTGGGGTTCGGCCCGTTGGGGATGGTGCGCGCCTCGGCCTGCGTGAAGATCCGGTCGATGACCTTCCAGCCCTCGGGTTGCCCGTCGCCGTCCCAGTCGTTGGGGTCGGCGAGCGAAGCGAAGGCGACCTCGATCTGGGCCAGGACCGCCGGGGCCTGTGCGGCGGTCACCTGCTGAAGGCCGCCACCCGCGGGGTTGCGCCCGGCGAGGTTGAGGTAGATCTGCACGGTGCCACCGGCCCAGCATGCCTTGGCCTTGCCAATGGTCTCGCCGGTGGCGGGGCGGCAGTTGGACGTCTGCGGCCTGGACAGCAGGCCGAGGTCCACGAGTACCTTGCTGGCGTCGATAGCCAGGAACTGTGGAGCGAACCCGTGGTCGGCACCGACGAAGGTCGTCACGTCGTCGCCGTGCCGGTCGAGCAGGTCCTGGGCCAGCCGCATCGTCGAGTCGGCGCCGGAGTATGCGCGCCTGATGAAGCCCTCGCGTTCCTTGACGCGACCGTCCTTCGTGCCGTCGACCAGCACGTCGTCGTAGGCCGGGTTCGGCGACCCGTCGGGAACCGTCGGCGTGACCAGTGAGACGAACTGGTGCTGGAACTCGTCAGTCACCGGGTACCCGACGAGCGCCAGGTCCGGCTTGTAGGCCCGCATGAGGTACTTCAGCAGCGGGTGGTGCCCTGTCTCCCAGTAAAGCCCCTGGTCGACATACGTCTCTTCGCTGACAACCCCGGCCTCGAGAACGGCGAAGTCGCCAGCCTGGGATGACGGGAACTTCTGTGCCACGAACTCGGCGAAGTCTCCGGTGAAGCCCGGCTCGCCCGGCCACGTCGCCCAGGTCGCATTTGCACGCGTCACCGACGTGTGGAACAGCCGCACCTGGGAGGCGTCGCGAGACAGCTCCTCGACCCTGATGAGCATGGCCGCCGTCAGGCCCGCCGACGGTCCGTCGGCGATGGTGACCTTGACGTCGGCGAACTTGCCCTCGCGCAGGTCGGCCACCTTGGCCGTGCCATCCTTGCCCCGCGAGAAGAGCACGCGGTCATAGTTGGTGCGGCCGTCGCGGGTGCTGTCGTAGATGTATGCGTCCAAACCGTACTTGTCGATGCCGAAGTCGAGCACTCTCATGCGTGTCTCGAGCGCCGGGCTGTAGGACCGCGGCACGTTGGTCCAGCCGGTGGCCGGCGCCATCGTGACCTGGTCGTACTGCAGGCCGAACGACGCGATGAGCGCCGGCCGGTCAGTCGGCGAGACGAAGTTGGTCGTGACACCGCGGCCGGAGAGGAAGCTCCGGAAGTCGACCGTCGGCCCATTGATGGCGCCGTTGCGCCCACCGGCCCACTCCATCTGGAGGACCTTCTTGCCGCCGCGCTCGGCAGCCTGCGCGATCGTCTCCGCCTGCAGGACGCCTGGGTCGAACGCGGCCGTGCGGTTAGCCATGGCCTGGTTGTTTGTGAAAAACGTGTTGTTGGTCGACCCGTGCACCCCAGGCCACGCGCCGGTCGCCATCGTGTACCACCCGGCCCCGGTGTTCGGCGGCGCCTGCGTCAGCATTCCGCCACCCTCGGCGGAGGCTCCCTTGCGCAGCAGCTCGGCGAAGCCGGGGACGGCCGAGTGGCCGCGCTCCTTGGCGTACCGCTCGATCACGTCCTGCCGCATGCCATCGGCCGCGAAGAGCAGGACGGGGTCGTCGTCATCGCGACCACCGCTTCCTCCGCCGCCGTGCCCCTCCGCCTGCGGCAGCACGACCACGGTAGCGGCCACAACGGCCGCCACCGCGCTGACAACGACCCCGACTCGACGACCTTGCAGCCTGCGCACCCTAGCTCCCTCGCTCGGCGTACCCCCGGCGCTGAGCCTGCCGTCCAGCAGACCCGGCCGCAAGGGTTTCGCGTGAACTGTGGAGGACGATCATGCGACGGGAGGCTGCTGAGAGGTTGTCCTGTCAGCGGTGTGCGCGGTTGACCGCCGAGACCACTGCCTTGAGCGACGCGGTGACGATGTTGGCGTCCAAGCCGGCACCCCAGAGCACCTTGTCCCCGACCGCACACTCGACATAGGCCGCGGCCCTCGCGTTCTCGCCCGCCGACAGCGCGTGCTCGTGGTAGTCGAGCACTCGCACGTCGTAGCCGATCTCGCCGAGCGACCGGACGAATGCGTCGATCGGCCCGTTGCCGCTGCCGGTGAGCACGCGTCGCTCGCCGTCGACGTAGAGCGCGGCCGTCAGCGCATCACGCTCGCCCTCCGCGCTCGACGAGTGCACCGAGTTGAGCTGCAGCGGCGCCTCGGCCTCGAGATACTCGCCGGCAAAGTGTCCCCACATCTCCGCCGGGCTGACCTCGCCGCCCTCGATGTCGGTGTGCCGCTGCACGACCCCCGAGAACTCGATCTGCAGGCGCCGCGGCAGGTCCAGACCGTGCTCGGATTTCATGATGTAGGCGACGCCGCCCTTGCCCGACTGCGAGTTGACCCTGATGACCGCCTCGTATGAGCGGCCGACGTCCTTCGGGTCGATAGGCAGGTAAGGGACGGCCCACACGAGCTCGTCGACCGTCTTGCGGGCGGCCTCGGCGTCGATCGCCATCTGCTCGAAGCCCTTCTTGATGGCGTCCTGGTGCGAGCCGGAGAAGGACGTGTAGACAAGATCCCCGGCGTACGGGTGTCGCGCGTGGACGTCCATCTGCGTGCAGTACTCGTAGGTGCGGCGGATCTCGTCGATCTCGGAGAAGTCGATCTGCGGGTCGATCCCCTGGCTGAACAGGTTCATGCCGAGCGTGACCAGGTCGACGTTGCCCGTGCGCTCGCCCTGCCCGAACAGGCATCCCTCGATGCGGTCGGCACCGGCGAGACGACCCAGCTCGGCGGCGGCGACGGCGGCACCGCGGTCGTTGTGCGGGTGCAGCGAGATCGCGACGAGCTCGCGGCGTGAGACGTGCGTGCTGAACCACTCGATCTGGTCTGCATAGACGTTGGGCGTCGCCCGCTCCACCGTGGCCGGCAGGTTGAGGATGATCTCGCGGCCCGGTCCAGGCTGCCAGACATCCATCACTCCCTCGCAGACCTCGAGCGCGAACTCCAGCTCCGTGTCGATGAAGATCTCCGGCGAGTACTGGTAGCCGAAGTCGGTGCCGGGCAGCAGCTCCTCGGCGTACTTCATCACGTGCCGCGTGCCGTCGACCGCGAGCGCCTTGGTCTGCTGCTTGTCGTTGCCGAAGACGACGCGACGGAACACTGGCGCCGTCGCGTTGTAGAGGTGCACGTTCGCGTGCCGCGCACCCACCAGCGACTCGACCGTACGGGCGATGAGGTCCTCGCGGGCCTGGGTCAGGACGGAGATCCGTACGTCGTCGGGGATCGCCCCATTCTCCTCGACGATGCTGCGTACGAAGTCGAAGTCGGCCTGGCTCGCCGCGGGGAAGCCGACCTCTATCTCCTTGTAACCCATGCGGACGAGCAGGTCGAACATGCGCCGCTTGCGGGTCGGCGTCATCGGGTCGATCAGCGCTTGGTTGCCGTCGCGCAGGTCGGTGGACAGCCAGCGCGGAGCAGTGGTGATGGCGCGCGTCGGCCAGGTGCGCGGGAACGGCGGCACTGGGTTGGTCTGCGCGAAGGGCCGGTATTTGTGAATCGGCATGCCGCTTGGCTGCTGGCCGTTAGGCATCGAGCGCGACACCGCGGGCTTAGGCACAGCATTGTCGGGTGTGGTCACGGGTGGGCTTCCCCTCAAGGGCGTCACGGGCGGCCGGGCAACACCGGGTCTCCGCGACGAGGGAGCCAGCCTTATCGGCCCTCGCCGCGGCAGCCAAGAAGGAGGACCGCCAGACGCATAGTTCCGCCAGGCTAGCCCAGCCGCCGCAGACCTGTGGCCGGCTGGTCCAGCAAGTGAGACGAAATCCGTTCGACACGGTGCGGTCTGACGCGGTTCCGTTGTCCTATGGACCCCGAGTTAGTCCTCGTCACCGCCGACGACGACGTCCTTCTGGAGCGTTATCACCGGATCATGGTCGATGGCTGGGGTGCCGAGCACCCCTCGCTCATGCCCTACAGCCGCGAGTTCACGGTCGGTGCTGTGCGCTACCCGGAGCCTTCGCACGAGACATCCCACTACCTCGTACGCGTCGACGGTGACTTTCGCGCTGCCCTCTCGCTCGAGCTGCCACTCGAGGACAACACCGACAATGCGATCACTGACCTCGTGGTCCTGCCCGGGTCCGAGGAGGCGGCGCTTCGCGAGGGACTGGTCGAGGCAGCGCTCAGGCTCGCGCGCGACGCCGGCCGCAAGCGCCTGCTGACCGAGTCAGGAGAGCCGTACGACGGTCCGCCGAGGTCGTTCGCGCATCTGGAGTCGCATGGCTTCACCCGCGCGCTGGAGGAATACACCAGCCTGCTCGACCTGCAGCGAGTCGACGACGACCTGCTCGCACGGCTCTTTCAGGACGCGATCGAGCACTCCACGGCGTACACGCTGGAGCTGCTCATGGGTGGGCAGGCCGACGAGGAGACCGCTGCCCAGATCGGCGCTCTCGAGAGCACGCTCAGCGAAGACGCCCCGCTCGGCGACCTCGCCTGGGAGCGGGAGAACTGGTCGGCTGAGCGCGTGCTTGTCGCCCAGGAGCAGTTCGCCCGTCGCGGCTTGCGCGAGTATCTCGCCATCGCACGCGACGAGTCTGGACGCATGGTCGCGCTCACGCAGATCATCGTTGCGCCGTCGCTGCCCGAGTGGGCCGGCCAGTGGGCCACAGTCGTCGCCCCCGACCACCGTGGTCACCGACTCGGCACCCTGGTCAAGACGGCCAACCTCGCCCGCCTGCGCGAGCGCGAGCCCAGTGTGCGGTGGATCGAGACCGGCAACGCCGCCGACAACACGCATATGCTGCGGGTCAACTGGGCCATGGGCTTCCAGCCCGTCGGACGCTGGTGGGAGTGGCAGCGCGAGCTGTGATCACGGGTAGGAGGGTGGCGTGGATCGACCTGCCGTTGAGTCGTTGCTGCACCGGCTGCCCGACGTCGACAGCGCGCCGCACTTCGACCGCACGGCGTGGAAGTGCGGCGGCAAGATCTTCGCCACTCTTGGCGACGACGACACCATCAACCTGCGGCTCACCCCGGAGACGCAGCACGAGATCGTGGCGCTGACCCCGGCGGCCGAGGCGATCGCCAACGCTTGGGGACGGCAGGGCTGGACCGCATTGCGCTTCCAGGAAACCGACGACGGTGACCTGGTGGCGGAGTGGCTCGCGACCGCCTGGCGGCTGCGGGCCGGCAAGCGCCTGCTCGCCGAGCACCCCGACGTCTGACGGGGCTCAGAAACCCAGCCGGCGCAACTGTTTGGGATCGCGCTGCCAGTCCTTGGCAACCTTGACGTGCAGGTCGAGGTAGATCGGCGTGCCGAGCAACGCCTCGATGTGTTTGCGCGCGGTGGTGCCTA
Source organism: uncultured Actinomycetota bacterium (assembly GCA_963799425.1). Classification (GTDB taxonomy): domain Bacteria; phylum Actinomycetota; class Actinomycetes; order Jiangellales; family Jiangellaceae; genus CAVWSM01. Next base: position 30,626 of record CAWCXA010000017.1, on the reverse strand, counting down.
CGGCCCGCAGGCGTGACCCGCCGCGGCCGATCACGATGGCCTTCTGACTGTCACGCTCGACGAACAGATTGGCGTGTACGTCGAGCAGCGGCTTGCCCTCGGGCCGGTCCTCCCGCGGGATCATCTCCTCCACGACAACGGCGATTGAGTGCGGCAGCTCGTCACGGACACCTTCGAGCGCGGCCTCGCGGATGAGCTCGGCGACGAGGGTCTCCTCGGGCTCGTCGGTGAGGTCCCCTTCGGGGTAGAGCGGCCATCCCTCGGGCAGCTGCGCTACCAACAGATCGGCGAGCAGCCCGAGCTGCGCGCCGGACGCTGCCGAGACCGGAACGATGTCGGCCCACTCGAGCCCGAGCTCGCGGCCGAGCTCGCTCACCGCCACGAGCTGCGCGCCAACCGCGTCGGGAGAAACGAGATCGGTCTTGGTGACGATCGCGACCTTGGGTGTACGTCGTACCTGCGCAAGCTCCTGTGCGATGAACCGGTCACCGGGCCCGAGCTTCTGGTCAGCGGGCAGGCAGAACCCGATGACGTCGACCTCGGCCCACGTCGAACGTACGAGGTCGTTCAGCCGCTGACCGAGCAACGTGCGCGGCTTGTGCAGCCCGGGAGTGTCGACCAGCACGAGCTGCGCATCAGGACGGTGCACGATGCCGCGGATCGTATGGCGGGTGGTTTGCGGCTTGTCGGAGATGATGGCGACCTTCTCGCCGACCAGCGCATTGGTGAGTGTCGACTTGCCCGCATTGGGGCGGCCCACAAAGCACGCAAAGCCGGACCGGTAGCCCTCGGGTACGTCGAACAGACCCGTCACACGGTGAGCCTCTCACGCAGCGTGCCGTCCGGCGCCATGACGAATACCGGCGTACCGGCGCCACCCAGGTCGCGGACGGCGTCGAGGTCGGCCTGGGTCGGCGCACCGTCGGACACCACACTCGCGGCTTCAAGTCCGCGAGCCCCGCTCGACACTGCCATGGCCACTGCGACCTGCAACGCGGACAGCTGCAGTGACGGCAAGGTAACTGTGGCCGCCGCGTAGGTGCGGCCGTCGGCGTCGCGGATCGCTGCGCCCTGTGCGGCACCCAAGCGGACTCTCGCGGCCCGCGCCAGAGTGACGATCTTGGAGTCCTCCGCATCGAGCTCCGTCACGTGCGAGCCTCGCCGGGGGAACGGTCGCGCTCACGACCCCGCTCGTTCCTCGTACCGCCGTTTGACTCTCCGCCGACGTCTTCCACGGGCTCGCGGAGCCGGGTCACCAGGACGGTATCGATGCGGTTGCGCCGACCGGCAGTCGACTCCGCGACGAGCCGCAGGCCACCGACCTGAGCACTGGCGCCAGGGATGGGCACCCGGCCGAGATGCTTGGCGAGCAGCCCGCCCACGCTGTCGACATCGTCGTCGCTCAGCTCGAGCCCGAACAGCTGGCCAAGCTCTTCGACGTGCAGCCGCGAGCTGACCCGCACCTCGTCGTCGCTGAGTCGCTCGATCGGCGTGCCTTCCGCGTCGTACTCATCGGTGATCTCACCGACGATCTCCTCGAGGATGTCCTCGATCGTGACGATGCCGGCCATCCCGCCGTACTCGTCGACGACGATCGCCACGTGCGTGCGAGCGGCCTGCATGTCACGGAGCAGTTCGTCGACGGGCTTGGAGTCGGGCACGAACACCGCATGGCGCATGACCGACTCGACTCGCTCCTCGTTCTCTGCCTCGCGTCGGTCATACATGCGGCGAGAGACGTCTTTCAGATAGGCGATCCCGATGACATCGTCGACGTTGTCGCCGACAACCGGGATGCGGCTGAAGCCGCTGCGCAGCGCCAACGACATGAACTGTCGGAGGGTCTTGTGGCGCTCGATGTAGACCACGTCGGTGCGCGGCACCATGACCTCACGCACGATCGTGTCGCTCAGATCGAAGACCGAGTGGATCATCTTGCGCTCTTCAGACTCGATGACTTGGGAGCGCTCGGCGATGTCGACAAGCTCGCGCAGCTCAGCCTCTGTCGCGAAGGGACCTTCGGGGAAGCCCTTGCCGGGGGTCAGCGCATTGCCCACCATGATGAGCAACGACGCCAGCGGACCGAGCAGCCGGTTGATCACCATGACCGGCCCGGCCGCCACCATGGCGACGCCATCGGCGTGCTGACGGCCCAGCGTGCGTGGGGCGACGCCGATGACGATGAACAGAACGAGAACCATGACGACGGCGACGACCAGCCCGCCGACCCACGCGTTGCGGAACTCGTCCCGCAACGCCAACGTCACGAGCACGACGGCAATGACCTCGAAGATCACCCGCAGCAGCAGCAGGGAGCTCACGTAACGCGGTGTGTCTTCCGCGATCCGCCGCAGCCGCGCTGCGCCCCGCCGACCCTCACGGACCAGGCCGTCGGCCCGGGATCGCGAGATCACTGGGAGCGCGGCCTCGACCGCTGCCAGGAGAGCCGCGAGCAGGACGAGAATCGCCGCGACGACGAGCAACCAAGCGTCGGAAGACGTCACCGATGCTGGCCCCCTCCGGCGGCACGCCAGTCGGCGAGCAGGCGGTTCTGCAGGCCGAACATCTCCTTCTCCTCGTCCGGCTCGGCATGGTCGAACCCGAGCAGGTGCAAGATGCCGTGCGTGGTTAGCAGGTACAGCTCGTCCTCGGTGCTGTGCCCGGCGCGCGCCGCTTGTCGCTCCGCCACCTCCGGACACAGCACAACGTCGCCGAGCAACCCTGGCGACGGCTCCTCACCGTCGGCCGTCGGTCGCAGCTCGTCCATCGGAAACGACAGGACGTCGGTCGGCCCGGGCTCGTCCATCCATTGCATGTGCAGCTGCTCCATGGCCGCGGAGTCGACCAGGATCACCGACAGTTCGGCCTGCGGATGGATGCGGAGCGCGTCGAGCACGAATCGCGCGAGCGTCGCCAGCGCATGCTCGTCGACGACCGCGTCCGTCTCGTTGTTGATCTCGATGCTCACGAGTGCCCGCCTCTGCGTCAGGACCGGCGCCCTGGACGCCGCTGCTGCCCGCCGCGGCCCGCGTCCTGCTCCGCGTCGAAGCGCCCGTAGGCGTCGACGATGCGCCCGACCAGCGGGTGCCGGACGACGTCGTGGCTCGTGAGCCGGCAGAAGGTGACATCGTCTAGGTCGCTCAAGATGCCCTGGACGATCTTGAGACCGCTCGAGGTGCCGGTGGGCAGGTCGATCTGTGTGATGTCGCCCGTGACGACGACCTTGGATCCGAAGCCAAGTCTGGTCAGGAACATCTTCATCTGCTCGGGCGAAGTGTTCTGCGCCTCGTCGAGGATGATGAATGCATCGTTCAACGAGCGCCCACGCATGTAGGCCAGCGGCGCGACCTCGATCGTGCCTTCGGTCATGAGTCGCGGGATCGTAGCGGGGTCCATCATGTCGTGCAGGGCGTCGTAGAGCGGGCGGAGATAGGGGTCGATCTTCTCGCTGAGGGTGCCCGGCAGGAAGCCAAGCCGCTCCCCCGCCTCGACCGCAGGACGCGTGAGGATGATGCGCGTGACCTGTTTTGCCTGCAGCGCCTGCACGGCCTTGGCCACGGCAAGGTAGGTCTTGCCGGTGCCGGCCGGTCCGATGCCGAACACGATGGTGTGCTTGTCGATCGCGTCCACGTAGCGCTTCTGGTTGAGCGTCTTGGGTCGGATCGTGCGGCCACGATTGGACAGGATGTTGAGCGTCAGGACGTCGGCCGGCCGCTCGAGGGTGCGCTCGCGCAGCATGGCGATCGCCCGCTCGACAGCCTCGGCCGAGAGCCCCTGACCGGCGCGCACCACGGCGACCAGCTCGTCAATGAGGCGCTCGACGAGAGCGATGTCCCCGGGCTCCCCCGTGAGAGTGACCTCGTCACCACGCACTGAGATGTCGACGGAGGGAAACGCGTCCTCGATGACCTTGAGGTTGGTGTCCGCTGTCCCGAGCAGGCTGACCATCGGGATGCTGGACGGGACGACGATGCGGTGTCTGGCCGTGGTGGTCTCGGTCATGGGTGGCCCGCGGTGGGCCTGCTCACACTGCTCTCTGGTCTCGACGGCGAGGGACTCGTCCATGGTACCGAGCGGGCCTGAGCTCAGCCCGTACGAAATTGTCGCGTCAGCCCGGCGGCCAGCCCATGTCGCGGCCCCCGAGGACGTGGACGTGCACGTGAAACACGCTCTGTCCGGCTTGTGGCCCGGTGTTGAGGACGAGTCGATAGTCCGACAGGCCTTCCTGATCCGCCACCGCCGCAGCGTCGGCGAGCAACGTCCCGGCGAGGACGGGGTCCGCTTTGGCGAGAGCCGTGGCATTTGGCCGGTGGTCCCGCGGCACGACCAGCACGTGCACCGGCGCCTGCGGGTTGACGTCGCGGAATGCCACGGTCTGGTTGGACTCGCGGACGACGTCGGCCGGGATCTCGCCTGCCACGATGCGGCAGAACAGGCAGCTCGGGTCGGCAGTCACGGTGGTGATCTTAAGGGGCGCGCGGACGTCCGACCATGCGGTTACCGACTGCAGAACATGCTGGTTGCGCCCGTTTCGGCCCCGAAACGGGGGCCAACCGCATGTTCGGGACTGGGACGGTAAACCCGACACGCCGGTCAAGCGTCCCCCTGGTGTGCGGATGGATGCGACCACACTTGGCGGAACCGGTGAAGGGTGGTCTGGCGTGCGCGAGTCGTGGGACGCCGACGAGGCGGTCACGAAGCTCTACACCGCGCACTACCGGCCACTGGTGCGGCTGGCCACCCTGCTGCTCCACGACGTGGGCCAAGCCGAGGAAGTCGTGCAGGACGCATTCGTCGCCATGCATGGCCGGTGGTGGCGGCTGCGCGACCCGGACAAGGCACTCGCCTACTTGCGCACCAGCGTCGTCAACCGGTCGCGGTCGGCGCTGCGCCACCGGGCGGTGGTCGAGAAGCATCCGGAGCCTCCACCCGGGGTGGCGGCGAGCGCGGAGTCGTACGTGATGGGTGCGGCAGAGCAGGACCGGGTCATGGCCGCATTGCGTACGCTGCCCGACCGGCAGCGCGAAGCGATGGTGCTGCGCCACTACTTGGACCTGTCCGAAGCAGAGATAGCCGCCGCCATGGGAATCAGCCGCGGTGCGGTCAAGAGCCACACGTCGCGGGCCGCCGCGACACTGCGAGAGACCTTGGGAGGTGCGCGATGAACGGCCACGAGCGCTGGGAGGACGCGCTGCGCCAAGGCCTGGAGCGGGAGGCGGCGCGTGCCGAGATCACCGGTGACGGGCTCGACAACATCCGCATGCGTACGGCTGGCGCGGCTCGTCGGCGAGTCCGACTGGCCTTGGCCGGCGCGGCCGGGCTCGCCGCGGCCGCGGTCGGTGTCGCGGTTGCACTAGGTCCGGACGACGCACCCGACGTCATCAGCCCTGCGGGCACCGGCACCACCGCGCCCGCCTCGCCAAGCAACGAGCCGACGACACCGCCGACGACGGACGAGCCGACGCAAGGCACCGAGACCGCTCCGCCGACTGGTGAGCGTCGGGCTGTCCCGGTCTACTACTCGGTCAACACCGACCAGGGACTGCGGCTGGCCCGCGAATTCCGCTCGACGACGTCGGGCGAGTCCGACGCCGAGGCGGCGCTCGCCTTGATGATCGAGGGCCCGGCCGACCCCGACTACACGACCTTCTGGGATGCCTCGGTCGACGTCCTGTCGGTGCAGTCGGAAGGCGGGACGGCCACGGTCGACCTGTCCGGCGACTGGCTGGTGCAGCCGTCGCTGGCCGGCGACAAGGCATCGAACTCTGTGGAGCAGCTGATCTTCACGGTGCAGGCGGCGCTGGGTGAGCGGCTGCCCGTGCAGATCCTCGTCGACGGCGCGCACGTTGCCGAGTTGTGGGGCGCGGTGCCGGTCGCCGAACCACTGGCCAACGCCAACCCTGAAGACGTACGGCTGCTCGTGCAGATCAACTCACCGGGCGAGGGCGACACGGTCGCTTCACCGGTGCGGGTGACAGGAGAAGCATCAGCGTTCGAGGCCACCGTTCTGTGGCGGGTCCTCGACGCCGGGACCGGCGCGGTCGTGCAGTCGGGCTTCACCAACGCAGCCGAGGGGTTCCGGCTGACGCCGTTCGAGTTCACGGTTACCCTCACGCCGGGTGAGTACGTCATCGAGGCGACCGAGGACGACCCCTCTGGTGGCGAGGGCTTCGCGCCGCACGTCGACACCAAGCGCATCACCGTCACCGGCTAGCCTCGCCCACTCGCCCGGCTCGTTGGGGCGCCCCGTCGTCGTCTCAGCGACCGATTCGCGCCCCGTGCAGCGGGCGGATCTCTGCGCTCAGGTCTTGCGGACGCGGTAGCGGAGGTGCGTGACGTCCTTGCCCACGACGACCTCGCGGCCCTCGAGCTCGACAGGCACCTTCGCCAGCTCGGCGAAGAACGGCGTGCCGCCACCGAGGATGACCGGCACCAGCTCAACGTAGATCTCATCGAGCAAGCCCGCGTCGAGGCACTGCCGTGCGATGACGCCGCCGTTGACACCGACGACCTTGTCTTCCCCGGCGAGCTGTTTTGCCTTGTCGACCCCTGCTTCGATCCCCTCGGTCACGAACGTGAAGTTGGGCCACGCGGTGGCCGCATCCTCGGGCGGGCGATGTGTGAGGACGACCACTGGCCGGTCGAGCGGGTGTGTTCCTCCCCAGCCGCTGGTGATGTCGAACAGCTTGCGGCCGACGACGAGCGCGCCGGTCATCGCGTGAAGCTGCCGAAAGTAGTTGGCCGACGCCTCCGTCAGCTGAAAGGTCAGGTTCGGGTCGGCGGTGGGTACGGTGACGTCGCCGTTGTTGTACCAGTTGAACAGGTGCTCGAAGCCCGACTCGTTTGGGCCGGAGATGTAGCCGTCGAGCGACATGCTTGCGCCTGTGAAGACCGTAGACATTCCCTCGCTCCTTGGTTAGGACTGTTCTCGCCTGGTACGTCGGAGCCGGTCGGCGCTTTTCGACGTCAGGCCCAGCGCCGGGTTCGGCTCAGCAGAGCGCCCGCGGCAACCGCGCCCGCGGTGGAGGCGCGAAGGACGGAAGGCCCGAGCCGTACGGGCCGCGCACCCGCCCACGCAAACGCTGTCAGCTCTTCCGGGGACACGCCACCCTCAGGTCCGACGACCAACAGCACATCGCCGGCGTCGGGGGGCTCGACCGCCGCGAGCGGATCGGTCGCCTCTTCATGCAGCACGAGCGCGATTTCGGCAGCGGCGAGCCGCGCGGCGACCTGCCCAGTGGATGCGAGCTCAGAAACCACCGGGAACCACGCGCGCCGCGACTGCTTGGCGGCCTCGCGTGCGGTCGCGCGCCACTTGGCCAGCGACTTCTCGCCGCGATCGCCACGCCACTGCACAATCGAGCGGGCCGCCGCCCAAGGCACGACCTCGTCGACGCCGACCTCGGTCATCGTCTCGACCGCGAGCTCGCCTCGATCGCCCTTGGCCAATGCCTGGACGACGACGAACCGCGGGGAAGGTGCCGGCTTGATGACTCGCGTGAGGACCTCGCAGTCGAGCCCTTGCCGGTCGGCTGCCCGGACGATGCAATGCACCTGCAGGCCGGCGCCGTCTGTCAGCACGACCGCCTCGCCGACGCCGATCCGGCGTACGACGGCCGCGTGGCGGCCCTCGTCACCGTCGAGCAGCACACGGGGTGCATCCGCCAGTGCGGCGGTGTACGGCGACGAAGACCGGTGGGCTCACTGCTTGAAGGCGTCACGCAATCGGGAGAGCAGGCCCTGCTGCTGCCCGCCGAGCTTGGCCGGGGTCTGCTCCTCACCGCGCAGCTCGGCCAGCTCGCGCAACAGCTCCTCCTGGCGCTCATCCAGCTTGGTGGGGACGGCGACCTCGACGTGCACATGCAGGTCACCCCGCCCGCTGCCGCGCAACCGTGGCATGCCATGGCCGCGAAGGGTGTGCACCTGCCCGTGCTGCGTGCCGGGCCGGATGTCGACATCCTCGCTCCCGTCGAACGTCTCCAGCTGCACGCTCGTGCCCAGTGCGGCAGACGTCATCGGCAGCGTCAGTGTGGCGTGCAGGTCGTCTGCGCGCCGAGTGAAGATCGGGTGCGGCCGGACTATCAGGTCGACATAGACGTCGCCGGACGGCCCGCTACCGGGGCCGACCTCGCCCATCCCCGCCAGCTGCAGCCGAGTGCCGGTGTCGACGCCCGCGGGCACCTTGATGGTGAGCGTGCGCCGGGCGCGGACTCGGCCGTCGCCGGAGCACTCGGGGCAGGGCCGGGGGTTGATCGTGCCGAAGCCGTGGCACTGCGGGCAAGGCCGGCTCGTCACGACCTGGCCAAGGAACGAGCGCTGGACGTTCTGCACCTCGCCGCGGCCGCTGCACGTCGGGCACGTCACGAGCGAGGCGCCGACCGCGGTGCCGGCCCCCTTGCAGACCTCGCAGACGACGGCCGTGTCGACCTGGACCTCGCGCTCGGCGCCGAAGACAGCGTCGGCGAGGTCGATCTCGAGCCGGACGAGACCGTCCTGGCCGCGCCGGGTGCGGCTGCGCGGACCGCGTGGCGCGTTTTGCCCGAAGAACATGTCCATCACGTCGGTGAAGGAGAACCCCGTGCCGAACCCGCCACCAGCACCGTTGCCGGTGGCGAGCGGGTCGTGGCCGAGGTCGTACATCTCGCGCTTCTGTGGGTCGGACAGCACCTCATAGGCCGCCGTGACCTGCTTGAACCGCTCGTGTGTCTCGGGATCGTCGCTGACGTCGGGGTGCAGCTCACGCGCCAGCTTGCGGTAGGCGCGCTTGACCTGATCGGCTGTCGCGTCCCGGTCGACGCCGAGGAGCGCGTAGTAGTCGGTGGGCACGTTTCAGCTTCCGGTGAGTATCTGGCTGACATAGCGAGCCACGGCGCCGACGGCGGCCATGGTGCCTGGGTAGTCCATGCGTGTCGGCCCCAGCACTCCCAGCGTGCCGAGCGTCTCGTCACCACGTCCATAGCCGACTGCGACCACGGATGCACTGGCGAGCGATGTGTAGGGATTTTCATGGCCGATGCGCACCGTGAGCATTGTCGGGCTGGTCGCCTCGCCGAGCAGGCGCAGCAGCACGACCTGCTCCTCCAGCGCCTCGAGCACCGGACGGAGCGACAGGTCGAAATCCTGCCCGAACCGGGCAAGGTTGGCGGTGCCGGCGACCGCCAAGCGCTCGTCGTGGCGCTCGACGAATGTCTCGAGGATGCTCGCGACGACTGCCGAGACGAGCAACCGCTCACGCTCGGGGAAGGCGACGGTCAACCCTTCGAGGGCCTCGGCGACCTCGCTCGGCATACGGCCGGACACGGCGGCGTTGACTCGCGACCGAAGATCCGACAGCAGCGCCTCGTCGACCTCATGGGCCAGGTCGATCGTGCGCTGGTCGACGCGGCCGGTGTCGGTGATGACGACGAGCAGCAGCCGGGTCGTCGTGAGCGGGACGACCTCGATGTGCCGGATGCTCGACCGGACGAGCGAGGGGTATTGCACGACTGCGACCTGTCGGGTGATCTGCGCGAGGAGCCGGACCGTGCGGTGCACGACGTCGTCGAGATCGACGGCGCCGTCAAGGAACGCCTGGATTGCACGGCGCTCGGCCGCGGACAGTGGCTTGATCTGGGTGAGGCGGTCGACGAAGAGCCGGTAGCCCTTGTCGGTGGGGATGCGGCCGGCACTCGTGTGCGGCTGCGCGATGTAGCCCTCCTCCTCGAGCACCGCCATGTCGTTGCGGATCGTTGCCGAGGAGACACCGAGGTTGTGCCGCTCCACGAGCCCCTTGGAACCGACGGGCTCCCGGGTCGCCACGTAGTCCTGGACGATGGCGCGCAAGACCATCAGCTTGCGATCGTCCAGCCGCTCTTCAGTCATCGCGCACCTCCCTCCAGGCCTTTGGCACTCCGCTGTCCGGAGTGCCAATGATACGCAGTTGGGCGTCCTTGCCCACGGAGTGCAGCGGTGGGGCCGGACACGCGGGCGTGTCGGTGCACACGGTTGCACTCGATCATGGAGGGCCGCCACTAAGGTCGGGCGCGTGCCCGCATGGAACGACCGATATGGCCAAGATGTGCTGGCCAGCGACTGGCAGGCTCCGCCGCGCGGCCGTTCCGCCGAGCAGCCGCTCGAGCCCGACCTCGTGGTCGAGGAGGTGCAGACCGGATTCTGCGGAGCCGTCGTCGCCTGGGACAAGGCGACCGTGACGCTTGAGGACCGGCACCGCAAGCGCCGGGTGTTTCCGCTCGGCCCCGGGTTCTTGCTCGAGGGTGCCCCGGTGATCCTTGTGCGCCCGCGCCCCCAGCCGCCGAACCGGCCGGCGCGCACGGCCTCGGGCTCCGTCGAGGTCAGCGGGCTCCGGCCACGGGTTGCCCGGGCGAGCCGCATCTACGTCGAGGGCGCGCACGACGCCGAGCTCGTCGAGAAGGTCTGGGGACACGACCTGCGCGTCGAGGGCGTTGTCGTCGAGCATCTCGGCGGAGTCGACGACCTGCCATCGGTCGTACGAGATTTCCGCCCCGGCCTCGGACGTCGCCTCGGCGTGCTCGTCGACCACCTCGTGCCCCGGTCCAAGGAGAGCCGGATCGCAGCCGAGGTGCTGTCGGGACCCTACGGCGCCGACGTGTGCGTCGTTGGCCACCCGTACGTCGACATCTGGCAGGCGGTCAAGCCCGCGCCGCTCGGCCTCGCAGCCTGGCCGACCGTGCCGCCCGGGCAGCCCTGGAAGGAGGGCGTGATCGCCGCGTTGGGTTGGGCCTGCGAGCCGTACGAGGCGTGGGCACGCATCCTCGGCGCCGTACGCAGCTATACCGACCTCGAGCCGGGCCTGTCTGGGCGGGTCGAGCAGTTGATCGACTTCGTCACCAGCCCGGCGGCGTGACGGCGGCGCTGCCCACCAGCAGCTCGGTGGCGGCAAGCGCGTTGGATCGGCCGGCACCGTAGGTGGCCAGGTAGGCCGCCGCGGCCTTGGGGCGCCACACCGGCAGTCCCATCTCGACGACCACGACGTCCGGCCGCGCGGCAGCCAGCCGCTCCACGATGACCGCCTGCCAAGGGTGACGGTGCGCATCGCGTACGACGACGACGAGAGACCGGTCGGTGGCCTGGGACAGCAGCGTCTCGACCGAGACCTGAGTCTCGGTGACGCGGTGCACATCGGTGCCGGGGACAAGGTCAGCAATCAAGCCCGCCACCCCCCACGGCACCGGCCCGGCCGCGATGCCGGGTGGCGCCTGCAGCTCGATGACCAGAGGGCGTTCCAGCCGCTCCGGCACTCCGTCGACGAGGGTCACGGCCCGGCGGGCGGCAGCGAGCCCGACGGCCGCGTCGGTCTCGTCGACGATGCCGGCGCCAGACACACGTGCGAGCGTGGCCACGCGGGCGGCAGCATCAACCAGCCGCTCCTCTGCGAGGCGACCGTCTCGGACCGCGGCGACGATCGCCTCGACCATCGGCTCGACCGCCTCGGGTCCGCGGATGTAGCCGCCGGTGCACAGGAGGTCAGCTCCGGCGGCAAGGGCGAGTACGGCGCCCTCGGCTATGCCGACCGAATCCCGGATGACCGCCATCTCCATCGAGTCAGTGACGATGGCACCGCGGAAGCCCAGCTCCGTGCGCAGCAGTCCGTGCAGCGCAGCGCGGCTCAGGGTGGCCGGCTCGTCACCGGTGAGCTCGGGCACGCGGACGTGTGCCGTCATCACGGCTGGGACACCGGCGGCAATTGCCGCGCGGAACGGGGTCAGCTCGCGGGCGTGCAGCAACTCGAGCGGTTCGTCGACAGTGGGCAGTGAAAGGTGTGAGTCGACGTTCGTCGCCCCGTGCCCAGGGAAGTGCTTGACGCACGCCGCAATGCCGGCGTCGCGCAGGCCATGCACCGCGGCCGCGGTGTGACGAGCCACGAGCTCCGCAGCATCCCCGAAGCTCCGGGTGCCGATGACGGGGTTGTCGTGCGCGGAGTTGACGTCGCCACTGGGCGCCATGTCGAGGGTGAAGCCGAGCGAGCGCAGGTCCGTACCCATCGCGCGGTAGACACGTCGGGTGAGGTCGGGGTCGTCGATGGCACCGAGCGCGGCGTTGCCGGGGTATGGGCTGCCGGCTGAGTGTGAAAGTCGGGTGACGTCGCCGCCCTCTTCGTCGACACTCACGATGAGGTCGGGGCGGGCCGCGCGCAGCTCAGCTGTGAGAGCCCGGACCTGCTCGTCGCTCTCGATGTTGCTGCCGAACAAGATCACGCCGCCGTAGCCCGCATGCTCCACCACGTGACGCAGCCATGGCGACGCACTCGTCCCATCGAACGCGACGAGGACCGTGGCGGCCGCGAGCCGGTGCAGCTCGGAGGGCTGGCTCATCCCTTGACCGCACCTGCGACAAGGCCTGAGGCGATCCGGCGGTTGAGCACCAGGAACAGCGCCACAACCGGCAACGCGACGAGTGTCGATGCGGCCATGAGGCCGGCCCAGTCCGTGCCGCGCAGGGTGATGAAGTTGAGCAACCACGCGGAGACTGTGCGCTTGTCCTCGCTCGACAGGATCACGTTGGCGATCAGGAACTCGTTCCACGCCTGGATGAACGAGTAGAGGGCCGTCGCCACGAGGCCGGGAGCAACGAGCGGCAGAACCACTCGGTAGAAGGCCTGCATCCGAGTGCAGCCATCCATCTGCGCGGCTTCCTCGAGCTCGAGCGGGATCCCGGCGACGAAGCCACGCAGCAACCAGATGGTGAACGGCAACGTGAGAGCCAGGTAGACCACGATCAAACCGGGCAGCTTGTCCAGCATGCCGGCGTCCTCGAGCAGCAGGTAGAGCGGGATCACGAGCGCGTTGAGAGGGATCATCTGCACGAAGAAGATCGTGAGCCCGAACGCTCGCCGCCCGTAGAAGCGGAACCGCGCGATGGCCAGCGCTGCCAGGAACCCGATGACCAGCGAGAGGATGACAGCCCCGAACCCGACTATGAGGCTGTTGCGCACCGAGCTCCAGAAGAACGGCCGATCCAGAGCGCGGGCGAAGCCGTCGAAGGTGATGTCAGTCGGGAAGAAGTGCGGCGTCGAGGTGATGATCTCGCTGGCCGGCTTGAACGCCGTGTTGATCATCCAGTAGACGGGGAACGCCATCACGACGAACACGACGAGGCCGGCGATGTTGGCGCCGAGGTTGCCCTGCTTGCGAGAGCGAGTCGCGGTCTGCATCAGTCGATCTCCTGGTTCGCAAGCATCCGCCGGAGGTAGATGAAGGTGAGCCCCGCGAGCGCGAGAACTGTGAAGACCGCGGCCGCGGCACCCAGACCGAAGTCGCCGCCCACGATCGACGTCATGTACGAATAGACCGGCAGCGTGAAGTACTCCGGCGGCGGCGTGTTGTTGAGCATCGCGATGATCTGGGCGATGATCTGGAAGTCCCAGATGATGGAAAGCACGGTCAGAATGAGCAGCACCGGCTTGATGATCGGGTAGATCACCGACCGGAAGACCTCAACCTTTCCAGCACCGTCAATGTGCGCTGCGTCCACGAGCTCCTGCGGCACCTGGGTGAGCGCGGCATGGACCGTGATGGCGATGAACGGCACGGCACCCCAGGCGATCATGAAGACGATCACGGCAAAGCCCTGCACGGGGTTGAGGAACCAGTGGTGCGGGGTGAAGTCGACGAAGGGCAGCAGTTTGTCGATGAGGTAGTTGACGACGCCGTACTGGTAGTCGAACAACCACTGGAACACCGCGACGGCCGCGATCGGCGGCATCGCCCAGGCGAACATCATGGCCGCCAGCAGCGGAATGCGAACCCAGGTACTCATCCGCTGCATGAGTAGCGCGATGCCGACACCGGCGACCATCGAGAGCCCGACACAGGCGGCAGTGAATGCCAGCGTACGGAAGACGATGGCGACGAAGTCGTCACCGGTGATGAACTCGATGTAGTTGTCGAACCCGATGAACTCAGCCGGCTGTGCGCCGAAGAGCTGGGCCCGCTCGAAGTGCTGGAAGGAGATTCGCAGCAGGTAGAGGACCGGGTAGCCGAGCACCGCGACGAGTGTCAGGACGCTCGGGATCACCAACGCGTACGGCAGGCCCTTGCGCGGCGGCCGCTGGCGCCGACGCCGGGCGAGTCGTGGCCCGGCCCCGAACTGGGCGATCTCCGCGGTTCCCGGAGTCATCTCGCCAGGCGTGGTCGACGCACCCAGCGCGCTCATCTGTCCTCCTGGGGCTCTGAAGAGGGATCCCTTGCGGGCCGAAGCCCGGGTCGCGCCGAGGTGCAGCGTCGACCCGGGCTTCGGTTCGGATCACTTATCGAGGATGGCCTGGATCTGACCGTTGTAATCTGCGGCGGCATCTGCAGGCGCTGTGCCGGTCGACACCGACACGAACGTGTTCTGCGGAATCCGCTGGCCCTCGACGTCGGCCCAGTTGGCCGAGGTCGGGACGAACCAGGAGTTCTGGGCCGCCAGGAACGTCGGGTTGTCGGCGTCGAGGCTGAGCAGCGTCGTCGTGTTGGGGATGACGCCGTTAGCCTCAACCAGCTGGGTCATGATGTCGGTGCTGGTGTAGGCCGCGATCCACTCCTTGGCCAGGTCAAGCTGGTCCGACTTCTGCGGGACTGCAAGGTGCGAGCCACCGATGAAGGCCGGGGCCGTCTCGCCGGCGTGGGTCGACGGCAGCGGGAACTGCCCGATCTGGCCCTCGAGGGCAGGGTTGCCACCCTTCTCCGCGTTGAGGACCTCGCCGGCCTCCCAGCCCGCGCCATAGAACATTCCGACGTCGTTGGTGCCGCCCATGACGTAGGCCTGGTCGGCCTCCTCGCCGGTCGGGTCAGCCTTCGAGTACTTGCTGCGCAGCTCCTCGAAGAGCTCGAGACCCGCGACCGACTCGGGCGAGTCGAGGGTAGCGACCCACTTGTCGCCGTCGAACTCACCGAACGGCTCTGCACCCGCGTCGGCGAGAAGCGCGCCGCCGAGGTACCAGTGCTGACCGGGGATGTAGAACGCCGAGAAGTTCGGGTTGGACCCGAAGGTCTCGTTGAGCGTGTCGGCAGCTGCTTCGAGCTCTTCCATGCTGGTCGGCGCGAACGGCACCGGGATGCCGGCCTGCTCGAACAGGTCCATGCGGTAGGTCATGACGCGCGAGCCACCGTAGTAGGGGACGCCGTAGACGGAGCCATCGAAGGTGCCGGCGTCAGCGAGGCTCTTGACCCAGGTGTCGGAGTTCTCGAACTCGGACACCGAGTCGCTCAGGTCAGCCAGACCACCGTTGGCCGCAAAGGCCGGGGTCCAGGTGTTGCCGAGCTCCACGACATCAGGCGGGTTGCTGCCGGCGAGGGCGGTGTTGAGCCGCTCCTGGCCGCCAGTCCACTGGACGATGGTGACCTCGACGTCGACGTCGGGGTTGGCCTCGTTGAACTTGGCCGTGGCCGCATCAACGACCGGCCTCCAGTTTTCGCCATCGGCGTCCTGCATCAGCCAGACGTCAAGCGTGCCACTTGCCTCGGCCGACCCTGCGTCGCCGCTGTCGTCGTCACCGCCACACGCGGTGAGCGCCAGCGCCATCGCCGTCAGACCGGCGACGATCGTGAACTTCCTCTTCACGCGATCCCTCCACTGTGTAGACCAGGTGGTCGTGAACTTGGTCTGCCGGGACCGGGCGGGACGAATGTCCGCCGGGCGGTCCTACGACCTCCGGGGGTGAAACTAACAGGAAACTTTCCTACTGAATAGCCTCGCGGCCAAATTGTGACCTGCAGGTTCCGGGCCGCCAGAGCAATGCCCGAGCGCACACGACCCGGTCGCCGGCCACTGACAGCCGCGATGAGCGTAGACGATGCTGCGACCGACAAGATCAGGGGGTCAGATCGCGCACCACCGCGTCGGCGAGCAGCCGACCTCTCGGCGTGAGCACAGCGCGACCGTCGGTAATGGTCAGCACGCCGTCGTCGGCGCTGCGCGCGGCGGCGGCAAGGCCGGCCGGCTCCAGCACCGAGAGTGGCAACCCGTCGACGAGCCGCAGCTCGAGCAGGATGCGCTCGACCTGCCGAGTGGCGGGGTCGAGGACCTCGCGCGCGTATGCCGGGCTCTCGGCGGCGGCGAGCCGGGAGGCCCACGCGGCCGGATGCTTGACGTTCCACCACCGGGCGCCGCCGACGTGGCTGTGCGCGCCCGGCCCGATGCCCCACCAGTCGCCGCCGTGCCAGTAGAGCAAGTTGTGTCGACACCGGGCCGCCGTCGTGGTGGCCCAGTTGGACACCTCGTACCAGTCGAAGCCGCCGGTGGTGAGCAGCTGGTCGGCGAGGGCGTACTTGTCGGCCTGGTCGTCGTCTTCGGGCATGGCCAGCTCGCCGCGCCGGATGCGCGTTGCGAGCCGTGTGCCGTCCTCGACGATGAGCGCGTACGCGGAGATGTGGTCCGGCTCGGCGCTCAGCGCACCGTGCAGCGATGCGCGCCAGTCGTCGAGCGACTCCCCCGGCGTGCCGTAGATGAGGTCGAGATTGACATGCTCGAACCCCGCCTCGCGAGCCTCCGCGACCGCCTCCTGCGGGCGGCCGGGCGTGTGGGTGCGATCGAGGACGGTGAGTACGTGACTGCGTACGCTCTGCATCCCGAACGACATCCGCGTGAACCCGCCGTCCCGCAACGTCGCCAGCGCCGCCGGCCCCACAGACTCGGGGTTGGACTCGGTCGTGATCTCGGCTCCAGGCGTGAGGCCGAATTCGTCATCGATCGCGCGAACGACGCGGACGAGGTCGTCCGGCGGCAGCAAGGTGGGCGTGCCGCCGCCGAAGAACACCGTCTGCACCGGCAGGTCGACGTCGCCGAGCACCCTTCGGGCGAGTCGCAGCTCGGCGAGCGCTCCGTCGGCCCACGTTGTCCGCGAAGCCCCGGGTGACTCCCCCAGCTCGGCCGCGGTGTAGGTGTTGAAGTCGCAGTAGCCGCACCGGGTCGCGCAAAAGGGAACGTGCACGTAGATGCCGAACGGGCGGGTGCCTAGCCCGTCGTACGACTGCGCGGGCAGCGATCCGTCGCGAGGCGCGGTCTCACCGTCGGGCAGCGTCGAGGGCATCCCCCATTGTCACCCGCGGGCCGGTGCCGGTTGGCTGAGGGCGGCGCTGCGCCAACCCCCTGATTGTCAGAGGGCGGCCCTGCACCAACCCCCGATTGTCAGAGGGCGGCCCTGCGCCAACCCCCGAATGTCAGAGGGCGGCCCTGCGCCAATAGGTTCGCCAGAGGGTGCCCCTACGCCAATCCCGGCTAGCAGAGGGCGGCCCTGCGCCAATCCCGCGTCAGCTCACGTACATGGCGTCCAGCACGTCGGCGTACTTCTTCTCGACCGCCTTGCGCTTGACCTTGAGGCTCGGGGTCATCTCCCCCTCCTCGATGGACAGGTCACGAGGCAGGATCGTGAACTTCTTGATCGTCTCCCAGTGATTCAGCTGCTCGTTGAGCTTGCCGACGTAGCGCTCGACCATGTCGTGCACCTCGGGCGTGAGCACGATCTCCTCATAGGACGTCGCCGTGACGTTGTTGCGGGCGGCCCATTCGGTGATCGCCTGCTCGTCGAGGGTGATGAGGGCGGTGACGAAGTTGCGTCGATCGCCGTGGACGACGATCTGGCTGGCGTAGGGGCAGACCGCCTTGAAGGCGACCTCGATCTCCTGTGGAGCGACGTACTTGCCGCCAGACGTCTTGATGAGATCCTTCTTGCGGTCGGTGATGCGCAGGAACGGCCCGTCGAGCTCGCCGATGTCGCCGGAGTGGAACCAGCCTTCGTCATCGAGGACGGCCGCGGTCTCCTCGGGCATGTTGTGGTAGCCACGCATGACACCGGGGCCCTTGATGAGCACCTCGCCGTCGTCGGCGATGCGCACTTCGGTGCCCGGCGCGGGCAGACCCACGGTGCCGATGAGGTATTGCTCGGGGCGGTTGACGAAGCTGAAGGCACTCGTCTCAGTCAGCCCGTAGCCCTCGAGGATGAGCGCATCGGCGGCGTGGAACCACTCGGCGATCTGCGGCGACAGCGCGGCTGCGCCGGAGACGAAGTAACGCAGCCGGCCGCCGAAGCGGTGCCGGATCTTTGAGAACACCAGCTTGTCGGCCAGCCGGCGCTGCAACGCGAGGGTGGCAGGGACCTGCTGGCCCGAGCGCTCCAGCCGCGAAGCCTTGAGACCGACGTCGAACGCCCAGGAGAAGATCTTGTACTTCACGCCGCCCTCTGCGCGCTGCATCGTGATGATGCGCGCGTGGACCTTCTCAAAGATGCGCGGGGCTGCTGCCATGAAAGTCGGCTGGATGACGCCGAGGTTGTCGACGATGCGCTCGACGTTGCCGTCGACCGCAGTGGCGAAGCCGATCTGCAGCTGCGCGGACAGCAGCACCTTGCCGAACGAGTGCGCAAGCGGCAGCCAGAGGAACTGCAGATCGTCGTGGCGCAGGATGCCGAGGGCGTCGATCGCGACGCCCTCGTAGGTCCAGTTGTCGTGAACGAGTCGCACACCCTTGGGCTTGCCTGTTGTGCCAGACGTGTAGATGAGCGTGGCGAGGTGCTCAGGGCCGACAGCGTTGACCGCTTGCTCGATGGCGTCGGGGTGCTCGGCGAGGTGGGCGCGGCCGCGCTCCTCCAGCTCGGCCAACGTGATCACGAAGTCGCCGTCACCTGTGCCGTCGACGACCACCACACGGGTCAGGTCAGGGAGCTGCGCACGGTGCTGGACGATCTTGGCGACCTGCTTCTCATCCTCGGCAAAGGCCACGCGGCTGCCCGAGTCGGACAGGATGAAGATCGTGTCCTCGGCGTTGGTCGACGGGTAGACAGTGGTCGTGGCCGCGCCCGCACACATGATGGCGAGGTCGGCGAGGATCCACTCGTAACGCGTCGACGATGCGATCGCGACCCGCTGCTCGGCCTCGACGCCGAGGGCGATCAGGCCGGCTGCCTGCGCGAACACGCGGTCGGCGGTCTGCTGCCAGGTGACCGAGCTCCAGCCGCCGTCTCCGGTGGGGTACCGGAACGCCTCGGTGTCGGGCGTTGCGGCGACCCGGTCAAGGAACATCCGCCCCACGGACGCAGGGCGATCCGCGACGAAGGTCGCCGGATCAGTCGTGGCATTGCTCATGCAGGGGCCTCCGTTGGAATCCCGTCACCATTGGCTGGGTCGTCAGGAACGGTAGCTGTCACGGAAGAACCGCGACAGATCCCATCCTGACACGTGGAGCGGAAGTTACCGGTCCGTTAACCCACGGCGCCAGAGGCATCCCGGAAAGCCACCCGGAAACGGTCAGGGCTGCTTGGCGGACGACTCCCCAGTCGACAACGCGGCGATGAAGGCCTCCTGGGGCACCTCGACGCGGCCGACCATCTTCATCCGCTTCTTGCCTTCCTTCTGCTTCTCCAGCAGCTTTCGTTTACGGGTGATGTCACCGCCATAGCACTTGGCAAGCACGTCCTTGCGGATCGCCCGGATGTTCTCCCGCGCGATCACCCGCGCCCCGATGGCCGCCTGGATCGGCACCTCGAACTGCTGCCGCGGGATGAGCTCCTTGAGCTTGCCGGCCATGGCGACGCCGTAGGAGTAAGCCTTGTCCTTGTGCACGATCGCGCTGAACGCGTCGACCGGGTCGCCGTGCAGCAGGATGTCAACCTTGACGAGCGCCGCCTCCTGCTCGCCCGTGGGCTCATAGTCGAGCGAGGCATAGCCCCGCGTGCGTGACTTGAGCTGGTCGAAGAAGTCGAAGACGATCTCGGCCAGCGGCAGCGCGTAGCGCAGCTCGACACGGTCCTCCGACAGGTAGTCCATGCCGAGCAGCGACCCCCGCCGAGACTGGCAGAGCTCCATGATCGCCCCGACGAACTCGCTGGGTGCGAGGATCGTGGACCGTACGACCGGCTCGTAGACCCGGTCGATCTTGCCCGTCGGGAACTCGCTCGGGTTGGTGACGATCTGCTCAGTGCCGTCCTCCATCACGACCCGATAGACGACGTTGGGCGCCGTTGAGATGAGGTCGAGGTTGAACTCCCGCTCGAGCCGCTCACGCACGATCTCCATGTGCAGCAAGCCAAGGAAGCCCAACCGGTAGCCGAAGCCGAGTGCAACGGACGTCTCCGGCTCGTACTGCAGCGCGGCGTCGTTGAGCTTGAGCCTGTCGAGCGCATCCCGCAGCGCCGGGTAGTCCGAACCGTCAATCGGGTAGAGCCCGGAGAAGACCATCGGCTTGGGCTCCCGGTAGCCTGCCAGCGCCTCGGTCGCCGGCTTGCTCTGGTTGGTTATCGTGTCGCCGACCTTGGACTGCCGAACATCCTTGACTCCGGTGATCAGGTAGCCGACCTCACCGACAGCGAGCCCCTTGCTGGGCACCATCTCCGGCGAGATCACGCCGATCTCCAGCAGCTCGTGCGTCGCGCGGGTCGACATCATGAGGATGCGTTCGCGTGGGCTGAGATGCCCGTCGATGACTCGTACGTAGGTGACGACGCCGCGATACGTGTCGTAGACGCTGTCGAAGATCATCGCGCGGGCCGGCGCGTCGGTGTTGCCCTGCGGCGGCGGCACCTGCCGCACGATCTGGTCGAGCAGGTCGCCCACCCCCTCGCCGGTCTTGCCGCTGACCCGCATCACTTCGGACGGGTCGCAGCCGATGAGGTGGGCGAGCTCGGCGGCGTACTTCTCCGGTTGGGCCGCGGGAAGATCGATCTTGTTGAGTACGGGGATGACGTGCAGGTCGTTCTCGAGTGCGAGGTAGAGGTTGGCGAGCGTCTGCGCCTCGATGCCCTGAGCCGCGTCGACGAGCAGGACCGCGCCCTCGCAGGCCGCGAGCGACCTAGACACCTCGTAGGTGAAGTCGACGTGGCCCGGCGTGTCGATCAGGTTGAGCACGTAGGTCTCTTCGCCGGCAGTCCAGGGCAGCCGCACTGCCTGACTCTTGATGGTGATGCCGCGCTCGCGCTCGATGTCCATGCGGTCGAGGTATTGCGCGCGCATCTGCCGGTCGTCAACGACCCCCGTGAGCTGCAGCATCCGGTCGGCCAGCGTCGACTTGCCGTGGTCGATGTGGGCGATGATGCAGAAGTTGCGGATCAGCTGCGGCGGCGTAGCGCTCGGCGCCGGGGCCTTGGGGGTCGGGGGCACGGGTTCCTCACTGCCTGGACAGGGACGCCTCCATGGTCCCATGTCCAGGACGCGCACCTGGAAATGCAGTCGCGGGGCGGCCGGACCTTCGCCCACACTGGCCGCGGTGACGGTCGTGGGCGGCGGACAGCGGGTTCAGTGGCGGGATCTGCCGGTACGCCTGCGGG
The DNA here is from genome assembly GCA_963799425.1 of uncultured Actinomycetota bacterium. Classification (GTDB taxonomy): domain Bacteria; phylum Actinomycetota; class Actinomycetes; order Jiangellales; family Jiangellaceae; genus CAVWSM01. Next base: position 9,370 of record CAWCXA010000017.1, on the reverse strand, counting down.
CCGCGGTCGAGAGTGTGCTGGGTGCGCCGGTGACCGAGGCGGTCTCGCAACCTGGCGGGTTCTCCCCAGGCAGTGCCGACAGGGTGCGAACAGCCGACGGTCGTCGGGCGTTCGTCAAGGCCGTGAGCTCGGCGCAGAACCCCGACTCCCCGGGCTTGCATCGCCTGGAGGCGCGCATCGCCGCCGCACTGCCGCCTCAAGTGCCGACGCCCCGGATGCTCGCGTCGCACGACGACGGCGACTGGATCGCGCTGATCTTCGAGGACGTCGACGGCCGGCACCCGGCCACACCGTGGCTCCCCGACGAGCTCGAGCGCTGCCTCGGCGCGTTGGACGCCATGGCCGCGGTGGAGAAGCCGACATCGCTCGAGTGGCTCGGGACCTACGCCGAGTCCAGCGCGATCGACTTCCGTGGCTGGGAACGACTGGCGGCGGACCCCGGACCGGACCTGCACCCTTGGGCAGTCGCTCACCTGCCGGCCTTGGTTGAACTCGCGTCATCTGCGGTCACGGCAACGAAGGGCGAAGCGTTGGTGCACGACGACGTGCGCGCCGACAACCTCCTGCTGACCGATTCGCGCGTCCTCATCGTCGACTGGCCGCACGCCGCTCGAGGTGCGCCCTGGATCGACACGGTGCAGTTGCTGGTCAACGCCCAGCTCCATGGCGGGCATGACCCTGAGCGCCTCTTGGCCCGGCGGCGAGTGGGTGCCGAGGCCGATCCCGCTGCTGTCACCGCCTATCTCGCCGCGCTCGCGGGCTACTTCTTCGACGGGGCAAGACGGCCGGCACCCAAGGGGCTGCCGAGTCTGCGGGGGTTCCAACGGTTGCAGGGGGTCGCCTGCGTCGACTGGCTCCGGCAACGGACAGGCTGGCGCTGACCGTGCCGAGGCCGCGAGTCGACTCCTAGTCTGGGACCCGTGGGTGTGCTGCGTGATCTGGTGTCCAAGGTCCTGGCGCCGCGGCGTCCGACCGCCCGTACGACGCAGGCGGGTGGCCCGTCGCCTGCCGATCTGGCACGCAGCCAGCCGGAGCGGGTACACACGCTCTACGCGCCCGACCTCGACGGCGATGCCGACCCAGGCGAGATCGTGTGGACCTGGGTGGCCTATGAGGACAACCCGAACCAGGGCAAGGACCGGCCGGTGCTGCTCGTCGCCCGGGCCGGGTCGGAGGCCAACCTGCTAGGCGTGATGCTGTCGAGCAAGGATCACGACGATGACCGCAACTGGCTGCGCATAGGCACCGGTTCGTGGGACGGCGAAGGGCGGACGTCCTGGGTGCGGCTCGACCGGGTGATCCGCGTCGACGGTGAGCACATCCGCCGAGAGGGCGCGATCCTCGACCGGCCGCGATTCGACACCGTGGTCACCAAGCTGCGCCCGCTGCACGGCTGGGACTGAGACGAGGGCAGCGCAGTCTCGTCCTTGAGAGTGAGGACTCCCGCCCGGACGACACCGGATACTGGGGCCACACATGTCCCAACGCGTTGGAGCAGGACGGGTGTCCGCACTCACCGAACGTGCTCGCCGGCTGGCCGAATGGGCGCAAGACCTCCCACCGGTCGCCGTCGACGCCGCGCTGGCGTTCGCCTGCTTCGCCACGGTCATCACGTACGGGTTCATCGACGGCGCCCTCGAGTGGTGGGTTTTCGTGCTGGCCGCCGCCAATGCGCTGCCGCTGCTCTGGCGACGTCGCTACCCCATCACTGTCACCGCGCTCTGCGGCGTGACCACCACCTGGATGGCCGCAGAGGACGTTCTCGGTCACATCCCGGCGGCGCAGCTGGTCGCCACCTACACCTTCGCCTCGCTGTCGCCCCTTCCAGGGCGACTTGTCGGTCTGGCCGGCACTGCGATAGGAGTAACGCTCTCCATCGTCATCCCGAAGGACGAGCTGCTCAACGTCGCCCCTGTCGCGCTGCAGTTTCTCGTCGCCTATGCGCTCGGCACCAGCGCCAGGGCTCGCCGCGACCGGATCGAGCTCCTGGAGGAACGGGCCCGTCGGCTCGCCGAGGAGCAGGACTCCGTAGCGGCGCACGAACGCGAACGGATCGCCCGCGAGATGCACGACATCCTGGCGCACTCGATGAGTCTCGTCGTCGTGCAGGCGGAGGCCGGTCCGGTCGCGGTACGCAGTGACCCCGACAAAGCCGTCGAGCTCTTCGACAACATCTCGGCGACCGCACGCGACGCGCTTGCTCAGCTGCGGCGCGCCCTTGGTGTGCTCCGTTCGGATGAGGCAGAGCGGCAACCACAGCCTGGTCTCGAGACGCTGCCTGCGCTGGTAGCAAGCACGAAGCGGTCTGGGCTGGTCGTCACGCTCGAGGAGCACGGTGTACGGCAACCGGTGCCGGCCGACCTCGCGTTGACGGCCTATCGCATCGTCCAGGAGTCGCTCACCAACATCGTGAAGCACGCCGACGCGAGCCAAGCCCGCGTACGCCTCGATTGGCGCGACACCGTCCTCGAACTGGCAGTCCGCGACGACGGAACCGGGCCAGGTCCCGACGGATCTGCCGGCGGCCGCGGGCTGATCGGGATGAGCCAGCGGGTCACTGCGCTCGGCGGGGAGCTGAGCACAGGTCGCGGGCCCGACGGGGTGGGCTTCCAGATCAGGGCCAGCCTGCCGTTAGATGTGGGGCGTGCCTGACCAGCAGCCCTTGAACGTCCTCATCGCCGACGACCAAGCCTTGGTCCGCGAAGGCTTCGCCATGATCCTGTCGGCGCAGCCCGACATGACGGTGGTCGGACAGGCGGCTGACGGCTTCGAGGCGGTAGCGGCGGCTCGGCGGCTCGACCCCGACGTGGTGTTGATGGACATCCGCATGCCGCAGATGGATGGCATTGCGGCAACGGCCGCGATCTGCCAGGACACCCGGGCCAAGGTGCTGGTTCTGACGACGTTCGACGTGGATGAGTACGTGTACGAGGCGCTGCGCGCCGGAGCGAGCGGGTTCCTGCTCAAGGACATGCGACGCGACGAGCTGGTTGACGCCGTGCGAGTCGTCGCCCGCGGCGAGTCACTACTTGCACCGACGGTGACACGCCGCCTGATCGCCGATGTCCTCTCGAAGTCGCGCCCATCGTCGTCGCCACCATCCGACGGCCCGCTCACCGCACTTACTGCCAGGGAGACAGACACCCTGCGCCTGGTCGCACGAGGGCTGTCCAACGCCGAAATCGCGGGCGAGCTCTTTGTCACCGAGCACACGGTCAAGACGCACGTGAGCAGCATGCTCAGCAAGCTCGGGGTGCGTGACCGCGTGCAAGCCGTAGTGCTGGCCTACGAGTCGGGTCTGGTACTTCCGGGTGAGGCGGCGCCGCCCACTCGCTCCTGAGAGCGGGATCGGAGTCCGCTCCGTACGGTGATCACGGCTTGGCCGTTCGAGACGAGCATCCACAGCAGGTGATCCACCGCTGGGAGGCTTTCATGATCCGCACAATCTCCGCCTTCGCTGTGCGACGACCGTTCGTCGTGATAGCGATCTGGGTCGCGGTCGTCGGCGCCGGATTCGGCGTCGGCATCGGAGTGTTCGAGCGGCTGGTGCCCGACGTCGGCGTCGTCCCAGGCAGCGAGTCCAACCGCGCCGAGGAGCTGCTCGAAGAGACCGCGCCCGCACCGGAAGGCATTGCCGCCGTCATCGTCGGTGCCGACTCCAGCACCCAGGCGAGCGCGGCGGCCGCCATCGCCGACCTGCGCGAGATGCCTGGCATCGTGGCCGTGTCCGACCCGATCCCCTCTGAGGCGCGCGACCGCGCGCTGCTGATCGAGGTGGCGGTTCAGCCTGGTGATGACGAGGAGGACTTTGCCGAAGCTGCTGCCGAAAGGCTGCGCAGCATCGACGCCGAAGAAGTCGCCGTGTCAGGTGGGCCGCTGCTGGGCAACGAGTTCGACACCCAGGCGCAGGAGGACGTCGCCCGTGCCGAGATCATCAGTATGCCGGCGGTCCTGCTCCTGCTGCTCATCGTCTTCGGTGGCGTGATCGCCGCCGGACTGCCGCTGCTCATCGCAGTCGTCGGGATCGGGGCGACGTTCGGCGTCCTGTATGCATTCAGCCTGGTCTCGGACGTGTCCGTCTACTCGATCCAGGTGACAACGATGCTGGCGATGGGTCTGGCCGTGGACTACGCCCTGCTCATCGTCAGCCGGTTCCGTGAGGAACGGCGCGTTGATGCCGACGTGCCGGGCGCCATCGCCCGTACGTTCGCATCTGCTGGCCGTACGGTGATGTTCTCCGGTCTCACCGTCGCGATCGCGCTGCTCGGGTTGATGGTGTTCAACGACCCGTTCCTGCGCTCGATGGGGCTCGCCGGTTCTGCCGTGGTGCTCGTGGACATGGTCGCCGCGCTCACCTTGCTGCCTGCGGTGCTTGCCCTCGTCGGCCGCCGCATCTCCCCCGCGAAGGAGCGGACTGGCCGTGGCGTCTTCGCCCGGGTTGCGAGCGCGGTGCAGCGCCAGCCCCTGCTCACACTGCTTGTGACGACTGTTGGCCTGCTGGTGCTCGCCGCCCCGTTCCTGGGCATGCGGCTGTCCATGGGCGACGCGCGGATGCTGCCCACGAGCACCGAGGCGCGCCAGACGTACGACGCGTTGGATGCCCACTATCCCGGGCAGAACGGGCCCGATGGGATCGCGGTTGTCGCTCGTACGGCGGCTGACGACCCCGCTGTGCAGCAGCTCAGCGACGACATCGCGGCGTTGCCCGAGGTCACATCCGTCGAGACGGAGGTTGTCGCGCCGAACCTCACACTGCTCGACGTGACCACGACCGCCACGGACGATGCGGGCGGCAAGGGCACGGTCACCGCGATCCGCGATCTGACGGCGCCCGTCGGCGCCTCGGTCACAGGGGACGCGGCCGCACTCGTCGACTATGAGGCGATGCTGATCGACCGGTTGCCCTGGGCGGTCGGGCTGGTGGGACTCGCCACGCTGGTGCTGCTGTTCATCTTCACCGGGTCCGTGCTGCTTCCGATCAAGGCGGTGCTGACCAACCTGCTGAGCATCAGCGCCGCACTCGGTGTCGTGGTGTGGGTGTTCCAGGACGGCAACCTGGCGAGCTGGCTCGGCGGCGAGGGACTGGGCTACGTACACCTGACGGTGCCGGTGCTGGTCGGTGCGATCGCGTTCGGGCTGTCCGTCGACTACGAGGTGTTCCTGCTGTCGCGGATCCGGGAGCGGTGGCTCGCCGGTGCGGGTGCTCGGGAGTCGGTCGCCCAGGGGTTGCAGCTGACCGGCGGGATCGTGACTGCAGCGGCGCTGGTGATCGCGGTGGTGTTCGCCGGGTTCATGGTCGGCGGCTTCGCGCCCATCAAGGCGATCGGTCTCGGCCTGGTGCTGGCGATCCTGCTGGACGCGACGATCGTCCGCATGCTGCTGGTGCCGGCGACGATGACCCTGCTGGGCCAGTGGAACTGGTGGCTGCCCGGGCCGCTGGCTCGCCTGCACTCGCGGATCGCCGTGTCTGAGTCGGTGCCGGAGGCGGAGTCGGTGCCGGAGATGGCAAGCCGCTAGGAGCACGCCGCCCGTCGGGAGGCCATCAGCAGGGTTGCCCCCGCCCCGCTAGGCATGCAGGCCTAGTGGTGCGGGGACAACCCTGCTGAACGTGGTCATTCCCGGCGCGATCAGCCGACGATGCGGCCGCGCAGCACGATGCGGGCCGGCTGCAACAGCGTGCTGAGGTCGGTGAGTGGGTCGGCGTCCAGCACGACGAAATCGGCCGGGTCGCCCTCACCGAGTCCCGGTCGGCCGAGCCACGCTCGAGCGCGCCACGAGCCGCCAGCCAGCGCCTCCGCCGGCGTCAGCCCGGCCGTCGCGAGCTCGAGCACCTCGTGGCCGAGGAGACCGTGCGGGAGCTGGCCGCCGGCGTCGGTGCCGGTGTAGATGGCGACCCCTGCCTCGTGCGCAGCTCGTACGTTGTCGTAGCGCCGCTCATGCAGCGTGCGCATGTGTGCGGCGTACGTCGGGAACCTTGCCTCGCCCTGGGCCGCGAACTTGGGGAAATTGGCGATGTTGACAAGCGTGGGCACGAGGGCGACGCCGTTGGCGGCCATCACGTCGAGCAGGTCGTCGCTGAGCCCGGTGCCGTGCTCGATGCAGTCGATGCCCGCCTCGATCAGGTCGGGCAACGCGGGCTCGCCGAACACGTGCGCGGTCACGCGCGCGCCGAGGGCGTGGGCGGCGTCGATCGCCGGCTTGAGCGCGTCGAGCGGCCAGCATGGCCCCAGGTCACCGAGGTCACGGTCGATCCAGTCGCCGACGAGCTTCACCCAGCCGTCGCCGCGGCGCGCCTCCTGTTGGACGTACGCCACCAGCTCGTCGGGCTCGATCTCCCAGCCGTAGTTGCGCAGGTAGCGCTTGGTCCGTGCGATATGTCGGCCGGCCCGGATGATGCGCGGTAGGTCCGCACGGTCGTCGACCCATCGGGTGTCAGACGGCGACCCGGCGTCGCGGACCAGCAGCACCCCGGCGTCGCGGTCGGCGAGCGCCTGCTGCTCGGCCTCGTCGGTCGAGACCGCACCACCGGCGTCGAGGCCGATGTGGCAGTGGGCGTCGACAAGCCCCGGGACGATCCAGCCGGTGGCGACGGTCTCGGCGCCCCGCACCGGCTCGTACGTCACGTAGCCGTCGCGCACCCAGAGGTCGCGGTGCTCGGCATCGGGGAGAACGACGCCGCGTACGTGCAGCGCCGGAGCCGGCGAGGCGCTCACTTGCCGCCGGGACCGAGCAGACCCTTGAGCTCGTCAGGCAGCTGGAAGTCCTCGGCCGCATCGCCGCCGCCGAAGGCCGACGGAACCGCACCGGCCTCGGGCGCCGCGTTGCCGCGGGCAGCGATGGCCGCCTGGTCGGCGGCCCGCTTGGCCGGGTTGCCGGATCGCGACCCCTTGCCCTTGCCCTTGACCTGCTTGGCTTGCTTGCCCTTGCTCTTCTTGCCGAAGCCCACGCCGGGTGCGCCGGCCGTGCCGGGCATCCCCGGCATGCCGGGGAACCCACCGCCGCGCGCGGCACGGCTCATCATGTCGCGCGCCATGAAGAACCGGTCGACGAGACCGTTGATGTCGGACACCTGCATGCCGGAGCCGCGGGCGATGCGAGCGCGCCGGGACCCGTTGATGATCTTGGGGTTGTCCCGCTCGCCTGGGGTCATCGAGCGGATCATCGCCTCGACGCGGTCGACCTCCCGCTCGTCGAAGTTGTCGATGGCGTCGCGGAACTGCCCGGCCCCGGGCAGCATCCCGAGGATCTTGCCGAACGAGCCCATGCGCCGCACGGCCTGCAGCTGACCCAGGAAGTCGTCGAGCGTGAAATCGGTGCCGCGCTGCAGCTTGGCGGCCATCTCGGCGGCCTGCTGCTGGTCGAACGCCTTCTCGGCCTGCTCGATGAGGGTGAGCATGTCGCCCATGCCGAGGATGCGCGAGGCCATGCGCTCGGGGTGGAAGACGTCGAAGTCGTCGAGCTTCTCGCCGTTGGAGGCGAACATCACCGGGCGGCCGGTGACACTGCGGACGGACAGTGCCGCGCCACCACGCGCGTCGCCGTCAAGCTTGGTGAGGACGACCCCGTCGAAACCGACGCCGTCGAGGAAGGCCAAAGCCGTGGTCACGGCGTCCTGGCCGATCATCGCGTCGACGACGAACAGGGTCTCGTCGGGCTTGATCGCGGCCTTGATGTCGGCGGCCTGCTGCATCATGTCGGCGTCGATGCCCAGCCGGCCGGCGGTGTCGACCACGACCACGTCGTACAGCTTCTGCCGCGCGTGGTCGAGCGACTGGCGGGCAACCTCGACAGGATCACCCACACCGTTGCCGGGCTGCGGCGCGAACACCGCGACACCCGCGCGCTCTCCCACGACCTGGAGCTGGTCGACCGCGTTGGGACGCTGCAGGTCGGCCGCGACGAGCAGCGGCTGGTGCCCCTGGCTCTTGAGCCACAGGCCGAGCTTGCCGGCCAGGGTCGTCTTGCCCGTGCCCTGGAGGCCGGCGAGCATGATCACGGTCGGTGGCGTCTTGGCGTAACGCACGCGGCGGGTCTCGCCACCGAGGATCTCGATGAGCTCGTCGTTGACGATCTTGATGATCTGCTGGCTCGGGTCGAGCGCGCGAGACACCTCGGCGCCCCTGGCCCGCTCGCGCACCGCGGCGATGAAGTCCTTGACGACCGGCAGCGCGACGTCGGCCTCGAGCAGCGCGACCCGGATCTCCCTCGCCGTGGCGTCGATGTCGGCCTCGGACAGCCGGCCTTTGCCGCGAAGGCCCTTGAACGTGGCGGCGAGGCGGTCGGAGAGGGTGGCGAACACGGACGTCCTTCGGGGTGGGGACGGCGGCAGAGACGCCCTCCAGCCTAACTAACGGATGCTCTTGCGCGTGATCACGAAGGGTTTGTGCGCGAAAACCGACCCGAACTCTTCGTGATCAAGACGTCGCGACGTCGGCGAGCACCGCGCGGAGGGCCTCGACCGCCTTCTGGGTTGTCGTCTCGTCCAGCGGCCCGCCCTCGCCCGCCACCAGGTAGAGCACGTCGACGGCCTCGGCTCCGAGGGTGCCTACGACGGCCGATCGCACCGCGACGTCGCACGAGGCAAGCGCCCCGGCAAGCCGGTACAGGAGCCCCGGCACATCGTGGGCACGCACCTCGACGACGACGGCGTCGGCGGACGCACGCGGCACAACGGCCACCTGGGCAGCCGGCACGGGGACGGCTGGTGGCTGCCAGGCGTGCACCCGCGAGAGCAGCCGAGCCTCGACGTCGAGCGTCCCTTGTAGGGCGTGCTTGACGTCATCACGGAGCACCTCGCGGGGCGGCGGTCCGGCATACGACGGCTCGACCCGGAGCACCTGCACAGCCGTGGGGCCCTGCGTGTGGATTGCGGCTGACCGTACGTCGAGGCGATGCAGCGCGAGCACACCGGCGACCGTCGCCAGCAGGCCGGTGCGGTCAGGAGCAACCACCGTGACTGTGCTTCCGTCGTCGGTGATGTCCACGGCCAGCTGGCCGGCGCGGGCGAGGTCACGCTGCCAGGGTTCGAGTCCGGCGGGCTGCGGGACCTGGGCACCGCCGAGCGCGGCTCGCACTCGGCCCACCAAGTCTCCGATGAGTGCTTGCCGCCACGGGGTCCAGGCGAGCGGGCCGGCGGCGATTGCGTCGGCCTCCGTAAGCGCGGCGAGCAGGTCGAGCACCTCCCGCGTGCCCACCTCGGTCGCCACCGCTGCGATCGTCGTGGGATCGTCAAGGTCGCGTCTGGTCGCGGCTTCCGGGAGCAGCAGGTGGTGACGCACCAGCGTCGTGATCACGTCGACGTCCTGCTCCGGGAAGCCCATGCGGGTCACCATCGCGCGAGCGAGCAGTGCACCGGTCTCGCTGTGATCCC
>CAWCXA010000016.1:0-529903 GCA_963799425.1 uncultured Actinomycetota bacterium | reverse complement strand
AGCGGCCACGCCGCTAGGCCGAGGCGGTCGCCGTGAAGTGGTTGGCGATCGAGACGACGTGGTCGGCGAAGCGCTCGTAGTAGCGGCCGAGCAGTGCCTGGTCGACGGCGACCTCTGCGGGGTACGGCCAGTCGCCGTCGAGCACGACGAGGAACATCCCGCGGTGCAGCCGGTCCATCTCGTCGTCCTCACGCGTGAGCCGGGCAGCGGCCTCCGCGTCGCGGACCCGGATCACAGCGGCCACCTTGGTCGCCATCTGCTCCGCCACAACACCCATCGCCGTGAACGTGGTCCGCAGCTCCGCCGGGACCGCACAGTCGGGGTAGCGCATCCGGGTGACCTTGGCGATGTGCGTGGCCAGATCGCCCATCCGCTCGAGCGTGGCGCTGATCCGCAGCCCGGCGATGATGTGCCGCAGGTCCCCGGCCACCGGCGCCTGTGTGGCGATCAGCTCGACAAGCAGCTCGTCGACCTCGTTGCGATCGCGGTCGACGGCGGAATCCAGCGCCACCACCGCATCGGCGCGGTGGATGTCGGCCGACAGCAGCGCGTCGGTCGCATCGCGGATCATCCCCGCCACCTGGCGGGTCATCGCAACCAGCCGCCCGGTAACTACTTCGAGTTGCTCGTGGTACGCCTCGCGCATAACAGTACGTGTCCTTGTCGTTGGCCCAGTCCCGACCTTATGTACGCACCGTGGCGACGCGCGATGCCTCGGTGAACGGGTCCGGAAGCCTCGGTGAACAGTCTCCCATCCGGTGACCCCGCAAACATCTGGTGTACGGCAACGAGCCTGGGGCGACCTACCATCAAACATGTGGACTGGGTGCTAGCCGTCGGCTCGATGGCCGGAGCGGCCGTCGGGCTCGCCGCTGGCCTGGGCTTCCGGGTGAGCGAGCGCGCCCAGCATGAGCTGCCGCCCGAGCCAGCCGACCCCCTGCCGCCCGGCGCCGAGCAGGTCTTGGCCGTGCTCAGCGCGAGTGCCGTGATCGTCGACCCGCAGTCGCGTGTGGTGCGCGCGAGTCCGTCCGCCTACGCGTTCGGCCTAGTCCGAAATGAGGCACTTGTCGTCTCCGAGCTGGTCGCGCTGGTCGAGGCCGTACGCCGGGATGGGCGCATCCGCCAGCTCGATCTCGACCTGCCCCGCGGTCGCGAGGGGACTCTGACGCTGTTTGTCCACGTGCGGGTGGCCCCACTGTCCAGCGAGCTGGTGCTCGTCCTGGTCGAGGACCGCACCAAGGCCCACCGCATCGACGAGGTGCGCCGCGACTTCGTCGCCAACGTCTCCCACGAGCTGAAGACTCCGGTGGGTGCCCTGGGGCTGCTGGCCGAGGCTGTCGAGGAGGCCAGCGAGGATCCCGACGCCGTACGCCGCTTCGCACTGCGCATGCAGAGCGAGTCGGCGCGGCTGACGCGGCTGGTCCAGGAGATCATCGACCTCTCCCGGCTGCAGTACGACGACCCGCTGGACGCCCCCGAGGTCGTCAAGGTCGACGACGTGGTGGCCGAGGCCCTCGACCGCGCACGCGTCGACGCCGAGTCCCAGCGCATCCGGCTGGCCTCGGGTGGCACCGCCGGGCTCGAGGTCTGGGGAAACGCAAGCCAGCTCATCATCGCCATCGGCAACCTCGTCGAGAACGCCGTCGCCTACTCGCCGGAAGGCACGCGGGTGGCCGTCGGCGTACGCCAGGTGCTCGACCAGGTCGAGATCAGCGTCACCGACCAAGGCCTCGGCATCCCCGCGACCGAGCAGGACCGCATCTTCGAGCGGTTCTACCGCGTTGACCCCGCCCGATCGCGGGCCACCGGTGGCACCGGCCTCGGCCTGTCGATCGTGAAGCACGTCGTCGCCGCGCACGGCGGCGAAATTCGAGTGTGGAGCGTCGAGGGGACCGGCTCGACGTTCACCGTGTTGCTACCGCAACACCGGTCCACCGAGGGGCAATCCGCCCCGTCCCCTGCACCCGTTCCGGAGGCCACATCGTGACCCGAGTGCTCGTCGTCGAGGACGAGGAGTCGTTCAGCGACGCTCTCTCGTACATGCTGCGTAAGGAGGGCTACGAAGTCTCCGTCGCCGGGAGCGGGCCGGAGGCCCTAGGCGAGTTCGACCGGTCGGGAGCCGACTTGGTGTTGCTCGACCTGATGCTGCCCGGTGTTCCCGGCACCGAGGTGTGCCGGCAGATCCGCCAGCGGTCCAACGTGCCGGTGATCATGGTCACGGCCAAGGACTCCGAGGTCGACAAGGTGGTCGGGTTGGAGATCGGCGCCGACGACTATGTGACCAAGCCCTTCTCCTCTCGCGAGCTGATCGCCCGCATCCGGGCCGTCCTGCGGCGCGGCGTCGACGCAGCCGAGCTCGTGACGTCTGTGCTTGAGGCCGGCCCCGTCCGGATGGACGTCGAGCGCCATGTCGTGTCCGTCGGCGGTGAGTCGGTGCGCCTGCCGCTCAAGGAGTTCGAGCTGCTGGAGATCCTGTTGCGCAACGCCGGCCGCGTACTGACTCGAGGCCAGCTCATCGACCGCGTGTGGGGAGCCGACTACGTCGGTGACACCAAAACACTCGACGTTCACGTCAAGCGACTTCGAAGCAAGATCGAGCCAGACCCCGCGGAGCCGAAGTTCCTGCTGACGGTGAGGGGGCTGGGCTACAAGTTCGAGGCCTGAGCTCAGCCTTCAGCGACGGCTGTCGGCCGCGCGGTTGGCCCGAACCCGGCGTAGATGCCATCGGCGGCGTAGACGTAGGTCGACACGGTCGTGCGTGGGGCCGACTCGAACCTCATCTCGACGTCGACGCTCAAACCCGCCATGACTTCATCGCCGAGCCCGGTGACATCTGCGCGGGTGTCGTCGGAGCCAAGGTGCACGAGAGTCCCGTTGGGCAGGTTGACGGTGCGTGGCGAGAGCTCCGCCTGCTGACCGTCAACGGTCACCTCGACGAGCTGGTCGTCGTCGCCCTGGTTGATGAGCGACGCCACGACCGAGACTGCACCGTCGCCGTCGGTGACGGCGACCACGTCGCGGATGTCGACGGCGCCCGCGTCGGCGTTGATGCCCTCGGCCGGGTTGTACCACTTCTGCGTGGACGCATCTTTGCCTGAGCCGCAGGCACTGACGCCGCCGACGACAACCAGGGCGGCGACGGCAATACCGAGGCGCTGCAGGGGCTTCACGACGTACTCCTTGGTGATCACGAGTCGGCGTTAGCCTACCGGCGGGCTAGGTGGCCGCACCTCCGCGGGCCGCAAACAACGCCAGCGCGATCGCGGCCACCGCCATGGAGGCGTACATCGACCGGCGGTCGCCGGAGGCGGCCCCTTGCACTGCTACGACGCAGAGTAGCGACGTCGCTGCCAGCGCCAGCCAACCGAGCAGGCCGAGGCCGCCGCTGGGACCGAGGGCGAGCAGGAACACCGCGGTGGTGAGGCAGCCCGCCGAGAGTGCGGCCGTGCGGGCAGCACCCAGCCGCTGGGGCAGCCCGTTGACACCGGTTTCCTTGTCCCCCACGAGATCCGGCAACGCATTGGCGCCATGTCCACCGAGGCCGAGCAGCGCACCGGCTGTGACCAGCCACCACGGTGGCAACGGCTCGCCCGGCAGCGCAAGCCACACGAACACCGGCACCAGGCCGAATGCCACCGCGTACGGCACCGGCGACCAGACCGTGGACTTGACCCCGAGGTCGTACACCCATCCCGCGCCGACCGCCACGAGGTGTACGAGGCCCGCGGCGAGGCCAGCCGCAAGCGACAATGGCACGCACAACGCGAGCGCCACCGAGGCGGCGTTGGCCACCGCTCGCTGGCTGACCTCGCCCGTGGCGATTGGCTTGTCACGGCGGCCCGCGATGCGGTCGCGCTCGGCGTCGATCGCGTCGTTGGCCCACCCGATCGAAAGCTGACCGGCGAGCACCATGGCCGCGATGGTTACCCACCCTTGCACGTCGTGGCCGGCGGTGATCGCGAGCACGGTGACGAGAACCGTGACGGCCGCCGAAGGCACCGGGTGGCTGGCCCGGACGAGCCCGACGATCACACGTGGTCCGACGTCAGCATGCGCTCGAGGGTACGGCCCAGCCGGTCGGACGGGCCGGGGTCACGAAGGATTTCGGCGACAGTGCCGTCGGGAGCGACGGCCAGGACGGTCAGCACGTCGGCGTTGTAGGTCCGGGCGAGCACCCCGTCGGGGTCCAGCAGCACGTCGGCGGCGCCGTTGCCGGTGTCGCGGTCGATCTCACGTAGGAGGTCCTCCGCCTCGGGCGCCCCGATGATGTCGAAGCCAAGCCGGTCCTGCTTGGCCTCGGCATAGATGTCGTCGAGCTGGTCGCCGCAGTCGCTGCAATCGGAGGGCACGAGGGCAAGCACTGCTGGCCGGCGGTTGCGGACTTCGACGGGGTCGTCGAAGAGCGTGAGCGTTGCCTCGGGCAGCAGCCCGCCCACGTCACCGACCGGCCTGCTGGTGTCGGCCAGCGGCTCGGCGACCGGCCGGTACGGTGCGCGCGGCACGACGATGCTCGCGAGAGATCCGAACAACGCGACGACGCAGAGGATCGCCACCACGATCGGGCCCGAGATTCCGAACCGCTCCCATCGACGCGTGAGAAACACCCGTCGCATCGATGCCGAGTGCTGTCGGCGAGCCAGCTCGCGGTAGTAGGAGCGAAGGTCCGGCTCGAGCTCGGCGATGTCGTCGGGGATGACGACTGTGTCCGGGTCGGGAAGGCTGTTCGCGGGGGTCCGTTGCCGCCACCCGTCAGGGGGTGGTAGCCCTTCGTCGGGAAGCCCCGGCCCGCCCACGCGCTAAGTATGCGCCGGGTGTCGCGCCCTGTGCATGTGGGCGTTCAAAACGTTGTACTGCTGGGGTTCGTAAGCATGGGGTGCTCTGTTTGTCAAGGCCTCTTGGAGGCCCTGACCTGGGCGAACGTCGAGGTCTCGATGCACCGCCCGTGTTACCCTTGTCACCGGAAAGGGGTATGAAGACACATGACTTTTCAGGTCGGCGAGACAGTTGTCTACCCCCAGCATGGGGCGGCCCTCATCGAGGCTATCGAGACCCGCGTGATCAAAGGTGAGGAGCGGCTCTACCTAGTTCTCAAGGTCGCCCAAGGCGATCTGACAGTTCGTGTCCCCGCGGACAACTGCGATCTCGTGGGCGTCCGCGACGTGGTCGACCAGGCCGGCCTTGACCGGGTGTTCGAGGTGCTTCGCGCGCCGCACACCGAGGAGCCCACCAACTGGTCGCGGCGTTACAAGGCCAACGTCGAAAAGCTCGCGTCCGGCGATGTCATCAAGGTGGCAGAGGTCGTTCGTGATCTGTGGCGGCGTGAGCGTGACCGCGGACTGTCGGCCGGTGAGAAGCGGGTTCTTGCCAAGGCGCGTTCAGTCCTCGTGTCCGAGCTCGCACTCGCCGAGCGCACCAACGAGGACAAGGCCGAGGCCCTGCTCGACGAGGTGCTCGCCAGCTGAGTCCCCGCATTTTTCATGACTGGCCCCCGGCACTCCCGCCGGGGGCCAGTTTTTGTTCTTTCCGGGGGGTCCCCGGGGGGCGGAGCCCTCTGGGCGGGCAGACTCCCTCGCGATGACCATCGCCGCGCTCGTTCCCGCCGCCGGCAGCGGCGTGCGTCTCGGCCCCGGCAGCCCCAAGGCCCTGCGCCTGCTGGCCGGCGAGCCGATGCTGGTGCACGCCGTGCGGGCACTCGTAGCAGCGCCGGTTCCAGTGATCGTGGTGGCTGCTCCCCCCGATGAAGTTGACGCTGTGCGCGCTCTGCTGAGCCCCATCACCGGCGCGGCACAGCTGCACGTCGTCCCAGGCGGCGACTCTCGACAGCAGTCGGTCGGACAGGCTCTGCGGGCGCTGCCACCTGACGTCGACGTCGTGCTGATCCACGACGCCGCCCGCCCCTTGGCGCCGCCCGCACTCGTCGCGGCTGTCGCCGACGCCGTCGTTGCCGGGCACGATGCTGTTGTGCCAGGCATACCCGTGATCGACACCGTCAAGCAGGTCAATTCAGCCGGCGCCGTGGTCGGCACTCCAGACCGCGCGCACCTGCGCGCCATCCAGACACCGCAAGGGTTTCGGCGATCGCTGCTGGAGCGGGCACACGCTGCTGCCGGCGCAGTCGATGCGACGGACGACGCGGGACTGGTCGAGCGGCTCGGCTTGCCCGTGCATGTGGTGCGCGGCTCCGAAGTGGCGTTCAAAATCACCCGACCCCTCGATCTCCTGCTGGCCGAGGCCCTCCTCGCCGCACGGCGGCCAGCATGACGACGCTTCCACGGGTCGGCACCGGGGTCGACGTTCACCCGCTCGAGCCTCGGCGGGCGTGTTGGGTGGCAGGGCTGCTGTGGCCCGACGAGCCGGCCGGCTGCAGCGGGCACTCTGACGGTGACGTCGCGGCGCACGCGGCCTGCGACGCACTGTTCGCCGCCGCAGGAATGGGCGATCTCGGGGCGCACTTCGGCACCGACCGCCCCGAGCTTGCCGCCGCCCCGGGCGTCCGGCTCCTCGCCGAGGCGGCACGGCTCGTCCGTGAAGCCGGGTACGACATCGGCAACATCTCGGTGCAGGTGATCGGCAACCGCCCGCGTGTCGGATCACGGCGTGCGGAGGCGGAGGCCGCCCTCTCGGAGGCGTGCGGCGCTCCCGTCAGCGTCGCCGGCACAACTACCGACGGGCTCGGGCTGACGGGACGCGGCGAGGGGCTTGCGGCCATCGCGACGGCGATCATCATCCCCAGGTAGCGAGGGCATAAGGCGACCCCCGAGCACTTCCGCTCGCCAAGGCGGGCGGGTCGGCTGGACTAGGCCGACGCTCGGGGGCCGGGTGACTGTCTGTGGGATTCGCCGCGTGTCTGACGGGGCGGATCAAGGTCACGTCCGACGGACAGTGGCTAGCGGACAGCCACCTCACGAGTCCGAGTCTTATGCATCGACGGACCACCTCCCTTCGCGTGTACGTCCACCTTATCGACCAGATCCAGGAGAGTGCGCGACCTTTTTGCCGAGGGCGAACTAGCCGACGAGCAGCGTCGCGACCGCGAGCAGGGCGACGCCAACCAGGCCGGCAGTCAAAACGAGTGCCCGCCGGCGGGTGAGCAGCACCCCTCCCACCGGACGTCCGCGGCGCCGCCCGTACGCCCCGAATGCCGCCCACCACATCCAGCCGGCAGCTACCAGTACCGCAATGCCCAGCGGCCACAGCCAGATGTGTTCGGTGGCCGCCGCGCGCACCAGTAGCGCACCGTTCAGGGCCATCGCGAGAGCCGTACGCTGCCAGGCCATCGTCGTGCGCTCCAAAGCCGTCGCGGCCTCGTACACCTCGTCCGGCCCCTCGTCACGCCAGCCGCGCGGCATCGGCTGCCGTCCTCAGTCGACGAGGATGAGGGCGAGCGCGACGATCGAGATCAGGGCCGCCCCTACCGCCAAGCCGACGGGCATCGAGGTCGCCGGCAGCGGCGCGTTGCGGCGCATCGCGGAGTCATTGGCGGCCCAGCGGCGGTAGGCACCGAGCGACACCAGCACGCCTGCCACCACGAGCGCCACCGCGACGAGCTTGCGCAGCCAGTCCGTTCCGATGTCGGTGAGGAACTGCGCCGCGGCAAGCCCGGCAGCGTCGAGCGCCAGTGCGGTACGGACATAGGCCAGGAACGTGCGCTCGTTGGCCAGCGTGAACCGGTAGTCCGGGTGCGCCTCCTCCTGTGCAGCCACGGGTCAAGACTCGCAGACCCGCGACTCCCGTACGCTTGACCAGTGACTTTGCGCCTGTACGACACCGCGACGCGGACGATCCGCGACTTTGTCCCCAGGGAGCCGGGGAAGGTCGGGGTCTACGTCTGCGGTCTGACGGTGCAGAGCGCACCGCACATCGGCCATATCCGGTCGGCGGTCAACTTCGACGTGCTCCGCCGCTGGCTGATGCACCGCGGTTTCGATGTCACCTACGTCCGCAACATCACCGACATCGACGACAAGATCCTGCTCAAGTCGGCTGAGGAGGGCCGTGAGTGGTGGGCCCACGCCTACCTATACGAGCGGGAGGTCACGCGCGCGTACGGATTGCTGGGCGTGCTGCCGCCGACCTACGAGCCGCGCGCGACCGGCGCCGTCCCCGAGATGATCGAGCTCATCGAGCGGCTGATCGACCGTGGCCACGCCTACGTCGCGGCCGACGGGTCGGGCGACGTCTACTTCGATGTCCGCTCGTGGCCGGAGTACGGCAGCCTTTCGCACCAGCGACTCGACGACATGGAGCCGGCGGCGGACGCCGACCCACGTGGCAAGCGGGATCCGCGAGACTTCGCGCTTTGGAAGGGCCGCAAGGCCTCCGAGCCCGAAAGCGCCTCGTGGCCGACCCCCTGGGGGAGGGGGCGACCCGGCTGGCACATCGAGTGCTCCGCGATGGCGATGAAGTTCCTCGGGCCCGCGTTCGACATCCACGGCGGCGGCATCGACCTGCGTTTCCCGCACCACGAGAACGAGCTGGCGCAGTCGCGCGCGGCCGGCATGCCGTTCGTGCGCTACTGGATGCACAACTCGTGGCTGACGACCGCCGGCGAGAAGATGAGCAAGTCGCTCGGCAACTCGCTGCTCGTGCCTGAGGTGGTCAAGCGAGCCCGGCCAATCGAATTGCGGTTCTACGTGGTCTCCGCGCACTACCGGTCGACGTTGGAGTTTTCCTTCGACGCTCTCGACGAGACAGCGGCCGCCTTCCGTCGCATCGAAGGATTTGTTGAGCGGGCCACCGAGCTCACTGGTGGCGTCGACCTGACGACCGGGGGCGGCACGGACTGCGCCGCCTTCGACGCCGCCATGGACGACGACTTGGGCACCCCCGGTGCAGTGGCGGCGCTGTTCGATGTCGTCCACGAGGGCAACGCCTTGCTGACCAAGGGCGACTCGCCGGCGCTGCGCGGTGCGCTCGCTTCCGTACGGCAGATGCTTGCGGTGCTCGGCCTCGACCCGTTCGACCCGAGCTGGGCCGGTGACCGCACCAGCGGCGACGATCGCGTCCGCACGGCATTGGACACGCTCGTCGCCGCCGAGCTCGACCGGCGCCAGGCCGCCCGAGCTGAGCGCGACTTCGCCACCGCCGACGCGGTTCGTGACCGGCTCAAGGCCGCAGGCATTGCCGTGGAGGACACCCCGAGCGGACCACGTTGGAGCATTGGGGAGGGTGAGGCCTGATGGCCGGCAACTCGCAACGCCGCGGCGCGATCCGCAAAACGTCCAAGAAGCCGCGCACTGTCGGCTCCGGAGGCATCCGCCGGCGCGGGCTCGAGGGCAAGGGCCCCACGCCCAAGGCGGAGGACCGCGTTGCGCACGTGGCATCGCGCCGCGGCGCGCCGGCGACGAAAGCGGCCGGTCGTACGGGCGGTCGCGCACCTTCCGGCAGTCGCCGCAGCGGATCGCGCGGCGACGCGCCGGAGGTCATCGCCGGGCGCAACTCCGTGCTCGAGGCGCTGCGTGCCGAGATCCCAGTGAAGACGTTGTACGTCGCATCCCGCATCGACTCCGACGACCGCGTCAAGGAGGCGATCAAGCTCGCTGCCGATCGCGACCTGCCGATGCTCGAGACGCCACGTGTCGAGCTTGACCGCATCACCGACGGCGCGGTGCACCAGGGGCTGGCGCTGCAGATTCCCCCGTACGACTATGCCCACCCCAACGACCTGCTCGACTCGGCCTTCGAGCGCGACGAGCCCGCCCTGGTGGTGGCGCTCGACAGCGTCACCGATCCGCGCAACCTCGGGGCGGTGGTGCGCTCGGCGGCAGCCTTCGGAGCGCACGGCGTGCTCGTCCCCGAGCGCAGGTCTGCCGGAATGACCGCTGGGGCCTGGAAGACCTCAGCCGGGGCCGCGTCACGACTGCCCGTGGCGCGCACGACCAACCTCGCACGGCAGCTACGCGAATATGCCAAGGCCGGAGTCTTCGTCGTCGGGCTTTCTGCGGACGGCGACACCGACATCGGTGACCTCACACTCGCGGATGCGCCGCTCGCCATCGTCGTGGGCTCAGAGGGCAAGGGGCTCTCGCGGGTTGTCGCCGAGGCGTGCGACCAGCTCGTTCGGATCCCGATCGCGAGCGAGGTCGAGTCACTCAATGCCGGTGTCGCCGCCAGCGTCGCGCTCTATGCGGTCGCACAACGGCGAGCGGCTGCCAGCTGATCGGGCATTCATGCAGTTCGTGCTGATCATTCGCGACGACGAGTCGATGCAGCCGACTCAGGAGGAGCTCTTCGCGGACCCCGTCCACCAAGAGTGGCTGGCCGACATCGAGCGCCGCGGCGTCTTTCTCGCCGGTCAGCGGCTCCGGCCCTCGGCGGAAACGACCACTGTCCGCGTGCGCGGCGCCGAGACCTTGGTCTCCGACGGGCCGTTCGCGGAGACCAAGGACGTCGTCGGCGGTTTCACGCTCATCGACTGCGCGGACCGCGCAGAGGCAATCGACATCGCCGCCCGGCACCCGTTCGCGCGCTTCGGGACGATCGAGGTCCGACCGGTCTGGGAGCTGTGACGGACGACGTCGAAGCTGCCGTCGCTGCGGCGTTCCGCGACGAGTGGACCCAGGTGGTCGCGACTCTGATCAGGCAGACCGGTGACTGGGACCTGGCCGAGGATTGGGCGCAGGAGGCTTTCGCGACGGCGCTGGATCGCTGGCGACGTGATGGCATCCCGGCCCGCCCCGGTGCGTGGCTGACCACGACGGCGCGAAACCGTGCCATCGATGACCTGCGCCGCCAGGCGGTTGGTCGGGCCAAGCTGGCCGACGTCGCGGCGCTCGTCGCTGCCGACGGCACATCCAGCGACTCACACGACGTACAGGACGACCGGCTTCGGCTGATCTTCACGTGCTGCCATCCGGCGCTGGACTTCGACGCTCGGGTCGCCCTCACGCTGCGTGTCGTCGCCGGACTGAGTACGCCCGAGATCGCCCGCGCGTTCCTGGTCGCTGAACCGACCATGGCGCAGCGAATCGTCCGTGCCAAGGGCAAGATCCGCAAGGCTGGCATCCCTTACCGGGTCCCTCCAGCGGAGCTGTTGCCAGAGCGAACCGCTGGAGTACTCGCCGTCCTGTACCTGCTGTTCAACGAGGGCTACTCCGCAAGCACCGGGGCTGACTTGATCCGGCAAGGCTTGAGCGATGAGGCGATCCGGCTGGCTCGCCTTCTGGCCCAACTGATGCCTGACGAAACGGAGATCACCGGTCTCTTGGCTTTGATGCTGCTGCACGACGCCCGCCGCTCGACCCGCGTCGACGATTCCGGCGTCCTGGTGACATTGGAGGAGCAGGACCGTACGCGGTGGGACAAGGCCCGGATCGCAGAAGGAACTGAACTCCTGGTGACCGCGCGACGAGAGCACCCAGGTCCGTACCAACTCCAGGCGGAGATAGCCGCCTGCCACGCGGTCGCGCCCGACTTCGCCAGCACCGACTGGCGCCGGATCGCCGGACTCTACGACGAGCTCAATCAGGTGGCGCCGTCCCCTGTGGTCGTACTCAATCGCGCCGTCGCAGTGGCAATGGCCGACGGTCCGTCGGCCGGTCTCGCGATCGTCGACGAGGTGGAGGGCTCCGGCGCACTCGCTGGCTATCACTTGCTGCCGGCCACCCGTGCCGATCTGCTGCGCCGACTGGGTCGCGGATCCGAGGCTGCGGGGGCCTACCGCGAAGCACTCACCCTGGCCAGCACTGATTCCGAGCGCGCCTACCTGGCAAGGCGCCTGGCCGAATTATCCGGGTGAGTTCATCGGCAGCGGTGTCGATTCGTTGCCGCCCGGTTCGTCGGTGGGGTGACCACAGGCGAACAGCGGAAGGATCGACATGCTTCTCCAGGACAAGATCACCATCATCCACGGTGCCGGCGGCGTCATCGGCAGCGCGGTGGCAAGGACGTTTGCCGCCGAGGGCGCCCGCGTCTACCTCGCAGGCCGCACGTTGGAGCCTGTCGAGCGCGTCGCCAAGGAGATCAGCGCTTCGGGCGGGGAGGCAGCCGCGGCCAAGGTGAACGCTCTTGACCCGCAAGAGGTGCAGGACCATGCCGACGCTGTGGCCGCCGAGGCTGGCCGGATCGACGTCGTGTTCAACGCGATCGGCGTCGCTCACGTACAGGGCGTGTCGTTGCTCGAGCTTGCGCTGGACGACTACCTGCTGCCCATCACGACGTACACGACGACCCAGTTCCTCACCTCTAGCGCGGCCGCGCGGCACATGGTGCACAACGGATCGGGCGTGATCGTCACGTTGTCGACGACGGCGGCGAGGGCCACCCTGCCCACTGATGGCTTTGGCCCAGCGTGCTCCGGCATTGAGGCGCTGTCGCGACAGCTCGCCGGAGAGCTGGGACCGCGCGGCGTCCGGGTTGTGTGCCTTCGATCCGATGTCATTCCTGAGACGGTGGCAAAGGGCTCGCACGTAGCCCAGATCTTTGGCCTCTTGGCCGAGGGCAGCGGGATCACGCTCGATCAGTTCGTCGAGTCGCCAGGACTCCCGGGGGCCATGTTGCAGCGGCCGCTCACGCTGGACGACGTGGCCAACACGGCTGCCTTCCTCGCCTCGGACCGCGCCGCCGGAATGACGGCGGTCATCACCGACGTCAGCCGTGGGGCAGTCGTCGGCTAGTCGCACCGCCGGCCCTGCCGCTGGTGGGGTGGTGATAGCGTCGCCGCCGGTGAACGAGGTATGAGCGAAGTCCAATCCGGCGCCGTGAAGCGCACCCCCCTCCACGCGGAGCACGAGGCGCTCGGCGCCAAGTTCGTCGACTTCGCTGGCTGGCAGATGCCGGTCCGCTACACCTCCGACGTGGCCGAGCACTTGGCCGTACGCCAGAAGGCCGGGCTGTTCGACCTCTCGCACATGGGCGAGATCGAGGTCAGCGGCACCGAAGCGGCCAAGGCGCTCGACTACGCACTGGTCGGCAACATGGGCGTCCTCAAGGTGGGGGGCGCCCGCTACACGATGATCGTTGCCGAGGACGGAGGCGTGATCGACGACCTCATCGTCTACCGGCTCGCCGACAACCGCTTCCTCGTCGTTGCCAACGCCAGCAACTCCGACACAGTCGCCGCAGCGCTCACCGACCGGGCTGATGGCTTCGCCGCCACAGTCGCCGACCGCTCAGCCGACTATGCGCTGATTGCCGTCCAGGGACCACGCAGCCTCGAGATCCTGTCGACCGTCGTCGACGTCGACCTCGGGCCGGTCAAGTACTACGCGTGGTACGACGGCAAGGCCGCGGGTTTCCCGGCACTGATCGCTCGCACCGGATACACGGGCGAGGACGGCTTCGAGCTGTTCGTCGAATCGGCCGACGCGCCCGCCGTCTGGCAAGCCGTGCTTGCCGCCGGCGCCTCGTACGAGCTGCAGCCTTGCGGCCTGGCCTGCCGCGACACGCTGCGCCTCGAGGCCGGCATGCCGCTCTACGGAAACGAGCTCACGCGAGCCCTCACTCCCTACGACGCTGGTCTTGGCCGCGTCGTACGGCTCGACAAGGACGGCGACTTCGTTGGGCGCAGCGCACTCGCCGCTGGCGCCGAGCAACCCGCGACGCGCACGCTTGTCGGCTTGGTCAGTGAGGGCCGCCGGGCACCACGGCATGGATACGCCGTACTGGCCAACGAGACCACCGAGGTCGGCACTGTCACCAGCGGAGCTCCATCGCCGACACTCGGCCACCCGATCGCCATGGCCTACGTCGACCCGGAGCATGCCGCGGCCGGCACGCCGCTCGCCGTCGACGTACGCGGCACCAAGGAACCTGTCCAGGTCGTCGAGCTGCCCTTCTACCGGAGGCCCCAGTGAGCTACCCCGCCGAGCTGAAATACACCAAGGAGCACGAGTGGGTCGACCTCTCGGGTGACGGCCCGGCCAAGGTCGGCATCACCGCGTACGCGGCTGACGCGCTCGGCGACATCGTCTACGTGCAGCTCCCCGATGTCGGCGGCACCGTTACAGCCGGCGAGACCTGTGGCGAGCTCGAGTCCACCAAGTCGGTGAGCGACCTGTACTCCCCGGTCACCGGCGGGGTCGCCGAAATCAACGACTCGGTCGACTCCGACCCGAGCCTCGTCAACTCCGACCCGTACGGCGAGGGCTGGCTGTTCTCCGTCAACGTGAGCGGCCAGGGCGAGTTGCTCTCCGCCGACCAGTACGCCGAGCTCGTCGCCGAAGCTGGATAGGGAACACGCACCAATGGATCTGCTCAACGACCCGCTCGCAGACGTCGACCCCGAGATCGCGGCCGTCGTCGCGCACGAGCTGCACCGTCAGCAGTCGACGCTCGAGATGATCGCGTCGGAGAACTTCGCGCCCGTCGCCGCCATGCAGGCGCAGGGCACGGTGCTCACCAACAAGTACGCCGAGGGCTACCCGGGGCGGCGCTACTACGGCGGCTGCGAGTTCGTCGACCAGGCCGAGACCCTCGCGATCGAGCGGCTCAAGGGCCTGTTCGGTGCGGCATACGCCAACGTGCAGCCGCACTCCGGCGCCCAGGCCAATGCGGCTGCGATGGTCGCGCTGATCCAGCCCGGCGACACTATCCTCGGCCTCAGCCTGGCGCACGGCGGGCACCTGACTCACGGAATGAAGATCAACTTCTCGGGCCGGCTCTACAACGTGGTCGCCTACCACGTCGACGACAGTGGGTACGTCGACATGGCCGAGGTCGAGGCGCTCGCGAAGGAGCACCAGCCCAAGCTGATCATCGCCGGCTGGTCGGCCTACCCGCGGCACCTCGACTTTCCGGAGTTCCGGCGGATCGCCGACGAGGTCGGGGCCTTCCTCATGGTTGACATGGCCCACTTCGCCGGCCTCGTCGCCGCTGGTCTGCACCCGTCACCTGTCCCGTACGCGGACGTCACCACCTCGACCACCCACAAGACCCTCGGTGGCCCGCGTGGTGGCGTGATCCTCACGAACTCGGAGGAGATCGCCAAGAAGATCAACTCGGCGGTGTTCCCCGGCCAGCAGGGCGGTCCACTGGAGCACGTGATCGCGGCCAAGGCGGTGGCGTTCAAGGTCGCGGCTTCGGAGGAGTTCGCCGACCGCCAACGCCGCACGCTGGAGGGCGCGCGCATCCTGGCCGACCGGTTGGTCCAGCCCGACGCGGCGGCCGCCGGCGTCAAGGTGCTGACAGGCGGCACGGACGTGCACCTCGTACTCGTCGATCTTGTTGCGAGCGAGCTCGACGGTAAGCAGGCCGAGGACCGGCTTCACTCGGTCGGCATCACCGTCAACCGCAACGCCGTACCCAACGATCCGCGGCCACCGATGGTGACCTCCGGGCTGCGCATCGGCACTCCCGCTCTCGCGACCCGCGGCTTCCAGACGGAGGACTTCCGTGAGGTTGCCGACATCATCGCGTCAGCACTGCAGCCGGACTTCGACGAGAATGGTCTGCGGGCTCGCGTCGAGACGCTCGCCGCGAAGCACCCGCTGTACCCGGGGCTCTAAGGTTCCAGAATTCGGAGGTTTCGGTGACCATCGCTCCCGAGGGTCGTCGCATGCTGCGCCTCGAGGTCCGCAACGCGCAGACGCCGATCGAGCGCAAGCCCTCGTGGATCAAGACGACCGCGCGGATGGGCCCGGAATACACCCAGCTGCACGCGCTCGTGAAGCGCGAGGGGCTGCACACGGTGTGCCAGGAAGCTGGCTGCCCCAACATCTTCGAGTGCTGGGAGGACCGGGAGGCCACGTTCCTCATCGGCGGCGATCAGTGCACGCGACGCTGCGATTTCTGCCAGATCCACACCGGCAAGCCGTCGCCACTCGACCGCGATGAGCCGCGTCGGGTCGCCGCGTCGGTGCAGGCGATGGGTCTTCGTTACGCCACCATCACCGGCGTCACCCGCGACGACCTCGACGACGAGGGTGCCTGGCTCTACGCCGAGACCATTCGCGCCGTCCACGCGCTCAACCCCAACACCGGGGTCGAGATCCTCACGCCCGACTTCTCCGGCAAGCCCGAGCTGCTGCAGCAGGTCTTCGACGCCGCGCCCGAGGTCTTCGCGCACAACCTGGAGACGGTCCCGCGCATCTTCAAGACCATCCGTCCGGCGTTCCGCTACGACCGGTCGCTCGACGTGCTGACGCAGGCCCGCGCGGCCGGTATGGTCACCAAGTCCAACCTCATCCTCGGCATGGGTGAGGAGCGGGCGGAAGTCTCGCAGGCGCTGCAGGATCTGTACGACGCAGGCTGCGACATCATCACCATCACCCAATACCTGCGGCCGTCAGTGCGCCACCACCCCGTTGCGCGGTGGGTCAAGCCCGAGGAGTTCGTCGAGCTTCGCGAGGAGGCCGAGGAGATCGGCTTCCTCGGCGTCATGTCTGGCCCGCTGGTCCGGTCTTCTTACCGCGCCGGTCGGCTTTACCGGCAGGCCGTCGACGCGCGCGCGGCAGCCTCGATCTGAGGGACCTGCCCCGGCTTGTCAGGTTGTCAGGTTGTCAGTGTGAGGCATCCTTGCAGGTCAGCGGCTTTGCGACTGCTCTGACAACCTGACAGATCCGTGCTCAGGTTGGCACTACCTCGGCGTCGATGAGTAGGGCGCGATCGGCAACAGCGAATCACTAGACTCCGCCGGATGGATCGCGCCGCCTTCGACGAGTTCACCGTACGACTCACTGTGTGGGCCGAGCAGACGCCGTCGGTGCTCGGGCTTGTCACGCTGGGATCTGCCGCCGCGATCTCCCGCCAGCCTGACGAGTGGTCGGACCACGATTTCTTCGTCGTCACCCGCGACGGCGAAGCACAGGCACTGCGCGACGACCTGTCCTGGCTGCCGTACGCGGCTCGGATCTCGGTTCGCTACTTCGAGACGGAGCACGGGAGGGGAGCCATCTACGACGACGGTCACTTGATCGAGTTCGGCGTGTTCGAGCGGTCCGAGCTGTCCGCGGCCGCGATCAACGACTTCCGCGTGCTGGTGGACGACGCTGACATCGCCGATCGCATGGCGACGATCTCCCGCGACACCGCGATCGAGACGGCAACTCAGGACGAGGACGGGTCGTTCCGCTACCACCAGCTGCTCAAGGAGCTCGTCGTCGGCTTGGGTCGCTATGCCCGGGGCGAGCGGTTGTCAGCCAACGCCCGTGTCCGTGGCGCTGCCTTGCGTAGCCTGCTGAGCCTACTTGGCCAGTTCCTCCCCTCGGAGTCGGCGGCGCGGCTGGACAATCTCGATCCGCATCGCCGATTTGAGCTGGCCCATCCGGGACTTGCGGTTCGGTTGGCTGAGGCGCTCGGCCGCCCGATTCCGGACATCGTCGACGAGATGGTCGCGGTCGTGGCCGAGACCCTGGTGGGACGGGTGCCTGCCGCGACTCCGAGCTCACTCAACGGCGTACGCGCGCTTCTTGATCGCACACGCCGCGCCGAGCCGGCCGGCGACTGATGACCCGCGGCCGCCCCGTCGGATCCGTGTGCCAGCATCGACGGAGGTGGCAACTCACAGAGGGGCAGGTATGGCCGAGTCGAACCCGTGGTGGCATTCCGGGGTCATCTACCAGATCTACCTGCGATCGTTCACTGACTTCGACGGCGACGGGATCGGCGACTTTGCCGGCCTACGGTCTCGGCTCGACTACGTCGAGGAGCTTGGCGTCGACGGCGTCTGGCTCAACCCGTGCTACCCATCGCCGCAACGCGACCACGGCTATGACATCGCTGACTACTTCGATATCGAGCCCGACTATGGCGACCTAGCAACGTTCGACGTATTTCTTGCCGAGGCACACGCACGTGGTCTTCGAGTGCTGATGGACCTTGTGCCCAACCACTGCTCCTCCGACCACCCGTGGTTCCAGGCTGCGCTCGCCGCGGCGCCGGGCAGCGGGGAGCGGGCACGGTTCTTCTTCCGTGACGGCAAAGGCCCCGACGGTGCCGAGCCGCCCAACAACTGGGGGTCCACGTTTGGCGGCCCCGCGTGGACCCGGGTGATCGAGAGCGACGGCCGGCCGGGTCAGTGGTACCTGCACCTGTTCGACACGTCGCAGCCTGACTTCGACTGGACCAACCCGGAGGTGGGGGCGCACTTCGATGACGTGCTGCGGTTCTGGTTCGAGCGCGGGGTCGATGGCTTTCGCATCGACGTCGCGCACGGCCTCGCCAAGCACCCTGAGCTCGCCGACTGGTGCCTGCACCCGGACGACCCGTCGGACTACAACGGGCATGCCTGGAACCGGCCCGAAGTGCACGAAGTGCATCGCCGCTGGCGGAAGATCGCCGAGTCGTACGGTCCGGAACGCGAGCTGACCCTTGTCGGCGAGATCTGGGTGCCGACGCCGGCCGATCTGGCGCTCTATCTCCGCCCCGACGAGCTGCCACAGGCGTTCTACTTCGACCTGCTCACGCAACCCTTCAACGCCAAGGCTTTCCGCACGTCGGTTGATGCCGGCATGCGCGACATCGCGTCGACGGGCGCCGTGATCACCTGGGTGCTGTCCAACCACGATGTGCACCGCACGGTGACGCGTTACGGGCAGGAGCCCGAGGTGGAGGAGCACGCAGGATCGTTCCTGCCACCGCGTCGTTGGACGCCCGTTGACGTAGCACTCGGCACTCGACGAGCGCGTGCGGCGATCCTGCTGCTGCTCGCACTTCCGGGCGCGGTCTACCTCTACCAGGGCGAGGAGCTGGGTCTCCCGGAGGTGCTGGACCTGCCCGACGAAGCGCGGCAGGACCCGATCTTCCGCCGGACACAGGGCGAGGACCTCGGTCGCGACGGCTGCCGCGTCCCGTTGCCCTGGACGCCAGACCCCAGCACTGGCTACGGGTTCTCGCCACCGACGCGCACCGCCGAACCGTGGCTGCCGCAACCGTCCTGGTTTGCCGACTACGCAGCCGACAAGCAGGAAGTCGATCCGACCTCAATGCTCACGCTCTACCGCGCCGCGCTCGCGAGACGCCGCGAGCTGTTCGCGGGCGACCTTGTCTGGGATGACTCGCTTGGGCGCGACGACGTGCTCGTGGCGCGTCGCGGCGAGGCTCGGTGTGTGATCGCGTTCGGCGACGAACCGGTGTCCATGCCTGAGGAATGGGGCACCGTCGTCATCGCGTCGCAGCCTCTGGACGGGCGTGTTCTACCGGGTGCGAGCGCGGCCTGGATCACGGTCGATCGCTGAGCGTGCTTCGGCTTTCCAGAGTTTCCACGTGAGGAGAACGACATGACCGCTACCTACACCTTCGACGTCTTTTCCAGCCTCGATGGCTACGGCTCCGTCAGCGAAGGCGCCAACTGGGGCGGCTACTGGGGTAAGCAAGGGCCCGAGTTGCTCGACCACCGCCTTGCCTTGTACGACGCGGAGCAGCGGATGGTCTTCGGGGCCAACACGTATCGGGCATTCGCGCGGATGCTGGCCTCGAGTGCCGAGGAGTCCGAAGTGCGTGACCCGTGGGTCACGCGGATGAGGAGCCTGCCGGCAACGGTGGTGTCGACGACCCTGGAAGGCCCTCTCGACTGGCCGAACGCGACCGTCGTGAGCGGTGATGCCGCCGACGTCGTCGCCCGGCTCAAGGAGGAGTCCGAGGTGCCGTTGCGCTCGCATGGCAGCCTGTCGATGAACCGGGCGCTGATGGCCGCCGGCCTAGTCGACCGCGTGCAGGTGACGCTCTTCCCTGTCATCACCGGTCAGAGCGGGGTGGAGCCGATCTTCCAGGATGCGGCCGACTTCGACCTGGAGCTGCTCGAGAGCCGGACGCTCGACGGTCACATCCAAGAACTCACCTACCGACCCACCCTCCATTGACCTGTCAGGGTTCGAAGAGGATCCGTCATGCCTGCATCCACGCACCTCGCCGAGTCCCCGCACATGCGGTGCGGGCGACATCGACACATGGGCACGACCGCGCGTGGGCGGCAGTTGTGGACGGTTGGATGAGCGCAGAGGTGCGGTTCGGGTTGATGGCAAGGTCACCGGATTCTCTCCGGCCCTTCTACAGGGGAGCGCTCCGCGCACGGTGGGGCCTTCCCGCGAGAACGTTGGTGTGCATGGGATGCGGGAGTAGGAACGACTTCAGTCCTCGGAAGTGGGCTGCCAAGTCACAGGGTCGACGACGTAGACCTGCTGGCCAACCAAGGCATCACGGGCGTGCAGCACGTGGAACGCGGGCGAGAACGGACCGCCAATGTCGACCACCGTGGCCGATCCGCCCTGTACAGCCCGAATCCTGTGCGGTGCCGCCGTCAGGTCGTTGCGCGTCACAACACCCGGCGTGGCCCAGACCGCCACGCCGCCGAGTTGCCCTGCCAGTTGCAGGTGGAAGTGGCCGCATAACACCGCGACAACGTCCGAGCCCTCGATCACACTGCTCACCGCATCTCGGTTGTGTAGCCCCGCTTCCACCATCCACGGCGCGGTTGGGACATGCATTGGTGGGTGGTGAAACGCGACGACGGTCCCGGACGGCGCCGGCGTCGTGAGCACTTCGGCCAAGGCGTCGAGCTGCGCCTGGCTGATGACGCCATGCACGCGGCCTGGCACCAGGCTGTCCAAGGTCACCACTCGCAGTCCGGCGACCTCACTGACCGCTGCGACTTCCTCGCCGCAGCCAGTGAGTATTCGACCGATGTCGGCGCCGTCGGCCTGCAGGTGGCCGCTGCCCAAGGCCTTGCTGAATGCTGGGCGGCGGTCGTGGTTGCCCGTTGTGTATATGTGCGGGATCCCGCGCTCCTCCGCGAATTTGCCTACCCGCTCGCGCACAAGCCGGCAGCCCTCTTCCGAACCATCGTCCGCGATATCGCCGCTGACGATAACGAGATCGAGATCCTCCAACCGGCGGCAGTCGAAAAGGACCCAGTCCAACGATGCCAGCGCGTTCACGCCGTCCGCGTCGAATCCCGACGCGGTGACATGCGTGTCCGACAGATGCAGAATCCGGTAGGGCATGGGCGCACTCCTCGAGGCTGCTCCGAGGCACCCAGGCGGTCGATGCCCTTAGCTGCACTTCCCGGTGGTGACCCACCCACGCCAGTCGTGTACAGCAACGCTACGGGGCGGCCGACAGAACTCGCAACGGGTGCGCCGACGATGGCCGGCGCATCCACCTCCGCTCATTTGGCGAACCGACACGCGGCGCAAGAAGGCGCTGGGTGCAGCAAAGTCGGACGCTCCCGCGGGAAGTTTCCTGGCCACCGGGTCCCTAGTAGTAGTAACTTTCACGCCCAGCGGCGTCATGCCTCATGCTGCGTCAAAGCGCAACGGTGACCCGCAGGAACGTTGCAGGAATGGAGGTGGCGTCCTTGCTAGGACTCACATCTTGTCCGTTGAAGAGGAGTTCCAACTCGTTCTGCAGATCAGCCCCTCGACCGTTCGCTTCTGCAGCTTCATACGCGTTCATGGTTGGCCCGTAGTAGGTTCTGAAGACAGCAAGAAGGTCGGATGGCGCGCCAGCGGAATTGAAGTGATAGGTGTCTCTGGCAAACGAGACCTGCTCTTCCGGTACTCCCGCGGCGGCGAACCGCTCGATGACATTGCTCTCAACCCCCCACGTCATGGGGCTGACAAATCCGTCCGGCGGAGGCGGCGAGTATGAGGCGCTGATCTTCAAGATCTGTGCCACCAGGGTCGGATCATTGGGAATCCAGTTTCCCATGACGATCCGACCACCAGACCGGGTCACGCGCACCATTTCGCTGGCCACATCAAAGGGCCTTGGGGCGAACATCGCGCCGAAGATGCTCAGGGTGAGTTCAAAAGTGTCGTCGTTGAGGTCCTGCAGATTCGACGCGTCGCCCGCTTGGAACCTGCAGTTGGTGAGGCCCTCGTCCTTGGCTCGGTTGTTCCCAGCCTCAACAAGGTTGGTTGCGATGTCGACACCCAACACGTCAGCCCCGAGCCTCGCAGCGGGCAACGCCGTGGTTCCGTCGCCGCATCCGAGATCCAAGACCTTGATTCCGCTGCTGAGTCCCAGTTGCTCGACGAACGACTCGCCGCTCTCTCTCATGGTCTCCGCGATGCGAGTGAAGTCGCCCTTCTCCCACAGAGCCTTGTTCGGATTCATCGGATCGCTCTCCCCTTCGTACGGACCTATGACAGGAAATTCGGGCTCGTGGAGTCGGACGAGAGTGTCGTCCACAACTCGGAGTCTGCGACACGCGCCTTCCCAAAACGTTCCGGGCGTGACCATGGGGCCCTATGAAGACGCGGGAACCGTGGAGCCGGCGCGCGGCGTTCACATGCTACGCGTACGGACCCCGAGGGCGGCCCTTTGGGATCGGGGTGCGCTCACACGCAGTACGCCGTCAGCCGAAGAACATGGTCAGAGCCTGCTCGACACCCTCGACGGTGATGTGCGGGTGGCTGGTCTCGGCCCACCGCGCCGCATTCAGACGAAGTCGATCGGACACGAGGACCTCGTCGCCCCTCGCGTCTTTGGAAATCCCGTCAGGCAGATAGCCCAGCTTGCGGGAGACGCCTTGCGATGCGTGGTTGTCGGGAAAGACCTCGGTGGTCGCGTCGGTGGCACCCAGGTGATCAAAGGCCAGAGTCAGCAAGCCCGCCCGCGCTTCCGTCCCCAAGCCCTGATGGTGATAGGCCAGTCCCAGCCACGACGTCGTGGTGACCCCGCGTACAACTCGAAATTCGCCGTGGTCCAGGAGGCGAGGTCGTCCCAGTGGCTTTGAAGCAAGGTCCTGGCACGATCCTCCGGCGTGCCCTCTGTCCACGGAGTGAGGAATGGCCTCTCGTTGGGCTTGTGCACGCCGTTGGCTGCTACCTGTGCCAAGGCCGCGAGTTCGTTTTCGTCGGGAAGACGAAGCGTCAATCGGGGTGTGTGGATCCGTAGGGCATACGTCGGCCACAGTTCAGAAAGCACGAGCGCCAGTGTTGACGTCGCGCATGCCGGAGACAACCGATTTAGCCGCACATCGGGCACGGTGCTTACCGGTCAGATGCGACGGCCGAACCGCCCGTGCCTTCCGACATGCGGGTCGTCATACACCCAAGAGTGGTTGGCGCGCCTATATTGCGGGTGCGAGCAGTACTTCCAGCATGGCGCGCGCTCGGTCGCGTCGTACGTCGATCGTGCTGCCAAGCCGAGCAGCCGTTTCGTCTGCGAGCTGGTCGAACAGATCTACGCAGCGTCGGATGGCGCCGGCCACGTCGTGCCGGTCTCGGCTCAGCGACTGCCACAGCGCGTCGAGGACGTGCTCTGGGGTCCACCGCTCTAGGAACCTGCCCGCATGCCAGGTGTCCACCGTCGGATCCACCGCGCGCGCGTGGATCGCCACCAGCTCGACCAGCCGGGCGTGCAGGTAGCAGTCGACGCACGACCGGGCCACCCACACCTCGCCGCGGCGCAGCTTCTTCGCCGCCCACACCGCGTGGTACCAGACGTCGCTGGCCAGCTGCGTCAGCGCCGGCACGTCCGCAGCCTGCGCGGTCGGCGAGGACTGCTGCAGGATCGGGCCTAGCCCTACCCGGTCGACGAGCACTCGATAGCCACGCCGAAGCGTTTCGTCGGCGCCGAGATCGGCGTGTAGACCGCCGACCGCCGACACCGGAAACAGTGCGAAGTCGGCCTCCAGACCGTCGTCGAACAGGACGCGTCGCTCGAGCGAGTCCCCGACAGCCGTCGACGCGATGAACGTGAGCAGTGGTGTGCCGAACGCGTCGAGCCAAGCAGCGTCCTCCAGGTAGGGTGCCGGGTCGTCCACGAAGAGCGCGATGTCTACATCGGACCACTTGTCGGCAGGGACTGCGGATCGGGCCGCCGAGCCGACGACCAGGACAGCGCCTACGTCTCGCCGGCCTTGGGCCCAGCGTCGTACCTGTTCGATGAACCGTTCATGATCGCGCACAACTGGCGATCCTATGCACATTGGTTTCACCCGCGGGGGCGAGGACCGAGACAGCGCCGCCCTACCGACCGCACCCTTGCATGGTTCCGGGACGCGGCAATACAGGGCGTTCCCGCGGGAACGGCGGAGAGCCGATCATGATCGATGGTCCTGTCGACTAGACCTCTCGACGGACAAGGACGTCGAGTGGCTGGAAGCCGTGGTCGGTCCAGACGTTGCCCGATCCATCACCCATTCAGAAGAGCCGTTGCCTGAGCATGCCCGGGTAGATGCCAATCCTGCCTCGGTGAGTGGGTCCGCGAGGGTTCAGGGGGTCTCCTGCACGTCGCAGGATGAGTTTCGCCGACTTGATCAGTCAACTAGTGGCATCGAGACCATTCCCGACTACCTCTGAAGGAGCCCCACCATGTCGTTCCAGGCCCACCCCGACACCGTTGAGGAGCAGCCCGGCCAGCCCCCGCGCAAGGTCGTGGCAGGTTACTTCTTGTCTCTCGATGGAGTGGCTGAGGCCCCCGACCGGTTTATCACCGCTTGGGACGACGAAACGGATGCCAGCGGCGCCAATCTCATTGCTACCCAGGACGCGGTCATTCTCGGCCGCCGTAGTTACGACGAGTGGGCTGAGTTCTGGCCAGGCAGCGAGATCCAGCCTTTCGCCTCCTTCATCAACGCCGTTCCCAAGTACGTCGCAACGTCGACGCCGCTCGAACGCGATTGGACCAATTCGCACGTGATCGACGGCGGGCTGGTCGATTTCGTGCGGCACCTGAAGGGTGGGCCGGGCGGCGACATCGGCGTCCACGGCAGCATTTCGGTCACTCGGACGCTGCTTGCTGCCGACGTCGTCGACGAGCTCAGGCTCGTCATCGCGCCGACGATCGCCGGGAGCGGGCAACGACTGTTCGACGGGTTGCCACCCATTCGGCTCGAGACGATCCGCGGCACTGCCTCACCAAGTGGCCACCTTCTCGTCGACTACCGCGTGGTCCGCTAAGCGCTCTTCGAGCAGAGGTACGCGCCCAGTTTCAGCACGCTCATCGACACGATCGCAAGATCGAAGACCAACAAGATCGACTTTCCGCTACTCGGCTGTTGAGCGAACAACCGCGCATGTCGGGAGTGAGTGGTTGACGTGCCAGGTTGGTGTCGGACTGCGTGCTCAACTTGCTCACATTTCCACTGGGGCCGCAGCCTCCGCCAGTGCGTGGCATGTCCGTCGAACGCCTCCGCCCGAGCGCCGACGTCACTACGAACTAGGCGCACCGTCGCCGACGAGACCCCGACGGTGAGCGACGACGACGGCCTCCGTGCGTCCGGAGACCACGAGCTTGGCCAGGATGTTGGAGACGTGGACGCTGGCGGTCTTCTGCGAGATGAACAACCGCTCACCGATCTGCCGATTGGTCAGCCCGTCAGCGAGAAGCCGCAGCACCTCGAGCTCGCGCGTCGTCAGCCCTGCGTCGTCGGCGGGCGATGCGACTGATCCCACACCCGCGTCGAGGCGACCACGCCGCACCAACGACTCGACTACCTCCTGCAGCGGGCGGGCACCGAGCGAGACCGCCACCGCATGGGCCGCGCGCGCCTCGGCTGAGGCACCTACTCGGTCGCCGGCAGTCAGCAGGGCCTCCGCCAGCCGCCACCGTGAACGGGCCTGCTCGTAGACATGCCCGTACCCAAACGCTTCCACGCCTTTCCGCCACAGCTCCACATCCGAACGCCCGTCGACACGGGTGCGCTCGGCGTCGAGTCGCAGCATCCACGCTGTGCCCTCCGGACCCATGACCCCGCCGCGAGGACGCCCGGCGAGGGCGTTGTGTTGCGCGTGGTCGGCCAGCCGTGCAGCCGCATTCGTGGCAGTTGCGAGTGACTCGCCGTCATGCACAAGCCGGGCATGCTCGGCGAGGTCGCCCGCAGCCGCCATCCCCACCCCAGCAAGCCAGATGGCGCCGAGGAACCCGGGCCATCGCTTCTCGACGAACTCGATCGTCTTCTCGGCCGCAGCCACGGCGGCCCCCGGATCTCCCTGCCAGCGCAGCAGCTCCGACCAGTTGCCACCGGTCGTCATAGCGATCAGCGGGTCGTAGGACCAGGCGCTCTCCAGTCTTCGCACCGTGGTGACAGCGCCCGGATCACCCCGCCCAACCTTGACGTAGAGCGTCGCACCGGCAAGGCGGGCGATCGCCATGTCGGACGGGAGTGGGCCTGCAACGCGGCCCGCGGCCTCGCTGCCGTCCCAGTCGCCGGTGACATAGCGCGCGGTGACCTGAAGGGAACGCAGCTCCAGCCCGTAGGGACTCCACGCCAGGCCCGATGAGAGGCTGCGCTCGACCGCAGCGTCGACGATGCGGAGAGCGTCAACGAGGTCGCCGGAGTCGTAGGCGTCGACGGCGATGTTGTAGGAGACACGCAACTCTGTGGGCAGGTCGCCGGCATCCTGGGCAAGGTCACGTGCTCGCGCGAGCAGGTTGGGTCCGGCTCCTGAGCGACCAGTGCGGTCATCGAGGCCGGCCAGCGTGACCAGGACGTCGGCCTGGGCACCTGGGCTGCCCACCGCCTCGGCCTCAGCGCGGGCGAGCTCTGCGTAGCTCCGCGCATCCGCATACCGGTCGAGATTGGCCAGAGCCCGAGCAGCGGTGGTTGCCGCCCACGCGGACTGCGGTGTCGGCTCGGCTGATGCCAACTCAGCCAGCCTTCGCGCCTCCAAGGCCGCTGCGAGTCCCGCCTCAATCTCGTTGTCGCTCAACAGGTGCAGCGCGCGCTTGTGATGCACGGCCGAGGCGTGCAGCGGGTCGGCATCGACCTCGAGCTGCGCAGCCGCTTCCTCGCTGAGTGCAACCGCCCGCGCATTCTGCCCGGCTCGGCTGGCCGCGGCGGCAGCAGCCAAGCCGACAGCGACGACGTCCGTGCCGGTGAGCGTCTCGGCATCGGGGACCGAGCCCCAAAGGCGCAGTGCTTGCTCCAGGTGCTGCCACGCCTCGGCTGGGGCATACAGCCGCTCGGCCTCGTCGGCCGCGCGCAGCGAAGCCTGCAGTGCACCCGGCAGATCGTGGCCTTCCAGGCTGTGATGAGCGAGCTCAGCGGCGGAGCCAAGGGGCGTCGGACCATCGAGCGTCTCGCGGATGAGCTGTGCGTAGGTGTTGTGCAGCCGCGCTCGCTCACCCGGCAACAGATCACCGTAGACCGCCTCGGCGAGCAGGGCGTGCCGGAACGCATAGCTGTCACGGTCGGCTGGCTCGAGCACCTGGTGGGCTGCTGCCTCTCGCAGCGCGGAGTCGAGCGTGTCGCTGTCGAGGCCGCACGCCGGTGCCAGCAGCCCATGCCCGATCTGCCGTCCCGCTGCGGACGCAGTTCGTACGACCTGTTGAGCCGGACCGGACAGCTGCTCGACGCGTGTCAAGAGGACGTCGACGAGCGGCGTCGGAAGCGGGCCGAGCTCACGGGTCGGCTCATCTCCGGCGCTCAACGAGAGCAACAGTTCCTGCGCGTAGTAGGCGTTGCCCTCCGATCGATCGAGAATCCGGCGGACGGTTTCGTCGTCGACCGCCGCGCCGTGCAGCACCGCGAGGTAACGCGTCATCTCGGCGAGGTCGAAGGGTGCCAGGTCGACCCGCTGGACCACCGGAAGTCGGGAAAGCTGGGCGAGGAGCTGACGCAAAGGGTGTCGCCGATGCAGATCGTCAGAGCGATAACTGCCGACAATGAGCAGGCGCTCATCGTTCACTCGCCCGACCACGAAGGCGAGCAGGTCGCGAGTCGACTGGTCGGCCCAGTGCAGATCCTCGAGCACGAGGAGCAGCGGCCCCTTGTCGGGTGGTGCGGCACGCCCCAGCAGCCCGAGCACCCCGTCGAACAGTTGCAGCTGCCCGACCTCGCCGGCCGGACTGTAGCCCAGTCGTAGGTTGCCGCCCTGCTCGTCCTTGGCGGCATCTAGCAGCGGGCGCAGCGCTTCGGTGAATGGCAGGTACGGCAAGCCGACCCCGCCTATGTCGAGACAATGGCCGATCAGCACAGTGGCACCCAGGTCGCGCGCCTTGGCGATCAGCTCGCTGAGCACGCGCGTCTTGCCGACGCCCGCGTCCCCGGCTAGCAGCACGGCGGCCGGCTGCCCACCTGCGGCACGGCTGAGGGCAGCGTCGAGCGCAGCCAGTTCTTGCGAACGGCCGATCAACGGCGTCTCGAGCCCCGTACGCGCCACGAGTCAATCGTGACACGTCGGACTGACTGGTTAGCCCCTAGTGCTTCCCGCGACGAGCCCACCGACGAGATGCGTTACGACGATATGGTCACCGCCATGACGGATGGGGTTGCTCCGGCCCGAGCGCGCCTGGCGGACATCGCT
This sequence comes from uncultured Actinomycetota bacterium, assembly GCA_963799425.1. Taxonomy (GTDB): domain Bacteria; phylum Actinomycetota; class Actinomycetes; order Jiangellales; family Jiangellaceae; genus CAVWSM01. The sequence goes on along the minus strand of CAWCXA010000016.1, from coordinate 501,773 downwards.
GCGCAGGCCGGGGTCAGTGAGGCGACGGTCAGCCGCGTGCTCAACGGCAAGCCGGGCGTGAGCCAGGAGACGCGGCGGGCCGTCGTGACGGCGATCGACGTGCTCGGCTATGAGCGGCCGGAGCGGCTGCGGCAGCGCACCGCAGGACTCGTTGGTCTTGTGGTCCCCGAGCTCGACAACCCGATCTTTCCGGCGTTCGCGCAGATCATCGAGACAGCCCTCGCACAGCATGGCTATACGCCGCTGCTCTGCACCCAGACACCCGGCGGCATCAGCGAGGACGAGTACGTCGAGATCCTGCTCGACCGCAGTGTGTCTGGAATCATCTTCATCTCGGGGCGGCATGCCGACAGCAGGGCCGACCACCAGCGCTATCGGACGCTAGTCGAGCGCAGGCTTCCGATTGTGCTGGTCAACGGCTTTGTCGACGGCATCAAGGCACCGTTCATCTCCGACGACGACCGTTCGGCGATCGACCTCGCCGTCGCACACCTGGTGGACCTGGGGCATACGCGGATCGGGCTTGCGGCCGGCCCCGAGCGGTTCGTGCCGGTACGCCGCAAGCTGGAGGGGTTCCGCGCGGCGACGCGTCGGCTGCTTGGCTGGAGCGAAGCAGAGGCCGACGACATGGCGCAGCTAGCGTTGTTCTCGGTCGAGGGTGGCCAACTCGCCGCCTCGAGGCTGATCGACCGCAAGGTGACCGGGATCGTGTGCGCCTCGGACATCATGGCGCTGGGTGCCGTGCGAGCGGTGCGCCAACGCGGCCTCACCGTGCCCGGCGACGTCTCAGTCGTTGGGTACGATGACAGCGCTCTGGTGGCCTTCACCGACCCGCCACTGACGACGGTTCGACAGTCGGTGCACGCCATGGGCAACGCCGCCGTCCAGGCTCTGATCGACGAGATCGCCGGTACGCCGGCGCCCGTAGGCGAGTACCTGTTCCGCCCCGAGCTTGTCGTACGGGGATCGACCGGACCGGGACCGCGCGTCGGCTGATAGCCAGCTGTATGCAATGCTTGCAAGAAGTTGCAGAACGTACGTATCAGGAGATATGCCCCATGCAGCCGCCGTTGCGGTCGTCCACGCCCTGGTGGCAGGACGGTGTCGTCTATCAGGTCTACCTCCGCTCCTTTGCCGACTCCGACGGCGACGGACGTGGCGATCTCGGCGGTCTCGAGGCGCGCCTCGACCACATCGCCGACCTGGGCGTGGACGGCATCTGGCTCAATCCGTGCTACCCGTCGCCGCAGAGCGACCACGGCTATGACATCGCCGACTACATGGACGTCGAGCCGGCTTACGGGACGCTGGCCGACTTCGACAGGTTGCTCGACGCCGCCCACTCGCGCGGGCTGCGGGTACTCCTCGACCTGGTCCCCAACCACTGCTCCGCCGAGCACCCGTGGTTCAAGGCAGCGCTGGCGGCGGCTCCAGGCAGCCCGGAGCGTGCGCGGTTCCACTTTCGCGACGGCCGCGGGCCAGCCGGGGCGGAGCCACCAAACAACTGGCAGTCGATTTTCGGCGGGTCGGCGTGGACGCGGGTCACCGACGCCGACGGCATGCCCGGCCAGTGGTACCTGCACATCTTCGACTCCGGCCAACCCGACTTCGACTGGTCCAACCCCGAGGTGGTCGCCTACTTCGACGACGTCCTCCGGTTCTGGTTCGACCGCGGTGTTGACGGCATGCGCATCGACGTCGCGCACGGCATGGCCAAGCACCCGGAGCTTGCCGACTGGCCAGGTCTCGGAGACGGCACGAGCGAGCACGGCCGTGCGTACAACGAGCACATGTTCAATCGGCCCGACGTGCATGAGATACACCGCCGGTGGCGGGCACTTGCCGACTCGTACGGGCCTGAGCGTGCGCTCACCCTCGTGGGGGAGGTGTGGGTGCCGAGCCCGGCAGACCTCGCGCTCTACCTGCGCCCCGATGAGCTGCCGCAGGCGTTCTTCTTCGACCTGCTCGCCTCGCCGTGGGGGGCGAAGGAGTTCCGCAGCGCCATCGACGGCGGACTCCACGACGTTGCGGCAACTGGTGCGACGGTCACGTGGACACTGTCGAACCACGATGTGCATCGCACGGTCACGCGTCTCGGCCAGTCGGAGCTCGGTAGCACCGACACCGGTGACCTCATCAACCTCGCACGGTCACGCACCGCGGTCGACGTGCAGCTCGGCGAGCGACGCGCCCGCGCCGCGATCATGCTGATGCTCGCCCTCCCCGGCGCGACGTACCTCTACCAGGGCGAAGAACTCGGCCTTCCCGAGGTCATGGACTTGCCCGACGCCGCGCGCCAGGACCCGATCTTCATCCGGTCCGCGGGCACCGAGTACGGCCGCGACGGCTGCCGCGTCCCCCTACCCTGGACGACTGACGCCGCGACCTCGTACGGCTTCTCGCCGGCGGGTGCCGACGCTCCCTGGCTGCCGCAGCCGGCATGGTTCGAGTCGTACGCCGTCTCGCGTGCCGCTGGCGACCCCCGCTCCATGCTCTCGCTGTACCGGGAGGCCCTGCGCTTGCGCCGTGGCCAGTTCGCGGGCGACTTGGAGTGGGACGACTCGCTGGGTCGCGACGACGTCATGGTCTTCGCCCGGGGTGCGGCGCGCTGCGTCGTCGCGTTCGGTGACGATCCGGTCGAGCTGCCCGAGTCGTGGGGCCGGATCGACCTTGCGTCCGCGCCGATAGACGGCCGGACGCTCCCCTGCGACACAGCCGCCTGGCTCACCACCGCCTGAGTCATACCACCGCCTAAGTCATGCCATCGGGAGACCGGGTCTGGCCACCGCCCGGTCTCCCGTCGACATCCCAGTGCGGTGGTTCCGGGCGAGGGGTGTCGCTGCAGCGCAGTGCATCAGAAGTCAACTTTGTAGCGCGCGGTGCACAGCCCCGGCATCGTCTCCCCTACTCCGCGCCGCGGGGACCCGGCCGGCCGCTATTGTCCACAACGGCCGATACATCGCCGATGCTGTCCACACATGCCGACGCGGCCTGGCGCTATGCGCAATTGGTGTCTGAGCGTGGAGCGATGGCAGTCGGGAAGGACCGTGTCGGTCTAGGAAGGCTCGTGGCTAGGGCGCGACATCGGGCGCGGCTCTCGCAGACAGAGCTGGCGGAACGGGCCGGGATCCATCGCACGATGCTCAACAGGTACGAACGGGGTGTCGTCGCTCCGTCGTTCGAGATGCTTGGCAGGCTCCTTGGGGCGGCAGGGTTTCAGGTGCGCATGGAGCTCGAGCCACTCGACGATGCTCTCGACAACGCGTTGCGGCGGCAGGCCAGGGTGTCTGTTGCGGAGCTGGTCCGCGGCCTCGGGTTGCCGCACGCGTCGTGGCTTGACACCGTCGACTACCGGCTGGTGGGCAACACAGCCGCACTCCTGCTCGGTGCGCCGATCGTCGTGGATGTTGCCGAGATCGCGGTGGCGGACACCGTCGAGACCACGCAGGCGTTGGGCCAATGTATGCGTGAGCGGCGGTTCTGGGCCTTCGACGCGCAGACGGGCATCCCTGCTGGGCTTGAGCCCGCGCTGCTGCGTGAGCAGATCGCCGAGTTCGGCCGTGACGGTTGGCTGTCGGTTGGGGTAGGCGTTCGCGTGGCGCGCATGCGGCTGGCGCCGGCGGACGAGGTGGCACGACGCGTCGAGGTGACGGCTGACGGGCACCAGTTCTGGGTGGCTCCGGTCCACGAGCTCGCGACACTCTCCGACCCGCTGGCCAAGAGGTATCTCCAGCGACTGAGCTCAGGCGTTGTCGACGCGTGACCCGCTGCGAACCTCCGGCACAGGCACGGGTGCCTTGTCCTGCAGCATGGCAACGTAGGAGTCGATCGCTTCCTCCATGGGGACCTCTGCGCCGGCGGCCTCCGACATGTACCACCGGTGCTCCAGGAACTCGTGGAAGACCTCGGGAGCCATGAGTGCTACCGACCGTCGCAGGTCCCGCGGCACAGCTCGCACGACCGGCTCGTACACCTTGGTCAGCCACTCGTGCGCAACCACCGACTCGTCCTCGGCCTGCTGGTCGGTGGCGGCCCGGTAGCGGTCCAGGTCATTGAGCAACCGGCGAGCCTGGTTCTCCTCGACGTCGAGCCCGGTGAGTCGCAGCAGCCGGCGGGAGTGGTGGCCGGCGTCGACCACCTTGGGCTGGACTCGCACGGTGCGGCCGCCGAGGTCGGTGACAATGTCGAGCTCGTCGACGTCGAAGCCAAGCTCGTTGAGCCGCTCGACGCGCCGGGAGATCCGCCAGAGGTCGTTGACGTCGAAGGCTTCCCAACCGGTGAGCTCCTGCCACAGCCGCTCGTATCGCTCCACGACAAGGTCGGAGACGTCGATCGGGTCGATGTCGGTGTCGAGCATCCCGCCCGCCTGCAGGTCGAGCAGCTCGCCGGCGATGTTGACTCGCGCGATCTCGAGGTCGTGCCCGCGCTTCCCGTCCGACAGCCCCGGCTGGATCTCGCCGGTCTCAGCGTCGACGAGGTAGGCGGCGAACGCTCCCGCGTCGCGCCGGAACAACGTGTTGGACAGCGAGCAGTCCCCCCAGAAGAAGCCCAGCAGATGCAACCGAACGATCAGCACGCTCTGCGCGTCGACGAGCCGGTGAAGGGTGTCAGGGCGCATGGTGTGCGAGAACAGTGACCGGTACGGCTGCGAGTAGGTCAGATGCCGGGTCACGAGGACCGGGTCGAGCGGCTCGCCATCGGGCGCCTCGCGGCCGGTCACGATGCCGACTGCGTGTACGGCGGGGGCCCCGGCGCGCTGCAGATCTCGGAGAAGGCGGTACTCGCGGACGGCGTACGACTCCACGACCTCCTTGAGCGCGTACACCTCACCGCCGAGACGGGAGAACCGGACCACGTGCCGCGAGATGCCCTGCGGTAGCTCGATCAGATACGAATCGGGCCACTCGGCCAGCGGCATGTCCAACGGAAGTTGGAGCAACGACCGCTGCTCGGCGGGGGAGGCGAGCACGCGCAACTGCATAGGAGCCATCCTGCCTTGGTGGTGGTGGTTTCGACGCAACGGCACCCTCCGTCGGACCTATCGACGGAGGGTGCCGTTGCGTCGAACAAGCAGGAGCGGCGGGCCTCAGCTGGGCAGGCGTACGCCGGTCTCGACGTTGAAGAAGTGCGCCTTGCCGGGGGTGATGCGCAGCCAGACCTTCTCGCCCTTGAGCGCGTGCGCGTGGCGCGGCTCAACACGGGCGATGATCTGCTCGGACGTGAGGGTGCCGGTCGCGCCGGGGAGCGGGTCGGCGAGCTCACCGTAGAGGAACGCGTCGGCACCGAGCTCTTCCACCAGGTTCACGATGACCGGGATCGCGCCGGGCTCACTCTCACCCGCGACATCGAGAGCGTCCGGACGGAACCCGAGCGTGATGCGCTTGTTGCCACCATTGGCATCAATGGAAACGCGCGGGACCTCGATCTGGGCGCGCCCGAGCTGAGCCCTGCCGTCCTCGATGTCGAAGGTGCCGATGTTCATCGCCGGCGAGCCCATGAAGCCCGCGACGAAGACGTTGTCCGGCGTGTCGTAGAGCGCCAGCGGGGTGCCCACCTGCTGGAGCAGGCCGTCCTTGAGCACGGCGACGCGGTCACCCATCGTCATGGCCTCGACCTGGTCGTGGGTCACGTACACGGTCGTGATGCCCAGGCGACGCTGCAGCGACGCGATCTGCGTGCGCGTCGACACGCGCAGCTTGGCGTCGAGGTTGGACAGCGGCTCGTCCATCAGGAAGACCTGCGGCTGGCGGACGATCGCCCGGCCCATGGCCACGCGCTGGCGCTGGCCACCGGAGAGCGCCTTCGGCTTGCGGTCGAGGTAAGGCTCGAGGTCGAGCAGCTTGGCCGCCTCCGCGACGCGCTGGCGGATCTCGTCCTTGGACTTGCGCGCGATCTTGAGCGCAAAGCCCATGTTCTCGGCGACGCTCATGTGTGGGTAGAGCGCGTAGTTCTGAAAGACCATCGCAATGTCGCGGTCCTTCGGCGGGACGTTGGTCACGTCGCGCTCGCCGATGAGGATGCGACCCTCGTCGACTTCCTCGAGCCCGGCGAGCATGCGGAGCGCTGTGGACTTTCCGCTGCCGGACGGGCCGACGAGTACGAGGAACTCGCCATCGCTGATGTCCAGGTCGAGCTTGCTGACCGCAGGCGTGTCGGTGCCCGCATAGATACGGGTTGCCTGGTCGTACGTGATGGTGGCCATTTTCGGCACCTGGTCCTTCCACCGGCAGGTACGTGCCGGACGATCCGAGTGGAAGCCGCCGGGTTGGGCGGTTGGCGGCAGGCTACCTGGCCCGGACGGTTCGGTGAAGTCCGGCCCAGGTGTGGCGATTTCGGACAGGCTTTCCCGGACCCCGGGATGATCACTATGCGGAAGGCCCCCCGAGGCTCTACGGTCTAGGTCTCAGCACACGCCCGTCCCGCCGGAGTTAGACGGCATGGCCAGGGGAGGACACGATGCGGATCTCCGATGTGCTCAACTTCAAAGGCGAGGTCGTGGTCACGGTCGCACCGAATGCGAGCGTGCGCGACCTCGTGGCGCTGCTGTCCGAGCGGAAGATAGGAGCCGTCGTCGTGTCGTCCGACGGCCTGACCGTCGAGGGGATCGTGTCGGAGCGCGACGTCGTGCGCGCCCTGGCCGACCGTGGCGCCGTGATCTTGTCTGAGCCGGTATCGGCGATCATGACCCCGGACGTCTATGTGGCGGGGCCCAGCACGCACATCGACGAGATCTCCGCCCTCATGACCGACAAGCGCATCCGGCACGTGCCTGTGCTGATCGATGGTGAGCTGCGCGGCATCGTGAGCATCGGTGACGTGGTCAAGTCGCGCATCGGTGAGCTCGAGGTCGAGCGCGACTCACTCGTCACGTACGTCCGCACCGGCTCGAGCTGACCGGGCCATCAACTCGCGCCCACTCGGCCCAGGCACCCACCGACCCCTCACGTGCTCTCCACCGCCTGTAATACGTCGAGTCCAGCGGCGCGTCGCGCCGGCCGGGCTGCTGCGAGGATCCCGGCGAGGCCGCCGATCACCACGACCACGGCGACGGTCCCGAGCGGCACCGCGTACGCCGTGAATCCGTACGACTCCGCGGACAAGACGAGCAGCCATCCAGCGACAACGCCGAGCGCCGCACCCACGGTGGTGCCCAGCAGCGCGACAAGCGCCGACTCCCAGCGGACCATCGCGCGCACCTGACCGCGCAGGGCGCCAACTGCGCGCAGGAGCCCTATCTCCCGCACTCGCTCGTGCACGGCAAGTGCCATCGCGTTGGCCACTCCCATGACAGCGATCAGCACGCCAAGGGCAAGCATCGCGTAGCTCAGCGTGAGGATCGTGTCGACAAACGACGTACGGTCCTCGACGAACTCGGAGCGGGTCAACGCCGCCGGTGCGCCCATCGACTCGGACAGGGCGCTGACCGCCGCTTGAGCGTCCGACAGGGAGTTCCCGCCAGAGACGTCGACAAGGACGGTGTAATCAACCGCCTGCAGCTCGTACGGCTGCCACGTGCCGCGGCTGACGACGTACGGCCCCACGATCTCGTCCTGCTGGTACACCGCGCCGACCCGCAGCGAGCCCGCCGAGCCGTCCGGCCACTCGGTGCTGACCACATCGCCCACCGACCATCCCGCGTCGTTGGCGCGGGAGGCCTCGACGGCAATCTCGCCGTCCGCCAGCTGAGCCAGCGACCCTTCGGACTCATCGAGGTTGAGCAGGTGCCCGGCGGCAGTGGGGTCGACGATCGTCAGGGTCGACGCAGACCCGTCGATCACGGCGGAGCCGCGGCCCAGGCCGGTCGCTGACGCGACCTCGGGCAACTCGGCGACCGCGCCAGCGACATCCGGGCTCATCACGGTCGAGTCGAAGCCTCCCGAGGCGACGACCAGATCAGAGTTCACTGACGCGGCCGCGGCCTCCTCGACCGAGCTCCGTAGAGACGCGATGCCGACGACAAGCAGAGTCGTCACGCCCACGCCGACCAAGAGCGCGGTCGCCGTGCCGGCCGTCCGGCGGGGGTTGCGCAGCGCATTGCCTCGGGCGAGCCGCCCGGGCACGCCGCGCCAACGCAGCGGCCAGCCGAGCACGCGGATCAACGTAGTCACCACCAGGTACCGCCGACGCTTCGCGCCTGCCCCGTCGACCGCGACATCGCGCAGAGCGGCGAGCGGAGGAACCCGCGACGAGCGCACCGCGGGCAGGACGGCCGCGACAGTCGTCACAAGGACGCCGACACCGAGCGAGACAAGCAAGGACGACGGCCGCAACACCGTGCCCTCGGCGGGCATGGCGAAGCCCATGACCCGGAACATCAGCTTGAGCAGCTGCGTCAGCCCGACGCCGGCGAGCACTCCCATGACCGACGCAACCAGCCCGAGTGTCGCGGCCTCGCCGACCACGGATCCCAGGACCTGTCGACGGGTGGCGCCGAGTGTGCGCAGCATCGCCGACTCCCTGGCACGCTGCGCGCCCACAATGGAGAACGCGTTGTTGATGCTGAAGGTTGCGACCAGCAAGGCGATCGCTGCGAAGCCGGTCAGGATCGCGGTGAAGAGATCGAGGAACTGCCCGGCCACCGCGTCGAGCTCCTCGTCACTGGCCTGCTCGCCGGTGACGACCTCAAGCCCCGATGGCAGCAAAGGGACGATGCGCTCGACGAGCTCGGACTGGGACACGCCGTCACCGCGCACGTACACGGTCGACACCCGGTCCGGTTGCTTGATGACGTGCTCCTGCGCACCCTCCAGCGTGAACGCAGCGAACGTCGCAGCGCCAAGGCCGTCCTGGTCGCCGAACTTGGCGATTCCGACGACCTCGACGTCGACCGGCTGCGGTGCCTGGATGACCGCGCGGTCTCCGACGGAGAGACCAGCGTCCTCAGCCGCGGCGCGGTTGAGCACGACCTCTTGGGTGGTCTCGGGGGCGCGTCCGTCGACGATCCGGTACGGATTGAGCTCCGGGTCCTCGATCCAGGAGGCGGCGACCTGTGGCGGGCCATTGCCGCCGATCGGCGAGCCGTCCTCACCGATGATGGCGCCGAATCCTTCGACGTACGGGGCAGCCGCGTCGACGCCGTCCAGCCCGGCGATCTCGTCGACCAGCGTCTCGTCGATGACGGCGGGAGCCGAGTCGCGCGAGTCGGCGAGCTCGGACGCGCTGCGTACGACGGCGTCCGATCCGGCGTTGGCGTCGGCGAACAGCGTCTGAAAGCTGCGCCGCATCGTGTCCCCGAGCACGAGCGTGCCCGACAGGAAGGCGACCCCGAGCACTACTGCGAGAGCCGTGCCCATCAGGCGCCGCTTGTGCGCCCAGAGGGCCTTGAGAGTGAGCCGCACCATTGTCTAGCCTCCCAACGACTTCATGCGATCGAGCACCCGGTCCGCCGTCAGGTGGGTCATCGTGTCGACGACCTGACCGTCGGCGAGGAACAACACGCTGTCGGCGTACGACGCGGCGACTGGGTCGTGGGTGACCATCACGACGGTCTGCATGAGGTCGGACACCGCCTGGCGCAGGAAGGTCAGCACCTGCGCTCCCGACCGCGAGTCGAGGTTGCCCGTGGGCTCGTCGGCGTACACGATGTCGGGCTTGCTGGCGAGGGCACGGGCAACCGCAACCCGCTGCTGCTGCCCGCCCGAGAGCTCCGACGGCCGGTGATGCAACCGGTCTTCCAGCCCGACGGTCTCGATGACGTGTTGTAGCCATGCGTCGTCCGGGTCTGCGCCGGCGAGGTCGAGCGGAAGCGTGATGTTCTCCTGCGCGGTCAGCATTGGCAGCAGGTTGTAGGCCTGAAAGACGAAGCCGAGCCGCTCCCGGCGCAGCAGCGTGAGCTGCCGGTCGGACAGCGACCCGAGCTCGATGTCGCCCAGCCACACTTCCCCGCTGGTCAGCGAATCGAGCCCCGCGAGGCAGTGCAGCAGCGTCGACTTCCCTGATCCAGAGGGGCCCATGACGGCGGTGAACTCGGCCGCAGCCACGTCCACGGTGACGCCGTCGAGGGCGTGGATCGCGGTGTCGCCTTCGCCGTAGGTCTTGACGGCGTCCACGGTCCGCGCCGCAGGCCTCGTAGTGATCTCTCGTGGGGCGAGAGTGCCCCTGCTTTCTGTCATCTTTCCGACTCCTCAAACACGGGTCTTGGCGTGACGACTCCACGGTGGCCGGGCAACTCGGATCGGGCGTCGCACTGCGAGCGGCAGCGCGTGTACGACGTCGGGCGTACGGCCCGTGACTCTGCTACCGCGGGCGGCGCACACGACTCGCCGCTGTGCAGCCGACGCGCGTGCATCGCATGAGTCGTACGGTCGGGGCTGTGACCGATCGAGGCGCGCCGACTCCTCCTGCCTGGCGTGGGCCGCCGTGGGCAGGTCGGGCATGGGACGGCAACCCCTGGCTTCGCAGCCCGTGGTCCGGGCTGATTGTGGTGCCGATTGCGTTCTTCCAGGTCGTCGGAACGCACTTCGCGGCGGAGAACCAGCCCGACAAGCGTGCCCTCGACTGGGTCGCTTACGTCCTGCTGCTGCTCGGGCCGCTCGCGTTGACGTTGAGGTGGCGGCGTCCGGTGCCGGTCCTTGTCTTCGTACTCGGCGTGACGGTGGCGTACCTCGCCTTGGACTACCCGTACGGACCGGTGTTCATCAGTCTCGCGGTGTCCTACTTCACGGCGGTCGCGAGTGGACACCTGCGGGCTGCCATCGTGTGCGGCGTCATCGGTTGGGCGACCATCAACACTGTCGACTGGATCTTCGATCGGGGTTCCGCGCCATCACTTGGCGAGCTGTCGGCGAGTGCTCTGTGGGTCGTGTTCCTCACTGTCGCGGGCGCATTCGCCCGTACGCGTTGGGAGCGGCAACGCGACGCCGCCCGCACACGCGAGTCGGACATGGCACGGCTGGCCACTGAGGAGCGGTTGCGCATCGCACGCGAGCTGCACGACGTGCTCGCGCACAACATCTCGCTGATCAACGTGCAAGCGGGTGTTGCGCTGCACTTGATGGATGACAACCCCGAACAGGCCCGTGCCGCCTTGACCGCCATCAAGGCGGCCAGCAAGGAGACGCTCACCGAGATGCGTTCGGTGCTCGGCGTGCTGCGCGCGGTCGACGAGGAGGCACCGCGGGCGCCGACCTCTGGGCTTTCCGTGTTGCCCGACCTGGCTGAACGGATGGCGGCCGTGGGTGTTGACGTGACGCTGTCGTCTTCTGGGGCCGAGCGGCCAGTCCCTGGCGCTGTAGACCTTGCGGCGTTTCGCATCGTGCAGGAGACGCTGACCAACGTGCAACGACACGCGGGCGCCGTGCCGGCGAACGTGTCCCTCGATTACGGAGTCGCCGAGCTGACCATCCGGGTCGAGAACGGGCCCCCACAGATCGCACCGGCGCCCGCCGAGCCAGGGACCGGTCATGGCATCGCCGGCATGCGCGAGCGGGCGGCTGCCCTCGGCGGGACGCTGCGTGCTGGACCGCGGGCAGACGGCGGCTTCATCGTCGTTGCCACACTGCCGATCGCGCAGACTGTGCCAAGCGACGAGACTGCGCCGAGCGACGAGACTGCACCGAGCGACGAGACTGCACCCGTTGAGGAGACAGTGCCGATGGAGGAACCAGAGTGATCCGCGTCGTGCTCGCAGACGACCAGGCGTTGGTGCGTGGCGGGTTTCGGGCGCTGCTCGACGCCGAGGCGAACATCATGGTGGTGGGCGAGGCGGCTGACGGTGCAACTGCGGTGGCTGCGGTTCGCGAGCTGCATCCGGACGTGGTTCTCATGGACATTCGCATGCCCCAGATGGATGGACTCGAGGCGACCCGGCACATCGTGGCCGACCCGGAGCTGAGCGACGTCAGGGTGGTGATCCTGACGACGTTCGAGCTGGATGAGTATGTCTTCGAGGCTCTCCGCGTTGGGGCCAGCGGCTTCCTGGTCAAGGACACTGAACCGGTTGACCTGCTGCGCGGCGTACGCGCCGTCGCGGCGGGGGAGGCGCTGCTTTCACCGGGTGCCACACGCAAGCTGATCGCGGAGTACGCGTCACGTTCGCGTGGTGCGGCGACGAGTGATGTCCTCGATGTGCTCACCGAGCGCGAGCGTGAGGTGGTGGCGCTCGCAGCGGAGGGCCTCTCCAACGACGAGATTGCGGCGCGGCTGGTCGTATCGCCGGCGACGGCGAAGACGCACGTCAGCCGAGCGATGATCAAGCTGGGGGTGCGGGACCGCGCGCAGCTGGTTGTTCTTGCGTACGAGACAGGGCTTGTGCGACCGGGCTGGACCGCCTGACCCAGCCCCAGTAGGTCAGCTGTGCATTCGCCCGCCGGTGCGGCGATAGATCACGATGATGTCGATGATCGCTGTCAACGCCACGACGCCGAGGATGATGGCGAGGACGATCAGCGTGCCCTCGTTGCGGTAGTCGTTGCTCGCGGCCGCGACGAACAGCCAAATGCAACCGATGGCCGTCGCGAGACCGAATAGTGCGGAAAGCATGAAGCGCAGGCCGTACGCGCTGCGTGCGTTGGACGGCTCCGTCCCTGGGCGTTCACGTGGGCCGCGCATGGGCGCCACCACCCTTCCCGTTCATCGTGACCGTACGATCAAAGCACGTGACCTCGCGCCCCAACTCGGCGCTTCCGGCTCCCCAGACCTGGGAAATCGCGGACTTACGGCGCGAAGTTGGGGCGCGGACGGTGGCGGGGTCGATAGGGCCGACCGGCGCGCAGGACCGGGTCCGGTTGTCGCAGATGTCGGCCCGAGTCGGGCGTGCGGGCTACCATGCCTCCGTCCGCCGGCGTGGCGCAATTGGCAGCGCACCCGACTTGTAATCGGGAGGTTAGGGGTTCGATTCCCCTCGCCGGCTCTCTCGTCATGTATTACTCCGGTTGAGGGGTGCCGTTTGGCCTTCGGCTGATTGGTATCGGTGTTTCGGTTGATGGGTTACGCCTGTTTCGGTTGATGGGTGACACTCCCGGCTCATGCGGGAGTTGAGTGTGGCGGAGCAGCGGTATCAGGCCGTGTTGGCGGTGATCGGCGACGGCGCGACGGTGACGGAGGTGGCGGCCCGGTTCGGGGTTGCCCGCAAGACCGTGCATGCCTGGCTGGCCAAGTATGAGGCCGGTGGTCTGGAGGGCCTGGGTGATCGTTCGCATCGGCCCAGGTCGTGTCCGCATCAGATCGGCGCCGATGTCGAGGTGGCGATCGCGCGGTTGCGGGCGGCGCATCCGTGGTGGGGTCCGCGGCGGCTGGCCTTCGAGCTGGCGAATCGGGGTGTGGAGCCGGTGCCGAGCGAGTCGGCGGTGTATCGGGCACTGGTGCGGCTCAACCTGATCGACTCCTCGCGGCGGCGCCGGGACCGCAAGTGGAAGCGGTGGGAGCGGTCGGCGCCGATGGAGTTGTGGCAGCTGGACGTGGTGGGTGGGTTTAGCTGGCCGACGGGCGGCGGGCCAAGGCGTTGACCGGGGTCGATGACCACTCGAGGTTCTGTGTCAGCGCGCATCTGATGCTGCGGGAGACCTCGGGCAACGTCTGCGACGGGCTGGCCAAGGCGTTGCGGGCCTATGGGGTTCCCCAGCAGGTCTTGACTGACAACGGCAAGGTGTTCACCGGCCGGTTCGGCAAGCCGGTGGTGGAGGTGTTGTTCGACCGGATCTGTCGGGAGAACGGGATCGAGCATCTGCTGACCCAGCCCCGCTCCCCGACGACGACGGGGAAGATCGAAAGGTTCCACCGGGCGCTGCGTGCCGAGTTCCGCACCGATCGGGTCTTCGCGTCCCTGCCGAACGCTCAGGCCGAGCTGGACGCGTGGGTCGACGACTACAACCACAACCGGCCGCATCAGGGGTTGGACATGGCCACCCCCGCGCAGCGGTTCGAGCGCCCGGTTACCGCGACGGTGACGCCGCTGCGGATCACCGCCGAGCGGATCGGTGGCCCGGGCCGGGCAGCAGCGGGCCGTGGTGACGGGATCTGGGTCGCGCGACGCGCCTCCGCGGTCGGCGTCGTCAGCGTGAACTGGCAGCAGGTCTGCCTCGGGCGGGCCGCCGCCGGCCGCAACGTCGACGTGTGGGTCACCGAGCAGGTGCTGCAGTTCTACGACGGTGACCAGCTGCTGCGCACCGAGCAGCGCACCACCCCGGGGGAGGTGAGGAAGAAGCGCGCCCAGGTCCCCGGCGGGCAGCGAGACAAACGACGTTAATGTTCGATCGAGTGTTACCGATCTACCGCAGTAGATCTGTCACCAATCAACCGAAGCCGAACAGGCCCACCGACTGAGCGTGTAGTACGTCGGCTGATGGTTGACGTTTGGCCTTCGGTTGATGGTTGACAGTGTTTCGGCTGAGGGTTGACACCTACTTCGGTTGATTCTTGACACTCCCTGATCATGAGGGAGTTGAGTGTGGCCGAGCAGCGGTACCGCGCGGTGTTGGCGGTGATCGGCGAGGGTCAGACGGTCAAGGATGTGGCCGCCGCGGTGGGGGTGTCGCGGCAGACGCTGCACGCCTGGCTGGCCCGGTATGAGGCCGATGGTTTGGAGGGGTTGGCCGACCGGTCGCGTCGGCCGGCGAGCTGTCCGCATCAGATGCCGGCCGAGGTTGAGGCGCGGGTGTTGGAGCTGCGCCGGCGGCATCCGTCGTGGGGGCCGCGGCGGATCGCGTTCGAGATCGCCCGTCTGGGGGTGGGGTCGGCGCCGAGCGAGTCGGCGGTCTACCGGTGTCTGGTGCGGGCGCAGCAGATCGTGCCGGTGCGGCGGCGTCGGCCGCGGCGGGAGTGGCGGCGTTGGGAGCGGGGCGCGCCGATGGAGCTGTGGCAGATGGACGTGGTCGGCGGGTTCCTGCTGGCCGACGGGACCCGGGCGAAGGCGTTGACCGGCATCGATGATCATTCCCGGTTCTGTGTGTCGGCGATGTTGATGCCGCGGGAGCGGACCCGCCCGGTGTGTGAGGCGCTGGCCGCGGCGATGCGCGCCCACGGGGTGCCCGAGCAGATCCTGACCGACAACGGGCGGGTGTTCACCGGCCGGTTCTTCGCCCCGCCGGTGGAGGTGCTCTTCGATCGGATCTGCCGGGAGAACGGTGTGGAGCATCTGTTGACCGCGCCGCGGTCGCCGACGACGACCGGCAAGATCGAGCGGTTCCACCGCACGCTGCGCGCCGAGTTCGACACCGCCCGGGTGTTCGGCTCGCTGCGCACCGCGCAGGCCGCGCTCGACGAGTGGGTGGCCTACTACAACACGTAGCGCCCGCACCAGTCGTTGGGCTACGCGACACCGGCGACCAGGTTCGAGCAGCCGGCCGCCGCCGAGCCGACGCCGCTTACGGCCGCGGTCGTGCCCGAGACCCCGGACCGCACCGGCGATGGCTGGGTATCGCGGCGGGTCGGCGCCAACGGCGTGGTCTGCGTGGCCTGGCAGCAGGTGTCGGTCGGCAAGCACCGCGCCGGCGCCCGCTGCGACGTGCGTGTCACCGACCAGCTGCTGCAGTTCTGGGTCGGCGACGAGTTGCTCAAGACCGTGCCGCGCACCAGCAGCGGGGAGGTGAGGAAGAAGAACGCGTCCGGCACCCATGCACGACATGGCTAATCTGAGGATGGAGTGTCAAGGAACAACCGAAGTAGATCCGTCAAGGATCAACCGAAGCCGAACACCGGCTCTCTCGTCATGTCCGGCGATCTTCGTGGCCGAGCATGCGGCTGCTGGCCGTTTGCGACCCCGAAGGTGCGCACTCGAATTGCCTTCTGAAGTCGGTCAGCTGGTCCCGTCGGCCGGGGCTTCGGGGGCGAAGTGCTGCACTCCGAACGCGATAGCCGCGGCGATGTCGTCGTCGCTGGACCCCCAAGCTGCCTGGATCACGGATCCCCACGCGTGGCAGCTTTGGGCGGCGAACTCCTTCGTCTCGGGTCTGTCTTCCCAGGTTGCGGGGTCCAACCCGGCACTGCGCAGGAACAGGTCGAGGCCGAGCAGCGTGAGGTCCCAGCCGCCTCCGATCCCGACCGTCCCCCCGGGCCCGTAGGCGCGTACCAGCTCGTCCACGATCTCGGCGGGGGACGAATGCTCCAACTCCAGAACGGTGCCGCCGGCTTCGGCGTTGGCGAGGCGGACCTCCACCTCTGTGGGCATACCTTCGCCGAGGACCCAGGTGACCTTGATCAGGTGCGGCTCCTCGCAGCGCAGAATGTCTCCGCCCGCGTTGTCCTTGAGCTGGAACGTGCCGCCGAGCCGCAGGTCGCCGTCGATCGGGGCTAACCATCGGCTGATGCGGTCGGGTGCGGTACAGGCGCTCCAGACATCCTCGATCGGGGCGTCGTAGGTGCGCCGCAGCAGCAGCGATCGCCCTTCCCCGGAGGCGACCGGATGATTGCCGAGCTCCCTGTGCGTTGCGTTGATCTCGTTGACGATGTCGATCACGCGTCTTCCTCTCTATCTCGTTGCGGGTCAATGCCGACAGGCGACTTCGGAGCAGTTCTCCCGCGGCGCGCACGTCGGCCGCGCGAGAGCTCAGTGCCCAAGGCATCGAGGCGTTGGGTCCAGAACCGGCGGAAGTGGTCGAGCCAGACGTCGACCTCCTGCAGCGGCGCCACGTCTACGGCGTACAGGCGTCGCGTGCCTTCCGCGCGAACGGTCGCGAACCCGGACTCCCGCAGCACGCGCAGGTGCTGCGACACCGCCGGTTGCGAGATCCCGAACTCGCGCTGGATAGCCCCTGCGACCGTGCCGGCGGTCTGCTCGCCGTCGGCGAGCAGCTCCAGTATCCGGCGTCTCACCGGGTCGCCGAGCACGTCGAAGGCATGCATGGCAGCCAGAATGTCACTTGACACTTATATAAGTCAAGCCTGAAGGAGTGGTGTGACCTGCTGCCCGAATAGCTCCAGTTGCTCGATCTCGTCGCCGACGGGCCACAGGAACATCCATTGGGCGCCGGCATCGCGGAAGGCCCTCAGTCGCTCTGCCACCAGCTCGGCTGACCCGAATGCCAGCCGCTCCCGGAGCTCGTCCGTGGGTCGATGAATCACCGGCGCCAGCCGGTTGTCCAGGACCTCGCGGGCCCGACGCTCGCCGATGTGAAACCACATGGTGGCCACACCGTTGCTGAAGTCTGCGGGATCGCGCCCTAGTTCCGGAAGCAGTTCTTGCACCCGTTGCCACCGCCCCACGAATTGCTGCGCCGTGATGTTGTACGCCGACGTCAGCCATCCGTCGCCGAGCCGCACCGCGCGGCGCAAGCCTGCGTCCGACCCCCAGCTTCCGACCCACAGCGGCGGGCCCGAGGGCTGGGGCGACACCGGCTCCAGCGGTTCGTCGACGGCGTAGTAGCGCCCGTGGAACGTCCGGCCACCCAGCAGCGCCCTCATCGCCGACACCGCCTCGTCGAAGCGCGGCCACCGCTCGTCGAACGCAATGCCCACGCTGTCGTAGTCACGGGCGGACGAACCCGGCCCGAGCCCGGCCACCACCCGGCCCCCCGAGAGCACATCCAACCCCGCCAAGGCCTTCGCCAATTGCACCGGTCCCCGCACGACCGGGTTGGACACGGTAGTGAACAGGCCCGCCCGGCCCGAGCACCCCACAACAGCTGCAAGCGCCGTGGGACCGTCCAACCACGGCGCGCCGAACACCATGTGGTCGTTGACGGCCAGCGCGTCGAAACCGACCGAGGTGGCGGTCTCCACGTACTCGACTAGATGGTCGACGCCAAACTGCTGGTCGCCAAAACCCATGATCGGCAAATGCACCCCAAGCCGCACGAGAACAGTCCACCGCCTGTCGAGTCGCCTGGCCAACGCGTGCGCGTCGACGCACGCGGATCGGCACTAGCGACGAGTGATCCGGAAACGTCATCCTGACACCATGGACGTCCCCGACTCCGCTGACCTTGTTCGGCAGCTTCGCAGCAAACTTGCCCAAGCAATGGCAGATCGCGACCGTGACATCGTCATGGCACTTCGCGATGCGCTGTCAGAGCTGGCGAACGCCGAGGCAGTCCCAGCCGAGGACGGAGAAGCGAGCTCGCTTGTAGACGAGCACTTCGCGGGTTCGAGGGCCGGAGTTGGCGTGGGTGAGGCGCCGCGCCTCAACCTGGACGGGGACGATGCCCGTCGCATCATCTCTGCGGTAGTCCTTGCTCGACGCCAGAATGCCGCGGATCTCGATGCGCGCGGACGCCGCGACGAGGCGACCGGACTGCGTCGAGGCGCTGAGGCATTGGAGTCCTGGACGTGGCCGTCAGCGCCGCAGCCAGCCCCAGGTGACGGTTGAGCACCACCCCCCACCGTTCACCACAAGTTTCCCTTCCCGCAGGTGAGGAGTAGACAAGAAGCGCACTCGGCTGACCCCGCGGTGAAGGAGACGCGATGGCGCTCTCGCATGGACGACGAGGTTTTCCGGCCGTTCTGGCGTCGATGGTGGCGGGTGCCCTGCTGACCGCCTGCGGGTCCGATTCGGGTCCGCCGACAGTGACGTGGTACATCAATCCAGATTCAGGCGGCCAGGCCGAGCTCGCGAGCCGGTGTACCGATGCCGCCGACGGCCGCTATCGCGTCGAGACGACTTTGCTCCCGCGCGAAGCCTCGTCGCAGCGCGAACAGCTCGCCCGGCGACTCGCGGCCAACGACGATTCGATCGACTTGATGAGTCTTGACCCGCCGTTCATCCCTGAGTTCGCCGAGGCGGGTTTTCTGGCCGACATCCCGGACGACGTGACCGATCGGGTTACCGACGGCGTCGTCGACAGCGCGGTGGCCGGCGCGACCTGGAAGGACGAGCTGGTCGCCATCCCGTTCTGGGCCAACACACAGCTGCTCTGGTTCCACAAGGCCGCTGCTGAACAGGCGGGCCTCGACATGACCCAACCGGTCACCTGGCAGCAGCTCATCGACGCCGCGAAGGACCTGGACAGCTCCCTGGCAGTACAGGGCATTCGCGCCGAGGCGTACACCGTGTGGATCAACGCCTTGATCACTTCAGCTGGCGGCCAGGTCATCGACAACCCGGAGGCGGCGCCGGACGATCTCCAGCTCGGGCTCGACAGCGACGCCGGCCGTGAGGCCGCACAGGTGATCAAGTCAATCGTCGACGAGGGTGTCGGCGGACCGGCGCTCTCGACCCGCAACGAGGACACGTCGGCGACACTCTTCGAGCAGGGTGACTCCGACTTCATGGTCAACTGGCCATTCGTGTGGCCGCGTGGTGAGGCCGCAGTGGAGGGCGGCAGTTTGGACCAGTCGGTCCTGGATGACTACGGGTGGGCGATCTATCCAGAGGTCGTGGAGGGCGAGGAAGCCAGACCTCCGTACGGCGGCATCAACCTTGGCATCGGTGCTTTCAGCAAGCACCCCGACTTCGCGCTAGAAGCCGCCGAATGCATCGTCGGTGAGGAGAATCAGTCGTACTACTTCACCACCAACGGCAACCCGGCAGTGAAGGCGTCCGTGTACGACGACCCGGAGGTCGTCGAGCTATTCCCCATGGCGGAGACCATCCGCCAGTCCCTGGAACAGGCCGCCCCACGGCCCCAGACGCCGTACTACAACGAGGTCTCAGTCGGCATCCAGCAGACGTGGCACACACCGGACTCGGTCGACCCCGACTCCACGCCGGAGGACTCGGCGAACTTCATCGGTCAGGTGCTGCGGAAGGAGGCGCTGCTGTGAGCACCACGACGCTGCCCCCGACACAGGATGAGACCAGAGGCCGGAAGGCCCGGGTCGAGACGTCCGAGCGGGCGCGAGGCGAACGGCGGCTCGGCTGGATGCTCGCCGGCCCGGCGTTCGCCGTCATGCTCCTCGTGACGGCGTACCCGATCCTCATGGCGGTGTACGAGTCGCTGTTCGACTATCGGCTGACCGACCCCGACAACCGCAGCTTCACCGGATTGAACAACTATTGGGTGATCCTCACGGACTCAGTGTGGTGGCGCGATCTGGGCACCACGGTGTTCATCGTCGTCGTCAGCGTGGGTGTGGAGCTCGTGCTCGGCTTCGCGTTGGCGATGGTGATGCACCGGGCGCTGAAGACACTTCGGCCGATCGTCCGCACGGCGATCCTCATCCCTTACGCGATCATCACTGTCGTCTCGGCTTTCGCCTGGCGGTTCGCGTTCGGCATCAACACCGGCTTCATCAACAGCTGGTTCGGCCTCGAGGACTTCGACTGGTTCGGGGAGCGTGGATCGTCGCTGTTCGTCATCCTGCTGTCCGAGATCTGGAAGACGACGCCGTTCATCTCCCTGCTGCTTCTCGCCGGTCTTGCCCAGGTGCCGGAGGTGCTCCAGGAGGCCGCCAAGGTCGACGGTGCCACGTTCTGGCAGCGGCTCTATAAGGTCACGATCCCGAACATGAAGGGCGCCATCATGGTGGCGGTCCTGTTCCGGGCACTCGACGCGTTCCGGATCTTCGACAGCATCTTCATCATGACCGGGGGCGCCAACGGCACCGAGTCGGTGTCGTTCCTGGCTTATCGTCAGACGATCAACCGGCTGGAGATCGGGCTGGGCTCGGCGGTCTCGGTGCTGTTGTTCATCTGCGTCGTGCTCATCAGCGCAGTGTTCATCAAGGGCTTCAAGGTCGACCTCTCGCAGGCAAGGGGTGATCGATGATGACCGAGATGTCGACCCGGCAGAAGACGTGGTGGTGGATCGCGGGCCTGCTCATCGTGGTCTACGCCCTGTTCCCGGTCGCCTGGATCGTCTCGCTGTCGTTCAAGGCGCCGTCCGATCTGACCAATGGGCAGTTCTTGCCGACCACGTCTACGACGGTCAACTACGAACAAATCATCTCCGGAAGCGCCCAGGACCTCTTCCTGTCGGCGCTGCGCAACTCGATCGGGATCTGCCTCATCTCGACGTTCATCGCAGTCGTGCTCGCGATGTTCTGTGCATACGCCATCGCCCGGCTTGACTTCCCCGGCAAGCGGCTCATCCTGTCGACCGCGCTCGCTGTGGCGATCTTCCCGGCCATCTCGATCGTCACCCCACTGTTCAATCTGTGGCGCAATATCGGGCTGTACGACACGTGGCTCGGCCTCATCATCCCGTTCCTGTCACTCACACTCCCGATCTCGATCTGGACGCTGTCAGCGTTCTTCCGCGAGATCCCGTGGGAGATGGAGCAGGCTGCGCAGGTCGACGGTGCCACGCCCTGGCAGGCGTTCCGCAAGGTGATCGTGCCGCTGGCGGCACCGGGTGTGTTCACCACGGCGATCATCAGCTTCTTCATCGCCTGGAACGACTTCATCTATGGCATCTCGTTGACTTCGACGTCGGCCGCTCGCCCGGTGCCCGCTGCTCTGGCGTTCTTCACCGGGGCCTCGCAGTTCGAAGAACCGACAGGAGCGATCTCGGCCGCCGCCGTCATCGTCACCATCCCGGTCGTCATCCTCGTCCTGCTCTTCCAGCGGCAGATCGTCGCCGGACTGACCAACGGTGCCGTCAAAGGTTAGGAGCGCGCTCCCATGGCAGCCATCGAGATGAAGCACATCGTCAAGCAGTACGGCGACGGCTTTCCCGCGGTCAACGACGTCAGCCTTGACGTCGCAGACGGCGAGTTCGTGATCCTCGTCGGACCATCCGGCTGCGGGAAGTCGACACTGCTGCGCATGATCGTCGGCCTCGAGGACATCACGTCGGGAGACATGATCATCGGAGGCCAGCGGGTGAACGAGAAACCGCCGCGCGATCGCAACCTCGCGATGGTTTTCCAGAACTATGCGCTCTACCCGCACCTGACAGTCTTCGAGAACATCGCCTTTCCGTTGCGGCTGCGCAAGACACCGGACAACGAGGTCCGGGAGCGCGTCACCAAGGCGGCCGAGCTGCTTGAGCTGACTGAGCACCTCGAGCGGAAGCCGGCAAACCTCTCGGGTGGTCAGCGACAGCGCGTCGCCATGGGCCGGGCAATCATCCGTGACGCCGACGCATTCCTGTTCGACGAGCCGCTTTCGAACCTCGACGCCAAGCTGCGTGGGCAGATGCGAACGGAGATCTCCCGCCTCCAGCGACAACTCGGCATCACGACCGTGTACGTGACCCACGACCAGGTCGAGGCGATGACGCTCGGCGACCGGGTGGCCGTTCTGCGCAAGGGCGTCCTACAGCAGGTCGCGACCCCACGGGAGCTGTACGTGAACCCGGTCAACCTCTTCGTCGCCGGGTTCATGGGCTCACCACCGATGAACTTCATTCCGGCGGAGGTCGAAGGCTCCAAGCTCAAGCTGCCGTTCGGCGATCTCGAGCTGACCGAGGAGGTGGCCGGCAAGCTCGGAGACCGGAAGCTGCTGATCCTAGGCGTCCGACCTGACCACATCTCTGTCGTGGAAGACGGTCGCGCCACCACCACGCAAGTTCCATCAGTCGAGTTCACCGAGACGGTGGACGTGATCGAGTGGCTGGGCAGCGACCAGGTCGCCTACATCCCGTTCGAGGCGCACGAGGAGATCGGCAAAGGGCTCGCTGAATTGGCGCGCGATCTGGACTCGGAGCAGCTACGAACGCAGATCGTCGTCCAGATGCCGGCTACGGTCCGCATCCGCGTGGGTGAGGAGACGCGCTTCGTATTCGACTTCCACAGCTCCCACCTGTTCGACCCGCGGACGGGGGAGAACCTCACCTACCAAGCGTCAACTGGTGACACGGAACTGGACACCGCGCCCCCGATGGGCGCCACGACATCCTCCGAAGGGGCTGCGCCTGGCCCACCGTCCGACTCGTCGCCGAAATAACGGAGGAGAACACATGGACTCGGACCGGGCGCGCGAGCGGTTACGTGCGGAACGAACTGAGCTGCAACGACTGCTCGGGGAGACCGAGGCGGCGGGGCGGCAGGACCGAGAGGTGGAGAACGACGAGACGGGCGACGTCTCCGACCGAGCGCAGCCACTGGCCGCCGAAGGTCTGGACGACGCTATCGCGGCTGGGTTGCGCGAACGGTTGGCCGCGCTCGACCGCGCCGAGGAACGACTCGACAACGGGACGTACGGGTTATCCATTCTCAGCGGGCTGCCAATCCCGGATGAGCGCCTGGAGGCTGACCCGGCGGCGGAGCTCACCGTTGAGGAGTCCAGCGCGCGATCCTGAGTGCCCGGGTCAGTCCTGGTCGAAGGACCGACGCCACAGCGGCGCGACCTAAGCGATCTCAGTGCGCCGGCGAGTGGGCGCGCGACCGAATGGCTGGGTGGGCGCCGCCATGGGGTTTGCCGGCGGAATCGGCTGCGTGACCGGCTTCTCGGGCGAAACAGAGATCGACACGCCGTGGTGGACGATATCCAACGAGCCTCCGTCGAGGATCGTGTACGTGGCCTCTTGTTTCTTCACCTCGACCCGCAAGCAGGTGCCGCGAAAGTCCAGCCCGAAGGTGAGACGACTGAGGTTGCTGGGCAGCCGCGGGGCGAAGGTGAGCTGCCCGTCGTGATCACGCATGCCGCCGAAACCGGCGACGGCGACGAGCCAAGACCCGGCGAGCGACGCGATGTGCAGACCGTCGCCCGTGTTGTGCGCGAGGTCGTAGAGGTCCATCAGCGCGGCCTCGGCGAAATAGTCGTACGCGAGGTCAAGGTGGCCGACCTCGGCGGCGATCACCGCCTGCGTGCAAGCCGAGAGTGATGAATCGCGGACGGTCAATGCCTCGTAGTAGGCGAAGTCCCGAGCCTTCTGCTCGGACGTGAACGCATCGCCTCGCCAGTGCAGCGCGAGCACGAGATCCGCCTGCTTGATGACCTGCTTGCGATAGAGGTCGAAATAGGGGAAGTGCAGGAGCAGGGGGTACTGGTCGGGCTTGGTGCCCTCGAAGTCCCATCTCTCATGGCTGGTGAAGCCCTCGGACTGAGGGTGCACACCTAGCGCGTCATCCCAGGGGATCACCATGTTCTGCGCTGCGTCACGCCAGGTCGCTGCCTCCTCGAAGTCAGCGCCAAGCGCAGCCGCGTGGCGGGGATGGCGCGCCACGGAGTCGGCGGCGGCGAGCAGGTTCTTCTGAGCGACGAGGTTTGTGTAGACGTTGTTGTCGGCAAGCGCGCTGTACTCGTCGGGGCCAGTGACTCCGTCGATGCGGAATCGCCCCTGCGGATCGTGGTGTCCGAGTGAGCGCCACAGCCGAGCTGTTTCCACCAAGATCTCCAGGCCGACCTCGCGTTCGAACTGTGCGTCGAGGGTGGCCTCTTGATACCTGCACACCGCGTCGGCGACCGCCGCGTTGACATGGAAGGCAGCCGTACCGGCGGGCCAGTACCCAGATGTCTCGTGGCCGCGGATGGTGCGCCAGGGGAAGGCCGCTCCTTCGAGTCCCAGATGCTGCGCTCGCTCACGGGCCAGGTCGAGAGTCGCATGACGCCAGCGCAGCGCGTCGGCGGCCGTGCGGGAGGCGACGTAGGTGAGCACCGGCAAGACGAATCGTTCGGTGTCCCAGAACGTGTTGCCGTCGTAGCCCGGCCCGGTCAGCCCCTTGGCAGCGATGGCGCGCACCTCGGCCCGCGCACCGGACTGAAGAGTGTGGAAGAGCCCGAAGCGCACCGCTTGCTGCAGCTCGGCGTCGCCCTCAAGCTCGACGTCGGCGGTCCGCCAGAACTGGTCGAGATAGTCACGCTGCCCGGAAAGCAGCCCATCCCAGCCGGTGTGGCGGGCCTCCGCGAGCGCGGCGATCGCATGGTCGCGCAGCGAGGCGGTGGAACGCTGGCTCGACCACCCGTATCCCATGAACTTGACGACCCGCAGCCGTTGTCCTGGCTCGAGGTCGGTGGCCACGGTGACGCGGCCGACATCTGCAGAGCTGTCAGTGGCTGTCTCAGTGCCATCAGGCCCCTCGACGACGTGGTCCATGCCTGCTGCCATGCGGAGATGGCTGCGGCGCGTCGAGTGGACCAGCACGACCCGAGCGCCGTGTTGCGAGAACTCCTCGGACTGCAGTGGGGACTCGAGTACGGCGGCAGCGCGCGGGTCGTCGGCCTGCGGCGGCCCTGGCTCGTTGGCGATCAGCTCAGACTGCACCACGACCCGCAGCGCATCGGCAATCGGCTCGACCTCGTAGAGGATCGCGGCGGTCGCCCGCTGCACAAGTGAGACCAGACGCGTCGATGAGATCCGTACGCCTGTGCCGGCAGGCGACTCCCACTCGACGTGACGATGCAGCACCCCGGCCCGCAGATCGAGGACTCTTTCGTGTGTGAGCAGCTTGCCGTAGCGGACGTCGAAGGGCTCGTCATCGACCAGCAGACGAATGATCTTGCCGTTGGTGACGTTGACCAGCGTCTGGCCGGACTCCGGATAGCCGTAGCCAGCTTCCGCGTACGGCAACGGCCGCGCCTCGTAGAAGGAGTTGAGGTAGGTGCCTGGTATCGAGTAGGGCTCACCCTCGTCGAGGTTGGCGCGTAGCCCGATATGGCCATTGGCCAGGGCGAAGACCGACTCGGTGCGCGCGAGCACGTCGAGATCGAGCTGGGTCTCTCGTACCGACCACGGCTCGACTGTGAAGAACGCATCGCCGCTCATGCGCGCTCGAGCAATCTCCCTCCCGCAGAGGTAGGCGTCATGAGACTAGTCCCGCGCGCCAACTACATCGAGACCAAGCCCCGGAGTCGTCAGGAGCCCTCCAAGATCCGCCACGCCCGGGTAGCAACTTGAAGGTTGAAGCGGTTGTCGACGTCGCTGAGGTCCCGGCCACTGACATCTCGGATCCTCTGCAGCCGATACCGCAGAGTGCTTCGGTGGATGACCAACGCCTCCGCGGTCTTGTCGTAGTTGCCGCCACACTCCAGGTGTAAGAACAGGGTCTTCACAAGGTCGCTGCGGTGAGTCGCGTCATAGGCGAGCAAGGCCCCTAGCCACTCCTGCACGAGCGCCGCTAGCTCGGGGTTGCCTTCGCCGCCGGCGAGAATGCGATAGACGCCGAGCTCTGCGTAGTTGGTGACGCCGTCAGGCTGACGAGACTGCCGCCGGACAGCCAGCGCCCGGCGCGCCTGCTCGTACGAACGAGGTATCTCGTCTGGTGTCTCGCAGCCGCCGCCGACACCGAGCGATATTTCTCCGATCTTCAACGAGTTGGCGAGTCTCGCGTACAAGTCGTCCCACTCGGCGGACGCGGCAGCCAAGATCACGGCCGCTGCCGGCCTTCGAGCCACAAGGTAGTCACGATCCGAGGCGGCCATAACACGGTGGACCGCCCGCAGTACGGCGTCGTCATTGGACTGCCCGCGCCAGGTCAGCACGAGCACCTGCTGCGGCACGTGAAGGTCGTGGCCAAGTGCTTCGGCTCGCGCAAAGGCGCTGTCGTTGTCCGTGCCTTCCAGGAGATCTTCGACGAGGTCTCTGCGAAGCCTGACCTCCGCCTCGGCCAGGGTTCGTTGGTGGCCGAGCTCAATCGACAGCACCGTGCTCGCGTATTCCAGCGCGAACGTCTCGAACTCGGTTGACGAATAATTCGGATCAACAAGGCAGATGGCGCCGAGAATCTCACCCCGGGAGTGGGAGACGGCGAGGAGACGATCACCATGTCGGATGGGAGCGCTGGCTTCGCGACACTGGCGAAGGATGTCACTGTGTCGCGCGGCGGGCGGCTTCGAGTAGGGCTGCGGCTGATCGGGTCCTGCCCAGGCACGGAGGTTGCCGAAGCGGTCCTCCACGGCCACCGGTAGGCCCGTGACCTCGTGAAGGGCGGTTGCGACCCCGGCCTCACCTGTGCCCGTCGCAGCAACCGCGTTGAGCACCTCGTGCACGCGCTTCTGGCGCTCCAGATCCGCGATCGAGTTGCGCAGCTGCGCATTGATCGACTCGATGTCGACGTAGAGCCGCCGCAGTTCCGTGGCCTGGTCGCGATCCGATTGACGTAACGACGCATTGATCATTGCAGCCGTGGTCTGCTGAACCAGCGCCTTGAGTAGGAACAGCTCGTGCTCGTCCGGCCGTCTTTCGGCGCTGGTCACCAAGAAGCCTCGATGTCGGCTGCCCGTGCCAAGCGCAAAGGCCACGACCCAGCCCCGGTTCGGGAGGTCCAGCTCGCGTTCCTCGCCGTCCAATCCACGCAGCTTGGCCTCCAAGCGTTTGGTCACCGGTCCATCGCCGACCACGGTCTGATAACTGCCGTGCTGGAGCACCACTCCTGCCTCGACAACGCAGCGCGCCAGCGTCGGCATGGTCGACGCGGCCAGCGCGACTATTGCTGCTTCGTCAGTGGTGTCGAAGAGCAGTCTCGACAACACAAGGAGCCCGTACAGATTTGACAGCCGCACGCGGGCGGATCGTTCCTCCTGTGGAGCATCCGGACGTACGACGTCCATGTCTCCCCGTACCTTCCCGCCTTACCCAGCACTCGCACCTCACGCTACCCGCGCTTTGCCTACTCGCGTGATCGTCGATGCCCGCCCCTGTCCCTTGCGGCAACACGCTCCTACGCTGAGATTGCGTACGGTGACCCAGCGAGAGGCGCTGCATCATGGAGATCGACGCGACCGCTGCACCCACGCCAGAACCCATGGCAAGCCTGGACGGGGCACCACTGTCGATTCACGATCACCTTTGCGTCTTCCACCGTGGTCCAGCGCAGGGCGAGAGCCTGCTGCGCGAGTTCCTGCGTGAAGGGGTCCAGGCTCGTCAGCGCGTTCTTGGAATGGTCGATGCTACGAGGATCGACGTCTACCGAGATGCACTGGCTCCACAGGGTGACGAGACTGGGCCGCTGCTGGAGCTCACCGACCCCGCGAGCAGCCACTTGAGCACAGGTCGCTTCGACCCCGATCAGATGATGGGATTCTGGGAGGAATGGGGCGAAGCAAACTTCGGCAGGGATCGCATTCCCTTCGCCCGCATCGCCGCCGACATGGGCTGGGCCTGTCCCTACCTCACGGCTCCCTTCATCTCCGACCTCATGTCGTATG
Organism: uncultured Actinomycetota bacterium; assembly: GCA_963799425.1. Taxonomy (GTDB): domain Bacteria; phylum Actinomycetota; class Actinomycetes; order Jiangellales; family Jiangellaceae; genus CAVWSM01. The sequence goes on along the minus strand of CAWCXA010000016.1, from coordinate 473,932 downwards.
AGGCCCGGTTCAATGTCTGGGCGCGACAGAATCCGCAGATCACCGTGTGCCTCTACGACCTGGACATCTTCGGCGGCGAGGTGATCTTGCCAGCCATCAGGGTGCACCCGAAGATGTGGGTGGATGGCGTGGTCGTCGAGAACCCCTACTACCTCGACGCCGCTGACCTCTCCGCCCCAGAACACTCTGGGTAACGCTCCGTTCGGTCTGTCCCATGGTCGGGCACATCCGCCTCGGACGGGACCTGATCCGGCAGGGCGAATCCCCGCCTCCAGGACTGACCGCGTAGGCCGTGGTCGGGGTGGTTTGCCGCTCCTACTGTCCAACTGTTGCCCCGCCGAGAACTTGACGCCCGGGAGGCGTGATGGCCAAGGCAGTTGGGATCGACCTCGGAACGACGAACTCGGTGATCGCGACCGTGGAGGGCGGGCAGCCGACCGTCATCCCGAATGCTGAAGGGTCGCGGACCACGCCGTCCGTGGTCGCCTTCACTGATCAAGGTGAACGGCTGGTCGGCCAGCTGGCGCGACGCCAGGCGATCCTGAACCCGAAGGGCACCATCTACTCGGCGAAGCGGTTCATCGGTCGGCGGCACGACGAGGTCACCAGCGAGATGACAGCCGTGTCGTTCGATGTCGTGCCCGGGCCGGATGGCGCCGTCCGCTTCAGCATCAAGGGCAAGCAGTACGCACCGGAGGAGATCTCCGCGCAGGTGCTGCGCAAGCTGGTCGACGATGCGTCGAAGTTCCTCGGCGAGAAAGTCACCGAAGCCGTCATCACGGTGCCGGCGTACTTCAACGACGCACAGCGCCAGGCGACCAAGAACGCAGGGAAGATTGCCGGCATCGAAGTCCTCCGCATCATCAACGAGCCAACTGCGGCGGCGCTGGCCTACGGGCTGGACAAGCGCAACAACGAGACAGTGCTGGTCTTCGATCTTGGCGGCGGCACCTTTGACGTCAGCCTGCTCGACATCGGCGACGGTGTCGTCGAGGTTCGGTCAACCGCCGGAGACACCCACCTGGGCGGCGACGACTTCGACCGACGCATCGTCGACCACCTCGCCGACGAGTTTCAGCGGCAGGAGGGCATTGACCTGCGAAGTGACCCGCAGGCTCTTCAGCGGCTGTTCGAGGCTGCGGAGAAGGCCAAGGTCGAGCTGTCCTCGGTCACCCAGACCACGATCAGCCTGCCGTTCATCACCGCTGACGCCAACGGGCCCAAGCACCTCAACACCACGCTCATGCGGTCGAAGTTCGACCAGCTCACCGCCGACCTGGTCGAACGCACCCGTGGTCCGGTCGAGCAGGCGATGGCAGACGCCAAACTCACCGCGGATGACATCGACGAGGTCATCCTGGTGGGCGGCTCCACCCGCATTCCGGCTGTGCAGAACCTCGTGCGACGGTTGACCGGCGGCAAAGACCCCAACATGACGGTCAATCCCGACGAGGTCGTTGCGCTCGGCGCGGCGTTGCAGGCTGCGGTCATCAAGGGCGAGCTCCGTGACGTGCTACTCCTCGACGTCACCCCGCTGTCCCTGGGCGTGGAGACTCTCGGCGGGCTGATGACGAAGGTCATCGAACGGAACACCACGATCCCGGCCCGCCGGACCGAGGTGTTCTCCACTGCCGAGGACAACCAGTCCGCCGTCGACATCGTCATCCTGCAAGGCGAACGCGAACGGGCTGCGGACAACCGGGTGCTCGGCAGGTTCCGGTTGGAGAACATCCGCCCGGCCCCGCGCGGGGTCCCGCAGGTCGAAGTCACGTTCGACATTGACGCTAACGGCATCCTCAACGTGTCCGCACGCGACAAGGACACTGGCACCGAGCAGCGCATCACCATTAGCGAGACCTCCAACCTCGACAAGGCCGAGGTTGATCGCATGATCGCCGACGCCGAGCAGCACCGGGCCGAGGACGTTCGGCTCCGCGAGCTGGTTGACGCGCGCAACGCGCTCGACGCAGCGGCTTACCAGGTGGAGCGCCAGCTCGCCGATCTCGGGGACACCGTGCCTACGCACGAGAAGGCCCGGGCCGAGATGCTCGTCGCCGACGCCCGCCAGGCCATCAAGGAGGAAGCGACGCTGGACCGGCTGCGGTCGTTGACCTCGGAGCTCCAGCAGGTCTTCCACGGCCTCGGGTCGGTGTCGGCGGCGGGAGCGAGCGCGGGCGGAGCCTCCGGCCCGACCGGCGGCGCCGACCGTGGCCAAGGCGGTGGTGACGACGACGTCATCGATGCCGAATTCACCACGGAGTGAGCCGACGATGACCGATCAGCCTGATCGGGCGCCACAGGACCACGACCGTCGCGCCGCCACCTCGACCGGGGACGAGGCGGGCGACGACCGCGGGGCGCAGGCAACCATCGATGCGCTCACGTCGCGGGTTGCCGAGCTGGAGGATCAGCTGCGCCGTACGCTCGCGGACCTCGACAACCTGCGCAAGCGGGTCGCCCGCGAGTACGAACAGCAACGGGCGGCCGAACGGGCTCGCGTCGCGGCCGCATGGCTACCGGTGGTCGACAACCTCGAACGTGCCCTCGAGCATGCCGACTCCGAGCCCGACAGCATCGTGAAGGGCATCGAGGCGGTCCGTGAGCAGGCCCTTGACGTGCTGGCGCGGCTCGGCTTCCCGCGTACTGCGGACCTGGGTGAACCCTTCGATCCGGCTCGTCACGAGGCGGTCGCCGCGGTCCCGCACTCCGGCGCAGCACCGGGCACGGTGATCCAGGTCGTACGGCCCGGGTACGGCAGCGCGGAGCATCAGCTGCGGCCGGCGGCGGTGGTGGTCGCCACCGGGGTCAATGATGGCTGACCAGCGTGACTTCTACGAGCTGCTCGGTGTGCCGCGCACCGCGAGCCAGGAGGAGATCCAACGCGCGTACCGCAAGCTTGCTCGCCAACACCACCCGGATGTCAACAAGGAACCGGGTTCGGATGAACGGTTCAAGGAAATCTCCGAGGCGTACGACGTGCTGTCCGACCCGGAGACGCGGCGACGGTACGACGCGTTCGGCCCGGACTTCCGCCAGGTGCCCGAGGGCGTGGATCCGCAGACGTGGGCGCGGGCCCGTGCCGGAGCAGGTGCCGGACGACCAGGTGCCGGGCGAGCCGGGGCCGGCGCGGCGGGTGGCGGAGGCGAGCAAGGGGTGTGGTTCAGCACCGACGGCGGCGATGTCGACCTGGAAGATCTGCTCGGTGGCTTCTTCAGCGGCCGCGGGCGTCGCGGCTGGGGATCGGTCCCGGGGGCAGACCAGGAGGCCGTGCTGCCGCTGACCGTCGAGGAGGCATACCGCGGCGGTCGCCGCTCGATCACGCTGGAGGGTCCGAGCGGGCCGCAGACATTCACCGTCACCATTCCCCCGGGTGTGACCGACGGGCAGCGGATTCGGCTGAGTGGGCAGGGCGGACAAGGCAGCCAGGGGGCGCCGCGGGGAGACCTGTACCTCGTCGTGCGGATCACCCCCGACCCGAAGTACCGGCTCGACGGTCGTGACATCACGGTCGAGCTGCCGGTATCGCCATGGGAGGCGGCGCTGGGTGCGACGGTCGCTGTCGACAGTCCCGGCGGGGAGGCAAAGGTGAAGGTGCCGCCGGGCACCTCTAGCGGGCGACGACTTCGACTGCGCGGCCGTGGCATGCCCAACCCGAACGGTCGGCCCGGCGACCTGTTCGCCGAAGTGCGGGTAATGGTGCCGGACCGGCTGACCGAGGAGGAGCGACGGCTGTTCGACGAGCTCGCCGCGAAGTCGGCCTTCGACCCGAGGAGCCGGCGATGAGCTACACCCTCGTCCGTACGACGACAACGCGGCGGATGGACACCGAGGCATTTGCCCGGACGACCAGCCTGCACCCCGAGCTGGTGCGCAGGCTCGTCACGCTCGGCCTGCTCGAGCCAGGCCGCGACGCGTCCGGAGCCCTCTGGTTCGGCCCCGATCAGGTCGCCGCTGCAGCACGCATCCAGCGACTGCACCTGGGGTTAGGCATCAGCTACGCATCACTCGGGCTCGTCGTGGACTTGCTCGACCGAATCGCAGAGCTCGAGTCGGCGTTGCGTCGGGCCGGGCTGAGCACACCACGTCGCATCGGAGGCTGACGCATGGACCCGAACCGACTTACCCAGAAGTCGCAGGAGGCATTGCACGACGCACAGACCGTCGCCTTGCGGTTCGGGCATACCGAGGTAGATGGAGAGCACCTCCTGTTGGCGTTGCTCGACCAGGCCGAGGGGCTGGCGCCCCGGCTGCTCAGCCAAACCGGTGCCGACGTCGACCAGCTGCGAAGCGCCGCGGAGGCCGAGCTCAGCCGGCGCCCGCGGGTGAGCGGCCCGGGTGCCGCTCCTGGACAGGTGTTCGTCACCCAACGACTGTCTCGGCTGCTTGACACTGCAGAGCGAGAGGCCACGCGGCTCAAGGACGAGTACGTCTCGGTCGAGCACCTGTTGCTCGCCTTGATCGAGGAGGGTCCGGAGACCGCGGCCGGGCGCCTTTTCCGCGAGCAATCCGTGACCAGGGACAGCTTCCTGGGCGCGCTTACCGGGATTCGTGGCAACCAGCGGGTCACCTCGGCGATGCCCGAGGTTGCATACGAGGCATTGGAGAAGTACGGACGCGACCTGGTCGCCGACGCGCGGGCGGACAAGCTGGACCCGGTGATCGGCCGCGACTCCGAGATCCGTCGAGTCATTCAGATCCTGTCCCGCAAGACGAAGAACAACCCGGTGCTCATCGGTGACCCGGGTGTGGGCAAGACGGCGATCGTGGAAGGGCTAGCGCAGCGCATCATGCGCGGTGACGTTCCCGAAGGCCTCCGTGACAAGACCGTTTTCGCGTTGGACATGGGTTCCCTCGTGGCCGGCGCGAAGTACCGGGGCGAGTTCGAGGAACGACTCAAGGCCGTCCTCAACGAGGTGCGTGCTGCAGAGGGGCGCATCCTGCTGTTCATCGACGAGCTCCACACGGTCGTCGGCGCGGGCGCCGCCGAGGGCGCCATGGACGCCGGGAACATGCTCAAGCCCATGCTCGCCCGCGGTGAGCTGCACATGATCGGGGCCACGACCCTCGACGAGTACCGCAAGCACATCGAGAAGGACGCCGCGCTCGAGCGACGGTTCCAGCCAGTGCTGGTCGACGAGCCGAGCGAAGAAGACGCCATCTCGATCCTGCGCGGTCTGCGCGAAAGGCTCGAGATCTTTCACGGCGTGAAGATTCAGGACAGTGCGCTCGTCGCTGCCGTGACGCTCAGCCACCGTTACATCTCCGACCGATTCCTGCCGGACAAGGCCATAGACCTGGTCGACGAGGCCTGCGCGATGTTGCGCACCGAGATCGACTCGATGCCGGCTGAGCTCGACGAGCTCACCCGCCGGGTGACTCGCCTGGAGATCGAGGAGGCGGCTCTCGCCAAGGAGACCGATCCCGCCAGTGCTGCCCGGCTCGACGAGTTGCGCAAGGAGCTCACTGACCTGCGCGCCCAGGCGGATTCCCTGCACGCCCAGTGGGAGGCGGAGCGGCAAGCCCTGCGCAAGGTACAGGCACTGCGCAAGGAGATCGAGCAGCTTCGCCACCAGGCCGACGAGGCCGAGCGCAAGTACGACCTCAACACGGCCGCTGAGCTCCGGCACGGAAAGCTGCCGGAGCTGGAGCGGCGCCTGGAGGCCGAGGAGGAGCAGCTTGCCGCCAAGCAAGGCGGACGGCGACTGTTGCGTGAGGTCGTCACCGAGGAGGAGATTGCCGGGATCGTCTCGCGATGGACCGGGATCCCGGTCAGCCGCCTCACCGAGGGCGAGCGCGACAAGCTGCTGCGCATGGACGAGATCCTGCACGAGCGAGTCGTCGGCCAGGACGAGGCGGTCCAGTTGGTCGCCGACGCGATCATCCGCGCCCGGTCCGGCATCAAGGACCCGCGGCGCCCGATCGGGTCGTTCATCTTCCTCGGGCCCACTGGAGTGGGCAAGACGGAGCTGGCCCGTTCGCTTGCGGAGGCGTTGTTCGACACCGAGGACAACATGGTCCGCATCGACATGAGCGAATACCAGGAGCGGCACACGGTGAGCCGCCTGGTCGGTGCACCTCCTGGGTACGTCGGCTTTGAAGAGGGTGGTCAGCTCACGGAGGCGGTGCGGCGTAAGCCGTACTCGGTGGTGCTCTTTGACGAGATCGAAAAGGCGCACTCCGACGTGTTCAACACCCTGCTGCAGGTGCTCGACGACGGTCGGCTTACCGACGCGCAGGGCCGAACGGTCGACTTCCGCAACACCGTGATCATCATGACCTCGAACATCGGATCCGATCACCTCCTCGAGGGGGTCACGCCCGGCGGGGAGATCAAGCCGGAGGGGCGAGATGCGGTGATGAGTGCACTGCGTCGGCACTTCCGACCGGAGTTCCTCAACCGCGTGGACGAGATCGTTCTGTTCAAGCCGCTCACCCAGGCGGAGATCGAGCGCATCGTCGAACTGATGCTCGAAGACCTGCGAACGCGGCTCGTGGATCGGCGAATCAGCCTGGAGATCACGGAGGACGCGCGACGCTTCATCGCCCGGCAGGGCTTCGACCCCGTGTACGGTGCGCGGCCGCTCCGGCGCTACCTGGCGCGGGAGGTCGAGACGCGCATCGGCCGTGCGCTCATCGCCGGCGAAGTGCAGGACGGCGCGACGATTCGCGTCGACCTGAGCGAAGGCGAGCTGACGGTCAACTACAGCAACCCCGAGCCGTCGGACCAAACCGGTTGAGGGTCGCCATGTCTGCAAAAGTCATTCGATGCCCCAACTGTGGGCGCTCCAACCGGGTACCCGCCGCGGCGACCGGGCGGCCGCAGTGTGGCAACTGCCACCAGCCGCTGCCCTGGATCGCCGATGCGGGGGACGACGACTTCGCCGACGTCGCCGAGGCCAGTTCCGTCCCGGTGCTCGTCGACTTATGGGCACCGTGGTGCGGACCGTGCCGAATGGTCAGCCCGGCGCTCGAACAGGTCGCGACCGAACGCGCCGGACAGCTGAAGCTCGTCAAGGTCAACGTCGACGATTCCCCGAAGATCTCCGACCGGTTCTCCGTTCGGGCGATCCCGACGCTGTTAGTGATGCGGCACGGCGCGGTGATCGCCCAACAGGCGGGTGCGATGCCGGTGACCGCGCTGCGCGATTGGGTCGATCGGGCACTCGCCACCACGGGGACGAAGGCCTGACATGCCCGTCTTGGTCGACCCCCATGTGAGCTTCATCCGCCCCGTGGTGCCGCGCAGTCGCGGTTGCGAGGAATGCCTGCAGCTGGGCACGCCATGGGTGCACCTTCGGCTGTGCCTTACCTGCGGCCACGTGGGTTGCTGCGACTCCTCGCCGATGCGACATGCGCGTGCCCACGCGTTTGCCCAGGGTCACCCCATCGTCTCCTCACTTGAGCCTGGCGAGGACTGGAGCTGGTGCTACTTCGACGAGGCGTACGTGTAGGGACCGCAGTGACCAGTTCGGGAGCAAAACCTCTCGCCGAGACGCCGGACCTCGACGATGCCTTTCCGCGTCTGACAGATCGGCAGATAAGGGCACTCGCAGCGGTTGGGTCGACGCGAGCGACGGCTGCTGGCGAGATTCTTTACCGTTCGGGTGATGTGGACTGCGACTTCTTCGTCGTGTGTGGCGGCACGATCGCGTTGGTCGACGACACGGACGGCCAGGTTGTCGGAGTCCACGGCCGTGGCCGGTTCCTCGGCTCGATCGCGCAGCTGACTGGCGGCCCGATGATCCTTACGGCAGTCGTGCAGCAGCCTGGCGAGGTACTCGCTGTCCCCATGCCGACGCTTCGCGAGATCGTCACGAGCGACCCCGCCCTCGCCGACGTGATCCTGCGCGCATTCCTGGTGCGCAGGTCACTACTCATCGGACTCGGCGCGGGGCTTCGCATCCTCGGGTCGCGCTTCTCACTTGACACGCGTCGGCTGCGCGAGTTTGTTGCGCGCAACCGACTGCCGCACCGCTGGATCGACCTGGAGGAGGACTCGGAGGCCGAGAGCCTGCTCACTGAGCTGGGCGTGCCCACATCGGAAACACCCGTCGTCATCTGGCGAGGACGCGAGGTCTTGCGGAACCCCTCGAACGCTGAGCTGGCCCGTGTCATCGGCCTGCCGGCGCGGCCGATGCCAAAAGACGTCACCGACTTCATCGTCGTTGGTGCCGGTCCGGCCGGGCTGGGCGCGGCGGTCTACGCGTCCTCCGAAGGCCTTGGCACAATGCTGGTCGATGCCGTCGCCACCGGCGGCCAAGCCGCCACGTCGCCGCGGATTGAGAACTACCTCGGCTTCCCGTCGGGCATCTCCGGTGCAGAGCTCGCCGACCGGGCGGTCATCCAGGCCCAGAAGTTCGGAGTGCAGCTCAGCGTGCCGGTCCGAGCCGTTGGCCTGCAGCTTGTCGACGGACTGCATCGTGTCAGCTTCGACGACGGCAGCAGCGTCACCGGCCGCACTCTGCTCGTGGCCACCGGGGTGCGCTATCGCAAGCTCGACGTCCCAGATCTCGACCGGTTCGAGGGCACGAACGTCTACTACGCCGCAACAGAGTCGGAGGCACAGCACTGCCGACTCGATCCGGTGGCGGTGGTCGGCGGCGGCAACGCTGCCGGGCAAGCCGCGCTCTTCCTGGCCAAGCACACGCCGCGCGTCTTGTTACTGATCCGTGGCGGCAAGCTCACCGACCGGATGTCGCGCTATCTGGCCGACCGCATCGAGCGGACCCGCAACGTCGAGGTCTTCGTCAATACAGAAGTCCGCGAGTTCGTCGGGCGTGACAGCCTCGAGGCACTTGTGGTGGAGGACAACCAGACGGGGCGGCAGCGCCGGCTCGAGGCACGCGCGGTGTTCGTGTTCATCGGCGCGGCACCGCACACCGGCTGGCTGAAGGAACAAGTCGTTCTGGACGCGCAGGGCTTCGTCGTGACGGGCAACGCCGTTGCGACCAGCAACGCCCACCAGGAGCTGTGGCGCAACGTCGGGCGAGTTCCGCTCGTGCTCGAAACCAGCCGGCCCGGCGTGTTCGCCGCCGGGGACGTCCGCAGCGGATCGGTGAAGCGCGTCGCCGCCGCAGTTGGGGAGGGGGCAATGGCCAGCCGTCTCGTTCACGACCATCTCGCCTTGCCGATCAACACTATGGGAGCAGAGCAGTCCGAACATGACTAGCCCCACAGTCACCTCGAATGGCCAGCCGCTTGTCTTGCGTCCGAACCGCTGGCAAGCCGAGCACGCGTACCGCTACGTGGGCACTTGGCTCGCCGACATTCGCGACCATCTGCAGCGGAGAGTCGGCCAGGACCCACCCACTGTGGTCATCGACCTGTCCGAGGCATACCGGCTGGACTTTGCCGCCATCGGTCTGCTGTTCGAGAAGCTCGCCCGGTTCGGAGCTCGGACGCACGTCACGGGCGCCGCGCCGCACCTGGTCGTGAGCCTGCAGACCGTGACCCAGCTGCCGACCCTCCGCGGCGCGGACATCACCATCGACGAACCCCGTCGACCCGCGACGGGGGCGCTCGCAACCCAGCCGCAGCCGCTGACTGTCAACGTCCCCGGCGATCTGCTGATGCTACTCCGGGTTCGCGCTCGGCGGTGGCAAGCCACGCCTGACGAGATTGTCGCGTCGGCACTGCGGAGCTACCTCAGCCGTCCGATCCCGTAGGGCCGCCCGATCCCGTTGATCATGGACTAGCTGACCACCAGAGCGCGGGCTGGTGGTGTCCTTCTCCATGATCGACACCAGGTGCCGGCAGGTAATGTTGTGGCCAGGCTGATTGACGCAGACGTACCCTCGAAAAGTGGATCACCCCGACGGCGTTGTCGTTCTGGTCTAGGTTCTACCTCTCCCCATGAGCGTTGAGCCCGTCGACATCGCCTGGCTGCTGCTGTGCGCGGCGCTCGTGCTGTTCATGCAAGCCGGCTTCACTGCGGTGGAGAGCGGACTGGTTCGTTCGAAGAACTCGATCAACGTCGCGATCAAGAACTTCGCCAACCTCCTGATCGTCGTTGCCCTCTTTTGGCTGTTCGGCTTCGGGCTGATGTTCGGCAGGAGCGCAGATGGACTCGTGGGCGACGCACAGTTCCTGTTCGATAGCGACAGCGCTTTTCTCACCGCCTTCTTCGTCTTCCAGCTCGGGTTCATCGCCACCGCGACGACGCTGATGTCGGGAGCGGTGGCCGAGCGCATGCGCTTCGGCGGCTACATCGTCCTGGCGACGTTCGTCGCGGCGTTCACCTACCCGATCTTCGGACACTGGGTCTGGGGGAGCGCCAGCATCCTCGGCGAGAGCGGGTCGGACGGTTGGCTCAAAGAGCTCGGCTTCGTCGACTTCGCCGGGTCCACGGTCGTGCACTCTGTCGGCGGCTGGGTGGCGCTCGCCGCGATCATCATCCTCGGGCCGAGACTCGGGCGTTTCGGCCCCGACGCTGTGCCCATCCGTGGCCACGATCTGCCGGTCACCACGTTCGGGGTGTTCGTGCTGTGGCTCGGCTGGTTCGGCTTCAACGGCGGGAGCACACTGGGGCTCACCCCAGATGTGCCCGCAATCATCCTGAACACGACGTTGGCCGCGGCGTTCGGCGGCCTGGTCGGCATGACCCTGTCGTGGCGGCTCGACCCGCGACCCGATGTCGTTGCGATCATGAACTCGGCGCTCGCCGGACTCGTGGCGATCACGGCGTCGGCCAACATCACGAGCCCCTGGAAGGCCGCCATCATCGGTGGAGTCGCCGCGGGCGTGATGCGGCTGGCCACGCTCCTGCTTGAGCGGTTGCGTGTGGACGACGCCGTCGGTGCCGTCCCCGTCCACCTCGCGGCAGGCATCTGGGGCACGCTCGCGGTCGCTCTGCTCGGGGATGTCGCGCGGTTCCCAGTTGCGACGAGCCGAGTCGGCCAGATCGGCATCCAACTCGTCGGCATCGGGGTCTGCTTCGTCTGGGCGTTCGGCCTCGGCTTTGCCTTCTTGTGGTTTGTCAATCGCCGGTATCGGTTGCGCATCGACGCCGCCGGGGAGATAGCCGGGCTCAACATCGCCGAGCATGGGGCCAGCACCGAGATCGCAGACCTGCTCACAGACATGGACGCACAACGGCGCAGCGGTGACTTCGGGAACCCGATTCGTTCCGAGCCCAACACCGAGGTCGGCCAGATCGCGGCCGAGTACAACCGAGTCCTGGCGACCATCGGGCGTCAAACCGACTCGCTGCAGCTGCTGCGACGCACGGCAGCCGCTGCGAACGAGTCGGCCACGGTCGAGCAGGCCCTCACCGTGGCGCTCGACGAGGTGTGCAGATACACCGGCTGGCCCATCGGGCACGCCTTGCTGACGAGCAGGGACGATCCCGGTTGGCTCGTCTCGTCCGGCATCGTCCGCGTGAGCGACGTCAAGCGATACGCGGCCTTCCGTGATGCCTCCGAGCGCGAGCGGGTCTTGATCGGCCAGGGACTTGCCGGGGTCGCGCTCGAGGCGCGCAAGCCGGTCGTGGCCTTGAGCAGCGACCTCATAGGCCAACCCCCCGAGTCGGTCACGCTGACCGTCGTGTCTCTGGAGACCCCCGCCAGCTATGGCTCCGCGTCAGTCGTAGCTCCCCTTGGAGGTCCGCGCGGAAGCAGAACGGATGAGTGGCTGAAGCTGGGCCTTCGCGCCGGGGTCGCCGTCCCGATCATGGCAGGCAGCGACGTGGTGGGCGTGCTGGAGTTCTTCTCGGGCGAGCCCGTACGGCCTGACCCGGAGCTGCTGGAGCTGCTGCTCAGCGTCGGCACGCAGCTGGGGCGAGTCGTGGAGCGGCAGAGATCCGAGGAGGCACGGCTGCGCGTGATGATCGACAACATGCCGGCCAGCGTCTATCTGCGAGACATCGGCGGAAGATACGTCTTGGTCAATCGACAGTACGAAGAGTTCTGGGGCCTGCGCAATGTGGACCTCCGAGGCAAGACACTCTCTGACACCGCCGCCCAGGCGATGGCCGATCTGAAGCCTGAGGTAAACGCAGCCGTCGACCGGGAGGTCCTCACGACCGGCAGACCGCACCGACGTGAGGAGCACATCACCCGGCTGGGACGCGAGCACGTGCTCGCCGACGTTCGGTTTCCCGTCTTCGACGGTTCTGGCCGGGCTGTCGCCGTTGCGGGCATCGACATCGACATCACGGCTCAAAAGCGCAACGAGGCCGAGCTGGCGGAGCTGCTTCGTCGTGTGGAGATGGCACGTGACGCAGCGATGGAAGCCGGTACGGCGAAGAGTCGCTTTCTGGCGAACATGAGCCACGAGCTGCGCACACCGTTGAACGCGATCATCGGTTTCTCCAGGCTCGTGTCGCGCAACGCCCAAGGTCTGCCCGACAAGCAGGTCGCGAACGTCTCGAAGATTCTCGTGAGCGCCGAGACCCTTCTAGGTCTGATCGACGAGATCCTCGATCTGTCGCGCATCGAGGCCGGTGAGGTCAGCCTCGATGTCACCGAGGTTGACGTCGAGGATGTTGTGCGAGAGGTCGCAGACTCGTTGGAGCCGCTCGTCGATCGTCCGCATGTACGGCTCGTCATCGAAGCCGATCGAAGCCTGCCCAAGGCCATCACGGACCGCGAGAAGCTCAGGCAGATCATGCTCAACCTGCTCAGCAACGCCATCAAGTACACCGACGAGGGAACGATCAGGGTGCACGTCGAGGCCATCGATGGCCGGCTTCGGATCGGTGTGTCTGATACCGGAGTCGGAGTCCCGCCGGAGGAGATCGGCCGGATCTTCGACGAGTTCCATCGGGCCGCGTCAACGAGCTCGCGGCGGCGTCAGGGGACCGGCCTCGGCCTGACCATCTCGCGGCGGCTCGCACGAGCGCTCGGCGGCGATATCGGTGTCGAGAGTCGCCTCGGCGTCGGATCGACGTTCGAGCTCGACCTCCCCCTGCATCATGTAGGGGCAGGAGCAGCAGAGTGACCGGATCAGTCGACCCCACGGGGGCTTGGCGGGCGAGGATTCTGATCGTCGACGACGAGCCGCTCAACGTCGACTACCTCGAGCAGGAGCTGGACTCACACGGTTTCGTCACCCAGACGGCCGCCAACGGGCTGGAGGCGCTGGAACGGGTGGCCGCCGATCCCCCGGATCTCGTCCTGATGGACGTGATGATGCCGGAGATGGATGGCATCACGGCGCTCCGGATCCTGAAGGGCGACCCGGAAACAAAGTGGATCCCTGTCGTGGTCATGACGGCGCTCAACTCCATCGACGATCGGGTGCGTGGGATCGAGGCCGGCGCCGACGACTTCCTGTCGAAGCCCGTCGACGACCGGGAGCTGCTGGCACGGATCAGGACCGCGCTCAATGTCAAGCGCGCCATCGACGAAACCGTGGGCGAGCTGCGCAGCAGCACCACCCATCTCGAGCGATACGGCCGTCAGGAGAGGGACGTCGCGGTGCTCGCGGTGGCATGGCACCTCACCGATCCCAGTCTCCCCGAAGCGGCGGTCAGCTTCGTCGGGCGCGGGCCTCGGGATGCGTCGGCGGCGCGCATCCGCGCGCTCGGAGGCACACCTACCGAGAACCCCGGCGACGTGCTCATTGCAGTGTTCGAGGGGGCGGACGCCGCCAGCCGATCGACTGCGGCCGTCGAGGCGGCGCTTGCCATCATCGAGGAGAGCCCTGCTGACGCGCCGCCGGGGGCCGCTGCACCACTGACGGCACAGGTCGCGATCACTGGCGGACGCGCGCACATCGGCTCGACCCGCATCAGCCGGGCAGGGGCGCCGCGATGGGTCTACGCGGCTGAGGGGGAACCGATCGCCCGAGCCCTCGCCTTGGTGCGGGAGGGCTCCGCAGACTTGCGCGTGACAAGCGACGTAGCTTCGGCGGTCAACGCCGTCTTCACCCTCGCGCCGTTGGGCGATGAGACATACAGGGTCGTCGCTGCGCAGGCCGAGCCGGGCGATGCGGCTCAGGCAGGCCCCGACAGCAGTCGCCAGATCCGGTCCATCCTCGTGACTCGCATCGTCGGCTCCACAAAGACGGCCGAGCGCCTCGGCGACCGCGCCTGGGGCGAGCTCGTGCTGGCGCACGAACGAGCCGTCAGGGAACAGCTGGTGCTCTTCGGTGGCGAGGAGATCGACGCGCCCGGAGATGGCTTCCTGCTGTCCTTCGACAGTCCGGCGCGCGCGGTGCGCTGCGCGCTCGCGTCCGTCGAGCGCGTCGGCTCGCTCGGGCTGACGATCCGTGCCGGCATCCACACCGGCGAGGTCGAGTACCTCGGGGGCCGGATGCGCGGGATCGCCGTGCTCGTCGCAGACCGCATCGCCGCCGCGAGCGGCCGCCGGAGAAGTGCTCGTCAGCGCGACCACCCGCGAGCTCGCTGCCGGCGCGGGGCTCGTCTTCGCCGATCGTGGCGACCATGCACTGCCGGGTGCCGCAGAACCCCGACGACTGTTCGCCGTTGAGGACACGAGTCTCCCGGCCGCCGCCGGGGCAGGCATGCAGCCGATTCCACGAAGCACCGCCGAGGACGGGGCGATCGAATACCCGGCAGGACTGACCGCACGCGAGGTCGACGTGCTCCGGCTGGTGGCGATGGGAATGTCGGACGCCGAGGTCGCCACTCGCCTATTCCTCAGCGTCCGCACAGTGAACGCCCATCTGCGATCGGTCTACCGCAAGGTGGGTGTGCGTTCGCGTGCCGCCGCAGGTCGGTTCGCCGAGGAGAACGGCCTGCTCTGACAAGGCGTCATTGACGACACCTTGACGGACCGTCCTAGGCAAGTGCGAGCTCGGCGGATCTGCCGATGTGGGTGGGCTATTGCGCTCGTACGGTCGACTGAGTGTTGTCCATCGCTACTCCTCGGCCCGTCAGCGTCGCTGCGACCGGGCTATTCATCACCATTACCTCTGCCGTCTTCTACTCGACGCTCGGTGTGCTGACGCAGCTTGCGTACGCGCAGGGTGCGACCGTCGGCACCGTGTTATCCGGGCGGTTCATCGTCTCCGCTGCCGTTCTGTGGCCGCTTGTCTGGGTGATCAGCTCGCGACGGCCCACTGGCCGACAGGTCGCTGCTGGTCTCGCTCTCGGTGCCGGATTCAGCGCACACGCCTGGCTGTTCTCCGCCTCCCTTGCTCGGCTCGACGCCGGCCTCGTGGACCTGCTGGTCTTCACCTACCCCGCACTGGTCACGCTGGGGGCCGTCATGCTCGGCCGGGATCGCTGGAGCATGCGACGCGCCCTCGCCTTGGGCTCGGCAGCTGCGGGCTCCGCACTCGTCCTCGCCGGCGGCCTCGGCAGCATCGACCCGCTCGGTGCAGCGCTCGCGCTTGGCGCAGCCGGTCGCGTACGCCGCGTACATCATGATCTCTGCGGGCGAGGTCGAACGCACGGAGCCGTTCTTGCTGACAGCGCTCGTCGCGACAGGTGCGGCAGCCACCCTTACGGTCGCTGGCATCGTCCAGAACGACTTGTCGACCCAGCATCAGCCTGCAAGGCGTCGGCTTCATCGCCCTCGTCGGGCTCGCGGGCGTCGCCGGGATGAGCATGTTCGTGTTCGGAATCAGCAGACTTGGCCCGTCGCGAGCCAGCATTGTCTCGGCAGTGCAACCAGCGTTGACTCCCGTGCTCGCGTTTGCGGTGTTCGGTGACCGCCTCGGCGCGGCGCAGGTGCTCGGCGCTGTTCTGGTCGTCGCGGGCGTCGTCGTCCTCGAGGCGCGCCGCGTTCGGTCCCGTACACGCTCGCCGTTGTCATGGTTGCCACGCCAGGAACGCTGGACGCTTCGACAGCTCGCCAGCACCAAACGGGTGCCGTCCGGTACGCGGCTGCTACGCCATGGGGCCTCGGCCGACGGGTTCTTCCTGATCGTGCGCGGTCGTGCAACGGTGATCCGCGACGAACGCCGGGTCGATCACGGACCGTGCCAGTTCTTCGGGGAGATCGCGTTGCTGGAAGACGTGCCGCGAACAGCATCTGTCGTCGCCTCCACAGACCTGACCTTGAAGGTGATTGCGAAGCGCGACTTCGCAACGGTGGGCCCAGAAATGAAACTGGAGTGGACACCGAGTCGACGGGGGACGTCGGTGTCCACTCCAGGCTTCGGGCCGGCGCGATGTGCCGGTGCCGCGCGGAGGCGGGTCAGGCGGGGCGGGGCGCCCGTGGCCAGTACGAGCGGCGGGTGCGCCCGCGCCAGCCATCGCGCCCTTTCACTGCCTGAGCGCTCCGTCGAGATACCGGAAGTCGGCCTCTCGGAGCAGGAGTTCTCGTGCTTGCCGTGGTTGAGCTGTGTCGGCGTGCTCCACATGGGGGCTTCCTCCGGGAGAGGCGGTCGGGGATCTTCGGAATGGTCGGTTCAGTGCCGTCGGGGCCAT
Source organism: uncultured Actinomycetota bacterium (assembly GCA_963799425.1). Taxonomy (GTDB): domain Bacteria; phylum Actinomycetota; class Actinomycetes; order Jiangellales; family Jiangellaceae; genus CAVWSM01. The sequence goes on along the minus strand of CAWCXA010000016.1, from coordinate 457,596 downwards.
CGGGTAGCCCCGGACCCGAGGGATTCGGTTGCTGTCGAGGTCCAAGTTGCGTAGGTCGGGCGAGATCGACGAGGCGGCGCGCAACGCGCGGTTGATCCGGCGGAGGAAGCGGGCGACCGACCACCGTCGGGCCGGTCGACACCGCTACCTGCGCCGCGAGCCGGTGGCGGTCCGCCTCCCGCACCAGCTCACGTCGTCGCTCTTCCAGCAACAGTTGGTTGACGTAGTTGAAACTCATGGAACTTCTCTCCTGGGCAAATGACCGATCACTCGGTCGCGCGCACAGCTGTGCGCCTGCTCCCAGCGTGAGCGCGGCCATCGCCGCGAATCGGCAGTGCTGCCTAGTCCGCACTCCCGGTTGCCTACTGAGGCGGTCGTGCTCGACGGCGTGCAGGCACCGCGCGGCCCGCGCTTGGAAGGCAGCGGCTGTCCGGGTCGAGCCGCTGGTCGGATGAGCGCCCTCGGTCAGGCCGCCGCGGCTACCTGACGTGCGCACCAGGCGTACAAGGCGTCGTACACGAAGCTGGCGCGTTCGAGGAGGCGTTGGTCGTCATCCTCGACGTCGAGGCCGCCGAGACCGATAGCCAGCAGCCCGGGCCCAGCGGGATCGGAGTCGAGATCGGCTTTGATGTCGGCGGCGTGGACGATCTTGGCGAGTCGGACCAACGCCGCGTCGTCACCGAGGCCGTACTCATCGATGAGGACCTCGAACGTGCACCGCCCGTCACGGTGGTCGTAGCGGGCGCCGGGCGCGTCGAAGCTGAGGGCGTGCTCAGCCTCGGCGACCCGAAGGACGTCGTCGGCCGGGGCAGTAGAGGATCTCGGCGTCGGCGTCGATGAACCGGCGGATGAGCCATGGGCACGCGATGCGGTCGGTCTTTGGGCGAGCCCGAGTAACCCACTTCATTGTTCTGCTCCTGTCAGGTCGGTCGTCGCGATCTCCTCGGCGAGGTAGCCGCCGATGACGGCGAAGCGCGTGATGGGCCGGAACTGGACGGCTTCATGGGTGGCTGACGCCGTGAGGCGGTCCCGGTCCGGGGTGTCGATCCAGGCGTCGAGCGCGTCGTGGTCCGGCCAGGCGGTGATCACGACGTGTTCGAGCGGGTCACTGTAGGTGTCGGGCTGCAACGTCCCGGCCGGGTTCTGCCGCGCCGAGCGGGCGAGGACGAGCTCGCTGAGGATCCCATGCCGACGGCGCAGGTCGGCGTTGTCATCGATCCACTCCAGAAACCGCTGCCGCTGGTCCGCGGGTATCCGTACCGTGCGCAGACAGACGATCACCATGCGCCTCCTCGAGGCTCGTTCGGGAGGGAAGCGGGACTCGCCGGAACCATGCCCACAGCACGAGGTCATAGGCCGTCTTGGTCGCGCCGGCGACGAGTAGTGGCACGCCGAGCCCGACCTGCTGCAGGGCGCCACCGACGATTGGCGCGATCGGCCGTACGGCATACCGCGCGGTGGCCGTGTAGGCGGCGGCGGCCACCCGCTCGTCAGGGTCGACAAGCTCGGTCACGTAGGCCTGTCGAGTCGGGACGTCCATCTGCGACAGCGCGGACCGCGTCAGCACGAGGGCGACTGCAGTTGCCGCGTTGGGTGCGAAGGCGATGGCGGCGAGAAGCAGGTTGGACGGGAGGTGCGTGAAGACCATCGTGTTCAGCAGCCCGAAGCGCTCGGCCAACCGCGTCGCGGCCAGGAACGAGCCGGCCTGCAAGAACCCGACAACGAAGAAGACGACACTGAGCTCGTCGGCCGCCAGGCCGAACCTCGTGGCCAGGAAGAACACAAGGAAGCTCTGCACGACGAAGCCGCCGCCAAAGCTGTCGAGCGCGAAGAGACCCGCGAGGCGCAGCACGACGGGCCGCGACCGCCGAAGCGGCCGAGTCGCGACATCCGAAGTCGTGCGGCACTTCGACACTGACTGGACAGCGACAGCGCGATCAATGCGCCTAACAACCCGACGGGCACCAGGACCAGAAAGAAGCGATGGTCGCTGGGCACGCCAAACCCAGCCGCACGCAAGGTGTCAGGCCCGCCTGCGGCGAGCGCGCCGAACGACCCGGCGATCGTGGCTACCGCGTTGTAGACACCGAACATGCGTGTCCGACGCGACTTGTCGACTGTCTCGGGGAGCATCGCCTGCTCGAGGGAGGTGAAGGGCCCCGACTCGACGACCTCGGTCGACAGCGTCCCGATCAGCGCCACAACTGCGAGCACGACGAAGTTGGTCGTCAGCCCAAAGGCGAGCCCTGCCAGCGCGAGACCGACGAATAGCAACGCGTACGTTCGGCGGCGGCCGATCTGCTCGGCGTAGCGTCCGACGACCCACGACAGCACTGCAGTGCCGGCGAGGATCGCCGCGAGCAGGACACCGACCTGTGTCGTCGACCAGCCGCTCGAGGCGAGGGTGACACCCTAGCAGCACGGACGCGAACCCGTAGACCAGCGCCCGCAGCGCTTGTGCCGCGAGGATCAGCCGGCCGTCACGGCTCACGCCGGGTCGCGCCCCAGCATCAGAGCGCGTCGCCGGTGCTGGTACAAGCCGTCGAAGATGGCGGCCGACACGGCAACCATCTCTTCGTCCGCAAGCACCATCGACAGGCCGCGGCACACGACGTCGAGACCCGGCGCCTCCGGGGCGAGGTAGCGATCGTCGGCGAGGTCAGCCTCGTGCACCATGCGAGCGATGTCCCACAGGACTGGGTCATCGAGCTGGTAGTGGAGCAGCATCGTCTCGAAGGTGCAGTCGCCATCGTGGTGGGAGAGCTGCACGCCACGCATGTCGAACGGTGTCGTGTCTGCAGAGACGTCATCGGGATCATCGACGAAGTCGAACTCGGCGTCGTGATCGACGAACCGACGGATCAGCCAGGCGCAAGCCGCCCGGTCGACATGCACCCCTGCACGCGTTGCCCACCTCACCGGTCCACTCCCTCCAGGTCTGCCTCGAGCCGCTGCACCGCGGCGTGCGCCTTGTCCCGCTCGGCGGGCGGGAAGAAGTCGCGCCGACGGATCCGCTCGAGCTCGCGGCGCAGTCGAGCAAGCGTCCGTCGATCGATGCCGTCGCCCCGCGCCGCGGCCTCTGCATCCGAGAGAACCGCCCGGTATTCGGCAGCGATGGAGTCCGCCATGCGCGATGCGAGCAGCCGCTCCTCGCTGGCCGATCCTGGCCGGCCCAACCACACCATGGCCTCGCCGCCGGCCTCGAGGATCTCGTCGGCGAGCCACTCGACCTGTTCCTTGGTGTTGGCGTCGGCAGGCAGCGCCACGAGCCCGTCCACGAGCTGCACGACACCGAGGCGGCGCAGCTTGCGCCACAGGGCGATGCGGGGTGTCGACGGCTCCCGAGGCAACCGGTAGGCGAGGAGCACCCAGTCGATCCGCGACCGCATGTCAGTGCACCATAGTGAAACCGCGGTTACATAACAAGCCCTCCAGCTGCCAACAGCCAGGCACTGGCCACCCTCGTGCGTTGGGCGACGCTAGGGTCAGGACATGCGGACCGTGGGCAATATCCTCTGGCTCGTTCTCGCGGGCTGGTGGCTCGCCCTTGGTTATGTCATCGCCGGCATCATCTCGTTCATCCTCATCATCACGATCCCGTTCGGGATCGCGTCGTTTCGACTGGCGAGCTTTGTCGTCTGGCCGTTCGGACGCACGACCGTCTTCCGCCGCGACGCCGGAGTCTGGTCGCTGATCGGCAACATCATCTGGCTGGTCGTCGTGGGGTGGGAGCTGGCGCTGGCGCATCTGCTGGCCGGTCTGCTGTTGTGCATCACGATCATCGGCATCCCCTTCGGCATTGCCTGCTGGAAGATGGTGCCGCTCGCGCTGTTCCCGCTCGGTCAGGAGATCGTTCCGGTCGAGTCCGTGGCGGGCGACCCGTACGCCATCCCCAGCTAGAGGTCCCCGCGGCGTTCGAGCCAGCGCAAGGCGAAGAAACCCCAGATCGGCGGAAGGTAGAACGTCGCCAACCGGTACGCCATGACGGCCGCGAACGCCGTCTCTTCCGGCACCCCCGCAGCGACAAGTCCGAGCGTGAGGCCGCCCTCGACAACGCCGATGCCACCGGGAATCGGAAGCAGACCGGACAGCAGCGAGACGGCCATGTTGATCAGCAGCAGCTCGGCGAAGCCGACGTGATAGCCGAAGGCCGCCACCATGGTTCCCAGCGCGAGCGCGAAGAGGATCTCTGCTCCGAGACTTCCTCCGAGGAGCAGGCCGATGCGGCGCGGGGACCTGATGCCGCGAACCGCGTCGATGGCATCACGGATGGCCCCACCGATCCAGGCAAGAATCGCCCGTCGCCACCGCGGGACGATCGCGAGCACTATCAACGCCACGACCGAGAGTGCGAGAACGACAAGCACCAGCTGTACGAGCCCTCCCGGCTCGGCGTCGTCCAGGTCGAGGTTGAGGCTGACTGATGTGAGCAGCAGTAGTCCGATCAACAACGTCGCCTGGACGACCAACCCGGCGAACCCGTCGATCGCGCCGATGGCGAGCGCAGCGCCGGGAGACAAGCCGTGACGCTGGAAGAAACGGACGTTGAGTGCCACGCGACCAGCACTCGAGGGCACGGCAAGTCCGATGTAGGACTGCGCAAGCTGAAGTGCGTAGACCGTGCCGAGTGGCAGCGGTATGGGCGCCGCACCGAGCGTCGACACAGCCTGTGACAACCGCGGGAGCTGGCCGATCACAAAACCTACGAACACCAGCACCCACGACGCCGACTTGAGCTGGTCCACGAGGTCGGCGATGTCGAGTCCGGCAAACTCCGAGGCCAGCGCAAAGAACGCGAACACGAGTAGGCCCGTCTGCACGAGCGTGCCGACGGTGACGCGCCGCATCCGGCGCAGCTCGGGCAGCGCGATCCCCGAAACCTCCGCCGCCTGGGATCGGAGATCATCGAGGTCTAGCCCCGCCTTGCGGATGCGTTGCCGCTGCCGCGTCGTGAGTGCAGGTTCTTGGACGAACGGCAGCAGCCGGGCCAAGCCATCCGACCCGAGCGCGTCCAACGCAAAGCGCACCGCTGCCTGAGGCCCGACAGACAACGCGGTGGTGACCAGCACCTGTGCCTCGTCGGTGCGGATGTCCTCTTGGTCCCGACCGGAGTCACCGCCGCGGAAGTTGATGACTCCGACCCGATCGCCCTCGATCACGAGTTGCTTGTCGTCCAGCTCGCCGTGTGAGATCCCAGCTCTGTGCAGCCTGCCCACCGTCTCCCAGATATTGGCGACCAGCTGATCCGGCCATGGATCAGGCACCTCGGACAGTGGCTTCACCGACGCGTCGAAGCACGAGGATCGCGTCATCGTCCGCCGTCACACCGGCGGCCACAACAGGCTCAGTGAGGACGCCCTCCTGGGCGGCCAGCAGGGTGAGGAAGGCCTCGCGTTCCACCTGCTGTCTGCGCCCGTACGCCACCGGCGACCCGGCCTCGCGATACCAGACGCTGCGCCAGGCGGTGACAAGCAGTTGCGTGTCGTACGCATCGCGCCCGTAGATCTTTACCGCCAGGTTCTCACCATGGGCGCCTACCGCGTCCACGACAAACACACCCGCGGGTTGCCGCTCGGCAACTCCGAGCGAATCCGCCTTGACACCCAGGCTCGCGAGGGCCAGCGACACGTCCGCCAGGCCAGGGCGACCCTGCGGCGAGCCGAAGGTGAGGTGCACTACGTCGGCACCGATCGACGCGACGAGAAGACCTGCCACCGTTGCAGATGGTGCCGCCTCCAGGGCGATGGCGGCAAATCCAGCGAGTGGGACCAGCCATCGTCCGACTCGTCGAATCGACTTTCGCAGATGCGGTCCAGCGGTCTGCAGTACGGCGCTGGGGGCCACGAGCACGGCGGTTAGGACCCAAGCATCGGACTCGCGCGGGGGCGAGGCCCACAGCGGAGACCAGCTGCCCTGGACGGTGTGACCGACAACCAGCGAGACCCCGAACGACACGAGCAGCGCCAGTCCGATGTCTCGCAACAGTTGCAGCCGTCGGCGGATCACTGCTGCCAGCAGCACCAGAGCCGCCGCAATGACGAAAATCTCGAGGATCAGTTGCCATAGTCCGTCGAGACTCGGCGGAAAGCTTGCGATGAAGTTGCTGAGTGCGTGCTCGAATCCTGATTGCGGCACCGCGACCAACGCGAGAAGGCAGACGGCGAGCACCGAAAGAGCCAGTCCGATGGCGTCGGTCGCTCGACGAGACCGCGGCTCCTCAACGAGCGCCACGAACACTCGGAAGCGTCGGAGTGCGGGGCGTCCTCGAGCGCGCAGGTCGGCCATGGCAGCCGCTGTCGAGCCGAGCTCACCCATGTCAACGACTTCGCCGCAGCACCAACGGAGTACGGACAGCGACCCGCGCGTTCGGAGACCCGTACGGCGCCATCACTCCCCGCTCCCGACCGGCCGAGTCGCCCCGCTGGCGCGCCGGCCTAGGCCAGAGCCTTGGTCTTGATCGTCTGGAACTCCTCGTCCGTGATGGTGCCTTGATCGAGCAGTTCCTTCGCCTTGGCAATCGTGTCGGCGGGGCTCGGCCGACGTGACCTCGCGGATGTACTCGTCTGACCGCTGCTTCGCCGCCTTGGCCTGCTCCTCGGACCGCTCCGCCATCCCGGGGCCGCGAGCAATGAGGTAGACGAGAGATGTCAGCAGTGGCAGGAAGATCAGCGCCACGATCCAGATCGCCTTGGCAACGCCGCTTGTCTCACGGTCGCGGAAGAGATCGGTGATGATCATGAACAGGACCATCAGGTAGGCGATGAACGCGAAGCTGATGAAGATGAACCAGACGATGTCCCAGAACGACATGTGACCTCCACTCGTCGGACGCTGATCATGGTAGGGCGGGCTTCGTGCGACTGCACCCGCGAAGAAGGCGTGTCGGCAGCAGCTTCTTCAGAGCGGCCAGATCAGTGGTACGAGCAAACACTCGACGACCAGGTACCAGAGCATGATCGGGAGCCCCAGCTTCCAATGTCGCCGACCGACGGCGTCTGCGTCGCCGTGCACGACGAGGACGTCGCCTTTCTGCAGGGTCGCGCACGGTCACCGCGCCACGAATTGCCGGTTGGTACGGCACAGAGAATCGTCAGGCTGGGGTACGGCCTTTGTTGGCGTGGTCCCTGGCTGGCTCGGGCCCTCCTCGGGACCTTCGAAGCTCGTGCTCATCGGTGACGATGGCTGAGCGACACGAGAGGGATTCACGATGAGCCAGGACACCGCCCAGCGCCGTACAGCGCCCGGCTCGGACTTCGACCCGATCCCCTCGCTGGCCCTCGCAACGCAGCTCGAGATAGCGGTCGCTCCTTCCATACCGGACGACGCGACGGTCGTCGCCGTGCGGGTTGAAGATGATGGAGCCGTTGCCCGACGATCTCGGCCTAGGTCGAGACGACCTGAAGCGGCTCGGCTTCGAGGGCAAGGTCGGCCAGATCCTCGTCGTGCCGCGAGGCGACGGGCCGATGCTGGTCGCGATCGGCAAGGGAGATGCGGACACGGTGGACGCGGCGGGCGTTCGTGACGCAGCGGCCGCGTTCGCTCGCGCGGCTGAGAAACATGAACACCTGGTCGTACCCGTCGCTGGTCATTCCAACGTTTCCGCCGCTGCCGCGAGCCAGGCGGCGATCGAGGGCATCCTGCTCGCGCGCTACTCGTACGACCCGCTGCGGCGCGAGCCCAAGCGAGCTCCCGTCACGAAGATCACGCTGGTGGCGCCACCCGACATCTCCGACGACGTCGCGGCCGGTGCGCAGCGCGGTCGCATCATGGCCACGGCAACGGCGATTGCGCGCGATCTCGCGAACAGCCCGCCCGCGCACCTCACGGCGACTCGGATGGCCGAGATCGCCACGAGGCTGGGTGCCGACGTTGGACTTGGCGTCGAGGTCTTCGACCGCGACGCGCTGGTCGAGATGGGGTGCGGCGGGCTGCTTGGTGTCAACGCCGGGAGCACCGAGCCGCCGCGCATGGTCAAGCTCAGCTATCAGCCAGCCAACGCGAACACCGACACGCCACACCTCGCCGTGGTCGCCAAAGGCATCATGTACGACTCCGGCGGCATCAGCCTCAAGCCGTCGGACGCGGTGCACGCGACCATGAAGAACGACATGTCCGGGGCAGGAGCGACCCTGGCGGCGATGTGGGCGCTGCCACAGCTCGACTGTCCGACGGCGGTCACCGGTTATCTGATGTGTACGGACAACATGCCGTCGGGCAGTGCCACCAAGCTGGGTGATGTGCTGACGATTCGTGGCGGCACGACAGTCGAGGTGCTCAACACCGACGCCGAGGGTCGACTGGTGCTCGCCGATGGTCTCGTGCTGGCCACGGAACAACAACCGGATGCGATCGTGGACATCGCCACACTCACCGGTGCCGCTCTGCGGGCGTTGGGACCCGAGATCGCTGGCGTGTTCGGCAACAACCAGGCGCTGGTCGACCAGGTGCTCGCCGCCTCGCAGAGCACCGACGAGCCGACGTGGCAGCTGCCGCTCGCCACGAGGTACCGGAAAGACCTCGACTCCGACGTCGCGGACATCGCCAACATGGGCGGACCCAACGGTGCCGCCATCCATGCGGCGCTGTTCCTCGCAGATTTCGTCGACGATGTGCCTTGGGCGCACATAGACATTGCCGGCCCGGCGCAGAACGACGCGGACAAGTCATGGCGCACCAAGGGGTGCACGGGTTTCGGTGCCCGTCTTCTGGCCGAGCTGGCACTCACCTTTGCCGTACCGAAGTCCTGAACGTAGCCCGTCCGGAGGGGACGACGCGATGGCTGACACCAAGGACGCGACCATCACCCCTGGCCCCGAGGGCGAGTCAAAGTCGTTCATGCAGCGGATGCTCGACGGCATCGAGGCTGTCGGCAACAAGGTGCCGCATCCGGCGATGATCTTCGTCTACCTGATCCTCTTCGTGATTCTGCTTTCGCAGGTTCTGTACATGTTCGACATCAGCGTCACCTACGACGTCGCAGAGCAGGCGCCGGTCCAGGTGGAGCCCGAGTACGTCGGCGGCTCGGTCGTTCCCGAGTTCCCTATCACGCCCGAGGACTACGAAAACGAAGAGACCGTCATCACCCAGGAGACGACGGCGATCGAGAGTCTCCTCACGGTGGAGGGCATCAGGTTCATCTTCACGTCGTTCGTCTCGAACTTCGCGAGCTTCAGCGTCGTCGCCGTGGTGCTCGTCGCGATGATCGGTGTCGGTGTCGCCGAGGAAGCCGGGCTCATGGCGGCCCTGATCCGCAAGCTCGTCAAGGTCTCTCCACGGCGTGCGCTGACATTCATCATCATCCTGATTGGCGGGCTTTCCAGCGTCGCGACAGACGCCGGATACCTGATCCTGATCCCGCTCGGCGCTGCGGCCTTCCTGAGCATCGGAAAGCACCCACTCGCGGGGTTGGCGGCGGCCTATGCGGGGGTGAGCGCAGCCTTCTCGGTCAACATCCTTATTGCACCGCTGGACGGACTGCTGACGGAGGTGACCAACGAGTCGATCCAGTTGGTCGACCCGGGGGCGTCCATCGGCATCACGGCCAACCTGTGGTTCGCCATCGTCTCCACCATCCTCATGGCGCTGGTCATGACCTTCGTGACCACCCGGCTGATCGAGCCACGCCTTGGCGCCTATGTGCCGGAGCCACGGGAAGACCACAGCGAGCCGGCGGCGCTCACCGCTGGCGTCGCTGACGACGGCAGCGATGAAGTCGATGTCGTGGCCGAGTCGCGCGGTTTGCGGTTCGCCTCGTGGGGCTTGCTCGCAGCCGTCGCCGTGGTCGTGCTTGCGACCGCGCCCTCCGGGGCACCCCTGCGCAACCCAGAGACCGGGTCAATCATCGAAGACGCGCCGTTCATGGACAGCCTGATCTTCATCATCACGGTGATCTTCCTGGTGGCCGGGATCTGTTACGGCGCCGGCGCCAAGACGCTGACGGGCAGCGTCGCCATCATCAACGCCATCGTGAAGACGTTCGCGTCACTATCCGGCCTGATCTTCCTGCTGCTGCTGATAAGTCAGTTCATCGCCTACTTCAACTTCAGCAACATGCCGACGGTCGCGGCGGTCGAGATGGCCGACCTGCTCGAGCGGGCCGACATCGGCGCCATCTGGCTGTTGATCGGGTTCATCCTCGTCATCGCGATCCTGGACATCATCATCCCTGGCTCGCTCCCGAAGTGGGCGATCTTCGCGCCGATCTTCATCCCGCTGTTCCTTCGGTTGGACATTGCGCCGCAAACCGTTCTCGCCGCCTACCGCGTCGGCGACTCCCCGATGAACGTCATCACACCTCTTATGGTGTACCTGCCGTTCATCGTCATCGTCGCCCAGCGCTACAAGCGGGATGCCGGCATCGGCACGATCATCTCGCTGATGATCCCGTACACGTTTATCGTGCTCGTGACCTGGATCATCGTCTTCGTCGCATGGGTCCTGCTGGGCATCCCCCTCGGCCCGGGGTACCCCGTCGATACCGGGTAGCGGTGTGAGATTAGTTCGTGACCTACGTGCGGCCCCGCGACCTATGACGACGGCGCCACCGTTGGCCTGCCGAAGCCCTGGACGAACACGTTGACCGTGATCGTGCCGGCCTCGTCAAATCGGAAGGCCACTGGCATGAAACTGCTGCCGCGTACGTCGCGCTTCAGCTCGACCAGCTCGAGATGTGGTCCGCCTGGGTACTGCAACGAGGCGACATCGCCTGCGGGAACCTCCACGTTGATGCGGTCCGCCGGTGGCTCATCGCCGTCTCGGAAGACAATCGACTGCGCATCGACGGTGCTCGCGGCGATCAGCGTGTCGTCGTTGTTCCCGCCGTTGGCGATGGTGAGGAACAACCCCGTGTTGTCCCCCTCGATGTGAAGCTCGTCATCGGGGGCCTCTATGCGTACGGCGATCAGCCGAATGTCACCAACCGTGGCGTTCACACTGTCGGGGCGGCGGGGGTTTGCCAGCCGATCCTGCTGTCGGCTGTCGTCCGCGCAGGCGGTGACCGGCAGAAGCAAAAGAAGCACGAGGCTGCCCAGCAGGACGCCTCTCCGACCTCGCATGCCCGCACCGTACACGCGACGGGTAACGGCAACCACTTGTGGCGGCTCGCCCCAGGAGACCTGGATGATTGAGTACGTGGAACAGGACGAGGCCGCCGGGAGCACGTACGTCTCGACTGGCCATCTCCCGTCGCCTACCCAGGTGCAACGGTGGGTTGACGAGGCACACAACCGGTTCCAGTCGGTCACGTCGGGAGAGAACTCGCAGGTCTATCCCGCGCTTGCCAGTGTTCCGAGCGGCCTGTTCGGAATCTGCCTGGTCGGCACCGGTGGCAATGTCTACGCCGCGGGGGAGGCTGAGCACGAATTCGCCATCATGAGCGTGGCCAAGCCCTTCGTCTTCGCTCTCATCTGCCAGGTCTACGGACCCGCCAAGACCAGAGAAGCGCTCGGAGTCAATGCGACCGGGCTCCCGTTCAACTCGCTCGAGGCGGTGGAGCGCAGCGGTGACGGGAGGACCAACCCGATGGTGAACTCGGGTGCTATCGCAGCCACCAGCCTCGCACCCGGCGAGACCACGGAGGCGAAGTGGCGGTTCCTGCTCGACGGACTGTCCGGCTTCGCTGGCCGCACGTTGGCGCTCGACGACGAGGTCTATGAGTCGGCGTCGAAGACCAATCATCGGAACCGCAGCATCGCAAACCTGCTCGCGAGCCTTGGCAGTCTCCAGGGCGACGCTGCCGCGGCGGTCGAGCTCTACACCAGGGCGTGCGCCCTGGCCGTGAGCGCGACCGATCTGGCTGTGATGGGAGCGAGTATCGCCGACGGTGGCGTCAACCCACGCACGAAGGTCCGCGTTGTCGAAAGCGACGTCTGTCACTACACCTCGGCCGTGATGGCGACATCCGGAATGTACGAGACATCAGGGGATTGGCTGTACGACGTTGGGGTGCCCGGCAAGAGCGGCATCGGCGGCGGCATCGTCACGGTTGTGCCCGGCAAGGGCGGGCTCGGGACATTCGCTCCACTGCTCGATCGTGCTGGCAACAGCGTCAGGGGGCAGCTGTCGGCGCGGTTCCTTTCTCGCCGACTGGGGCTGAGCCTGTTCACATCGGAGCCACAGGTGTGAGCCAGATGCGTGGAATGACTCAGGGCAGGCCCGGCGGTGTATCGCCCTCAGCTTGACGCTTGCCGGCGTTGATCAAGGACGTCGATCGCTTCGTCCACGAGCGCAGTCGCTCGCGCGAGCGCTGCCCACTCAGCCGGGCTGACGTCGAGCGGATCGACCTCGAGGTACGCGTCTGCCAGCGAGACGAGCATCTGAGATCCGTGCTTCAGCTTCTCGGCACGAGCACGCGTCGTGTCGCGGACGTCATCTGTCACGCGGGCACGCTAGCGCTACGGCGATGAGCTTGCTCGTCGACAACGCTCGCGCGGTACAGCCTCGGTGGGGGTCGCCAGGTAAGACCCGCCGCGCCAGTCCCGCTGGCCATGTGTTGGTCCTCGAGCAACCCGGCTCGCCAGCGGATATCCGCGACTCGACGGATGTCCGGGTCAGGTGAGGCTGGTGATCCTCAGGTAGTAGCCCGCCGGGTCTAGAACGCGGAAGTCCGTCAGCCCCCACGGCCGGGCCGCGAGGTCCTCGACCAGCGGCCACCGGGCTGCGACACGGTTGCGCTCCACGACAACGTCGTGCACCTCGAGCACGATCTCTGTTCCACACGGTGGGCGCCGAGCCGCGAGATCGACAAGGTCGTCTCGTTGGGCGGCTCCTAGCCGGACGGATCCGCGACGGAAATACACGTAGGGAGACGAGCTGGCGCGCTCGTCCTTGACGACCTCGAACAGCAGGACGCTGGTGTAGAAGTCGACGACCGGGTCGAGGTCGGCGGGGAAGATCTCGATCCGCAGCGACATGCCGGGAGCGGTCGCGTCCTCCGGCGGTTGACCGACGAACTCAGGACTGGGCTTGGTAGTAGTCATGCTGCTCCTTGGCTGAGCTGCGTTGGCCGCCCTACCTCGCCGCGCACGCCGCGATGAGCGGCTCGGGATCGGGCGCCTCACCGGTGGCCTGGAACGCGACCGTGCTTGCCCCGATCGCGGCGAGCATCGAGATCGACTCGTCGATCTGGGCGCGAAGGTCCGAAGCGGTCGCATCGAGCTCGACGAACACCACCACGTCGAACGGCTCGTCGGCACGGCCGGCCGCGGCGCGGCCTTCTGCTGCCCAGGCGCAGCCCTCGCGGATCTGGTCGAAGGTGAGGACGGAGTCGAGGATGACGCCGTCGGCGACCTCACCCGCCAGGCGCACAGTCTTCGGACCACGCCCTCCGATCACCAGCGGTGGCGGCACTGCGGCCGGCCAGTCGAGGGTGACCTTGTCCAGGTGCACGTAGCGACCGCTCACCTCAACGGTGCGACCGTGCAGCAAGTCGCGCACCGCCGTCGCGTACTCGCGCAGCAATGTGATCGGTGAGGCGACACGCGCGCCCACCTGCCCCATCCACTCCAGAACGCCGTGGCCGATTCCAGGGACAAACCGGCCGGGGAACATCCGGGACAGCGTGGCGATCTCCATTGCGGCAACGGCGGGATTGCGCAGCGGAACCGGCAGCAGGCCGATGCCGACGGATAGACGCTGCGTCCACGCCAGTGCCGCAGCCGCCGTGGTGAGGCCGCCCTCGGCGAAACAGTCCTCCCACAGCCACAGCTGCGCAATGCCTGCCGACTCCGCCGCCTGCACAACGTCCCTCAGCCGCTCGGGCGGCGACTGGGGACGGAACACCACGCCAACCTTCGGATCAGCCATGGCGCGATCCCATCACGCGCCGCCGACAGAAGCCGCGCGGAGCGATCGGAATCGATCCATGGTCGGACGCACGATTCCGGAGGTCACGACCGCCGTGACCGCTGTTGCCGTTGGGTGGGTCCAAGTTCTCGGTAATCCTCCCGCTGCTGACGGAGATGCGGTCGATGCCGGATGCGAGGTTCCGGGAAGCCGGGTGCGAGACCATCGAAAGAGCCCGTCGGAAGGGGATCGGAATGAATCCGGAACACGGGGACCTCACGGCCCCGGTCGCCCGGCGGATCGCGGTCGGCGACATGGCCCGCCGGACGCGCACCGTGTTGGCTCGCGACATCGAGTTGTTCACCGAGATGACCGGTGACCGCAATCCGTTGCACTACGACGAGGACCTTGCCCGCCGTAGCCGGTTCGGCGGCATCGTCGTGCAAGGGGGAGTCACGACCGGCCTGCTGAACGCGCTCGTGGCAGAGGACCTGCCCGGACCAGGCAGCGTGTTCCTTCAGGTCGACTGGCGGTTCCGGGCGCCCGTCCGGCCGGGAGATGTAATCACAGCCGAGGCGCGGGTGCTGGAGATGCGGGAGGACAAGCCCGTGACAACGCTCGAGACGTGGATCACCAACCAGGACGGCGTGACCGTGGTGGACGGCACCGCCGTGGTGTGGCAGGACCCGGTGGCGGCCAGCGGAAGCACACCGGCCACGCCTCCTCGTTGAAGGCAAGACATGCAGGCGGTTCGGGCGTTAATCGCTGGTCGTCTCAGAATCTATGGGCAGCCAGGTACGTGCGGCGTTGACGAGGGCGGCGACGCCGATGGCCAGGGTCGGTTCGATAAGGGGCGCGTAATGCGGTGAGTGGTTGGAAGGGAGGACGCGAAGGACGTCCATCATGTCCGCGGTGGACGAGGCGCCCGTGAATAGCGCTGGGTCGCCGCCGCCAAGTAGCCAAAACACGCAGGGAGCGCCTGCGGCCGTGGCGAGCAGGCCGACGTCCTCGCTGGCCGTGACGAGTCCGGGGTCGACGATCCGGTTGTCGCCGACGAGTAGAGCGAGAGCCGGGCGGGTGCGTGCTACGGCGGCGGGGTCGTTGACCACGGCGGGGAACGAGTAGGTGAGCTCGATCTGCGGATCCCGTTGTGCCCCGGAGGCGACCGCTTCGGCCCGGACGATGCGGGTAATTGCATCCAGCACCCGATCCCGGACACCGGCGTCGTAGCTGCGCACACTGAGCAGCAGTTCTGCCGTGTCGGGGATGATGTTCTCCTTCGTACCGGCCCGCAGCGCGCCGACTGTGACCACGGCCGAGTCGTTGCCGGCGATCTCGCGGGAGACAACAGTCTGCAGGCGCATGACGGCGGCCGCGGCCATCACGACCGGGTCGATCGTGGCCTCCGGACGCGACCCGTGGCCGCCTCGCCCGAACAGGGTGACCTTCAGGCTGTCCGCCGCGGCCCACGATGCGCCCGGCCGCAGCCCGAGGAACCCAGCGGGCAGCGGGGCGACATGCTGACCCAGGACGACGTCCGGTGTACCGAATCGGTCGAACAGCCCGTCATCGACCATTGCTTGAGCGCCGGCCCCCAGCTCCTCCGCGGGTTGGAAGACGACGATCAAAGTGCCCGCCCAGCTGGATCGGTCGGCGGCGAGCTCGCCCGCTGCGCCAACAAGGCAGCTCACGTGCATGTCGTGGCCGCAGGCATGCATCACCGGCACGTCGTGCCCGTCGCCGTCAATTCCGCGGATCGTGCTCGCGTACGGCAGCCCCGTCTCCTCGCGAACCGGCAACGCGTCCATGTCCGCACGTAGCAGGGCTGTTGCGGGCCCGCCGTTGCGCAGCACACCGACGACGCCGGTGCGCCCGACTCCGGTGGTTGTTTCAAAGCCGAAAGCCTGAAGTTGCTCGGCCACGATTCTCGCCGTCCGGGTCTCCTGGAAAGAGAGCTCAGGATGGGCATGCAAATCCTGGTACAGCGCCGGCAGGTCAGGGTCCCGTGTCGCCACGCAGACATTGTCCACTTGGTGCGAAGACCACCGCACAACTATCGACGCCTGACGGACAACTGGCCTGCGACGGCCGGCAACGGGTGTGCTCCGCGCGGCCCTAAACCCCACGTGAGTCAGGCCACGGTCCGACGGCTTGTCGATGAGCAGTTCCCACTCGCCGAGTCGAATCCGACCATGAGCCGATGGGGCCGGCGTACCCTCGACCGGCTGACGAGGGAAGACCCTTTCTAGGTCGTGGGTTGATCGCCGCCCGGGGGACCGGTGAGGACTGTGGGCACGTACTCGAGCAACTGGAGTTTGCCGTCGAAGGTACGGCTGGCGACCATCTCGAGGCCGACGTCGGGTAACCCGTCGTAGATCCGCTCCCGCCCGGTGCTGCCGGTGATGAATGGGAAGACGACCACCCGGAAGCGGTCGACGAGACCGGCCTCGAGCAACGACCGGCACAAGGTGAGGCTGCCGATCGTTTGCAACCCCTGGGTGCTCTCCGACTTCAGTGACCGTACGGTCTCGACCGGGTCCTCGTTGACTAGGCGCGTGTTGGCCCACGCCAACGGCTCCGTGAGAGTCGAGGAGAACACGACCTTGGACATCTCGGTCAGCTGCGCGAAGCTGTCATCGTCGGCAGTGGCCGCAAAGCCCGACATCAACCGATACGTGGTCGCCCCCATCAGGGTCGTGTAGTTGCGTTCCGGCGACTCGTCGAGCCACGCCAGGTACTCGGGTGCCTCGACGCCCCAGAAGCCCGGCCAACCCTCCGCGGAGGCGTAGCCGTCAAGCGACGTGATGAAGTCCACCAACAGTTCCGGCATAGGGTTTCCCTTTCGCTCGCGCCCATCCTGCCCGTGGACGTTCCGAGGTTCAACGGCAGCTCCACGCCGGCCGCGCGCAGAACTACTGCGCTGAACGGATCAGTGACGGAGTGGCTGCTTGATTCGGACCCTGCCGGAGCTCACTGCCCGGCCAGCCTCTGATCCAGCCAGACAACCGACTCCTCGACCGATGTCCGCGGCAGGTCCAGGTGACCACCGGGGTTCTCGATCAGGGTCTTGTCTGTCGAGCCGAGCGCGTCGAAGAGCGCGCGGCAGGCGTCTGGCTCGACCAGGTCGTCGTCGGACTGGACGTAGAAGAGCACAGGGGCAGTGACCAGCGGCGCCGAGGCGACCGGGCCGTCGGCGAGCCCGAGCACCGCGGCAGCGATTCTCGGCTCGGCGGCGAGCAGCGGCAACCCGACCCGGGTGCCGTGGGAGATGCCCCAGAACCCGACCGGCCCGGGATGTTCGGCGAGCACGGCCGGAACCTGGTCGAGCGAGCGGACGACAGCGACGGCGTACCCGACATCGGTGAGGTGGGTGGCGCGAGCGACGACGCCGGGCGAGGTGTGGTCCTGGCCGCCACCGGGGGCGAGCAGGACTAGACCGCGCGCAGCTGAAGCAGGGTTGAAGAGATGCATGACGGACCTTCCGGGATGTGGGGCAGCACCCCGGAACTCATCCTGGCGTCTGGTCGTCCGGCGGCACGATCTCCCGCTTGAGGATCTTGCCCGTCGCGGTTTTCGGCAGCGCGTCAACGATCCAGACCTTGCGGGGATACTTGTACGCCGCGACCTGGCTCTTGACGTACTCCTTGAGCTCCTCGGGGTCGACGTCAGCGCCGGGTTTGAGCGCGACCGCGGCGCCAACCTCTTCGCCCAGCTGCAGGTCGGGCACGCCGATCACGGCCGCCTCGGCCACTGCAGGGTGCTCGTACAGCACCTCCTCGACCTCACGTGGATAGATGTTGAAGCCGCCGCGGATGATCATGTCCTTCTTGCGGTCGACGATGGCGAAGTAGCCATCCTCGTCAACTCGACCCAGGTCTCCGCTGCGGAACCACCCGTCCGGGATCGCTGCGGCCGTCGCGTCGGGTCGTTGCCAGTAGCCCTTCATGACGTTGTCTCCGCGGATCACGATCTCGCCCACGTCGCCCTGCGGGACCTCGTTGCCTTGGTCGTCGACCACGCGCATCTCCACACCGCGGATTGGAGTGCCTATCGAGCCGGGCTTGCGCTCCCGGTCGGGGTGGTTGAAGGAGGCCACGGGCGAGGTCTCGGACAGGCCGTAGCCCTCGAGCACCTTGCATCCGAAGGCCTGCTCGAAGCCACGCAGCACCTCGACCGGCATCGCCGCGCCGCCGGACACACACACGCGAAGGGCGGACACGTCGTACGACCCACGGTCCGGCTGCGCGAGTAGCGCACCGTACATCGTCGGCACCCCAGCGAAGACTGTTGCGCGGTGCCCGGCCAGGAGTTGCAGAGCCTGCGTCGGGTCAAACCTTGCCAGCAGGCTCAGGCTTGCGCCGGAGAAGACCGCCGCGTTGAGCGTGCAGGTCTGCCCGAACGAGTGGAACAACGGGAGCCCGCCGAAGATCACGTCCTCGGGGGTCAGCTGCATCAGGTCGTTGGAGAGCACCTCCACGTTGGACGACAGGTTGGCGTGCGTGAGCTCGGCGCCCTTCGGCTGCCCAGTCGTACCCGACGTGTAGAGGATCACGGCCGTATCTTCGGCATCGCGGTCGACGACGTCGTGCACCGGGCTGGCCTCAGCAAGGCTGGGGATGAACGTCGCCGGGTCAACGCCGATCACCTCGGCGGCGGCCTTCTCGGCACCCTTGCCGACCTCGTCCGCGACGCCGTTCCAGGCGAAGACCAAGCGAGCTCCGGAATCGCCAAGGTAGTAGGCGACCTCTCGCGCCTTGAGCAACGGGTTCATCGGTACGACCACGCCTCCGGCGCGGAGCACGCCGTAATAGATGACGGCGAACTCAGGCAGGTTGGGCAGCATGATCGCGACCCGATCGCCGGGTTTGACGCCGTGGTCCTGCAGCAGCCCGGCGACTCGGGTGCTGCGCTCGTCGAGGTCCAGGAACGTTGCCGTCGAATCGCCGAGCCGCACCGCGACTCGGTCGGCGTGCTCGCTCGCTGTGTGGGTCAGGTTCGATGCGAGGTTCACGACGGTGACCACCTTTGCGGAGACGGCCTTTGCGGCTGCGTGTTGCGAACGTTTATCGCCCGTGACTGGACTGTAGGCCGTCGATGTCGCCGGGCCGAGCAGGGTGTCCCGCTGCCGGCGATCCTGCACCCTTCTGGCCGCCAACATGCGACCCCGAGGACCAGCCATTAGCGTCCGAGGCAATGCCCCAAGGCGCGTGCCGAGGAGGGATCACCGTGCCACGAGAGTTCAAGGGCGCCATCAACCTCGATATCCGGGATTCGACTCCAGACTGGGAGGCCTTCCTCCCCGACAGGGCGCCTGAGGGTGCCCCCAACGTGCTCGTCATCCTGTACGACGACACCGGTTGCGCCGCCTGGTCGCCGTACGGGGGGCGGATCAACATGCCGACGATGGACCGGCTCG
Source organism: uncultured Actinomycetota bacterium (assembly GCA_963799425.1). Lineage (GTDB taxonomy): Bacteria > Actinomycetota > Actinomycetes > Jiangellales > Jiangellaceae > CAVWSM01. The sequence continues at coordinate 438,398 of CAWCXA010000016.1, read as the reverse complement.
CTGCCAACGGGCTGACCTACTCGCAGTGGCACACCACGGCACTCTGCTCACCAACCCGTTCCGTGTTCCTGACCGGCCGCGGCGTTCTCGGAGTACACCGACGTGCAGATCGGGCGCATCATCGACTACCTGGAAGAGTCTGGCCAGCTGGAGAACACACTGGTTATGTACTGCGCCGACAACGGTGCCTCGGGCGAGGGCAGCCCCAACGGCTCGGTCAACGAGAACAAGTTTTTCAACGCATGGCCCGACACGATCGAGGACAACCTGCCGCTCCTCGACAAGCTGGGCGGGCCCGACGGCTACAACCACTACCCGACAGGCTGGGCGGTCGCCTTCTCGACGCCGTACAGGATGTTCAAGCGCTACTCCTACCAAGGCGGCGTCTGCGACCCCTTGGTTATCTCCTGGCCGAAGGGAGTCGTGGCGAAGGGCGAGGTGCGCCAGCAGTACCACCACTGCACCGACATCGTCCCCACGATCCTCGATTGCTGCGGGGTCCAAATGCCGGAGGTCGTGGATGGGTATCAGCAGACCCCGCTTCCCGGGGTCTCGATGCGCTACTCGTTCGACTCCGCGGAGACGCCGACGCAGAAGGACACGCAGTACTACGAGATGCTCGGCACCCGTGCGATCTGGCACCAGGGCTGGAAGGCGGTGACCGAGCACGGTCCCGTTCCGATCGGGCTCGGCAAGTTCGATCAGGACCGGTGGCAGCTCTTCCACACCGACGAGGACCGCGCCGAGACCAGCGACCTGGCCCAGCAACACCCGGACAAGCTCGAGGAGCTGAAAGCTCTCTGGCAGTTCACCGGGGGAAGGATCGTCAAGGTCGTCATCGATGTCGCCGACGACAAGTACGTTGACGTCGAGAGGGACCTGCAGGCGGCGATGGCACGCGACTAGCAGAGGTGGTTGCGATAACTCACGACGCTGAGCTCCGCTCCTGGAACGACACCCCGACGCGGCAGGCGGTCGTCGGGTTCGTGGAGGCGGCAGCCCGCGATGTGCCGACCGCCGAGCGGATCGCGGTGTTCGACAACGACGGCACGCTGTGGAGCGAGAAGCCGATCCCGATCCAGCTCGACTTCACGCTGTTCCGCATGGCCGAGCTCGCCAAGGCTGATCCGGAGCTCGCAGATCGGCAGCCCTACAAGGCAGCAGTGGAGCGCGACTACCGTTGGCTCGGCGAGGCGATGGTCAAGCACTACAAGGGCGACGACGCCGACTTGGGACTCCTCCAGGACGCGGTGCAGCGTGCCTTCGAAGGCATGTCGGTCGAGGCCTACGGCGCGGAGGTGCTCGGGTGGCTTGAGACTGCGGAGCATCCGGTGCTACATCGCCCGTACCTCAGCTGCGCATTCGTCCCAATGGTGGAGCTGCTCCGCTATCTCGAGGCAAACGGCTTCACGACCTACATCGCATCCGGCGGCGACCGCGACTTCATGCGTCCGTTCGCGCACGACCTGTACGGCATTCCGCCCGAACGCGTCATCGGCAGCTCCCTCGGCCTCGAGGTTCAGGCAGGGGAAGCCGGAACTGAGCTGCTCTACATGTCCAAGATCGAGTTCTTCGACGACGGTCCGGAGAAGCCCGTACGGATCTGGAGCCGAATCGGCCGTCGGCCACTGATCGCCGGCGGCAACTCCAACGGCGACATTGACATGCTCCGGTTCGCTAAGCAACGCGACCGCGACGCCTTGCGGCTCCTCGTCCTGCACGACGACCCGGACCGTGAGTTCGACTACACGGCCGGTGCCGAGCAGGCCCTGGAGCGAGCTGCATCGCATGGCTGGACGGTGGTCAGCATCAAAGATGACTGGGCCACGGTCTTCCACGATGGCTGAGGAGGCAGTCGAGGAATCGTCGCGGATGGCGCGGGTCGTCCCGGCCGTCGGGTGGCTGCGCCGCTATCCACGTGCAGATCTGCGGACCGATGTCATCGCGGGCACGACTGCCGCGGCTGTGGTTATCCCACAGGCAATGGGCTATGTCACCGTCGCTGGCTTGCCGGTCCAGATCGGTTTCTACACCTGCATCGTGCCGATGTTCGTCTACGCGCTGCTCGGCGGGTCGCGCCGGCTCAGCTTCTCCACGACGTCGACGATCGTGGCCCTCACGGGTCTTGCCCTCAGCCAAGCTGGTGCCTCGGGGGCCGATGCCGTCGAGACCGCCGCCACACTCACGTTGCTCGTGGGCCTGGCCCTGGTGGTGTTCCGGCTGCTGCGGTTGGGCTGGGTCGTGGAGGCAGTCTCGGAAGCGACGATCGCTGGGTTGAAGTTCGCTGTGGGGGCTCACGATCATCGCCGATCAGCTACCCAAGCTGCTGGGCATCCCCGCGGCCGACGACGGCTTCTTCGACGATGTCGGCAATGCCTTCGCCAACCTCGGTGATGCCAGCGTCGTGACCGCGGCTCTCGCGTTCGGGACGATTGCCGGGCTGCTGGTGCTCAAGCGAGTGGCGCCGCGCGTCCCCGGTCCGCTCGTGGCCCTCGGCGTAGCAATCATCCTCGTGGCGTGGTTCGGTCTCGACGACCACGGCGTAGCCCTGATCCCGGAGGTCCCCACTGGGCTGCCACTGCCATCGGTGCCGCCGCTCGAGCAGGTCGACCTGCTTCTTCCGTACGCACTCGCCATCGCGCTCATGTCCTACTTCGAGAGCGTCACCGCCGCACGCATCGCCCGGCAACCCGACGACCCAGCGCTCGACAATGACCAGGAGTACGTTGCCGTCGGCGCCGCCACGCTCGCCGGCGCCTTCTTCCAGACGGTGCCCCCTGCCGGCGGGTTCTCGCAGACGCAGGTCAATACATCGGCTGGGGCGCAGACACAGCTGAGCGAGCTCGTGACCGTGGCGTGGGCGGTTGCGCTCCTCCTCGCGCCGCTGCTTGGTGATCTGCCCGAGGCGACGCTCGGCGCTGTTGTTGTCGTGGCGGTGCTCGGACTGCTCGATGTCGAGGGCTTGGCCCGGCTTGGGCGCATCAACCCCATCGAGCTTGTCGTAGCTGTGGTGACTGGGGTGTTTGCACTTGCGACCAACCTGCTCGTCGGCGTGCTGGTCGGCGTACTCCTCACGTTTTACATTCTGCTGCGCGCCCTGAACCATCCCATCGTCGTCGAACTCCAACGCCCACCCTGTGAAGCCGACCTCGAGCCGGCCCGTCCGGGTGACCAGCCGGTGCCGGGACTGCTCGTGCTGCGGATCGAGGGCGGTCTCTACACGATGAACGTCCGTGGCGTGCAGACGGAGATCCTGTCCCGCGTCAGAGCGGCCGACCCTAAGCCGGACACCGTCCTCCTCGACGTCGGTGGCACGGCTGACACGTCGGTCACGGTGATGGACATCTTCTTCGAGACCGAACAGCAGCTTGCCCGGCAGGGTCGAACGCTGTGGGTGGCGGCCATACCGGTCCGCGCGCTCGAGAAGGTGCGGCGCACTCGTGCCTGGGATGCTTGGGTCGGCAGCGGCCGGGTCTATCCGTCGGTCGCCGACGCTGTGTCCGCGTTCGAGCGGCGGTAGCGTCGAGGGACGACCAGCTCGGAGGAGGCGAGGTTGGATGCAGCGGACTGCCAGCGGGACCACCGACGGACGCGTCGCGCTCTCGGGTGGCGAGTTCGCGATGGGGTCAGTCGACTTCTACCCCGACGAGGGGCCGGTGCACCCGGTGAGCGTCGACGGCTTCGGCATCGATGTGCATCCGGTGACCAATGCCCTGTTTCGTGAGTTCGTCGAGGAGACCGGATATCTCACGCTGGCCGAGCGCCCGCTCGACCCGGTGGACTACCCAGGGGTCGCGCCGAGCGACCTCGTGCCCGGCGGCCTCGTGTTCAGGGGTACCCCCGGCCCAGTCGACCTGCGCGACTGGCGGCAGTGGTGGATATGGGTGCCCGGCGCCTCCTGGCGTCAGCCCCGAGGACCTGGGTCGGACCTGGCCGGCAAGGAAAGCCACCCTGTGGTTCAAGTGAGCTTCCACGACGCCGCGGCGTACGCGGAGTGGGCCGGCGCCGACCTGCCGACCGAGGCACAGTGGGAGTACGCGGCGCGCGGCGGCATCGAGGGCGCGATCTACACCTGGGGCAATGACCCGCGTCCGGGCGGGGAGCTGATGGCCAACTCCTGGCAGGGACGCTTCCCGTACGACAACGAGGGGGCCGGCGGCTGGATCGGCACGTCGCCAGTCGGATCCTTTCCGCCCAACGGATATGGCCTCTATGACATGGCCGGCAACGTCTGGGAATGGACGACCGACTTCTATCTGCCGACCCACGAGGCCCCGGCGACTCCTTGCTGCGGGCCGAGCCGAGCTGTCCACAACCCGCATCGCATCGACGCGACCGGCAGTGCCGAGCCGGGGTCGAACATTCCGCGTCGGGTGCTCAAGGGCGGGTCACATCTGTGCGCACCCGAGTACTGCCTGCGCTACCGACCCGCCGCGCGGTCTCCGCAAGCGGTGGACACGGCGACGAGTCACATCGGCTTCCGGCTCGTTCGTCGATAGCGCAGAGAGCGTTCGTGCTCGACTTCGACGCGCCATTTGCCCTCCGGTGGCAGAGTATGCAGTGCCACCCCTCGGACCATATGGCCTGAGCACGGTTTACGCGGCCCGGCGGCCCGCCTGGCCGAGGAAGTGTCACAACAAGGAGGCAGCATGGGAGTCGGCCCCGTCGACGTGGTCATCATCGGGTTCCCGGGCAACAAGTTCTCGGGTCAGATAGCCCCAGCCCTGATGGAGCTCGTGGACACTGGCACCATCCGCGTCGTCGACCTGCTCTTCGTCATGAAGAACGCGGACGGCGTCGTCACCACGATCGAGGCGTCAGACCTGGAGTCAGGTACGGCTCCGGGTTTCCTCGCCATCGATGTCGCCCAACCAGGAGCGCTCGGCACAGAAGACGCGGAGGAGGTCAGCGACGACCTCGCGCCCAACAGCTCAGCGCTGCTTGTTGCGTTCGAGAACGTCTGGGCGGCCAAGTTTGTCGATGCCTGCCGGGCGGCCGACGCCGTCGTGATCGACCAGATCCGCATCCCGGCTGACGTCGTCGAGGCCGTCGTCGCCGCACGTTAGACACGACCAATCCACGAACGGAGAGGCATCCACATGGGACTCCTACGCATGGCAACCCGGACGGCCGTTGTCGCCGGGACGGCCACCGCGGTGTCGGGCCGAGTCGCACGTCGTCAGGCATCCAGGTACGACCAACAAGCCGCACCGCAGCAAGCGCCGCCCCCTCCGCCCCCACCTCCGCCGGCGCCCGTCTCACAGCAGGACGAGTCGATGGCCCAGCTGCAGCAGCTCGCGCAGCTGCACAGCCAGGGGGTGCTCTCCGACGACGAGTTCGCGGCAGCAAAGGCCAAGATCCTCGGGATCTGACGGGCCGTCGAGGCGGTTCGAGTGACTGAAGCTGAGGCGTATTCACGGCTGGCTGGGATCTACGACGAGATCGTCGTGGATCCCTGCTATGACCGCTGGGCCACGTACCTCCACGAGCTCTGGGACACGGACGAGGCCGGTGTTCGCGCCGTACTGGACGTCTGCTGCGGCACCGGCCTGATGGCTCGCGAGCTGGTCGCCCTCGGGTATCGCGTCGTCGGGGTGGACGGCTCGGCCGCGATGCTTGCCCGGGCCCGCCTCCTCCTTGGCCCGAAGGTGGTCCTGCTGCAAAGGACGCTTCCGGACCTGACGGTGGGTGGCGTCTTCGACGCGGCGATTTCCACGTTCGATGCGCTGAACTACCTCACACCAGACGAGCTGCGCGCGGCCATCGTCGCCATAGCCCGCCGACTCCGTGTCGGCGGCTGGCTCGTCTTCGATTTGCACACCGACACGATGATGGGCTTCGCCGAGTCCCACCCTGTCGTTACAGGCGACGCGGACGGTCACCACTTCACCATCGTCAACTCCGTGGACGTCTCCGCACGAACCTGCCACACAAGGATCGACGTCACCCGGACCAGCGACGGTGACGCGTTCAGCGAGCAGCATCACCAGTACTTCTTCACCGACGGGCAGGTCCGCGGCGCGCTGGTCGACGCAGGTCTTGGAGAAATCGCCGTCACTGACGAGTACAGCCACGAGCCCGTCGCCGGGTCGAGCCTCCGAGCGACCTGGACCGCCCGTCGGGTGTCTTGAGCTAGTTGCGTGCTCAGTAGGCCTCGTCTGCACCCCGGTAGGTCGCGAGTCCCCAGATGATGAACACGTTGATGGCGATGACGATGACGGACCAGATCGGGTAGTAGGGCAGCCAGAGGAAGTTGGCGATCGCGGAAAGGATCGCGAGAAAGATGCCGACGAACCGGGCTACGGGGTTACCGGTGAAGATGAACAACCCAGCCGCCGCGACGAGCAGGCCGAGGATGAGGTGAATCCAGCCCCACGTAGTGGTGTCGAATTCGAACGTGTAGCCGCGCACTCGCACGAAGAACTCGTCGTCGATGAGAGCGACGAGTCCCTGGAAGAACTGGAGGATCCCGACCATCAGCATCAGCGAGCCGGCGAACACGGCCGCTCCGGCCGCCCAAGGGCTGCCGCCTCTACCCGTCTGGCGCGTGGTGTCTGTCACTGTGATTCCCCTCTCCGCGTTGTCTGAGGGGAGTGTCCCGTTACCGACCAGAATCCGCCACTGGAACGATCATCACGCGAGGCCGCCGATGCCCTTGCCGATGAGGTTGGCCCCGATGACGCCGAGCAGGACAGCCATGATGACCGCGTTGTCCCGGACCAGGATCTCGCGGAGCTCACCAAGTGGCTTGGCCATGCGTTCCTTGGCGGCCAGGTAAACGATCACTGGGATGGCGACAGTGGACGCAGCGATGACGGTGAAGATCGCGACACTTGTCACGTCGCCACCAGCCGAAAGGCTGGCGGCCCCGATCGTGATGCCGGCGCCGAGGCACATGATGAGGTTCTTGGGGTTGACCGCCGACAGCAGGAATCCAAGGCCGGCAGCCTTGCCGAAGGTGAACGTGTCGATGGCCGACATCCACTTCGGCAGGACTGGCTCGGTGCCGGCTCTGGGTCGCTTGCGCCACTGACCCAGGGCAAGCAGTAGGCAAAGCGCGCCGAGCAGGATCTTGAGCCACGACGCCCATGCCGGCGGCTCGCCGCCTTCGTGCACCGAGTCGGACAGCAACAACACGATTGTCGTGGTCAGGATGATGCCGACGATCCACCCGACGAGAAACCCGACGCTTGTGCTCCCCGCGCGGGGCGAGAGCAGCATCAGGATCACGGCGATGATGGGGATCGGGCTGATCGCCACACCGACCGCAAGTGGGAGCAGGTCTCCGACCACCTCGCCCATGGGCTGACCTCCCACGCCCTTCAGGCTGTGACTGCGGACGATGATCGCGTAGGCCGTTGTGATCCGCACTCTCAAGTGATCACGGGCTCAAGTCCCAGGTGGTTGGTGCAGCGTCCATGCCCGAGAATCGCGCAGTGAGCACAGGTCTGGTGGCGGCACTACGAGGTACGGCCGGCCGAGCCGCCGCGTTCCCACTGCGTACGATCGCGCGGACCGCTCGTGGCATGGCTGACGTCGAGATCTTCGACCGAGCAATGACGCTTGCGGCGCAAGCCTTCACGTCCATCCTTCCAGTGATGATCGCGTTGGCCACGCTCAACCCGCTCCGCGAGGGCACGGTCGGCGCTGCGATGGCCGACACTCTTCAACTCGATGACGCGACACGGCAGGCGTTGGTGGGGTCGCTGCCCGATGAAGACTCGACAGCGGTCAGCGCCTTCGGCGTCGTCGGTGTTCTGGTGATCCTCATCTCCGCGACGAGCTTCTCGCGTGCCCTCACCCGCAGCTATGCGCGGGCTTGGTCGATCGAGCGGCCCAAGGGACTGTCCATCGCATGGCGATGGTTGGCCGTCGTCCTCGGCCTCGCTGTGGTGACGTTCGTTCAGTACTCCCTGCGACGCGCGCTGGAAGGTGAGCCGCTCAGCGACCTGCTCGAGGCAGTCGCGGTCTTTGTCGCGTACGGAGCATTGTTCCTCTGGGTGCCGTGGCTGCTGCTCAACGGCTTGTTGCCGGCCCGCTGCCTCATGCCCGGAGCGGTGCTGATGGGCGTCGCCGGAGTGCTGCTGGCGGTAGCAGGCAGCATCTATCTGCCCCGGGCGCTGAGTGTGGGGGCGCGCCAGTTCGGTGCTCTCGGCATCGCGTTCACGTATTTGTCGTGGTTGTTCGTCATAGGGTTCGCGATCGTCCTGACAACGGTGCTGGGTCGAGTGCTTTATACCGACGAGGGTTGGCTAGGCCGCCAGCTGCGAGCCGGGGAGACAGTGTCGCCGGCGTGGGCCCACCCATGACAGCAGCCACCAGAGCTGGGAGTTGAGCCCATGGCTGGGACACCCGTGTTGTTGGGTTCGCTCCGCGACTACCAAGGCGGGTGGCTCCGTCCCGATGTGATCGCCGGACTCACTGTCTGGGCGGTGCTCGTACCGGAATCGCTTGCGTACGCCACCATCGCGGGCGTCCCTCCGGTCGTGGGCCTCTATGCGGCGGTGCCCGCACTCGTCATCTATGCCTTGCTCGGTAGCTCACGGCACCTGGTCGTCGGCCCCATGTCCGCGACGGCCGCACTGTCCGCAGCGATCGTCGCGGACTTTGCGGCAGCCGGGTCTGACGACTTCGTGACGTTGACGGCGGCGCTGGCCATCGTGACGGGCGTCCTGGGCGTCATCGCGGGGTTGCTACGCCTCGGCTTTGTCGCGTCCTTCATCTCCGAGCCGGTGCTCAAGGGCTTCATCGTCGGGTTGGCTCTCACGATCATCATCGGCCAAGTGCCGAAGCTGCTCGGAATCGAGGGCGGCGAGGGCAACTTCTTCGAGAAGCTGTGGCACATCCTGACGCACCTCGGCGACATCGATTGGCGCACGCTCGTGGTGGGCGCGGCGAGTCTTGCTGTCGTGCTGGGGTTGCGTCGCTGGTTGCCGCTGGTGCCCGGCGCGCTTGTCGCGGTGCTCTTCGGCATTGCGGCCGTGGGTCTGTTCAACCTCGACGACAAGGGCGTCTCCATCGTCGGGCACATCGACTCGGGGCTGCCGTCGATCGGGGTCCCGGACGCACCGCTGTCCGACTACCTGGCACTGGTGGGCCCAGCAGTGGGCTTGCTACTCATCGGCTTCGCCGAGGGGCTCGGCGCGGCCAAGACCTACGCGGCGCGAGCCGGCTATGACATCGACCCCAACCGCGAGCTCATCGGCTTGGGTGGCGCCAACCTGGGCGCCGGCATTGCGTCGGGCATGGTCGTCAACGGGAGCCTGTCCAAGACAGCGGTCAACGGCGGTGCCGGGGCTCGCTCGCAGGTGTCGGGCCTCACGGTGGCCGCCCTGACAGTCATCACGCTGCTGTTCCTCACCGGACTGTTCGAGAACCTGCCGGAGGCAACTCTTGCTGCAGTCGTGATCGCTGCGGTCATCGAGCTCGTCGACGTCGAAGCGCTGCGGCGCTTGTACCGCGTCTGGGCCGGTCCGGTTGGCGGGATGCGGTCGGTAACCGCGCGTGCCGACTTCTACGCCGCCCTTGCTGCGTTGCTGGGGGTCCTCGTCTTCGACACTCTGCCTGGCCTCTTCATCGGGATCGCGGTGTCGGTCGTCCTGTTGCTCGCACGCGCGTCCCGGCCGCACGTCGCACGTCTGGTCCGGCTTCGCACCGACGACGGTCGTCCCGCCTGGGTCGACGTGGACCGGCACCCGGAGGCGACCCCTGACGAGGATGTCGTGGTCCTACGAGTCGAGTCCGGGTTGTTCTTCGCCAACGCAGACCACGTACGCGACACCGTGCGGCATGCCTCAGGGCTGGGAACCCGGGCCGTAGTGCTGGACGGCGAGACGATGCCGTACATCGATGTCACGGCCGCGCAGATGCTGAGCCAACTGGCCCGTGACCTACAGCGCGATGGTGTCCGGCTGATACTCGTACGCAGCATTGGTCAGGTGCGAGACGTCATCCGCCGGGCCGGCGAGGAGCCAATCGTCACGGTCTACTCCACGATCGACGAGGCGGTCGCCGCCGCGCGATCGGCGGCCGACGACGCGCCGGGAGGGTCGGGCTTGACCTAGTTGACCTGCGTGCATAGTTGGGCTGCAACTACTCGCAGCCCAACGACCACGAGGTGTACGTGACCGAGCCATCCGCAGTGGAGATCTACACCGACGGTGCCTGCAGCGGAAACCCCGGCCCAGGGGGCTGGGGAGCGGTGCTGCTCTCGGGCAAGCACGAGAGGGAGCTGTACGGCGGCGAACCCGTGGCGACGACCAACAATCGCATGGAGCTCATGGCAGCCATCCAGGCGCTCGAGTCGCTGAAACGCCCGGTCATCGTGCGCCTGCACACCGACAGCTCCTACCTGCGAAACGGCATTACCCAGTGGCTGCCCCGATGGAAGAGCAACGGCTGGCACACCCGCGACAAGCAGCCGGTCAAGAACTCAGAGCTCTGGCAGCGGCTCGAAAAGGCGAGAACCCGACACGAGGTCGAATGGCTGTGGGTGAAGGGCCACGCCGGCAACCCCGGCAACGAGCGCGCCGATGCGCTGGCCAACCGAGGCATGACCGAGGCCAGGCGAGCAGGCGTCAGGGTCGGTCCGGCGTGAGTTGCAGACGCCTCAGCAACTGAGCGTTCAGGGCAACCACGATCGTCGAAGCGCTCATCAGGATCGCGCCGACTGCTGGCGACAGTGTCACGCCCGCCCACGCCAGGACACCCGCGGCGAGCGGGATTGCCACCACGTTGTAGCCCGCCGCCCAGGCGAGGTTCTGCACCATCTTGCGGTACGAGGCCTTCGACAGCCTGATCACTCCGGTGACCCCACGCGGGTCGGACGATGCCAGCACAACGCCGGCGGACTCGATGGCGACATCTGTACCGGCGCCAATCGCGATGCCCACATCCGCGCGCGCGAGTGCGGGTGCGTCGTTGACACCGTCGCCAACCATGGCCACGGTCAGCCCGCGCCGTTGCAACGATGCGACCGCCTCGTCCTTGTCGGCAGGCAGCACCTCGGCGAACACCTCGTCAACGCCCTCGACGAAACCTAGGTCGGCCGCCACGGCGTCGGCCACGGCCTGAGCGTCACCGGTGATCATCACGATCTTGTCGACGCCTTCGTCGCGCAGTTCCTGGATCGCATGCCTTGCCTCCGGCCGTACCTCGTCCTCCAACGCGAATGCCCCGAGCACGACCGGTTCGGTTCCAAGTCGTACGAGGTGAAGCGTGGCTGCACCCCGCGACGCCCACGCCTGCGTACGCGCAGCAAGCTCATCCGGCTCCGACACTCCGAGCTCGCGCAGCAGCGCCGGGCCACCAACCGCGTAGGTCACACCATCGAGCGACGCTTGCACCCCTCGCCCCGTCATCGACGTGAAGTCCGTCGCCACCGCGCTCAGCCCACGGTCAGCCGCCACCTTGACGATGCCGCGGGCCAGTGGGTGCTCGCTGTCGGACTCGACTGCGCCGGCAATGCGGACAACCTCATCGTCATCAACGCCATCGACGGCCGCGACATCGGTCACCGCGTGCGAGCCTCTGGTCAGCGTGCCTGTCTTGTCGAACAGCACAGCGTCGACCTGACGCATCCGCTCGAGCGCAAGTCGGTCCTTGACCAAGATGCCGGCCTTCGCCCCGACGGCCGTGGAAATCGAGATCACCAACGGGATTGCCAGCCCGAGCGCGTGCGGGCAAGCGATGACCAGCACCGTGACAGCGCGGACGACTGCCTCGTCAAGGTCGCCGAGACCCCACCACACCAGGAACGTCAGCAGCCCGGCTCCAGTCGCTACGTAGAAAAGCAAGGCGGCGAACCGGTCGGCCAGCACCTGCGCCCTGCCTCGCGACTGTTGAGCTTGAGCCACCAGTCGCTGGATGCCTGCCAGTGCCGTGTCATCACCGACAGCCGTCACGCGTACGCGAATTGCCGAGTCGGTGGCGACCGTCCCCGCGACCACCCGGTCACCCGCGGCCTTGGCGACGGGCTGCGACTCGCCGGTGATCATCGACTCGTCGAGCTCGGCGGCGCCGTCAACGACGGTGCCGTCCGCCGGGACGCGCGCCCCGGACCGAACGAGCACGACATCGCCGACAGAGAGGTCAGAGACGCCCACGACCTCGACGCCGCCGTCACGTCTGATGCGCTCCGCGTCATCGGGTAGCAGCTGAGCCAGTGCGACCAACGCCCCCTGAGCCTGGCCGATGGCTTTCATCTCCTGCCAGTGACCGAGCAGCATGATGGTGACCAGCGCGGCCAGCTCCCACCAGAACTCCAGATCGAACCACCCGAGGCTCGTGGCTAGCGAAGCGACGAAGGCCACAGTGATCGCCATCGAGATGAGCAGCATCATCCCCGGCGCGCGAGCGCGGATCTCCGCGACGCCGCCCGCGAGGAACGGCTGGCCGCCGTAGAAGAACACCACTGTGCCCAGCACCGGACCGATCAGCTCGATACCCGGAAAGTCCAGCGAGTAGCCGAACCAGTCCATGACCGTGTCGCTGGTCAGCACGATCGGCACCGTGAGGAGCAGGCTCAGCCAGAACTTGCGGCGGAATGCCTCCGGGTCGTGGCCGGCGTGCTGGTCATGCCCCGTGTGAGCGTCGTGGGCCCCACGGCCGCCGTGCGCGTCGTGGTCCACGTGGCTCGTCTGCATGGCTCCAGATATACCTACTAGGGGTATATAGGTCAAGTTGAGAGACCGGCTGCGCCGACTGTGCGTTGTCGGTCCCCGCCGCTAGCGTCGTCGCATGCAGATGAAGCTCGAGCTAGTCCCGGTCCCGGTCACCGACGTCGACCGCGCCAAGAACTTCTACGTCGAGCAGGTGGGGTTCAACGCCGACCACGATCACCAGGTGCACGAGGGGCTCCGGTTCGTGCAGCTGACGCCACCGGGGTCGGCGTGCTCCATCGTGCTTGGTCTCGGCATCACCGAGATGGCGCCCGGGTCCCAAGGTGGCCTACAGATGGTCGTGGCCGACGCGACTGCCGCGCGTGATGAGCTGCGCGGGCGGGGTGTCGAGGCAAGCGATGTCGACGAGCAGCCGTTCGGCACGTTCGTCTACTTCTCCGATCCCGATGGCAACACGTGGGCTCTGCAGGGACCGCCCCCGGGTGACAACTGGGATTACAAATTCACGGCGTGATGTCGTGATGCGGGAGATGTCCCGTCGGGCAGGATTGGGCTATGCCCTCCACGCATGATCAACGCGGCTCGCACGATCGCACAGTGCTGCTGTCCGGTGGGACCTCGATGCCGTTGCTTGGGTTCGGCACCTGGCAGCTGCGAGGGCGGCAGGCCTACGACTCGGTGCGCACCGCGCTCGACGTCGGTTATCGCCACGTCGACACCGCGACGGCATACGCCAACGAAGACCATGTCGGCGCAGCTGTGCGCGACAGCGGGGTCCCGCGTGACGAGGTCTTCGTGACGACGAAACTCCCTGCGGAAAATGCCGGACGTGAGCAGCAGACGTTGGCGCGCAGCCTCGATCTGCTCGGTCTCGACTATGTCGACCTGTGGCTCATCCACTGGCCACCGGGCGGCGGAGCGGCTCCGGACGTGTGGCGCGAGCTGCTCACAGCCCGCGACAAAGGCCTCGCGCGAGCGGTGGGGGTCAGCAACTACAGCGCCTCCCAGATCGACGCGCTGATCGAGGCGACCGGCTCGGCGCCCGAGGTCAATCAGATCCGCTGGAGCCCGAGGCTGTACGACCCTGCCCGCGTCGAGCACCTGCGGTCGAGGCAAGTCGTGCTCGAGGGCTACAGCCCGTTAAAGGCGAGCGACCTTACTCACCCAGTGATCCTGGACATCGCCGACGCGCACGGCGTGACAGCGGCTCAGGCAGTGCTGCGCTGGCACGTCGACCACGGCTTTGTCTCGATCCCCAAGTCAGCAACGCCGGAGCGCATCGCGGCCAACTGCGACATCTGGGGCTTCGCGCTCAGCGCCGACGAGCTCGCCCGGCTCGACCGGCTGTCGCGGCACTGACCTGACATGGCGCCGGGGGCGCCCCTGCCTCGGGGCGCCCCGGCATGTGTAAGGACGTTTGACGACGCCCGAAGGTTGCCTCAGATCGCCTCAGATTGCCGGCTCGGGCTCGGGGAGCTTTGGCCGCGGCGCGTCGACCTGCTCGGCCGGCAGCGGCGGAGGAAGGAATGCCTCCGGGCGACCCTCGACGTGCAGCTGCGGGAGCCTGCGGTCGAGCCACGCCGGCAGCCACCAGTTGGCCCGGCCGAGCAGCTGCATGACGGCCGGCACCAGCAGCAGCCGGACGACCGTCGCGTCCACGAGGATCGCGGCCGCCATGCCCACACCGATGACCTTGAGCATCACGTCCGGACTCGGGATGAAGGCGGCGAACACCGCGACCATGATGGCCGCCGCCGCCGTGATGACCCGGCCAGTACCCGCCAGGCCGCTCACGATCGCCCGACGGTTGTCAGCATGCCGTTCCCAGGACTCGCGCATGCGGCTGACGAGGAACACCTCGTAATCCATGGACAAACCGAACAGCACCGCGAACATGATGACCGGGATGAACGCCGGCAGTGGAGTGGCGTTGTCGATGCCGATGAGCTGGCCGAACCAGCCACCCTGGAGGGCAAGCGCGACGATCCCGTACGCGGCAGCGACGGACAACAGGTTCATCAACGCCGCGGTGACGGGGATGACGATGCTGCGGAACGACACAAGCAGCAGCAGCACTGAGATCGCGACAACCCCGGCGATCAGGAATGGCAGTCGGCTAGCCACGTTGGCGGTGCTGTCGATCGAGGTAGCCGTGACCCCACCGACGTGTACAGCTGTGCCCGTGCCGTCCATCGCGGTCGGGATGACGTCGTCGCGGAGCCTGTCGATGAGCTCCTCGGTCGCGGCGTCCTGCGGCCCGGTCGTCGGAAGCACGGTCATGATGGCCGTGTCGCCGGACTCGTTGAGCAGCGGAGGGTTGACCACGGCGACCCCCGAGGTGTTCGACAGGTCGGTGGCGAGGCCGTCGAGGTCGCTGATGTCCCCGGGGGCGGCGAGGTCGGCGGCCAGCAGCAGCGGTCCATTGGCGCCGTCGCCGAACGCGTCGCCGAGCCTGTCGTACGCCTGGCGGGACGTCTGGTGCTCGGGGCGGTTGCCGGCGTCGGGGAAGCCGAATCGTACGTCGAGGAAGGGCAGCGCAAGCGCCACGAGCACAGTGACCCCGGCGACGGTGGCCAGCACTCTGTTGCGCTCGATGAGCCGGCTCCAGCGCACCCATTCGCGACTCGGCTCGAGGTGGCCACCTGCGGCGACGTGGACTGTGCGACGGCGTCCGAGTGGCAGCCGGAGCCGGTCGACCCAACGTCCGAAGAAGCCGAGCAGAGCGGGAAGGAGTGTGACGGCCGCGGCCATCACCACGAGGACTGCCACGATGGTCACTGCCGCGGCACCCTGCATGAACGACAGTCCCATGGCGAACAGCCCCAGCAGGCTGATCACGACGGTGCTGCCAGCCACCAGCACCGCCCGACCGGCCGTGTCCAGGGTGGCCACCGTCGCGTGCTCGGGATCGAGGCCGGCGGCCCGCCACTCGCGGAACCGGGTGACCATGAGCAGTACGTAGTCGATGCCGATGCCGATGCCCATCATTGAGGCCAGGGCGGTCGACCAGTCGGGCACGTCGGTGATGGCGGCAACAACACCGACCAGCACACTGCTGATTGCAAGGCCGGAGACGGCGACCAGGGCGGGCAGGCCGGCCGCCACGACTGTGCCGAACGTGATCAGGAGGATGATCACCGCCGCGGCCAGACCGATGGCCTCGGAGCCGATCTCCCCCATCTCGGCCATCTCCACCGTCTGGCCACCGAGCGCAACCTCGAACCCGCTCGTGTCGTGCGCCTCCGCGGCTTCGATGATCTTCTCGGTGTCGGCGACGGGCATGTCGCCCGGGTTGACGACGTCGAGCCGCAGCTGGGCGACCAACGTCTGGCCGTCCGGCGAGATGCCTCCAGGAGCGGTGTACGGGTCATCCACCGCGGTGACGTGCGGTTGGGCGCCGAGCTCGTCGAGCAGTGCGGCCACATCCTCCTGGACCGCTGGGTCCGTGGCGGGTGCGTCCGACCGGACCACGACGTCGATCGTGTCGCCAGACTGGCTGGGGAACCGCTCCTCGAGCAGGGTCTGCGCCTGCGCGGAGTCGGAGCCCGGCGCGGAGTAGTCGGCGCTGAACTCGCCGTTGGCAACCGAAGCCAGCCCGATGGCTATCGCGAGCGCGGCGACCCAGGCGAGTACGACGCGCCAGCGGTGACGGAACGCGGCGCGGGCCAACCGCCCAAGTGGGCCGATCGGGGGACGCTCGTTGGACGGCTGCGGGTCTTCGAGGGCAGGGACTGGGGTCTGGGGCTGGGGCATGACGCCGCCTCTCGTACGCAACGGAGCATGGCACTAGTGAAGCAGTGGTATTTGAGTTATGCTCTGTAACGAACACGAAGATCGGTTACTTGTCAACCCCCGTTACGCCTGTAACGATGCATTACCGAACGTTCACCTTCGGAAGAGGGAACCGCCGTGAGCATGCCGTCGCCGGAGCCGTCGACGTCTCCGCTGCTGTCTCGCCGCGAGCGCGCCCGGGCGGCGACGATCGAGGAAATCAAGGACACCGCGCTGCGGCTGATGCGCGAGTCGGGGACGACCGACGTGCGATTTGCCGATATCGCCCGTGAGATGGGGATGACAGCGCCCGCGCTGTACCGCTACTTCGCCGACAGCGACGAGCTCGTCACGGCGCTGATCGTCGACGCGTTCGACGATCTGGGCGCAGCGGTCGCCGAGGCGCGCGACAAGTTCCCCCCGGACGACCCGTCGTCACGACTGCTGGCGGTCGGCCAGGCCTACCGCGCGTGGGCGCGTCGCGAGCCGCAGCGGTTCGCCCTGATCCTCGGAATGCCGGTGCCCGGCTTCTCTCCGCCCCAGGAGGGCCCGACGACCGAGGCCGCCGAGCGGGCGATGACCGAGCTAAAGGCGTTGTTCTACGACGCCGCGCGCCTCGGGGTGCTGGGCCCGCCGCTGCTGCGCGAGGTCGACCCGGTGGTAACGGAATGCATGGAGGGTGAGCTGGCCGAGAAGCACGACGACGATCCCCCGCTGCCGCCCAGAACGTTCCAGGCGATGATGCACTGCTGGTCGTTCCTGCATGGCTTCACCAGCCTGGAGACCTACGGGCACCTGGACTTTCTGCCACCGGAGGTTCGTGACGCCCTGTTCATTGCGCAGGGTCGCCTCGTCATCATGTTTACCGGCCTGCCCGAGCCGCGCTGAGAGCGCCCCTGATCTGGTAGGCACATCGGCATGACGCCGTTCGCCGTTGCCGATGAGGAGCGTGTCGCCGCCCTGCGTCGGATGAAGCTCTTTGCTGCCGGGTTGCTCGTCGCAGCGGCGGTGATCTACGTGCTCGCTCGCGCCTGGGAGCAGTCCGCCGACGCGCCGGCGCTCGCGGGGTATGTGCGGGCGGCCGCCGAGGCGGCAATGGTCGGCGGGATCGCCGACTGGTTTGCCGTGACAGCACTGTTCCGACACCCGCTAGGGCTGCCGATTCCGCACACCGCGATCATCGCGACGCACAAGGATCGGATCGGCCACACGCTTGGCGACTTCGTCGGCGCAAACTTTCTGTCCGCCGATGCGGTGCGGCAGCGGCTGCGCAGCGCCGAGGTCGGCCACCGGATAGGAACCTGGCTCGCCCGCACGGATAACGCCGAACGGGTTGCCGGCGAGCTGGCCAACGCGGCCAAAGCGGGCATCGAGCTCCTCCGCGACGACGACGTGCAGCCTGTGCTCGAGCAGCTCGTCGAGCACCGGTTGGCCGACCTGCACCTGTCGCCCACACTGGGCCGGACTCTTGACCAGGTCGTACGAGATGGCGCGCACCGCGGACTGGTGGACCTGCTTGCCCGCAGCGCGTACGACTGGCTGTTCGCCAACCGGGACCTGATCATGCGCGTGGTCAGCCAGCAGGCGCCGACGTGGTCGCCGAGGTTCATCGACGAGCGGGTCGCGACACGCATCTACTCAGAGCTGCTCCGCGTGGCGGGCGACGTTGTGCGTCATCCGCAGCACCCAGCCCGCGAAGCGATCGACCAGTGGCTCACCCGGCTCGCGGAAGACCTGCAGCACGATCCGGCCACCCAGGCTCGGGTAGACAGTGCCGTCCAGTCGCTGGCCGCCGGTGGGCAGAGCCGCGAGGTGGTCGCGGACTTGATCGCCGCTGCTCGCAAAGCGCTCGTGGAGATGATCGACGATCCGGAGAGCGAGCTGAGAGTACGTATCCGCGAAGCGCTCGTGCGCTGGGGTGAGCGGCTCGCCACGGAGCCGGACGTCGCGGCGAAGGTGGACGGGTGGCTCGAGCGGGCGGCGGTGTATGTCGTCACCGGCTACCGCCACGAGATCACCCGACTCGTTACCGACACCGTCGAGCGGTGGGACGCGCAGGAGACCAGCCGCCGGATCGAGGTGCAGGTTGGCCGCGACCTGCAGTTCATCCGGATCAACGGCACGGTGGTCGGAGCGATCGTGGGCGTCCTCATCCACGCGATCTCGCAACTTCTCTGAGCCGCCTGGATGCCTTTGGTGCGGTCAGGCGGTGCCGGTGTATGGAGGAGCCTCCGTCGGGGGCGGCGCGGTCGTTTCGACGGCCGTGTGCGTGTGAGCGAGACGTCGGAGCGCGATGCCGATGAGGATCAGGATGATGCCCAGGCCGGCTGCCATCACCGCAACGCCGAAGGCCACCACCGAGGTGAACAGCGACGCCCGCAGGAACGAGGCGGTCATGACCGTCTGTCGGACTGGGTCGTCCTGGTCGAGCTCGGCGTAGGTCAGGCCGTCGGACGCGTCGAGTGCGTGCTCATTGATGATGTCCGCCTGGGCGTAGGCCGAGAAGGGGCCGTCGACCTCGTCGCCGGCCAAGAAATCGGCGTCGTCGGACACGGTGATGTTCTCGTCGGCGAGCTGGTCCTGGACCACGAACCACGTGCCGACGCCAGCGACGATCATGAGCACGCCGGCGATGATGACCAACATGCCGAGGAAGCGGACACCGCCGCTCCGCTTGGTTTCGAGGGTTTCGGTCGACATCCAAACCTCCCGGAGATGTCATGAAACGAGGCGACTTGATAGTCGCGATCGAGACTAGTGACGGCGGACTCGACCGGCATTGCGGCGCGCGGGAGTCGGCGCGCCCGATCCGGTGCTAGCCCTTGAGCATCCCTTCGCGACATGATCGCGGTATGTCCGACAAGGTGACCGCGCCGCAGCCCCCGACGGTGCCCAGTCGGAACGGCTGGACTATTCCACGCGGGCTCATCGTCGTGCTGAGCTTTGCCGGCGTGGTGGTCGCCGTTGGCGGCATGCGGTCGATCTCGGGCATCCTCGGCCCGGCCTTCCTGGCGTTGATGATCGTCGTCGGTGTCGACCCGCTCATGGGGTGGCTCATTCGCAGGCGGGTGCCGCGGGTTCTCGCGGGGATCCTGTCGATGTTTGCGGCGTTCTTGATCATCCTCGTCTTGGCCGGAGCGCTCGCACTGTCCATTGCCCGACTCGCGTCTCTGCTGCCCGACTACACCGACCAGTTCAACGACCTGGTCGACGACGCAGAGCAGTTCCTCGTCGACCGAGGTGTGGAGGAGCAGCAGATCCAGGAGGCACTGAGCGGCTTCGACTGGACTCAACTGGTCGACGTCGTGCAAACGCTCCTCACCAGCCTGCTCAATGTCTTCTCCAACATCGTGTTCATCCTCGCGCTGATGTTCTTCATGTTCATGGATGCCATGTCGTTCGACCGACGGCTCGAGGTTGCTGAGCGGTCACGCCCCGATATCGTCGCCGCATTGCGTGGATTCGCATCCGGCACCCGCACCTATCTCGTGGTGTCCACCGTGTTCGGCTTCATCGTTGCCGTCATCGACACGATCGCCTTGAGCATCATGGGCATCCCACTGCCAATCATCTGGGGATTCCTGGCGTTCATCACCAACTACATCCCCAACATCGGGTTCGTCGTGGGCGTGATCCCGCCCGCCCTGCTCGGCCTCTTGGAGGGCGGCTGGGGATTGATGCTTGCGGTGATCATCGTCTACTCGGTCATCAACTTCGTCATCCAATCCCTCATCCAGCCGAAGTTTGTCGGCGATGCCGTCGGGTTGACGGTGACGATGACGTTCCTGTCGCTTGTGTTCTGGGGGTGGGTGTTCGGTGCACTCGGCGCTCTGTTGGCTATCCCGCTGACACTCCTGACCAAGGCCCTGCTCATAGACATCGACCCCAACACGCGGTGGGTCAATGCGCTGATCATGAGCGGCCAACCTGGCCGATTTGAGACTGAGCCGCCGTCCGCGGCCGAGCAGGTCACCGAGGCGGCCGAAGAGGCAGCCGAGGGGGAGGCGGTCGACGAGAAGGCAGGCCGCGTCGCACGCGTAGAGCAGTAGGCTGCGCTTCAGACAACAGACGCGGGAGCTCGCGCCACAGCGGGCTGAGAGGGTGACAGGCGCCGTACGTCGTCCGTGCGGCAGGCGTCATCGACCGCCGGAACCTGACCGGGTAATGCCGGCGTAGGGAGCGAGTCATGGCGCTGCTCGATCATCCACCGAAGGCCGCGCCGCCCGAGGCGCCCCTCGTTCTGACCACCGAGCCACCTCGTCCGCTAGGCCTGTTCGACCAGGTGACGCTGTGGGGCAACCTGGGGATCTCGTTGTTCGGCCCCGTGACGGGAGCGTTCATCGCGGCCACCACCGGCTCGCTCGCGGCCGGGCTGCTTGCGACGCTGGTCGGGGTCACGCTCGGGGCGTTTGTGCTCGGTGGCGCCGCGGTGTTCGGCGCGGCAACCGGCGCGCCGGCGATGGTCTGCCTGCGGGGTCTCTTCGGGCGCCCCGGCTCGTACCTACCGACGGCGTTCAACGTCGCCCAGAACGTCGGCTGGGCCACCCTGGAGATCGTCCTCATCGCCACTGCTGCAGAGGCGATCGTCGGCGCCGAATGGCGCTGGTTGTTCGTGCTCCTCGCGGGTGCCGTCGCCACACTCATGGCCGTGCGCCCGCTGGGCGCAGTCCGCGCGCTGCGCAAAGTGATGGTGTGGCTGGTCCTGCTGGCCAGCGTCTTCCTGTTCGCCCAGGTGTTGCGCGGCGGACCGATCGGGTCGGTGACGGCCGGCGACTTCTCCGGGTTCTGGGTGGGAGTCGACCTAGCCGTCGCAGGGGTCGTGTCCTTTGCGCCGCTGGCGGCCGACTACTCGCGGCACTCGAAGTCGCGGGCGGCCGCGTTCGGCGGTGCATCTATCGGTTACGGTCTAGCCGCGCTGGCGTACTACACGTTGGGTGTGCTCGCAGTGGCGACGCTGGGCACGGACGGCGACAACGTCATCTTTGCGCTGGTCGCGCTTCCCGCCGGGGCGGTCGCGCTGTTCATCTTGCTGGTCGACGAGGTAGACGAGGCGTTCGCCAACGTCTACTCGACGACCATGTCGGTGCAGAACCTGGCGCCCAGGCTGGACCGGCGTGTGGTGTCGTGCGCGATCGGGGTGCTGGCGACAGCATTGGCGCTCTGGGTCGACATCAGCGGCTACACGTCGTTTCTGCTGTTGATCGGTGCGGTCTTCGTCCCGCTGTTCGCCGTGGCCATTGTCGACTTCTTCGTTGTGAGCCGCGGCCAGTGGGATGTCTCCGAGCGGGCGCGCTTCCGCTGGCAGCCGGCGGTGGCGTGGCTTGCCGGCTTCATCACGTACCAGCTCATCAACCCTGGCGATGTCGCCGGTTGGAGCGGATGGTGGGCGCGCCGCACAGCCGATCTGCCGTTCGACATGCCGGTGTGGTTCGGCGCTTCGATCGCCTCGCTGGTCGTGGGCGCGGTCGCGATGCTGCTGCTCGGTAAAGTCGGCCGCCCCCCGCGAGTTGTCAGGTTGTCAGGCTCGGAGTCAAGCGTGTGACCTGCGACGATGCAGCACCCTGACAACCTGACAAGTCGGGGGAGGGCTGGGCTCAGCTGACGAGCTTGGGCAGCACGTCTCGCCCGAAGACCTCGATCCACTCCTCCTGGTTGCGCCCGACGTTGTGCAGGTAGAGCCGGTCGATCCCGAGGTCGAGATAGCGCTGGATCTCGGCACGGTGCGCGTCCGGGTCGCTGGAGATGAGCATGCGGCCCTTGAAGTCTTCCGGCCGGACGAGCTGCGCGATCGCCGCGAAGTCGTGCGGGGAACGGATGTCCTGCTTGGGAAACTTCATGCCACCGTTGGGCCACTCGGTGATCGCGTTGGCTAGCGCCTCCTCGTCAGTCGGCGCCCACGACGTGTGCAGCTGCAGGATGCGCGGCATCGCGTCGGGGTCCTTGCCGGCCTCGCGCGCGCCTTCCTCGAATTTCGCGAAGAGCCCGCCGATCTTCTCCAGCGGTGCGCCCACGGTGATGATGCCGTCGGCGACGCGCCCGGTGCGCTTAGCGGTGACCGGCCCGGCGGTGGCTATGTAGATGGGCGGAGCCTGCTCGGGCATCGTCCACAGGCGGGACGACTCGAGCTTGAAGTAGTCGCCGGAATGCTTGACGTCCTTGCCTGCCAGCGATCCGGAGAACAGCTTCTGGATAACGTCGATCGCCTCGAACATCATGCGGATCCGCTCCGGTGCCTCCGGCCAATAGCCACCGAGGGCGTGCTCGTTGAGCGCCTCTCCGGATCCTAGGCCGAGCCAGTGCCGGCCGGGATACATCGCGGCCAGCGTGGCTGATGCCTGCGCCACCACCGCGGGATGCATGCGAAACGACGGGCACGTCACGCCGGGGCCGAGGTCGCCGGTCGTGCGCGCGCCGATACCGGTCAGGACGTTCCACACGAACGCCGCCTCGCCCTGCTGCGGCACCCACGGCTGGAAGTGGTCGGCGGCCATCACACCCGAAAAGCCATGTGTCTCGGCGAGCTCGGAGAACCGGAGGACGTCGTTGGGGGCGAACTGCTCGAGCATCGCGGCGTAGCCGATGGTCGTACGCGGCATAGGGTCCTCCGACATCGTGGGTGACCGATACGCCCACCTTTTCACGCCTACGACAGTGGGCCGCACGCCCCGTACCCTCATAACCGAGACCCGCCCCGCCGCCAACCGGAGACGTGAGTGACTACCCGACCCACCGTCCACAAGTGGGGCATCGTCGTCGCCGTGAAGGATCTCTGCCAAGCCAAGTCGCGCATGCGGACGCTGCGCGCCCCAGTGCGGGCACGGCTGGTTCTGGCGATGCTGACCGACGTGCTCGCCGCGCTGCGAGCGACGCCACACGTGACGCACATCGTGGTCGTCACCGACGATGGCGACGTCGCCCGGGTCGCGCGTCGCGGCGGCGCGCGGGTCGTGCCCGACCCCGGACGTGGCCTCAATGCCGCATTCGTCGCCGGCGCTCGAGCGGTGCCGGTGGTGTCGGTTGCTGCGGTGATGGCCGACCTGCCACTGCTGACCGCGGAGGATCTGTCGGCAACGCTGCGGGCGGCGGAACACCATGCGACCGCGTACGTGCCGGACCGCGCCGGTTCTGGCACGACCATCCTGACCGCCCGCGGCGTGCCGCTGGAGCCGGCCTTCGGCCCTGGGTCTGCGATGGCGCATGCCCGCACCGCCGTACGGCTCGACGCAACGCCCGGTCTTCGGCATGACATCGACACTCTCGACGACCTCGCGGCCGCTTCGCGCGAGGGGCTCGGCCCGGCGACCGCGTCCGTCGCGCGCAGTCTCGTCGGCCGGGCGGAACAGGCCACGGGCTGACGTGCCGCGTTTACGGCGGTCTGCGCGGGACCGGATGGTGCGGCTGTGGCGGGACACCGATCCGCCGACGTCACCCGGTCTGCGGCGCAGCCCATGGCTGGCGAGCAAGCGACTGCCCGGACCGCAGGACCGCGCGCTCTACCGGTCGTTCGACTTCGCGTTGCGCGTCGGCGATGTGCTGCTTGCTCGCGGCGCCGCGATTTCCGATGTCGAGGCGTCTGTCCTCACCGCGGCCACCGCCATGGGCCTCGAGCGCGCCGAGGCAGACGTTACTTTCACTGCGATCACGCTGTCTGTTCGCCCCGATCCGGCTGCACCGCCGGTCACAGCCGTCAGGGTCGTACGCGTCCGAGCCGACGACCATGCGCGCCTGACGCTGACGCACCAGCTGCTGCTCGATCTCACGCAGGGCAAGGCCACGCGCGAGGACGCGCTCGAGCGGCTCGCGGCGATCGAGGACCAGCCTCCCCCTTACCCGCGTTGGCTCATCACGCTCGCCTGGGGCGTGCTCGCGGCCGCCGTCGTGCTGCTGCTCGGCGGTGGCCTGCTCGGGGCGGCGGTGGCTTTCGCGACAGGCTGCCTACTCGATCGCATTGGGCGGGTGCTCGGCCGTCGGGCGGTGCCGACGTTCTTCCTCAACGTCATCGGCGGCACACTCGCGACCGTCGTCGCGGTTGCCCTCGTCGCGCTCGGTGCGCCGCTGGCACCGTCATTGGTCGTGTCGGGCGGCATCATCGTGCTGCTGCCCGGTGTGCTGCTCGTGACATCGATGCAGGACGCACTCACCGGGTTCCTCGTGACCGGGGCGGCACGGGCATTCGAGGTCGCGATCCTCGTGGCGGGCATCGTCGCCGGGGTCGCGATCGGATTGGATATCGGTCAGCGGTTCGACGTCGACATGTCCGTCGTTTTCCGTGGCCAGCCGTACGAGGACCTCGTCCTGCGCGCAGCTTCGGGAGCCTTGGCGGCGGCCGCGGTGGCCTTCGCGGCCTACACACCGCGGCGCCTCGTGCCGTCGGCCGCCCTCGCCGGGGCTGCCGGGGTCATCACAGCAGCGGTGACGGAGAGTGTCACCGACTCCGCGCAAGCAGCGGTGGCGGTTGCCGGGGCGGTCGTCGGTGGCCTTGGGTACGTGCTCGCCCAACGTCAGGGAGCGTTGCCACTCTCGCTCGTCGTGCCTGGGATCACGCCACTGCTGCCAGGCCTGCAGATCTACACGAGCCTCCTGCTGCTGACAGATGGCCGCACCAACGAAGGCATCGTGTCGCTGCTCGATGCGGTTTTCCGTGCGCTGGCGCTGGCCGCGGCGGTGCTGCTCGCGGAGACCATCAGCCGTAGCGTCAACACCGAGTTGATCATGGCGAAGCGGTGATCATTCTCGCGATTTGACCACAACTCCGCCATGATCAACTGGCTAAGCGGCGTCGTCAGCGGCCGGGCACAAGGGTCGGGTCACGCAACGCGTCGAGGAAGTCGCGCGCCCAGCGAGCGACATCGTGCTCCAGCACGTGCGCACGCATCGTCCGCATGCGCCGCCGTTGCTCCTCGGGGGATGCGTACATCGCGTCGAGTATCGCGCGCTTGAGTCCGACGATGTCGTGCGGGTTGACCAGGTAGGCATCGCGTAGCTCGGCAGCCGCTCCCGCGAACTCACTCAGCACAAGAGCGCCCTGCTCGTCGGAGCGCGCGGCGACGTACTCCTTGGCGACGAGGTTCATGCCGTCGCGCAGCGGGGTTACCACCATGACGTCGGCGGCGCGGAGCAGAGCGACGAGCTCGGCGCGGTCGTACGACGAGTGCATGTAGTTGACGACGGGATACCCGAACCGGCCGTACTCACCGTTGATGCGCCCGACCTGCAGCTCGATCTCATCTCTCAGGAGGCGGTACTGCTCGACACGTTCGCGGCTCGGTGTAGCGACCTGGATGAACGCGGTCTCTTCGGGCGACAGCCTGCCCTCTGCCAGGAGCTCGCCAAACGCCTTGAGCCGATGGCCGATCCCCTTGGTGTAGTCGAGCCGGTCGACGCCGAGGAGGACATACCGCGGGTTGCCGAGCTCGCCGCGGATCTCCTTGGCGCGTGCTTGCGTGTCCGGGTTGTCGGCCAGCTCCGCAATCTCTGAGCTGTCGATCGAGATCGGGAAGGCCTCAGCGCGCACCCGCCGATCGGGCAGCACGATGTGACTGTCCTCGACAGTGAGCCCGAGCAGCCGTTCGGTGAGGTGGCTGAAGTTGGTGGCTGCGCCGTTGAGCTGGAAGCCGACGAGGTCGGCGCCCAGCAGGCCTTCTAGGATCTGGGTGCGCCACGGCAGCTGCAGGAAGAGCTCGATCGGCGGGAACGGGATGTGCAGGAAGAACCCGATGCGCAAGTCGGGTCGCTGCATCCGCAGCATCTGCGGGACGAGTTGGAGCTGGTAGTCCTGCACCCAGACGGTCGCGCCTTCATCCGCGATCCGCGCAGTGGCTTCGGCGAAGCGGCGGTTGACGCGTACGTATGCCTCCCACCACTCCCGGTGGTACTCGGGCTGCACGATGACATCGTGGTAGAGGGGCCAGAGCGTCGCGTTGGAGAAGCCCTCGTAGTAGTGGGCGACGTCGTCCTCGGAGAGAGGGACGGGCACCAGATGCATGCCGTCCTCGGTGAACGGCTCCGGGGCTTCGTCGACGGTGCCGACCCAGCCGACCCATGCACCGTCGTTGGCGCGCATCACCGGGGCAAGCGCGGTCACGAGGCCGCCTGGACTGCGCCGCCACTCCGCCGATCCGTCATCGTCAGTGACCTTGTCAACCGGCAATCGGTTGGCGACGACAACAAAACCGGCGTTGGACTGGCTGACGTCCGTCACGGGTGGCCCTCCGTAACTGGGGGTAACCCAGACTATGCCCTCACGGTGAAGGGCTGAATCAGTGCGGCGTGAGCATCGATGTCGTACGCGCTGAGGGTGTGTCAAATGACAGGCTTGTCGTTTGTCGGTGCGTACGATGGCTGGCGAGGTCGGGCAATCGAGACAGATGACGCTGGCGGCACGATAGGGACGCGCCACGAGGAGGAGCGGTCATGGAGGCTGCACGCAACACGGGACACCCGGTGGTCACCGGCCCCGCGGCGGCGCATGCAGCGGCTGCCCTGAGCGATCGCGACCGTGCCGTGCTCGACTTCGAGCGACAGTGGTGGAAGTACGCGGGAGCCAAGGAGCAGGCGATCCGCGACCTGTTCGACATGTCGGCGACGCGCTACTACCAGCTGCTCAACGAGCTCATCGACCGGGCGGACGCCCAGGCCTACGACCCCATGTTGGTCAAACGGCTGCGGCGCCTGCGGTCGTCCCGGCAGCGCACCCGTTCGGCTCGCCGCCTAGGGTTCGAGGTCTGACCCCGGGAGCCGAGGAGTGCCATGCGGGAGCGGTGGAACGCCATCTGGCCGTCCCTGGTCGCGCTCGTCGGCACGCTGGCCGTGGTCGGTGGCCTACTGCTTTTCTTCGGTCGCGACGTCGACTCGTCGGACGGGCCCGTGGCCTCTGGCACCGACACCGCGGCCACCGACCCCGCGGCTCCGACCGAAACCGTGACAGAGCAGCCGCCCCCTGACGTCAAGGCCCCCGTCCGCGTCCTCAACGCCGCACGCGTGGAGGGTCTCGCCGGGCGCGCAGCCGACACCCTGCGTGCCGACGGCTGGGAGGTCTCCGGGGCTGACAACTTCTCCGGCGAGGTCACCGCCACCACGATCTTTGTTCCGGCGGGGCTGGAGGACGCGGCGGCCACGCTGTCGCGGACCTACCCGGCGCTGACGGTGATCGAGCCGGCACGCGAGGGTATGGGCGCCGGTGAGCTCACGTTGGTGCTCGCGCAGGACATCGCGCTCACGAAGGGCTGACATGCGCAGGATGCGCGACGCGATCCGTACGGAGCATGGCCGCGAGGCCTACGACCGGCTGCTCGCCGAGCCGTCGAGCGCTCTCGTGGCGTTCGACTTTGACGGCACACTCGCACCGATCGTGGCGCGGCCGGAGGATGTCCGGCCGTTGCCAGATGCCGTACGAGTCATTACTGATGTCGCCGCGCGGGTGCGGCGGGTGGCCGTGGTGACGGGCCGGCCGGCCGCGGATGCGGTGTTGTTCGGTGGGCTCGACGCCGTGCCCGGCTTGGTGGTCCTCGGACACTACGGGTTGGAGCGGTGGGCCAACGGCGGCCTGGAGTCGCCGCCGGATGACCCGGCTGTCGACGTTGCGCGCGAGACTTTACGGACGCTGGTCGCGGTGGCCCCTGCGGGCACCTACCTCGAGGACAAAGGCCATTCGCTGGCCGTGCACACGCGCAACACTGACGACCCTGCGGGCTCGCTCGACGGGTTGCGCGGTGAAGTGTCGACGCTTGCCGCCAACGCGGGGCTCGAGGTGGTGCCCGGTCGGTACGTGCTGGAGGTGCGGCCGCCCGGTGTCGACAAGGGGCACGCGCTGCGTGAGCTCGTACGCGAGGAGGGCGTTTCGGTCGTGTTCTTCGCGGGAGACGACCTCGGCGACGTACCCGCGTTCGACGCGCTCAACGAGCTGCGTGCCGAAGGGCTGGCGACGCTGGCTGTGTGCGCCGACTCGCCGGAGACGCCGGCGGCCGTCCGCGACCGCTGCGATTTGGTGGTCTTCGGGCCGGCAGGCGTGCTGGCTGTCCTGGCTTCGATCAGCGAGTGACGGTCAGGTCGCGGGCTCTCGCGTACTGCTCGCGGACCCGCGGCTCGGCTCGTGCGTCATAAGTCTTGGCGCCTGCTGCGGGCCATTCCGGTGGCTCGTCACCGCCGAGGAGTGTCCAGGCGGCCTGGCGGGCGGCGCCCTCGGCGACGTACTCACCAGGGGGTGGCACGACCACGGGCCGGCCGAACACGCTGGGCGCGATGGTGCGTACGGCCTCGCTGCGCGAGCCACCACCCACCAGCAGGATGCGTTCGACCGGGACGCCTTGGGCGACCAGGGCGTCAAGCCCGTCGGCGAGACCGCAGAGCAGCCCTTCGACCGCGGCGCGGGCCAGGTGGGCCGGCGTGCTGTTGCTCAGGCGCAGGCCGTGGACCGCCCCGGTGGCGTCGGGTTTGTTGGGTGTGCGCTCACCTTCGAGGTAGGGGACCAGCGTGAGTCCATCGGCTCCCGGCGGGGCGTCGAGGGCGAGGTCGGAGAGCCTTGCCAGGTCGACGCCGAGGAGTCGGGCGGCGCTGTCGAGGACCCGCGCGGCGTTGAGTGTGGCGACAAGCGGCAGATAGCGACCGGTCGCGTCGGCGAAGCCGGCGACGATGCCGGACCCGTCGCGCGTCGGTGTCTCGGAGACCGCGAAAACGGTGCCGCTCGTGCCAATGGACACGATCGCGTCGCCCGGACGGGCGGCCACCCCAAGGGCGGCGCCCATGTTGTCACCGGTGCCCGGACCGAGCAGCCCCCCGGCGCTAGCCTTGCCTGCCGGCTCCTGGGGGGCGAGCACGCGCGGGAGGGTGACGTCGTGGTCGAGGGCTAGGCGCAGCAGATCCCGCCGGTAGTCGGCGGTGAAGGGAGACCAGTAGCCCGTGCCGGAGGCGTCGCCACGATCGGTCGTCAGGGCGTCGAGGTCAGTGGTCCCGGCGAGTCGCCAGGTGAGGTAGTCGTGCGGCAGGCACACCGCTGCGATCCGGGCTGCCGCCGCTGGCTCGTGCTCGGCGATCCAGCGCAGCTTCGTAATCGTGAACGAGGCGACGGGGACAATTCCTACGTCGGCGGCCCAGGCGTCGCCACCTCCGTGCTCAGTCACCAGATCAGCGGCGGCTTGGGCCGAGCGTGTGTCATTCCAGAGCAGCGCGGGGCGTACGACCGCGCCGTCGGCGTCGAGGCAGACTGCACCGTGCTGCTGGGCAGCAACTGCGAGCGCTTCGACGTCGTCGAGGCCGCCGGCCTGCGCGATCGCTTCCTGCAATGCCGTCCACCACGCGGCCGGGTCGACCTCGGTGCCGTCGGGGTGTGACGCACGCCCTTCACGCACGGGCTCGCCCGTGATCGCGTCGCGGATCACGACCTTGCATGACTGCGTAGAGCTGTCCACGCCGGCGACGAGAGTCATGCGCCCGATCCTGCCTCAGTGGGTCGGGAAATATCGAGGGCTTGGCTGGTCGCCACGATGGCATCTTCGCGGTCATGCTGGTCGGGCCACCGTCAGGCTTTCCCCCGCACCGCATGGGCTCAAGCCCTGTCACCGCGGGGGAAGTCCTGCTTGACGTGGTCATTCCGGGACGGGGCTACGGGACTGGCTGCGGTGCGGGGGGCCCTACGTATGCGGCACTCGGTCGGATGATCTTGCTGTCCTGCGCCTGCTCGAGGATGTTGGCTGTCCAGCCGATCATGCGGCTGGTGGCGAAAGTCGGCGTGAACATCTCCGGCGGCAACCCGCACGCCTCCATAACCACGCCGGCGTAGAACTCCACATTGGCGTAGAGCTCGCGCCCCGGCTTGAGCTCGGCGAGCAGCTCCACCACCCGCGACTCGACCTGTGTGGCGAGCTCGACGCGCGGGCCGCCAAGGGAACGGGCGACATCGCGCAGCATGCGAGAGCGTGGGTCTTCGGTGCGATAGACCGCGTGCCCGAAACCCATGATGCGCTCGCCGCGCGCGACCGCTGCCCGGATGAACGGGTCGATCCGATCGGGCGTGCCGATCGCGTCGAGCGTGTCGAGCGCCCGGCTCGGAGCACCGCCATGCAGCGGTCCGGAAAGCGCACCGAGCGCACCCACGACGGCAGCGACGACATCGGCACCGGTGGAGGCGATCACTCTTGCGGTGAAGGTTGAGGCGTTGAAACCGTGGTCGATCGTCGCGATGAGGTACTGCTCGACCGCGTACGCGTGTGCCGGGTCCGGCGTCTGGCCGGTGACCATCGAGAGGTAGTTGGCCGCGAACGACAGATCGGCCTGCGGCTCGACCGGCTGCTCGCCGCGGCGCAGCCGGTGCAGCGCCGCGAGCAACGTCGGGGTGAGGCTGGCGACCCAGAGCGCGTCGGCGCGCCGCTCCGCTGGGGTGAGGTCAAAGCTTGGTCGTACGGCGCGGGCACCGCCGGCGACGGACAGGGCGGCGCGCAGCCCTGTCAGCGGGTCCGCGCAGGCGGCCGCGATCTGCGGGAGCACGGGCCGCACAGCGCCGGGGATCGACCGCAACGCCGCCGCCTCGGCGCGGAATGTCGCGGACTGTGCCTGATCCGGCAAGGCGCCGTCGACCAGCAGCCGCCAGACGTCTTCCAGACTGCGCTTCTGCGCGAGGTCGATCGCCGAGTACTGCCGGTAGTGGAAGAACCCCTCCCGACCGCGGACGTCGCCGAGCTCGGTCTCGGTGACCACGACGCCGGCCAGGCCGCGGGGTGCCCGCATGGGCTGCTCGATGGTTGCTGTCATGCCAGCCAGCCTGCCGCTGATGCATTGATATTGTCAATGTTGACTAGATTGACTGTAATCAATGCCACTGGCAGCATGACCAACGTGACTGAGGAGCTGCTGACCGCTGCCGAGGCGGCGAGCCGGCTGGGTGTGAAGCCCGAGACGCTGTACGCGTACGTCAGCCGCGGGCTGCTCACGAGCACGCGAGTTCCCGGCGAGCGGTCGAGCCGCTATCCGGCGCAGGAGGTGGAGCGGCTCGCCGCGCGAGCGACTCGTGCTGCGGGTCGGTTTGCCCGCAGCTCACCGCCGACCGTGCAGACGCGACTGACACTGATCGCCGACGGTCGGCTCAGCTATCGGGGTCGCGACGCGGTCGAGCTGGCGCGCACCGCGTCGTACGAGTCGGTCGCCGCCTGGCTCTGGACCGGGCGCTGGCGCGACACCGTGACATTCCCGGCCGCGAACACTGCCCAGCTCGGCGCCGTCCGTGCAGCCGTGGCGGGAGTGCCGGCGCAGGCACGCACCACCGACCGGTTACGGCTGATCGTCGCAGCGGCGGCCGCCGATGATCCGCTGCGTTTCGACATTCACCCAGAGGCGGTGACCGCCACGGCGGCCAGCCTCATCGGGACCATGGTCGACGCGTTGCCCCTGCCCGACAGCAGTGCTCGACGGTCGCCGACCTCACTGGCCGGCCGGCTGTGGTCGCGGCTGACGGCGGCGCCCCCGCAGCCGCAGGCGATCGAGGCGCTCAACGCTGCGCTGGTCCTGCTCGCCGACCATGACCTCGCCGCTTCGACGGTGGCCGCTCGGGTGGCTGCGTCGATCCGGGCCCACCCGTACGCCGTCGTCTCAGCCGGCCTGGCCGCTCTCGACGGCCCGCTGCATGGCGCCGCCCCCGACGAGACGTTCCGGCTTATCTCCGACTCGCTGGCTTCCGACCCGCTCAGCGCGATCGCTGAACGGCTGCGACGGGGGACGGCCATCCCCGGGTTCGGGCACCCGCTCTACCCCGACGGCGATCCGCGGGCCACCGCGTTGCTCGACCACGTCCGCGCTCTGCCAACAAGCCAAGGTGTGCGAGCCGCGATCGACGGACTGGTGACCGCGGTCGACCAGCGGCTGGGTGAGCGCCCCACAATCGACTTCGCGGTGAGCGCGCTGGCCCACACGACCGGGATGTCCGGCGACGCGGGCGAGGCGATATTTGCCGTTGCGCGCACTGCCGGCTGGGTGGCACACGCTCTCGAGGAGTACGAGGCGGAGCCGCTGCGGTTTCGGCTACGCAGCAGCTATATCGGGGAGCCGGTGCGCTGATGCCGTCGCAGCGGGCGTTCGCGGTAGCCACCATCAGCCAGCCCCGCGCGCACCTCGAAGACATTGCGTGAGGCCGGATCTCCGGTGCGGATCCACGACCACGCCGATGCCACTAGATAGCCGACGAGCATGAAGGGCCCCAGGCACCACGCGTACTGCGTTGCATGCTTGGACTCGTGCTTGAGCAACTGTGGACGACGGGCCAGCCGCTCGTCCGTCAGCCGAAGCATGACGACGTTGCCGAGCGTGAAGGCCGGCGCAGGCGGAATCGGGAGTCGGTAGCCGTGGGCGAGGATGAGTCCCTCCGGCCCGCGGGAAAGGCGCCCGCGCCCTGACAGCGCCACCAGCAGGCCAAGTAGCGTCGACAAGTTGATGACGTTGACGACCTGCCGAAGCCGATGACTCCCCCTCACGCGGAGAGTGTCCCGCGGCCGCGTGCATACGTCTCGACGTCGACCATGGCTGGCCGCTCGAGCGGGGTCAGGTTGGTCTCGCTGACCGCGTAGCCGGAACCGTCGCGGCTGAACTGCGTCAGCAGTGGCGAGAGGTCCGTGGAGAGCGTGGCTCGGCCTTCGCGTACGAGCCGGGCGAGCGCCACCTGCAGGATCTCGTGGGCCATCTGGCCAAGCTTGGCGTCAGAGGAGTTGCGGTGCTTGCGTCGGACCAGGTCGACCTGTGCCAGGGCGTCGAGCCCGGCCAGCTGCAGCGCGTCGATCAGCACCGCGATCTCGACGCCGTACCCGGTCGGAAACGGGATGCGGTCGAGCAGGCTGCGGCGCGCGGCGTACTCACCGGACAGCGGCTGGATGAAACCAGCGAGCTCGGGCCATGCGAGGTTGAGCAGCGGGCGGGCGACGAGCTCGGTCACCCGGCCGCCGCCGGCGGGAAGCACGGTCTCGCCGCCGCGCAGCGCTCGGTCGTACGTGGCCTTCACCAGCTGCACTCGCTGGTCGGTGAGCAGCGGACCGAGCAAACCGGTGACGAACGCCGGAGTGAAGTCCTCCAGGTCGCTGTCCACGTAGACAACGATGTCCCCGCTCGTCGCAGCCACACCGCGCCAGAGCACCTCCCCCTTGCCGGGGAGAGGGGCGAACTCGGGCAGCACGTCCTCGCGACGGAAGACTTGCGCTCCGGCGGCGGTCGCGACGGCGGCGGTCGTGTCCGAGGAGCCGGAGTCCATCACGACGAGCTCGTCGACGAGTGGGACTGGCCCGGTGCCGAGGTGGTCGCGAATCGAGGCGACGATCGGCCCGATGGTGCGCTCCTCGTCGAGGGCGGGAAGCACGACACTTACTCGCTGCGAGCCCTTGAGCCGGCGC
Organism: uncultured Actinomycetota bacterium; assembly: GCA_963799425.1. Taxonomy (GTDB): domain Bacteria; phylum Actinomycetota; class Actinomycetes; order Jiangellales; family Jiangellaceae; genus CAVWSM01. The sequence continues at coordinate 404,644 of CAWCXA010000016.1, read as the reverse complement.
AGTGCGCTGATCGGGAAATCCCGTGCGTGCCAGCTGCGCCGCTCGAACCAGTCCTGCACGTCGGCGCGCATGCGCGTCACGCTATCGGCCGCGGCAAGGCGTCTCACGTCGTGGACCTGGCCTCTCGATCCGCGGACAGCCTTCCTAGGATCCACGACAACAACTGAATATCGGACTCATCCAGAGGGGCAGAGGGATACGGCCCGACGAAGCCCCGGCAACCATCCGCAGCGCGCTCGCCCTCCCGGCGAGGCCCAGCGGCGGACACGGTGCCACGTCCGTCCCGCGAGGTCGACCGGCGACCGCGGGAAAGATGAGAGGAAGGCCTCGCCAAATGACCGCCACGACTGCACGCATCGATCTGGGCTCCGCCACGCACCTGTCATGTCGTGAGTGCGGCACGACGACCGAGCTCGGACCGTTCTATGCGTGCCTGGAGTGTTTCGGGCCCCTCGAGGTCGCCTACGACTTCACCGGGGTGACCCGCGAGCGCATCGAGGCAGGCCCGCGCAACATCTGGCGCTACAAGGACCTACTTCCGGTCCCGACCGACGTCACACAGACCCCCAACACAGAGCCCGGCTTCACCCGCCTCATCCGCGCCGACAACCTGGCAAGAGAGCTCGGTCTGCGCACGTTGTGGGTCAAGGACGACTCGGTCAACCCGACGCACTCGTTCAAAGACCGCGTCGTCGCCGTGGCGCTCGCCGCCGCCCGCCAGCTCGGATTCACCGTGCTGGCCTGCCCGAGCACCGGCAACCTCGCCAACGCCGTCGCCGCGGCGGCTGCCCGCGCCGGCATCAGGTCGTACGTCTTCGTGCCGAGCAACCTCGAGCAGCAGAAGATCGTGACCTCGGCGGTCTTCGGGACGACGCTGGTCGCGGTCGAGGGCACGTACGACGACGTCAACCGGCTGGCTTCGGAGCTCGCCGGCATCCACGAGGACTGGGCGTTCGTCAATGTCAACGTGCGGCCGTACTACGCGGAGGGCTCCAAGACTCTGGGGTACGAGGTCGCCGAGCAGCTCGGCTGGCGACTGCCCGAGCAGGTCGTGATCCCGGTCGCCTCGGGGGCGCAGCTGGTCAAGGTCGACAAGGGCTTCCGCGAGCTCGGGTCGCTGGGGCTGGTCGAGCCGACCCCGTACAAGATCTTCGGCGCGCAGGCGACCGGATGCTCGCCAGTGTCAGCGGCGTACAAGGCCGGCCACGACGTTATACGCCCGGTGCGACCCGACACGATCGCCAAGTCGCTCGCGATCGGCAACCCCGCCGACGGTCCTTACGTGCTCGACGTCGTGCGGCGCACCGGCGGTGCTGTTGAGGATGTCAGCGACGCCGAGGTCGTCGAGGGCATTCGGCTGCTGGCCCGTACGGAGGGGATCTTCGCCGAGACCGCGGGCGGCGTCACCGTGGCCGTGCTCAAGAAGCTGCTCGCGACCGGCCTGCTCGACCCCGAGGCCGAGACCGTGGTGTTCAACACCGGCGACGGCCTCAAGACCCTGGATGCGGTGTCGCCTGTCGTAGGACCGGATGCGACGATCGCGGCCTCGACCGACGCGTTCCACGCTGCCATTGATACGGAGGCCTGACCGATGAGCGTCGCCGTTCGCATCCCCACCATCCTGCGCACCTACACCAAGGGTGAGTCCGACGTGACGCTCGACGTGGCGGAGGCCTCGACCCTGGCCGATGTGCTCGACGCCCTGGACGCGTCGTACCCCGGGATCCGCGCGCGCGTCCTCGACGACCAGGGTGCGTTGCGTCGGTTCGTCAACGTGTACGTGGACGACGACGACGTACGGTTCGCATCCGGGCTCGCCACGCTTGTCCCTGCCGGGGCCAAGGTGTCCGTGATTCCGGCCGTCGCGGGCGGCTGACCTGCACGGACCGCGCAAACGTCACGGACCGATATCTAGCGGGTGAAGTCTCTTCACCACTTCGCCTGGTTTGTGTAGGGTCGGGCGCGGTCGAATGTGACGCGAGCATCCAGAGCAAGCGGAACTCGCCCGCGTAAAACCAAGCCGTGGTGCCAAGCCTCGGGCGGTGGAAGCGAGCACGACCCGCAGGGACGTACGTTGCGGCCTGCGCGCCTGCCAACGAGGAGAGATAGATGGCACAGGGCACCGTGAAGTGGTTCAACTCCGAGAAGGGCTTCGGCTTCATCGCCGTCGACGGGGGCCAGGACCTCTTCGTGCATTACACCGCGATCGAGATGGATGGCTACCGGACGCTCGAGGACGGTCAGCGGGTCGAGTTCGAGGTTGGGCAGGGTCCGAAGGGCCCGCAGGCCGAGCGCGTCCGCGCCGTCTGATCTGCTCGCCCCCTGACCTGGCTGAGCGGCCCGGCGCCGGATCTCCGGTGGCGGGCCGTTCGCTGTCCCGCGGCGCGCCGCTGCTGCCCACGGGAGGACGCTGGGGCGCCCCAGCGTCGCTATAGCAACCGGGTTCCGCCCCAACCCGCCAGCAGATGGGCCGGCCTGCCGCCCCGGGCTCGACTGGCGCCGCATGCTGCATCGGGATCATGCTGATCAGGGAAGGTGATCAGCATGCTTGGTGCGATCTTGCTCGGTCTCGTCGTCGGTGTGCTTGCCCGGATGCTCGTCCCCACGGACGCCTTTCGAGGCATGAGCGGCCCGGCGTCGTGGCTGGTGTCTCTGGTCATCGGGCTGGCCGGCGCGTTGCTCGGCTACTGGATCTTCACCGGCCTGTTCGGGATCGGCGACGACGACATCTTCGACTGGGGTGGCTTCTTCGGAGCACTGATCGGCTCGATCGCTGTGGTGGCTGTGGTGAGCTGGTTCATCCGCCGCCGGCGGTCCAGCTCGACCACGCCACCAACCGGTGCCGGCATCTGAGCGAGCTCCGCGCGGCTTGCACTCGCCAAGGTAGAGTGCTAAACACGAGTTAGCACTCTGCTGTAGAGAGTGACAGCCCAACGGTCCGGGTCGACGAGGTTGCCCGGGCGCCCGGCACAGGAGTTCGGGCGTTCGCGCGCCGTCCGTCGCGGGCGTCGAACGCCGGACCGCCACCCGTACCGGGAGGACCATCTCTCCATGCCCAAGATCATCGCGTTCAACGAAGAGGCCCGTCGGGGTCTGGAGCGCGGCATGAACACCCTCGCCGACGCCGTCAAGGTGACGCTCGGTCCCAAGGGCCGCAATGTCGTGCTGGAGAAGAAGTGGGGCGCCCCCACGATCACCAACGACGGTGTGTCGATCGCCAAGGAGATCGAGCTAGAGGACCCCTGGGAGAAGATCGGCGCCGAGCTCGTCAAGGAGGTCGCCAAGAAGACCGACGACGTAGCCGGTGACGGTACGACCACCGCAACCGTGCTCGCCCAGGCGCTCGTCAAGGAGGGCCTGCGCAACGTCGCCGCGGGCGCCAACCCGATGGCCCTCAAGCGCGGCATCGAGAAGGCCGTCGAGGCCGTCTCGGAGCAGCTGCTCGCCGCCGCCAAGGAGGTCGAGACCAAGGAGGAGATCGCCTCCACCGCCTCGATCTCGGCTGCCGACACCCAGATCGGCGACATGATCGCCGAGGCCATGGACAAGGTCGGCAAGGAAGGCGTCATCACCGTCGAGGAGAGCAACACCTTCGGGCTCGAGCTCGAGCTCACCGAGGGTATGCGCTTCGACAAGGGCTACATCTCGGCCTACTTCATCACGGACGCGGAGCGGATGGAGGCCGTCCTTGAGGACGCCAACGTCCTGATCGTCGAGTCCAAGATCTCCGCGGTGAAGGACCTGCTGCCGGTCCTCGAGAAGGTCATGCAGAGCGGCAAGCCACTGCTGATCATCGCCGAGGATGTCGACGGCGAGGCCCTGTCGACGCTCGTCGTCAACAAGATCCGCGGCACCTTCCGCTCGGTGGCCGTCAAGGCACCCGGCTTCGGTGACCGTCGCAAGGCCATGCTGCAGGACATCGCGATCCTGACCGGTGGCCAGGTCGTCAGCGAGACCGTCGGCCTCAAGCTGGAGAACGTCGGCCTCGACCTGCTCGGCCGCGCCCGCAAGGTCGTCGTCACCAAGGACGAGACGACGATCGTCGAGGGTGCTGGTGACGCGGAGCAGATCTCCGGTCGCGTCAACCAGATCCGCGCCGAGATCGACAAGTCCGACTCGGACTACGACCGCGAGAAGCTCCAGGAGCGCCTCGCCAAGCTCGCCGGCGGCGTCGCCGTCATCAAGGCGGGCGCGGCCACCGAGGTCGAGCTCAAGGAGCGCAAGCACCGCATCGAGGACGCTGTCCGCAACGCCAAGGCTGCGGTCGAGGAGGGCATCGTCGCCGGTGGAGGGGTCGCGCTGATCCAGGCGGCTGCCAAGGCGTTCGACAAGCTCGAGCTCGATGGCGACGAGGCGACCGGCGCCAACATCGTGAAGATCGCGCTCGACGCGCCCCTCCGGCAGATCGCGGTCAACGCCGGCCTCGAGGGCGGCGTCGTGGTCGAGAAGGTGCGCTTGCTCGACGCCGGTTGGGGTCTTGACGCCGCCACCGGTGAGTACAAGGACCTGCTCAAGGCCGGCATCATCGACCCGGCCAAGGTCACCCGCTCGGCGCTGCAGAACGCCGCGTCGATCGCCGGCCTCTTCCTCACCACCGAGGTCGCCATCGCCGACAAGCCGGAGAAGGCCGCCCCGGCGGCACCGGGTGGCGGCGACATGGGTGGCATGGACTTCTGAGCCTGACGGCTTAAGGAGCTCCAGAGCGAGCGCCTAGAAGAGGGGCGGTTCTCCCGTACGGGAGGGCCGCCCCTCCTGCGTGTCCGTGCCAGGACTTGCGTCTCCGGGCCCACCCGGCAAGGCACAGGCGCGTCTCCTTCGGAGAGACGGACATTTGACGCAGGTGGGGCGACCGCGGCGTCTTGACACGTTCCTGACGGGGTCGGTGGGGGAGATTGTGCTCGAGACCCCAACATCTGCTATCTTTGACGTGAACAGAAAGTGAACGAGACGTTGGTCTGCGTTCACCTAGGCCCGAAAAGGAGGTCACGCCATGACGAAGCAGATGCGTCCGCAGATGCACTGGGTGCAGGCGATCGACCCCGTGACTCGTGATGTCCGTCTCGAGATGCGCTGGGAGATCCCGACCCTCGTCGAGACGCCACAACGCAAGAAGCTCGTGCCCGCGGCCTGAGCGCCGCGTCGCGCAAAGCACCCCGGGACCCGCGCTATGCAAGCGCGGGTCCCGGTGTATGTGGGCAACCCGACTGCCCGGGTCAGCTCAGCGCTCCCACAGCGGCGACCTTGAAGCCGCCGCGCTCGCAGGTCCAGTGCGGATCCTCACCGAGCTCGGGCGCGACCCGCAGCTCGTGCTCATCAAGATCGTCGCATGCGGTGCACCGCGGCCAGCGAACTCCGGCCTCCTCGAGCAGCCGCTCCTGCAGATCCTGTGCCACCTGCCCGGTGACGTACGCTGTGCCATCCGGCCACTCCCGCAGCCACCATGTGCGCTGCGCTACGACTTGGTCGAGCACGTCGACATACGCCGCCTCCGCCAACCCGCGGCACGTCAGGTCGTGCAGCGCGGCAGCGCGGGCGGCAAGCAACGGCTCCGGCGTGGTCACAGCCTCTAGTCTGCCGTCCGCGTAGAGCGGGGGCCGAATACCTCCCCGGGTGGCGCCGCAGAAGCGACCGCGAGCTCATCTGTCACCACGGCAGCTGACGCACTGAACCGATCCAGATCGGCGCCTTCCACAACCCGCGCTGGGAAGCCGACGCCTGCAGCACGCCGCGCGAGTGCTGCGACCGGCAGGGGCGCGCGAGAGGCGATCAGGACAAGGTTGCCGAACCGCCGCCCTCGTAACACCGCCGGATCGGCGAGCAGCACCACCTCGGGCAACACCGTGCGAGCCGTCGCCACCTGGCCGCGGGCGAAGATCAGCGGGGCGCCGTCAGCGAGGTTGGCCAGGAACCGGCCGCCAGGGCGCAGGATCCGTACAACTTCGGCGAGGAACTCCCGACTGGTGACGGAGGCAGGTGTCCGAGCGCCGGCGTACACGTCGCTCACCACCAGGTCGTACGCACCCGCATGCGCACCCTCCACCGCCGCACGCGCATCGCCCGCCCGGACCCGCAGCCGCATCGAGCTCGGCCATGGCAGCTCGCGCCGCACCAGCTCGACGAGTGCGCCGTCTATCTCGACAACGCGCTGCGCGGACCCGGGCCGCGTGGTCCCGATGTAGCGCGGCAGGGTGAGCGCACCACCGCCGAGATGGAGGGCGCGTACGGGCACCTCGGGCGGGAAGCACTCGTCGACAGCGATGGCCATGCGCTGGATGTACTCGAAGTCGAGGTGTCGCGGGTCGTCCAGGTCCACGTGCGACTGCGGGGTGCCGTCGACATAGAGGGTGAACGCACGCGGCCGATCCGGATCCGGCTCCAGCATGGCGACGCCGAAGTCGACCTGATGGCGCACCGATGCCGTGCCGCGACGTCGTCTCACGGGTTCGAGGATGCCAACACACGGGGGCAAGCCCCCGTGGACCCCCAGGAACGGACCGGGCCCCTACCCTCATACCGTGACGAGACCGCTGCTCGAGGTGATCGCGCTCGGACCGGGCGACGCGGCCGGGGCGGAGCAAGGTGGGGCCGACCGGCTCGAGGTTGTGGCGGACATGGCCGCAGACGGGCTGACCCCGTCGGTGCGTACTGTCCGCGAGCTCAGGACAGAGACCTCGGTGCCACTGCGGGTCATGTTGCGCGCCAACGACGGGTTCGCCACCTCAGGGTCCGAGATGTCGCGGCTGCGCGGCGCGGCGCAGGAGTTCGCCGCCGCCGGGGCGGACGGGTTCGTGTTCGGTTTCCTCGCCCCGTCCCTCGATGTCGACGTCGACGCGACGACGGTGCTGGCGCAGGCGACCGGCGGGCTGCCGTGGACCTTCCACCGCGCGATCGACAACTCGCTCGATCATGACCGCGCATGGCGCACATTGCGGGATCTGCCCGGCCTCGACACCGTGCTGACAGCCGGTTCGGCGCGTGGGGTCGCCGAAGGGCTCGACGACGTCGTCGCGCGGTGCCGCAACGATGCGTGGATCGCCGAGATGACGATGGCCGGCGGAGGACTGGCGCCCGAGCACGTGCCGTGGCTTGCCCGGGTGGGCGTCCGCAAGTTCCACATCGGTAGCCGCGCGCGGCCGAGTGGCGCGTGGAACGCCTACGTCGACGCCAACCTCGTACGGTCTTGGCGCAGCCTCATCGACGACGCCGTAGCTGCCACCCTGTGAGCTGCCACCCTGTGAGCCGCCACCCTGTGAGCTGCCAATGATTCTCGTCGACCCCCCGCAGTGGCCCGGCCACGGGCGGCTCTGGTCGCACCTGGTGTCCGACGAGTCCTACGAGGAGCTGCACGAGTTTGCGCGGCAGCTCGGAGTGCCGGAGCGCGGGTTCGACGGGGACCACTACGACCTGCCGCAAGATCGGTATGCCGACGCAGTGGCCGCCGGGGCGGTTGCCGTGACCAGCCGGGAGCTCGTGCTGAGGCTCATCTCGGCGGGCTTGCGTCGCCGGAAGCCGTCGCGCCACTAGCCCGGAGGAGCGTCAGTTCGGTCTGCAGGTTGCGCCGGGCGCGGCGCTCCCACAGATCGTGGGCCGTTGCGGTGTTATAGAGCCGGTCATGCGCGAGCAGGCGTTGCAGCACCTCGCTCCGCCCGAGCCGGAACTGCTCGTCGGGGATGTGCCGGTACTCAGCGCGGATCGAGGATGCGTAGGCGGCATACGACTGCGGCTCGCCGCCCAGCACCGACAAGTCGGCGTCGCAGAGCACAGCACCGTTGCGGTCTCCGGGCGCCGGGTCGTGCGTCGTCGTGAGCCGTACGAGCCGCGCGACCTCGGCGACCCGCCCAGCGGGCACCCCGAGCGGCGGCAACATCTCCTCGGCGAGCCGGGCGCTGGCCTCCTCGTCGTCACCAGGACGTCCCTCGTACACGGCGTCGTGAAACCACGCGGCCAACCGCACTGCGTCGGCGTCGTCGGCGTCGGCGGCCAGCACATCGATGGCCGCCAGGACAGCCTGCAGGTGTGCAACGTCGTGATACCGCCGATGTGGCTCCGCCCAGCGGGTCAGCAACGCTTCCGCCGCCGCGCGGGCTTTGTCGGACGGTCCTACGACCGAGCGCCACTCATCGAGGGGCTTCCCCATGTAGCCCAGCGTGTCAGTGACGGGCGCCCGACGCCGAGAGATGACAGGGTGCGCCCCGCCGTGATCGCATGGATGCGTGCCGTCGAAACCAGTGATCCTTACCGTGGACGACGACGTCAGTGTGTCCCGGGCGGTGGCGCGCGATCTTCGTCGGCGCTACGGCGAGGAGCACCGCATCATTCGGGCGGAGTCCGGGAGAGCCGCCCTCGATGCCTTGCGTGAGCTCCGGCTCCGCGACGACCCGGTGGCCGTCCTGCTGGCCGACTACCGGATGCCCGAGATGAGTGGCCTGCAGTTCCTGGAGCAGGCGATGGACATCTACCCGCGGGCTAGGCGGGCACTGCTCACCGCGTACGCGGACACCGACGCCGCGATCCAGGCCATCAACGTCGTCGACCTCGATCACTACCTGCTCAAGCCCTGGGACCCGCCGGAGGAGCATCTCTACCCGGTCGTCGACTCGCTGCTGGAGCTTTGGGCTGCTGCCGGCGGCGCGGGAACAGAGGTTTCGACCAGGCTGGTCGGACACCGGTGGTCGTCTCGGACGTTCGACATCCGCGACTTTCTGGGCCGCAACGCTGTGCCGTATCGATACCTGCAGGCCGACGAGCCGGAAGGCCAGCGACTGCTCGAGGCAGCGGGGCTCGACGAGTCAGCCGTACCCGTGCTCGTCACCGCAGCGGGACTGGCGCTTGCGCAGCCGGCCAACCCCGAGGTGGCCGCGGCCGTGGGCCTGACCACCGATCCGGCCACCGATTTCTACGACCTTGTCGTGGTCGGTGCCGGACCGGCAGGCCTTGGTGCCGCCGTGTACGGAGCAAGCGAGGGTCTGCGCACGGTCCTCCTCGAACGCGAGGCGACCGGTGGCCAGGCCGGGCAGAGCTCCCGCATCGAGAACTACCTCGGCTTCCCCGACGGGATCTCCGGGGCCCAGCTCACCGAGCGAGCTCGCCGCCAGGCCCTGCGTTTCGGTGCCGAGCTCCTCACGGCGCGGGAAGTGGTCCGGCTCGAGGCCCGCGGCCCGTCCCGCGTAGTGATCTTCGACGACGGGTCGGAGGTTGCCGCGCACACCGTCATCCTCGCCACCGGCGTGGCCTACCGGCTGCTGGACTCGCCGGGGCTGGCCGACCTCACCGGGCGCGGCGTCTATTACGGTGCCGCGGCCTTCGAGGGGCCGGCCTGCGTCAACCAAGACATCTATCTCGTCGGCGGCGCCAACTCCGCAGGTCAGGCGGCGGTCCACCTGTGCCAGTACGCCAATACCGTGACCTTGCTGGTGCGGGGCGAGTCGGTCGAACAGTCGATGTCGCGCTATCTGATCGAGGAGCTCGCGGCGCAGCCCAACGTACGGATCCGTACGGGCGCTCAGGTCGTCGACGGCGGCGGCGACGAGCATCTCGAGTGGATCGAGGTGCTCGACTCCACCGTTGGTAGCAAGGACCGGCTGCCCACCGAGTTCCTCTTCGTGTTCATCGGTGCAGCGCCACGCACACAATGGCTGGATGGCGTCGTCCTGCGCGACGACCGTGGCTTCGTGCTCGCCGGGCCGGACCTCCTCGTCGACGGCACCCGGCCACCGGACTGGGACCTCGACCGAGACCCGTGGCTCTTGGAAACAAGTGTGCCGGGTGTTTTTGTTGCAGGGGATGTACACGCGGACTCGGTGAAGCGCGTGGCCTCCGCAGTCGGCGAGGGCGCAATGGCTGTCACCCTGGTCCACCGGTACTTGGAGAAGTTGTGACCACTAACAGTGCACCCGAGACGGCCCCCCGGCGGCTGCCGGTTGACGAGCTGCGCACGCTGTTCCTCTTCGAGAAGCTGACTGATGATCAGCTGCGCTGGCTGTCCGACAACAGCCGGGTAGAGCACATCGATGCCGGCCCGGTCTACGTCGAGGGTGAGCCGGCGGAGTGCTTCTACGTGCTGCTCGAGGGCGAGGTCGCCCTGTTGCGCCGCGTTGGGCCGGACGACGTCGAGACCACCCGTACGAGTCAACGCGGGGTCTACGCCGGAGCCACGCAGGCCTATGTCGAGGACGCCGATCAACGCTATTCGACCGGCATGCGCGCCGTCGTGCCGTCCACCTTCCTGGTCCTGCCGGCGGACACCTTCGCGACCATGATCCGCGAGTGGTTCCCGATGGCTGTCCACCTTCTCGAGGGCCTGTTCCTCGGCATGCGCAGCTCGCAGGCCGTTGTCGGGCAGCGCGAGCGGCTCGTCGCGCTCGGCTCACTGACTGCTGGGCTGACGCACGAGCTCAACAACCCAGCCGCGGCAGCCGTACGTGCCACCGCGGGCCTGCGCGAGCGCGTCGCCGGCATGCGGCACAAGCTGGCGCTCCTCGCCGACGGGCACCTGCCCACGGAGAACATGCGTGAGCTCGTCGAACTGCAGGAGGAGGCAGCCGAACGGACGGCCAAGGCCACCGGTGACCTCTCCCCGATGGAGACCAGCGATCGCGAGGACGCCATGGCCGACTGGTTCGACGCGCACAACGTTCCCGGCGGTTACGACCTTGCGCCGATGCTCGTCGCCGGCGGGCTCGACTCGGCGTGGCTCGACGAGGTCTCTGGTCGAGTGCCGGCCGACCTGCTCGGAAATGCTATGCGGTGGCTCGCCTACACCGTGGAGACGGAGTCCCTCATGAAGGAGATCGAGGACTCCGTGCACCGCATCTCCGGGCTTGTCGGCGCCGCGAAGCAGTACAGCCAGATGGACCGGGCACCGTTCCAGATGGTCGACATCCACGACGGCCTCAAGTCGACGCTCGTCATGCTGTCCGGCAAGCTCAAGGGCCTGGAAGTGGTGAAGGACTTCGACCGGACGCTCCCGCTGGTGCCGGCGTATCCCGGGGAGCTCAACCAGGTCTGGACCAACATCATCGACAACGCTGCGGCCGCCATGGCCGGTGAAGGCACCCTGACGGTGCGCACCCGCCTGGACGGCGACTGTGTGGCAGTGGACATCGTGGACACTGGCCCGGGCATCCCACCCGAGGTGCTCGGCCGGGTCTTCGAGCCGTTCTTCACGACGAAGGGGGTCGGCGAGGGCACCGGTCTCGGCCTCGACATCTCGTGGCGGATTGTCGTCAACCGGCATGGCGGAGACCTCCGGGTCAGCTCACGGCCTGGCGACACGGTCTTTACCGCGCTGCTGCCGCTGACGCCGCCGGCCGAAGACTGACGGCCAACGCCGCATGCGACGATCGACGGGTGACCTCGACCGCGGTCGATGAGGGGTGGGCCGCTCTGCGCGCCGGCGACACATCCCTGGCACGGCGCATGTTTGAGCGAGCCCTGGCTGTGGGTCACGCGGGCGAAGTGTTCGAGGGCATGGGCGAAGCCCTCTACCTCGACCGCGACTATCGCGCGGCTATCGATCACTATGAGCGCGCCTACGCGGCCTATCGCCGAGAGCGGCAGACCATGGCGGCCGGGCGGGCGGCGCGCATGTTGGCCTGGATATGCGGAAATGTCCTCGGTGACTGGGCTGTGGAACGGGGGTGGCTGGCTCGGGCCCGCACGATCCTCGCGGATGCCGGCCCAAACCGCCCGGAGCACGGCTGGGTGTTGATCATCACGTCCTTCTCGGAGCCCGATGCTGCCGTCCGCGAGTCCCTGCTCCGCGACGCGGTGGCGGTTGGACGCCGGTTGGACGATCCCAACGTCGAGTTCGAGGCACTGTCGTATCTAGGTGGCCTGTTCGTGCTGACAGACCGGGTCGAGGAAGGGTTGACCCTCCTGGACGAGGCGTTGGCTGCGGCCTGCGCCGGAGAGCTGACCGATGTTGCCGCCGTCGACTCGATGTTCTGCGGATTCTTCTGGGCGTGCGAGCTGATGCACGACGTACCTCGGGCTGATCAGTGGATGCGTGCGGCGGCGGATCTCATGACTCGGCGGAACGTGGTCGCCGCGTTCTGCCGCGCCCACTACGGGGGAATACTCACGGCAGCCGGAAAGTGGGACGAAGCTGAGGCCCAGCTGATCGAGGCGACACGACACTTCGACCGGGGCCTGCCGCCGCGCCGGGCCGCCGCCGTCATCCGCCTCGCTGATCTGCGGGTACGCCAGGGCCGTCTCGAGGAGGCCGGTCAGCTGCTCAAAGGGTTGGAGCAGCATCCGGACGCCGTGCGCACCAACGCCGCCCTGCATTTCGCGCGGGGCGACACCGCCCTCGCCCGGGATCTGCTCGAACGGGCGACGCAGGTCTCGGACGTCGAAGTGCCCGACATCGGCGAGTCGACGATGACCGGTCCGCTACTCGCGCTGCTGGTCGACGTCTACCTCGAGGAGGGATCACTGGACGAGGCCGGCCACGTCGCCGACCGGTTGGGCCGCATCGCCGCGGCGCAGCGCGGTCCGTACCTGCGAGCCACAGCTGCGCTCGCGCGTGGCCGGGTTTGTGCCGCGAAGGGTAAGGGCGACGCGCGCAGCCTCCTCGACGAGGCACTCGAGGGTTTCGCCCTTGCGCAGATGCCCCTGGACCTCGCGCGGACCCGTCTGGAGGTGGCGCGAGCGGTGTCGGGGCGGTCACCCGAAGTAGCCATCGCCGAAGCGAAAGGCGCCTTGGAGGAGTTCGAGCGTCTGCAGGCGACGTGGTACGCCGACGCGACCGCGTCGCTGCTGCGGTCACTCGGGGCACCGGTCCGGACTGGACCCAAGGGTTATGGCGCCTTGACGAAACGCGAGGCCGAGGTGCTGGAGCTTGTCGGTACCGGGCTTTCGAATGCGGAGATCGGTGATCGGCTGTTCATCTCCCGAAAGACCGTCGAGCACCACGTCGGCAACATGCTGGCGAAGCTTGGCCTGCGCAACCGCGCCGAGGCAACGGGTTACGCAGTGCGACGGAAACCAGCCGCGGGATAGGGGATCTCCCCGATACTCCCGAGTCGGCGCTCGCGCATCCTGCGGTTACTCGAACACCGCAGGGAGCCGACCATGACCAGCAGCAAGTACGACGCGATCGTGGTGGGAGCGCGGTGCGCCGGGTCGCCGACGGCCATGCTCCTGGCCCGGCGGGGATACCGCATCCTCGTCGTGGACCGCGCCACGTTCCCGAGCGACACCGTCTCGACGCACCTGCTCCATCCGCCGGCCCTTGCCGCATTGCGGCGCTGGGGGCTGCTTGACCAGCTCACCGCAACGGGTTCCCCGCCCATCGACACGTACGTGTTCGATCTCGGTCCCATCGTCCTCACCGGCAGGCCGGGGACCGATGATGACCCTGTCGCGTACGGTCCGCGCCGCATAGTCCTGGACAAGCTGCTGGTGGACGCGGCCGCTGAGGCGGGAGCCGAGGTTCGTGAGGGCTTCACCGTCGAGGACATCCTGATGGAGGACGGGCGCGTTGCTGGCGTGCGGGGCCACACCAAGAACGGCAACTCGGTCGTCGAGCGCGCCGACGTCGTGGTTGGGGCCGATGGGCGACACTCGCTGGTGGCGCAGGCCGTCAAGCCCGAGCAATACCACGAGAAGCCGCAATTGCTGGCTGGCTACTACTCCTACTGGAGTGGCGTTCCCATGAACGGCCGCTTCGAGAACTACCTCCGCAGTTATCGGGGTGTCAGTGCATGGTCCACCAATGACGACCTGACTCTCATCATTGCGGGCTGGCCGTTTGCCGAGTTCGAGGCGAACAAGCGGGACATCGAGGGCAACTACCTCAAGACGCTTGCGCTGATTCCGGAGTTCGCCGAGCGCGTGCAGGCAGGGCGCCGTGAAGCGCGCTTCGTGGGCACCGCCGTGGCGAACTTCTTTCGCAAGCCGTACGGTCCCGGCTGGGCTTTGGTGGGAGACGCCGGCTACAACAAGGACTTCATCACGGCCCAGGGAATCCTCGACGCGTTCAGGGACGCGGAGCTATGCGCGACGGCGCTCGACGAGGCATTCTCGGGTGGTCGTGACTTCGCGGGCGCCATGTCGGACTACCAGTCGAGGCGCGACCAGCACGTGCTGCCGATGTACGAGTTCACGACGGAGTTCGCCACGCTCGAGCCGCCGCCGCCGGAGCTGCAACAGCTCCTGGGTGCCATGCAGGGCAACCAACAGGCCATGGACGACTTCGCCCGTGTCAACGCCGGAATGCTGTCACCGGAAGCCTTCTTTGCCGAAGACAACGTCCAATCAATCATGTCGCGCGCCGCCGCGGAGACGACCACTGCTCCGCTCGGGCACTGACTAAGGGCTGAGGGCATCAGGCAGGGCCTGTGCATGCACGACGGCAAGCGACGTGACGGCGCGCGTCAGGACGACGTACAGCCGTCGCAGGCCCGTACGCTCGTCCGCCTCCGCGGCGACCACGTCGGCTGGTTCGACGACCACGACGTGATCGAACTCGAGGCCCTTGGCCATCGATGCCGGGACGACTGTGAGTCGCGAGTCGGCTTCATCCGACAGTGCTCGCGGTGCCAGGCCCGCGGAGTCGAGCGCCGCCATCACCCCGTCGAGCGCCGCGTCCGCCGCAATGAGGCCGACTGAGCCCTCGCGGGCCAGTGCATTGGTCGCCGCACTCGTGGCACCGGACAGCAGGTTGGCCTGGTCGACGTGCATGACGTCGAGCCACCCAGGATTGGATCGTACGGGCGCTGGCGCAGCGACACCCTGGGCAATATGTGGCAACAGCCGGCCCGCAAACCCGATCACCTTGGCCGGAACGCGATATCCCTTTCGCAGCTCCTCGATGTGGGCGCCGTCCTGCGCCAGGTGTGCGAGCGCGACTGGCCAGGACGGCGTCGCCCACGGAGTCGTGCCTTGCGCGATGTCGCCGAGCACGGTCGCCGACCCGAGTGCGGCACGGCGCCCGACGGCACGCAGCTGCATCGGGGACAGGTCCTGCGCCTCATCCAGCACTACATGGCCGACGCCTGGCGTGCGCTCGAGCAGCGCGGCCGCCTCGTCGACGAGCACCGCGTCCGGGACGGACCAGGGGGCGGTGCGCGGACTCCTTGGGGCTTTCGGCCAAAGCAGCAACTGCTGCTCGGCCGCGTCGAGGAGCCCGTCGGCATGCTCGGCCAGGAAGTCCGCGTCCGTGAGCAGCCGGAACACCAGGCGGCCGGCATCCACTGCGGGCCAGATCGAGTCGGCGAAGGCTCGTACTGGGCGCGATCGTGCGACGGCATGCTGAACGCGGTCGTCAGTGACGCCGCCGAGGCCTTCGATGCGTAGCAGCACAAGATGCGCAAGCCGCTGCGGCAGCAAGGTCCGGCAGGTCTCGTAACCGTCTCCACGCACTCGCAGTGCGTTGACCTCGTCGCGAATCTCGTGCGCGGGCACGCGCCACTTGTGCGCCCCACGCGGCACAACGAGCGCCTCGGTGGGCGCGTCGACGTGCGACCACAAAGCGCGACGCAGCAGCTCAGCCATGCGTGCGTCGCCTTTGAGCGTTGCGACGTCCGCGTGATCCCGCGTACGCACTGGCACCGTCGCCGTCAGCTCGTCGACGGTGACCTGTCGGACGTCGACCTCGCCGAGGGTCGGGAGGACCTGGCCGATGTAGTGCAGAAATGCCGAGTTGGGTCCCACGACGAGGACTCCCCGGCGGGACAGCTGGTCGCGGTGCGCGTGCAGCAGATAGGCAGCGCGATGCAGGCCAACCGCCGTCTTTCCAGTGCCTGGGCCGCCTTGCACGCAGACGGTTTGACGCAGGTCGGCGCGTACGACTTCGTCCTGTTCCGGCTGGATCGTGGCGACGATGTCGCGCATGGGGCCTACGCGCGGGCGCTCGATCTCGTCGACGAGGATGCGGCTGGCGCTGTCGTGCTCGGTGCTGTCAAGCAGGTGCTCGTCCTCGTACGACGTGATCTCGCCGTGCGCAAAGCCGAACCGCCGCCGTAAGCGCACGCCTTGCGAATCCGTGCGGGTGGCCCGATAGAACGCTCGTGACACGTCGGCGCGCCAGTCGATGACGACAGGTTCGCCCGCGGAATCCATGACGTGGCGGCGGCCGATGTGGAACGTCTCCGGACCGTGGTCCGTGCCGTCCCCCGTGGTGTCGATGCGTCCGAAGAACAGCGGTACGTCGGCGTTGTCCACCAGGGCCCTGGCCCGCCGGTAGAGACTGGCCTGGAGGTAGGCCTCCGACACCGCGTCGCCTGCCTGTGCGGTCAGCGACAGAGTGCGTTCGCGCATCGCGCGCAGGTCGGCGCGAGAACGGCGCAGATGATCCTGTTCGGCGGCGAGCACGTCAGCCGCGGCGGTCTCACCGCTAATGTCTGGCGTGGGCAAGGGGCGCGCTCCAGGGTCGGCGGTCGGCGAGTGAGGCGTTCCGACGGCCCGGTGTTTCGGTCCAGTCGCGAAGAGCATGTGACCTTAGTCGGCGGATCGGGCTGCCGTCCAGGCAAATTCGCGGCAGGATAACGCCACGGCACTTGCCGGTAAGCCCCTGGCGGGATGGGAGAGACCCGGAGTGGAACCGTTGACTCCGGCGGCCGTCGATGCCGCAGAGTTCAGCACCGTGCGAGTCAAGCGTGGCTATGACATGCAGTCTGTTGATGCCTTCATGGATCTTGCCGAGTCCGATCTGCAGATCAGGCTCGCGGCGCTCGACAGTGTGCGCACCGGTGCCGACCCGATGCCCCTGCAGGTAGCGCTCACCGACGCGGAGGTCCGCGCGACTCGATTTCCCAAGGTGCGACTGCACGAGGGGTACGACGTCGCAGAGGTCGACGCGTTCGTTGCCTTGATCGCGGAGCGCTATCGCGACCTGGACTACCAGCTGACGCGGCACCGTGTACGCGTGGTCAGCCAACCACACACGGTAAAGCCACCAATGAGTGAGCCCGCGCAGCCGGCGGTCACGCCCAACACGATCGACGCCGTGCAGTTCACCACGACGCGTGTGCGTGAAGGCTATGACATGCAAGAGGTTGACGAGTTTCTCGATATCGCCCGGCGCAACCTGCAGCTGCGGCTCGATGCGCGGACGCGGTTGGTGGCGGGCGACGCGGTGACGTTCCTCGGCGTGGGGCTGCGCAGTGACCACATCGACAACGTCGAGTTCACGACTGTTCGGCTGCGTGAGGGTTATGACATGCAGGAGGTCGATGAGTTCCTCTCTGCCCTCATCGAGGAATTCGGCGCCCTGGACCATGAGCTCGCTCGGCGCGGCGTGCGAGTCGACGTGTTGGGCGGGCAGCCCCGCGGGCATTAGTCGCCTCATTGCCGCGACCTGGTCGACCAGTAAGAAGGGCGGGTCAGCGGCATCGGCAACCTGGTGCTCGAGTCGCCGCGGGCCGCGTTGACCTGGAACTGGGTGAGGAACAGGCTGGTCGCCGTATTGGCTCCGCTCAAGGTCTGCGCCTCGAAGGTCAGCGCCGATGAGGTCGGCCAGACTCAGATCCGCATTGCGGAGGTTTGCGCCGATGAGGTAGGCGCCTCGGAGGTTGGCGCCACGCAGATCCTGACCTGACAGGTCACGACCCATCAGGTCGGCGCCTCTGAGATCTGTGTCGACTCGCATCACGTCTGCTCGTGCGGCCTCACTTGTCCGCGTCAGCAGCTCACTGATGCCGCGCTGGTGTGCCTTGGAGTCCAGGCCGACCAGCAACGCAGGCTCGAGCTTGGTGAGCGCCTCGGTCGTGGCGAGCGCTGAGCCCAACTCACCGTGCAGCGTTGCCGCCGCGGGCAGGGCAAGCGCCTCGTTCAGGTACCAGAGCAGCTCGTGCAGGTCGCGCATGATCGGGAACACCGCGAACATCTGCTCGGCGATCTGCGGGGACTGCCGCCAGTCGTGCCCGTCGTAGATGTCCTGCGCAACCTTCTGACCGGCACCGAAGCAGTCGTACACGGCGCAACCCGGGAACCCTCGCGGCCGAAGCTCTTCGTGGATCGAGCATCGAAAGTCGGACTGGAGGTTCGGGCACGGCTGACCGGCGGGCTTGTTGATGGCGAAGTCGGCCGAGGCGGTGAACGCCGGGACGACGCAGCACAGCCCGAAGCACTGGGAGCAGTCAGCCCGAAGGTCAACTGGGAACTCTGAGCCGGTCACTCCTCGAGTCTGGCCGAAGGCGTAGGCGGTGGCCCGATCGGGTGCCTATGAGCGCCGAGTGAAGGTGCCCACCCAGTTGATCTCCCAGGTCTTTCCGCCATCGACGGAGAAGGCCTGTTCCCACTGAGGATGCGGGGTGTCGGTCTTCGACCACACATACCGCACGCGAACCGGCCTACCCTCCCAGGTGTCGTCGCACTCGAAGGTGCCGGTCCCGTTGTCGAATCGGCCCACGACCGGCACGTCCAACTGGCCGCCGCTGGCCTTGGCCGCCCACCAGATTCGCCACACCTCCTCCCCGGGGCTGTAGAGCCGAAGCGTGATGCCCTCGATGTCACGTTCCGGCGCGCGGAGCACGTCGAAGGTTGCGTCGCCATCGAGAAGCACCTGGCAGTCGAGGGTGGCGTCGAACTCGTACCACTCGTCTTGACCTGCCAGCACCTTGACCAGTCGCCGTTGGCGGCTGTCCCAGTGCCCGGCCAGAAAATCGAAGTCACGGTTCGTCATGTTGGGCACGCTAAACCTGGGCACTGACAGGGTCGATCACTCACTCTGCTTGGTAGCTCCGCGAGAAATGACGGTTGTCCTCCTCGAAACGCGAAGATACGCAGCGGAGTCAGTCCGAGACGTTCCCGCGGGAACGCTTAGGGTCGGCTGTTTGGTGCCGTTCGGCGCGGCTGGCCGCAAAATCACCTCCGTTCTCGCGCCCAGCGACCACTGAATCGGAAGGACGTTCCCGCGGGAACGCCAACGCGAAACTCAGCCGACCGACTTCTTCACTTTCAAACAGGTGGCGCCAGGATCTCGCGGTCGGATGAGCGCGGACATGCCGATGGTCGGATGGTTGATCTTGTCATCTTCGATCTTGCGATCGTGCCCGATGAGCGCGCGCACGGTGTGACGATGGATCTCCGGGGGGCTGCTGGCGGAGCTGAGCAGTCGTGTCCCGTCGGCCCGGGGCGCAGGAGGTGGCGCACCGTCAGGTCCTACGCCCCCGGGTCCCAGGCCACGAGCAGGTCGAACAGACGTCGGTCGCCGTCGAGCTTCAAGGAGTCCACCGGAAGACGGCCGTACATCGCCAGGACCAGCTCACTGGCCGTGCCTCGGGCGGAGGCGTCGGCCGCGTCCGGGTCCTCGCCGGCAGCGGTGGCCGGCATTGTGCCGGGTTCGGGCACGCGGGCGGTCCGTGCGCCGTCGGCGGAGAGCCAGAGGCGCCAGGAGCGGCCCTCGGTGCTGTGGTAATCGACGGCAGCGGGCTCGTGCGGCCAGGCGGCCGTCGTTGCGCAGCAGGTGGACAGAAACTCGTCGACACCGTCTAGCGCCGCCTCCTCCGGCAGCGGCTGCGGGCCGCCCACGCTGACCTGCGCGTCGTAGGTGTGCACCGCGATCTCCTGGAGCTGGTGTCGGGCGACGGCACCGCAGGTCTGCGGCGACTGCGACGTACCCCACCACGTCCAGCAACCCCGATCCGGGCCGGCCTCCCGCAGTGCGTCCAGCAGCTGCTGCGTCGATGCGGCCAACCAGGCCAGCAGCGCCTCGCGCTCCCGAGGCGCAGCCGGGCCCTCCGACACGGACTTGGCGGCGGCAGGCCCTGCGGCGACGGTGGCGGCCCAGGAGCGGCGCCCCTCGCCCAGGTGCTGCACCAGATCGAACAGCGTCCACTCGGGACAGGTCGGCACCTGCACCTCGAGATTGGGCGCGGAGGAGACCGCAGCGCGGAAGGCGGTCGACCGTTCGTCGATCAGCCGCAGCAGATCGGGGAACTCCAGCGTATTTTCCACCCCGGCTGTCTATCACTGTGCTCCGGCAACCGGACAGCGATTTCATAGCCGACGCGACGGGCGCGCGGCCGGGCCGCGCGCATTCGGATGACGCGGCGTCGTCATTCTTGAAACGACCAGTAAGACCGTGCCTAACCTTGCCGCTAGGAAGCCGTCGATCCTGCTGCAAGCAGTCGGGTTCCGGTCGAATGGAGCCAACAAGCAACTGAGCGCCACCACGAACTGCACCACGGCCCCCAGGCCGCTGGGTCGAGAACACCGTCGCTGGTCCAGCAACAACGTTCGTCAAGACCACCCGTCGCTCCCAGGACAGTGCTGACCCGTCCGGCGCACACCTCATGACCGCCCAGGACTGGCTACCCGGTCGACCTCCGAGAAGCCTCAACAGCATCCACGGGCAGCCTGCGCAACAGTCGGAGCCAACTCAACAGGGAGCCGCAGACCGAGCAAGAGCGTTCCCGCGGGAACGCCGTGCATAGGACGTGTGGCTCCGGACACTCAGCCCGTGTCGCCGACACCTTCGCCGTAGAGGACGTCGTCGGCGTCGACGATGCGGTAGGCATAGCCCTGCTCCGCAAGGAACCGTTGCCGGTGCTGCGCGAAGTCCTGGTCGACGGTGTCGCGCGCGACGACGGCGTAGAACCGAGCCCCCCGACCGTCAGCCTTGGGGCGCAGCACTCGCCCGAGCCGCTGAGCCTCCTCCTGGCGTGAGCCGAAGGTCCCCGACACCTGTACGGCGACGGATGCCTCCGGCAGGTCGATCGAGAAGTTGGCGACCTTGCTCACGACCAGGCGGCTCAGCTCGCCGGTGCGGAACGCGCCGAACAGCCGCTCGCGCTGCCGTACGGTCGTCTCGCCCTTAACCACGGGTGCGTCCAGCCGTGCGGCGAGGTCGTCGAGCTGGTCGATGTACTGCCCGATCACGAGGAGCGGCTCGTCGGCGTGCTGCCGTACGAGTGCCTCGACCACGCGTGTCTTCGACGCCGCGGTTGCGGCAAGGCGGTAGCGCTCGTCGGGCTCGGCGACCGCGTACGCCAACCGTTCGGAGTCAGTCAGAGTCACGCGCACCTCGACGCAGTCGGCGGGGGCGATGTAGCCCTGCGCCTCGATCTCCTTCCACGGCGCGTCGTAGCGCTTCGGGCCGATCAGCGTGAACACCTCGTCCTCGCGGCCGTCCTCGCGCACCAGCGTCGCGGTCAGCCCGAGCCGCCGCCGGGCCTGCAGGTCAGCGGTCATGCGGAAGATCGGCGCCGGCAGCAGGTGCACCTCGTCGTAGACGATCAGCCCCCAGTCACGCGCATCGAGCAGCTCGAGGTGGGTGTAGACGCCCTTTCGCCGTGTTGTCATCACCTGGTAGGTGGCGATCGTGACGGGGCGAATCTCCTTCTTGGCCCCGGAGTACTCGCCGATCTCGTCAGCGGTCAGGCTGGTGCGCTTGACGAGCTCGTCACGCCACTGGCGCGCCGCCACGGTGTTGGTGACGAGGATCAGCGTGGTCGCCTTGGCCTGGGCCATTGCGGCCGCGCCGACCAGGGTCTTGCCCGCGCCACAGGGAAGGACGACTACCCCCGAGCCGCCGTGCCAGAACCCGTCAGCCGCCTCCCGCTGGTAGGGGCGTAACGTCCAGCCGTCCTCCGCGAGATCGATCTCGTGCGCCTCGCCGTCGACGTAGCCCGCGAGGTCCTCGGCCGGCCAGCCCAGCTTGAGCAGCACCTGCTTGAGGTGCCCGCGCTCGCTCGGGTGCACCGCGATCGTGTCGTCGTCGATCCGAGTGCCGAACAGGGGTCGTGACTTCTTCGACCGCAGGACCTCCTCGAACACCGGTCGGTCGAAGGCGCGCAGCACCAGCCCGTGCACGGGGTCGGTCTCCAGCCGCAGCCGCCCGTACCTCGCCATCGTCTCGGCGATGTCGACGAGCAGCGCGTGCGGCACGGCGTACCGGCTGTAGGTCAGCAGCGTGTCGACGACCTGCTCGGCGTCGTGCCCGGCGGCGCGGGCGTTCCACAGGCCAAGAGGGGTGACCCGGTAGGTGTGGATGTGCTCGGGTGCCCGCTCGAGCTCGGCGAATGGCGCAATGGCGCGGCGACACTCCTCCGCTTGCGGGTGGTCAACTTCGAGAAGGAGTGTCTTGTCGGACTGGACGATCAGTGGGCCGTCGGTCACAGGCGTACCTTCTGTCGCGCGCGGAACGCGGCCACGTTGGCGCGTGATGAACAGCGATCCGAGCAGTATCGGCGGGAGCGGTTGGGTGATGTGTCGATGTAGACGTCGTCGCAGTCGTCGCAAGCGCACACGCCGAGGCGATGGGCACCATGATCGATGACCGTGATCGCGAGGCCCATGAGCGACTCGGCGAGCAGGTCCTGCGCCGGTCGGGTGCCGGGGCCCGTCACATGCAGGTGCCATGAGCTCGAGTCGTGGCCGGACACCCGCGGCGACACCGGCGTCTCGGCCAGCAGTGCGTTGAGCTCTGCGACGGCCGCGTCATCGTCGCTTGCGGCGCCCAGCTCGAAAATCGCCCGCAGCCGGGGCTGAGTCCTGCGCAAGATGTGGAGGTCGTGCTCAGTTACCCGGTCGACATACCAGGGCAGATCGACCAGCTCGCCGCGCAGCGCGTCGAGGCTGTCGAGGTCGGCGTTGGCGAGCACCACAGCCTGTCGCGCGTAAGAGGCGAACTCCATGCATGAATCTTACCGGGTAGAGTCTGGCGCGTAACCGGTAGATGAGTATTGTGCTCCTTACGTGGGGAGGTAGCCCGATGGTGATGAGCACGGGCCTCATGCCGGGCGCGGTCCGGCGGACCGACCGCGTCCTGCTGCGCCAGCCGACGATTGACGATCTGGCGGCTGCCTTCGAGATCCATGGCGACCCGGACACCAACCTGTTCAACCCGGCCGGACCGCACCGCGATCCCTCAGTCACCGAGGCGCAGCTCACCGCTTGGATCGAGCACTGGGCTGAGCACGGGTTCGGCTACTGGGCTGTCGAGGAGGCCGGCGTGGTCGTCGGCTTCTCGGGCCTCCAGCACAAGGACGTCGACGGTGAGCGGGTGCTCAACCTTTACTACCGCTATCGGCCGAGCGTGTGGGGTCGCGGTCTGGCGCGTGAAGTCGTACGCGAGGCGGTGGTGTTCGCTGCCGAGCAGCGGCCCGACCTACCAGTCGTCGCGATCATTCGTCCCGTCAACGAGCCGTCGTTGCGGGTCGCCGAGCGCAGCGGGTTCGTTCGGGCCAGGACGATCTCGTACGAGGGAGTGCCGTCGCTGCTGCTGTACGGCCCGCGGGTCGAGCGCATCGATTCGGTGGACGCGCGGCTGCGCCGGGAGCTGCTCGAGTGCTGGGTCGACGTGACCAATGACGGTGGTGCAGTGGGCTTCGTCGCTCCGGTCGAGGCGAGTGACGTCGCGCCCACGTTGGACGAGGCGCTGGAGGCCATGCGCTCTCGTGGCACTGTGCTCGTGGCCGTGCGCATGGGCGATCGGCTCGCCGGATTTGGCTTCATCGAGCGCACGACCAACCCGCTGTTCGCACACTGGGGCAAGCTCGTCCGGTTGCAGGTGCACCCGCGGTACCAAGGCGCCGGTCTTGGTCGCGTCCTGGTCGCCGGCATCCACGGCATCGCCCGTGACCTCGGGCTCGAGGCGTTGCGGCTCACCTACCGCGAGGGCCTGGGGCTGGGCACGTTCTATGACCGGTGCGGCTATGTGGAAGTCGGGCGCGTACCGGCGACCATCCGCGTTGCCCCAGGCGACGACCGCGACGAGGTGATCATGCTTCGCCCCTTGCTTGACGCGGTCAGTCCCCGGACGCGGCCACCGAGCTGATCCGGTGCACCGCGAACGACCGCACCTCTTGGCTGCGATGGTCGAATGCGGTGAGCCAGCCGCCTTCCAGGCGCACGGGGTCGACGACCCGCTCACTAGTGACCCCGTGGTTGTCGACGTAGCCGATCCACACCGACGTACCAGCGTCGGCTGCCTCGCGCAGCACCGCAATAGCCTCGGCTGGTTGTATCCGCGGCGCGGTGACCCCGTCGGGACGCCGGTCGGCGACAGCGTCGCCGGTGCGTAGGGCGCGCACGGTCGCCTCGACGAGCCGATCGGTCATACCAGGGATCTCGTACGTCGGCGTGCCACTGCGCGCCGTCATCGGAGCACGGCGTGCGGGCGGCTGCGCGACGACGACCGACCCGTCGAGCGCCTCGGCCGCCGGCGCGAGCCCCATGGAGCGGAGTCGCGCAAGCAGCGCGTCAGGCGGCACCTGTGCGGCGAGCACTGTGGGCGCGATCCGGCGCAGGCCCAGCCCGGCCGCCCGACGGTCGGCGAGCAGCTCCACAAGCGCTGCCTCGTCGTCACAACGGACAAAGCTCTCGGCCGACCCGACACGCATGAGCCCATGTCGGCGGGCTACGTCGTCGACAAGGTAAGCGAGTGGCTGCGGCACCGGCGTGCGTGACACGTCGCCGAGAAAGCGCTGAATCTCGGCTGCGGAGTGCCCGGCGTCGAGCCCACGACGTACGGAATCAGCGCTGAACCGGTAGACCGTGGCCCCGCCGGTCGACTCCACGTCAGCGATGAGGCTGAGCCGGCGTCCGAGGTCCACCTCCAGCGGCCCTGGGGCCACGGCGGTGAGGTCCGCCTGGAGCAGCACGTGATCGATCGGTGCCGGCAGCAGCCGGTCCAGGGCAGCGGCGGCAGCCGACTGGCTGGTGAGCAGCGCGCGGCCGAACGACGAGAGCGCGCCGGCCCCGGTAATGCCAAGCCGGCCCGCTTCCTGGAGGCTCCAGCGAGCGACGTCATCGCGGAGTCGTGAGCGCCGTCGCGGGCGCTGCCAGTGCAGCACCGCGAGCAGGTCACTTGGGTTTGCCGCATGACCTGATGGCAGGGCGGCGAGGGCATGCAGGGTGGCGCGCCGAACCTCGGACGCAACGGGGTGGTCAAGGTCAGGACCCAGCGGCGCGACCAGCCGGTCACGCTCGGCGCGGCTGCCGACGAGACCAGGCAGCCGTGGCATGCCGAGCCACGCCCGCGCGATCGCCGCCCATTGCGTTGCTATGGAGCCGGCTGCCCACGCGTCGTACTCGGTGCTCGGCAGCCAGACCGGTTCGAAGCCGTCGCTGCGTCCGACCAGACCGGCCGCATGGGCGGCCTCGGCGAGCAGAGCGACTGTGCCGTCGTCGACCTGCAGCGCGGCGCTGGCGCGGCGCAGGTCGCGGGAGGCGAGACCACCGGCCCGTAGGACGCTCGGTGGCGCGGCGCTCCAGGTTTCCGCGAGCGCCTCAACGAGCTGTACGACCTCCGCCGCGGCACCCGCGGCCGTGCGGTCGACGACCTCAGCCGAGCCTTCTGTCGTCGCGGGCGACGGCGGACCGACTGCCACGTCGGCACGGATCCGACCGCCGCGCATGTGCAAGCCCACCTCGACGGGCAACAGCACGGTGGCGGATTCCACGGGCACGAGCAGGCCGTGCGCGAGCAGCTTGTCCACCGGCGACTGCGCCGTGGCGGCGTCGACCGCGCGGCGGGCGTTGCCGACATGCGCAGTTGGTGGCCCGGCGGCCACGGCGTCCAGCGCTGCTCGGGCATCGGGGCCGAGCCGGTCCAGCAACGCGTCGAGCGACCGGGGGTCGCCGAGCCGGTCGCCGATCTGCTCGGCGTCGGCGACCGGGTCGCCGGTCGGAGTCAGCCCGAGATCACCTGCGATGCGTGCGATCCGTGACGGTGCGAGGGCGAGAAGTGCCTGCCGCGCCGGCGGGCCGAGGCCGCCGGGGTGCGGCCCGAGCACGTCACGCACGGTTCGTACGAGTCGTAGCGCATCGTCCGCACCCCACAAGACCGCAAGCGTCCGCAGCCGCTCGATCGCCGGGTCGACGTCGGCGGCGGGACGCCCGACGAGATTGACGACAGTGCCAGGCTCGACAGGACCGTCATGCAGTGCCGTTGCCACGGCGCACGCGTCGACAACGTCCAGCATGAAACGGTCGAGACGGTCGAGCAGCTGGACGACCGACGCCCGGGTCGCGGCGCGTGACGCCAGCTGGGAACTGTCAGACGGCACGGGCTGGGCCAAGTCGGGCCGGCCGCGCAGCAGCGAAGCGAGGGCTGCGTCATCGCGCGTCCGCAGGTCCTCCGCCAGCGTCCGCGGTAGCGCTCCCGACGTGGTCATCCGTACAACGCTAGTGCGACTCCGGGGCGTGCTGCCGCTCCGTGGTGACACGACGCGGCATGATCGAGGCAGCAGTCAGGCGGCCGGGCGACGGGAGACGGATGAGCGCCGACACCGATCACGTCGTCCTCGACTACCTCGACCAGGTCGCCGACGAAGCACAGCGGCGACGGATGCATCCGATCGAGCGTACGGAGTTCATTGCCGACCTGCGCCGACGCATCGACCGCGAGCGTGAGAGGCATCGAGACGAGCCGGACGTGGTGCGCGGGATCCTCGCCAAGCTCGGCGACCCCGCAGACGAGGTGACGAAGGCGATGGCCGCACCGCGCGTGGCCACCCCGCGGCCGGTTGTGGTGCCCAGCACCGCCGATGCTGGCAGCCCGGCCCTGGCCGCCCCTCCGATCACGGCACGCCGTGACCGCCTGCTGGCTGCGCGTCGACGCTCTGAGCTAGGCCCCGTGGTGACCATGGCGATTGCGGTGCTGGTCGTCATCTTGCTAGTCCGCTGGCTCGGCTGGTTCGGCTATGCGATCGCGTGGCTGTTCGCCTGGTCGCTGCCGCCCAACTCGTACGGTGTCCGAGTTGTGGCCCTGCTCTGGCTGCCGGCCGCTTTGCTGATCGTCATGGCCCTGCTCGGCGCATTGACCGATTGGGACTTCGTCATGCAACGGGTCTTCCCCCTCACAGCGGGCCTCCTGGGCGCGGGATACCTGGTCTGGGGGTCGTCCCGGCACGGCACATGAACCTGACACGAGGCCCGCGGGGGAGGACAGTGGTCACGTGGCCTCCGAGCTGCAGTGGCGCGACACGGAGATCCTCGACACCGGGGACGAGGGCAGACCGTCGCGCGCAATCTGGCGCCGAGTCCTGCTGCCCGCGGCACTGGTCGTCGCGCTCACCGGGTGGTGGGGGGACTCGGAGGTGCGCGACCGTGAGCACGCAGCGTTGCTGGACGCCGTGTCGGTCGCGCAGACGGAGGCTAACCAAGCGGACGACCTGGTGTGGCGGACCCTGCAATACATGGCTCCGACGCTCTATTCGTTCGACGTCCCTGACTCGCTGCAGCAGGACCTCAAGGGCACGGTCCAGCACATGGCCACCAAGGGCGCGGGCGACATCCGCATGGGCATGGCTGCCGTGGAGAGCGTACGAATCATGCCGTGGCACGACGATCTGAACTCCGCGCGCGACTCCTACCTCGCCTACCTGAGTCTGAAGGCCGAGGGTCTCGAGGACTTCTGGGGCGTCGGCCGCGATGACCTGCCTGCCGGGCGGCAGCTGACGGAGGCACGTGCGGCCCTGATGAACACCGCGCCAGATGCCGATGTGGCCAAGGAAGTGCGCCAGATCCTCTCGCGGCGGACCTGACTCAGCTCATCGCGCGGTGCTCTCCGCGGCGAGGTCGGCCGCAAGCGACTGCCCGAGCTCCCGCACGACGTCGACGAGCAGGTCGAGATCGGCCGCCGTCGTCCGCCAGTTGCTGATGGCGGGCCGCAGGGCGGCGCGTCCGCCGTAGACGGTGCCGCCGGCAAAGACCCGGCCGTCGTCGAGCAGTGCCTCCCCGAGGCGTCGATTGACCGTGTCCAGCTCGGGGTCGGTCAGCCCGGGTGGGCGATAGCGGAAGCAGACGACATTGAGGGGCACTTCAGCGAGCCGCTCCAGATCGGGTGCGGCATCGACCTCGGCGGCCAGGTGCGCCGCGAGGTCACAGTGCCGCTCCACGAGCGCCCGGTAGCCCGCCCGGCCGTAGGCGGCGAGGGTCGCCCAGATCGGAAGAGCTCGGGCGCGGCGGGACGACTCCGGGCCGAGCAGCCCGTAGCCGCCACGCGGGTCGTCCGGTCCGGGAAGGTAGGCAGCACCCGGCATGCCGAATGCTCTGCCGAGCCGCTCAGGCTCGCGGACGAGGGCGTACCCGCTCTCGTACGGCACATTGAGCCACTTGTGCGCGTCGGCTGCGATCGAGTCGGCACGCTCGACACCGGCGGTCAGATGCGCGGTGCGCGGGGAGAGGGCGGCGAAGATGCCGAACGCGCCGTCGACGTGCAGCCAGGCGTTGTGCTGCTCGGCCAGATCGGCCAGATCGTTGATCGGGTCGAAGTCGCCTGCGTTGGGCTCTCCGGCGGTGGCGACGATGACGGCCGGCGCGCCGTCGAGCTCGCGCAGCCGGCGCGCGAGCGCGTCGACGTCCAACCGGCCGAAGTCGTCGCGGGTGAACGCCTGCACCGTGTCTTTGCCGTGGCCGAGCAGCTGCAGTGCCTTGCGCGCACTGGGGTGCACGTAGCCGCCGCCAAGGACAGGCATCCGGGGCAGCCCGACGATGCCCTGCGCCGTTGCATCGACGCCGTGCCGCTCGGCCCACCAGTGCGTTGCTAGCGCCAGGCTGGTGACATTGGCGAACGTGGCGCTCGCGGTGAGCGCCCCACCCCATTGCGAAGGAAGGCCGACCAGGTCTCGCAGCCAGCCCAGCACCACTGTCTCTGCGACGTCGGCAAGCCGGGACGAAGCGCGTACGAACGCGTTCTGGTCGAGCAGCGAGACCGTCCAGTCGGCAGCCAACGAGGCCGGCGTCGAACCGCCGATGACGAAGTGGAAGAAGCGTGGCCCCGCTGAGGCGGTCGCGGTCGCGGTGCCCACGCGCAGCAGTGTTTCCACTGCGGGGAGTGTTCCGTTGCCCTGCTCGGGCAGCGGGCCGGCCAGCTCGTGCAGCAAGGGCTCGGCGCCGCTGTCCCACACGAGGCGATCGGGGAGCGAGTCCAGGAACGGCCCGGCAGCGTCGATTACCTGTTGCAGGGCTGCAAGGGTCGTGTCCTGCTCGAGCAGCGGGTCGCCCATGGGCTGTCCTCCAGTTGCGTGGTCAGGCGTGCGGGCCCACCGTCACGGTGCCCAGCGTCAGCGTGGGCTTGGCCTGCATGACCAAGCCCACGAGCTCGACATCGTCGTCGAGCTGATTGCGTTGGGTCCTTGTCAGCTCGCGTAGTGGTTCGACGGTGATGGCGAGCCTCCCACCGGAACGCCGCTGGTGCCACACCCCGCCGACAACGCCGTCGACGAGCAGCACCGGGTAGTTGCCCGCCTGCCCCGACGGCGTGAGTGCGCGGGTTGCGGCGGCGCCGGGATACAGCCGGTCTCGGGGCTGCCCGGCAACGACGTACGCATCGAAGTAGGGCAGCAGGCACACCCCGGCGTGTGGCTGCTGCGGAGTCCCGGTGTCACCGGCGATCGTCCATGCCGGCTCACCGTGCACCTCCACGCACTCAAGCTCGCCCGCGAGCTCGTCGAACAGCCCAACGGCGCGCCGCGGCGGGATGCTCAGCCACCTGGCGAAGTGCTGAGGGGTAGCCGGGCCGTAGGCGTACAAGAAGCGATTGACAAGGGTGCGCAGAGCCGAATCACCGTCGTCGGGGCGGAAGCCGGGCAACCAGCGATGCGGGTTGGTGTAGGTCACGTTGCGGCCGCGGTTCGGTCCGAAGCAGAGCATCCCGCGGTGCGCGGCAGTGCTGGTCAGCTGGCGCCATCGTGGCCACTTGTCCTGGAAAGCTTCCATCGTCAGCTCGGCGGCCCAGGGGCCGGTGCGCTCCTCGATAGCCTCGGTCAGCTCGTCGACGGTCAGTTCTGTCTCCGCCAGCGCGTCGCCGATGGCTGTGATGACCTCGTCGGCCTGCTCGGGGGTGAAGCGGACCGGATCTGGATGTGTCGGCACCGACGATGGCAGGGCCGACAGCGCTCCGGTCCACATCGGCAGGTCGGCCGTCGGAAGCAGATGAACAGTGCCGCGCGGACCGAACGTCTTGACCAGGGTGCGGTCCTCCCAAAGGGCATGCTGTACGTCAACGCTGGTCGCCCCCGCGATGCGCCGCCCGATCGAGAGCTCGGCGGCGCTCAGGACCTGAGCATGCGCGCCGCACAGCACACCGGCGATGTCAGCAGGGCTGAGGCTCTTGGCCGGCTCGGTCAACCGGTGGCGGTCCATCCGCCGAGCCGTGACGCCACTCCAGGTCAGTGAGGCCGGGTTCGTGGACATCGTGGTCACGTACGCAGGTCGACGCACACGTCGTAATGCGTGACTCGCTCATCGAACCGGACGAGTACCCCGCGAGCCTGGTCTGCGACGACTGCCAGGTCGAAATTGTCGCCGGCGAACGCCCGGATGGCATCCAGGTCGTCGAACAGGGTCACGGACACGAACTCGATCTCGTCGCCGCTGGTACGACGCGACAATTGCGCACCCCTGAAGCCGGCGATCTGCTGAAGTTCAGGCACCACCTCGTGGCGATAGTGTGCCTCGTATTGGTCCGCGTCCTTCGTGGGCGCCCAACCTCGCCACATTCGCGCGATCATGCAGTCATCTTGCTCTCCGACCCGGACCGTCGAAGCGCAAAGCCTCGGGACGTGGCAGTGCAGGACGTACCCGCGGGAACTCCTACGCCGCTTCGGCGCCAATTGATCGGGGGCAGGAAAGCCTGTCTCGTGGGCGGTGCTTGCATTAGGCATGAAGAAGATCGGGTTCTTGTCGTTCGGCCACTGGACGCCGTCGCCTCAGTCGCAGACGCGCTCGGCGGCCGACGCACTGCTGCAGTCCATCGACCTCGCGGTCGCGGCCGAGGAGCTCGGGGCCGACGGCGCGTACTTCCGGGTGCACCACTTCGCGCGCCAGTTGTCCTCGCCCTTCCCGCTGCTGGCCGCCATCGGAGCCAGGACCAGCCGGATCGAGATCGGCACCGGCGTGATCGACATGCGCTACGAGAACCCGCTCTACATGGCCGAGGACGCGGGTTCGGCGGACCTGATCTCGGGTGGCCGGCTCCAGCTGGGCATCAGCCGTGGGTCCCCGGAGCAGGTGATCGACGGTTTCCGCTACTTCGGCTACTCGCCCGCCGAGGGATCCGACCACGCGGCCATGGCCCGTGAGCACACCCGGGTGTTCCTCGAGGTGATCAAGGGCGAAGGCTTCGCACAGCCCAACCCGCGGCCGATGTTCGCGAACCCGCCCGGCCTGCTGCGGCTGGAGCCGCATTCGCCAGGGCTTCGTGACCGCATCTGGTGGGGGGCCGGAACCCGCGCGACCGCCGAGTGGACCGCCGAGCAGGGCATGAACCTGATGAGCTCGACACTGCTCACCGAGGACACCGGGGTGCCGTTCCACCAGCTCCAGGCCGAGCAGATCCAGCGGTTCCGGGACGCCTGGAAGGCCGTGGGCCACGAGCGGGAGCCGCGGGTCTCTGTCAGCCGCAGCATCTTCCCGGTCGTGAGCGACCTGGACCGCGCGTACTTCGGTAACGAGGCGGGCAGCGAGGACCAGGTCGGATACCTCGACGGCGGCACGGCCCGATTCGGCAAGTCGTACGCCGGCGAGCCGGATCAACTCGTGAAGCAGCTCGCCGAGGACGAGGCGATCGCCGCCGCAGATACCCTGCTTCTCACAGTGCCGAACCAGCTGGGCGTCGACTACAACGCGCACGTCATCGACAGTGTGCTGACTCAGCTAGCCCCGGAGCTTGGCTGGCGCTGACCTGCCCGTCATGTGATTAGCCACGTTCGAGCATGCGGTTGGCGCCCATTTGGCAGCGATAACGGGCGCCAACCGCATGCTCGGCGGGGCAGGCTACGGTGGTCGGTCGTGCGCCCTCTCGTGATCGGATTCGACCTCGACCAGACGCTCGCCGACTCAGCGGACGGCATCGTCGCAACCTGGCTGGCAATCGGCCGCGAGCACGGTTTCGACTGGGACCCGGCACGGCTGCATCGTGAGGTCGGCTTGCCCCTCGGTCTCGTACTGGGTGAGCGGCTGCCCCCGGGGGCGGTGGCGTCGGCGATCGCGCGCTACCGCGAGCTTTACCCCACATTGGGCATCGCGGTCTCCACTCGGCTGCCCGGGGCCGCGGAGGCCCTGACGGCCGTCCGTGAGCGCGGCGGCCGGACTCTCGTCGTCAGTGCCAAGCGCACCGACGTGGCACAGGCGCTACTCGAGCGGATCGGCCTGGCGCCCGATGAGGTGGTGGGCGACCTGTTTGCCGAGGCGAAGGGCGTGGCTCTCGTCGAGCACGGCGCGACGATCTATGTCGGCGACCATCTAGGCGACATCGCCGCCGCCCGAGCAGCGGGTGCCACGGCAGTGGCGGTGGCGACGGGTCCGTACTCCGCCGAGGAGCTCACTGCCGGCGGCGCTGACGTGGTGCTGGCCGATCTCACACATTTCCCGGGATGGCTGGCCGAGGAGCTGCGTGTTCGGCTTGCTCAGCCCGGTGCTGGATCGGTCAATCTGCACCCCGCCGCGGATTCGCTCTAGGCTTGGCCTGCCCGCGTGACACCGGGCAACACGGCAACCCACCCGCACTGATTCGATACGAGGTCACCTGTGCCTACCGGCAAGGTCAAGTGGTACGACGCCGACAAGGGGTACGGCTTCCTGTCCAGGGACGAGGGCGGCGACGTCCATGTTCACGTCTCGGCGCTGCCTGAAGGCGTCACGTTGCGCAAGGGGCAGCGCGTCGAGTTCGGTGTCGCGGAGGGGCGTCGCGGTGAGCAGGCCCTGTCCGTTCGCGTGCTCGACCCCGTGCCGTCGGTGGCCAAGGCCTCGCGGCGCTCGCCCGACGAGATGGCCGTCTTGGTCGAGGACCTCATCAAGATGCTCGACGAAGCCGCGACCTCCTACCGCCGCGGCCGGCATCCCGACTCACGCAAGTCGCAGAGCATTGCCAAGGTGCTGCGGAGGCTGGCCGACGAGCTCGAGCTCTAGGGGCGAGCGCGGACGCGCGTGCCCAGCACGAGCGTCGCGACGAGGACGACGCAGGCAATCCCGAGACCGAGCTCCGGGAAGAGCGGCAACGCGATGCCTACGCCGCCGCCGATGACCCAGGCCAGCTGCAGCAGCGTCTCGGAGCGTGCGAACGCGGAAGTGCGCACGGCCTCCGGGACGTCGGTCTGGATCACGGCGTCGAGGCAGAGCTTGGCAAGCTGCTGCGCCAGCCCGGCCACGAGCGCGACGATGACGAGTGTCACGAGCCCCCAGAACAGGGCAGCGAGCAGGGCGGCCACAGCGGCGAGCAGCACACAGCCGTACACCAGGCGTTCGGGATGTCGTGCTCTCAAGACGGACATGAGGCCGGTGCCGGCCGTGCTGCCGACTGCGGCGGCGACCGCGGCGACGCCGATCGCGACGACGTCGCTGAGCCCGCCCACAGGGTCGTTGCGCAGCTCGAAGGCGAGGAAGAGCGTCAAGAATCCGGAGAACCAGCGCAGTCCCGCGTTGCCCCGCAAGGCGCGGACGATGGTCGGTCCGACCTGGACTCGCCGCCCCCGCCGCAGGCCGGCCGCTGCGGGCAGTAGCGCGGCCTCCTGCTCGCCTTCGTTGGAGTCGATGCGTGCCGGAAGCCGGATCGAGAGCACAGTCGCGACCACGAAGACGACAAAGGCCAGCCGCAGGACCCACTCTGGGCCGAACCACGAGACGCCGATCCCGATCGGCGCGGCCACCGCGAGCCCCGCGACCGCAGCGAGTGCGAGCCGGGAGTTGGCCGTGACGAGCCCGACGTCGTCCGGAAGCACCCGGGGAACGGCTGCGGACCGCGTGACGCCATAGGCGCGGGAGCTGACGAGCACGAGCAGTGCTGCCGGGTAGAGGGACAAGTCCTCGTGCTGCACGGCTCCGGCCATCACCCAGCAGAGGAACGCACGAATCGCCATGGTCCCGCCGATCGCCCAGCGGCGGCCCCGGCGAAAACGGTCGAGAAAGGGCCCGATGATCGGGGCGACGATCGCGAACGGCGCCATGGTGAGTACGAGATAGAGAGCAACGCGGCCGCGCGCGTCATCGCTGGGCACCGAGAAGAACAGCGTCCCGGCAAGGGCAACGCTGACCAACGCGTCACCCGCCGCGTTGACCACGTGCAGCTCGATCAGACGGGCGAGGCCGCTCTCGCCGGCGCCCTGCGCGTTGGTCGCGCGCCGGACCCGGCGCGCTGTGGTACCTGCCGCCCGCGCCGCCATCGCGGCGCTGCGGCGCAGCCGTGAGGTGTCCTCGGGCGGCATGTTGCCGGGCGCGGCGGTGCTCGCCGATCGTTGCGACCTCGGCTCCTCCGCCACACCCCTATCCTGCCCAACCTGACGGCCTCGCCGTTGCCCCATCACAGGAGTGCGCACGTTGGCATTTCGTTCCAGGCTCGGAGTTTGCGAGAATCACGCCTCGTGAGTGCAGCGACGCCTACGGTCAGCCCGTCCCGGCCCAGCCGACGCGCGTCCGCCACCAAGGCCGACGCCGCCGCACTGGAGGCCGTTGACCTCGCGCGTGCCGCAGCCGAGGAGATCGCCGGGGCCGACCAGGTCGGCGACTACCTCGGGGACCACGTCGAAGGCGAGCGAGTCGTCACGCACCTGTTCGCCAGCTCGACACCGGGATATGTCGGGTGGCGTTGGAGCGTCACGCTCGCCCGCGCCAGCCGCTCCAAGGTCGTCACCGTCAGCGAGGTGCTCCTGCTGCCGGGCGCCGACGCGCTGCTGGCTCCCGCATGGGTGCCATGGGACGAGCGTGTGCGCCCCGGGGACCTCGGCCCCGGCGACCTGCTCCCGACAAGCCTCGACGATCCGCGGCTTGCCCCCGGCTACACAGGCGCCGACGAGGGCACCCCAGACTCCGACGAGATCGCCGCGGTCGCCTACGAGCTCGGGCTCGGCCGCGAGCTCGTCCTCTCGGTCGAGGGCCGCGACGAGGCGGCCGACCGTTGGCACGCCGGTGAGGGCGGCCCCGACACCCCCATCGCGCAGGCCGCACCAGCGCACTGCGCGACCTGTGGATTCCTCGTGCGGCTCGGCGGGCCGCTCGCGCAGGCGTTTGGCGTCTGTGCCAACGAGATGTCACCCAGCGACGGCCGCGTGGTGTCCTTCGACCACGGCTGCGGGGCACACTCCTCAGTTCGCATGCCAACGCCCGGCCAGGACTCGGGGACTGTCCTCGACACACTGGGCAGCGATCCACTGGGCGCCCCGCCTGTCACCGATTCGGGGCCCGGCCACGCCTGAGCTGAGACCGGTCGACCCCTACGGGACTGAGGCGCTGCGGGCGCGCGTGCTTGCCGCGTGGTCTGCCTCGCCCGCGCGGTTCCGGGAGGACGCCAACGCGGAAGAGGATCTAGTACGCGGTGGCTACCGCGACCGGGTCGTCATCGAGCTCGCGCAGAACGCCGCCGACGCCGCCGCTCGTGCCGGCGCTCCGGGGCGGCTGTTGCTGCGTCTTGTCGACGGCGTGCTCGTTGCTGCCAACACGGGTTCAGCCCTCGATGCAGCGGGTGTCGAGAGCTTGTCGACCCTGCGCGCGTCGGCGAAGCGCGACGACCCCGGCAGCGTGGGGCGCTTCGGGGTGGGATTCGCTGCTGTCCTCGCGGTGAGCGACGAGCCATCGGTGCACTCGGCCAGCGGTGCGGTGCGCTGGTCACGAGGCGCCGCGGTCGCGGCCGCGGCTTCGCGGCCCGAGCTGGCCCAGGAGGTCACTCGCCGCGGCGACGCCGTGCCTGTGCTGCGACTGCCTTTCCCGATCGAATCAGCCATGATCGCGGGCTACGACACCGTCGTACGCGTGCCGTTGCGCGATGGCTCCGCGCAGGGGCTCGTCCGCAGGCTGCTGGCGTGGATCGACGATGCCCTGCTGCTCACGCTGCCCGCCCTGAGCGAGCTGGTGGTCGAGGTCGAAGGGCACGCACGTGTGCTGCGTGCGCAGGCCGACGGCCAGCATGTCATCGTCAGCGAGGCTGATCGCTCGACGCGCTGGCTTCGGGGAGAGCGGACCGGGCCGCTCGACCCAGCGCTACTCGCCGACCGTCCGGTCGAGGAGCGGGCGCGTCCCTGGTGGTCCGTGCTTGCCGCAGTCCCCGTCGACGCCGGTGGTCGCCCGCAACCGCTGCCCGCAACCACGCCACGCGTGTTGCACGCCCCGACACCGACCGACGAGCCGTTGTCGTTGCCGGCACTCCTCGTGGCCTCGGTGCCGTTGGACCCGACCAGGAGGCACGCAGCACCGGGTCCCGCTCGCGACTTCATCGTGGCACGGCTTGGCGAGGCCTATGCCGACCTGGTGGCCCAGTTGCCCGCCGGTCCAGCCTTGCTCGACCTAGTGCCCCCGCCGCTCGCCGCGGGCGCGCTGGACGGCCAGCTGGGTAGCGTCGTGCTCGCCGCGCTCCGCGAAACACCGATGCTGCGCGCGGCCGACGGCGCCACACGACTGCGACCGTCGGCGGCCGTGGCGGTGCCCGGTCTCGGCTCGGCTGCTGACCCGGGTGCAATCGGTCGCATCATCGCCGGACTGGTCGATCCGCGGTGGTCGCGGGTGGACGTGCTCACGCGACTCGGAGTCACGGTCGCGACACTCGACGATGTCGTTTCAGACCTGGGAAGCCTGCGGCTGGCGCCCGCACAGTGGCGCGACCTGTACGCCGCGCTCGAGGGCGCGGACCTGCAGGCCCTGGCCGCACTGCCCGTACCCCTTCTCGACGGGCGCACGGTGCGAGGTCCGCGCGGCACACTTCTTGGTGACGGGCCGCTCCCCGAAGGCCTCGTCGAGCTCGGGCTGCGCCTCGTGCACCCCGACGCGGTGCACCCGCTCCTGGGCCGACTCGGCGCCGAGGTCGCGTCGCCGCGGCGGTTGCTCGCTGATCCGCTAGTTCGTGGTGCGGTCGGGGCAGGGGAGCCAGTTGCTGATGTCGTACTCTCACTTGTCGCTGAGTCCGGAGCGACGGTGGCAGACGAGCCCTGGCTCGCTGACTCACGGCTGCCGCTGGCCGACGGCGACACGGCTTCGGCGGGGTCGCTCTATCTGCCCGGCTCACCGGTGCTCGCCTGGCTCGACCCCGCAGAGGTCGGTGTCGTCGACGACGCGCTCCTCCGACGGTGGGGCCCGGCGGTCCTGACCGCTGTCGGTGTGCGCACCGACTTGCCTCTCGTACGCGAGGCCGACGTGCCGCTGGACGGGCAGGCGTGGCACGACCTCGACGACGAGGACGGCTGGGGCGACGTCCTGCTGGCGCGGTTGCCCGATGGGCCGATCCCACCGTTACTGTCCGAGCTCACCGCAGTGGGCGACCTTGATCTTGTCCGCGACGAGGCGTGGCCATTGGTGCTCGCTGCGTTGGCGAAGCCGCCCTACCGTGACCTGGTCGTCAGCCCCGCCGTTGCGCTGCTCGGCGACGGCGGCCGAGTGCTGCTGCCGTCGTACACCCAATGGTGGCTCTCCGTGCATGCCCGGGTCGACGGCTTGCCGCTCACGGACTTTCGGCTGCCCTCCGCTGACGCGGTCGTAGGGGCCTTGTGGGCGCCGCTGCCGGTCGCGGCCGACGAGCAGTTCCTGCGGACCCTCGGGGTGCGTGGCGACCTCGCGTCGATCATCGCCCAGCCGACCGGCAGTGACGCGGTGCTCGACCGGTTGGCCGACGAGACCGTCGCCGTGACGGCGGCGCAGCTACGCGAGATCTACGCGGCACTCGCCGTTGCTGACCCGGAGGACGTCGCGCCGCCGGATCTCGTGCGCATCGCGAGTGGGGCCGGCACCCGAGTCGTCTCTGCGGCGCAGGCGGTGGTCGCCGACGGGCCACACTGGGCCCAGCTTCCCGACCTTGCTCTCGTTGCGGCCGAAGCGAGCGTCGCCGAGGACCTCGCCGACGTGCTCGACCTGCCGTTGGCCGAGGAACGGCTCGGGCTCAACGTCACCGGCCGCGGGTTCGTGGCCGACGTGCCTGAGGTGGTGTCGCGGGTGTTGCCCGATGCACCCAAGACCTACCTGGAGCATGAGGAGCTGACCGTCGGCGGCCACGGCGTCGCCTGGTGGGTAGCCGACGGCAACGTCCACGCTTCCACGCTCGATGGGCTGGCCCGCGGGCTGGCCTGGGTTGCCGGCGCGTGGGACCGGCGGCTGCTCGTCGCCGAGGTGCTGCGCGATCCGAGCGCGCTGGACGTCCTGCTCGCGGAGACGGCGTTCGACCGTCCCAGCTAGACCTGATCAGGCGCGGCCACGGCCCGGCGTCGGGCCCGAGCGATCGCGTCCCTGCGATGACGGCAGTACTCCAGTCCGAGCAGTCCGAGGCCTGCCCCGGCAAGGCAGGTCCACAGCCACCAGTCGCGGTCCTGGGCTTCGAGCGATTCTCGCTGGAAGACGAGGACGAGGAACGCGATGCTCCAGAGGACCGTTCCGATCGCGACCGTACGAACGCCGTCGACGTCGACCGGACGCAACGGCGACCGCCCCTGGGTTGCCCCCCTGCGCTTGCGTCGTGCTGCCATGCGCACAGGCTAACTGCTGTCGATCCGTCGCATGGTCGCCCCTCTTCCATGCGCTGTACCCGGCTGCGATGATCCGCCAGTCGCCCCGGTGCCGCAAATGATCACGGAACCCATGCCATCGGGGGGTGTGCAGGGCTTGTGAGCCTTGCACTCCCCCCAAACGCCCTGCACGGTCAGAGGCACATGCCCCCGCGACCCCGGCCGATCAGTTAGCAGAGGTAATGAGTTATGCTAAAGAACGTGCTTCCCACCCCTGTCCGCAGCGACACCGCGCTCGCGAGCGCGTTGCGGATCTCGGTGCAGCGACTGGTGCGGCGGTTGCGCACCGAGCGACTCGAGAGCGGCCTCACGCTCAACCAGCTCTCCGCGATGGCCAGCCTCGCGAGCCGGGGCGCCCTCACGATCGGCGACCTGGCCCAGGCCGAGAAGGTGCAGCCTCCGTCGATGACGCGCACGGTCACGTCGCTCGTCGAGCTTGGGTACGTGACGCGTGCCGTCGCCGAGAGCGATCGGCGCCAGGTGCTGGTCGCGCTGACCGACGCCGGCGCCGAACTGCTCGCCGAGGACCGCCGCCAGCGTGAGGCATGGCTTGCGCAACGGCTCCGCGAGCTCACTGCCGACGAACGAGATCTCCTGCGCCGCGCGGCGCCCATCCTGGAAAGGTTGGCCATAGCTTGAGTCAGACGTTCCGATCGCTGCACCACCGCAACTACCGGCTCTACTGGTCGGGCATGGTGGTCAGCAACATCGGAACCTGGATGCAGCGGGTCGCTCAGGATTGGCTCGTCCTCCAGCTCACCGCCGGCAGCGCCGCCGCTCTTGGCATCACCACCGGCTTGCAGTTTCTGCCGATGCTGCTCACGCCGCTCGGCGGTCTGCTGGCCGACCGCGTCTCCAAGCTCAAGATCCTCCGCGCCACACAGGTGGCTCTGGCCGTGCTCGCCCTCGTTCAGGGAGCGCTCACTCTTTCCGGCGGGGTCCAGGTCTGGCACGTCTACCTGCTTGCATTCCTGCTCGGCGTCATCAACGCGGTCGACACCCCCTCCCGGCAGTCGCTGGCGGCTGAGCTTGTGCCCATCGAGGATCTGCCTAATGCCGTCAGCCTCAACAGCGCCTCCTTCCAGTCAGCCCGCATCGTCGGCCCGGGCGTCGCCGGCTTGCTGATCACGCTGGTCGGCACCGGCTGGGTCTTTGTCCTCAATGCGTTCACCTTCCTCGGTCCGCTGCTAGCGCTCGTGCGCATCCGCGATGTCGCGCCGGCTCGTCGCAAGGACAAGGACGGCGGCGGGCTGCGGGCGGGTTTGGCGTACGTCCGGTCACGACCTGACCTGCAGCTGGTCATGGGCGTGGTGTTCTTCGTCGGCACGTTCGGGCTGAACTTCCAGATGACGATGGCGCTGATGGCGACGGAGGTCTACGGCAAGGGGGCCCGCGAGTTTGGCCTGCTCGGCTCGATCATGGCCATCGGCAGCCTTACCGGCGCGCTGCTGGCCGCCCGGAGAGGACGAGTCGGCTACCGATTCGTGGTCGCCGCCGCGCTCCTGTTCGGCGGCGTGGAGATCCTCGCCGGGTTGATGCCGAGCTATCACACGTTCGCAATCGCGCTCGTGGTCGTCGGGCTGACCGCCCTCACGCTCATGACCGCCGCCAACAGCTATGTCCAGGCCACCGCCGATCCCGGCATGCGCGGCCGGGTGATGTCGATCTACCTCCTGGTGTTCATGGGTGGCTCGCCCGTTGGCGCGCCTCTGATCGGCTGGGTCGCGGAGCACCTGGGCGCCCGCTGGTCGATCGCCGGCGGCGGATTGATCACTGCACTCGGCACGATCGCGGTGACCGCCGTGTTCGCGGCGCGCGGTGGCCTCGAGCTGCGCCCACAGCGCTGGCGCCTGCGCGCAGCAGACCGGCTGGCCGAGGGCGACCTCGAGGAGGTCGCGCAGCCGGCATGATCGGCAACGCGATCCCGCCTTGCTGCGGCAGGATCGAGGGATGACGGGTGTCGCCGCCCGGTGAGGCTGTTCGTCGCCGTCTCCCCGTCCGCGGATGCGTTGGCTGATCTCGCGGACGGACTGGCTGCCGCCCAGACGCTCGACACCACCGGAGCACTTCGCTGGTCGCGACCAGACACGTGGCATCTCACGCTGGCGTTTCTCGGGGAGGTGCCTGACGAGGGTCTGCCCGCTCTGCGCGCGCGCCTGGAGCGGGCGGGTCGACGGCATGCCGAGCATGAGGTCGCGTTCCGTGGTGCCGGCAAGTTCGATGGCCGGGTCCTATGGATCGGTCTCGACGGAGCACGTTCCGAGCTGCGGGCGCTCGCCCAGTCGGTGCAAGCAGCTGCCCGCCGCACCGGGATCGCCGGCGAGGATCGCCCGTATCGCCCACATCTGACCGTGGCTCGGGCGGCAACACCGAGCGACTTGCGGCCGTACGTGGAGTCCTTGCGCGACTATTCCGGGCCGGCCTGGCCCGTGCGTTCGTACGCGCTCATCCGCTCTCAGCTCGGTCAAGGCCCTGGCCGTTCGGCCTTGCACACGGTGCTGGAGACGTGGCCGCTCACCCGCACAACGCCACACGGGTGAGAGCATCGGGTCCCGTATGTCTGCTTCCAACGCACCGACCCTCACCGCTGGGCGGCTGCGC
This sequence comes from uncultured Actinomycetota bacterium, assembly GCA_963799425.1. Classification (GTDB taxonomy): domain Bacteria; phylum Actinomycetota; class Actinomycetes; order Jiangellales; family Jiangellaceae; genus CAVWSM01. Next base: position 363,674 of record CAWCXA010000016.1, on the reverse strand, counting down.
CGCGCCGCCCTTGCGACCGGTGCCGTCTTCGCACTGAGCGGCCTGCTCCAGGGCACGTGGGTGTCGCGCATCCCGGCGCTGCGTGACGCCGTCGGCGCTACCGAGGCGGAGCTCGGTCGGGCACTCCTTGCCATGGGCGTCGGATCCTTGCTGTCGATGCCGCTCACGGGGCGGGTCGTGACTCGAATCGGCAGCCGGATCGTCATCACGGGCACCGCTGCCGTCGCACTCACAGCGGTGGCTCTGCTCGGGTTCTCGTCGTCGGTGCTGGCCCTCAGCGGCGCCTTCGCACTGTTTGGTTTCTCCTACGGCGCCTGGGATGTCGCCATGAACGTCCACGGGCATGCCGTCGAGTCCCGCGCCGGCCGCGACTGGATGCCGCGCTACCACGCGATGTGGAGCCTCGGCGCAACACTCGGTGCGGTGCTGGGCGCGGGTGCCGCTTCGCTAGACGTCTCGACGCGCGCGCAATTCCTCGGTGTTGCGATCGTTGTGTTCCCGCTCCTCGTCGCTGTGCTCGCCCTGTTCATATCCGACCGTGCAACGCCGATCGCAGACGCGGCGTCGGAGGCCAAGGCCGGCGCGCCGAAACGGCGCCGACTCCTTACACCCCGCTTGGTCGCCATCGGTGCGCTGACCCTCTGCGGCACGATCGCGGAGGGTGCGGCCGGCGACTGGCTGGCGCTGCTGCTCGCCGACGAACGGGGCGCGTCACAGGCCGCGGCTGCCACGGGCTTCACAGTGTTCGCGTTGGCCATGGGGGTGACACGGTTCGCTGGGCCCCAGATCATCGCCTGGCGCGGGCGCGAGACCGCCCTGCGGGTAGCCGGCATCGCGATGGCATTGGGGCTGGTGGCAACTCTCGCCGTGCCGGTGCTGCCGGTGGCCTACGCCGGGGCGCTGCTGTGGGGCCTCGGCGTCGCGCTGGTCTTCCCGGCGGCGATGAGCGCCGCGGGTGAGACGCCCGGCCGGTCAGCGGACGCCATCGCCTTTGCCGCGACTCTCGGCTATGCGGCCATCCTGGTCGGCCCACCGCTGATCGGGTTGCTGGGTCATGCGATCGGGCTCGGCGCGGCGCTCTGGCTCGTGGCGCTGGCCGGGATTGGTGTGTTCGTGCTCGCGCCCGCCGCCAAGGAACGGCGAGCCGTGCCGGTGGATGCGTGAGACTGGACGCATGCCAGTCCCGCTGCAGACCGCCCTCGACGGGCTGCGTGCCGACCTGACGGCCGACCGGCTCGTCCGCGCCGTCGCCGCCGGGCGCCGCAAGGGGCAGGAGCCGCCGCCGTGGCGCCGGCAGGAGCTGCGCTACGTCGACCTCGCAGACGGGCGGCACCTGCAGCTGGTGTCGTACGACGACACACAGGCCTTCACCCGCAACGTGCCCGAGCCCGACGCCGGGGTGGTGCTCGGCGAGCTGCTGGCCCAGCCGTACGGCAACTGGCACGTCGACACGCTCACCGAGACGGTCCAGCTGCGCGTGACCAAACGCGGCGAGGCGCAGGTGCACCGGCATGCTCGCGAGCTGTCGCTCGACCTCGTCGAGGCCCGCCGACACGATCGGGTGAAGCCACGCGTGCTCGACCCCGCAGACCCCGTGCTGCGTGCCATTGGCATCAGCGACGCCGCGGGCCGCGTCAAGCCGACGCGCACCGCCAAGCTCCGACAGATCGAGGACATGCTCCGCACGCTTGAGCCAGTGGTGGACGACCTGCCCGCCGGGCCACTGCGCGTCGTCGATCTCGGCTGCGGCAACGCCTATCTCACGTTCGCCGCCTACCGGTTCCTCACCGAACGGCGGGACAGCGCCGCCGAGCTCGTCGGTGTGGACGTCAAGGCTCAGGCTCGCGAGCGCAACACCGCGATCGCCGCGTCACTCGGCTGGGCGGGCAACGCCCGGTTCGTCGAGGGGCGTATCGGCGACGTACAGCTAGACGAGCGGCCCGACCTCGTCCTCGCCCTGCACGCCTGCGACACCGCGACTGACGAGGCGCTCGCGCAGGTGGTGCGGTGGAAGGCGCCGGTCGCCCTCGTCGCGCCGTGCTGCCACCACGACCTGCAGGCGCAGCTGCGCAGCGCGCCCGCGCCCAGCCCGTACACGCTGCTGACCCGCCACGGCATTCTGCGCGAGCGGTTCGCCGACGGTCTGACCGACGCGTTGCGCGCGGCCATCCTGCGGATGCTGGGCTATCGCGTCGACGTCGTTGAGTTCGTCGAGTCCAAGCACACGCCGCGCAACGTTGCGCTGCGGGCCGTACGCACGCAGGCACCGCCCACACCCGAGAGTGTGGACGAGTATCTCGAGGTCACCCGCGCGTGGTCGGTCACGCCTGCGCTGCAACGGTTGCTAAGCGTCGAGCTAGCTCCGCTGCTGGAACGCGACCAGGCCGGCTGAGCGCCATCCTCCGAACGGATGACTCGAGTGCCACCCGGCAGGTGGGATCTGGCCGAACGGCTGATGGCGATCGAGGCCGCCGCTCGACTACTTTGCGTAACAACCGCCTGGGGGAGGCGGGAGCCGCGACTCGGGGGGGAGCGGCAGGCAGGGGGGCCGGCGCCCGGCTGACCGGTGGTTTACCACCGGCGCACCGGGCGCTCCTCCTTGTCTGCGTTCCTGAGCTCAGCGCTCCCGCCGACCTAGCAGCACGATCGATGCCGCCAGGACCAGCAGGCAAGGCACGACCAGGAACGCCGCAACGACGCCGACGACATCGGCGAGCGCTCCCAGGATGAACGGACCGCCACCGCTGGCCAGCCCAGCCGCGAAGGCCGCCCGGCCCGTCGCCAGGTCATGTTGTCCGGCCGATGCCTCGATTGCCCGCACGAGTCCGAGCGGGAAGTGCAGCGCGATGCCCAGGCCACTGACGAGCAGTCCGAGTGCCGCGACCGGCACGGTGTTGGCTCCCCAGAGGATGGCGAACCCGACGGCGGTCACCGCGATCGCGCCCAGCACGAGCGTGTCCACTGTCGACCGGTACGCCAGTCGCGCTCCGACGTAGCGGCCGACCGCCATGCCGAACACCAGGGCCGAGACAGCCGCGACCGACGTGGCATCGCTAGCCCCGGTCTGGTCACGGATGAGCTCGCTGCTCCAGATCGTGTACGAGAATTCGACGGCGATCAGCAGCACGAGCACCATCCACGCCGACCAGTACGGCGACGGCAGGCGGCCGGTGACCTCGTCGGGGGCTGCGGCGTCCGGAATCGGGGCCCGGCGGAGCACGACGTACAACCCGGCAACCATCGGCAGCACTGCGGCGATGGCGACGCGCCACCCCAGCCCCAACCCCTCCGCGGCACCAACGGCGAGCGGGCTCACTGTGCCCACCGCGGCGGCAAGGGCGTTGGCCTCGCTGATTGCCGTGGCTGCATGCCCGGGGTGATGGGTGGCGAGCAGCGCGTTGAGGCTGTTGAGCATGATCGACCCGGTCAGGCCGATGATCAGCACGCCAGTCAGCGTGCCGACGATCGACGGCGCGGTCACCAGCACGGCCACGCCAACGCACATGCCGGCGGCGGACCCCCACAGCGAGAACCGACGTCCCGTGCGCGCCACCACGCGCGGCCCCGCCACGCCCGCCAGGACTGTGCCGACCGCGAGCGCGGTGCCGTGCAGCGAGGCCACCGCGCGGCTCACGCCCTCTTCGTCACCGAGCAGGGGGACGACCGGGCCGAAGCCGTACAGGAACCACGCGTAGACCGCCAGCAGGAGGTAGCAGAGCCAGGTGGCGCGGTCGCGGGTCACACCAGGTGGTCGACCACCCAGTCGATGCTGGCTGTGAGCGCCTCCACGTCGGAGGGGTCGACCGAGGGGTACATCGCGATGCGCAGCTGGTTGCGACCCAGCTTGCGGTAGGGCTCAACGTCGACGATCCCGTTGGCGCGCAGCACCTTGGCGACCGCAGTCGCGTCCACCGATTCGGCGAAGTCGACGGTGCCGACGACGAGCGACCGTGCGGTCGGGTCGACGACGTACGGAGTCGCGAACTCGCTTTTCTCCGCCCAGGCGTAGAGCCGCTCCGACGAGTCGGTCGTGCGACCAACCGCAAACTCCAGCCCACCTCGCCCGTTGATCCAGTCGAGCTGCTCGGCCATGAGGAACAGCGTCGCGATCGCCGGGGTGTTGTAGGTCTGGTCCTTGCGCGAGTTGTCGATCGCGATGGTCAGGTCGAGGAACGTCGGCACGTACCGGCCGCTGCGGTGGATCTCCGTCGTGCGCGCGATGGCTGCCGGTGAGAGCACGGCGATCCACAGGCCACCGTCTGAGGAGAAGCCTTTCTGCGGAGCGAAGTAGTAGGCATCGGCCTGCGTGATGTCGACGGGCAAGCCGGCGGCACCGCTCGTCGCATCGACAAGCACGAGCGCGTCGGCGTCTGCGCCGTCCACCCGGCGGACAGGGGCCATGACTCCCGTCGACGTCTCGTTGTGCGGCCAGGCGTAGGCGTCGACGCCGGCCTCGGCGCGGGGCGTGGCGAGTGTGCCCGGCGCTGCCTTCACCACTGTCGGCTCGCCGAGGAACGGCGCGGCCTGGGTGGCTGCGGCGAACTTCGCGGAGAACTCGCCGAACGACAAGTGCTGCGCTCGATCGCGTACGAGGTTGAATGCCGCGATGTCCCAGAACGCCGTCGAGCCACCATTGCCGAGGGCGACCTCGTAGCCCTCGGGCAGGCCGAACAAGTCAGCGACGCCCTCGCGCACCCGGCGCACCAGCCCCTTGACGGGTGCCTGGCGGTGGCTGGTGCCGAGGAGGGACGTGCCGGTCGCGGCCAGCGCGCTGAGCGCCTCCGGCCGGATCTTGCTCGGCCCGGAGCCGAAGCGGCCGTCGGTGGGCTTGAGGTCGGTGGGGATGGTGAGCTGGGTGGCCTCTGCCATGGTGAGATGCTCCGAACGTCAGTGCGTCGTACGCGGGCCTGACGGCTCTGTCAGCGTCATCGCATTGTGCCAGCCGGGGAGTTCGGCTCCCGCGTCGGGCGGTTGGGTTGTCCGAGCAATGGGACGTGCGACATCGCAAGGGGTGATCGGGGCGTGATGTTGGAAGAGCTGTTGCCACGATGGCATTTCCGCGAACGGCACGGCGTGCGCCTGGAGGCCCCGGCGGCGGCTGCGATTGTCGCCGCCGAGGAAGTGACATGGGCAGAAGTGCCTGTCATGCGGGCGTTGATGCGTGTGCGATCGGCGGGACGGCTGACGATGCCCGCGGACCGCACCATTCTCGACGTGATGTCGCGCATCGGCTTCACGGTGCTCGCGCGCACTGACGAAGAGCTCGTCGTGGGCGGGATCGGAAGGCCGTGGCGCGTGCGCGGCGCGTCGGGCCCGCGGCTGCGCGACGCGGCGGACCCTGGTGCGGCGTTCGCGGAGTTCGATGACATCGGCTGGGCCAAGATGATCTTCAACTTCCGCGTGGCGTCCGGGGCGTTGACCACCGAGACGCGGGTTCTGTTGACCGATGAACCCTCGCGACGGGCGTTCCGGCGCTACTGGGTGGTGATCCGACCGTTCAGCGGGCTCATCCGCCGCTTCTGGCTCGACGCCGTCGTGCGTCGGGCCCACGCCGCCGGGTCACCGGGTGGAAGGTTTGATGCATGACATCGGAGCCGTCGGTCGACCTTGCCAACCTCCGTCGCACGTACCTTGCCCGGGGCCTGCACGAACGCGACCTGACGCCAGAGCCGTACGCGTTGTTCCGGCGCTGGCTGGCCGATGCTTTGTCCGCGCGCCTCCCGGAGCCCAACGCGATGTCCGTTGCGACAGCGACTCTCGACGGGCGGCCCAGTGTGCGGCACGTGCTGCTCAAAGGGTTCGACGAGCGCGGCTTCGCGTTCTACACCAACCTCGGGTCGCGCAAGGCGCGCGAGCTCGCAGAGAACCCGAGGGCGGCCGCCGCGTTTCCCTGGTTTCCGATGGAGCGGCAGGTGCTGGTCACCGGCTCGGTCGCGGAGGTGAGCCGTGCCGAGACCCAGGCCTACTGGCACACCAGGCCGCGCGAGTCGCAGCTCGGTGCTTGGGCGTCACCGCAATCTGAGCCGGTGGCATCGCGAGCCGTGCTCGACGACGCGGTGGCGGAGGTCACGGCGCGCTTCCCGGCAGAGGTGCCGCTGCCGGACTTCTGGGGCGGGTTTCGCGTGGTGCCGGAGACGGTGGAGTTCTGGCAGGGGCGCATCGGCCGGATGCACGACCGGTTTCGCTACGCGGTCACCGGCGAGGGCTGGAAGTGGCAGCGGCTTGCCCCTTGACCTGGAGTGCGCTCCAGGCCGCACAGTTGCGAGCATGACTGATCTCCAGACATACGAAGTCTCGACATCCCGTCCGGCGCACGGCTCGCGGCTCCTCGGCGGCGAGCGCCGGCTCGCGGTCAGCCCCATCGCGCTCGGCGCGATCCCGTTCGGCTCTTCGGTGGACGAGGAGCGCTCGTTCGCGATCCTCGACCGGTTTGTCGAGCTTGGGGGGACGTTCATCGACACGTCGAACAACTACTCGTTCTGGCTCGGCGACGCCGACTCCAGCGAACGGACGCTAGGCCGCTGGCTCGCCGCTCGGCCGGGGTTGCGGGACCAGCTCGTCTTGGCGACCAAGGTCGGTGCCCGTCCGCGGGTGCCGGGTGCCGGTCTGGAGAACGTCGAAGGCCTCTCCGCGCCAGTGGTCAGTGCCGCTGTGCGGGACAGCCTGCGTCGACTGGGCACCGACCGCATCGACGTCTACTACTCCCACGTCGAGGACCGGTCGGTGCCTGTGGAGGAGACGGTCGGCGCCTTCGGTGAGCAGGTGGCCGCCGGGTTGGTGCGGCTCGTCGGTGTGAGCAACCATCCGACGTGGCGCATCGAACAGGCTCGCCAGATCGCCCGGGCGCAGGGCGTGGAGCCATACACTGCGATCCAGCTGCGCTACAGCTATCTGCAGCCGCGTCCGGAGGCACCGCTGGTCGAGAGCGGCCACCGGAAGGCCGGCCCCGAGGTGCTCGACTACGTCGAGTCCGAGCCGGATCTCACGCTGATCGCCTACTCGACGCTGCTCTCCGGTGCCTACGCGCGGCCGGAGCGCCCACTGCAGCCGGCGTACGACCACCCCGGCACCGCGTCACGGCTGGCTGCGTTGCGGTCGGTCGCCGACGAGACAGGAGCAACGGTCAACCAGGTCGTGCTCGCGTGGCTGATGCAGCGGGATCGCCCGATCGTCCCCATCGTCGGCGCCACGTCAACCGCCCAGGTGGACGAGGCGATGGCCGCCCGAGATGTCGTACTCGACGACGAGTTGCTGGCTCAGCTGAACGCCGCGTAGATCGCCCTCTCCCCCCGTGTTGATCATGGCCAAGATGTGATCATCCGACCGGTTTGGTCACATCTTTGCCATGATCAACTGGGTCGGGGTGGAGCCGCCGAGATGGCGATCCAGGTGGCGTGCGCCCGACCGAGCTCACGCCCATCGGAGCCGTACGCCGTCGTCGCCGTCCACATCTTGCGACCCTCGCTCCCGAGACGCCGACCGACGACGACGCACGGCTCGCCGACCTCGGGCAGCGACGCAACGGCCGCTGCCATACGCCCCAGCACCATGGGTCGTCCGACGATGTCACCGGTCCAGCCGCCGGGGCAGTCGAGGGCGGCCCACACGACCTGCGACGCGACCCGCCCGTCGGCGGCCGGCAACGACGCATCCGGCACCCAGGTGCACGCGGTGGCGCCGGGTGCGATCGGGCCAGGCGCGAGCCGCAGCCCGTCGGATCGCTCCGGACCGCAGACGAAGCAGCGCGGGAACGGATGCGCAGCCAGGCCCGCGTACGACTGCTCTGCAGCACGCGCGGTCTCTGCAGGCACTGGGGCGACAGCGTCGACACCGACTGACGTACGCGCAACGTCCGCGACCAGTATCGCGCCGTCGAACACCTGGAACAGGCCGGCGTCCTCGGCCACGACAGACAGCGGTCGCTTCAACGGTGGTGGCTGTCGCAGCGTGACGACGGCGCCGGCGGAGGCGGCGTCAGCGCCGACCCGCACCGCCAGCAGGCCAGCTGTGTAGCCGCCATTGCCGCTGCCGTCCGGTCCGCAGAACCGCTCCTCGATCAGGATCGTCACGCGCCAGAGCTCCTAGTCACGAGCGCCTCGGCCGCAACCCGCAGGTCCGCGACGAGCCCGGCGTACGCCTGGTCGCGGTCGTCGGCGCGGAGAACGGCCGACGGATGGAGCGTGATGACCGCCCAGGACGACTTCCGACCCACCGGCTCGTCGGCCAGCATGCCCTGCCAGGTGATCAGCTGTCCGCGGTCGCGCATGACTCGGTAGGAGGGTCCGAGCACCGCCCGCACCGCCGTGGCCCCGAGGCAGACGAGCACTTGCGGGTCGACGATGCGCAGCTCGGCCACCAGCCACGGCCGGCAGGCTTCGAGGTGCGCGAGGTCGGGGGTGCGGTGCATGCGGCGCTTGGGCGTGGGTGTGAACCGAAAGTGCTTCACCGCGTTGGTCACGTACACGCGCCCCGCATCGATCCCCGCGTCGGCCAGTGCCTTGTCTAGCAACCGTCCGGCCGGCCCCACGAAAGGCTCGCCCTGCTGGTCCTCCTGGTCGCCTGGTTGCTCTCCGACGAGGGCGACCTGCGCATTCACCGGGCCCTTGGAGAAGACCACCTGCGTCGCGTCCGCGTACAGCTCGCACCCACGGCAATCCGCTGCTGCCGCGCGCAGCGCCCGCATGCCGCCCGTCTCGGGCACCCAGCGCTCGGCGCCGGGTCGCTGCGGGTCGGTGTCCGCTGACGACATGTTGCGCAACCTACCCCTGCCGACCGAGTCGCAACCGCGGCAGCGACTCCGACAGAATCGCAGGCGTGCTGATCGCCGACGCCAAGATCGTCACTTCGCAGGCCGTGCTTGATGACGGCTGGTTGGAGGTTGCCGGCACACAGATCAGTCGCGTCGGCGACGGTACGCCACCCGGCGAGGCGGACGTGTCGCTGGGCGGAGCCTGGGCTGTCCCGGGCTTTGTTGACATCCACAGCCACGGCGGCGGGGGAGCAACCGTGGTGGGCGCCGATCCCGACGCCATACGCACGTTCACCGAGACGCATCGGCGACACGGTACGACGACGATCGTCGCCAGTCTTGTGTCGGCGCAGCTCGATCCGTTGGAGCGCGATGTGCGGGCGCTCGCCGGGTTTGCCGAGGACGGCCTCATCGCCGGCGTCCATCTCGAGGGACCCTGGATCGCCCCGGGCCGCAAGGGCGCCCACGATCCGGCCGCGCTCAGCGCTCCGGAGCCGGCGGCGGTGGCGCGGTTGCTCGCTGCGGGGCGCGGCACGGTGCGGATGGTGACGATCGCCCCTGAGCTCGATCACGGCATCGACGCCGTTCGCTTGATCGTTGAGCACGGCGCGATCGCGGCAGTCGGCCACACCGACGCCGCCTATGACAAGGTCCGCGCAGCAATTGACGCGGGTGCCACCGTGGGGACCCACCTGTTCAACGCCATGGCGCCCATCCAGCACCGCGCACCGGGACCGATCATCGCGCTGCTCGAGGACGAACGCGTCAGCGTCGAGCTCATCTGCGATGGGGTCCACCTGCACCAAGCGATCGCTGCGCATGCCTACGCGACCGCCGGTGCCGACCGTGTGGTCCTGGTGACCGACGCGATGGCGGCAGCAGGCGGCTCCGACGGGGACTACCTGCTCGGCGAGCTCGCGGTCCGCGTGCAGGACGGTGTCGCACGTCTTGTGCACGGCGGCGCAATCGCCGGGAGCACGCTGACGATGAGCTCTGCCTTTCGTTTTGCGGTCGAGCGGGCGGGGTTCCCCATGGTCGCCGCCGTGCGGGCCTCGTCCACCAACCCGGCTCGCCTGCTCGGCCTCGCCGACCAGGTCGGCGACCTCGCGGACGGGCTGGCGGCCGACCTTGTCGTGCTTGACGAGTCACTGGCGCTGCGCGGCGTGCTGGCCCGCGGCGCGTGGGTGGTGCGGCCGCAGATCTAGCCGTCTGCCCAGACGCGTAGCACGTGCGCGGCGGCTTCCTCCGTCGTCCAGCCGTACTCTTCCGCACGCTTGCGAAGCTTCTTGCGCAGCGACTTGGGCACCTGCACGACGAGGTCGACGGTCTTGTCGTCGCCGTCGCCTCTGTCCTTCTGCTTGGGCAGCTTGGAGCGCGCATCGGCGGGACGCAGCACCACGGCGAGTGACGACAGGTGCGGCGATGCCGGATGAATGGTGCCGTCCTTGGCCCTCCGCAGCGCCGGCCGTGGGCTCGGGATCAACGGGGTGCTCATGCAGATCTCCTGCCCTTGGTCAGCGGGCCTTCGAGGCCGTCGATCGAGAGTACGTGGCCGAGGTGCACGGTCGAGCACCGCAGCCACCTCTCGCGCGCCGGGCGAGCGCCACCGCTGGATCGGGAGCCCAGCGCCTTGCGCCTGCTGTACGGCCGAACGATCCGGCACAGTGTCGGGCAGCACCAGCGACCCGTACGACGTCGTGAGCTCGCTGAGCCGGAACCGCTGCTCCGCGCTTCGCGGCCGGAAGCGGTTGACCACTATGCCGGCCGGGCGCAGCCGCAGGTTGAACCCACGGCGCACCGCGTCGACAGCATCGAGGGCTTGCTGGGCGCCGGCTACGGCAAACCGCGACGGCTCGGTCACGACGAGCGCGTTGTGCGCGGCGGCGAGCGCGTTGCGGGTCAGCTCGCCCAGGTTTGGTGGGCAGTCGAGAAGCACAAGGTCGTAGGCGCCGAGCCCCTCCATCGCCTGCCGGAGTCGGTGCGGACGCCCGCGCCCGTGTACGTGGTTGCGCAGCTCGAGCGCCGGCTCGCTCGCCACCAGGTCCACGAGCTGGCTCCAGCCGCTGGGCGTCACTGCGTCGGCCAGGGACGCCGGCGCATCATCGGCAAGGACGTCCTTGCTGGTGAACCGGATCGCCGCCGGCTCCAGCCCGGTGGTCGCGTTGCCCTGTGGATCGAGGTCGACGACGAGAGCCCGGAGCCCCCGCACCATCGCGGCACCCGCCAGCCCAAGGGCGATGGTGGTCTTTCCGACCCCGCCTTTGACGCTGACAACGCTGACAATGTGCACGAATGGAGTGTGCCAGGTCACCGGCCGTTCGCCCAGGATTCAACTCGAATTCGCGTGGACTCAAGACATCGGTGTGCGAAACCGCGTCGTCGGGCCCGACCACGTTGAGGGTGGGAGCGTGGGACACTTGTTCTCGACGGCTTGAGATGGTCTGAACGATGGGAGCGACCCCGCGCTGTGAGCGATCTCATCGATACCACGGAGATGTACCTCCGCACGATCTACGAGCTGGAAGAGGAGGGCATCGTCCCTCTGCGTGCGCGCATAGCCGAGCGTCTGCACCAGTCGGGGCCTACCGTCAGCCAGACGGTCTCTCGCATGGAGCGCGACGGGCTGGTGCATGTCGACGAGGACCGCCATCTCGAGCTCAGCGACGAGGGCCGCAACCAGGCGATCCGGGTCATGCGCAAGCACCGGCTGGCCGAGCGGTTACTGACAGACGTGATCGGCCTCGAGTGGGAGCTCGTGCATGAGGAGGCCTGTCGCTGGGAGCACGTGATCTCCGAAGAGGTCGAGCGGCGGCTCATCGAGATCCTGCACAACCCGACGGAGTCGCCGTACGGCAATCCGATTCCCGGCCTGGTCGAGCTCGGCGCCCTGCCGGCCGTCGAAGAATTCAAGGATGGCGTCGCCTCGGTGACCAGCGTCGTCCCGAGCGGCAGCGCCGACGTACAGGTCAGGCGCATCAGCGAGCCGCTGCAGACCGACCCCAAGCTGATGGCCCAGCTGCGGGAGGCCGGGGTGCTTCCCAACCAGACGATCCGCGTCGAGCGCACCGATTCGGGCTACCAGCTGGGCTCGGGGGACGGCGCGGTGGAGGTGGCCTCCGCCATCGCCTCGCACGTCTTCGTGACAATCGCCTGAGCTCGGTGCGCGTCCTGCTGATCGGCTTGATGGGGTCGGGAAAGACCACGGTCGGTCATGAGGTGGCTGCCCGCCTTGGCTGCCCGTACGTCGACAACGACGAGGTCGTGCAGGAGCTGGTCGGTGCGTCAAAGGACACCCTCGTCGAGCTGAAGGGCGAGGCCGGGCTCCGCGCCGCCGAGTCCGCCGCGATGCGGGTTCTGGCCGCGCGCCCGGGGCCATTCGTCGCAGGCGTCGCGGCGGGCGTGGTGCTCGACCCCGCCAACGTGGCCTTCCTCGCCGACCTGCCCGTCGACACCCCGGTTGTCTGGCTGCGCGCCCGGACCGACACGCTGGCCGCCCGGGTCGCAGTCGACCGGCAGGACCGGCCGTGGCTGACCGACGATCTGGCGACGGCGATCCGGCGGCTCGCGGCGGCCCGTGAGCCCGGCTTCGCAAAAGTCGCGGATGCCGTGGTCGACGTCGACAGTGGCACGCCGGGCGAGCTCGCCGAGGCCGTCATCGCGGCGTTGCCGGCCACCGGCTCGAACTGAAGCGGCATCGAAAGGCAACTCGGGACCCGCGACCTGTCACCTCCGGGCCTGGCTGTTCGTCACAACAACGCGAGTGACTGAACCCGAGGAAGGACACACCATGGCAGCCGTCAGAGTTCACCGGTACGCAGCCGACCCAGCTGACTTCGACGCTGTGTCGGCCTGGCGCGCCAAGGTCATCAGCACCGCGAGCCGAAAGGAAAGCCCGCGCGTCCTGAGGAAGGCGCGCCGGGTTCTGAAGAGATCCCACACGAAATTCCGATACGGGACCGTTGCGTATCGCACTATCGCGGAGTAGCGTCACCGGCGAAACGAACCGGTCTCGTATCGAATCCGTCCCATCCTGACTCCAGGAGATTTCGCCGTGGACCAGAGAACGATCCACGAGCGGCGGTGGGGAATCCTCGGCGTTCTCGTCGTTGCCCTGCTCGTCGTCGTGCTCGACAACACCGTGCTCAACGTGGCACTCAAGACCATTCAGGAAGACCTCGCCGCGACCCAGAGCCAGCTGGCCTGGTCGATCAACTCGTACACGCTGGTTTTCGCCGGCTTACTGTTCACCTTCGGGCTGCTGGGTGATCGGTTCGGTCGCAAGCAGATGCTCATCATCGGGCTCGTGCTCTTCGGCTTGGCGAGCCTCGCCTCGGCCTACGCACAGTCGCCGGATCAGCTCATCGTTGCTCGCGCACTCATGGGCATCGGCGCTGCCGCTGTGCTCCCCTCCACCCTCTCGATCATCACCAACGTGTTCGAGCCGCAAGAGCGAGGCAAGGCCATCGGCATCTGGTCGGCCTCGGTCGGACTGGGTGTCGTGCTAGGGCCGGTCGTCGGCGGCGCGCTGCTGGAGCAGTTCTGGTGGGGATCGGTCTTCCTCATCAACGTCCCGGTGGTGCTGCTCGGCATCGGGCTCGTCTCATGGCTTGTCCCCGAGTCGCGCAACCCCTCACCCGGCCGCCTGGATCCCGTGGGCGTGCTGCTGTCGATCGTCGGCTTGGCGCTGCTCACGTACGGGATCATCGAGGGCGGCGAGCAAGGCTCCCTCACCTCGCCCGAGGTGCTGGCCACGACGCTCGGCGGCGTTGCCGTGCTGATTGCGTTCGTCGCGTACGAGCTGCGCAGCGACCACCCGGCGCTTGACATCCGGCTGTTCCGTAACCCGAGCTTCTCCGCGTCGGTCGGCGCTATCGGTCTGGTGTTCTTCGCCGCGTTCGGACTGCTGTTCTTCATGACGTTCTACCTGCAGCTGGTGCGCGGCTACAGCCCGCTCGAGACGGGGCTGCTCTACCTCCCGTTCGCCAGCGCGCAGCTGCTGTTTGCACCGCTTTCCGGGTCACTTGTCAACCGGTTCGGCACCCGTGCAGTGGCCGCGTTCGGCCTGTTCCTGGTCGCCGTGACGATGGCCGTCATCACCCAATTCGATGCCGACACGTCGCTGTGGGTGTTGGGAGCGACCTTCTTCGTGCAGGGCGCGGGCATGGCCAACGTCCTGCCGCCTGTCACCACCGCGGTGATGGGTGCCGTGCCGCGGGAGAAGGCGGGCGTTGGTTCGGCGATGACCAACACCGTGCGCCAGGTCGGCGGGGCACTGGGTGTCGCCGTGCTTGGCTCGTTGCTCGCCGCCCAATACCGGGACGGGGTCGCGCCTGCGCTGGGCAGCCTTCCGGCGGGTGCTCGCGATGCCGCTGGTGAGTCGCTGGGGTCGACGCTGGCCGCTGCCGACCAGGCAGCGCCGCAGCTGGCTGCCCAGATCCGGGAGGCTGCGGTTCCCGCGTTCATCGACGGCATGCATCTCGCCGCGTTCGTCGCAACGGGTGTGGCCGCGCTCGGCATGTTGTTCGTGCTGCGGTGGATGCCAAGGGGACGCCCGCTGCGGCAGCAGCCGGAGATCGCCGAGGACCCAGCCCGGACACTCGAGCCTGCTGCCGAGGCGGCCGCGGCGTGACAGGATCGCGGTCACGAGCCCATTGAGGAGTGCACAGCGACGATGACGGCTGAGCAGGTCGAGCGGAGGGCGGGACGTCCACGCAGTGAGGACGCCGACCGGGCGATCATCGACGCCACGCTCGACCTGCTCGCCGAGGTCGGCGTTGAGCCGCTGTCCATCGAGCAGGTGGCAGCCCGCGCGGGCGTGGGCAAGGCGACGATCTACCGCCGCTGGCCCAACAAGGACGCGCTCATCGTCCACGCCATGGGCGCGATGAAAGGCCCGATCCCCGAGCTCAGTGGCAAATCCCTGCGCGATGACCTCTACCTACTGCTCGTCCAGTCGCCGGGATCAAGGCTGCACCCCGGTCGAGACCGTCGGCTCTATATCCGGATGCGGGCCGAGATCTGGCGTTATCCGGAGATGGCTCAGCTGTTCCAGGAGACGGTGATTGCGCCACGCCAGGAGGCGACGCGGCAGGCGTTACGCGCCGCCATCGAGCGGGGCGAGCTGCGCGACGACATCGACATCGAGCTCATGCGGCAGGTGATCACGGGTCCCGTGCTGCAGTGGATCACCACCCACACCGATGTGCCCGCCGACGAGACCTTCCTCGACTCGGTCCTCGGAGTGGTGCTGCAGGGGCTCGGCCCTCGCGACTGAGGCAGCGTCCGTACGATGTCGCAGCGTGACCGAGTCCCCGCGCCCCGAGGGGCCAGCTGACCTGGCGCGGCTCCGCGCGAGCATCGACAACATCGACGCGGCTCTCGTACATCTGTTGGCTGAGCGGTTCAAGTTCACCCAGGAGGTGGGCGCGCTCAAGGCTCGACAGGGAATGCCGCCGGCCGACCTGTCCCGAGAGGCAGAGCAGATCGGCCGGCTGCGTGAGATGGCCAAGGATGCTGGGTTGGATCCGGTGTTCGCCGAGAAGTTCCTCGCGTTCATCGTCGAGGAGGTCATCCGCCATCACCTGCTGATCGCGGAGACCCACAACGGCGGCGCGGCTTCCTCGTCGTGACAGCACCTGACAACCTGACAAGTCGAGCCTGGGGCAGTTGCCCCCGCTAGACCCGCTCGGGCTCCTCCGCACCCGGCGCCGGCGCCTTGGCTTTGTCCGGCTCGTCACCGTGACCAGGCCACCAGGCCTTGTGCCCGATGACCGCAGTAAGCCCGGGCACGAGGAACAGCGCCATCACGAACGCCGCGAGGATGATGCCGACGGAGACCGCGAAGCCCAACTCGTAGAGGAACGTGACGCCGGCGAGCAGCATCGAGGCGAACGTCCCAGCGAGGATCAGACCCGCCGAGGTCACGGACGGCCCGGCGTGCTCGACTGCCAGATCGGCCGCGGTGCGCGGATCATTGCCCTCGCGGGCCTCCTCGCGCAGCCGCGCGATCATCAGGATGTTGTAGTCGGTGCCGATCGCCACCACAAACAAGTAGACGATGAGTGGCAACGTGAACGACAGGCCAGCCTCGCCGCGGATGCCCTGGTTGACATAGACGCTTGCACCGAGGGTGGCCAGGAAGCCCAGCACAACCGCGCCCATCAGGTACAGCGGGGCGACCAGGCTGCGCAGCAGCAGCGCCAGGATGATCGCGATGAGCACCGCTGCGACGCTGAAGATGACCACCATGTCGCGGTTGTTGGCGGAGCGGATGTCAGCGTACGCGGAGCTCAATCCACCCACCAGCGCCTCGGTGCCCGCTGGGGCGTCGGCGTGGGCGACATCGCGAATCGTGCCGCCGGCGAGGTCGAGCGCCTCATTGGAGTAGGGGGTGCTGTCGAGCAGCAGGTCGATCTGCGCCACCTGGCCGTCGTCGCTGAGCACCACCGGGGATCCGTCTGGGCCTGCCGCCACAACTTGTCCGACCCCGTCGATCTCGCCCAGCCGCTCGGCAAAGTCGGTGGCCGCGTCGACGTCGATCTGCTCGCCGTCTGTGCTGCGCAGGAAGACGTTAGTCGGGTTGATCGCACCGGCTGGGAAGCCCTCCTGCAGGTCCCGGAAGGCCTCCGCCGACTCGGTGTCCTGCGGCAGCTGACCGGTCTGGTCGAAGTTGACCTTGAGGCCGAGCGTGCCCGCAGCAAGGGCGACAAGGAGACCCCCGGACGCCAACGCCGTGAGGCCGGGCCGGCGGCCGACGAAGCGACCGAGCCGCTGGAAGGTCGCGCCCTCGGGCTTGCGCTGCCACGACTTCGAGGGCCAGAAGACCTTGGGGCCGAGCAACGAGACGATCGCCGGGATGAGAGTGAGTGCGGCGACGAGCATCAGCGCGACAGCGATGGCCAGCGCCGGGCCCAGCGACGTGAAGAACCCGAGCGTCGCGAGCAGCAGGGCCGTAAAGGCGACGATGACCACTCCGGCCGCGGACGCGATGACTTCGCCGACACGGGAGACCGCGAAGACCATGGCTTGCTTCTTGTCGTCCCCTTCGCGCAGCCGCTCCCGGTAGCGGAAGAGCAGGAACAGGATGTAGTCGGTGCCGATCCCGTACAGCACCACGAGCAGGATCGTCTGCAGTGACGGGTCCACCTGCAGGTCGAACGCCTCGGCCACCCAGGCAATCAGCCCCGGCGCGACCGAGCTGACGAGGCCGACGGTGATGAGCGGTAGCAGGGCTGCAATCGGGCTGCGGAAGATCAGCAGCAACAGGAAAATGATGAGCACGAAGGTCGCAATGCCGACGATCTGCAGCGCTCGGGTGAAGGCGTCCTCGCTGTCGGCGAACTGCGCCAGCTCGCCCGTCACGCCGGCGCGGAGGTCGGTGCCCTCGACGAGGGGGGCGATCTCGTCGCGCAGGTCGCGGATGGTCTGCGTGAGCTCTGGGTCGTTGGGGTTGCCTTCGAGATCGACGTTGACGAGCTGCACGACGTCGTTGGGCGAGACAAACTCGGCGCCGGTCGTTACCGCAGTGACGTGGTCAAGGCCGGCGGCCTGGAGGTCGTCGGCGATCGTGCCCACGGTCTCCTGGTCGGCCTCGCTGAGTGGCTGGCCGTCGCTGCGGGTGACGACGATCGTCGCGGTGACGTCGGCCTGCTGACCGAACGTCTCCTCCGCGAGCCGCTGCGCCTGAATCGACTCGTACGAGTCGGGCAGGAACTCGGTCTGGTCTTGGTTGGTTACCTCGCTCAGCGTGGGCGCGACGGAGATGATTGCGGCGGCGGCGATGACCCAGGCGGCAATGACCTGCCAGGGCCGGCGCACGACGAAACGGCCGAGCTTTTCGAACACAGTGCCCTCCCGTGGCACGACCTAATGACAAGGTCCAGTTTTCCAGGAGGCGCTGACAGATCGCTGACGGGCCGCTGTCAGTCGAGGCGGGTAGACAAGTACCATGTCGATCCTCGTCGGCACGGCCTCATGGACGGACAAGACGCTGCTCGAGTCGGGGTGGTATCCCGACGAAGCCAGCACGCCAGAGAAGCGCCTCGACTTTTACGCCAAGCAGTTCCCGCTCGTCGAGGTCGACTCCACCTACTACACGCCGCCCAACGAGCGGAATTCACAGTTGTGGGTCGATCGCACGCCCGATGGATTCACCTTCAACATCAAGGCGTTCTCGCTGCTCACTCAGCATCCGACGCGCACGGCCGCGCTCTACAAGGACTTGCGCCCGGAAACCGACAAGGTGCGGCTCTATCCCAAGGACATCGAGCCGAAGGTGATCGACGAGGTGTGGGAGCGCTTCCTGTCGGCGCTCGAGCCGTTGCACGACGCGGGCAAGCTCGGTGCGGTCCTGTTCCAGTTCCCGCAGTGGTTCCCGATCGGCAGGGCCAACAAGACCTACATCCTGGAGTGCCAGCGCCGCTGTGCGCCGTACTCGATCTGCGTCGAGTTCCGAAACAAGACCTGGCTGTCGGATGACAACCGCGAGGAGACGCTCGACTTCCTCCGCTCCTACCAAGTGCCGTACGTCTGCGTAGACATGCCGCAGGGCTACCCGTCGTCCGTGCCACCTGTCGTCGAGGCAACCGCCGACCTGGCCGTCGTACGGTTCCATGGGCACAGCGACAAGTGGCAGAGCAACGACATCTACGAGCGGTTCGGCTACAAGTACTCCGCCAAGGAGCTGCGCGAGTGGGCACCACGCGTTCAAGGGCTCAGCGAGCAGGCGAGCACCGTGCACGTGCTGATGAACAACTGCTATCGCAACTACGCGCAGGTCAACGCGCGCCAGCTCGCCGACCTGTTGCAGGGCCAATGACTGATGGCAGCGTGTCCTTCGACCCGCCCCCCGCGGTCGCGGCGTGGCGGCATCGGGACGCCAGAGACGGCTTCGAGGTGCTGCGGATCGACGCCTCGGGCCTCGGTGTCCGGCTCAAGGGGACGACGTGCGCGGTCGAGGCGGGCGCCGCGTGGGTGGTCGACTACGACATCGAGCTCGACAGCGGCTGGGTGACCCGGGCCGCACAGGTCGACGTGCGCTCGGACCTCGGGCAATTTGCCGTACGACTGACAGCCGACGGCCTGGGCCACTGGCAGGTCGACGGGCGCGACGCCCCATGGCTCGACGGATGCCTCGACGTCGACCTCGAGTCCTCGGCCGCCACCAACACAATGCCGGTGCACCGGCTGGCCCTGCCCCAAGGCGCTCGTGCCGCCGCTCCCGCTGCGTACGTGCGCGCCGAGGATGCCGCTGTCGAGCGGCTGGAGCAGACCTACGCACGCATCGGCGACGAGGGCGACCGGCGGCGGTACGACTACGCGTCGCCCGCCTTCGACACCTACGAGGTGCTGGTCTTCGACCGGCACGGCCTGGCGCTTGACTATCCGGGCCTCGCCGAGCGCATCCGTTGACGTTGACCGCTTGACACATTCCCATATGGGAATACGATCTGAGCATGGCTCGAGCGGCGACGACAACCGACGCGTTCAACGCGGTGGCTGAGCCCCGACGGCGGCAGATCCTCGACCTGCTCGCAGCGGGGGAGCGGCCGGTCAACGACCTGGTGGCGTTGCTCGGGCTGGCGCAACCACAGGTGTCCAAGCACTTGCGCGTTCTCCGCGAAGTGGGGGCGGTCGAGGTGCGTGACGACGGACGGCATCGGCTCTACCGGCTCAACGGCCATGCGCTCAAGCCGATCCACGACTGGGTCAAGGCATATGAGCGCACGTGGTCCGAGCGGTTCGACCAGATGGACGTCGTAATCGAAGAGCTCAAGAAGGAGGAAGAGTGATGGCAGCGCAGACGAGCACAGGCACGGCGAAGGTGACGCTCCCGACCGATGAGCAGATCCTCATCACGCGGGAGTTCAACGCGCCCAAGCACTTGGTCTACAGGGCTTACACGACGCCCGAGCTGGTGAAGCGGTGGTGGGCCGGTCAGCGGGGCGAGGCGACGAGCGTCGCAATCGATCTCCGCGTCGGCGGCACGTGGCGCTACGTGATGGTCGCGAATGAAGGCTTCGAGGTCGGCTTCCACGGGGAGTACCGCGAGATCGTCCCCAACGAGCGGCTTGTGTTCACCGAGGTCTACGAGGGGGTGCCGGAGGAAGGTGATCCGGCAGTAGTCACAGTGACGTTCTCCGAGGTCGACGGCCGCACGACGTTGACGATGCTCACCGAGGTCCCCAGCAAGGACATCCGCGATCTCATCATCGACTCCGGCATGGAAGCTGGCATGCAGGAGGGCATGGATCTGCTTGAGCAGGTTGCCGTGTCGCTCGCCTGAGCCAAGTAAGGAAAAGATCATGGGGAACGTACTGGTAGCAATCACCGTGTCGCTCGACGGCTACATCGCTGGGCCAAACGACGGTGCCGAGCACCCACTCGGCGAGGGCGGAGAGCCACTGTTCGAGTGGTTCTTCACCGGCGACACACCGAGCAAGTACTACGACATGTTCCGGCTTTCGAAGACCAGCGCCGAGTTCTTCGACGCCGGGATCGAGTCGTGTGGGGCGGTCGTGTCGGGCCGGCGCACCTACGACATCGCCAACGCGTGGGGCGGCCACGGACCGGTCCCCGGTTTACCGCTGTTCATCCTCACGCATAGCGTCCCGGCCGACGTGCCCGCAACGTCGGTGCCCTACACGTTCGTCACCGACGGCATCGAGAGCGCCATCAAGCAGGCGCAGGTTGCCGCGGGCGACAAGTACGTTGCACTCACCGGCTCGCAGGCGACGCAGCAAGCCCTGCAAGCGGGGCTGCTCGACGAGATCCAGCTCTCGGTGGCGCCGATGCTGCTCGGCGGCGGTGTACGGTTGTTCGACCACATCGGCGGACCCGTGCGGCTCGAGAAGATCGATGTGCTGGACGCGCCCGGCGTGACCCACCTGCGGTATCGCGTCGCCGGCTAGGTGTGACCAGCAACAGCAGAAGTCTTGGGGCGGTGCTGCGAGCAGCTCGCCGTGGCATACGGGGGGTGGTCACACTTTCACAGGTCCGCTCCGACTCACATCGCGGATGAGCGGCACGTCCCGTAGCGTCATTGTGTGCGGTCGCCGACCCACGGCACTGAAGGGTGAATCGGCGAATGAATGCGCCCCTAGGTGCCCGTCACAGCGCCCGTCACCCGCCCGGCTCCGACAGGGAGGCGACGTCGACTCTGCCGCGCCGCGTGATTTCCAAGGTTGCGCTGGGCGCCATTGTTGCGTCGATGCTCGTGCTGGGTCTGGTCCAGCGCGTTGATGCGGTCCCGATCCAGCCATTCGACGACCGCTTCACCGCGAACGACAACGGTGCGATCGCGCTGTTCGGCAACAACCTGATGACGTGCTCGGGAGTTGCGGATGTGCGTCCGTTCACCCCCTGCACGTCGGCCCGCGACCGGTCTGGCACGCAGCTCAACAACAACAGCTACTTCATGGTCAATGTGGATGACGACGGCGCAGCGTTCCCGACCTACAACTCGTCGAGCTCGCAAGTGACGCTGCCCTCGGGCGCGACGGTCTTGTGGGCGGGTCTCTATTGGGGTGCCCGGCTCGAGAACGGTACCGGCACCGGTGCCGCCGACGCGCCGACCGCCGGGCGCAACCAGATGCTGCTGCGCGCGCCGGGCGACGTGAGCTATCGGCCGGTGACCACGCAGGACACGTTCGGGCCGTCTGCGACGGCCGATCGCGCGTACCAGCAATTCGCGAATGTCACGACGATCGTGCAGACGGCAGGCGCCGGTACGTATTGGGGCGCTAACGTGCCCGCGGCAACCGGCCAGGATCGCTACGCGGGCTGGTCGCTCGTCGTCATGTACCGCGATCCGACGCTGCCGCTGCGCAACCTCACGGTGTTCGACGGCTTTTCCGACGTCGGCCGCGACGACCCGGAGACCATCGACATCTCCGGATTTACCGCGCCGTTGGCGGGCGATGTTGACACGCAGCTCGGCATGGTCACCTGGGAAGGCGACGCGAGCTCTTCGGGCGACAACGCCAAGCTCGAGGGCACCACGTTGGCCACGAACGTGTCGCCAGGCAACAACCTCTTCAACAGCGCCGTCGAGAAAGACGGCCGGCCCGTCACTGCGCGTACTCCCGCCCATTCCAACCTCTTCGGTGTGGACATCATCGACATGGGTGCACCGGGCGTCATCGCGAACGGCGCAACGAGCGCGACGATCTCGTTGGAGTCGACCGCCGAGCGCTACTTCATCGGCGTGGTCACGACCGCGATCGACCTGTTTGCGCCCGACCTCACCACGAGCACGAAGACCGTGCTCAACCTGGAAGGCCACGACCCGTCCGCGCCGGGCGACCGGCTCGCCTACACGATCAACGTCAACAACACCGGCCAGGACCCCGCCGACGAGGTCGTGCTCACCGACGTCGTCCCGCCCGGCACGCTCTACGTTCCTGGTTCGCTCGAGGTCGTGTCCGGTCCGAACAGCGGCCTGAAAACCGACGCGGCCGGCGACGATCAGGCCGAATTCCTCACCGGTCCCCCGCGCGTGGTGTTCCGTCTCGGCACCGGTGCGAGCGGGAGCGCCGGCGGCCTGCTGGACGTGCCCGACGGACCCCTCACCAACACGACGACCGTGCGGTTCGAGGTGCGCGACGACCCGGACGTGATCACCGCGGCACACACGAACCAAGCCACCATCGGCTACGTCGCGGCAACGACCGACCTGCCCTTCACGTACCTGACCAACGAGACCGTCACGCCCGTCGTCGCGAGTGCCGACGTGACGCTGACGAAGACTGCGAGCCCCGACCCCCTTTTGCTCGGCCAGAACCTCACGTCGACGCTCCTCGTCACCAACACCGGGCCGAATACCTCGGTCGACGTCACTCTCACCGACACGCTCCCACCCGAGACCTCGTTCGTTTCGGCGACGGCGACGCAGGGCACGTGCGGCGAGGCGGCCGGCGTCGTGACGTGCAGCCTGGGCAACCTCGCCAACGGCACGACCGTCACTGTCAGCATCGTCGTGGCGACGTCGGCGACGTCGACGGCAACGTCGATCTCCAACGTTGCGAGCGTGAGCTCGTCGTTCACCCCCGACCCCGATCCTGCGAACAACGTCGCGGGCGCGACCGCCACGGTGATGCCTGCAGCCGACCTCATCGTGACCAAGACCGCACCACCGGGCCCGGTCACGCCGGGGACCACCGTGCCGTTCACCATCAACGTCACGAACGCAGGTCCGTCCGACGCCGACGTGCGGCTCGAAGACCAGCTCGGCCCCGGACTCACCCTGACGAACGTGAGCGGCGCCTGCACCACCCTTGGATGCGATCTGGGCACCGTGCCGGCCGGCACGACGGTGCAGGTCGTCGCGGAAGCCCTTGTCGCTCCCGACTTCACCGGGAGCGAGGTTACGAACACCGCGACGGTCAGTTCGCAGACGTTCGACCCGAATCCGGGGACTCGCATCTCGACCGTGACCGTCCCGGTCGGACCGCCCGTCGCCGATCTGACGATCGTGAAATCGGCGTCGACGCCGGCCGTTGTCGCGGGAGGACAACTCAGCTACACGCTCACGGTCACAAACAACGGCCCATCCAGCGCGAGCGTCGTCACCGTCACCGACGCACTCCCCGGGGGCCTTACGGCGACGAATGCTGCTTCGACGCGCGGCGCATGCACGTTGGGTCCGCCGGTCAGCTGCGACATCGGTGCGCTCCCGGTCGGTGGCTCGGCGGTCGTGACTGTCGACGCGGCAGTGAGCGCCGACCTCGCGCCGAGTGCGGTGCCGAACACCGCGACGGTCGCCTCCGACACCGCCGACCCGGACCCGGCTGACAACAGCTCGACGACGAGCACCGACGTGACCGACCAAGCGGACATCGCAGTCGTCAAGACCGCAACGGGCACACCCGTCGCCGGTGCTCCCATCACGTACGAGCTCACAGTCACGAATTCTGGACCGTCGCTGGCGCGAGACGTCGTCCTCACCGACACACTCCCGCCCCAGCTCGACGCAGCGACGGCTGTCGCCACCGGACCGGGATGCTCGATTGCGGACGCCGTCGTGACGTGCTCCGTCGGCGAGATCGCCGCCGGCGACGCGGTCATCGTGACCATCACCGCAACCGTGCTGGCCACCGGCGACAGTCGCCAACACCGTGAGCGTGGCGACGTCCGCAACCGACCCCTCGCCTACGAACAACACAGCGACCTTCACGAGCACCGCTGGCGCCAACGCCGACGTATCGATCACGAAGACAGGGCCTGACGCTGCGGTCGCCGGCGGTCCGATCGTCTACACGCTGACCGTGGCCAACGCGGGACCGTCGCCCGCGATCAACGTGACCGTCTCGGACCCGCTCCCTGCCGGCGTGAGCTTCGTTTCGGTCACCCCGACGCCTGCGTGCGCGGCCAGTGCCGGCACCGTGACGTGCACGTTCGCGTCGCTGGCGTCGGGCGCCGCGCAGAGCGTGACGATCACCGGCGCCGTCGCTGCTGACCTCGAGGCGGGCACACGACTCGGAAATGACGCCTCCGTCACTTCCGCCACGCTCGACCCGACGACATCGAACAACACGGGCAGCACTGCGTCCACGGTCGCTACCGAGGCCGACCTCGTGACCACCAAGCAGCTCCTGACGCCGACGCCGCCGTTGGCGCCGGGTGAGGAGCTGACGTTCGAGATTACTGTCAGCAACAGCGGGCCGTCGGTCGCCCGGTCGGTCACCGCGATCGACAGGCTTGATGTCGCCGGCGTCATCTCCGACATCACCGGAGACGTGACACTCGCCGACTGTCAGGTCGGCGCTGCCGACGCGGTCTGCGCGCTCGGCGATCTCGACCCGGGAGTCTCCCACACGTTCCAGGTGCACTTCGTCCCTGATCCCGGAGCGGCGCTCGGCGCCTACACGAACGCGCTGACGGCTTCGACTTCGACACCCGATCCAGACCTGGCGAGCAACACTGCGATCGCACCCTTTGCCCTCGCGGAGGCGCGTGCCGACCTCACGATCGCCAAGGCAGGTCTCGGCCCCTTCCAAGCCGGCGGCCCGTTCTTGTATGTGATCGACGTCGTGAACATCGGCCCGTCGAACGCGACCAGTGTTGTCCTGGCCGACACGCTCCCTGCTGGGCTCGTGCCGGCGGTGGCCACGTCGGGCAAGGGGAGCTGCACGATCGTTGGCCAGTCGGTGAGTTGCGACCTCGCGACGCTGTCGCCCAACGAGTCGATCCAGGTTTTCATCTCGGGAACAGTCGCTCCGAACCTGCTGCCCGGACCGGTGGCGAACACCGCGACGATCTCGTCCGCGGCCGCGGACCCAGTTCCCGCGTCGAACAGCTCGACGGATACGTCGACGATCGTGCGTGAGGCCGACCTATCCGTGTCGAAGACGCCCGCGACTGATCCCCTCATCGCAGGTGGCGTCGCCGCATACACCATCACCGTCACGAACGCCGGGCCCGCGAGCGCTGACAACGTCGTGATCACTGATGTGCTGCCGTCGAGCATCGTGTTCGATCCTGCGACATCGGATCCCGCGTGCTTGCCGGGCGCAACGGGCATCGAGTGCAACCTCGGCACGGTAGGACCTGGTGAGACGCGCGCGATCGTCGTCGCTGGTCACCTGGATCCGGCGTTCAACGGTGCGAGTGTCGACAACACCGTCAGCGTCACCACCGATACCGACGATCCCGACCCCACCGACAATCAGGTCACGATCACGACACCCGCCGTGCAACAGGCCGATCTGGAGGTGCTGAAGCTTGCCGACTCGTCGACACCGGCCGCGGGCAACGAGCTGACCTACACGATCACGGTCACCAACCACGGCCCATCGGACGCAGTCAACGTGCAGTTTGTCGACGAGCTTCCGCTCCCGCCGGTCTCCGCCGAGCTCCCGGGTCAGGGTGATGTGACGTGTGCCTTCGCGGGATTGCAACTTACGTGCACCGCGCCGTCCCTGCCGGCCGGCGAGAGTCGTACCGGGCAGATCACGATCAGTCTCCCGAATTCTCAAGCGCAGGGAGACTTCCCCAACACCGCGACGGTTGACGCCGATACGGCCGATCCGGATCTCGCGAACAACACGTCAACTGCCACGGTGCAGGTCGTACACGAAGCGGACCTCGCGATCGTCAAGACGCTGGTCACCGATCCGATCGTTCCGGGACGCCCGGTCGTCTACGCGCTCGAGATCACCAACAACGGGCCTTCCTCCGCAACCGGGCTCCTCATCTCCGATTCGCTCTCCGACGGAACGACGTTCGACAGCGGCGGGAGTCACGCCGGCTGCCAAGCCACTGAAGCCGAGGACGTCACCGTCGTGGGATGCGCCATCGGTGACCTCGGCGTCGGCTCATCCGTGCGCGCATTGATCGCCGTGATCCCCGACCCCGGGTTCACCGGACCGTTGAGCAACACCGCCCAAATCGGCGCCGAGGCGCTTGACCCCAACACCGCGAACAATGAATCGACCGCAGTCGGTGAGTCGGAACCTACGGCGGATCTGGCGCTCACGAAGTCGGGACCCCAAACGATCATCCCGGGCGGCACCGCCACCTACGACCTCACTGTCACCAACAACGGTCCCGCGGCGGCGACCAACGTCACGATCGCTGACGAACTACCCACCGGGCTCACCCCCGGTTCACTGCCCGACGGGTGCACGACAGCCGGGACGACCGTCTCGTGCGTCGTGGGCACACTCGCTAACGGTGCGCAACGTACGGTTTCGATCCCAGTCGTCATCGCCGCTGACCTGGCTGATGGGACGACGGTCACCAACGGCGCCACCGTCAGATCCGACGTGGCCGATGACGCCCCGCAGAACGACGCTCGCCAGCACGTCCGCGGTCGTTCGCGCCAGCCTGCCGCCGCAGGCGGCTCTCGGCGGCCAAGTCTGGGAGGACCTCGACGAGGACGGCGTGATTGATCCTGCCGAACCGGACATCGCCGCTGCCCGGATCGAGATCACGAACCAGAGCAGCGGTGCCACCATGATCTCCACCACCGGCGCTGACGGCGGCTACCTCGTGTCGGTGGCTCCCGGCGAGTACCAGGTGACACTTGACCTCTCCTCGGTCGGTAGCCGACTAACCACCGTTGGCTCCTACACCGTCACGTTGGCCGGCGGCGAACAACGCCTCGAGCTCAACTTCGGCATCGTCCATGATTCGGCCCCGGGCGGCTCAGCCGGGGTTGCCTTCACGGGAACGATCGCCGGACAGCTGGCGCTCGTCGCCGGTGCGCTGTTGGTCGCAGGAATCGGCTTCCTGTTGTTCGAACGCAGAATTAGACAGTGCGCGCCCCTTGGGCACCGCCGGACGGACTAGCAGAGGCATGACCACCGTCGGCGCACACGAGCCGCAGCTCAGCGCTGGCGTGCGACGAGCGAAGTGGTGGCACCTGGCCACATTCATAGCGGCGCTATGGGGTGTCGCAGTCCAGCTGTGGATCGAAGTCGACCCGGCGCCCAACCCCGACCGCCCAGACTTCTCGACGGTGATCCGGCTGTGGAACGTCGTCAGCTACTTCACCGTGTGGAGCAACATCCTCGTGGCTGTCGTGGCGTTCCTGCTCTGGCGCAACCCGCACGCGCACTGGACCAGTCGTTCGTCGTCTTCCGGCACGCCAGTCTCGCCATGATCACGGTCACCGGAGTGGTCTATGCCTGGCTGCTCGCGCCTCTGTGGGACCCGCGCGGCTGGCAGCGCGTCGCAGACGAGACCCTGCACTACACCGTGCCGATCCTGGCCGTCGTCAGCTATCTCGTGGTCGGACCGCGGCCGCGCTTCACGTCACGAACCTTGTGGGAGCTGTTGGCGATTCCGCTTACGTACATCGTCTACACGCTCATCCGCAGTCCGTTCATCGATTACACCCAGGAGGGCATGACTCGGCACTGGTACCCGTATCACTTCATTGACGTGAACGACCTCGGCTATGGCCGCGCGCTGATCAACAGCCTTGCTGTCCTTCTGCTGCTGCTCGGTGTCGGCTCCCTCTTCCTGCTAGCCGATCGCAAGCTGTCACCCAAGCCAAATGACCGCCCAACCAGGGAAACTGATGTGAATGCAGGATCCGGGTAATTTCGGGCTCCATAGTCGCTCGAAGTTACCCCGATCCCGGAGGCGGCCGCGGGCCTTAGAGACGGCCATGCCGGGGCCGCGACCATCAGCCAACAGCACCGAGGTCTCCTTCAGACCAAGCTCCTCATTGTGTGACCTGCAGGTTTAGCGAGTGCCCTCGGCAGGGTCTTGCGGATTCCCTGTGTCGGGTCTTCTCCTTCTGTCGGGCCTGGTGCGTGTGCTTGGCTGAGCCCATCTCGCAATGAGGGCGTCGTGAGGGTCGTTGTCGAGCCGCTATTGGCCGCATTGGCCTTCTTCCTCGCCATGGGTGCATTGATCGCCGTGGTCGTGGAGCGGCAAGTCTCCACGGCACTGGTCTCGGGTTGCTGGCGTTTGCGTGCGGCTAGCTAGCGCGCAATTGGCGGCACATCGCACCGCGTCGAGCCCGGCTCGACGGCAAACCGTTGGTCCTGGCGGTCAGGTGAGCCGCGCATGACCGACGATTCGGCGACGGCCGCGGGGGTCACACCCCGAGGCGCGGAAGAACCCATGACGAAGACCTTCGCCGCTCCTGCACAGCAAGAGCGTGCCAACAATCAGTCCCGTCGGTCTTCGCGACGCTCTTTGCGACGTCTGTGACGACGTACCACGCCTATCCCGAACCAGACCATTGCCCCGAACAGCGCCACCACGATGGTGTACAGCCACAACGGCCAGGTGAAGCTGAGGAAGAGGAAGTGGAACCTGACGTCCTGGGTGTTCTGGAGGACGAAGATGAGCAGTACCGCTAGGCCGGAGAGCGAGGCGATCACCCCGCCACCGAGTCGGCGACCCTCTTGTTTCACTTCACCTTGTTGACTCATCACAACCTCCTACGCATCTGCGTACCCCCAAAACGCGGGAACTGTCCGCAGTGATGTTGCTTGCCTGGATCGTCGGGTGTGGAGAAGGTGACCTGGGACCGAGCCGGGGTGGGGTTGCGTCCGCGAGCGTTGTCGGCTGGACGATACACCGATCACATTCCTGACGCGGGCCCGACGACTTCTGAGGGCCGACTGGTACGGCCCCGCAACCGGCACGGCGCTCTCGGGATGCTCACCGCCGGTCGAGTCCGAGCGGGACCCGGTCAGGCACCATTCGATGATGGCGCGGGCGAACGTTGGGTTGGCATGGCTCGTTGCGAGCGCGCGGCGCATCCGGCGGCGGGCGGGAGAATTGACGGCCAACCCAAGAGAGAACATGCTTGGCGGGCACGCGTAGCCAGCGCGGGGAGATCGCCATGACGGGCGCGGTGTTTGGGGTTCTGCTCCTTGTCGCCCTTGCGGGAGTGGTCTTCGTCCTGTGGAGGCGTCAGCGTCAACAATCCGGGCTGGGCAACACTCAGAGCGGCTCGTCGCTGCACGACGCGCACTATCAGGCGCAGGCCAAAGTCGACGAGCAGGGCCTCTAACGGCGGCGGCGACTTCGGCGGCGGCGGCGGCGGACCCTGACGGCGTGACTTGCTACGCCGCGCCCAGGGCCCGCTCCATGGCCACGAGGTCGCCGGGGGCAGGGCGTATGGCCCCTGAGCATGGACTGCGCACCGGCAGCCCCGTCACGACGGCCACCAGCGCCGGGATCAGGATGTCCTCCACAGTCAGCGCAGCCTAGGGCGACCGTCGATTCTGTAACACGGATCGAGCGCCGGACCATGATCCACAAGGTGCTGTGGATGGGGCACAACCGCAAGGCCGCTATCCCCTGCCCGCGCCTGGCCCAAGATCAAATTCGGGGAGCCGGGGGGGCCTCAAGATCGCCGATTTGGTTGGGGCACGATTGGGGCACGAACCATGATCGCTGAAAACAGGTTTTCACTGGAACCAAGATCGATATGGCTCTGACCTGCACATATGTCCCGTGCCCCCGGCAGGATTCGAACCTGCGACACATGGTTTAGGAAACCATTGCTCTATCCCCTGAGCTACGAGGGCGGCTCTTGTTCGGACCCCACGTCGGAATCCTCGTTGGAAAGCCGACGTGGGTTCCGCACCTTTGCGGCCACTAAGAGTACCGAGGCCGTTCCACGCTCAACGAGCGCCTGGAGACGTACGCCCCCGTCGAACGTGGTTGTCCGACTCGTTAGACGCCGCCTGCCAGCGCCTACCTGGCGGCCCGGACCGACCCAGCGGCTCGTTCTTGGCGCACCGGTTGCCTCGTTGGGTGGAGCGCGAAGTGCCGATAGGGGCGCTCGCCGGGCTGCCAGTAGTGCGAACTTGAGCGCGTTCTGCCGTAAGCCCGAGCCGGCTGGCCGTGACTTCGCAGGAAGCCCTGCGAGGCCTGTTTCGCCGCACATCGGGTGGGTATGACCGCACGAGCGAGGGAGGCGATCTTGGATACGCGGAGAACTGGGCGGATTTTTGGCTGGCTTTTCATAGGCACTTTCATCACCAGCATCCCGGCGCGACTCCTCTTCGTCGACGGGCTTGGTGCCACTTGGACCGACACGAGCTTCATCCCTGGGGCTGTCTCCGACACGAGCCTGAAGCTCGGCTCGATCCTCGAGTTCGGAGTGATCGTTACCAACATCGCAACCGCGGTCGTCATCTACCCGCTCGTGAGGCGACAGAGCGAAACCGTCGCGCTCGGATATGTCACCGCTCGCATCATGGAGTCGGTGTTCATCGCGATCGGCCTCATCAGCATCATCGCGGTAGTCGACGTGAACGAGGCATGGGAAAGGGCTAGTGGCGCCGAGGCCACCGCGCTCGAAGTACAAGGCAACACCCTCGTGTCCATCTATGACTGGGCCTTCCAGTTCGGACCTGGACTCGTTGTGGGCTTCGGGAATGGCTTGATGCTGGGCTACCTGATGTACCGCTCCGGCCTCGTGCCCCGTCGGATGGCGATCCTGGGCCTCATCGGTGGGCCGCTGCTGATTCTCTCCTTCGTGCTGATCCTGTTCGGTGCCTACGAGAACGGGTCAACATTCTCGGGCTTGTTGGCACTCCCGGAGATCGCTTGGGAGGCCTCGCTCGCCATCTACGCGGCGTGGAAGGGCTTCAGGCCGAGCCCGATCGCCGAGCCCACGGCGACGACGGCATAGCCAAGCCACAGAAGCTCACCCGACCTGCGCCTGCCTCTGGACGACGGTGAACCACTACGTCGACTTGACAGCCTTCGGGAGGGTGGCGAGGTTAGGAGCGCCGCGCCACCGAGGAGCGGCCCAGATCGCCGCCGAATCCCGTCCACGATCTGGCACCAAGCGACATCCCGTGGACGGGAGTGGGGGACCCAGGTTCTCCGGGCATCCGACTGAGCACCACGCAGCCGCGATGTCCTTGGGGCGAAGCCGCGCAGATCGATGCGGCCGGGCGACTTCCCCGCCCGAGCCCGACAGCTCACCCCGTAGGCGTCGGAGGAAGCCTTCGGCATGCCTGAGCTGGTCTCGGCTGGGCCCGATGCGGCCCGGCCCGTAGACAGCACGCGGGAGCGACGCGCCGTCCGACGGCTCGGCGTCGCCGGGCGTCGCGCGGTCCCGCACGTCGCCGCCAGTAAGGCCTGGACCTCCCGAGTGAGCTACGACCGCGTGGGCTGACTCAGACCGCGGTCGCAGTGTGGCCCCGACAGGTTCCCTGGCCAGTCGGGGCCACAACCTTGGGGGGGTCACGAGCCGACACCCCGCCGCATGTCGCCCTGTCGATCTCTCAACGTGGCTAGGCTCGCCGGAAGGCGAGTAGGGCGGGAGGGTTCGTGCCTGACGGCGACAGCGACACGGTCGAGGCGACACCAGCGACCGGTCGCGACAATGCCGCCCGACAGGTCGTCGCGGAGGCCGCAGATCGCTGGGCTGACGACGTCGCCCGGTTCGGTGGACGTAACACGCTCTTGCGGTTCCAGGACCTCAAGGCCGGCACGTTGGACGTTGCCGCTGCCGATCCCGAGGCGCGTCGGCGACTCGTCGACGGCGAGCCCGTGCTCGTCAGCCGACTGTTCCCGCGGGAGCCGCTGCGCTCATCCGCGTTGCGCTCGGCGCGCGCGATCTACCTCAAGGTGCGCGAGCTTGCCGAGGAGCGCGGCGTGTGGAGCGGATACCTCGCGGTCGGCATGGCCACCTGGGCCGATCCGTACGCGGCGCGGCGCCCGGCGGTGCCCGTACTCCTTCGCCGGTACAGCATCGAGCCGACCGACGCGACACAGAGCGATTTCAGTCTGCACGTTGCCGCCGACGCACAGATCAACCCCGTCCTGCTGTTGGCCATGGCGACCCACGTCGGCGTACGGCTCGAGCGCGACGACCTGCTCGACCCGAGTGGTCGCCTTCGCTACGCACACGTTGTCGACCGGCTGCGCGAGTTTGCTCCCGCCCACGTGGTCGACGGGTTCGCGATCGCACACCGCGCAGTGCTGGGCACCTTCACCGACGCGATCCTCACCACGGCAGCCGCGCTGCGATCGGACGCCGAGCGACTCGTCGACAGTGACCTCGCGGCCCTTCTCGCGGGGGTGAAGGTCACCCCGACCACGCCGACCGGCGCGGGGCCGGTGCCGATCGCGCTCGACCTCGACGACGCCCAGGCGGCGCTCGCCGAGGCGATCGTGGTCGATGGCAGCCGCGTCGTGGTCGCGCCGGCAGGCACGGGTGTGACGCAGACTCTCGCGGCTGCCACCGCAGCGCTCATTGCCGCCGGCAAGCGAGTGCTTGTCGTCAGCGAGCCCCGCGCACCGTTGCATGATCTCGCCGCCCGTCTCCAAGACCTTGGCCTGCAGGACGCTGTCCTCGACCTGTCCCCCGAGACGTCCGAGCCCGATGCCCTAGCCGAGATCGCCGCAGCGGTCGACCGTGCGGGACGTGCCGCTGTGCCCGAGCCGGGGGGCGCCGTCGCCGACCCGGGGGCGGGGACTGAGCTCGAGGACTACCTGGCCTGGCTGCACAGCCCGGTGCAGCCGTGGGCCCTCACCCCGTACGAGGTATATGCGGCGACGATCGGGAGTCGCGCGCCAGCAGGTGGTTCGACTGCGTTGCCAGCCGAGGCGGTCCAGCGCCTGCACGGGGCGGCCCGCGACCGGGCGCGCGATGACCTTGGCGCATTCGTCGATGCCGGCGGCTTCACGGCTGCCTCGGCCGACTCGCCGTGGAGTGGCGCGCTGATCGATGACGAGGCGACCGCACGGCAGGCCCTCGAAGCCGCCACCTCGCTGCACCGGCAATCGATCGGCGCCGCGCGCGACGCCGTGACGCGAGCTGCGATCGAGGTCGGGTTGCCGGCCCCGGCGACCATCGGTGCGGCCGCGGACGTCGCCCAGCTGCTTGCTGGTGCGCACGACACCCTCGCGCAGTTCCTGCCAGAGATATGGTCGGCACCGCTCTACGAGCTGGTGGACGCGACCGCCGATCGCGAGGGTCGGTCCGAGTTGCAGTCCAAGCCCGGTTGGATGACTCGCGTACGTGTCCGGCGCAGCGCCCGGGAGCTCCGCCTGGATCCGCGCACAGGCCCCAGTGGACTCGCGCTCCACCAGGCGCTGGTCGCTGCCCGCGATCGGCGCGAGCTGTGGCGTGAAACGGCACGCGACGGGCGGCTGCCCCGACTCGGGGAGCACAGCGCGCTCGCTGTCGAAGCTGTCAGCCAGGCCCTTGCCGATCTGCAGGTTCTGGACTCCGTGATGCCCGACGTCGGCCTGGCGGAGATGGGCTTCGCCGACTTGACCAGGTACCTCGCCGAGCTGCTGACCGATCAGCCAGATGCGCTACAGGTGCCGCAGCTGCGGAGTCTGCGCCGCCGGCTCTCCGAGTCAGGCCTGGAGCCGCTGTTGTCCGAGCTCGCCGTTGGTGGGGCCGACCGGTCAACCGCGATGGCGGCGTTCGACCATGCCTGGCATCGCGGCGTGGCGGCCGCAATCGCAGCGGGCGGCCGGGTGCCCAGCGATTTCGGCACTCTTGTCGATGGCTTCGCATCTGCGGACGAGCGGGCCGTGAAGGTCGCCGGGTTGTCGGTGCGCCGGGCGCACGCCACCGCCGTACGTGCTGCAGTGGCCGAGCACGGCGATCAGCGAGCCGTGCTCGAGGACGATCGATCCAGGATTGTCACCGCTATGACCGACGCTCGCGAGCTCGTGCTGGCTGCAAAGCCGGTGTGGCTGGTCTCGCCACTGCAGGTGAGCACGACACTGCCGCTTGCCCCGCTGTTCGACCTCGTCATCGTCGAGGCAGGTCATCGCCTCTCGCCTGCACTTGCGGTGCCCGCGTTGGCGCGTGGTTCGCGTGTGCTGGTTTGCGGTGACCCGGAGCGCGGCTGGCCGACCGAGTTCTCAGTGGCCGCCGACCCCGAATCCGAGCCTGACCCGGACCCCGCTGGCATGCCACGACGAGGCCACCCCACCTCGGTGCTGGATCAGCTGCGTGAGCACCTTCCGGTGAGCAGTCTGAGTCATGACTACCGCAGCGCCGACGCGCGCCTCGTCGCCTTTGCGGCAGCCAGGCACGCCGGCAAGCTCGTCGCCTGGCCCAACGCCGGCCTCAGCCGGGTCTGCCTGGAACTCGTCTCCCAGCCTGTGGGGACCGATCGCCAAGAGGAGAGCGTTGAGGCCGAGGCGGCACGGGTCATCGACCTCGTGCTGGCCCACGCACACACGCGGTCAGATGAGTCGCTGGCGGTCGTCACGCTTACCGAGCGGCACGCCGAACGCATCCGCACGTTGCTCCGCGGCGCTCTGCTCGCGGCGCGTGATGTGCACCCGTTCTTCAGTGCCGATCGGGCCGAGCCATTCACGGTCGTGACGTTCGACCACCTGGCCGAGCGGTCCCGCGATGCCCTCATCCTCGGTGTCGGCTATGGCCGTACGGCCGAGGGCAGACTGCTCTACCGTTTCGGCGCGCTCGGTCGCGAAGGTGGCGACGCGCTCCTGGCCACCGCGACGGCTGCTGGGCGGCACGACCTGACCGTCGTGTCCAGCCTGAGCGCCGAGGACCTCAACCCGCGCCGGCTGCTCACCCCCGGCCCCAAGGCGCTGCGCGACCTGCTCACCCATGCCGGTCGCGGAGGTGAGCCCCTGCGCAGGGCAGCGTCGCCACAGCCGGACGACCCGCTAGCGGTCGATATCGCTCGCCGGATCAAGATCGCTGGGCTGCCGGCCGTCACCTCGTACGGCCACCTTGGGCTGCCGATCCCGGTCGCCGTCGCCCACCATGCGCGCGATCGCACCATGGTGCTCGCGATCCTGCCGGACCGGGCCGACGGCTCACTGCGTCAGGCATTGCGCATCGGGCCGGGGCAACTGCGCCGCCGTGGCTGGTCAGTCGTGCCGGTGTCGGTGGCGCGCTGGACGGTCGACCCCGCCGCCGAGGTGCAGCGGATCAAGGCGGCGTACGAATCCGCGACCGGCACACCGCTCCCGAGCGACAGCGAGCGCGGCGAGCCGCCCGCTGCCTGACGTACGCTCGATGGTGATGAGCGAGACGCCATTCGAGGACGACCTAGTGGTACTGCCCGACGCCACCGTCGACGACACGGCGGCCGGTTGGGGCGAGCAGGACGAGTCCAACGACGCGCGTCTGGTCGACGAGCGTCCGCCGCACTGGGACTGATCGACCCGTCAGCGCTCAGCCCGGTGGGAGACCTCGGCCGAACCGGTGCTGCCGTTCAGTCGCGCGCAGCTCGTCGCGAATCTCCATGAGCAGCTGGACGTCCTCGGGCACTGCCTCCGGCTCGGGTTCCTGGCCTCTCGGCTCGGCGCTCGCGCAGGTGATTCATCGGGCCGACGAAGATGAAGTAGACGACGGCCGCGGTGATCGCGAACGTGATTGTCGCTCCGATGACCGCGCCGACGTCGATTCTCGTTGCCTCGTTGCCGGTGATCGTCACACGACAGCCCCGAGGGTCCGTCGCCACCACCGACCGCGTTGATGACCGGTTGGATCACGTTGTTGGTGATCGAGCCGATCAGTGCCGTGAAGGCCGCGCCGATGACGACCGCAACCGCGAGGTCGATGACGTTGCCGCGCATGATGAAGTCCCTGAAGCCCTTGATCACGCGTTGACCCCTTCCGATCTGGGCTCGTCCGGCCAACCTATAGGGGTCGGGCGTCGCGTCAGACATCGGGCAGCAGCACCACACTCAGCGGCCCGCTGACGGCGGCTGCGGCTAGATCGAGTGCCTCCTGGTGGCTCGTCGACAGCACAACGAGTGCGCCGTCGAGAGCAACTGATCCCTCTCCCGGCTGCGGGACGCTCAATACCCGCACCCCTGCCGCGACCACTGCAGCCGATGGCAATGCGGCGGTGGGCGGATCGAAGCTTTCCTCCGCGCCCGTCACCCCGAGAGCGTCGACACCCACCACGGCCACCACGTCGACGATGTCGCCGGGTCTCAGCAGAGCCGCGGTTGCCGCGTCCATCAGCCGGATGGGCATTGCGACGTGACCCTGCTCCAGCCCGTTGACCAATCCGGGGCTCACGACGCGCACGTCGGTCAGTGGCTCGCCCGCTCGAACTGCGCCCGTGACGACCCGGCCCGTGACATCGCGCGGGGTGCTGAACACATTGGAAGGCACGAGTGCTGGGGGCAGCCGCGCCACCCGTACATCTGAACCTGCGAGCGCCGTGCCGGGCAACAGGTCATGGGCGGCCACCACGACCTCCGCTGAAGGCGGGGGAGGCGGTTCGAGCGCCTCCAGCGCGAACATCACTGCCACCGCCGCGACCGCCGCGGCAAGCAGCCGCCGATGCCACAAGGCGACACGTATCAGTCTGGTCCACGTCGAGGGCACGCCAGCGACGCTAGGCCGGAATCAGGCACTTGATCGCTTTGTCCACAGACGTCGGCAGGCCCTAATCGGTCGCCAGCGGCAGATGTGGACGAGTCAGGCTGCGGAGCCGGCAGCCGTGCTCTTCTTGGCACCACTAGTCGACGGGGAGTTCTTCGAGGAGTCGGACGACGATGACCCGCTCGAAGCACCGCTGGACGACCCCGAGGCGCCGTCGCCTGTGCCTGCCGAGGCGCCGTTGGATGACTCAGCCGAGGAGCCGTTGGACGATCCGTTGGACGCGGCAGCAGGCGAGCGGCTGTCGGTGCGATAGAAGCCCGAGCCCTTGAACACGACGCCGACCGCCGAGAACACCTTGCGCAGGTTGCCGCCGCAGTTGGGGCACTCGGTGAGCGCAGTGTCAGTGAACTTCTGCACGACCTCGAGCGGCTCACCACAGTCGGTGCACGTGTACTGGTACGTCGGCACGGTCGGCTTCCTCCTGGCGTCTCGAGGGTTTAGCACTCCCGCCCTCTGACTGCCAATGATGCCCGCTGGCCCAGAAGATTGCCAAACGCTCCGGCGGTGTATCGACGACAGGTCAGGGAGCCGCCACGTGGTCGCGCCAGCTGTGCACCGGGGCGTAACCAAGGGCGGCCCCGGCCGCGTCGATCGCCAGGAGCGTCTCGAACTCGTCGACCTCTCGCGTCAGCGGCACGTCGGGGAACACCTCCGCCAGCAGTTCCACACTCGGCCGCGTCATGATCGTGTCGGCCGCCGCGATGATGAAGCTCGGCGCCCCGGTCAGCGGCGCTTCCAGCGAAAGCCGGCAGGCGGCAGCCACATCGCGCGCGTCGACGTAGCCCCACAGGTTCCATTTGCGGACGTAGGGGTCGTCCCAATACGAGGGCACTCGGGCATAGTCGGCAACCACATGCACGTTGGACAGCCGGAGAGCGACGAACGGGATGCCCGACCAGCCGCTGATCTGTTCCGCCAGCGTCTCCCCCACGACCTTGGACAACGCGTACGTGCTCGTCGGGTAGGGGTAATGCGCCTCGTCGATCGGCGCGTACTTCGGCGGAACGTCGAAGGGAAGCCCAAGAGTTGTCTCGCTCGAGGTCCACACCACCCGGGTCAGACCGAGTGACTCGGCGGCAAGGAACACGTTGCTGTTCATCGCGGTATTGGCTGTGAACGTCGCCGCGGGCGGATAGAGCCCAGGCGCAGGGATGTTGGCCAGGTGCACCACTGCATCGACGCCGCGGAGCGCGTCAACCGTCTGCCCATAGTCGGTGATATCTGCGCGCAGTAATGACAGACCCAGCTCGGCGAGATCGCCCTGATCACCAGGTCGCCCGGCCGTGTCGATCGCGACGACGTCGTAGTCGTGGCCAACCAGGTCCGCGACAACGACGCGACCTGTCTTGCCGAATGCACCGGTGACGGCGACTCTGCTCATCTGGGCTCCTGTCCGGATGGCCTACGCATGGAACGCTGCGAGACGTGCGGCTTCGTCGTCGAGCTCGGCGCGTACGGCCTTCGCCAGCCGTCCGAAAGGCTCGACCACGATGCGCCCATCCTCGTACCTCCAGCTGCCCGCAACCGCGCCGTCGACAAGAAATGTGTTGAACGAGTGCGGCCGCTTGGTGTTGAAGATCCGCGAACGGTACTGCTCGGGCAGGATTTGCGTGCGCCGTGCGTGAGTGAGCAGAACCGCGTCCCAGACCGCAAGGAAGCGTACGGGCGCCAGGGTGTCGGCGTCCGGCAATGGGAGGTCGGGCAGGTCGACCAATGCCTTCCCGTCTTCAGAGCGGAAGTGCCGCAGCTCAACGTCCGACAGGGCCTCCGTCACCGTGCGTGCAGGCAGCCCGGCCCAGGACGCGATGTCGGCCTTGGCCGCTGGGCCGAATGCGGTCAGGTAGCGCCGCACCAGCAGGTCGACACCCTCCCTGGGCGTGACGTCGGCGGCACCGACCGAGCTGGGTGCCAACCAGCCCTCAGCCAGTGCGAACAGGTTGGCTCGCGGCCGCTCCCAGGTGCCAGAGGGTGGAACCCGTACGAGGTCGATGAACTGAGCGACGCCCTCGTGGCGTGACGGCTTGACCACCGCATCGAGATCAGCGCGACTCATCGGACCGTCTCGCAGCGCATCCCGCAGCCGCTTGGCCGCCGCCTCGGTGTCATCGACGGAGACACCCCGGGCGATCCGGGCGTACCACTGCCGCCGCGGCTCGCGAATCGCCGCGGCCCACAACCAGTAGTCCTCGGCGGACACGACGTGGATCGTCGAGCGCAGCAACGTGG
The DNA here is from genome assembly GCA_963799425.1 of uncultured Actinomycetota bacterium. Lineage (GTDB taxonomy): Bacteria > Actinomycetota > Actinomycetes > Jiangellales > Jiangellaceae > CAVWSM01. The sequence goes on along the minus strand of CAWCXA010000016.1, from coordinate 324,876 downwards.
CCTGGATGATCGAGCGGTCCGCCAGGGCGCGCGTCACCTCGTCGCGCTCGAGACCAGCCACTCGGGACCAGAGTCCGACGTACATGGCCGGCGCGTACTGGGCCTGGACGCCGCCCATCGCCTCGAGCACCCGCGGAACCGGTCGCTCGTCTCGCTCGAGCAGGAGCTGGCGTGCGAGCACGGCACGATTGAGCTCGCGCTGGCTCAGTGTCCTAGCGGGCTTCGTTGCCACGCTCAGGACCGTACCGATATTCGGCGACAGCGCATGACCTAGCGTTATGGCGCATCAGCTCCACCGCCGAGGAGGCATCGACCAGTGGCCGGAACCGCGCGCCCGATCACGATGTACGGGGATCCGGTGCTGCACCGGCGCTGCGACGAGGTGACGAGCTTCGACGACGAGCTCCGCCAGCTCGTCGACGACATGTTCGCGAGCATGGCCGAAGCGGACGGCGTAGGGCTGGCCGCCAACCAGGTCGGCGTATCGCTGCGGGTGTTCGTCTTCGACTGCCCAGACGCAGACGACAATCGCGTGGTCGGGCACGTCTGCAACCCGGTCCTGCACCTGCCCGACGGCAAAGATCGCGTCCTCGAGCTGTCGGACGAGGGCTGTCTTTCCGTTCCGGGGGAGTACGCGCAGCTCGGCCGTCCCGACTTCGCAGCCGTCACCGGCGTCGACGTCGAGGGAAATCCGGTGAGCTACGAAGGCACCGGGCTCCTTGCACGCTGCCTGCAGCACGAGACCGACCACCTCGATGGGATCGTCTTCGTCGACCGACTTCCCCGCCGCGCGCGCAGGAAGGTGCTGGAGGCCGCCGGCTTCGAGGGCGTCCGCTTCTGAGAGCGTCAGCTGAGCAGCCGCGGCTCGATCTTGGTCTCGCTCACGCTGCCGTCGGCCAGCCGTTCGACCCGGTACGCCGCGACACCCGGCTCGTCCGCGACCGCTTCGATCAGCTCGGTGCCTCGGTAGAGCAGCCCGACGCCATCATCGGTCGCGTACGACAGCGGCAGCACCTCATCGCCGACGAGCTTGTGCAGCAGCGGGCGTCGCTGCTCCTCCGAGTCGTAGTGCACGCCGTTGCCGTAGGGCAGCAGCCCCAACCCGTTGGTCACCGGCCGCAGGTCACGGCCGAACGAGTCGGTGGGGCCGCCGACGTGCCAGCAGATCGACCCGGCTGAGACGCCGCTGAGAACGACGCCCGCCCCCCAGCACTCGCGCAGGATCTCGTCCAGGCCGTGCAGTCGCCACAGCTCGAGCAGCCCGGCGACCGAGCCGCCGCCGACCCAGATCACGTCCTGGCGCAGCAAGTGCCCGCGGATGTCGTCGAGGTTGGGCATGGGCATCACGTTGAGGCAGGTCACAGAGGTTTCGGTGCCGTAGAACGCCTCGTGGACGCGGGCGTTCTCCTCTGGGTTGTCGCCGAGGGCGGTGCCGATATAGGTGAACCGCGAGCGTCCCCCCGCGAGCTCGAAGGCAAGATCAATGAGCGGCCCGGGCTGCATGTAGGTCCGGACACCCCGGCGGAAGCCACCCGAGGTGGCGAGGATCGTCGGTGCTTCAGCAGTCACGCGTTCGACTCTGTCAGAGCGCCGGACGGCTCGACGCAACGGCACCCTGCGTCGTTAGGTTCGACACGGGTGGCATTGCGTCGAAATCGAGTCGCTTAGGCTTGCCGCCCGTGCGTCGGTTGGTGAAGGTCCTGATCATCGTCTCTGTGGTGCTGACTCTGTTGGCAGTCACAGGGGCCGGTCTCGTGTTCTGGTCGGTGCAGCGGGCGTTCCCTGATTACGACGGTGAGCAGGAGCTGCCCGGTCTGCAAGCCGACGTCACTGTGCAGCGCGACGAGCGCGGCATCCCGCACATCTGGGCCGACACCTCGGAGGACCTGTTCCGGGCACAGGGGTACGTGCACGCGCAGGACCGCTTCTGGGAGATGGACTTCCGCCGGCACGTCACGGCGGGGCGGATCTCGGAGTGGTTCGGGGAGGACCAGGTCGACACCGACGTGTTCATCCGCACTCTCGGGTGGCGGCGGGTCGCCGAGCAAGAGTACGGGCTGCTCTCCCCGGACGCGCGGCGCTACCTGGATGCCTACGCCGACGGCGTCAACTCCTACCTGTCCGACCGGTCCGGCGGTGAGCTCGGGCTGCAATTCACAATGCTCGGCCTGACTGGCGTCGACTACACGCCCGAGCCCTGGACCCCGGTCGACTCGATCGCCTGGCTCAAGGCCATGGCCTGGGACCTGCGGGCCAACATGGAGGACGAGATCAGCCGGTCGCTCGTCGCGGGTGAGATGCCGATCGAGCGTGTCGAGCAGCTGTGGCCTGCCTATCCATACAACCGGCACGACCCGATCGTTTCCGACGCTCAGCTGGCAGCGGCAGCGCCGGCCGGCCGCGTCGCGCCCGCGACGGACCCGGCTGCCGAGCTGGCACTGCACCGCGTACAGGAAGCAGCCGACAGCGTTCCTCTCCTGGTCGGCACCGGCAAGGGCGTCGGGTCCAACTCTTGGGTGGTCGACGGGTCACGTACGACGACCGGCCGCCCCATGCTCGCCAACGACCCGCATCTCGGTCCGACCATGCCGTCGATCTGGTACCAGATGGGCCTGCACTGCCGCGAGCGCACAGCCGCGTGCCCATTTCAGACGATGGGCTTCACGTTCTCCGGCCTGCCCGGGGTGGTCATCGGGCACAACGACCGCATCGCCTGGGGGGTCACCAACCTCACCGCCGACGTGTCGGACCTCTACCTCGAGCAGGTCACTGAAGACTCGTACCTCGTGCCGGGCGGCAGCGAGCGCCTGGTCACGCGTGAGGAGACCATCGAGGTTGCGGGTGGTGACGACGTCGTGGTCACCGTACGTGCCACTCGGCACGGCCCGATCGTCTCCGACGCCGACGACATGATCCGTACGGTCGGCGACACCGCGCCCGTTCCGGACGGCTCGCCGGGCCGCGGCGACGGCTACGCCGTGGCGCTTCGATGGACTGCGCTGGACCCGGGCCGCACCGTCGATGCCATCTTCGCGCTCAACCGCGCACGCGGCTGGTCAGATTTCCGCTCCGCGGCCGCACTGTTCGAGGTGCCGGCCCAGAACCTCGTCTACGCCGACGTCGACGGGCACATCGGCTACCAGACCCCTGGCAAGATCCCGGTGCGAGCCGACGGGGCGGACGGCCGCTGGCCGGTTGCGGGTTGGACGGGCACGGGGGAGTGGACGTCTTTCGTGCCCTTCGACGCCCTTCCGTCTGTGCTCGATCCCGAGTCCGGGTACGTCGTCACCGCCAACAATGCCGTCGTCAGCACCGCGTACCCGTACCTGCTCGCCCATGACTGGGACTACGGCTACCGCAGCCAGCGCATCGTCGACCGGCTGCAGGACGCCGAACTCCTCGACGCAGACGCAATGGTCGACATCCAGATGGACTCCGAGAACGGCTTCGCCGACACGCTCCTGCCGTACCTGCTCGACATCGAGCTGACCGGCTACTACGCCGACGGCCAGGAACTCTTGCACGACTGGGACGGTCGGCAGGACGCCGACTCGGGTGCTGCCGCCTACTTCAACGCGGTGTGGCGTGAGCTGCTGCAGCACACGTTCAATGACGAGCTGCCGGAGGACGCACGGCCCGATGGCGGCAGCCGTTGGTGGGAGGTCGTTCGCGTCCTGCTCGAGCACCCGGATGACCCGTTCTGGGACAACGTCGACACGGTCGGCACGCGCGAGACTCGCGACGACATGCTGCGGCTCGCGCTCCGCGACGGTCGCGACGAGCTGACGCGGCTGATGGCCAAGCGGGCGTCGGACTGGGAGTGGGGCCGCATCCACGCGCTCACGCTCACCGATCAGACCTTCGGCGACTCGGGGATCGGGATGATGGAGCGGATGTTCAACCGGGGTCCGTACGAGACCGGCGGCGGCACCGACATCGTGCAGGCCAATGGGTGGGACCCGGCTGAGGGCTTCAAGGTCGCGTGGGTGCCGTCCATGCGGATGGTGGTCGACCTAGCCGACTTCGACGCGTCGCGCTGGATCGACCTCACTGGGATCAGCGGGCACCCGTATCACGACAACTACGCCGACCAGACCGAGATGTGGGCCAGCGGCGAAACGATCGAGATGCGGTGGTCGTCCGGGTCGGTGCGGGACGCCGCAACGCACACGCTCCGGCTGCTGCCGGCCGCTTGACAACGATCACGCTGAACAGCCGAGTTGTCGCATCGCACAGGTGAATGCCACCCTCCGGGACGCAATTTGCCTTTGTCAGCGGTCACGCGGGGAACGATGACCGCCCAGCGAGTGGGGCTTCGTCAGCCTGCCACTCGGCGGCGGCTGCGCGCGAATGCCGCACGAATCTTCGCAGCGAGGCGACGCGGATCAGCCAGGTCTGCCCAGGTCACGCGGACAATCTCGTAGCCCAACCTCTGCAAGGCATCCTGGCGGAGCTTCTCGTTCCAGAGCGCATCGCTGGCCGTCATTCGGTCGGCATGGTCCCCGATGCGATATTTGATCTTACCGTCGAACTCTACGATCGTCCTCTCCTCCTCGAAGAGGAAGTCGACCCGTGCGACGACCTTGCCCCACTCGTCCGAGATCCAGACTTGCGGCTCAGGATCGGGCAACCCTTCACACGCTATGGCCACCCGCGTCCGGCTCTCCCCGGGCGACTCCGTGCGTTCATCAGCGAAGGAAACAACCCGGCTGGCAACGCGAGCGCCGGGCCATGAGCGCATCCTCGCGAGTTCGCGGAGTAGCTCTGGCTTGGTGGTCATTTTGGCGTGCAGCGCGGCGTCGGTCACCACGACACCCACCTCGAAGCCCCTTTCTCGGGCCACATCAAGGCAGGTCCGCGGGGCAGGGGTCACGGGCATGCCGTCGATCGTGGTCAAGGTCGACAGGTCCAGAGCACCTCGGTGATGCACGACACCGGATTCGGATCGAGACGCGAGGAGGTCTGGCCGAGTGACGTGCACTGAGCTGAGCTCCAATCCCCAATCCGGCAAGTCGTGCGCTATCGCTGCCGTGTCGTGGCTTAGGGCGTTTTGGCCGGCGAGCCGCAACAGGCTCCCGCGAGCAGCCAATAGGTGTCTTCCAAGGTGATCGAGTTTCTCGCATAGAGACGTCTCGGCGTACGCGCCGTAACGTACGACGGTCCACGCCTTCGACCGAAGGAGGTCGCGGATCTCCTCGGCGCAGATGCCGCCGGCTAGCACTTGGCGTCGTAAGACCACGCCGCCCTGAGCCGCTGCAACAGTCGCGATTCGTTCGTCCATAGGCGCAGACTGCTCGATCTCTTCGCGCCCGCTTAGTTGGCGAGCACGATCTGTGGAAGCTGACGCACGCGTCCCGACGCCTGTGGACAAGTTCACTTCGACGACTGACGCAGGCAATTTGGCACTTTGATGTCTGCAGAAACCTGTGCCCAGCAACAAGGTGGCTGCTCAGCGTGATCGTTACCGCAACCGCAGCAGCCCGCGGGGGGTGGCGGCGGCGTGCACGGGCACGTCGTGGCGTTCCCGCGGGAGCGGCTCGTCCAGCACCTCGCCGTCGTGCAGCAGCACGCAGGTGAATGACCGCCCAGCCACTCGGGCGAGCACGCGGTCGTACGAGCCGCCGCCGCGACCCAGCCTCGTGCCGGTGCGGTCGACGGCGACTCCGGGCACCAGCACCACCGGCGCCTCGAGCACGGCATCGACACCCAGGCGAGGCCCGGTCGGCTCCAGCAGCCCCCGGGCCGCGGCCGCCAACGCCGCGGCGCCGGTATAGCGCGCCCAGTCGACGTCGTTGTCGGATCGCAGCACCGGCAGCAGAACCGTCACACCACGCTCGTGCAGGCTCTCGATGAGCGGGCCGGTCCCGGGCTCGCGACCGATGGACACGTAGGCGGCGATTGTGCTCGCGGCCCGGACCTCGGGGATGGCCAGCACGACGTCGCGAAGATCACGGGCGGCGAGCGACAGGTCGTACGGCGTCAACGCCGCCCGCGCATCGAGCATCCGGCGCCGCAGGCGCGCTTTGGCAAGCTCAGGTGTCCGCGGCGGTGGCGCGGACGGGATCGCGGGCACGCCGTCACTGTAGGCGAGCCCGACCATGCCCAGCTCAGCCGGAAAGGGCTAGCCCGAGCGCGAGGAGCGCGGCGTACACCAGCTCCAGCTGCCCGGTGCCGCGCAGCACCGCGATCAGCTCCCGGCCGCTGGCACCCCGCTGCACCGGCAGCACGACCCGAAGGGCCAGTGGCAGCGACAACAACGCAAGGGTCGCCCAGGGTCGCCCCAGCAGAGACAGCGCGACCGCGAGGACGTACGGGATCGCTACCAACGCCAGGTAGAGCGCGCGGGTCCGCGCGTGGCCGAGCTGCACCGCGAGCGTGTGCTTGCCGGCGTCTGCGTCGCTCGGGATGTCGCGCAAGTTGTTGACGACGAGCAGTGCGCACGCCAGGGAACCGATCGCTACGCCGCCGATCACCGCCCCTGGCAGGATCCGGCCCGCCTGCACGTATGCCGTGCCAACGACGGCGACGAGCCCGAAGAAGACGAAGACAGAGATCTCGCCGAAGCCTTCGTATCCGTACGGCCTGGAACCGCCGGTGTAGAACCAGGCCGCTGCGATCGCGGCCGCTCCTACGATCAGCAGCCACCACGACTGTGAGAGCAAGACCAGGACGAGCCCGGCAACCATCGCGACACCGAAGGCAATGAAGGCCGCCCGCTTGACCTCAGCGGGGGCGGCCACGCGCGAGCCGACAAGCCGCATGGGCCCGACACGCTGTGAGTCGGTGCCGCGGATGCCGTCGGAGTAGTCGTTGGCATAGTTGACCGCGACCTGCAGGGCGAGCGCGACAACCAGAGCGAGCAGCACGCGGCCCAGCGCGAAAGCGTCAACGGCCGCCGCCGCTCCGGCGCCTACCAGCACGGGTGCGATGGCAGCAGGCAGTGTCTTGGGTCGGGCGCCGTCGACCCATTGTGCAGCCGTGGCCATCAGGCGACCGGCGCCACGATCGACGCGCCGATCGGACCGTCGGCCGTAGACCCGCCCCCGGGCGCGGCCGAGACCAGCCGGGCGAGCGCGGTGCGGTCGACCTTGCCGCTTGCGAGCAGCGGCAGCGCCTCGACCGTGACGAGATCATGCGGCGCGTAGGCGCTTGGCGCCCTCCGGCTCGCATGCGCGCGTACGGACGCGAGGGTCGGTGGCTCGGTCCGCTCACGCGGAACCACCACGGCGACGAGCCGCTGTCCCCACTCGGCATCGGGCACACCCACGCAGGCGACCTCCCTGATCCCCGCATGACCGGCGATCGCGGCCTCGGCGGCTGCGAGGGGCACGTTGACACCTCCGCTCACCACCACGTCGTCGACCCGACCATGCACCGTGAGCATGCCGTCCGAAGCGAGCTCGCCCAGATCGGCCGTGGTGAACACCTCGCCCGAGAACACCTCGTCCCGGTCGGCGAACCGATAGCCATGAGCCAGCACCGGCCCGGCGATCTCGATGCGCCCGGCGGTGTCGGTGCGTAGAGTCACACCCTCCAACGCACGCCCGTCGTAGACGCACCCGCCAGCGGTCTCGGTCATCCCATAAGTGGTCACGATCGGCACGCCCGCAAGTGCGGCTCGCTGCAGCAGCGGCTCCGGAGCGGCCGCGCCGCCGAGCAAGATCGCGTGATAGGCCCGCGCCGCGTCGAGCACGGCGCCGCCGGCGTCGAGGATGCGGGTGAGCTGGGTGGGTACCAGCGCGGTGTAGCGGCGTCCGGTCGTGCGCCCGAACAGCCGCACCGTGGCCGCGGCGAAGTCGTCAGGGTCGAACCCCTCGACCAGGTCGAGTGCCACCGGCTCAGTTCCGGCGACGATCGACCGCAGCAGCACCTGCAGGCCCGCGATGTGGGTCGCCGGAAGCGCCAGGAGCCAGTGGCCGGGACCGCCCAGCCGGGTGAGTGTCGCGCTGACGGAGGCGCGCAGGGCCGACTCGGTGAGCAGGACGCCCTTCGGCTCTCCGGACGAGCCCGACGTGGGTACGACGAGCGCGACGTCGGCAGCGACCGGACGGCTCGGGTCGAGCGCCGCGAGCAGGCGTTCCTGCAGGTCAGCGGGACCAGCGGGCATCGGGAGCACCGCCGGGCCGCCCTCGAGGGCCGCCCGCAGCGGCGGCAGCAGGCTGTCGAGCACCTCGGGGCCTGGCGGCACCACAACGGCCACGACGGGTCGGGTCTGATGATGGCTCAGGTCGCTTGCGCGCTCCCCGGTGGCGTCACCGGACGAAGCGCTCGCGTCGTTGCGGGTGTCCATGGCGCGGCCAAGCCTACGTGCTGCCGACCCCCGGTTGGGAAGGGCGGCGGGGAGGTTTCCCTCAGAACGACCACGGGTACGGTGACCAGTCTGGATCGCGCTTCTCGAGGAACGCGTTGCGGCCCTCGACGGCTTCATCGGTCATGTACGCGAGACGCGTCGCCTCTCCCGCAAACACCTGCTGACCTACCATGCCGTCGTCGATTGCGTTGAACGCGAACTTGAGCATGCGCTGCGCCGTCGGGCTCTTGCCGTTGATCTCCCGCGCCCACTCGAGCGCCTCCCGTTCCAGGTCGACGTGCGGCACGACGGCGTTGACCATGCCCATCCGATGCCCGTCTTCGGCGGTGTACTCCCGGCCCAGGAAGAAGACCTCCCGGGCGAACTTCTGGCCGACCTGACGTGCGAGATACGCCGATCCGTACCCGCCGTCGAAGGACCCCACGTCGGCGTCTGTCTGCTTGAACCGGGCGTGCTCGGCCGACGCCAGCGTGAGATCGCACACGACGTGCAGCGAGTGCCCACCGCCGGCCGCCCAGCCCGGCACCACGGCGATGACGATCTTCGGCATGAACCGGATGAGCCGCTGCACCTCCAGGATGTGCAGCCGCCCCGCGCGCGCGGCGTCGACCGTCTCCGCCGTTTCTCCGTCCGCGTACTGGTAGCCCGACCGCCCCCGGATTCGCTGGTCTCCACCTGAGCAGAAGGCCCACCCACCGTCCTTGGGCGACGGTCCGTTGCCCGTGAGCAGCACGCATCCGACGTCGGACGTCATGCGCGCGTGGTCGAGCGCGCGGTACAGCTCGTCGACGGTGTGCGGGCGGAAGGCGTTGCGCACTTCGGGCCGGTTGAAGGCGATGCGGACGGCGCCGACGTCGACCGCGCGGTGGTAGGTGATGTCGGTGAAGTCAAAGCCCTCCACCTGGTGCCATGCGGACGCGTCGAACAGCTCAGAGACCACGGCGGGAGCCTAACGCTCGGGGGACTCCGCCCCCGAGCATCCCGAAAGCCCCGAGGAACCCCCGAAAGCTCGTGCCGCACGGCATCTACGCTCGGGGCCGTGCCTGCCCCGAGAGTCGTCTACGCGATCCCGCTGCGCGCCCGCTTCCGCGGCATCACAGTCCGCGAGGGCGTGCTGGTGGAGGGCCCGGCCGGCTGGGGTGAGTTCTCACCGTTCTGGGACTACGACGCCGTCGAGTCGCGATCGTGGTGGCTGGCGGCGCACGAGGCGGCGTACGAGGGCTGGCCGCCGGCGGTCCGCGACACGGTGGCCGTCAACGTCACCGTGCCCGCGGTCGACCCCGTCCGCGCACACGAGATCGTCGCCGGCTCCGGTTGCCGGACAGCCAAGGTCAAAGTCGCCGAGCCGGGTCAGCTGGCGGCCGAGGACGAGGCGCGGCTCGAGGCCGTACGCGATGCCCTCGGCCCAACGGGTGCGATCCGCGTCGACGCCAATGGTGCGTGGGCCGTGGACGAGGCCGTACGGCTTTTGCGGTTGTACGACCAGGCGGCCGGCGGGCTGGAGTACGTCGAGCAGCCCTGTGCAACCGTCGAGGAGCTCGCGGCGGTGCGGCGGAAGGTCGACGTGCTCGTCGCTGCTGACGAGTCGATCAGGCGGACGGACGACCCGCTGCTGGTGGCCCGGCTCGGTGCGGCGGACATCGTCGTTCTCAAGGTGCAGCCACTCGGAGGCGTCCGTGCCGCGCTTCGCGTCGCCGAGCAGATCGGGCTGCCAGTCGTGGTGTCGAGCGCGTTGGAGACGTCGATCGGCATCGCCGCCGGCATTGCTCTCGCGGCTGCACTGCCGGAGCTGCCGTTCGCTTGCGGCTTGGGGACTGTACGGCTGCTCGAGCGCGATGTGGCCGCGGAGCCGATGCTGCCGGTCGACGGCATGCTGCGCGTACGCAAGATCTCGCCCGATCCTGCGGAGCTCGAAGCTGTACGGGCCAACTCCGTGACGGTGGCGCGCTGGGAGCAACGGTTGGCGGAGGTCGGGGCCAACGCCTGACTCAGGTGGGCGCGTGGCCGGACGTCGTGCCGACCCGAAGCCGTACGGGCAGCAGGACGTTGGCCGGGCTTCCGCCGCTGAGCAGGGCTGCGACGGCATTTCCAGTGAGGCGGCCCTTCTCGATCAGTGGCTGTTCCACCGTGGTCAGGACGTGGTCGCCGAGTCCCGGGACATCGACGCCATCGAAGCCGACAATGCTTACGTCGTCCGGCACCCGGAGTCCAAGGGCCCTGGCCGCCGTGATGACGCCGCTCGCCAGCAGGTCGCTCTGCGCGACGATTGCTGTTGGACGGGGCGACGATGCCAGCAGGTAGCGGGCCGCTCGCTCGCCGTCGGCAGGGAGCATGCCGGCTTCGTAGACCTGTGGAAGCAGGTCGAGCGCGTCGACGACTCCGTCAAGGCGACGTCGCACGGTGGCGAAGCTGCTGTGCGCGACGCGGGTAGCGTCGACCAGCCCGGTGCCGCCTTCCGAAGAGAGCGGCAATGCGACCACCGCGATGCGATCGGGCTGGTGCCCGAGGTCGAGCAGGTGCTGGACCGCCTGCGCCGTTCCGACGCGGTCATCGATCTCGATCAGCGTGATATCGGGCTCTGCGGTTGGACCCTCGACCCCGACCATCGGCACGCCCCGCCGGCGGAGCTGCCCGACGAGCGGGTCACCGTCTTCGCCACAGGTCTCGAAGATAGCGGCGTCGAGCGGGACCCGGGCCACCTGCTGAAGGCTCGGCCCACTCTGCGCTCGGTCACCGGGCAGCAAGAGCAGGCTGAGGCCGAGCGGGTTGAGCACCTCGGAGACACCATCCATGAGGGCGATCTGCACCGGGTCGCGGAAGGCGTTGAGCACCCGGTCCCCGATGATCACGCCGACGACGCCCGAGCTGCCGCGCCGTAGGGACTGCGCGAGCGGGTCCGGTCCGGCGTAGGCCAGCTCCGCTGCCGCGGCCAGCACGCGCTCGCGGGTCTCGACGGCCACCGGCCCGGCCCCACTGAACGCGAGCGACGCCGTCGACCGGGAGACGCCCGCCCGGGCTGCGACAGCGGCCAGCGTAGGCCGATGCGCGTCTGCCGATGTCGGCATTCGAGCCTCCTCACCGCCCCAGCGCCCCATCGGTGTTGATCATGGCGGAAATATGATCATTTCCGGCGAATGATCACGTCTTCGCCATGATCAACGCGGCAGGGGCTGCGCTTGACGCTTTCGCTCGGCTCAACGATACTCGAATCGATCCGATCGAATCGATTCGACCAGCGTGGAAGCCCACAACGTCCGAGCAACCGCGCCGGATAACGCTCGAGGCTTCGGACGTTGCGGGGAGGCCCGCTCGCTTGCCACCCGGAGGGAGGCCGTCATGTCGACAATCGCCACGACCAACCTGCACCTGGTGCGGGCGCGCACTGCCGTGCTTGCGGTGTTCGCTCTCAACGGGTTCCTTTTCGCCAACTGGGTTGCCCGCGTCCCCGCAGTGCGCGACGGGCTCGACCTGTCCGCCGGCCGGCTGGGTCTGCTGCTACTCGCCTTGTCGGCGGGAGCGGTCCTTGCCCTGCCGCTGGTCGGAGCGGTGGTCATGCAGGTCGGCACCCGCCGGACCGTGATGGTGGCGGGACTCCTCGCAGCGGTCTCGATCGTCGTCGCGGCCTCGGGCGTCGCCATCGGGAGCGTGCCGATGGCCGCGCTCGGGCTTTTCGGTGTCGGTGTCGGGAGCGGCGCCTGGGACGTGGCCATGAACATCGAGGGCGCCGCGGTCGAGCGCGAGATGGGGCGCACGGTCATGCCCCAGTTCCATGCGGCCTTCAGCCTCGGCGCCGTGGTCGGCGCCGCGACAGGAGCGCTCGCCGCCGTACTCGACGTGCCGCTCCTGATCCACCTGACAGCCATTGGTGTCTTCATCGCCGCCAGCGTTGTCGCCTCCGTGCGTCGTTTCCTGCCCGACGAGGTGGTGGCGCGCGACGTCGCACCGTCGGGTGGTGGTCGGGCTGGCCGAGCGTTCGGCGCGTGGCTCGAGCCGCGCACCCTCCTGGTTGGTGTCCTCGTCTTCGCCGCGGCGCTGACCGAGGGTGCCGCCAACGACTGGCTGGCGATTGCGGTTGTCGACGGGTACGACGGGACCGCCGCGCTGGGTGCCGTGACGTTCGGAGTGTTCGTCGCCGCCATGACCGCCGTTCGGCTGGGTGGCAACGAGCTGCTCGACCGGTTCGGTCGGGTAAGCGTGCTCCGCGTCAGTGCGGGCCTGTCGTTGGCCGGCTTGCTGGTGTTCGCGCTGGCGCCGACGTACGGCCTGGGTCTCGCCGGTGTCGTCGCCTGGGGTGCCGGAGCCGCTCTGGCATTCCCCGTCGGGATGTCTGCGGCCGCCGACGACCCGGTGCGCGCCGCGGCGCGCGTCTCCGTCGTCGCCTCGATCGGCTACTGCGCGTTCCTCGCGGGTCCGCCGCTGCTGGGTTTCGTCGCCGACCACATCGGCATCCGCCAATCGCTGCTGCTGATCGGCATCGGCCTGCTGACCAGCATCGTGGTTGCTCGCGCCGCCGCGCCGCTGGCTGGCCAGGCCCTATCCGCCGAGAACGAGGCCCCGGTTGGCGATCTGGCGACGGCCACCGACGACTAGGAGCATGCCTCCGGGCCATGCCCTAGCCTGCATTCACCGGCGGGCAGGTCCGGGAAATGCAGGTGCGCGCAGCAGGAGGGTGGCCTGGATGAACCCGTCGACCGCGCTGGCCCGGGTCCTCGTCGACGAGCTCGCCCGCCACCGCATCCGCGACGTTGTCCTTGCGCCGGGCTCGCGGTCGGCACCGTTGGCCTATGCGCTGCACGAGGCCGACCGCGCCGGTCGCGTTCGCCTGCACGTACGCACTGACGAGCGCACGGCCGGCTTCCTGGCCCTCGGGCTCGCCAAGGCTGCGCAATGGCCGGTCGCCGTGGCGACGACCAGCGGTACGGCCGTCGCCAACCTGCACCCGGCAATCCTGGAGGCACACCACGCGGGCGTTCCGCTGCTCGTGCTCAGCGCCGACCGCCCACCTGAGCTTCGCGGCAGCGGTGCGAACCAGACGACCGACCAGGTCAAGCTGTTCGGCGACGCGGTGCGCATGTTTCACGAAGTAGGCGCGCCCGAGAAGCTGCCTGGGCAGGTGGCCTACTGGCGGGGCCTTGTCAGCCGCGCCGTTGTCGTCGCATGCGGAGAGCTGTCCGGCGACCCCGGTCCGGTCCACCTCAACGTCGCGTTCCGGGACCCGCTTGTGCCGGACGCCGGCGAAGACGACTGGCTTGAGCCGTTGGACGGTCGAGCCGATCAGCTCCCGTGGACAACTGCGCAGAGCGTGCCGCCCTGGCTCGCGGCAAGCCATGGCGTGGACAGGCTGGGGGCGGAGCCGCGCACGGTCGTGGTGGTCGGCGATGCCCCCACGCTCGTCGGGCTGGCCGCCGCTGACCTGGCCGAGCGCCGCGGCTGGCCGCTGCTGGCCGAGCCTTCGTCCGGAGCCTGGGGTCGCAGCTCGATCGCGGCGGCCCCGCTCGTGGTGGGCTCGGCGGACTGGCTCGGGCAGCATCTTCCCAACCATGTTGTCGTCGTCGGCCGGCCCACGCTGTCCCGATCGGTGGGCGGGCTGGTGAGGAACCCCCGTGTGCACGTCGATGTGGTCGCCACGGCGCCTCGCTGGTCGGACTCCGGGTTGGTCGCAGCACGGGTCCTCGACGCATCCCAGCTGTGGGTTGCGGCTGATGAGGAGCCGGTCGGGGTCACCGAGTTCCAGAAGGAATGGCTCGACGCCGGGCGCACGGCGCATGCCGCTGTGGACGAGGTGCTCGCGGGCGAGCGGGCCCCCACCGGCTTCGGCGTCGCACGCGAAGTCTTCGCCGCGGCCCCCGAAGGCTCACTCGTCGTGCTTGGCTCGTCCAACTCCGTACGCGATGTCGACGTGGCGGCTGCTCCCGTCAATGGCCCGGTGTCCGTCATTGCCAACCGAGGCTTGTCGGGCATCGACGGCACCGTGTCGACGGCGGTCGGCGCCGCCCTGGAGCACGGCAGCACGCATGCCCGGCCGTCGTACGCACTTGTTGGGGACCTGTCGTTCCTGCACGACTCGACTGGACTCGTGATCGGGCCTGACGAGCCGCGCCCCGACCTCACCATCGTCGTGGTCAACGACGATGGTGGCGGCATCTTCACGTTGCTGGAGCAAGGCGCGCCCGAGCTCGCCGGGCCGTTCGAGCGCGTCTTTGGCACACCGCACCACGTCGACCTGGCCGCGCTGTGCGCTGCGACCCGTACGCCGCACCTGCGCGTCACCGATCTCGCGTCGCTGCGGCAGGCACTCGCCGACCAGGGTGGCATCCGAGTGATCGAGGTGCCGGTGGACCGAGCCGGGCACCGCGCTTTGCATGCCCGGGTGCGCTCCGCTGTCGCCGCCGCGCTCGCCAACCTCCCGTGATCAGGGCAGCGTCAGCGCGTCACGCATCGGGATGAGCTTGGCGGCGCTCTCGGCGAACTCCGCCTCCGGGTCCGACCCCGCGACGATTCCGCACCCGGCGAACAACCGGAGCCGTTGCGGATCCTTCGGATCGAGCTCGGCACAGCGCAGCGCGATGCCCCACTCGCCGTCGCCGTCGGCGTCGATCCACCCGACCGGTCCCGCGTAGCGTCCTCGATCGAGACCCTCGAGCTCGCGGATCATCTCGCGCGCCACATCGGTAGGCGTGCCGCACACGGCGGCCGACGGGTGCAGAGCTGCCGCCAGTGCGAGCGATGAGGCGTCGTCGCGGACCACGGCCGTGACGTCGGTGGCGAGGTGCATCACGTTGGGCAGGTGCAAGACGAACGGGCCTTCCGGCACGTTGGTGCTCGAGCAGTGTGGAGCGAGCGCGTCGGCCACGGACCGTACGGCGTACTCGTGTTCTTCGAGGTCCTTGCTCGACCTTGCCAGCGACGCGGACAGGGCCAAGTCGTGAGCGTCGTCGCCCGTACGTCGGATCGTGCCGGCGAGGACTCGCGACGTGATCAGCCCGCGCTCAAGTCGCACCAGCATCTCTGGCGTCGCCCCGAGCAGGCCGTCGACGTGGAACGTCCAGCAGGCCGGGTATCGCGTGGCAAGCTGCTGCAGCGGCCACCGCACGTCGACAGGGGCGTCGGCGTAGGCCAGCAGATCGAGGGCGAGCACCACCTTCTCGAGCTCACCGGCGGCGATGCGTCGTACGGCGTCGCCGACCATCACCTCCCAGTCCGCGCCCGATCGCGCACCGTCGGCGAACACCACGCCCGTTGGCCGGTGCGGCGCGGACTGCACGTCCGCAGCGGGCACCGTCGGCAGTGAACCGGCCCGACCAATTACGGTCATCCACGATCGGTCGCCCCGCTTACCGACCACGACCGAAGGCACGACAAGCATCGAGCCGGCTGAGCGGCTGTCGAAGGTGAACGACCCGAACGCCACCAACCCACTCCCCGGCACGTCGACCTCGTCGCGCACGACGGCCCCTGCTGCCACGTCACTCCACCACGCATCGGCTTCGGCAAACCGGGCATCACCAGTCGTCTCGACGCGTGCCGCCGCGCCCCATCCGACGATGCCGTCACCGCGTCGGACCCACGCAAGAGCGTCCCCGGGCGGCAAAAGTGCAAGCAGCGGGCCGGGATCGGCAACGTCGACCGTCCGCACGACTAGGGACTGCGCATGTGGCGGGGGGTAGCCAACTGCCGCGGGACTGCTCGTCACGGAGTTCGAGAGTACGTGGCGCGCGCCGTTCGCTCGACACGAGCCACCACCGAGCGTGAGCCCAGGTGTTGACACGTGACCCGCGTCACACGAGGCTCCATCGCAGACATGACAAGAGGGGAGAGCGCGATGGGCCTGCACCGCAAAACGGTCACCGTCCTGTCCGCAACAGCGCTGGTGGGATTTGCGGTGGTGGCGATTGCGCCCGCACAGGCACAGCCACCCGGCGCAACAACGGGCGACTCTGGGCTAGAGGTCTATACCGGCCTCGTGGATCCGGCCGACGTCGAGACGATGCGCGAACTCGGTCTGGAGGCCGAAAGCTTCATCGTTGACGACCAGGCGGCGGGCGGCAAGGTCGAGGTGGAGGCGGCGATCACCGACGCGGAAGCCAAGAAGCTGCAGAAGGAAGGCGTCGAGATCGACGTCAAGACCATCGACGGTGTTGCCGCGTCCGAGGTACTGCGACTGCAGGCCCAGCAGGGCTGGGATGCCTACCGTGAGTACGGCGTTCCGGGAGGAATCAAGGACGAGATCTGGGCAGCCGGTGGCGAGCACCGTGAGATCGCCAAGGTCGTCAACGTGGGCGAGTCGCTCAACGGCCAGGAGATCCTGGCGCTCAAGGTCACTAAGAACGCCACCAAGGTCAAGGACGGCAAGCGGCCCGCGGTGATGTACATGGGCACGCAGCACGCCCGCGAGTGGATCACCCCAGAGATGGTGCGTCGCTTGATGCACCACGTTCTCGACAGCTATGGCAGCGACCCAGAGATCACACAGCTCGTCGACACCACCGAGCTCTGGTTCCTCCCGGTCGCCAACCCAGACGGCTACGACTTCACATTCACCGAGGGCAACCGGTTGTGGCGTAAGAACCTGCGCGACAACAACGGCGACGGCCAGATCACCATCGGTGACGGCGTCGACCCCAACCGCAACTTCGCCACCAACTGGGGCTATGACAACGAGGGGTCCTCAATCGACGCGGCGAGCGACACCTACCGAGGCACGGGGCCTAACTCGGAGCCGGAGACGCAGGCCCTGGACAACCTGTTCAAGCGCGTCGGTTTCGAGTTCTTCATCAACTACCACTCGGCTGCCGAGCTGCTGCTGTACGGCATCGGCCACCAGGTCAGCACCCCGTCGCCAGACGACGTGATCTACGCGGCCATGGCCGGCACGGACGAAAGCTCGGCGATCCCCGGCTATGACCCGGACATCTCGGCCGAGCTCTACACGACCAACGGTGACACCGATACGCACATGCAGGTGCAATACGGCACGCTCGGTTTCACACCTGAGATGACCACCTGCACGACCGTCTCGGCGAGCGACCCAAACGACGAGTGGCTTCCCGAGGACTGCGCGAGCGACTTCATCTTCCCCGATGACGCGGAGCTGATCCAGGCGGAGTTCGCGAAGAACATCCCGTTCGCGCTCGCGGTCGCCAAGTCGACGCAAGACCCGGACGACCCGGTTCTTGTCACCGGCGACGACACCCCAGACCTCGTTGCCGACCCGTTCGGCGTGTCGTACGGCGAGGAGCAGCAGGTCGCAGTCATCGCAAAGCGCTCGCTCAAGGGTGTGCGCGCCTACTACCAGATCAACAACGGCCGCCCGAAGTGGAACAACGTGAAGGAGTGGAGGGGCGGAGAGCGCTACGGCGACACGCACGACGACTACTACGGCGAGTTCCGCACGACGATCAAGGGGCGACCAGGCGACTCGGTCAAGGTCTGGTTCAGCGGCCGCAACGGCAGCGGGAAGAACGCACAGTGGGTGGAGACCACGGCGTTCACCTACCAGGTCCAGGGTGACATCGGCGGGGACGTGCTGATCCTCGCGGCCGAGGACGTGACGGGCCTCAGCCCAGTGCAAGGTGTAACCAGCGCCAAGTACGCGGATGAATACGCGTCCTCGCTCACAGCGGCGGGCTACAGCAGCGACGTCTACGACTTCGACGTCATGGCCCGGCAGGCGCCGCACCATCTAGGTGTCCTGTCACACTACGACGCGGTGATGTGGGAGACCGGTGACGACATCATCTTGAGGTCGCCGGGCCAGGTCGGTGGCACCACGGCAAAGGCGGCTCTCGACATCGAGCTCAGCATGCGCGACTACCTCAACGAGGGCGGGAAGGCGCTCGTCGCGGGCAAGTACGCCCAGTTCGCGCAGGCCGCAAATGGCGCCTACTACTACAACCCCTTCCAGCCCCCGGAGTGCACGACGCCGCAGGCCTACCCGTGCCTGCCCGTACTCAACGACTTCCAGCAGTACTGGCTGGGGGCCTACGTCAACGTGGACAACGGTGGCTCTGACGACAATGGCCTGCCGTTCTCGCTGCTCGGCGCCGAGGCGCCGTACGCGGGCTTCACCGGCGATCTCAACACCGCCGGCTCGGCAGGGAACCAGGATCACACAGGTCTGCTGCTCAGCACGTCGAGCTTCCTGCCGCCGGACCAGTTCCCATTGTTCGCGAGCACCGCGCCGCTCGATTGGGACATCCCGGGTGGACCGTTCGACCCGCGTACAGGCGCCTGGTACGTCTACAGCCAGCAGGCGGACCAGAGCTTCAAGCGGCTCTCGCGGACGGTCGATCTCACCGGCGCCACATCAGGCGAGCTCAACTTCTGGACGTCATATGACACGGAGTTCGACTGGGACTTCCTGATGGTCGAAGCCCGGGTGGTCGATGGCGACAGCGATCCGAGCAACGACGTCTGGACGACGCTGCCGGACGCCAACGGGCACACCCAGCAGCTCAACGCCGAGGGGATATTCGGCCAGAGCTGCGACTCCGGCTGGGCGCATGGTGACGCGGCGATTCACCCGTTCCTGGCTCACTACCAGGGCGAAGACTGCATGTCGCCGGGCACGACTGGCGAATGGAATGCGGCCACTGGGTCGTCGAACGGCTGGGTCAACTGGTCGGTCGACCTGTCCGAGTACGAGGGCCAGCAGGTCGAGCTCTCCATCTCGTACGTGAGTGACTGGTCCACGCAAGGCATCGGTGTCTTCCTCGACGACGTCCACGTCCTCGTCGACGGTACGTCGATCGACACTGACTCGTCGTTCGAGGCCGGCCTGGGTGCCTGGACCGTCTCCGGCTCGCCCGAAGGATCGGTCGACAACTCCAACGACTGGCTGCGCACGCAGCTGGGGTTCGAGGAGGGAGCCGCGACGCTCACCGATGACAGTGCGTACTTCGGGTTCGGCTTCGAGGGGCTTGCCCCTGCTCAGCGCGACGACCTGGTTGCTCGGACCCTGCAGCACCTGCTCGGCTGAGCACCATGAGGCGCCCCAGCGTCGTCGAGGCGACGTTGGGGCGCCCCAGCACGTGTGGAACCCTCGACCCCGTGAGCCGAGCTGGACTGGACAAGGAGCCGCACGAGGTCGCGGCGATGTTCGACAACGTCGCCCGCAGGTACGACCTCACCAACGACGTGCTCGCGCTGGGGCAGATCCGTCGCTGGCGGACAGCGGTGGTCGACGCCGCGGCGCCTCGCCCTGGCGAGCGTGTGCTCGACCTCGCCGCGGGCACCGGGACGTCCAGCCTGCCCTTCCTGCGGCGCGGCGCGGTCGTTGTCCCGTGCGATTTCTCGCTCGGGATGCTGCGCGAGGGAAAGCGGCGCTACCCGCACCTGCCACTGACCGCAGGCGACGCGCTGCGGCTGCCGTTCGCGTCCGCAACGTTTGACGCCGTCACCATCTCCTTCGGTCTGCGCAACGTGCAGGTCCCGATCATCGCCCTCGAGGAGATGCTCCGGGTCACCAAGCCGGGCGGGCGGCTCGTGGTGTGCGAGTTCAGCCACCCGACGTGGCCGCCGTTCCGTACCGCGTACTCGGAGTACCTCATGCGCGCTCTCCCGGCCGTCGCGCGCCGTGTCTCCAGCGCCCCGGACGCGTATGTCTACCTGGCCGAGTCCATCCGCGAATGGCCGGACCAGCGGGAGCTCGCGGCAGTAGTGCAGAAGGCGGGCTGGCGCGGGGTCGGGTGGCGCAACCTCACCGGCGGCATCGTCGCGCTGCACCGCGCCCACAAGCCGTCACAATGACCGGTTTCCGGCCAGATTTTCGCAACGTAAGCAGCGCGTAAATGTGCTGGTCAGACGCGCGCGCCCCCGGTCGAACGAGCGGCTCGCGTGCCCCTAGACTGATCGCGCAATCGGGCTCGTGAATGACTTCACGAACGCGTTTGCGCCCCTCATGACACCCCGGTCGAGCGAGAAGGACAGATGAGTACGACGGCCCGCCGCGAGGATGCCGACGTCATCGTCGTCGGCGCCGGGCCGGCCGGATCGACAACTGCCTTCTATCTCGCGCAGGCCGGCCTCGACGTGCTGCTACTGGACAAAGCGGCCTTTCCGCGCGACAAGATCTGCGGCGACGGCCTCACGCCACGCGCCGTGCGGCAGCTGGTCCGAATGGGAATAGACACGAGAGCTGACCCCGATGGGTCCGGCTGGATCCGCAACAAGGGCTTGCGCATCGTCGGAGGCGGCATGCGCCTCGAGCTGCCCTGGCCCGAGCTCGCGAGCTTTCCCGATTACGGCCTGGTGCGGCCGCGCCTCGACTTCGACCAGCTGCTGGCCGAGCACGCGGTCAAGGCCGGTGCGCTCCTGCACGAGCGCACCAACGTCACCGGCCCGGTGCTCGACGCGTCGACCGGCCGCATCGTGGGCGTTACCGCCAAACCGCTCGACGACGATGGTCGGACCGCAGGTGACTCAGTCACCTTCCGCGCACCCCTGGTCGTCGCGGCTGACGGCGTTTCGTCGCGGTTGTCGACCGCGATGGGCCTCCACAAGCGCGATGACCGGCCGATGGGCGTCGCGGTGCGGACCTACTTCCGCACGCCCCGGCACGATGACGAGTGGATGGAGTCGTGGCTCGAGCTGTGGTCGGGCAATGACCTGCTCCCGGGCTACGGCTGGATCTTCGCCTGCGGCAACGGCACCAGCAACGTCGGCCTAGGCATCCTCGACACGTCCCGAGCGTTCGGCCGCGTGGACTACAAGGACCTGCTCCGCCGGTGGACCGTCCAGCTTCCCTCCGAGTGGGGCTTCACTCCGGACAACATGATCGGTGGCATACGCGGGGCGGCCCTGCCCATGGCCTTCAACCGCCAGCCGCACTACTCTCGCGGCCTGTTGCTGGTCGGCGACGCAGGCGGCATGGTCAACCCGTTCAACGGCGAGGGGATCGACTACGCGATGGAGGCTGCGAGCCTTGCGTCTCAGGTCATCACCGATGCCAAGGCGCACGCCACGGCGATCGGTCGGGAGCGCGTGCTGCACGGCTACGCGAGTGCGCTCAAGGCCGAGCATGGCGGCTACTTCACGCTGGGCCGGGTGTTCGTCAAGGCGATCGGCCACCCGCCGATCATGAAGTTGGCGGCCCGCCACGGCATGCCTCGCCCGGCCCTCATGCGCTTCGCGCTCAAGCTCATGGCTAACCTCACCGACCGTCGAGACGGCGACGCCATGGATCGCCTTATCAACGGCCTGACCAAGATGGTGCCGGCGGCATGACCCCATACGGAGCAGAGGGGAGCGAGGCGTCGTGAACCCGTACGTCCCGATCATCGCGCTGGGTGTGCTGGCTTTCGCCTTCGCGGTCTTCTCGGTTGCCACCTCTGTGCTGGCCGGTCCACGCCGGTTCAACCTAGCGCGGCTGGAGTCGTACGAATGTGGCATCGACCCGACCCCGCAGCCAGCTGGTGGCGGTCGATTCCCGATCAAGTACTACCTGACCGCGATGCTCTTCATCATCTTCGACATCGAGACCATCTTCCTTTTCCCGTGGGCGATTCGGTTCGACGCGTTGGGATTGTTCGCCTACGTGGAGATGATCCTGTTCATGGTGACCATCTTCGTGGCGTACGCGTACGTGTGGCGCCGCGGTGGCCTGGAATGGGACTGAGGTAACCATGCGCAACGCAATCCAGGTCCGGAGGATCTGACGTGGGCATCGAGGAAAAGCTCCCGAGTGGCTTCCTGCTCACCACCGTGGAGGATCTCGCCGGCTATTTCCGTAAGGCGTCGTTGTGGCCGGCGACGTTCGGGCTAGCCTGTTGCGCGATCGAGATGATGACCTCCGGCGGGCCGCGCTATGACCTCGCCCGATATGGCATGGAGGTATTCCGCCCCTCTCCGCGCCAGGCCGACCTGATGATCGTGGCCGGCCGGGTCAGCCAGAAGATGGCGCCGGTGCTGCGCCGGATCTACGACCAGATGCCCGGCCCCAAGTGGGTGCTCTCGATGGGGGTCTGCGCCAGCAGTGGCGGGATGTTCAACAACTACGCGGTTGTGCAGGGCGTCGACCACATCGTGCCGGTCGACATCTACCTGCCGGGGTGTCCGCCGCGGCCGGAGATGCTGATCGACGCGATCCTCAAGCTGCACAAAAAGATCCAGGACATGCCACTCGGGGTCAACGCCAAGCGGGCGCAGGCCGAGGCTGAGCAGCTCGCGCTCGCCGCGCCGGCGACGCACGAGATGAAGGGGCTGTTGCGATGAGTGACGAGCAGAAGCTCCCGGCGGAGCCTGAGCCGCGCCGCACTGATCCGCTGCCGCCGCATCCCACTGAGCGCGGCATGTTCGGGGTGGAGGGCAGCGGCGACACGTCCGGCTACGGCCGCCTCGTCCGCCGAATCACCAACCCGGTCGAGCTCGACGAGTCGACACCGCGGCCGTGGGGTGGCTGGCTCGACGAGGTCGGCGACTCGATCTCCGAGGCGCTCGAGGCGACGGGTGTCTCGTTCGACGACGCGGTCGAGAAGGTCGTCATCGACCGCGGCGAGATGACTCTGTTCATCAAGCGTGACCAGCTGCTCGACGTTGTCCGCCCACTGCGGGATGACCCCACCCTCCGGTTCGAGATGTGCCTCGGCGTGTCGGGCGTCCACTATCCCGAGGACACCGGTCGGGAGCTGCATGCCGTCTACCCGATGCAGTCGATCACGCACAACCGGCGGCTACGGCTCGAGGTGACGTGCCCCGACGCCGACCCCCACGTTCCGTCGATCGTTGCGGTCTACCCGGGCAACAACTGGCACGAGCGGGAGACGTTCGACTTCTTCGGCATCGTCTTCGACGGTCACCCGTCACTGACCCGCATCGAGATGCCCGACGACTGGCCGGGTCACCCGCAGCGTAAGGACTATCCGCTCGGAGGCATCCCGGTGGAATACAAGGGAGCCACGATCCCGCCCGCCGACGAGCGGAGGGCCTACAGCTGATGAGCGACTTCACCTATACGTCGGCCGCGGATGACGCGGACGGGCTCGGCGATCCCTACGCAGGTGTCCGCGACACCACCGAGGGTCCGGTCTACACCGTCACCGGCCAGGACTGGGACTCCATCGTGTCGGCCGCCCAGGCGGGCGAAGAGCGCATCGTCGTCAATATGGGCCCACAACATCCCTCGACGCACGGCGTGCTCCGGCTCGTCCTCGAGCTCGACGGTGAGAACGTCACCGAGGCCCGGGCCGGCATCGGCTTCCTGCACACCGGCATCGAGAAGAACATGGAGTACCGGACGTGGACCCAGGGGGTCACGTTCTGCACTCGCATGGACTACCTCATGCCGCTGCACAACGAGGCGGTCTACGTCCTCGCCGTGGAAAAGCTGCTGGGTATCACCGACGAGATCCCTGAGCGCGCCAAGGTCATCCGCGTGATGATGCTCGAGCTCGACCTCATCTCCTCACACCTCGTCTGCATCGCCACGGGCGGTCTTGAGATCGGCGCCCTCACGGTCATGACCAACGGGTTCCGCGACCGCGAGAAGATCCTCGATGTCTTCGAGCTCGTCTCCGGCTTGCGCATGAACATGGGCTACTTCCGCCCCGGTGGGGTCGCTCAAGACCTGCCGCCGGGTGCCGTCGAACGGGTCCGCGAGTGCGTGCAGTGGCTGCACAAGTACCTCCCCGAGTACGAGATGTTCATGAATGAGAACGCCATCTTCAAGGGCCGCACGGTGGGGGTGGGCTACCTCGACCTCGCCGGTTGCATGGCGCTCGGCATGACGGGGCCGGTGCTGCGCGCGGCCGGGCTGCCATGGGACCTGCGCAAGTCGCAGCCCTACCTCGACTACGAGTCGTACGACTTTGACGTGCCGACCTGGGACACCTGCGACGCCTACGGCCGGTTCCGCGTGCGTGTCGAGGACATGAAGCAGAGCCTGCGCATCGTCGAGCAGTGCCTCGAGCGGCTCGCGCCGGGGCCGGTCATGGTGGCAGACAAGAAGATCGCCTGGCCGGCGCAGCTTGCGCTGGGTGGAGACGGCATGGGCAACTCCCTCGACCACATCCGCCACATCATGGGCGAGTCGATGGAGGCTCTGATCCACCACTTCAAGCTGGTGACCGAGGGCTTCCGAGTGCCGGCCGGCCAGGTTTACGTAGCCATCGAGTCGCCACGCGGCGAACTTGGCTGCCACCTCGTCTCCGACGGAGGCACGCGGCCCTACCGCGCGCACTTCCGCGACCCCTCGTTCAACAACCTGCAGGGGGTGTCGGTGATGTCGGAAGGTGGCATGGTGGCCGACGTCATCGTCTCGGTGGCGAGCCTTGACCCCGTCCTGGGTGGAGTGGACAGGTGAGCAACCTCAATGAGCAGACCCGCCAGGAGATACGCGAAATCATCGCGCGCTACCCGGAGCCACGGTCCGCGCTGCTGCCCATGCTGCACCTCCTGCAGAGCTACGACGGCTACGTGACTCCCCAGGCCATCGAGGTCTGCGCCGAGGAGCTGGGCATCACCGAGGCCGAGGTCTCCGGAGTGGCGACGTTCTACACGATGTACAAGCGTCACCCCATGGGCGACTATCACGTCGGCGTGTGCACGAACACGCTGTGCGCGGTCATGGGCGGCGACGAGATCTGGAAGCGCGTCACCGAGCACACCGGCCTCGGCCAAGACGAGACCACCGACGACGGCAAGGTCTCGATCGAGCACGTCGAGTGCAACGCAGCCTGTGACTTCGCTCCGGTCGTGATGGTCAACTGGGAGTTCATGGACAACCAGACCCCGGAGAGCACCGTCGACCTGATCGACAAGCTCCGCGCCGGCGAGGAGGTCCAGTCCACTCGCGGGCCGCGGGTGTGCACGTTCAAGGAGGCCGAGCGCGTGCTCGCCGGCTTCAACGACGGGCTCGCAGGTGAGGGGCCGACCGCGGGTCCCGCCTCACTCACGGGCCTCGAGCTCGCCCGCGAACGCGGCTGGAGCGCGCCACCAGTGC
Source organism: uncultured Actinomycetota bacterium (assembly GCA_963799425.1). Classification (GTDB taxonomy): domain Bacteria; phylum Actinomycetota; class Actinomycetes; order Jiangellales; family Jiangellaceae; genus CAVWSM01. The sequence goes on along the minus strand of CAWCXA010000016.1, from coordinate 299,629 downwards.
CGGCAGCACCTGCCACGAGTGCAACCGCTCGCTCGGCGCCGGGGGAGACCACGTGACCACTCTCGCTCCCGTCCTCTCCGCCCACTGGGACGACGACGACGCGTTCACACGCGCCGGCTACGAGCGCCGCGGTGGCTACCAGGCGCTGCGCAAGGCCCTCGGCACGCCGCCCAACGACCTCGTGCAGCTGGTCAAGGACGCCGGGCTGCGCGGTCGCGGCGGTGCGGGCTTTCCGACCGGCCTGAAGTGGGGCTTCATCCCGCAGGACAACCCCAAGCCCAAGTACCTCGTCGTCAACGCAGACGAGTCGGAGCCGGGGACCTGCAAGGACATCCCGCTCATGATGGCCACGCCGCACACGCTGGTCGAGGGCGTGATCATCTCCGCCTACGCCATCCGCGCCAACCGCGCCTTCATCTACGTACGTGGCGAGGTGCTGCACGTCGTCCGCCGCCTGCAGGCCGCGGTCGCCGACGCTTACGCGGCGGGATACCTCGGCAGCAACATCCTCGGCTCCGGTTATGACCTCGAGCTTGTCGTGCACGCCGGCGCTGGCGCCTACATCTGCGGCGAGGAAACAGCGATGCTCGACTCGTTGGAGGGCCGACGCGGGCAGCCGCGACTCCGTCCACCATTTCCCGCCGTCGCCGGTCTCTATGCATCGCCGACCGTCATCAACAACGTCGAGTCCATCGCATCGGTCGTGCCGATCGTGCAGCACGGCGCTGACTGGTTCGCCAAGATGGGCACCGAGAAGAGCAAGGGCATGGGGTTCTTCTCGCTGTCCGGCCACGTGACCCGACCTGGCCAGTACGAAGCCCCGCTCGGCATCACCCTGCGCGAGCTGCTCGACATGGCGGGTGGCGTCCGTGAGGGCCACGAGCTCAAGTTCTGGAGCCCGGGCGGCTCGTCGACACAGATGCTCACCCCCGACCACCTCGATGTACCCCTTGACTTCGAGAGCGTGGCGGCAGCCGGTTCGCTGCTCGGCACCCGGGCGTTGCAGATCTTCGACGAGACGGTTTCCGTCGTACGCACCACGCTGCGCTGGGCGGAGTTCTACAAGCACGAGTCCTGCGGCAAGTGCACACCGTGCCGCGAAGGCAGTTGGTGGCTCGTGCAGGTGCTGCAGCGGCTCGAGGCCGGCAAGGGCAACGAGGCTGACCTCGACCTGCTCCTCGACATGTGCGACAACATTGCGGGTCGCTCGTTCTGCGCCCTCGCCGACGGGACAGCGGCCTGTGTCACGAGCGCCATCCAGCATTTCCGGGACGAGTTCCTCGCAGGCACGCACACGCCGGCGTGGAAGATGTTCCCGTACGAGGCCAGCACTCTGTTCGCCAGCGCGGGAGCCAACGCCTGATGACCGTCACCACAAGTGCGCCGGCAGCCGGCGGCGACGTGCAGAAGCAGGACCTGGTCACGCTGACCATCGACGGCTTTCAGGTGAGCGTGCCCAAGGGCACCTTGATCATCCGGGCGGCCGAGCTGCTCGGCATCCAGATCCCGCGGTTCTGCGACCACCCGCTGCTCGACCCGGTCGGTGCCTGCCGCCAGTGCCTCGTCGAGATCACCGACATGGGCAACGGCCGCGGCATGCCCAAGCCGCAGGCCTCCTGCACGACCGAGGTTGCGCCGGGCATGGTCGTCAGGTCGCAGCTCACATCGCCGGTGGCCGACAAGGCGCAGCAGGGCGTCATGGAGTTCCTGCTCATCAACCACCCGCTCGACTGTCCGGTGTGCGACAAGGGCGGCGAGTGCCCGCTGCAGAACCAGGCGATGAGCAACGGTCGCGCCGAGTCCCGGTTCACTGGGCGCAAGCGCACCTTCCCCAAGCCGATCGCCATCTCTGCGCAGGTCCTCCTCGATCGCGAGCGCTGCGTGTTGTGCGCCCGGTGCACGCGCTTCTCCGAGGAGATCGCGGGCGATCCGTTCATCGACATGGTCGAGCGCGGTGTGCTGCAGCAGGTCGGTATCTACGAGAAGGAGCCGTTCGAGAGCTACTTCTCTGGCAACACCATCCAAATCTGCCCGGTGGGCGCGCTGACAAGTGCTGCCTACCGCTTCCGCTCGCGACCGTTCGACCTGGTGTCGGTGCCGTCGGTGAGCGAGCACGACGCCTGCGGTGCCGCCATTCGCGTAGACCAACGCCGGGGCAAGGTCATGCGCAGGCTCGCCGGTGACGACCCCGAGGTCAACGAGGAGTGGATCACCGACAAGGACCGCTTCGCGTTCCCCTACTCCAGCCTCGACGACCGACTCACCCATCCGCTCGTGCGCAATGAGGAGTCCGGGCTGCTCGAGCCGGCATCGTGGTCGGAGGCGTTGTCCCTGGCCGCCAACGGACTGCTGTCCGCGCGCGCCGGCCTGGGCGCGGCCGTGCTGACCGGTGGCCGAGTCACCCTCGAGGACGCCTACGCCTACTCGAAGTTTGCGCGCGTTGCGCTGCGTACCAACGACATCGACTTCCGAGCTCGGGCGGTGTCGGTCGAGGAGACGGCGTTCCTTTCGGCCGTGGTCGCCGGCCGTGGGCTGGGCGTCACCTATGCCGACCTGGAGCGGGCACCCGCTGTGCTCCTCGTCGGGTTCGAGCCGGAGGAGGAAGCCGGCATCATCTTCTTGCGGCTGCGTAAGGCGGTCCGCAAGCACGGCCTCCAGGTGCACGCCATCGCGCCCTACGCGTCCCGTGGCCTCGACAAGATGGCTGGCTCGCTGCTGCCTGCAGCGCCGGGCACGGAGGCCGAGCTGCTCGAAGCGATCGCGCGCGGCGACCGGCGGGTGAGCGCGGTTGCCGATGCACTCAAGCAGCAAGGCGCTGTGCTGCTGGTGGGCGAGCGGCTCGCTGCCCTGCCGGGTGCACTGTCGGCCGCGCTGCATCTTGCACAGGCCACTGGAGCGCAGCTGGCGTGGATCCCTCGGCGCGCTGGTGAGCGCGGGGCTATCGAGGCCGGCGCGTTGCCCACGCTGCTCCCCGGCGCGCGCCCGGTGAGCGAAGCAGAGGCGCGGGTCGACGTGGCCGCCGACTGGGGCGTCGAAGCGTTGCCGTCGGTTCCGGGTCGCGACACCCTGGAGATCCTGAGGGCTGGCGCTGCTGGCGAGCTCGATGCTCTGGTGATCGGCGGGGTTGAGCTGGGCGACCTGCCTGACGTTGCCACTGCCCGTCGCGCGCTCGAGACCACACCATTTGTCGTCAGCCTGGAGATCCGGGAGAGCGAGGTGACCGAGCTCGCCGACGTGGTGCTGCCGGTTGCTCCCGCGGTCGAGAAGGCCGGCACGTTCGTCAACTGGGAGGGTCGCGAGCGTCCGTTCGGCAAGGCGCTGGTGGAGTCCGGCGCCCTGCCCGACGTCAGGGCGTTGTCGCTGATTGCCGACGAGATGGGCGCCCCGATCGCCTTGCCGACAGTGGAGGCTGCCCGCGACGAGCTGGCCGAGCTGGGCAGCTGGGACGGGGCCCAGGCGACCGCCCCGTCCGTACCCGCACAGGAGCCGGCGGCTCCGGCGGCGGGCGAGGCGGTCCTCGCCACCTGGCGACTCATGCTCGACGCCGGCCGGCTGCAGGACGGTGAGCCGCACCTTGCCGCGACCGCCCGGTCGCCGGTGGCCCGGCTGTCCGCCGCAACCGCTGCCGAGACGGGTGTTTCCAACGGCGATCCAGTGACGGTGGCCAGCGACATCGGCTCGATCCAGCTGCCGGTGCTTGTCACCGAGATGCCTGATCGCGTTGTCTGGGTGCCGGCCAACTCCGTGGGCTCGCGCGTCTTCCTCGACCTCGGCGTCGGCGCTGGTGCCGTCGTCAAGCTCTCTGCTGGGGGGTCTGCCTGATGTCCGTCGCGACGTCCCACCTGCTCGCAGGGGTCTCGCCGGTGTCGCCGGCCGACGAGGTGGCCGGCTTCGGGGACGATCCATGGTGGCTCGTGCTCATCAAGGTGTTGGCCATCTTCGTCCTGCTGGTGCTCTTCACACTGTTCAACATCTGGTTCGAGCGCCGTGTCGTCGCGCGCATGCAGCAGCGGATCGGCCCCAACAAGCACGGCCCGTTCGGCCTGCTCCAGTCACTTGCCGACGGCATCAAGCTGGCGCTCAAGGAGGACGTCACTCCCAAGGCAGCCGACAAGCTGGTGTTTGTCATCGCGCCGATCATCGCCGTCGTGCCGGCATTCTTGACGTTCTCCGTGATCCCGCTCGGGCCGGAGGTCTCGATCTTCGGCGAGACCACGCCGCTGCAGCTCACCGACATGTCCGTGGCGGTCCTGATCGTGCTGGCGTTCGCGTCGATCGGCGTCTACGGCATCGTGCTCGCCGGCTGGTCGTCGGGCTCGACCTACCCGTTGCTCGGTGGCCTGCGGTCCAGCGCCCAGGTCATCTCGTACGAGATCGCGATGGCGCTGTCGTTCGTTGCCGTGTTCCTGGAGGCCGGCACGATGTCGACCGTCAGAGATCGTGGCGGAGCAGAAGGACCTCTGGTTCGGCATCATGCTGATCCCGTCGTTCGTGATCTACCTCATCTCGATGGTGGGCGAAACCAACCGCGCGCCGTTCGACCTGCCCGAGGCCGAGGGCGAGCTCGTCGGCGGCTTCCACACCGAGTACTCCTCGCTGAAGTTCGCGCTCTTCTTCCTCGCCGAGTACATCAACATGGTCAACGTCGCCGCGCTCGCCACGACGCTGTTCCTCGGCGGATGGTTGGCTCCTTGGCCGCTGTCGGCCATCGACAACGGCGTGCTCAACACCGGCTGGTGGCCGGTCCTGTGGTTCCTGGCCAAGGTCCTCCTCATCGTGTTCATCTTCGTCTGGCTGCGCGGCACGCTCCCGCGGCTGCGCTACGACCAGTTCATGTCGTTCGGCTGGAAGATCCTCATCCCTGTCGCGCTGGCGTGGATCGCAGTATTCGCCGGTCTGCGCGTTCTGCAGAACGAGGGCATCGAGCGACGTGAGTTGTTGGTCGGAGCAGGTGTCCTCGCTGTCGTGGCGATCGTGCTCGCGCTGTTCGGCGGCGGCGGCGGTGGGCGGGAGGCCCCGTTGGCCGAGCCGGATATGCCGGCGGAGCCACGGGAGGGCGCGTTCGCCGCCTACCCGGTCCCGCCGCTGCCTGGCGAGGAGTCGGGCCAACCGGTCGGCGTCAGCAGAGCCCCTGCAACGGGTGTCGACGACACCAACGGCGACATCCTCACTGGGGAGGAACCCCGTGCCTAAGTGGCTGGACTCCGTCACCGCGCCCGTCGCGGGCTTCGGGGTCACCTTCCGGACCATGTTCAAGAAGGTGGTGACCGAGGACTACCCCGACGAGAAGCGACCGACCGCGCCACGCTTCCACGGCCGCCACCAGCTCAACCGTCATCCCGACGGCTTGGAGAAGTGCATCGGCTGCGAGCTGTGCGCGTGGGCCTGCCCGGCCGACGCGATCTACGTGGAGGGTGCGCCCAACACCGATGACGATCGTTTCTCGCCCGGGGAACGCTACGGCCGCGTCTACCAGATCAACTACCTGCGCTGCATCCTCTGCGGCTTGTGCATCGAGGCCTGCCCGACCCGGGCGCTGACGATGACCAACGAGTACGAGCTCGCCGACGACACCCGCGAAAAGCTCATCTACGAGAAGCAGGACCTGCTGGCCCCGCTGCTGCCCGGTATGGAAGAGCCCCCGCACCCGTTGCGGCTCGGCGACTCCGAGCGCGACTACTACCTTGGCGCGGGGCTGCGTCCGCAGCCCGGTGTGTCGAACGAGGTGGCCCGGTGAGCGGCGAGGCGTGGCTGTTCTGGATCGTCGCGATCATCTCGGTCGCCGGCGCACTGGGCCTAGTCTTCGCGCGCAAGGCCGTACACGGCGCCCTCTCTGTCGCCGTCACGATGGTCGGGCTCGGTGTCCTCTACATCTCGCTCAACGCACCCTTCCTCGGCGTCGTCCAGATTGTCGTCTACACCGGCGCGATCATGATGGTGTTCCTCTTCGTGATCATGATCGTGGGCGTCGACGCCTCCGACTCGCGCATCGAGACGATCCGCGGGCAACGCGGCGCGGCGCTCTTCGGCGGGGCGGCGCTCGGCCTGCTGCTCGTGGTGGTGATCGGCCGGGCAGCGCTGCCGGGCGACACGGGCCTCGACGCGGCGCAGCCCGACGGCAACGTCTCCGCGATTGCCGACGCCATCTTCACTCACTACGTGTGGGCCTTCGAGGTGGCGAGCGCGCTGCTCATCACGGCCGCGCTCGGCGCGATGCTGCTTGCCCACCGGGAGCGCATCGAGCGCCGGCCGACGCAGCGTGAGCTGGCCGAGCGCCGGTTCCGCCCAGCCGACGGCGACTTCTCGATGGGGGTGGGCGTAGCCAATCCCGGCATCTACGCGCGACACAACTCCGTCGCGACCCCCGGCCTGCTGCCCGACGGCTCGCCCAGCGAGCTGACGATCTCACGCGTTCTGGCCGCGCGCGGGGCGGAGTCGACGACCGAGGCCAGCCATGACATCGAGCACCTCCAGGCCGACGAGGAGAAGCACATGCTCGGTGGTGAGGAGCAGTGAGCGCGACTGCCTACGTCCTCCTCGCGACGGTGCTGTTCACCATCGGCGCGGTCGGCGTGCTCGTCCGACGCAACTCCCTTGTGGTCTTCCTTTGCATCGAGCTGATGCTCAACTCCTCCAACCTGGCGTTCATCGCGTTCGCACGGATGCACGGCAACATCGACGGTCAGGTGATGGCGTTGTTCGTGCTGGTGGTCGCGGCTGCGGAGGTTGTCGTCGGGTTGGCCATCATCATGGCGATCTTCCGGACTCGCAGGACAGCGTCGGTCGACGACGCCAGCCTGCTGAAGTACTGAGGGGTTGACGGGTGACCACGACCACGCTGCTCGCCGCGACCGTGCCGGCGGAGACTGCGCAGTCGGCCGATGGGGTGTTCTCCCTCGTGTGGCTGCTCATCGCACTGCCGGCGATCGGTGCCGCAGTCCTGCTTCTCGGAGGCAAGGCCACCGATCGCTGGGGGCACCTGCTCGCGTGCTTCACCGTCCTCGCGTCGTTCCTCATCGGCGTCGTGCTGTTCGGTGCCATGCTCGGTGAGTCTGCCGACGAGCGGGCGTTCGACCAGCATCTCTACACCTGGATCCAGGTCGCCGATTTCGACGTCAGCGTCGGACTGCTGCTCGACCAGCTCTCGATGGCATTCGTGCTGCTGATCACCGGTGTGGGTGGGCTCATCCACATCTACTCGATCGGCTACATGGCGCACGACGAGCGTCGGCGGCGGTTCTTCGGCTACCTCAACCTGTTCGTCGCGGCGATGCTGCTGCTGGTGCTCGCCGACAACTACCTGGTGCTGTACGTGGGTTGGGAGGGCGTGGGCCTTGCCTCCTACCTGCTCATCGGCTTCTGGCAGCACAAGGACTCGGCGGCGGTCGCAGCCAAGAAGGCGTTCATCGTCAACCGGGTCGGCGACGCCGGCATGTCGCTCGCGATCATGTCGATGTTCGTCGTCTTCGGCACGACAGCGTTCGCCGGCGTCTTCGCGGAGGCCGGCGAGGCCAGCAAAGGCTGGCTCATCTGGATCGGCTTCATGCTGTTGCTCGCGGCCTGTGGCAAGTCGGCCCAGTTCCCGCTGCAGTCATGGCTGCTCGACGCGATGGAGGGTCCGACCCCCGTGTCGGCCCTCATCCACGCGGCGACGATGGTCACCGCCGGTGTCTACCTCATCACCCGATCCAACGTCATCTTCGACCTCTCCCCGGAGGCGGCGACCGGCGTCGTCGTGGTCGGCACGATCACCCTGCTGATGGGTGCAATCATCGGTTGCGCCAAGGACGACATCAAGAAGGCGTTGGCCGGCTCGACGATGAGCCAGATCGGCTACATGATTGTCGCCGCCGGGCTGGGTCCTGTCGGTTACGCCTTCGCGATCTTCCACCTGCTCACCCACGGATTCTTCAAGGCCAACCTCTTCCTCGGCGCCGGATCGGTCATGCACGGCATGAACGACGAGGTCGACATGCGCAAGTTCGGTGGCCTAGGCCGCTACATGCCCATCACGTACCTGACCTTCGCCGCCGGCTATCTCGCCATCATCGGCATCCCGCCGTTTGCGGGCTTCTTCTCCAAGGACAGCATCATCGAGGCGGCGTTCAGCCAGAACACCTTTGTGGGCCTCTGCGCGCTGCTCGGCGCGGGCATCACCGCGTTCTACATGACCCGAGTCATGCTCATGACGTTCCTCGGGCAGCGACGTTGGGACGACAACCAGCACCCGCACGAGTCGCCCCGAGTCATGACCTGGCCGTTGATCATCCTTGGTTCGCTGTCACTGGTCGGTGGAGCGGCACTGCTCTACGTCGGCGGCGGCATTGTCGACTGGTTGGAGCCGGTTGTCGGCGAGGAGCACCCCGAGCTCGGCATCCCGATCTGGGCGCTGACGCTCATCACGCTCGCGGTGGTGGCATTCGGTGTCCTCATCGCGTTCCGCATGTACGGCACCGAGTCGATCCCGCGGGTCGCTCCGAGAGGCTCGTTTGCGACCGTGGCCGCGCGACGAGACCTGTACGGCGACGCGGCCAACGAGGCGCTGCTCATGCGCCCAGGTCAGTACCTCACGCGCACCCTCGTCTACGTCGACAACAAGGGGGTCGACGGCGCCGTCAACGGCCTGGCCGCCGGCATCGGCGGACTGTCCGGCCGGATGCGCAGGCTGCAGACCGGGTTCGCCCGTTCCTACGCACTTTCGATGCTCGGCGGCGCGGTGCTCGTCGTCGTAGCCCTGCTGCTGGTGAGGATCTCGTGACGTTTCCCTGGCTGACAGCCCTCGTCGCGGTCCCCACCGTCGGCGCACTCCTTGTTGCGCTGACACCTACCGGACGCGACCTGCTGGCCAAGCAGCTCGCCATTGTGGTCTCTCGTCGTCACGTTGGCCATCTCCGTCGGCGCAGCGCTGCAGTTCGAAACGGGCGGTGCGCAATTCCAGCTGACCGACACGTGGACATGGATCGAGCCGATCGGTGTGCACTGGGCCGTCGGCATCGACGGTGTCGCGCTTGCCCTCGTCTTGCTCACCACTATCGTGACCCCGCTCGTGCTGGGCGCCATGTGGCACGAGGCCGACGGCCGGGGCAGTGTCAAGGCCTACTTCGCCCTGCTGCTCCTCGTCGAGGCGATGGTGCTCGGCGCCTTCGTCGCGGTCGACGTGCTGCTGTTCTACGTCCTCTTCGAGGCGATGCTGATCCCGCTCTACTTCCTGGTGGGGCTCTACGGAGGACAGCGTCGGCAGTACGCAGCGGTGAAGTTCCTGCTCTACAACCTGTTCGGCGGGCTCATCATGCTGGCCGCCGTCATCGGCCTGTTCGTCCAGTCGTCGCGCGCGGGCAACCCGACCTTCCTGCTCTCCGACCTCACGCAGCTCGATATCTCGGAGAGCACTCAAGGCTGGCTGTTCCTCGGGTTCATGATTGCGTTCGCGATCAAGGCACCGTTGTTCCCGTTCCACACGTGGCTGCCCGACACTGCGTCCGAAGCCACACCGTCCAACGCCGCCTACCTGTCCGGAGTTGTCGACAAGGTCGGCACCTTCGGCATGATCCACCTGTGTCTGCCGCTATTCCCCGACGCCGCCCGCACCTATGCGCCGGTGCTCGTCACCCTGGCCGTGATCAGCATCTTGTACGGTGCCCTGCTCGCGATTGGGCAGACCGATCTCAAGCGGCTCATCGCCTACGCGTCCATCTCGCACTTCGGCGCGATCGTGCTCGGCATCTTCGCCTTCACGACGCAAGGGCAGTCGGGCGCCACCCTGTACATGGTCAACCACGGTCTGTCGACAGTGGCGCTGTTCTTCATCGCCGGGTTCCTCATCGTCCGGCGTGGCTCCTCGCTCATCGACGACTACGGCGGTGTGCAGAAGCCGGCGCCGATACTCACCGGGGTATTCCTCGTCGCCTGCCTGTCCACGCTTTCGTTGCCGGGACTGTCGACGTTCGTCAGCGAGTTCCTGGTGCTCGTCGGTACGTTCAGCCGCTACCGGCTCGCGGGCGGGCTCGCCGTCATCGGCATCGTGCTTGCCGCGATCTACATCCTGTGGGCCTACCAGCGCACGATGACCGGCCCGGTCCGCCCGCAGACCGCAGGCTTCCCTGAGATCAGCCGACGTGAGCTAACCGTCGTGGCGCCGCTGCTCGCGCTGATCATCGTGCTCGGCGTCTTCCCCAAGCCGCTCCTCGACGTGATCAACCACGGCGTGATCCCGACCATGGAGCAGACGGGGCAGACCGATCCTGAACCGCTCGTCGCAGAGAGGACCGGCGAATGATTGCGGGCGCAGCCGCGTTGCCCATGGAGTCGGTCATCCTCGCCCAGACCCAGACCCAGAGCCCGACGCTCGAATACAGCAAGCTCGCGCCGATGCTCATCGTCTTCTCGGCGGCAGTGGTCGGCGTCCTCGTCGAAGCTTTTGCACCTCGCCGGCGTGCGCTACCCGGTCCAGCTGGTGCTCACCCTCGGCTCGCTGGCTGCCGCATTCGTCGCCGTCGCGCTGGCTGCCGGCACCGAGGCGCTCGCGGCCGAGCGCACGATCGCCATCGACGGCCCGACGCTGTTCCTGCAGGGCACCATCCTTGTCTTCGCCTTCGTCGCGCTGCTGGTGTTCGCTGAGCGCCGGGTCGATGCGGGCAACGACGCCTTCGCGCCTGCCGCCTCCACGCTGCCAGGCAGTGACGCCGAACGAACGCTCACCAAACGCCGCGTCCTGCAGACCGAGGTCTACCCGCTGACGCTGTTCTCCATCGGTGGCATGCTGCTCTTCCCCGCGGCCAATGACCTGCTGACGATGTTCGTGGCGCTCGAGGTCCTGTCGCTGCCGCTCTACCTGCTCTGCGGCATGGCGCGCCGGCGACGGCTGCTCTCCCAGGAGGCGGCGCTCAAGTACTTCCTGCTCGGCTCGTTCTCCTCAGCGTTCCTGCTGTTCGGCATCGCCTTGATGTACGGCTTCGCGGGGTCGCTGACCTACCGAGACATCGACACCGCGATCAGCGCCAACACGGGTTCTGAGGGGCTGCTGCTGGCATCGGTGGCGTTGGTATCGATCGGCCTGCTGTTCAAGGTGAGCGCCGTACCGTTCCACTCGTGGACCCCCGACGTCTACCAGGGCGCGCCCACGCCGGTCACCGGGTTCATGGCTGCGTGCACCAAGGTGGCGGCGTTCGGAGCGCTGATCCGGCTGTTCTACGTCGCGCTCGGCGGTCTGCAGGTGGACTGGGAGCCCTTGATGTGGGCTGTCGCGATCCTGACCATGCTGTTGGGCTCGATCGTCGCGCTGACGCAGACCGACGTGAAGCGCATGCTGGCCTATTCGTCGATCGCCCACGCCGGCTTCATCCTCGTCGGCTTCATTGCTGCCGACGCGGCCGGGCTCTCGAGCGTGCTCTTCTACCTGGCGACCTACGGGATCGCGACAGTGGGCGCGTTCGCCGTTGTCACCCTCGTCCGCGACTCGGGGGGCGAGGCAACGCACCTGTCGAAGTGGGCCGGCCTCGGCAAGCGGTCTCCACTGGTCGCGGGGATCTTCGCACTGTTCCTGCTCGCCTTTGCCGGCATCCCGCTGACCTCAGGCTTTGTCGGCAAGCTGACCGTGTTCATCGCGGCAATCAACAGCGATGCCACACCGCTGGCGGTCATCGGTCTGGTCGCCAGTGCGATCGCCGCCTTCTTCTACGTACGGGTCATCGTCGTCATGTTCTTCTCGGATCCTGCCCCTGAGGGCCCGGCCGTCGCGGTGCCGAGCGCGCTCACCACGGCGAGCATTGCGGTTGCTGTCGCGGCGACGGTGCTGCTCGGACTGCTTCCCGGGCCGCTGCTGGATTTGGCGGAGCAGGCGGGTACGTTCATCCGGTGAGCAACGCCACCAGCGACCAGTCGGGGCTGGGGATCCCTGCGGTCGACCCGACGTTGGAGGCTGCCGTCCGCGCCGGGCTCGAGGAGGTCGAGCTGCAGCTGCGGGAGGCCGTGAAAAGCGAGGACGAGTTCGTCTCGGAGGCATCCCGACACCTGCTCGACGCGGGCGGCAAGCGATTTCGTCCCATGCTTGTGCTGCTTGCCGCCCAGCTCGGCGACGCCGAGGCGCCTGGCATCGTGCCGGCGGCACTGGTTGTCGAGCTCACGCACGTAGCGACGCTCTACCACGACGACGTCATGGACGAGGCCGCTCTGCGGCGTGGGGCACCAAGCGCCAACAGCCGCTGGGACAACAGTGTCGCCATCCTCACCGGTGACTACCTGTTCGCCAAGGCGTCCGAGATCGTGGCAGACCTCGGACCAGAAGCCGTACGGCTGCAGTCGCGCACCTTCCAGCGGCTCGTGACAGGGCAGCTGCGCGAAACCATCGGGCCGGGCAGCGGTGACGAGCTCGAGCACTACCTGTCGGTGCTGTCGGACAAGACCGGCTCCCTCATCGCGACATCCGCCAGGTTCGGCGCGTGGCTGTCCGGTGCTGACGAGGACGTCGTCGACGCGGTGACGGCCTATGGCGAGCGCATCGGGGTGGCGTTCCAGTTGGCCGACGACCTGATCGACATCGCGCGGGACACCACCGAGTCCGGGAAGACGCCCGGCACCGACCTGCGGGAAGGGGTGCGCACCCTTCCCGTGCTGCTGGCGCTCCGGTCGCGCGATCCCGCCGACGAGCGACTGCATCGGCTACTCGCCGGCCCCCTCGATGACGATGCCCGGCACGCCGAGGCGTTGGCCCTGCTGCGCGCGCACCCCGCCATGGCGCAGGCACGGGGCGAGGTGCAGCGCAGGGCCGACGAAGCGAGAACGCTCCTGGCGCCCGTGCCCGCAGGCGCGGCACGGCAGGCCCTGGAGTCCGTTTGCGACGCGGTCGTGACCCGGACCGGCTGACGCTTCGGTGGCGGGACGATCACGTTCACGTGATCGAGCCGGTCTGTGCGCGGCCTGCATGCCGCGCCAAGTCCCGCTACGCCTAGGCACGTGCTCGGCCCCACTGGCCGGAGCCTGAGCGGCGGCGGTCTGAGAGAATCGCTCGATCTTCCCCTGATTCCTGGAGTACGTATGGCGGCCGTTGAGCTTCGCGAGCGAGCGGAGAGCGCACCAGTCGCGCCCCGTCGTCGCAAGCCTGGCCGTACGGGTCAGGTGGTGATCGCCTTGGTCGTCGTGGCGGCCATGGTCGCGGGTGGCGCCGCGGTGTCGGCGCAGATCGCGCGCCCGCTGCTACCGCTCTACCCCGAGGGCATCGCTGCTGATGCCGACGGCAACGTTGTGGCACTGCCCGTTGGCACGAGTGCAGAGTTCATCCCTGGCACCAAATACCTTGTGGGCGACGAGGTCGGGGACACAGCGATCGAGGCATCGCGTCGCTGGCTGGCGAGCGGGACGGTCCCCGGCGACAACGGATTTGGACCGCGAGCTGGCTGAGCAGGCGTTGCTCGACATGCGGCTGCTCACCAACCGCGACGGCGCCAGTGTCGCAGCCTGGCGCACTGCCTGGCAGTACGTGTGGCCGCGTGATGCCGCGTTCGTTGTCACGGCATTCGCCGCGACCGGGCACCTCGGCGAGGCGGCGGACGTTCTCGGCTACCTCTCCGGCGTGGCCAGCAACACCGGCCTGTGGCAGGCGCGCTACCTCCCCGACGGCTCGGGGTTGACGCCTGACTGTCGGGTGATGCAGTTCGACGGCGCCGGCTGGGTGCCGTGGGCGGTGTGGCAGTGGTACGTAGCCAGCGAGCACGCGATTGACGGCGCGCCCGACGTCGACCCCTACTGGCCGATGGTGTCAGCCAGTGCCGACGCGATCGTTGCCGACATGGGAGTCGACGGCCTCCCCTCGCCGTCGTCCGACTACATCGAGCATGCCGAGACGCGGCTCACGCTGGGTGTCGCGGCCCCCCTGCTGCTTGGGTTGCGATCGGCCGCCGACCTGGCCCACCGCACGGGGCGCACCGCCGACGGCGCGCGGTGGGACGCGGCCGGACAGCTGCTGGCTGCCGCCATCCGCGAGAACTTCGGCCGGGTCAACTACTCGCGCTACTTGACGGCGAACGGCCACGACGAGTGGCGCATCGGCGCCAACGGATACCCACAACGGCCCGAGCTCCAGCGCAACGCCGACTCTGCGGTCACGTTCCTCGCGCCGCCGTTCGCACCCGAGAGTGCCGACGTGCTGCGGGCCGTCACGCGCACGCAACGCACTCTCACGCTGCCGTCCGGCGGCATCAAGCCGGTGGAGCAGTGGCGCGGCGATGGCGTTGCGTGGACACCGGAGACGGCACTGTTCGCACTCTCCGCGGCGGCACGCGGCGACGACGGCTGAGGCGCGCCGGTTGCTGGCCTGGTTGGCGGAGCACCGCACCGCGTCGGGTGCAATTCCCGAGCAGGTTGGCCCGGCAGGTCAGCCGCTGTCGGCGGCGCCGCTTTCCTGGAGTGAGGCGACCGTCCTGCTCGCTCTGTCGGAGCTCAACGGCGCCGGCATCAGCACACCACCCGTACGCGGAGAGCCGGTCGACGGCACCGAAGCCGCAGGTCGAACCCCAGGATGCCGGCGATCCGAAGCGCGAGAACTGCAACTGAGCGAGTCCTAGTTGGCTGAGGGCGGCCCTGCGCCAATAGGTTCGCCAGAGGGTGCCCCTGCGCCAATCCCGGTTGGCAGAGGGCGGCCCTGCGCCAACCGGCGCAGCGCAGGACCGCCACCGCGCTGTTCAGGCGCCGATGCGCTTGCCCCTGCTGTGCCAGACGTTCGCGACACCCGGCCGCGGGAACGCCTGCGTGTGCGGCCACGTGCTCGACGGGGTCTCGAAGGTCGAGCCCGTCGTCTCACCGGGATGCTGCACGGCGACGAATACCGTGCGGCCGTCCTCCGAGAGGAGCGGCCCGCACGTCTCAGCCCCGAACGGCACCGTCAGGAACTGCTGCACCTTGCCGCGGTCACGCCCCGACACCGGCACGGCGAACAGGCCGTCGTTGGACCCGAGGACGGCACCGTCCGTCGCGATCCACAGGTTGCCGCTGGGATCGAACGCCACGTTGTCCGGGCACGAGATCGCGCTGACCTGGTCCTTTGGGAAGCCGGCGAAGAAGCTCTCCGGCGCCTCCGGGTCGCCGCACACGAGGAACAGGTCCCAGGTGAAGGTCGTCGCCGTCGGGTCGTCGCGACGCTCCGTGAGCTCGAGCACGTAGCCGTTGCGGTTGCCGGACTGCGAGACAAGCGGCGCACCCAGCGACGGGCGAGTGAAGCTCGACGTGATCGGGTTGGCGGCGTCGGCCGCTGGGGTGTTCGTTGAAGGGTTGCCGCGGTTGGAGTTGTTGGTGAGAGCGAGGTAGACCTTTCCATTGGCTGGGTTGCGCTCGGCGTCCTCAGGGCGGTCCATCCGGGTTGCGCCCACCGTGTCGGCGGCGAGGCGGGTGTTGATGAGCACTTCGGCCACCGAGAAGCCCGGCACGAACGACTGCGTGTCGCTCGTGAGCGGGATCCACTCGCCGCTGCCGTCGTACGGCAAGTCCTGCGGCAGCGCGCCGGAGAACTTCGCGACGTACAGCGTGCCGTGGTCGAGGAGCGTCATGTTGTGCCGCCGGTCCTTGCCGCGGTGCCGGTCCCGGGAGACGAACTTGTAGAAGTAGTCGCCGCGCTCGTCGTCGCCGGTGTACGCGACGACGCGGCCGTCTCTGGCGACGGTGACGGTCGCTGCTTCGTGCTTGAAACGGCCGAGCATCGAGCGCTTTTTGGGGGTGGACTCCTTGTCGTAGGGATCAAGCTCGACGATCCACCCGGTCTTGTATGCCTCGTTGGGGTTGGTACCGAGGTCGAAGCGGGCGTCCGCATCGCTCCACGCGCGCTCCGTCTTGACGGTCGTGGTCGGAACGCCGTAGCGGGCGAAGCTGTCAACGTGCTCGGCCGCCACGTCGACGGACACGTCGAAGTACTGGTTGAAGTTCTCCTCCCCGGACAGCACCGTGCCCCATGGGGTGGTCCCGCCTGAGCAGTTGTTCAGCGACCCGCGCACCTCACCCGCAACTCGCGGGTCGGATGCGGCCGGCCCAGTGATCTCCATCGGGGTGTCCACGGTGATGCGCCGGTTGAATCGGCCGGCGCCCTCCACGGGCGTCCACTGCCCGCGATGCCTGGACCGCTCGACCTCGACGATCGACAAGCCGTGCGCGGCCATGGCGATCCGCGCCTGGGCCACAAGGTCGTAGACGCCGTTGGGGAACATGAGGATCTCGTCGGTGTACTCGTGGTTGACGACGAGTAGGCCGCGATCCCGCCCACGCTCGCTTCGCAGCGGCATGAGGGAGACGTAGTCACAGTTGTAGCCGAACTGCGCGGACTGCGATTCTGGCGTCTGCGCGAACGGGTCGAATGCCGGAGCGTCCGGCAAGACCGCGTCACCCCACGCGATGACCACCGCCTGCTCGTACCCTGCCGGGATCGTGATGTTGTCATCCCGGTTGGGCGCGACCGGCTCGAAGTCGAACGAGCCACCCTTGCCGTGCCCGCGCGAGTCGCCGTGTGCCGCGGCCGGCGTGACCTGCAGCGCGCCGAGGCCCACCGCCGCGGCGCCGGCTGCGCCGGCCTTCAACAGCGACCGGCGGGCGATCGCGGTCTCGATTATCGACTGGATGTGCTCGTTCCCGGAGACGTTCGGCTCTGGGTGGTCGCACGCGTTGCCGCAGCGGAAATGACATGTCATCGCGCTGCGTGAGGTGTGGGGCGCAAACAGCGGCAGCAGCCGTCGGCGCGCCTGAGTGGGCACAGTCACCGCGGGTTCTCCTTGGCCGTCTCGGGGAGGATACCGCCGCGAGGCTAGGAACCCGGGCTGAAGTTGACCGCTCGCTAAGGCAGCGAGTTGGTGAACGGCGGGTGACTGATGCGCCCCTTGCGTCGGGGAGAACCTCGCGCCGACCAATGTCACACACGACGCGTGCTCGTTCGACGTGTTGGTGATGGCAGCCGCCACGGCACTACGGTCGAGGCGGAACGTACAGGAGGAGGACGTGTCATGAAGGTCATGGTGCTGATCAAGGGCGACGCCGCAGACGAGGGAAAGATCACCCCGACCGAGGCGATGTTCCAGGAGATGGGTGCCTACAACGAGCGGCTGGTCAAGGCCGGGATCATGCTCGACGGGCAGGGTGTGCAGCCGAGCAGCAAGGGCGCCCAGGTCGTGTTCCAGCCCGGCGAGACGTCAGTCGTCGACGGCCCATTCACCGAGTCGAAGGAGATCGTCGCCGGCTTCTGGATCTGGGAGGTCAGGTCGCTCGAGGAAGCCATCGAATGGGCGAAGAAGTGCCCGTACGACCCGAATTACGGAGGGACACAGATCCTCGAGGTGCGGCCGGTATTCAGCGCCGAGGACTTCGGCGCGGAGTACACCCCTGAGCAGCGGGAACACGACGACCGGCTCGCGGACGAGATCCGGGGGCAGCGCGGCGAGGGCTGAGCACCGGGTCGGGTCGATGACCGACACCCAGAGGACGATCGAGGCCATCTGGCGGATCGAGTCGCCCCGGCTGATTGCCACCCTCTCCCGGCTCGTGCGCGACGTCGGGTTGGCCGAGGAGCTGGCTCAAGACGCCTTCGTGATCGCCCTAGAGCAGTGGCCGCAGAGCGGGATACCGGACAAACCGGGCGCCTGGCTCATGGGAACGGCCAAGCACCGAGCGATCGACCTGGTACGCCGTGAGCGCGCCCGCGAGGTCAAGTACGCACGGCTCGCCGCGGACCTTGCGGCGTCGGGGGCCGGCATCGCGCCGGCCGCCGACGCCGTCGCCGAGGACGCGGTGGGCGACGACCTGCTCGCCCTCGTGTTCGTCGCCTGTCACCCGGTGTTGCCGCGCGCGTCCCGGGTCGCCCTCACGCTGCAACTGGTCGGTGGACTCACCACCGAAGAGATCGCGCGCGCGTTTCTCGTCCCCCCTGCGACGCTGCGGCAGCGGATCTCGCGAGCCAAGCGGACGCTCGCCGAGGTCCAGGTGCCATTCGAGGTGCCGCAGGAGGACGAGCTGCCCGCCCGGCTGTCCACCGCGCTCGAGGTGGTCTACCTCGTGTTCAACGAGGGGTACGCGGCGACGTCTGGCGACAGCTGGGTGCGCCGCGACCTCGCGATGGAGGCGATGCGGCTGGGCCGTGTGCTCGCCGGGCTGCTCCCGCAGCAGCCGGAAACGTACGGGCTTGTCGCACTAATGGAGCTGCAGGCTTCCCGATTCGGCGCTCGCACTCGTCCTGGGGGCGAGGCCGTGCTGCTGGAGGACCAGGACCGTTCGCGCTGGGATCGCACATTGATTACGCATGGCCTTGCCGCGCTGGATCGGGCGATCGCTCTACGCCGCCCGCTAGGCCCCTACACACTGCAGGCCGCAATCGCCGCGTGCCATGCACGGGCCGGCGACTTTGCGCTCACCGACTGGGAGGCGATCGTCGCGCTCTACGACGCGCTGGCGCAGATCGCGCCGTCACCGGTGGTCGAGCTCAACCGTGCGGTCGCGGTGCTGTACGCCGACGGTCCGGGTGCCGCCCTAGTGGCGCTCGACGCCATAGCTGACGACCCGCGGCTGGCTGGCTACCACCTCGTGGGCGCCGTGCGCGCGGATGTGCTGACCCGCCTCGGACGCCACGCCGAAGCTGCCGAGGCGCTCGAGCACGCGGCAACCCTGGCGCCGACGCAGCGCGAGTACCAACTCCTGATGGGTCGCGCGGCGGCTGCGCTCAGTCGGTCTTGATCTGCTGCGCGAGGTACTGCTGAATGCCGACCCGCTCGATCGCGTCCAGCTGACTCTCGAACCAGTCGACGTGCTCTTCCTCGTCGCGCGCCATCTCTTCGAAGACGGACGCGGTGGCCAAGTCACCCAGCTCCCGACACTCGCTCGCACTGGTGGTGAACTGCTGAACCGCACCCATCTCTCCCTCGTGAGCCAGTCGCAGCATCTCCTCGGCGGTCTCGCCGGCACGGATGCTGTTGAGGCGTTGCAGGTTGGGGTGCCCCTCGAACAGGAGGATCCGGTTGATCAGTGTGTCGGCGTCCTTCATCTCCTCGATGGACAAGTCGTAGAACGCCTTGCCGAGCTTGCCGAAGCCCCAGTTGTCGAGCATTCGGGCGTGCAGAAAGTAGGTGTTGACCACCGTGAGCTCTAATGTGAGCCCGTCATTCAACAGCTCGACAACGCGGGGGCTAGCCGGCCGCACCGTCCACCTCCGCGGGGAAGCGGTTGTTGATCTCGACATGCTCGCACATCATGCGCCGCAGGGAGAACACACACGTTCCGCAGTCGGCGCCCGCGCCGGTGAGCCGGCAGACTCCCGAGAGGGTGCGCGCACCGGACTGCACGGCCGCGATCACGTCGCGGTCGGTGACCACCCGGCAATGGCAGACGATGGCCACGAGCACCCGCTCCTTCCGGCTTCCGCGACGCCTGACCGAGGATCGGCCAGGCGCGGGAGCAACAGTAAGGCAAGCCTTACCTGTTCACCAAGACGGGACTGGCTGGGCTCCTACCGTTATCGGGCAGGGCGCAGGCCGATCGTCGCAGTCGCTCGTAGCAACATCTCGCGGTCGGCCAGATCGCTCAGCAGGGGATCGAGGAAGCCGTAGTCCGTGGCGAGCTCTGGGTCGGTCCTCCGCGTCTCTTGCCACCACACTGCGAGGTCGCCCCATCCAGGTGACGACAGCGACCCGCCGAACTGACGTACTGAGAGCCCGGCAGCAATGTTGGCGAACCGCAGGCGATCGAGGAGTGGCCAGCCCGCCAGCGTGCCGAGCATGAACGACGCCGCAAACACGTCACCGGCTCCCGTCGGGTCCAGCGCGTCGACCACTAATGCCGGCGCGGTCGCCTGCTCGCCCGTGGTTTGGTCGATGGCGATGGCGCCTTCGGAGCCGCAGGTGATGACAACAAGTGGTACGTGCTCCGATAGATGTGCGAGCGCCGCGGGCGGAGACGAGGTGCGCGTGTAGGCCATCGCTTCCACCTGGTTGGGCAGGAAGCAGTCGACGACATCAAGCCGGCGGAACATCGCCGGATCCCACTGTTCGGCCGGATCCCACCCCAGGTCGGCGAAAATCATCGAGCCCTGGTCACGCGCCTTATGAACCCAGCGGGTCGGCTCTTCCTGCAAGTCGATGAACGCCGCTCGTGACCGGGGCGGGGTGCCGATCATGTCGTCGAACCTCACGGGCCCTCGATGCGCATGCGTCACCATGGCGCGGTCGCGGTCGAGTGCGAGTGACACCGTGACGGGGGAGTGCCAGCCGCGATAGTGCGATGACGTCGACAGGTCGACGCCCTCATGGTCGTGCAGTGCGTGCCAGCAGAAGTCGCCGTAGACGTCCTCCGCGAACGCGGCCGCAAGACTCGTGCGCAGGCCGAGCCGGCTCGCTGCGACAGCCAGGTTTGCGATGCCGCCGGGGCTGGAGCCCATGCCCTCGGCCATGACCTCGGTGCCCGGCGTCGGAGCCGATGCGAGTCCGGTCATCACCAGGTCGAGGAAGACCGTGCCCGCCAAGAACAGGTCGAACGGAGGGTCGCCCGGCCCCCGACGATGGTCGAGCGGGTCGAACCGATGCGGAGGCTCCGGGTGGCAACCTTCGATCGACCTGACGACGATGCGCTCGCCTTCCATCGCTATGGAGTGTCTCCCCGTGAACGGTTGGTGGTTGCCCGCCAGGCTAACCCGCGGCACTGACTGGCTCGCCCTGGTACGGTCCCGGGGACGTGAGGCTCGTGATCCTGGGCGGCGGGGGATTCCGGGTTCCGCTTGTCCATGGTGCGCTGCTCGCCGATGCCGCGAGCGGGCCCGGGCTGGTCAACGAGCTCGTGCTGCACGACGTGTCGCGCGACCGCCTGGACGCCATCGACGCGGTCTGCCGGCAACAGGCGGCCAGTGCTGGTGGCCGCCTGGAGCTCCGTACGACGGTGGACCTGACCGAGGCGCTATCCGGCGCCGACTTCGTCTTCTCCGCCATACGCGTCGGTGGACTGGCGGCGCGGGCGAGCGACGAGGCGGCCGCGGCGCGGTTGGGGCTGCTGGGGCAGGAGACGACTGGCGCCGCAGGTGTGCTCTACGGGCTGCGGTCGGTGCCGGCGGCCGTACACATAGCGTCTGTCGTTGCCGAGGTCGCACCAGACGCGTGGGTCATCAACTTCACCAACCCCGCTGGCATGGTGACCGAGGCGATGTCGGCCGTCCTCGGCGACCGGGTCATTGGTATCTGTGACTCTCCGGTTGGGCTGTGCCGGCGGATCGCCAAGGCGCTGGAGATGCCATTGGACAGTGTGTGGTTCGACTACGCGGGCCTCAACCATCTGGGCTGGCTGCGTGGTGCCTACGTCGACGGGCGCGACAGGCTGCCCACGTTGCTTGCATCGGACGGCGCAGTCGAGTCCTTCGAGGAGGGACGCCTGTTCGGCCCTGGGTTTCTGCGCGCCCTCGGCGCGGTTCCCAACGAGTACCTCTACTACTGGTACCGCACCGACGAGGCTGTTGCGGGTCTTGGCGACTCTCCGCGTGGCGCGTTCCTTGTCGACCAGCAGCAGCGGTTCTTCGAGGCGGTGCGGCGAGAGCCCGATGCCGCCTATGCGACGTGGCAGCGGTTCCGTCGGGAGCGTGAGCAGACATACCTCGCGGAGAGTCGTACGGAGGGCGAGGCTCGCGAAGAGGACGACTTGTCCGGTGGCTATGAGGGTGTAGCCCTGCGGCTCATGAGAGCCATCGCGCGTGGAGAGCGGGCGGTGCTGATCCTCAACGTGCGCAACCGCTCTGCGATCCCGGGACTCGATGCCGACGCGATTGTCGAGGTGCCTTGCGTCGTCGCCGCGAACGGCGCGCACCCGGTGGCCGTCGGCGCGTTGGCACCGGATCAGGCGGCGCTGGTCTCGACCGTCAAGGCTGTTGAGCGGCTGACGATCGAGGCGTCGCTGAGCGGCTCGCGTGAGCTCGCGGTCAAGGCGCTTGCGCTGCACCCGCTCGTACGGTCAGTCGCGGCGGCCGAGCAGCTCGCCGCTCGCTGGTCCCCGCCGGAATGACCACGTCCAGTACGGCGCCCCAGATCAGGCGACCTCCCAGGTGTCCCTGCCGTGCAGCAATGTGCCCAGGTCGCCGCGGCCCTGGGTCTCAGCGGCCTGCGCCAGCTGCCCAGCCATCAGGTCGTCGTAAGCCGGCCGGTCGACTGCCCGGAATATCCCGAGGGGTGTGTTGGCCACGGTGCCCGGTTCGGCAAGCCGCGAAAGCGCAAACGCCAGAGACGGGTCGGCGGTTTGCGAGTCGTGGACGACTGGCACGGCGTCGGGGTCGGTCGACACGGAGAGTGCGCCGGTGGCCGCGTCGCGGACAACGGACTTCGACCCATCGGCGCCGAAACGGATCGGCTGTCCGTGCTCGAGGCGGATGAGCATGTCGTCGCGGGTCTCGGCGTCCTTCAATGCGTCGAATGCGCCGTCGTTGAAGATGTTGCAGTTCTGGTAGATCTCCACGAGCGCGGTTCCGCGGTGCGCTGCGGCGGCGCGGAGCACCGACGTCAAGTGTTGGCGGTCGGAGTCGATGGTGCGTGCGACGAATGTCGCCTCAGCACCGAGCGCGACGGACACGGGGTTGAACGGGTGGTCGAGCGAGCCGAACGGCGTCGACTTGGTGATCTTGCCGAGCTCGGATGTCGGCGAGTACTGGCCCTTGGTCAGCCCGTAGATGCGGTTGTTGAACAGCAGGATCTTGAGGTTGACGTTGCGGCGCAGCGCGTGGATCAGGTGGTTGCCACCGATCGACAAGCCATCGCCGTCGCCGGTGACAACCCACACGGACAGGTCCGGCCGCGAGGACGACAGTCCTGTCGCGATAGCGGGGGCACGCCCATGGATCGAGTGCATGCCGTAGGTGTTGAGGTAGTAGGGGAACCTCGACGAGCAGCCGATGCCCGAGACGAACACGATATTCTCCCGGCGCAGCCCCAGCTCTGGCAGGAATCCTTGCACCGCGGCGAGGATCGCGTAGTCCCCGCAGCCCGGGCACCACCGCACCTCCTGGTCGCTGGTGAAGCCCTTCTTGGTCTGCTTCTCGTCGGTGGTCGGCACACCGGCCAGCCCCGGGAAGCCAACGTCTACGGCATCAGTCATGAGCGAGTACGTCCTTGATCGCGGTGGCCAGCTCCTCGGCCTTGAACGGCAGCCCCTGCACCTTGGCAAACGTCTGTACGTCGACGAGGTAGCGGCCGCGCAGCAGGAGGGCGAGCTGGCCGAGGTTCATCTCGGGAACGAGCACCTGCCGATAACGGTGCAGCACCTCGTCGAGATTGGCCGGGAACGGGTTGAGGTGCCGCAGGTGGGCCTGCGCCACGTGATAACCGGCGGTCCGCGCCTGCCGGACTGCCGCACCGATCGGACCGTAGGTCGAGCCCCACCCGAGCACCAGTAGCTCGGCGTCGCCGGCGGGGTCGTCGACCTCGACGTCGGGCACCGTGATGCCTGCCACTTTGGCCGCGCGAGTGCGCACCATGTGCTCGTGGTTGGCGGGGTCGTAAGAGATGTTGCCCGAGCCCTCGGCCTTCTCCAACCCGCCGATGCGGTGCTCGAGCCCAGCTGTGCCGGGCACTGCCCATGGGCGCGCTTTGGTGTCGGGGTCGCGCTTGTAGGGCCAGAACGTCTCTGTTCCGTCGGCCAACGTGTGGTTGGGCTCGGTTGCGAACTCCACCGCGATTCTGGGCAGATCGTCGACGGACGGGACCCGCCACGGCTCGGCGCCGTTGGCCAGGTAGCCGTCGGAGAGCAGGAACACCGGTGTCCGGTAGGTCACCGCGATGCGGGCCGCCTCCAGTGCCGCGAGGAAGCAGTCAGCTGGGGTCGCCGGCGCCACTATCGGCACCGGTGCCTCACCGTTACGACCGAACATGGCCTGCAGCAGGTCGGCCTGCTCGGTCTTGGTGGGCAGTCCCGTCGAGGGACCGCCTCGCTGCACGTCGACCACGATCAGCGGCAGCTCCAATGACACGGCCAGCGCGATCGTCTCGGACTTGAGCGCGATGCCCGGCCCCGACGTGCTCGTGACTCCAAGGGAGCCGCCGAACGCCGCCCCGAGTGCCGCGCCGACGCCCGCGATCTCGTCCTCGGCCTGGAATGTGCGAACGCCGAAGCGCTTGTGCTTGGACAGCTCATGGAGGATGTCCGACGCCGGAGTGATCGGGTACGAGCCGAGGAACAGCGGCAGCCCGGATTGCTGCGACGCGGCGATCAGCCCGTACGCCAGCGCAAGGTTGCCGGTGATATTGCGGTAGGTGCCCGCCGGCATGGGCGCCGCCTTGACCTCGTAGGTGACGGCGAAGTCCTCGGTCGTCTCGCCGTAGTTCCAGCCAGCCTTGAAGGCCGTGATGTTGGCATCTCGGATGGTCGGCGACTTGGCGAACTTGGTCTCCAGGAAGGAGATCGTGCCCTCGATCGGCCGGTGGTACATCCACGACAGCAGCCCGAGCGCGAACATGTTCTTGGCCCGGCCCGCTTCCTTACGACCGAGATCAAACTCCTTGAGCGCCTCGAGGGTGAGCCCCGTCAGGTCGACCGCGTGCACCTTGTAGGCCGCCAGTGAGTCGTCCTCGAGCGGGTTGCCGTCGTAGCCGACCTTGGACAGGGATCGCTTGGTGAACTCAGCCTTGTCGACGATCAACGTCGAACCCTTGGGTACGTCCGAAATGTTCGCTTTCAGGGCTGCCGGGTTCATGGCCACCAGCACATCCGGAGCATCCCCCGGAGTCAGGATGTCGTGATCGGCAAAGTGGAGCTGGAAGCTCGACACCCCCGGCAGAGTCCCTGCCGGTGCGCGAATCTCCGCGGGAAAGTTGGGCAGGGTCGCCAGGTCATTTCCCAGCACCGCTGTCTCTGAGGTGAATCGGTCACCGGTGAGCTGCATTCCGTCGCCGGAGTCGCCGGCGAAGCGGATGATCACCCGGTCGAGTTGCTCGACCTGCTTGACCACGAGAGTGGGCCTCCTCTGCGCCCGCCTGGCAGTTTCCGACGTAGGCGTGGTCGGCGCGCGTTCAGTTGTCCGGTTCATGCTACGTCGCAGCCTCTGTCATACGCGGCAATGCCCGCACAACAAGACGGATCGTCCCAGTTGGCATGCCGGAATGGCTCCGGCGGTGGACCATTGGGGCCATGGGTGGCCATGATCCCAACGACGGGGTGGAAGACGTCGCCTCCGTTCATGTTCTCCACGTCGATGCGCGGGCGACCGTTCCTTGGGCACGCGCCCACGAGGACGAGCCACCCGCCGAGGAGGACGAGCCCCTGGCGAGCGAGGACGGGTTGGTGGCAGCCGAGGAGGGGCCGGCGCAGACCGCGATCCACGCCGCTGTGGGGGCAGCATCAATGGTCGGTGGCATCGCGGCCGGTTTCGGCCGCACTGTGGGGCGCGTGGCCGCGCCGATCACCCGTACGGTGCTGCACCCGCCGCTGCTCGATGAGAGCCTGCATCCGGCCCGGGTCGTCGACGGACTCGCCGCCCGAGGTCGGACGACTCAGTCGGCGGCCACCCGAGAGATGGAGCACCTGATCGAGGCGGTCGTCCCGCCCGTCGTCGACGAAGTGCTTGCCACGCTCGATCTCAACGCGATCGTCAGTGAGAACGTCGACATCGGCGCAATTGTGGACACTGTAGACATTGACGCGATAGTGGACAGGGTCGACATCGCCCGCATCGTGCAGCGGCTGGACATCAACGAGATCGTGGCTCGACTGGATCTCAACGCGATCATCGACCGGGTCGACATCGCCGCCATCGCGGCCCGAGTGGACGTCAACGCGATAGCGGACAAGATCGACATTCACGCCATCCTCGATCGGATCGACATCGACGCGATCGCGGCCCGGATCGACCTGGACGCGATCGCGGCCCGGATCGACATCGACGCGATCGCGGCTCGGGTGAACATCGAGGCCATCCTCAACCGGGTGGACATCGTCGCGATCGCCGAGGAGGTCGTCGACGGCATCGACCTCCCGGAGATCATCCGCGATTCCACCGGATCGTTCGCTACGGAAGCGGTGCGCGATGTACGGATGCAGGGGATCGAGGCCGACGAGGCGGTGGCCCGCCTGCTCGACCGGCTTCTGATGCGCAGGAAGCGCAGGCGCACGGACGCCCCCGGCGAACCCCGGTCGCTTGAGGGCGAGCCCGACCCGCCGCCTCACGATGGGTCATCGACATGACGACGCATGTCGATCCCGTACCCAGGGAGGCCCGGCCCTACCAGGGGAAACGGGCCGGCATCGTGAGCCGTACCGCTGCCAACATCATCGACGTCGTCATCGTGGTGGTTGTCGTGCTGTCCGTGTGGCTCGGCTGGGCGGGACTCCGGTTCCTTTTCGACCCGCGCGGATTCGAGATGCCGTCGCTTCCTCCTGGGTACCTGGTGGTCGTCGGCTACGTGACCTTCGCGCTGTATCTCGCAGTGGCCTGGGCGACCAGCGGGCGCACGTTCGGTGGCGGGCTCCTGGGCCTACGGGTGGTCAATTACAAAGGGGAGCGGCTGCGACCGGCCGGCGCGCTGGTGCGTGGCGCGTTCTGCGCGATTTTCCCGCTCGGACTGCTGTGGGTCGTCGTCAGCGGCGCGAACCGGTCCGTACAGGACGTGGTCCTCCGCACGTCGGCGATCTATGACTGGGACGTCAGACGACCTCCCCGCGAAACGGGCTAGCGGACGTCGATCTCAAGCCGGCGGGTCACCAGAACGCTGGGTAGCGTCAAGCGCGGTACGTACGAGCGCAGCGTTGTCCGCAGCGTCTTGGCCGTCGGGGCCGAGCAACACGTCCTCAAGGCCGATCCGCATGTCGAGACCGAGCTCGGCGGCCAACCTGAGCACTGGCCAGGTGCTGGGGCCCTCGCCGTGTAGCAGGACCGCTGCGGGCGGGGGATCGCCGAGCGCTGCCAGGAGCGCGCGAGCGGTGGCTGGTGCACGCGCTGCGTCAAGGTCAATGACCTCCGCGAGTACGCGGAGTACTTGACTCTTGAGCGAGGAGGCAAGGAACCGCTCGGCGCCAACGGTGCCGGACCAGGCGCCGGCCTCGATGCCGATCCCTAACGTGAGCAACGCGCCGGCCACGAGTTCAGCACCGTCCTCGTGCCAGTTGACGGAGGCATGGTCTGGATGGATCTGCCAGGCACCGACCAGATCGGCCCGCCGATTCGCGTCGGGCTCAGTCCATGCGCCGGTCGTGACGCCGACTGGGATGCCCGGCACCGCCGCCCGTACGGCCTCAAGAACCCCGCCGACAACATCGGGGTCGAGGGTGTCTGTGCCGTCAGGACGCTTGGGGTGCACGTGGATGTCGACGGCACCAGCGTCGACCGCCGCACGCGCCGCAGCGGCCAGCTCCGAGGCGGTCACCGGAAGCGCGGGATGCTCCCCCAGCCGTCGCGAGCCGTTGAGGCAGACCTGCAGCACAAGCCTCATCGTGGCAGCAAACGCCGACGACACCGCCTATTCAGGTCAGCGCTTGTCGGGCGGACCCGCACTAGGGTGGCGTGCAGGGGCAGTTCTGGAGGTGGCACGCGATGGGCGGGTACGTCGAGACGTACACCGTTGCGGCGACCGTCTTCCTGGCCGGGGTGGCGTTCGTCGGTGGGGCGTTCACGGCCAACCGGTTCCTGCGGCCAAGCCGCCCATCGATCGAGAAGCTGACGACCTACGAGTGCGGAGTCGACCCTGTTGGCGAGGGCTGGGCGCAGTCGCACATCCGCTACTACGTCTACGCCTACCTCTACGTGGTCTTCGCGGTCGACGCGGTCTACCTGTTCCCGTGGGCGACGGTCTTCGACGCACCAGGATTTGGTGTGACGACCTTGGTCGAGATGGGCATTTTCCTGGCGATCGTGGCGATGGGCATCCTGTACGCCGCCCGCAAGGGAGTGCTCCGATGGACGTGACCGACGAGCGACCACCGGTGGCTTTGCCGACGCCGCATGTGCGTACGGCCGAGGACGTCGGAGCCCTGCAGCGCCTGGCACCAGAGCCCCTGCGCTTCATCCTCAACTGGGGCCGCCGCTACAGCCTCTGGGTGTTCAACTTTGGCCTCGCCTGCTGCGCGATCGAGTTCATCTCTGCGTCAATGGCGCGGCACGACTTCATCCGGCTCGGTGTCATTCCCTTCGCGCCCGGGCCGAGGCAGGCCGACCTCATGGTCGTCAGTGGCACGGTGACCGACAAGATGGCATCCGCGATCCGTCGGCTGTACGAGCAGATGCCCGAACCCAAGTACGTCATCTCCTTCGGCGCGTGCTCCAACTCGGGCGGGCCTTATTGGGACTCCTACAGCGTCACCAAGGGGGTCGACCAGGTCGTGCCCGTGGACGTCTACGTACCTGGCTGCCCGCCACGGCCGGAAGCTCTGCTGCAAGGGATCCTCAAGCTTCAGGAGAAGATCGCCGGCGAGTCGCTGGCCGAGCGCTATGCGACGCGTGACACGTCGGCGGCGGCCTTGAGTCGACCGTTGATCGAGCAGCGGTGACCGACAAGCAGGACTGGGCGCTTGCCTTGGCGACCGCGGCCGGCGAGGACGCGGTCCTTAGTGACGCCTACGGGCTCATGGTGGTCGACGTGGCTTCGCCTCGCTGGGTCTCCACGTTGACTGCCGCTCGTGACCACGGGTTCGGCTACTTCGACTGGCTCACCGCGGTCGACGAGCTGGACGAAGGTTTCCGCGTGGTGGCTCATGTCGTCGACGTCGCCAAGCGGCCGCCACTGCACCTGCTCGTCCGTACCCAGGTGCCGCGCGACGCCCCGACGGTCCCCACGGCGACCGTGGTGTTCGCCGGTGCGGCCTGGCATGAGCGGGAGACGCACGAGATGTTCGGTGTCGGATTCGAGGGTCACTCGGCGCTGACACCGTTGTTGCTGCCCGACGAGTTCGAAGGGCATCCGCTGCGTAAGGAGTTCGTGCTGGCCGCACGCGCAGCGAAGCCCTGGCCGGGCGCCAAGGAGCCGGGGGAGTCCGAGGACGGCGCGGCTCCGGCGCGGCGGCGGATGCTGCCACCCGGTGTGCCCGACCCCGCGGTCTGGGGTCCACGGCGCACAGCTCGTCCCGCTGCCGACACGGCGAACTCCGCCACCGAAGACGAGGGCGAGGGTTGATGGAGACGCTCATCGCCACGGTCGCGGTGGTCGTCGCGTTCCTTGTGCTGCCGCTTCTCGTCGGGCAGACCGAGCACAAGGTCATGGCCCACATGCAAGGACGTGTCGGTCCGATGTACGCGGGCGGGTTCCACGGCTGGGCGCAGCTTCTCGCTGACGGCGTCAAGTTCGTGCAGAAGGAAGAGATCGTCCCCGCCGGCGCCGACCGCACGGTGTTTCGACTGGCGCCGGCGGTGGCGCTGATCCCCTACCTCGTGGCGATGGCTGCGCTGCCACTGTCGCCCGGCCTGGTGGCGTTCGACTCGCCGGTCGGGCTGTTCTTCGTGCTCGCGGTCATGGGCATCGGCGTGCTTGGCTCGCTGATGGGCGGGTGGGCCAGCGGCAACAAGTACGCGCTGCTCGGCGGGTTGCGAACGGCGGCACAGCTCATGGCCTACGAGCTGCCGTTCGTACTCGCGGCTGCCTCGGTCGCGATGGCGGCCGGCACCCTGTCCCTGCCGGGGATCGTCGAAGCCTGGGAGCCGTGGTGGCTCGCATGGCAGCTGATCGCCGGATTCGTGTTCTTCACCGCGGGCCTGGCCGAGCTGCAGCGGCCCCCCTTCGACATGCCGGTCGCCGACTCAGAGATCATCTTTGGCGCCTTCACCGAGTACACCGGGCTGCGCTTCGCGTTCTTTCTGCTCGCCGAGTACGCCGGCATCGTGCTGCTCTGCGCGCTGACGGCTGTCCTGTTCCTCGGCGGCTGGCACGGCCCGTGGTCGGAGAGTCTCGGATGGCTGTGGACCCTGCTCAAGACTGGCGTGCTCGCTCTGGTCGTCATCTGGCTGCGCGTTGCCAACCCTCGGCTACGGGAGGACCAGCTGCAGCGGCTCGCCTGGACCTTCCTCGTGCCGCTCGCGCTCCTGCAGCTCGCGCTCACCGGCGTCGTACGCGTCCTCGACTGAGTTCACCCGCTGGCGACCGACAGGGCCCCGCCGAGGTCGGTGCAGTGAACGATCGTCGCATCGTCGGCCGCCACCGCGTGCCGCGCCTCCGCGTCCCGGACACGATGGATGATCTCGGCGGGTCCGCTCGACGCGAGAACGGCCATGACCCCTGGCCAGTCCGCGAGCCGGAACCGGTCCACGATGCGGCTGGCTCCATTGCTGAGCAGTACGGCACCGGTCAGCTCGGAGATCGGACAGCTTCCCGTGATCGCCTCGTCCGCCGCCCGTGGGTCGTCCTTGGCCACCCAGAAACCGCCCGGCTGGTTCCGGTTGGCGCGCAAGTCTCGGAGGACACGGTGGTACTCGTCGCTACCCTCGGCGGCGGCCTCGAGCGCGGGCAGGTACGACCGGCTGATGATCACTTCCCGCGGATCGGAGACCACCAGCGGCGCAGCGTCTGCTCTGTCGAGTACGAGGACCGAGTCACCGAGCACCAGGTGCTCGGCGACGCCGTCGGACAGGCGCAGGATGGCTACGGTCGCGGACGGACTGATGCGGTTGGCGACGTCGCAGGTGAGCCGGTGATCGTCCGTCACCTGCTCGATGGCCTCGGCGAGCAGCGCCGAAAGGGTGCGGTTCTGTACGAATGACAAGAGGCTGAGGAGGCTGGCGCCGAGGCGGCTGGCGTACCAAGCCACGCCGTGTCGACAGATCGATTCGGTGCCGGGGATGCCGGCGCCGTCGATCAGCACCGCCGCCGTCGGTACGGCCGCAGTGAAGTCCTCGTTCGTGCGGCCAGACCGTGCCGGAGCGCTCGTCATCGTCACCCGCATGTCCTGCCGCCGCTCTCCCGCCGATCAAGGCGTCGAACTTAGCAATCGCGGACGCGCCTTGGGGGCGCACATCTGCTGCTGCCCAGACGCGTCGCGTCGAAACTCTCCACCTGACAAGATCGCCGCTAGCCTGGCCCGTACGCAGACCTTTGGACGGTGGTGGGTGCTGATGGCGCAAATGCCCGGGAAGGGGGTCGCCAAGGGCCTCGCCAAGACCCTCCGGCGGATGGCGACTCCAGCGGTGACCGCGCAGTACCCCGACTCCGAGCCTGAGCTGCCGCCCCGCAGCCGCGGGGTCATCGCGTTGATGGAGGAGAACTGCACGGTCTGCATGCTGTGTGCACGCGAGTGCCCTGACTGGTGCATCTACATCGACTCGCACAAGGAAGAGATCCCACCTGCGCGTGAGGGCGGGCGCCCGCGGCAGCGCAACGTGCTTGACCGGTTCGCGATCGACTTCTCGCTGTGCATGTACTGCGGCATCTGCATCGAAGTCTGCCCATTCGATGCGCTGTTCTGGTCGCCCGAGTTCGAGTACGCGGAGTTCGACATCCGCGACATGGTGCACGAGAAGGACCGGTTGCGTGACTGGATGGCGACCGTGCCGCCACCGCCACCACTCGACAGCCATGCCGCCGACCCAAAGGAGATCGAGGCGGCGGAGAAAGCGAGTCGCCAGGATCCAGCCCCGTGACGGGGGTGGAGGTGCTCTTCGGGCTGCTGAGCGTCGTCGCGGTTGGCTCGGCCCTCCTTGTCGTCACGACCACTCGCATCGTCCATGCCGCGCTCTGGCTGGTGCTGGCGCTCGGCTCGCTCGCCGGGTGCTTCCTGTTGCTGACGGCGGAGTTCGTCGCGTGGGTTCAGGTGCTCATCTACGTGGGCGCGGTCGTCGTGCTGCTGCTGTTCGCGCTGATGCTCACACGCGCGCCGACCGGGCCGTCCGTCGAGCTGACCGGCGGCAACTGGTGGGTGGCGCTCGTCGTCGCGGTGGCGACTGCCGGTGTCCTGATCAGCAGTGTCGCGGCCGGGTTCGGCGACGAACGCATCGACCTTGACGCAGCCTCCGTCGGTGACGGCCGGGAGATCGGCGACGCCCTGTTCCGCTCCTGGGTGCTGCCGTTCGAGGTGCTCTCCCTGCTCTTGTTGGCCGCGCTCGTCGGGGCGATCGTGCTCTCCCGCCGGCCGACCGACGAGGACCAGCGGGACGGGAGCCGCCGATGAGGCTGGGTCTCCCGCTCGTCGTGGCTGCCCTGATCTTCTCCATCGGCGTCTATGGTGTGCTCGCTCGCCGCAACGCGATCCTTGTGCTGATGTCGGTCGAGCTCATGCTCAACGCCGTCAACCTCAACCTGGTCGCGTTCGACGCCTACCTCCGTGACGCGCTGCACTCCGGGCAGGTCCTCACCCTGTTCGTCATCACCGTCGCCGCGGCCGAGATCGGCATCGGGCTCGCCATCGTGTTGCTCGTTTTCCGCAACCGGGGCACCTCCGACCTCAATGAGCTGGACTCGCTCGACGAGATCGCGGAGGATCGCGCCGCGGGGCAGGTGCAATGACCCTGATCCCGCTCATCGTGCTTGTGCCGGCCGTGGCGGCAGTTGTCGGGTTGTGCGTCGGTCGCAGCCGGATGCTGTCCGCACTGGTCGCGGTGGGCGGCACCACTCTTACGCTTGTCTTTGCGTTGGCCGCCGCCGTCCGCACGTGGGGGGAGGTCGGCACGGTCGACGTGTGGTCCACGGTTCCGACGGGTTGGGTGCCGATCACGATCTCAACCCGCGCCGATGGCTTGTCCGTCACGGTTGCGGTGATGGTGGCGGCGGTCGCGCTCGCAATTCAGGTCTATTCCGTTGCCTACATGGGACCCGAGCCGCGCTATGGCTCGTACGCATCGTTTGTCTCGCTCTTCACTGCCGCCATGCTGCTCGTCGTGGTCGCGGACGACCTCATCGTGCTGCTCGTGGGGTGGGAGGTGATGGGTCTCTGCTCCTACGTGCTCATCGGCCACCACTGGGAGCTGCGGGAGGCGCGAGCCGCCGCGGTCAAGGCGTTCGTCGTGACACGGCTCGGCGACATCGGCCTGCTGTTCGGCATCTTCACTCTCGGCGATGCTGTGGGCTCTTTCCAGGTGTCGCGCCTTTCCGAAGCGGTGGAGGCGGGTGCTCTCACGACGTCGACCGTTGTCACCGTCGGCACGCTCCTCGTGCTCTGCGGTGTCGTCGGCAAGTCGGCGCAGGTGCCGCTCCACGTGTGGTTGCCCGATGCCATGGCCGGCCCCTCTCCTGTGAGTGCACTGATCCACGCCGCGACCATGGTGGCGGCGGGCGTCTACCTCGTGGCCCGGCTCTACGACGTGTTCCTGCTAGCACCAGCAACGCTGGCGACGCTGGCTGTGATCGCCGCGGTCACCATGCTTGGCGCTGCACTGGCTGCTCTAGCGCAGGACGACCTCAAGCGCGTGCTCGCCTACTCCACAGCGAGCCAGCTTGCCTACATGTTCGGTGCGCTGGCTGTCGGCGGCTACAGCGCCGGTTTGCTGCACCTGTTGGCTCATGCTGCGTTCAAGGCATTGCTCTTCCTGTGCGCGGGCGCCGTGATCCATGTCGTCGGCAGCAACCTGCTCAGCCGCATGGGCGGGCTGCGCGAGGACATGCCGGTGACGTTCTGGACGATGACGATCGGTTTCGGCTCCCTGGCGGCAGTTCCGCCGCTGGCCGGCTTCTTCACCAAGGAGACGGTCCTCGGGGCCGCTGAGCACGCGGTAGTTGACGGCGGGCCTGCGCCGGGGTGGGCGGCGCTACTCGTACTCCTTGCGGCCATGGCGACCACGTTCGTGACCGCTGCCTATGTCGTACGCGCCTGGCTGCTCACGTTCTTCGGCGAACCTGCTCGCGCCGAAACGTCGGGGCATGACCCGGTGCCCATGATGCGCTGGCCATTGATAGCACTGGCAGTGCCGAGCGCAGTGCTTGGCGTGCTCGTGTTCCTTCCCGACGCGACACGCGCCGCCTTCAGCTCCGCAGTCCCCGGGGTAGCTCCCTTGCCGCAGGAGTACACCGACCTCCATCTGGGCTTCCTCACGATCGTCGCGTCGCTGTTGCTGGCCGGCGCTGGTGGCTATCTCGTCTACAAGCAATGGCTGGCGAGCGGGCGAGACCCGGCCCTCGCGCTGGGCAGCGCCCGTCAGGTGCTCGCGTCCGGCTTCGGAGTCGACCGGCTGTACACCGACCTGTTCGTACGCCCGCTGCGGCCACTCGCCAAGCTCGTGGTTGCGGGCGACGACGACGTGGTGCAGGAGTACGTGCTCGGAGCCGGGCGGGCGGCCAGTGGGCTCGGTGCGCTGACCAGGCAGCTTCAGCGCGGACAAGTGCAGCACTATCTCACCGCTGTCATCGCGGGCGTCGTCCTGCTGGCCGCCGTGGGGGTGGCCCTGTCATGAGCTGGCTGCTCATCGCGATGCTCGTCACCCCTGCCGCCGGGTGCGTCACGCTGGCGCTGATACCCACGCCGCTGGCGCACCGCATCTCCATCGAGGTGGCGACGGTGTTCGCGGCGGCGACGCTCGTACTCGCTGTCCTCGTCGCCGCAACCGACTCGCACACTCCTGGCGCCATCCGGCTCGAGACCAACGAACGATGGGTGCCGGAGCTCGACCTGCGGTTCCACATCGGGGTCGACGGCGTCTCAGTGCCGCTGATCCTGCTGACGGCACTGCTCGTCCTGCTGTGTTGCCTCTACTCCATCCGCATCCGGCCGGAGGGCGGCCGCGGCCGGGCGCTGTTCGTCTGCATCCTGCTGCTCGAGGTGGGCATGCTCGGCACGTTCGTCTCGCTCGACCTGCTGCTGTTCTTCATCTTCTTCGAGCTCGTGCTCATCCCGATGTGGTTTGTCATCGCCTGGTGGGGCGACCCGCACGACAAGCCCGGCCGCACCCGCGCCGCCACGACATTCATCCTGTATACGCTGATCGGCTCCGCGATCATGCTGCTCGGCTTCCTCCTCGTGCACGCGCGCACGGGCACCTTCGACATCGTCGAGCTGACCGCGCTCGGAGGCAGCGGGATCAGCACGACCACGCAGGTGCTCGCTGCCGTCGCGATCGTGGGCGGACTGGCGGTCAAGGCCCCGATGTGGCCGTTGCACACGTGGCTCCCCGACGCGCACTGGAAGGCGCCGACCATCGGCTCGGTGCTGCTGGCAGGGGTGCTGCTGAAGATGGGCACCTACGGCATGGTCCGCATCGCCGTGCCCGTCGTGCCCGAGGGCATGCGCGAGATCGCGCCCTGGATCGGTGGGCTTGCTGTCGTCGGCATCATCTATGGCTCGCTGGCGTGCCTTGCTCAGCGCGACCTCAAACGACTCGTCGCCTACTCCAGCGTCGGCCACATGGGCTTCGTCCTGCTCGGCATCGCGTCCATGTCGCCACAGGGCATCAACGGAGCGCTGTACGCCAACATTGCCCATGGCCTCATCACCGGGCTGCTGTTCTTCCTCGCCGGAGCCGTCAAGGACCGCTACGGCAGCAGCGACCTGAAGGATCTCGGTGAGGGGCTTTACCGGCGGGTGCCGAGACTTGGCTGGCTGCTGGCGTTCGCGTCGGTCGCTTCCCTCGGGCTGCCGGGACTCGCCGGCTTCTGGGGCGAGATGCTCTCGATGGCAGGGGCGTTCCGGCCCGACTCGCTGCTCGACCGGCCGTACTTCCTGCTTCTCATGGCCCTGGCCGGCTTCGGTGCGGTGCTGACCGCGGTCTACCTGCTCACGCTCGTACGGCATGTATGCCAGGGTGGCGACGACCCGCCGGCACGCACACCTGGGGTCATAGCCGACGTCACGGTTGTGGAGGCCGTGGCGTGGGCGCCGCTCGTACTCCTGATCGTCATTCTCGGAGTCTGGCCTGGGCTCCTGCTGGAGGCGACGGACGCATCGGTCGGCCTCCTGGTGGGGGCGCGATGAGCCTGGTGCAGCAGGTGGACTGGGCCGCCGTGTCGCCGCTGCTCGCGGTGACAGGCGCCGCTCTCGCCGTCCTGCTTGCCGACCTCTGGCTGCGGCCCGACGATCTGCGCACGCGGGCTGGGATCGGCGGCTTGGGCTTGGTGGTCGGACTTGGCTCGGTCGTCTGGCTGTGGGGCAAGGACCGGTCGACGTTCTGCTTCCCGGCGGCCAAGGGCGAGGTACTGCCCTCCTGCTCGTACGTCGTCAACACCCTCACGCTCACCGTGCAGGCGGTCGCGCTCGCCGGCGGACTTGTCGTGCTGCTGCTCGCACTCGACGAGGTGCGGGCTGACCGCATCCCGTCGGGCGAGTTCGTGTTCCTGCTGCTCTGCTCGGTCGCCGGCGCGGTGACGATCTCGGCGGCGCGCGATCTCGCAACGCTTGTCATCGCGCTCGAGCTGGTTTCGCTGCCCGGGTTTGCGCTCGTGGGGCTACGGCGACAGGAACGCCGGTCGAGCGAAGCGGCGCTGACATTCTTCCTGATGTCGGTGGTTTCCGTTGCGGTGATGCTCTATGGCGTCTCGCTGGTCTACGGCGTGACCGGCTCCCTACACCTGGAGCGCATCGCGAGCGCGCTGGCTGATCCGGCGACTCGCGACAACCCCGCGGCAGCTGTCGGGGTTCTGCTCACACTCGTCGGTCTGGCGTTCAAGGTGTCCGCGGTGCCGTTCCACTTCTGGGCGCCGGACACCTATGCGGGGGCGCCGATCAGTGTGGCTGCTTATCTCTCGGTCGTCTCCAAGGCTGCCGGGCTGATCGGGTTCGTGCTCGTGGTGAGCGTGGGCTTCGGGCCGTACGCCGACGTGTGGGGCCCCGTCGTGGCCGTTCTCGCCGCCCTCACGATGACCGTCGGCAATGTGGTGGCGCTGCGCCAGCAGGGTGCCGTACGGCTGTTGGCCTGGTCGTCGATTGCGCAGGCCGGGTATCTGCTCGTCCCCCTCGCCGTCGCTGCGAGCGATCCGACCGACGCCGTGCTCGGACAGGCGCTGTCGGCCACGATCGCCTACCTCTGCATCTACGCCGCCATGAACCTCGGCGCCTTCGGGGTCGTCGCCGTGGTGTCGCGGCACCGCCCCGCCGGACGGCTGGAGGACTATCGAGGGCTGATCCGCACCGAGCCGGGCAGCGCGCTCGCCCTCGCGTTCTTCCTGCTCTGCCTCGCCGGACTGCCGCCGGGTCTGGCGGGGTTGTTCGCCAAGGTCGTGGTCTTTCGCGCCGCGATCGACGGTGACCTCGGCTGGCTCGCGGTCGTCATGGCGGTCAACACCGTCATCGCGCTGGCCTACTACCTGCGCTGGATCGCCTTGCTGGTGGCGTGGCCGCGGCCGGCCACGGCCGAGGCGCCGGCGCTCTCGTACCGCCTCCCGGTCGGGTCCGCAGTCGGCATCGGGGTGGCCCTGGTCACCGTCCTCGTGCTCTCGGTCGCGCCGCAGCTGGTGCTTGGGCTGATCCCGGGTTTGTCGGGCCTCCTCGGTTAGGGGGTGTTCCAGGGCATGCTTGGGCTAGGCGCAGGGAACGTGGACGGTCTCCACGGCGTTGATCCAGATGCGCGCGGTGGTGGAAGGTCCGCGGGCCCGCGCACGAAGGAGTGAAGAGTTAGGTGCACCACAAGAACGGGCTGAAGACGGCTGCGCTGCTTGGCGTGCTGTCCGCGATCATCATCGGGATTGGTTCCCTGTTCGGGACCACCGGTGTGGTGATCGGTTTCGGGATCGCGCTGCTCACCAACGGCATGGCCTACTTCAACAGCGACAAGATCGCGCTGCGGTCGATGCGCGCCTACCCGGTGACCGAGGTCCAGCAGCCCGTCATGTACAAGATCGTCCGCGAGCTGTCGACCGCCAACCGCCAGCCGATGCCCCGGCTGTACGTGTCACCGACCAAGGCGCCCAACGCCTTCGCGACCGGGCGCAACCCACGCAACGCTGCCGTCTGCGCCACCGAGGGCATCCTCGAGATCCTCGACGAGCGAGAGCTGCGCGCCGTCCTGGGTCACGAGCTCGCTCACGTCTACAACCGCGACATCCTCACCTCGTCGGTTGCCGCCGCCCTGGCGAGCACGATCATGTTCATCGCCAACTTCGCGTGGTTCCTGCCGCGCGGTGGCGACGATGACGGCCCCGGCCTTCTCGGCACGCTGCTGCTCATCATTCTCGGCCCCATCGCGGCGTCCATGATCCAGCTCGCGATCAGCCGGTCGCGGGAGTTCGAGGCTGACGCTGAGGGCGCCCGTTACACCGGCGACCCGCTGGCTCTGGCCAGTGCGCTGCGCAAGCTCGAGATGGGCACCCGCCAGCTCCCGCTGCCGCCGGAGAAGGATCTCGTCGCGACGAGCCACATGATGATCGCCAACCCGTTCCGTCCGCAGGGGCTGGCCAAGCTGTTCGCCTCGCACCCGCCGATGGCCGAGCGGATCGCCCGGCTCGAGGCGATGTCGGGCTACCGCCGCTGACCCGTTGTGCGTGGCGCCTGTCGCCCGCTTGTCAGGTTGTCAGGGCGGCTGACCTGCGCTGATGCCGCCAGCCAGCCTGACACGTCGCCGCGGCGCGTTCGGTCAATGGCCGATCAGGTTGGCCGCGAAGATCCAGTCGAGGCCATCCTCGCCGTGCGCGTCGAGGTGTTGCGCACGGGTGAGCCCAGCCTTGTGGGCCACCCGCTGGGAGGCGACGTTGGTCGGACGGACGCGGGCGATCACCGGCAGTTCGGGCTGATGCCGAGCCGCCCAGTCGGTGACCGCGGTCGCGGCCTCGCTGGCCAGGCCCTGGCCCCATGCCGAAGGGTCAAAACGGTAGAAGAGGTTCAGGACGTCAAGGCGGCTCAGCTTCATGGGCTTTACGCCGCAGAAGCCCAGCTGTTGTGGAGCTAGGCCTTGCCGGACAACCCAGTAGCCGTACCCACACGTCAGCCACTGCGTGTTCCACCGCTCGTAGAGCGCCTGTGCCGCCGCGCGACTTGTCAGCTCATCCGAGGGGTTGTGCAGGCACGCGGCAGGATTGCTGTGGATGCGGAGAATCGCATCGACGTCGGCTGGCGTTGGGCGCCCCAGCGTCAGACGGGCGGTTCGCAGCTCCTCGTGACCGCGCATGCAGCGCGGCTCAGCGGTAGTTGACATACTGCAGGGCGACGTCGAGGTCCTGGTCTTTGAGCAGTGCGATGACGGTCTGTAGGTCGTCGCGCTTCTTGGAGAACACCCGCAGCTCTTCCCCCTGCACCTGCACGCGGATGCCCTTCGGGCCATCGTCGCGGATGATCTTGCCGAGCTTCTTGGCGGTATCCTGGGCGATGCCCTGCTTGATGGTGGCGGTGATCTTCGTCACCTGGCCGGACTGACGCGGGTCGCCCGCGTCGAGCGCCTTGAGCGAGATGCCGCGCTTGATCAGCTTTTCCTTGAAGACATCGAGCGCGGCCTTGGCGCGGTCCTCGGCGTTGGCCTCGATCTCGACGCCGTTCTCGCCGAGCCAACGGATTGCGGCGCCCGTGCCGCGGAAGTCGAACCGTTGCGCCAGCTCCCGCGAAGTCTGGTTGAGCGCGTTGTCGACCTCCTGGTGGTCGACCTTGCTCACGATGTCGAACGACGACTCGCCGGCCACGGTTGCTCCATTCCTCGGGGTGACGATTCAGGGTGACGATGCGCTGTTCCGCGTACGGTATTGTCATCCCCCGTCGGTCTCGACCGACGCCCCCGGCAGGTTGCCCGAGTGGCCAAAGGGAGCGGACTGTAAATCCGTCGGCTCAGCCTACGTTGGTTCGAATCCAACACCTGCCACCCCGAAACGGGCCCGACAGTTGTCGGGCCCGTTTCGCTTGCCCGAAGAACGCTGGCGGGACTGAGCGGCGACTCCCGCTGGCGTGTCGATGCCAACTCGTTGCGATCCACATTCAACCCGCGTCCGCCTTTGTCGATAACTCGGGGAGAGATCAAGCTCATCCGAGAAGAAGGCAATCACGATGGCGAGTGTCACTTCGTCCCCCCGGGCGACCGCGGGCAGGCGCAGCCTCGCCGTCCTGGTCGGATTGGTGATGGCCGGTGGGTTGATCACCGGGATCGCCTCCGCCACCACAGCTGACGGCTCCCAGCCATTGGCGGCTGCATCCGCCGGTGCTGCCACGCCGTCGTCGCAGTTGACGAGTTCAACAGCAACCACGCATCGCCCGAGCCACGTCCGGTCAAGGACGCGCACGGCAAGCTCATTGCCACCTTGACCTACCACCAGCTGGGCGACGACGAGCAGGTGGATGTCGTCGACGTCGCTGCAGCCGACGGTGTCACTCTCGACTACGTCGACGTGTGGGGGCCGCCGGGGCACGGCTCCGAGCGCTACTTCAGCGAGAACGGCTGGAAGGATCTGGCACCGCCGGACAAGCCCGGCAACCGCTTCATCAAGAAGGTCGAGATCGGCTACTACGTCGCCGATCCGGTGGACCCCGTCGATCCGGTGGACCCCATCGATCCGGTGGACCCCATCGATCCGGTGGACCCGGTGGACCCGATCGATCCCATCGACCCGGTGGACCCGGTCGATCCCATCGACCCGGCGGACCCGGTCGACCCGACCGATCCCGTGAACCCGATTGTCCCGGCGAATCCGAGCCCCCCGGCGAACCCGGTGGCACCACAGGGCCGGACCCAGCCGACGACCCCGCAGACCCAGCCGACGACTCCGCAGTCCCAGGTGGAGAGCCCCGCGGTGCCGACTTCGGTTCCCGCAGGCCGGATCTGGTAACTGACCCTTCAGGATGAGCAAAACCATGCGCCCGGCGAGGACCACCGCAGCAATGATCGCTGTGACGGTCCTCGCCGTCGGCGGTTGGGGGCTGGTGGCAGCAGACGCCTTCAAACCCCAGACCACCGCTCCGGTGACGACGTCGGCCGGCGGCAACTGGTCGCCGGCGCGTGACCTGACAGAGGCGAAGGCCACCCCCGCCTACTCCGAGTCAGCCGACGCGGCCCAACCGCCCGAGAGTGTCGTCGAAACGGTGCCGCCCGCAGACGACGCCGCCGTTCCGACGACGATCACAGTGCCTGCCTGGCAGCGCACTTTCGACGTCAAACCCGTCGGGGTCGACGTCAACGGCGCGCTGATCATCCCGGAGGACATCGACGAGGTCGGTTGGTGGGCGGACGGCGCGCGGCCTGGCGAAGGCCGGGGCAGGGTTGTCATGGCCGTGCACCGCGACTCCAGGGTGCAGGGGCGTGGCGCCTTCGCCGACCTGGAGAACCTTCCTGTCGGAACGGCAGTCCACGTTGACGACCGCACATACGTTTTGGACAGCACCCAGATCATTCCGAAGTCCAACCTGCCGGCGGACCAGCTCTTCGACCAGACCGGGGCTGAGGCCCTGGTCGTCATCACCTGCGGCGGTTCGTTCTTCCCAGGAAAGGGCTACGACGCCAACGTCGTCGCCCTGTTCAGTCCGGCAGGGTCCTAGCAAGCGCACGACGGCGTTGGCGAGGAGAGGCATTTTCGTGGGCCCCAGCACGGCCGTGTATCCTCGATCCTCGCTTGCCCCAATAGCTCAGTCGGCAGAGCGTCTCCATGGTAAGGAGAAGGTCTACGGTTCGATTCCGTATTGGGGCTCTGTTCCTGTGTTCTGCCGCGCGGCGACGCTCGACGGGGGACAGGGCGCCTGGCGGGGTAGCTCAGGTGGTTAGAGCAAGCGGCTCATAATCGCTGTGTCGCGGGTTCGAGTCCCGCCCCCGCTACGAAATAGCCGGCTCTGCCGTCGGGCCGCCGCCGTTGACCGGCGGGCGGTCCCGCCGCGGTCGGATATCCTTGATTGTCCGTTGACCCAAGCAACCCGAAGATGAGGCACCCGTGGCCGCCAAGAGCGCTGACGTTCGCCCCAAGATCACTCTTGCCTGCACGGAGTGCAAGGAGCGCAACTACATCACGCGGAAGAACCGCCGCAACGACCCCGACCGGCTCGAGCTGAAGAAGTTCTGCCCGCGCGACCGCCGGCACACGGTGCACCGCGAGACCCGCTGACGTTCGTTCTGACACCTTCCCTTCTCGGGTAGGTCAACGGGTCAGAGCGACGCGATCTTCGTCACAGGGCCGCCTCCGATCGTGGGAGGCGGCCCTGTCGCTGCTTCTGGGGGCGGCGAGTCGGGGCGGCGGCCGATAGGGTCAACAGTCATGCCGATTGACCCCGCCTTGATCGGGCGACCCTTTCCGACGAGGCCGTACGTTGTCGGCGTCGAGGCCGTCCGCGCCTTCGCCATGGCGGTGCGCGACAACCCCGAGTCGGACGACGCGCCCACCACCTTCGCAATCATCCCGGCCTTCCGCGGACTCGACGCGTTCGTCGAGGCCGCCGGCATCGAATACCGCAATGTCGTCCACGCCGACCAGAAGTTCGCGTACGACCGGCCGATCCGGATCGGCGACACGCTTGTGACGACGGCGACGGCCGATGGGATCAAGCCGCTCGGCGCCAACGAGATGGTGACGTTGCGCTGCGAGCTTGCCAGCAACACCGGCGAGCACGTCTGTACGGCCACGTCGACGATCCTTGTCCGGGCGGAAGCATGACCGTGACCATCGCCGACCTTGAGGTAGGGGCCGAGCTGCCCGAGCGGGTCTTCACGATCACTCGCGACGACCTGATCCGCTATGCGGGCGCGTCGGGCGACTTCAACCCGATTCACTACAGCGACCGAGTGGCCGGCGCCGTCGGGCTCCCCGGGGTTATCGCGCACGGCATGCTCACGATGGCGCTCGGCGCAACGGCGATCACCGACTGGGTGGGCAACGAAGCATCGGTGATCGAGTACGGCGTGCGGTTCAGCAAGCCTGTGGTCGTTCCCGACGAGGACGAGGGCACTGAGGTGCGCTTCACCGGCACGGTGGCCAAGCGAGAGGGCGACGGCAGCGTCCGCCTGGATCTCACCGCACGAT
Source organism: uncultured Actinomycetota bacterium (assembly GCA_963799425.1). Classification (GTDB taxonomy): domain Bacteria; phylum Actinomycetota; class Actinomycetes; order Jiangellales; family Jiangellaceae; genus CAVWSM01. Next base: position 256,904 of record CAWCXA010000016.1, on the reverse strand, counting down.
CCGGTGACGACAAGGTCCTTACGCAGGCCAGGGCGCGCATCCGGCCGGCGCACGCCTGACGCCACGTACGCTGGATCATCGTGCACGTCACCACCAACCTCCCCATCGCCGAGCTCACCACACTCCGCCTCGGTGGGCCGGCCCGCCGGCTGGTCGAGGTGGACACCGAGGCCGACCTGATCGCGGCGGTCCGCGACGCTGACACCGCCGGCGAGCCGCTGCTCGTACTCGGCGGCGGCAGCAACGTGGTCGTTGCCGACGCGGGGTTCGAGGGCACCGTGGTGCGGGTAGCCACGCGAGGCGTGCGGGTTGATGCAAGCGCGTCCTGCGAGGCCGACGACATCGCTGCCTGCGGCGGCATCCTGCTCAGCGTGGCGGCGGGCGAGAGCTGGGACGACCTTGTCGCCCGCGCGGTTGCCGAGCAGTGGGTCGGCATCGAGGCGCTCGCCGGCATTCCCGGTCTCGTCGGGGCGACACCGATGCAGAACGTCGGCGCCTACGGCCAAGAGGTCGCGCAAACGCTCTGGAGCGTGCGCACGTACGACCGGGAGGCCAGGGCGATCCGCACATTTGCCAACGCCGAGTGTGGATTCGGCTACCGGACGAGCCGGTTCAAGGGCGGCAGCCGCTACGTGATTCTCGATGTGTCCTTCCAGCTCAAGCAGGGCGACCTGTCCGCCCCGATCGGCTACGCCGAGCTAGCCCGCCGGCTCGACGTACCGCTCGGTGGCCGGGCCAAGGCCGACGAAGTGCGCGAGGCCGTGCTGGGTCTGCGTCGCGGCAAGGGCATGGTGCTCGACGTCGATGATCACGACACCTGGAGCGCCGGCTCGTTCTTCACCAACCCGATACTGCCGGAGGACGCCGCCGCACGGCTGCCCGCCGACGCGCCTCGCTGGCCGCTGCCCGATGGCCAGGTCAAGACCAGCGCCGCCTGGCTGATCGAGCGCTCCGGGTTCCACAAGGGCTACGGCGACGGTGTCGTTCGGCTCTCGACGAAGCACACCCTCGCGCTCACCAACCGCGGCAACGCCCGCACCGCCGACCTGCTGGCGCTGGCCCGTCAGGTGCGTGACGGCGTGCGCTCAACCTTCGGCGTCGAGCTGCATAACGAGCCGGTGCTCGTCGGCGTCGAGCTCTGATCGTCAGGCCTCGACAGCCAGCCACGCGTCGATGTCCGCGAGCAGCCCGGCTTTGACGTCGTCGGGCGCCGACGACCCGAGGATGCTGCCGCGAGCGAGGACCGCGAGCTCGTCGTCGGAGAAGCCGTGCACCGTGCGCGCCGTCTCGTACTGCTCGAGCAAGCGCGACCCGAAGATCAGCGGGTCGTCGGCGCCAAGGGCGATGCGGGTGCCGGCGTCGAACAGCTGCCGCACCGGCACCTCGGCCAGCGAGCGATAGACACCCAGCGCCACGTTCGACGCCGGGCAGACCTCCAGCGTGACCTGCTCCTCCACGAGCCGCTCCACGAGCCGCGGATCACTGGCGGACTGGACCCCATGCCCGATCCGCCCGGCGCCCAGCGCGTCGAGGCAGGCCCAGACCGTCTCCGGACCGCGCAGCTCGCCGCCGTGTGGCACGGCGAGCAACCCAGCCTCGCGCGCGATGCGGAAGGCTGGCGCGAACTCCTCCGTGATGCCACGCCGCTCGTCATTGGACAGCCCGAAGCCGACGACGCCGCGGCCGGCGTACTGCGCGGCGAGCCGGGCCAGCGTACGGGCGTCCAACGGGTGACGCGTCCGGTTGGCCGCGATCACGACAGCCAGGCCGACTCCGGTGCGCGACGACGCATCGGCGGCCGCGTCGAGGACGAGCTCGGTGAATGCCGTGATCCCGCTGAACAGCCCGCCGTAGCCGGAAGGGTCGACCTGGATCTCGAGCCACCGCGAACCCTCAGCGGCCTCGTCCTCCGCGGCTTCCCGGACCAGTCGCCGTACGTCGTCGGGGTGGCGCAACACGGCGCGAGCAGTGTCGTACAGCCGCTGAAACCGGAACCACCCCCGTTCGTCGGCCGCCGCCGAGAGCACCGGCGGTTCGCCGCTCTTGAGCGCGTCCTCCAGCACGTCTGGCAGCCGGACGCCGTGCTCGCCGGCAAGCTCCATCACCGTGGACGGCCGCATGGAGCCCGTGAAGTGCAGATGAAGGTGGGCTTTGGGCAGCAGCCGAACGTCACGCGGCATGCTTCAGCCTAGATATCCGCGACAAGGTGATCATGACGTGTCACTTCCATGGCATCGCGTGGCGCACACCCCAGTAGGTCTGCGGCGCCTCGGCCAGCGTCGTGAGCGCGGCCACCGACTCGGGAGTGAAATGGACGTCGAGCGCCGACACGTTGCTACGCAGCTGTTCCACGGTGACGGCGCCGGAGAGCACATAGCGCGCGTACGGCTGAGCCAGCGCCACCGCGGTAGCGAGCACGTCGGTGGCCAGCCCCGCGGACTCGGCGATCGCGGCGAATGCCGGCTCCGACCCGGCAGGCGTGAGCCGTCCGTTGGCGACGACTTCCTTGAGCACAACCGTCCAGCCGGCGTCGGCGGCATCGGCGAGTGCGGGACCGGCCGACGGCTCGAGGACGTTCCAGGTCGACTCGACCCAGCTGAACAGCGGCGCGCCCCCGACAGTCACGTCCAGCGCGAGGCTGACAGCGTCGGCCTGACGCGCTCCCGAGGTGGACAGCCCGACCGCGACGCCCTCGTCACGCAGCGCAGCCATCGCCGCATGCAGCTCGGCGTTGTCGAGCGCTCCGGACTCCAAGGTGGCCGAATGCACGTAGTAGGTGGTGAAGCGGTCTCCGAGGAGGGCACGAGTCTCGGCGAGCTGGCGCTCGAATGCCTCCCGGGTGTGCTCCTTGATCTCCTGCACCGGTGCGTCCATGCGCCATTCGCCGACGTAGGTGTAGCCCCACTTGGACGCCACAACAAGATCACTGTGCTCGGGGTGGGCGTCCAACCAAGTGGCGAGGAACTCCTCGGCCCGCCCGTAGGAGCGGGCGACGTCGAAGTACCGCACGCCCAGCGCGTACGCCTCGTCGAGCAGCTCGTGGGTCAGTGCACGCATCTGTTCAGGGGAACGTTCGTCGCCAAGGGCCTCTTCACGGCCGAGGTTGACGTAGGCAGGGCGCCCCACAGCGGCCAGCCCAAGTCCCAGTTGCGCGGTCATGACATCACCACCACCTCGCCAGTGGTCGCACCGTGGCGTGCGGCATCCAGCACCGTGAGTGTCGCAACCGCGTCGAGTGGGTCGACGGGTGGTGGACCCGCCCCGCGCGCCCAGGGTGCGACCTGCGGATAGAACAACGCCCACCCGCCAAGGCTCGGCTCGATCGGAACTGACTCCACCCCACGCACGAGGTGCCCCCACCGCTGCGGGGGTTCGACCCCGAAGGATGGGTCATCAGCGGGCACGCCGGAGCGCAGCTGGTCCTCCTGACCGTCGAGTTCGCGGACGACGAATCCGCCCGCCGAGCCGAGCACCCGAAACCGCGGCCCGGGTGCGGCTGCGACCGCAGAGGCCCACAGGTGGCTCACCGCCCCGCTGCGATGGCTGAGCGCCAGGAAGACATCATCGTCACCACCGCCACGCACTGCGCGCACCTCCGCGTAGACCCACTCCACCGGGCCGCACAGGACCAACGCTTGGTCGACCAGGTGGCTGCCGAGATCAAGCAAGGTCCCACCACCCTCGGAGCCCGGAAGCTCCTCCCGCCACTTCCCCCGGCTGAGCTCCGGCCGCCACCTCTCGAACCTCGACTCGAACCGCCGGATCTCTCCCAGTTCGCCTTCGTCGCGCAACCGCTGGATGGTCCGGAAGTCCGAGTCGAGGCGGCGGTTCTGGAAGATCGTCAACGGTCGCCCGTCGGCATAGTCGACCAGATCGCGCGCCTCGGCGGCGGTGACGGCAAGTGGCTTGTCGACGACGACCGCGGCTCCCGCGTCGAGCGCCCGGCGTGCGATTTCGGCGTGCGAGGCGTTGGGGCTGGCCACCACGACGACGTCAGGATCGAGTTCGGTGAGCAAGGTGTCCACATCCGGTGTCACTGTGACGCCGGATATGTCGTTGGTCGCCTGGCGGGCTCGTTCCGGGTTGTGGGTGACGACGGCGGTCAGCTCAAGGTCGGGGCAGGCACTCACCAGCGGGGCGTGGAAGACCCGGCCCGCAAGGCCGTACCCGACGAGTCCGACCCGCAGCGGCGGCACTCAGCGCGCCTCGGCCAAGAGCTTCTGCAGTCGGGTCACGCCCTCGGCGAGGTCATCGTCGCCGAGCGCGTACGACAGGCGCAGGTAGCCGCTCGGGCCGAACGCCTCTCCGGGCACCACGGCGACCTCGGCCTCGTCGAGGATCACCGCGGCGAGCTCGGCGCTCGTGTTGACCCGCCGTCCGCGAACCTCTCGCCCGAGGACGCCCTTGACCGAGGGGTACGCGTAGAAGGCGCCCTCGGGCACCGGGCACTCGACGCCGTCGATCTCGTTCAGCATCCGCACGATCGTCTGGCGACGTCGGTCGAAGGCCGCCCGCATCGCGGTGACCGCCGACAGGTCGCCGCTGACGGCCGCGAGCGCCGCCCGCTGAGAGACGTTGGCGACGTTGCTTGTCAGGTGCGACTGGAGGTTGGTCGCCGCGTTGATCACGTCGCTCGGGCCGATCATCCAGCCGACCCGCCACCCAGTCATCGCGTACGTCTTGGCCACCCCGTTGAGCACGACCACCTGATCGGCGATTCCGGGCGTCAGCGCGATCGAACTGAACTGGGCGCCCCCGTAGACGAGGTGCTCGTAGATCTCGTCGGTGACGACCCAGATGCCATGCTCGAGCGCCCAGTCGCCGATCGCGCGGACCTCGTCGGGGGCGTAGACGGCCCCGGTCGGGTTGGAGGGGGAGCAGAACAGCAGTGCCTTCGTACGGTCGGTCCGGGCCGCCTCGAGCTGGTCGACCGTCGCCCGGTAGCCCTGCGACTCGTCGGCGAGCACCTCGACCGGCATCCCGCCGCCGAGCTTGATCGCCTCGGGGTAGGTGGTCCAGTAGGGGGTCGGAAGGATGACCTCGTCGCCAGGGTCGAGAAGTGTCGCGAACGCCTGATAGACCGCCTGCTTGCCGCCGTTGGTGATCAGCACTTGGCTGGCCTGGACCTCGTAGCCCGAGTCGCGGGCAGTTTTGACGGCCACCGCCTCGCGCAACTCGGGCAGGCCGGCAGTCGGCGTATAGCGGTGGTTGCGCGGGTCCGCAGCCGCCGCGATCGCCGCCTGGACGATGTAGTCGGGGGTAGGAAAGTCGGGCTCGCCTGCGCCGAAGCCGATCACCGGGGCACCGGCCGCCTTGAGCGCCTTGGCCTTGGCATCGACGGCAAGCGTGGCGGACTCGGCGATGGCGCCGACGCGGGCAGAGACGCGGGACCGGGGCGCAGAAGACATGCCGCCCATGCTTGCATCACAGCCGTGCAACCATGAAGCGGTATCGCCCGGTGGGACAACGCGCTCATTCGACTCTGGCGCGGCCCACCCCGTACACTCACTCCCTGGTGGTCTTTCGGACCCCTGCCGAAGCGTGCCCGGGTTCGGGGCGGTTTGCCGGGGCACGAGAAGGCCCGTGACACATGTTGTGCAACAAAGGGCAATAGCTCAATTGGTAGAGCACTGGTCTCCAAAACCAGCGGTTGTGGGTTCGAGTCCCTCTTGCCCTGCGCGTCGCTCCGCGCAGTCATGCGCGAGGCACCCGCGACGGGCAGACCGCCTGTCGAGACGTGAGGCGTCGCCAGCCGAAGGGCGGGCGGCCGAGAGAGACGAGCGAGGACCAAGTGACGGACACGCGCAGCACCGCCACGCCGGAGCGTGATCGTCCCGCATCCAGGGACGGCCACCGTCGTGGACCTTTCGCACGCCTGACGCTGTTCGTCCGGCAGGTAGCCGCCGAGCTGCGCAAGGTCGTCAAGCCCACCCGCAATCAGCTCCTCACCTATACCGCCGTAGTGCTGATCTTCGTGTCGATCATGATCGCGATCGTCTCGGTGCTCGACCTGGTCTTCGGGTGGGCCGTGTTCGAGATCTTCGGCTGAGCGCCAGCACCAGGAGGAAGAAACCGTCACCGTGACCGAGCAGCAGCAGTACACCGACGAGTCGACCGAGACCACCGGCGCAGTCGAGCAGGAGCTTGACCAGACAGCCCAGGAGGGCTCCGTCGACGAGACGCCCCGCGACGAGGTCGGCGACCTCGGCGAACCCGCCGAGGAGGCCCCGCTCGCCGAGGAGCCGGTCGACGCTGCCCAGGAGGACGCCGAGCCGGCCGAGGTCTCCGACGCGCTCGAGGAGTTCCGCCGCGTCCTGCGGTCCAAGCCCGGCGACTGGTTTGTCGTCCACACCTACTCCGGCATGGAAAACCGCGTGAAGGCCAACCTGGAGAACCGCATCTCCAGCCTCAATATGGAGGACTTCATCTTCGAGGTGCAGGTCCCCCAGGAGGAGGTTGCGGAGATCAAGAACGGGCAGCGCAAGCTCGTCCGCCGCAACCGGTTCCCGGGCTACGTGCTCGTCCGCATGGACATGACCGATGAGTCGTGGGCGGCCGTACGGCACACCCCGGCGGTGACCGCATTCGTCGGGCACGCCCACCAGCCGCTGCCGCTCTCGCTCGAAGAGGTCGAGACCTGGCTCGCCCCGACGATCACCGAGGCCAAGACCCCGGCGGCCAAGGAAAAGGTGGAGGTCCACGTCGTCGACTTCGAGGTCGGCGACTCGGTCATGGTTGTCGATGGCCCGTTCGCGACGCTGCACGCCACGATCAACGAGATCAACCCCGACGCCCAGAAGATCAAGGGCCTGGTCGAGATCTTCGGCCGCGAGACTCCGGTCGAGCTGTCGTTCTCCCAGATCCAGAAGCTTTAAGGCGTACGAACGCAGACCCCCGCGAGTGCGACCCGTACCCGCGGCACGGAAACACGAAGGAAGTAAGGACCCGGAAGCATGCCTCCCAAGAAGAAGGTCGCCGGCCTGATCAAGCTCCAGATCCAGGCTGGCCAGGCGACCCCCGCCCCGCCCGTCGGCCCAGCGCTGGGTCAGCACGGCGTCAACATCATGGAGTTCTGCAAGGCCTACAACGCTGCGACCGAGTCGCAGCGCGGCAACGTGATCCCGGTGGAGATCACGGTCTACGAGGACCGTTCCTTCACCTTCATCACCAAGACGCCGCCGGCCGCCAAGCTCATCCTGAAGGCCGCTGGTGTCGAGAAGGGTTCCGGCGAGCCCAACAAGGTCAAGGTCGCCAAGATCACCCGCGACCAGGTGCGTGAGATCGCGCAGCAGAAGATGCCTGACCTCAACGCCAACGACATCGACGCCGCCGAGAAGATCATCGCCGGCACTGCCCGGCAGATGGGCATCACCGTAGAAGGCTGAGCTCGCCCTGAGCTCGTCACCCCAGTGGGAGGGCCACGCGCTGGCCCGTACCACGACTCCCAGCCAACCACGAGGAGAAGCAATGAAGCGCAGCAAGTCCTACCGCGCCGCGGCGGAGAAGATCGACCGCGAGCGTCTGTACACCCCGGGTGAGGCTGTCCGCCTCGCCAGGGAGACCGCCACCACCAAGTCCGACGCGACCGTCGAGGTTGCTCTGCGCCTGGGCGTTGACCCGCGCAAGGCCGACCAGATGGTCCGCGGCACCGTCAACCTGCCCAACGGCACCGGCAAGACCGCCCGGGTCCTGGTCTTCGCCGCCGGCCAGAAGGCAGAGGAGGCGAGTGCCGCCGGAGCCGACATCATCGGCTCCGACGAGCTCATCGCCGAGGTCGCCGACGGTCGCCTCGACTTCGACGCGGTCGTCGCGACGCCGGACCTCATGGGCAAGGTCGGCCGCCTCGGCCGCGTCCTCGGCCCGCGCGGTCTCATGCCCAACCCCAAGACCGGCACGGTGACCATGGACGTCACCAAGGCTGTCTCGGACATCAAGGGCGGCAAGATCGAGTTCCGCGTTGACCGGCACGCCAACCTGCACTTCATCATCGGCAAGGCATCGTTCTCCGAGCAGCAGCTCGCCGAGAACTACGGCGCCGCGCTCGACGAGGTGCTCCGGCTCAAGCCGTCGGCCGCCAAGGGTCGCTACATCAAGAAGGCCACGGTGACGACGACGATGGGGCCGGGCATCCCGGTCGACCCAACCGCCACCAAGGTCACCGCGCCAGAGGCGGTTCCCGCCGAGGCCTGAGCCCTCCCCGGTAGGTGAAAGCGCTCGTGTCGTCTCGGACGATGCGGGCGCTTTCGTCGTCCCGGCGCCCGGTTATGCTTCCCAGGCGCTTGTCGTCGATCACGAGGTAGGGATACCACCCGATGAACCGCCGCCGCACCACCTTCGCTGGGCTCGGCCTGGCCGCCGTACTCACCCTTGCCGCGTGCGGTGGTGAGTCGAGCGACGACACCACGGGTGCCAACGCCACCGCGACGCCGTCGGTCGAAGCGAGCGAGCAGCCTGCCACGTCCGGCGATGCCGCTGAGGTGTTCGCGGCGATGCAGGCGGCGCAGCAACAGAAGCAGACGGTCGTCGCGACGATGGTCACCGACGCCGGCGGCATGAGCATCACCGGCGGCGGCTCGCTGCGTTTCGCCGGCGCAGTCGCGGCCGACATGACGATCGAGGTCCCGCTCGACGCCAGCGGGCAGCCGCAACAGATGCGCATCGTCATTCTTGACGGGTCCGTCTACATGCAGATCCCCGGGCTCAGCGACACGATCCCGGGCAAGTCCTGGATCGCCGCCACGGCTGACGGCACCGACCCGTTCTCGCAAGCTATGGCGCCGGTGCTCGACCAACTCTCGTCGTCACTCGACCCGAGCCTCGAGATGTACGCCCACGGTGCCGAGCTCACCCAGTCGGGCACCGAGACGGTCGACGGCGTCGAGACGACGAAGTACATCGGCTCGGTCGACCTCGAGGCGGCTCTTGCCGAGCTGGACGGGTCGCTCGCCGAGTCGGCGCAGACACTGATCGACGCCGGATCGTCCACCCTGAACTTCACCGTGTGGGTCGACGGCGAGAGCCTGCTCCGCAAGTTCGAGTCCGTCACCGAGATCGCCGGGCAGAGCGCCACGACCACGGTCACCTACTCCAAGTGGGGCGAGCCGGTCGAGATCGCGGCACCTCCGGCTGACCAGGTGGCCGACGCCTCCGCGCTCGGCATGAGCTGATCGGCCGAGATCTTGTGATCAACGGATTTGGAGCCGCGCCGCTCCGTCCCGTACGCTGAACGACGCCGAAGACCGCTGGTCGTCATCCCGCCCGGGGTGATCGAAGGTTCCGCGACATTGCGGACGGCCCGCGCAGGATGAGTGTGTTGGTCAGCCCGAGCGGCTGGCGTACGCCCTGGCCTGCGCCGGGGCGTTTTGCATGTCCTGGCTCCTGACGAGCGGCACACGTACGCCGTCCATACCCGGGCGGCGCTGGAAGGAGCACCATGGCGAGGCCTGACAAGGCTGCGGCAGTCGCCGAGCTCACGGAGGAGTTCCGGGGCTCGAACGCTGTCGTCCTGACCGAGTACCGCGGCCTCACCGTCAAGCAGGTGACGGAGCTCCGTCGCACGCTCGGTGGGAACGCGTCCTACGCCGTGGTGAAGAACACGCTCACCAAGATCGCGGCCAAGGAGGCTGGCGTCGAGGGTCTTGACGACCACCTCGCCGGCCCGTCGGCCATCGCCTTCGTCAAGGGCGACGTGGTCGAGGCCGCCAAGGGTCTGCGTGACTTCGCCAAGGCCAACCCCTTTCTCGTCATCAAGGGCGGCGTGCTCGACGGCAAGTCGCTGTCCGCCGACGAGATCAAGAAGCTCGCCGACCTCGAGTCGCGCGAGGTGCTGCTCGCCAAGCTGGCGGGGGCGATGAAGGCGTCGCTGTACTGGCGCCGTGTCGCTGTTCGCTGCGCCGCTGTCGCAGACGGCTCGCCTCGTCGAGGCGCTGCGCCAGAAGGCCGAGCAGGACCAGTCCAACGCTGCCCCGGCTCCGGCCGAGACAGACGAGGAAGACCAGGGCTGACCGGGGAGTCGACCCCCAGCCCAACCGACAACCCGGTTAACAGCCGCACAACGAAAGGAACGCCATCATGGCGAAGCTTGGCACTGACGAGCTGCTCGACGCGTTCAAGGAGATGACGCTGCTCGAGCTCTCCGAGTTCGTGAAGCAGTTCGAGGACACCTTCGGCGTCACCGCCGCCGCCCCCGTCGCCGTGGCTGCCGCCCCGGCTGCCGGTGGTGGCGCTGGCGAGGCCGCCGTGGCCGAGGAGCAGGACGAGTTCGACGTCATCCTCGAGGCTGCGGGCGACAAGAAGATCCAGGTCATCAAGGAGGTCCGTGCGCTTACCAGCCTCGGCCTCAAGGAGGCCAAGGACCTCGTCGACGGCACCCCGAAGCCGGTCCTCGAGAAGGTCAACAAGGAGGCCGCTGACAAGGCCAAGGCCGCCCTCGAGGGCGCCGGCGCCACCGTCACCCTCAAGTGACGTCACCCGGCGGTCGATCACGACACCGCCGGTACGGTCCTCCGCGACGCGGGTGGTCACCCTGGAAACAGGGTGGTCACCCGCGTTGTGCATTTCCGTGGCAACCCGCACGGCCACGGCGATGCGACGGCGCGGATGTGGCGAAGGGCACAGCCGAGGGCCGGCGGCGTATTGCTGGCGTCAATTCCGGACAGTCCTCCACAACTCGCCCAGGTTGCGCTTGACGACGGCCCCGGGGGCGGTCATAGTCCTTTGGCAGGTGACCGAAACGAGCGGAACTGGAGAGCGTCAAGATCGCCTCCCGGCTGGCCACTCGACAGAGGCATGCCTGATGGGTATGCTGTCTATTTGCGCTGCCCTCTAACCGACTCCCCGTACCCCTCGAGGGGTCATTGGGTGTGCGCTCAGTGAGTCAGCGAGCCCTCGGAAGGACGCCCTCTTGGCCGCCTCGCGCAACGCCTCCGCCCGCACCAACATCACCACCCCCGGCCCGCGCCGCATCTCCTTCGCCAAGCTCCGGGAACCGCTAGAGGTTCCTGACCTCCTCGCCCTCCAAGTCGAGAGCTTTGACTGGCTCCTCGGCAACGAGCGCTGGAAGGCCCGGGTCGAGGCTGCCGTCGTGGCGGGTCGCAACGACGTCCCGCAAACGTCCGGCCTCCAGGAGATCCTCGACGAGCTGAGCCCGATCGAGGACTTCTCGGGCACGATGTCGCTGTCGTTCTCCGACCCCCGCTTCGAGGAGCCCAAGACCTCGATCGCGGAGGCGAAGGACCGCGACTTCACCTACTCCGCGCCGCTGTTCGTGACCGCCGAGTTCATGAACACCGAGACCGGTGAGATCAAGTCCCAGACCGTGTTCATGGGCGACTTCCCACTCATGACCGACAAGGGCACGTTCATCATCAACGGCACCGAGCGTGTCGTGGTCTCGCAGCTGGTCCGCTCGCCCGGTGTCTACTTCGAGAAGGTGCTCGACAAGACCTCCGACCGTGACATCTTCACGGCCAAGGTCATCCCGAGCCGCGGCGCCTGGCTCGAGTTCGAGATCGACAAGCGCGACGTCGTCGGCGTACGTCTCGACCGCAAGCGCAAGCAGAACGTCACCGTGTTCCTCAAGGCACTCGGCTGGACCGCCGAGCAGATCCGCGAGGAGTTCGGGGCCTACGAGTCGATGATGGCGACCCTGGAGAAGGACCACACCACGGGTCAGGACGACGCGCTCCTCGACATCTACCGCAAGCTGCGCCCGGGAGAGCCGCCGACCAAGGAGGCCGCCCAGGCTCTGCTGGACAACCTCTACTTCAACCCGAAGCGCTACGACCTCGCCAAGGTCGGCCGCTACAAGCTCAACAAGAAGCTCGGCCGGACGGCGACCTCACCCAGAGCACCGTCACGATCGACGACATCGTCGCGACGATCAAATACCTGGTGAAGCTGCACGCCGGTGAGGAGACCCTCGAGGGTCCGCGCGGCGAGGTCCGGGTGTCGGTCGACGACATCGACCACTTCGGCAACCGCCGCGTGCGGGCCGTCGGCGAGCTCATCCAGAACCAGGTCCGCACGGGCCTGCAGCGCATGGAGCGGGTCGTACGCGAGCGCATGACCACGCAGGACGTCGAGGCGATCACGCCGCAGACACTGATCAACATCCGACCCGTCGTGGCCGCGATCAAGGAGTTCTTCGGGACCTCCCAGCTGTCGCAGTTCATGGACCAGACCAACCCGCTTGCGGGTCTGACCCACAAGCGCCGCCTGTCGGCGCTGGGTCCGGGCGGTCTGTCCCGCGAGCGCGCGGCGATGGAGGTCCGCGACGTCCACCCGTCGCACTACGGCCGCATGTGCCCGATCGAGACGCCGGAAGGCCCCAACATCGGTCTGATCGGGTCGCTCGCGACCTACGGCCGCATCAACGCGTTCGGCTTCGTCGAGACGCCCTACCGTCGTGTCGACAACGTCAAGGTCACCGACGAGATCGACTACCTCACCGCTGACGAGGAGGACCTGCACGTCATCGCGCAGGCAAACGCCATCCTGACGGCCGACGGGCGGTTCGCCGAGGACCGCGTCCTCGTGCGCAAGCGTGGCGGCGAGATGGAGCTCGTCCCCGCCGCCGAGGTGCGCTACATGGACGTCTCGCCGCGCCAGATGGTGTCGGTCGCGACGGCGATGATCCCGTTCCTCGAGCACGACGACGCCAACCGTGCGCTCATGGGCTCCAACATGCAGCGCCAGGCGGTGCCGCTTGTCCGTTCCGAGTCGCCGCTTGTCGGCACCGGCATGGAATACCGCGCGGCTACCGACGCGGGTGACGTTGTCGTGGCCGATCGTGCCGGCGTGGTGACCGAGGTTTCGGCCGACGCCATTACGGTCATGGCCGACGACGGCACCTACCGGACCTACCGGTTGGCGAAGTTCCGTCGCTCCAACTCCGGTACATCGATCAACCAGCGTCCGATCGTCAACGACGGCGACCGGGTCGAGGTCGGCACCGTGCTGGCCGACGGCCCGTCCACCGACAACGGCGAGATGGCGCTGGGCCGCAACCTTCTCGTGGCGTTCATGCCATGGGAGGGCCACAACTACGAGGACGCGATCATCCTCTCCCAGCGGCTCGTCCAGGACGACGTCCTCACCTCGATCCACATCGAGGAGCACGAGGTCGACGCGCGCGACACCAAGCTGGGTCCCGAGGAGATCACTCGCGACATTCCCAACGTGTCCGACGAGGTCCTCGCCGACCTCGACGAGCGCGGCATCATCCGCATCGGCGCCGAGGTCGTGCCGGGCGACATCCTCGTCGGCAAGGTCACGCCGAAGGGCGAGACCGAGCTGACCCCGGAGGAGCGCCTGCTTCGGGCGATCTTCGGTGAGAAGGCGCGTGAGGTACGTGACACCTCGCTGAAGGTGCCGCACGGCGAGAACGGCAAGGTCATCGGCGTACGCGTCTTCGACCGCGAGGAGGGTGACGAGCTGCCCCCGGGCGTCAACCAGCTCGTCCGCGTCTACGTGGCTCAGATGCGCAAGATCCAGGACGGCGACAAGCTCGCTGGCCGCCACGGCAACAAGGGCGTCATCTCCAAGATCCTCCCGGTCGAGGACATGCCGTTCCTCGAGGACGGCACGCCGGTCGACATCGTGCTCAACCCGCTTGGTGTGCCGAGCCGCATGAACATCGGGCAGATCCTGGAGACGCACCTCGGGTGGGTCGCCAAGACCGGCTGGGACGTCGACGTCTCCGAGGCGGTCGACGAGTCCGGTTGGAAGGATCGCCTGCGGGTGATCAACGCGGACAAGGCGGCACCCGGCACCAACGTCGCGACGCCCGTGTTCGACGGTGCGCGCGAGGACGAGCTGTCGGGCCTGCTCGCGTCGTCTCTGCCCAACCGTGACGGCGTGCGCATGGTGAAGGGCGACGGCAAGGCGCGGCTGTTCGACGGCCGCTCCGGTGAGCCATTCCCTGACCCGATCGCGGTCGGCTACATCTACATCCTCAAGCTGAACCACCTCGTCGACGACAAGATCCACGCTCGGTCGACAGGCCCGTACTCGATGATCACCCAGCAGCCGTTGGGTGGTAAGGCGCAGTTCGGTGGCCAGCGGTTCGGTGAGATGGAGGTGTGGGCGCTCGAGGCCTACGGCGCGGCCTACGCGCTGCAGGAGCTGCTCACCATCAAGTCGGACGATGTGCACGGTCGCGTCAAGGTCTACGAGGCGATCGTCAAGGGGGAGAACATCCCCGAGCCCGGCATCCCCGAGTCGTTCAAGGTCCTCATCAAGGAGATGCAGTCGCTGTGCCTCAACGTCGAGGTGCTCTCCAGCGACGGTATGCAGATCGAGATGCGTGACACCGACGAGGACGTCTTCCGCGCCGCGGAGGAACTCGGCATCGACCTGTCCCGGCGCGAGCCGAGCAGCGTCGAGGAGGTCTGACAGGTGCGGAGGCCGTACCCCGTACGGCCTCCGGCGCCAGCCAGCCCCTGACTCAGACCGCCAGACGAGAACACGAGAGAAGGAACCACGTGCTCGACGTCAACTTCTTCGACGAGCTGCGTATCGGCCTCGCCACCGCTGAGCACATCCGCGGGTGGTCGTACGGCGAGGTCAAGAAGCCAGAGACCATCAACTACCGCACCCTCAAGCCCGAGAAGGACGGCCTCTTCTGCGAGAAGATCTTCGGGCCGTCTCGGGACTGGGAGTGCTACTGCGGTAAGTACAAGCGCGTCCGCTTCAAGGGCATCATCTGCGAGCGGTGTGGCGTCGAGGTCACCCGCGCCAAGGTGCGTCGTGAGCGCATGGGCCACATCGAGCTGGCCGCGCCGGTCACCCACATCTGGTACTTCAAGGGTGTCCCGAGCCGGCTCGGCTACCTGCTCGACCTCGCGCCGAAGGACCTCGAGAAGGTCATCTACTTCGCCGCCTACATGATCACCTCGGTCGACGAGGACGCGCGTACGCGTGACCTGCCGTCCCTCGAGGCCCGCATCGACGTCGAGCGCAAGCAGATCGAGGCGCGCCGCGACGGCGACATCGACACCCGTGCCAAGAAGCTCGAGGCCGACCTGGCCGAGCTCGAGGCCGAGGGTGCCAAGGGTGATGCGCGTCGCAAGGTCAAGGAGTCGGCCGAGCGGGAGATGAGCCAGCTCCGCAAGCGCGCCGACGCCGAGATCGACCGGCTCACTCAGGTTTGGGACCGTTTCCGCACGCTCAAGGTCCAGGACCTCGAGGGCGACGAGCTGCTCTACCGCGAGATGCGGCTGCGCTTCGGCCAGTACTTCCGCGGTGGCATGGGCGCCCAGGCGATCAAGGAGCGGCTGGAGAACTTCGACCTCGAGGCCGAGGCGGACAACCTCCGCGAGATCATCCGTACGGGCAAGGGCCAGAAGAAGACCCGAGCCCTCAAGCGGCTCAAGGTCGTGTCGGCGTTCCTGACCACGACCAATGACCCGCGTGGCATGGTGCTCGACGCCGTCCCGGTCATTCCGCCGGACCTGCGTCCCATGGTGCAGCTCGACGGTGGCCGCTTCGCGACCTCCGACCTCAACGACCTGTATCGCCGCGTCATCAACCGCAACAACCGCCTCAAGCGGCTGCTCGACCTCGGCGCGCCCGAGATCATCGTCAACAACGAGAAGCGGATGCTGCAGGAGGCCGTCGACGCGCTGTTCGACAACGGCCGCCGCGGGCGTCCGGTGACTGGCCCGGGCAACCGGCCGCTCAAGTCGATCTCCGACATGCTCAAGGGCAAGCAGGGCCGCTTCCGGCAGAACCTGCTGGGCAAGCGTGTCGACTACTCCGGCCGTTCGGTCATCGTGGTCGGCCCGCAGCTCAAGCTGCATCAGTGCGGCCTGCCCAAGGGCATGGCGATCGAGCTGTTCAAGCCGTTCGTGATGAAGCGGCTCGTCGACCTCAACCACGCGCAGAACATCAAGTCCGCCAAGCGCATGGTCGAGCGCGCCCGCCCAGTGGTGTGGGACGTGCTCGAAGAGGTCATCGCCGAGCACCCGGTGCTGCTCAACCGCGCGCCGACGCTGCACCGCCTCGGCATCCAGGCCTTCGAGCCGCAACTGATCGAGGGCAAGGCGATCCAGATCCACCCGCTCGTCTGCACCGCGTTCAACGCGGACTTCGACGGCGACCAGATGGCGGTGCACCTGCCGCTGTCAGCCGAGGCCCAGGCCGAGGCACGGATCCTGATGCTCTCGAGCAACAACATCCTCAAGCCCGCCGACGGTCGTCCGGTGACGATGCCGACTCAGGACATGGTCCTCGGCATCTACTTCCTGACGTCCGACCGCGAGGGCGAGCCGGGTGAAGGCCGCGCGTTCTCGTCGGTCGCTGAGGCGATCATGGCGTTCGACAACGGTGAGCTGTCGCTGCAGGCGCCGATCACCATTCGGGTCAAGGATGTCGCGCCGCCGGTCGGCGCCGAGCCCGAGGGCTACGAGGAGGGTCAGCCTTACAACCTGCGTACGACCCTGGGTAGGGCGCTCTTCAACGAGGCCCTGCCGGAGAACTACCCGTTCGTCGACGAGGTCGTCACCAAGAAGGAGCTCGGGCAGATCGTCAACGACCTGGCCGAGCGCTACACCAAGATCGACGTCGCGGCCACCCTCGACGCGCTCAAGTCGGCCGGCTTCCACTGGGCGACCCGTTCTGGCGTGACGGTGGCGGCTGACGACGTCGTGATCCCCGCTGCCAAGCAGGCGATCCTCGAGCGCCATGAGGCCGACGCTGCCAAGGTCGAGCGCAACTACGAGCGCGGCGTGATCTCCGACGGCGAGCGCCGCGAGGAGCTCATCGAGATCTGGACCCGGGCGACCAACGAGGTCGACGAAGCCATGCAGGCGAGCTTCGAGGAGCTCAACCCAGTCCGCATGATGGTCTACTCGGGCGCCCGCGGTAACTGGATGCAGATCCGGCAGCTCGCCGGTATGCGTGGCCTGGTCGCCAACCCCAAGGGTGAGACCATCCCGCGGCCGATCAAGTCGAGCTTCCGCGAGGGCCTTTCCGTGCTGGAGTTCTTTATCTCCACGCACGGCGCCCGCAAGGGTCTGGCCGACACCGCACTCCGTACGGCCGACTCCGGCTACCTCACTCGCCGGCTGGTCGACGTCTCGCAGGACGTCATCATCCGCGAGGAGGACTGCGGCACCGACCGCGGCTTCCTGCTGCCGATCGGCACCCGCAACGCCGACAACATCCTGGTCAAGCACCGGGACGTCGAGACCAGCGTCTATGCACGCACGCTCGCGGCCGACGTCGAGGTCAACGGCAAGGTCGTCATGGCGGCCGGGAGCGACCTCGGCGACGTCGAGATCAGCGCGCTGATCGAGCAGGGCGTCGAGGAGGTCAGGGTCCGCAGCGTCCTTACCTGCGACAGCAAGGTGGGCGTCTGCGCGAAGTGCTACGGCCGCTCACTCGCGACCGGCAAGCTCGTCGACGTCGGCGAGGCGGTGGGCATCATCGCCGCCCAGTCGATTGGCGAGCCCGGCACTCAGCTGACGATGCGTACGTTCCACACGGGCGGTGTCGCCGGTGAGGACATCACGCACGGCCTGCCGCGAGTTGTCGAGCTCTTCGAAGCCCGTACCCCGAAGGGCAAGGCGCCGATCTCCGAGGTCGACAGTCGGGTGCGCCTGGAGGAGGACGCCAAGGGTCCTCGCCTGGTCCTCACACCGCACGACGGCTCCGAGGAGATCCCCTACCCGATTACCCGCCGCGTCAAGGACTTCGTCCACCGTCGCGGTCCGGGCATCGCTCAGTGGCGCGTCCAGGACGGCGACGAGGTCACGGTTGGCGAGCGGCTGCACGCCGGCACCGTCGACCCGCACGACGTCCTGCGCGTCCTCGGTCAGCGTGAGGTGCAAAAGCACCTGACGGCTGAGGTGCAGGAGGTCTACCGCAGCCAGGGCGTGTCGATCCACGACAAGCACATCGAGATCATCGTCCGGCAGATGCTGCGGCGGGTCACGGTGCTGGAGAGCGGGCAGACCGAGCTGCTTCCGGGCGAGCTCGTGGAGCGGTCGCGCTTCGAGGAGGAGAACCGTCGCGTGGTCGCCGAGGGAGGCGCTCCGGCCGCGGGTCGTCCGCAGCTCATGGGCATCACCAAGGCGTCGCTTGCGACCGACTCGTGGCTGTCCGCGGCCTCCTTCCAGGAGACCACCCGCGTGCTCACCGAGGCGGCGATCAACGGCAAGTCCGACCCGCTGGTCGGTCTGAAGGAGAACGTCATCATCGGCAAGCTCATCCCGGCCGGCACGGGCCTCGCCCGCTACCGCAACCTCAGGGTCGAGCCGACCGAGGAGGCCAAGGCGTCCATGTATGCCGCGGTCGACTACACCGCCGGTGACTACGCCGACTACTCGTTCGGCGGCGGCACCGGTGAGGCCGTTCGGCTGGAGGACTACGACTTCGGGTCCTACAGCTGATCGGACGCTGATCCAGCGCTGCGAAGGGCGCCACTCCGTGAAAGCGGGGTGGCGCCCTTCGTGCTTGCGAGGGTTGGACGCTGAAACGGAGTTTGGAGGACTGTGACCGTTTCGTGACTCTGTGCGGGCAGTTGATCCAATAATGTCTCTCCGTGCGGTGGGCCCGATCTGGGCTGGCCGCCTCCTTAATGTCTGGCGTCGTTCGCGTCAGAGTCGCTCAGGCCCTCGGAGGGCTCGTTGCGTCACCTCCTGCCCTTGGCGGCCGCCGTTCGCGCGTGTCATCACAGTCTGCAGATGCCACGCTACTCGGTGTTCCCCTGCTTTCGGCTGCGGTGCGAGGACTCTCGCCGCGCGCGTGTGACGACTGACGATCGCGGCTAACCGTGCGCGCAACAACCTGCAGGAGAGCCCAGATCGAGGACTCCGGCACGGGGATTTCAGACTGCGACCGCAGATGAGGACGTCGACAATCGCCTGACGGTTGCGAGCCTAGTGGGTGTCGACTTCACGTTCGGCAGCGGATCCAGAAGGAGAGTGACGAGACACTGTCCGTCGTCACCGGCGATGCGCCGGTTGGCGGAGCAGCCGGCACCACCGGCGCGAGTGTCTCCGAGTTGAAGCCCGATGGGACGCAGAACGGCGACGCGATGGTCGAGGGTGCCGTCACGGTCGGCCTCAATCACGATCAGGTCCGGCGAGCCGAGAATTCGAGTGCCTTCTGGGTCCAGGGCGGCACGCCCGAGCAGCCGTTGCCCACCATCGACGGCACGACCTATGGATTTGGTGCCCTGCGCTGTGCAGTCGACAACCTCAACGGAGACAACGTCGAGTGGATCCGCTTCGACAAGGGCGTAAAGCATGTCTTCTGCTACGCCTACTACGTTGCGAACGCGCCTGACGAGGGCACGATCACCATCGTCAAGAAGGTCGAGGGAGTCGAGGAGGGCGGCGACGCCCCGGCGTTCGGATTCAAGTCCAACGCCAGCTACATCCCGGACGAGTCGTTCACCTTGGACCCGGCACAGGGGCAGGCGTCGGCGGAGGAGGTCTTCGTTCGGTCGGTGACCTCGGCCTTCGGCAAGCCCTACACCTTCGAGGAGAAGCTGACCGAGCAGCAGGCTGCCGCGGGCTGGAGGCTGGTCGGCGACCCGGTCTGCGTCGGTGGCGCCACTCCGTCAACCGTCCACGAGGGCGTGGTGTCCGTGACGCTCGCCGCCGACGAGCACATCACGTGCACGTTCACAAACCGCCTGACCGAGCCGGAGGAGCCACCCGTCCCGGCGATCGACGTGGCTGCCACCGCGGTGTGCCGCAATGACACGCCATGGCTTGACTACTCGGTGACCCCGAGCGGCTTCGTGCCAAGCCAGCTGATCGTGACCTGGTCGACCGTCGACGGCGAGGTAGTCGCGACGGACGAGTTCACTGGCGAGGAATTCTCCACCGCCGTCTTGACGGGCTCGCTGCTGTGGCCGGGTGCCGAGCTCGATGCCAACGGTGACCCGATCGACTGGCCAGGCTGGACCCTCGTGAATGGTTCGTGGGTTCAGGACCCCAACGACCTGGGTGGCAACCTGCGGCCGGAGACTCTGGTGACCTTCGAGCTGAACCCGACATCGGAGGCGGTCCACGTCTACCCGCCGGCAACCCCAGACTGCGACCCCAACCCGTACGTGGGTCCGACACCGGGTCCGGCGGCCCCAACAGCGCCACCGAGCGCTGGTGGCGGTAGCAACCTGGCCTACACCGGTGCCTCCGTCGGTGGCATAGGGCTTGCGGCTCTGCTCCTGGCCGGACTCGGCGTTGGGCTCTACGTCGTGTCTCGGAGGCGCGCCGCGCAGGCCGCCATTGTTGCTGACGAGTCCTGATCCGCAGGCCCGCTAGCGCGGTCTGAGGCCGAAGGGCCGGCACCCGATCTGGGAGCCGGCCCTTTCCTTCGGGCTCGGGGCGCCCGCGTGTCGGGGGTTCCAATCGCCGTCAGGATCGGGCACCATCGGCACACCGTGACCCGGTGAAAGGCGGGAGATCCACCACAGCCTCACGGTTGGCTGATGCGGTGGGCGCCCGCTTTGACCAGCGTGCCCGTGAGCGGGTACCCTCGGTCATCGTGCCTGGGTTGCTCCGGGCCCTCATGCGTGCCCGGCTCCTGCCGATCGCATGAGACTCGATCCGGCGGGTCCCTGAAGAAGACCCGATTGCGGGCGGGCGTCGCGACACACCCGACCGCGGGGGTCGTGGAGCAACAGCGGGCAACAACCTTCAAGCCAGACGAGGACGCACCCGGACGCACGCCCGGGGACGAGACGAGAGCAACGGAGACGTAGTGCCCACCATCCAGCAGCTGGTCCGCAAGGGCCGCCAGGACAAGATCGCCAAGGCGAAGACGCCGGCGCTCAAGGGGAGCCCGCAGCGTCGTGGCGTGTGCACCCGCGTCTACACCACCACGCCCAAGAAGCCCAACTCGGCACTGCGCAAGGTGGCCCGTGTCCGTCTGACCGGTGGCATCGAGGTGACGGCCTACATCCCCGGTGTGGGACACAACCTCCAAGAGCACTCGATCGTGCTCGTCCGCGGCGGCCGCGTGAAGGACCTCCCCGGCGTTCGCTACAAGATCATCCGTGGCGCGCTCGACACCCAGGGCGTCAAGAACCGCAAGCAGGCCCGCAGCCGGTACGGCGCGAAGAAGGAGAAGAGCTAATGCCCCGCAAGGGCCCGGCCCCGAAGCGACCGGTCGTCATCGACCCGGTCTACAACTCGCCGATCGTCACGGCGCTCGTCAACAAGGTCTTGACCGATGGCAAGAAGTCGGTTGCCGAAAACATCGTCTACGGCGCCCTCGAGGGCACCCGCGAGAAGACCGGCACCGACCCCGTCGTCACCCTCAAGCGCGCCCTCGACAACGTCAAACCGACCCTCGAGGTCAAGAGCCGCCGCGTGGGTGGGGCGACCTACCAGGTGCCGGTTGAGGTCCGCGCGACCCGCGCCAGCACGCTGGCCCTGCGCTGGCTCGTCTCCTTCTCGCGTCAGCGTCGTGAGAAGACCATGACCGAGCGCCTCATGAACGAGATCCTCGACGCCTCCAACGGCCTCGGTGCGAGCGTCAAGCGCCGCGAGGACATGCACAAGATGGCCGAGTCCAACAAGGCCTTCGCCCACTACCGCTGGTGATGATCGCGTCGCTGGGCGCCGAAAGGCGCCGGCGATGCGCACTACGTACGCAGCCCTAGAGCTCAAAGAACGGACAGGACGTGGCGACCGAGACCGCCGTAGACCTTGCCAAGGTCCGCAACATCGGGATCATGGCGCACATCGACGCCGGCAAGACGACGACGACCGAGCGCATCCTCTTCTACACCGGCATCAACTACAAGATCGGTGAGGTCCATGAGGGCGCAGCCACCATGGACTGGATGGAGCAGGAGCAGGAGCGCGGCATCACGATCACGTCAGCCGCGACGACGTGCTTCTGGAAAGATCACCAGATCAACATCATCGACACTCCCGGACACGTCGACTTCACGGTCGAGGTGGAGCGTTCGCTCCGCGTACTCGACGGTGCCGTTGCGGTGTTCGACGGCGTGGCCGGTGTAGAGCCGCAGTCGGAGACGGTCTGGCGGCAAGCCGACCGCTACAAGGTCCCGCGGATCTGCTTCGTCAACAAGCTCGACCGCACCGGCGCGGAGTTCCACCGCTGCGTCGACATGATCGTGTCGCGGCTGCACGCCACGCCGCTCGTACTGCAGATCCCGATCGGCGCCGAAGCCGACTTCCGCGGCGTTGTCGACCTGATCGGCATGCGCGCGCTGATCTGGCCGGGCGAGACGCAGAAGGGCGAGGACTACGTCGTCGAGGACATCCCGGCGACGCACACCGAGGCTGCCGCCGAGTGGCGTGACAAGCTCGTCGAGACGCTCGCCGAGGCGGACGACGAGATCATGGAGAAGTACCTGGAGGGCGTTGAGCCCAGCCAGGACGAGATCCACACCGCCATCCGTCGCGCGACGATTGCCGGCAAGCTCACCCCGGTGGTCACCGGCTCGGCGTTCAAGAACAAGGGCGTTCAGCCGATGCTTGATGCCGTCATCAACTACCTGCCCTCGCCGCTCGACATCGAGGCGGTCCAGGGTCACAAGGTCGATGACATAGACGCGATCATCGAGCGCAAGCCGAGCGAGAGTGAGCCCTTCTCCGCCCTTGCGTTCAAGATCATGAGCGATCCGCACCTGGGCAAGCTCACGTACCTCCGCGTCTACTCCGGCGAGCTGGCTACCGGCACTCAGGTGCTTAACCCGACCAAGGGCCGCAAGGAGCGCATCGGCAAGATCTACCGGATGCACGCCAACAAACGGGAAGAGATCCCGTCGGTCGGCCCAGGCCAGATCGTCGCCGTAATGGGACTGAAGGACACCACCACGGGTGAGACGCTGAGCGATCCCGCCAACCCTGTCGTGCTCGAGTCCATGGCCTTCCCGGCGCCCGTCATCGACGTCGCCATTGAGCCCAAGACCAAGAGCGACCAGGAAAAGCTCGGCATCGCCATCCAGCGCCTCGCCGAGGAGGACCCGACTTTCCAGGTGCGCACCGACGAGGAGACCGGCCAGACGGTCATCGCCGGCATGGGCGAGCTGCACCTCGAGGTGCTCGTCGACCGCATGAAGCGCGAGTTCCGGGTCGATGCCAACATCGGCAAGCCACAGGTGGCCTACCGCGAGACCATCCGCCGCAAGGTGGAGAAGGTCGAGTACACCCACAAGAAGCAGACCGGTGGCTCGGGCCAGTACGGCCGCGTCATCATCACGGTCGAGCCGAGCGGCGGCGACGGCGACGGTGGGTACGAGTTCGTCAACGCCGTCACCGGCGGCCGGATCCCGCGGGAGTACATCCCTGCCGTCGACGAGGGCATCCAGGAAGCCATGGAGTTCGGCATCCTGGCGGGCTACCCGCTGGTCGACGTCAAGGCGACGCTGCTCGACGGTGCCTACCACGACGTGGACTCGTCCGAGCTCGCGTTCAAGATCGCTGGCTCGATGGCGTTCAAGGAAGCCGCCCGCCGGGCGGACCCCACGCTCCTCGAGCCGCTGATGGGTGTCGAGGTGACGACGCCTGATGAGTACATGGGCGACGTCATCGGCGACCTCAACTCCCGCCGTGGCCATATCCAGGCCATGGAGGAGCGCGCCGGCGCTCGTGTGATCAAGGCGCTGGTACCGCTGTCGGAGATGTTCGGGTACGTAGGGGACCTCCGCAGCAAGACCCAGGGCCGTGCGGCCTACTCGATGCAGTTCGACTCCTACGCCGAAGTTCCCAAGTTCGTGGCGGAGGAAATCATCAAGAAGGCCCGCGGCGAGTGATCGCAACGGGTCAGACCGCACCGGTCCGAGCAAACAACCCCCGCTAATCCGACGTCCACAAGACGGCGACCACCCCTTACGTCCTAGGAGGGACCACAGTGGCGAAGGCGAAGTTCGAGCGGACTAAGCCGCACGTCAACATCGGCACCATCGGTCACATCGACCACGGCAAGACGACGTTGACCGCGGCCATCACCAAGGTCCTGCACGACAAGCACCCCGAACTCAACCCGTTCACGCCGTTCGACGAGATCGACAAGGCTCCGGAGGAGCGGCAGCGCGGTATCACGATTGCCATCGCGCACGTCGAGTACCAGACCGACAAGCGCCACTACGCGCACGTCGACTGCCCCGGCCACGCCGACTACGTCAAGAACATGATCACCGGTGCCGCCCAGATGGACGGCGCGATCCTGGTGGTCGCGGCGACCGACGGCCCGATGCCGCAGACCAAGGAGCACGTCATCCTGGCCCGCCAGGTCAACGTGCCGTACATCGTCGTGGCGCTCAACAAGTCCGACATGGTCGACGACGAGGAGATCCTCGAGCTCGTCGAGCTCGAGGTGCGTGAGCTGCTCAGCAACTACGAGTACCCAGGCGACGACGTCCCGGTCGTACGGGTCTCGGCGCTCAAGGCGCTCGAGGGCGACCCGGAGTGGTCGGCCAAGCTCCTCGAGCTCATGGACCAGGTCGACACCTACATCCCGGAGCCGGAGCGGGCCATCGACAGGCCGTTCCTCATGCCGATCGAGGATGTCTTCACGATCACCGGCCGCGGCACCGTCGTGACCGGCCGTGTCGAGCGCGGTGTCCTCAAGGTCAACGAGGAGGTCGAGCTCGTCGGCATCCGCGAGAAGTCGCAGAAGACGACGGTCACCGGCGTCGAGATGTTCCGCAAGCTCCTCGACGAGGCGCGCGCGGGCGAGAACGTCGGCCTGCTGCTCCGCGGCACCAAGAAGGAGGACGTGGAGCGCGGCATGGTCGTCGTCAAGCCGGCCACCACGACGCCGCACACCGAGTTCGAGGCGCAGGTCTACATCCTGTCCAAGGACGAGGGTGGCCGGCACACGCCGTTCTTCAACAACTACCGTCCGCAGTTCTACTTCCGCACCACCGACGTGACCGGTGTCGTGGAGCTGCCGGGCGGCACCGAGATGGTCATGCCCGGTGACAACACCGAGATGACTGTCAAGCTGATCCAGCCGATCGCCATGGAGGAGGGCCTGCAGTTCGCGATTCGCGAGGGCGGCCGTACCGTTGGCGCCGGCAAGGTCGTCAAGATCAGCAAGTAAGTCCCACAATCAAAGCCGGAAGGCCGGTCACGCCGAATGCGGCGTGACCGGCCCCCCCGGCCCACCGGCCGCGGATTGGCCAAGGGCACAAGCCCTCTGGCATACTGGATCGAGTTGCTCGGCGAGGCCGCCGTGGCATGTCCGCAGGTCGGACTGCCGGCTCGGAGACCTCAGCTGGGCGCCCGGCACGACGCCGGGCCCGCCGATACCCGTTGATGAGCGTGTAGATCCTGGCCGCAGTGCGGCCTCGATGCGCGACACGCCCGACCGCGGGGGTCGGAGGGGCCGGAGTTGTGCCGTGTGCCATGCCCGGGCGGACGAGAACCAGCACCGGTGCCTCATCCGGTGGCGGTACGAGCCATAACTAGACCGAAGGACGAATGAGCAGCCATGGCGGGACAGAAGATCCGCATCCGGCTCAAGGCCTATGACCACGAGGTCATCGACTCGTCGGCGCGCAAGATCGTCGATACGGTGACGCGCACAGGCGCTCAGGTCGCCGGCCCGGTGCCGCTGCCGACCGAGAAGAACGTCTACTGCGTCATCCGCTCGCCGCACAAGTACAAGGACAGCCGCGAGCACTTCGAGATGCGCACGCACAAGCGACTCATCGACATCATCGACCCGACGCCGAAGACCGTCGACTCGCTTATGCGTCTCGACCTTCCGGCCGGTGTCGACATCGAGATCAAGCTCTGAGGGACGCGCAGAGATGGGTAAGCAGATGAAGGGCGTACTGGGCGAGAAGCTCGGCATGACCCAGGTCTGGGACGACAACAACCGTGTCGTTCCGGTGACCGTGGTCAAGGCCGGGCCGTGCGTCGTCACCCAGGTACGCACGCCGGACAAGGACGGCTACTCCGCGGTGCAGATCGCCTTCGGCGCGATCAAGCCGCGCAAGGTCACCAAGCCGGCGGCGGGTCACTTCGAGAAGGCCGGCGTCACGCCACGCCGCCACGTGGCCGAGCTGCGCACGGACGACGCCAGCGAATACACCTTGGGCCAGGAGATCACGGCCGAGACCTTCGAGGCGGGCCAGGTCATCGACGTGGTCGGCACGAGCAAGGGCAAGGGCTTCGCCGGTGTCATGAAGCGGCATGGCTTCCACGGCCTGCGCGCCTCGCACGGTGTCGAGCGCAAGCACCGCTCGCCCGGCTCGGTCGGTGGCGCCTCCACTCCGAGTCGTGTGTTCAAGGGTAAGAAGATGGCCGGCCGCATGGGCGGCGAGCGAGTCACGACCCAGAACCTCACGGTGCACGCCATCGACGCCGAGGCCGGTCTCATCCTGATCAAGGGTGCGGTTCCCGGCCCGCGCGGTGGGCTCGTGCTCGTCAAGACCGCCGCGAAGGGGGCCTGATCTCATGCCAACCATCGACATCCTCACCCCCGGTGGGCCGGCCGCTGGCTCGGTCGACCTGCCCGGTGAGGTCTTCGACGTCCAGGTCAACGTCCCGCTGATCCACCAGGTGGTCGTAGCCCAGCTGGCGGCTGCCCGACAGGGCTCAGCCAGCACCAAGACCCGTGGTCAGGTCAGCGGTGGCGGCAGGAAGCCGTATCGCCAGAAGGGCACCGGTCGCGCCCGGCAAGGCTCGATCCGCGCACCGCAGTTCACCGGCGGTGGCGTCGTACACGGCCCGACCCCGCGCGACTACAGCCAGCGGACCCCCAAGAAGATGAAGGCCGCCGCCCTGCGCGGCGCCCTCAGCGACCGGGCTCGCAACGGCCGCATCCACGTGGTCAGCACCTTCGTCGAGGGCGACCAGCCTTCGACCAAGGCCGGCCTGGCCATGCTGCGCAAGGTCACCGAGCGCACCAAGGCGCTCGTGGTGGTCGACCGTGGCGATGACCTCACCTGGCTGTCGCTGCGAAATGCGGCTGAGGTGCACATGATCGCCGTCGACCAGCTCAACACCTACGACGTGCTCTGCGCCGACGACGTGATCTTCACGCAGGCGGCGTTCGATCGCTTCGTGGATGAGCCGGCACCGGCCGCCAAGTCGACCGCGACCGAGAGCGAAGCGCTCGAGATCGAGGCGACTGACACTGAGAAGGAGGAGGCCAAGTGAGCTCCATCCACAAGGACCCGCGCGACGTCCTGCTCGCGCCAGTGGTTTCGGAGAAGAGCTACGGGCTCCTCGACGAGAACAAGTACACCTTCATCGTCCAGCCGGACGCTAACAAGACCGAGATCAAAATCGCGGTCGAGAAGGTGTTCAACGTCAAGGTTACCGGCGTCAACACGCTCAACCGCGAGGGCAAGCGCCGCCGCACCCGCAACGGGTGGGGTCAGCGCAAGTCGACCAAGCGGGCGATCGTGACCGTCGCCGAGGGCCAGCGCATCGACATCTTCGGCGGTCCGGTCAGCTGACCGGGACTGTCTGATCTTTCGAGGACTAAAGACATGGGCATCCGTAAGTACAAGCCGACGACGCCGGGCCGCCGTGGTTCGAGTGTCGCCGACTTCGTCGAGATCACCCGGTCCGAGCCGGAGAAGTCGCTCGTCCGTCCCCTCGCGAAGAAGGGCGGCCGCAACTCCTCGGGTCGGATCACAATGCGTCACCAGGGCGGTGGGCACAAGCGCCAGTACCGCCTGATCGACTTCCGCCGCAACGACAAGGACGGCGTGCCGGCCAAGGTCGCTCACATCGAGTACGACCCCAACCGCACCGCCCGCATCGCGCTGCTGCACTACGTGGACGGCGAGAAGCGCTACATCCTCGCCCCCAACAAGCTGGCACCCGGCGCCCTGGTTGAAAGCGGCCCCGCCGCCGACATCAAGCCGGGCAACAACCTGCCGCTGCGCAACATCCCGGTCGGCACGGTCGTCCACGCGATCGAGCTCCGGCCCGGTGGCGGCGCTAAGATCGCCCGCTCTGCCGGTGCGAGCGTCCAGCTCGTCGCCAAGGAGGGCACCTGGGCGCAGCTGCGCATGCCGTCCGGTGAGATCCGCAACGTCGATGCGCGCTGCCGCGCGACCGTCGGCGAGGTAGGCAACGCCGAGCAGAGCAACATCAACTGGGGCAAGGCCGGCCGCATGCGGTGGAAGGGCAAGCGCCCGACCGTCCGTGGTGTGGCGATGAACCCGATCGACCACCCGCACGGTGGTGGTGAGGGCAAGACCTCCGGTGGCCGCCACCCGGTGAGCCCGTGGGGCCAGCCCGAGGGCCGGACCCGCAAGCGGGGCAAGGCCAGCGACCGCCAGATTGTCCGTCGCCGCAAGACCGGCAAGAAGCGCTGACAGGAGCCATAGAGAATGCCTCGCAGCCTCAAGAAGGGCCCCTTCGTCGACGACCACCTGCAAAAGAAGGTGGACGATCAGAACGACAAGGGGACCAAGAGCGTCATCAAGACGTGGTCGCGCCGGTCGATGATCGTGCCGGACATGATCGGGCACACGATTGCTGTCCACGATGGCCGCAAGCACATACCAGTGTTCGTCTCGGAGTCCATGGTCGGGCACAAGCTCGGCGAGTTCGCACCTACGCGGACATTCAAGGGCCACGAGAAGGACGACAAGCGCGCTCGTCGGCGCTGATGTCGCACCACGCATGATGACCAGAGAAGTAGGAGTCACGATGGAAGCCAGGGCCCAGGCGCGCTATGTGCGCGTGACGCCCATGAAGGCGCGCCGCGTGGTGGACGTCGTCCGGGGCATGAAGGCCGACGAGGCCGTCGCAACGCTTCGCTTCGCGCCGCAAGCCGCGAGCGAGCCGGTGCGCAAGGTGATTGAGAGCGCCGTTGCCAACGCGCTCAACAACCACGGTGCGCGCAACGCCGACAACCTGTGGGTCACGGAGATCTATGTCGACGAGGGCCCGACGCTCAAGCGGTTCCGGCCGCAGGACCGCGGTCGCGCGTTCCGCATCCTCAAGCGGACATGCCACATCACGGCCGTTGTCGAGGAACGAGAGACCACGAAGGGAGGGACCCGCTAATGGGTCAGAAGGTAAACCCAAACGGGTTCCGCCTCGGTATCTCCACCGACCACAACAGCCGGTGGTTCGCCGACAGCACCAAGACTGGTCAGCGCTACCGCGACTACGTCAAGGAAGACGTCGAGATTCGCCGTCTCATGTCCAAGGGCATGGAACGCGCCGGCATCTCCAAAGTGGAGATCGAGCGCACCCGCGACCGCGTCCGCATCGACATCCACACCGCTCGCCCGGGCATTGTCATCGGGCGTCGCGGCGCGGAGGCCGACCGCATTCGCGGTGACCTGGAGAAGCTCACCGGCAAGCAGGTGCAGCTCAACATCCTCGAGGTCAAGAACCCTGAGATCGACGCGCAGCTCGTCGCGCAGGGCGTGGCCGAGCAGCTGTCTGCTCGCGTCGCGTTCCGCCGTGCCATGCGCAAGGCGATCCAGAGCGCGATGAAGGCCGGCGCCAAGGGCGTGCGCGTTCAGTGCTCTGGGCGTCTTGGTGGCGCCGAGATGAGCCGCTCGGAGTTCTACCGCGAGGGTCGCGTCCCGCTGCACACGCTGCGTGCCGACATCGACTACGGATTCTTCGAGGCCCGTACGACCTTCGGTCGCATCGGCGTCAAGGTCTGGATCTACAAGGGTGAGGTCGCCGCCACTCGCGCCGAGCGCGAGGTTGCCGCTGCCCAGGCCCGGGTCCAGCAGCAGCGCCAGCGTCCAGAGCGTCGTCGTCCGACCCGTGACCGCCGCCCGGCTGCCGAGCAGCCCGCGGAGGCCACGACCGAGGCCACTGCCCCCGAGGCGGTTGCCCCGTCGGCCTCGACCGAGCAGACCACGGAGGCCTGAGTCATGCTCATCCCCCGCAGGGTCAAGCACCGCAAGCAGCACCACCCCAAGCGCACCGGCATGGCCAAGGGCGGCACCAAGCTCGCCTTCGGCGAGTTCGGCATCCAGGCGCTGGAGGGTCACTACGTGACCAATCGGCAGATCGAGTCCGCCCGTATTGCCATGACGCGGCACATCCGTCGTGGCGGCAAGGTGTGGATCAACATCTTCCCGGACCGCCCGCTCACCAAGAAGCCGGCCGAGACCCGCATGGGTTCCGGAAAGGGTTCGCCGGAGTGGTGGATCGCCAACGTCAAGCCCGGTCGGGTCATGTTCGAGCTGTCGGGCGTGCCGGAGCCGGTGGCTCGCGAGGCCATGCGCCGCGCGATGCACAAGCTCCCGATGAAGTGCCGTTTTGTGACGCGCGAGGCAGGTGACATCTGATGGCCGTGGGTAGCAAGGATCTAACTGCAGCCGCCCTCCGCGCCAAGACCGACGCTGAGCTGGTCGAGGAGCTGGGCAAGGCCAAGGAGGAGCTGTTCAACCTGCGGTTCCGCGCCGCGACCGGTCAGCTCGAGAGCCACGGCGGCCTCAAGGCCGTCCGGCGCGACATCGCGCGCATTTACACGATCATGCGCGAGCGTGAGCTCGGCATCACCACCGTCGTCGACACGCCGGGTGGGGACGCCGCATGAGCGAGGAGCAGACAATGACATCCGAGACCACCGGGACCGAGGGAACAGGCGCCCCCGCGCGCGGGTTCCGCAAGACCCGTGAGGGCTTCGTCGTCAGCGACAAGATGGACAAGACCGTCGTCGTCGCTGTCGAGGACCGGTTCAAGCACCCGCTGTACGGCAAGGTCGTCCGGCGGACCAGCAAGCTGAAGGCTCACGACGAGCAGAACGCCTGTGCGGTCGGTGACCGCGTACTCCTCATGGAGACGCGGCCGCTGTCTGCCACCAAGCGCTGGCGCGTCGTCGAGATTCTCGAGCGAGCTAAGTAATCCATCCGTTCCACAAGGCTCGCCGTCGAGGCGTGCGAGAACCAGTGAGACAACCAGGAGTTCATCGATGATCCAGCAGGAGTCGCGACTTCGAGTCGCCGACAACACGGGTGCGAAGGAGTTGCTGTGCATCCGTGTGCTCGGCGGCTCGGGCCGGCGCTACGCCGGCATTGGCGACATCATCGTCGCCACGGTCAAGGACGCGATCCCGGGCGGCAACGTCAAGAAGGGTGAGGTCGTCAAGGCCGTCGTCGTGCGCACGGTCAAGGAGCGGCGTCGCCCCGACGGCTCGTACATCCGCTTCGACGACAACGCCGCGGTCATCATCAAGGACGGTGGCGACCCGCGCGGCACGCGCATCTTCGGCCCAGTCGGTCGTGAGCTTCGGGAGAAGAAGTTCATGCGCATCGTCTCGCTCGCCCCGGAGGTGCTGTAACCATGCGCGTCAAGAAGGGCGACCGCGTCGTCGTCGTGGCCGGCAAGGACAAGGGCCTCGTGGGCAAGGTCATCGCGGCCTACCCGACGAAGGACAAGGTCCTCGTCGAAGGTGTCAACGTCCGTACCAAGCACACGAAGGTCGGCCAGACCCCGCGTGGCGCCAAGACGGGCGGCATCACTCACGAGGAGGCCCCGATCCACGTGTCCAACGTGATGATCGCGGTCGACGTCGACGGCAAGACCGTCGGCACCCGTGTGGGCTACCGCTACATCTACGACGAGGCAAAGAACAAGCAGGTCAAGGTCCGGTTCGCGAAGCGGACCGGTGAGGACATCTGATGAGCACCGCTACCGAAGCTCGTACGATGCCGCGCCTCAAGCAGCGGTATCGCGAGGAAATCATCGCGCAGCTGCGTGACGAGTTTGCCTACGGCAACGTCATGCAGGTGCCCACGGTCACCAAGGTGATCGTCAACATGGGTGTCGGCGAGGCAGCCCGTGACGCCAAGCTCATCGAGGGCGCGGTGCGCGATCTCGCAGCGATCACCGGCCAGAAGCCGCTGGTCACCAAGGCGCGCAAGTCGATCGCGCAGTTCAAGCTGCGCGAGGGCATGCCGATCGGTGCGCACGCCACCCTTCGTGGCGACCGCATGTGGGAGTTCCTCGACCGGATGATCGCCATCGCGCTGCCACGCATCCGCGACTTCCGTGGCCTGTCGCCCAAGCAGTTCGACGGCAGCGGCAACTACACGTTCGGCCTCAACGAGCAGTCGATGTTCCACGAGATCGACCAGGACCGGATCGACCGTGTCCGTGGCATGGACATCACCGTGGTGACCACCGCCAAGAATGACGACGAGGGCCGGGCGCTCCTTAAGCGCCTCGGTTTCCCGTTCAGGGAGCAGTGAAGTGGCGAAGAAGGCTCTAGTTCTCAAGGCGCAGCGCAAGCCCAAGTTCGCGGTGCGCGCATACTCCCGGTGCCAGCGGTGCGGCCGCGTGCACTCGGTCTACCGCAAGTTCGGCCTCTGCCGCATCTGCCTTCGCGAGATGGCACACCGCGGCGAGCTGCCGGGCGTGACCAAGTCCAGCTGGTAAACATCCGTCGCCGTAGGTCCAAGCAGGAAACCGCGGCGAGAAAGTAGCCAACACCATGACCATGACCGACCCCATCGCAGACATGCTCACTCGTCTGCGCAACGCCAACACGGCGTACCACACGACCGTGTCGATGCCCTACAGCAAGATCAAGTCCCACATCGCCGAGATCCTCGAGCAGGAGGGCTACATCGGCGGCTGGACCGTCGATGAGCCGGCCGAGGGTGTCGTGGGCAAGACGCTCAACGTGACACTGAAGTACGGGCCGAGCCGCGAGCGCTCGCTGGCCGGTGTCAAGCGGGTGTCGAAGCCGGGGCTCCGGGTGTACGCGAAGTCCACCAACCTGCCTCGGGTTCTCGGCGGGCTGGGCATCGCGATCATCTCCACGTCGCAGGGGCTCCTCACCGACAAGCAGGCCGGCAAGAAGGGCGTAGGTGGGGAAGTCCTCGCCTACGTCTGGTAACGGGACGAGAAGGGAAGGACGAAGCATGTCGCGCATCGGACGTCTCCCCATCGCCGTCCCTAGTGGCGTCGAGGTCACCGTCGACGGCCCTGACGTCACCGTCAAGGGACCGAAGGGCACGCTGACCCAAACCCTGGTCGGGGGCATCGACATCGAGCGCGCCGAAGACGGCACGCTCAAGGTGCAGCGCCCCGACGACGAGCGGCTGTCGCGGTCGCTGCATGGTCTGTCGCGCACCCTGGTGGCCAACATGGTCACCGGTGTGACGCAGGGTTACGAGAAGAAGCTCGAGATCCAGGGCGTCGGCTACCGCGTCACGGCCAAGGGCAGCTCGTTGGAGTTCGCTCTCGGCTACAGCCACTCGATCACGGTCGAGCCGCCCGACGGCATCAGCTTTGCTGTCGAGAGCCCGACGAGGTTCTCGGTCCAGGGCATCGACAAGCAGAAGGTCGGCGAGGTCGCCGCCAACATCCGCAAGCTGCGCAAGCCCGAGCCCTACAAGGGCAAGGGCATCCGCTACGCGGGTGAGGTCGTTCGCCGCAAGGTTGGAAAGGCTGGGAAGAAGTAATGGGCAGCGCGATCAGCAACCACATCGCGCGGGGCAGCAAGTCTGCGGCCCGCAACCGCCGCCACCTG
Source organism: uncultured Actinomycetota bacterium (assembly GCA_963799425.1). Lineage (GTDB taxonomy): Bacteria > Actinomycetota > Actinomycetes > Jiangellales > Jiangellaceae > CAVWSM01. The sequence goes on along the minus strand of CAWCXA010000016.1, from coordinate 223,493 downwards.
CGCGTGCGCAAGAAGATCAAGGGCACGGCGGTACGTCCGCGGCTCGTCGTGACCCGGTCCCTTCGCCACATGGTGGCCCAGGTCGTCGACGACACCACCGGTCACACGTTGGTGTCCGCCTCCACCCTCGAGGTCGACCTGCGCGGCACCGAGGGCGACAAGACCGCCAAGGCACGCAAGGTCGGCGAGCTTGTCGCCACGCGAGCCAAGGCCGCCGGGATCGAGGGCGTTGTCTTCGACCGGGCCGGTAACCGCTACCACGGACGAGTCGCTGCGGTCGCCGAGGGCGCCCGCGAAGCCGGCCTCGTCCTGTAGTCGACAGAGCGTACGAGAGGAACATCTGATGCCTGGACCCCAGCGCCGCGGCGGCGGAGCCGGTGGCGAGCGTCGCGATCGTCGTGACCGGGACAACCGGCGCGACAGCGCGGTCGAGAAGACCGCGTACGTCGAGCGTGTCGTCGCCATCAACCGCGTAGCCAAGGTCGTCAAGGGTGGTCGGCGCTTCTCCTTCACCGCGCTCGTCGTTGTCGGCGACGGTGAGGGCATGGTTGGCGTCGGCTACGGCAAGGCCAAGGAGGTGCCCTCGGCGATCGCCAAGGGTGTCGAGGAGGCCAAGCGCAACTTCTTCAAGGTGCCGCGGATCCAGGGCACGATCCCGCACCCCGTGCAGGGCGAGAAGGCCGCAGGCGTTGTCCTGCTCAAGCCGGCCGCTCCTGGTACGGGTGTCATTGCGGGTGGCCCGGTCCGCGCGGTCCTCGAGGCCGTCGGCATCCACGACGTGCTGAGCAAGTCGCTCGGCTCGTCCAACGCGATCAACATCGTGCACGCGACCGTGGCGGCGCTCAAGCAGCTCGAGCGCCCCGAGCAGGTAGCGGCACGGCGTGGACTTCCGCTCGAGGACGTCGCCCCGGCGGCCCTCCTGCGCGCCCAGGCGGCGGGGGTGGCCAGCTGATGACCCAGCTCAAGGTCACCCAGAAGAAGAGCCCCATCGGCGGCACCCACTCGCAGCGCGAGACCCTGCGTTCGCTCGGCCTCAAGCGCATCGGTGATGTCGTTGTCAAGGAGGACCGCCCGGAGATCCGGGGCATGGTCCGGACGGTGGCGCACCTCGTCGCCGTCGAGGAGGTTGAGTAACCGTGGCTGACCAGCCGCTGAAGCCCCATCACCTGCGGCCGGCTCCCGGAGCCAAGACCGCGAAGACCCGCGTGGGTCGTGGTGAGGGTTCGAAGGGCAAGACCGCGGGTCGCGGCACCAAGGGCACCAAGGCCCGCTACCAGGTGCCAGACCGCTTCGAGGGTGGGCAGATGCCGCTGCACATGCGGCTGCCCAAGCTCCGCGGCTTCAAGAACCCGTTCCGCGTCGAGTACCAGGTGGTCAACCTGGCCAAGTTGGCGACGCTGTTCCCCGAGGGCGGCGACGTGACCGTTGCCGACCTGGTTGCCAAGGGCGCAGTGCGGTCCGGACACCCGGTGAAGGTGCTCGGCAACGGTGAGATCTCCATCGCAGTGTCGGTGAGTGCGCACGCGTTCTCCGCCACCGCGAAGGAGAAGATCGCCGCGGCCGGGGGCCAGGTCACCGAGCTCTAGGCCAGGGGCGAATACGCCGACGAGGGGCGTCGCTCATCCGTGAGGACGAGGGACGCCCCTCCGTTTAGGCTCCTGGCGCTGTTATCGTCACACCCGAGGGGCTTCGCCCCCCGGCCCCCCCGAACAACATCGGGGGACCACGCAAAACCCCACAGCCCGCACCACCACCGCTAACCAATCGCGGTGCAGGAGGACCCGAGTGCTCACCGCGTTCGCCCAGGCGTTCCGCACGCCCGACCTGCGCGTGAAGATGCTGTTCACCCTCGGGGTGATCGCACTCTTCCGGCTCGGCTCCGTCGTGCCGACCCCCGGCGTAGACGCCGGCGCGGTCAAGACCTGTGTCGATCTGGCCGGCACCAGCGGCATCTACGGCCTGATCAACCTGTTCTCGGGCGGGGCGCTGCTCCAGCTCGCGATCTTCGCCCTCGGCATCATGCCGTACATCACGGCGAGCATCATCCTGCAGCTGCTGACGGTGGTGATCCCGCGGCTGGAGGCCCTCAAGAAGGAGGGCTCGGCCGGCACCGCCAAGATCACGCAGTACACCCGCTACCTCACCATCGGGCTCGCGGTCCTGCAGTCGACCACCTACATCACGCTCGCCCGCAACGGCCAGATCTTCCCCAACTGCCCGGCTGACCTCATCCCCGATGAGAGCATGATCGTGATCGCCGTCATGATCATCACGATGACCGCGGGCACCGCGGTCATCATGTGGTTGGGCGAGCTCATCACCGACCGCGGCATCGGCAACGGCATGTCGATCCTGATCTTCACCTCGATCGCCGCGTCGTTCCCGACGAGCCTCTGGCAGATCCGCCAGACACAGGGGTGGATGACGTTCCTGACGGTCGTCGCCGTGGGGGTCGTGCTTGTGGCACTCGTGGTGTTCGTCGAACAGAGCCAGCGCCGCATCCCGGTCCAGTACGCCCGCCGCATGGTCGGTCGCAAGATGTATGGCGGCTCCTCCACGTACATCCCGCTGAAGGTCAACCAGGCCGGCGTCATCCCGGTGATCTTCGCGTCGTCGCTGCTCTACCTGCCGCTGCTGCTCGCACAGCTCAACGACGACAAGGACTGGTCCCAGTGGATCATCACGAACTTCCAGAACGGTGACACATGGATCTACATGCTCACGTTCTTCGTGCTGATCATCTTCTTCACCTACTTCTACGTCAGTATCACGTTCAATCCCAAGGACGTCGCTGACAACATGAAGAAGTACGGCGGCTTCATCCCCGGCATCCGGGCCGGCCGCCCGACCGAGGAATACCTGTCGTACGTGCTGTCGCGGCTGACGGCGGCGGGCTCGCTCTATCTGGGCTTGATCGCGCTGCTGCCGCTCATCGCGATCACCCTTGTCAATGCCAACCAGAACTTCCCCTTCGGAGGGACCAGCCTCCTCATCGTCGTGGGTGTTGGACTGGAGACTGTGAAGCAGATCGAGAGCCAGCTCCAGCAGCGCAGCTATGAGGGTTTCCTACGCTGACATGCGCATCCTGATCATGGGCCCGCCAGGGGCCGGCAAGGGCACTCAGGCCAAGGCGATCGCCAAGACCTTCGAGGTTCCCGCGATCTCGACGGGTGACATCTTCCGGGCCAACGTGGAGATGGACACGCCGCTCGGGCAGGCCGCCAAGTCCTACCTCGACAACGGCGCGTATGTCCCGGACAACATCACCAACGCCATGGTGCGCGATCGGCTCAACGAGCCCGACGCCAAGGGCGGGTTTGTGCTCGACGGCTACCCGCGCACGCCAGCTCAGGTCGAGTTCCTCGACGAGGTGCTCGCCGAACAGGGCGTCTCCCTCGACCGTGTCCTTGAGCTCACCGTCGACGTCGAAGAAGTTGTCGGCCGGCTGCTTCGCCGGGCGGGGGCGGAGGGTCGCACGGATGACAGCGAAGAGGTCATCCGCTACCGGCAGCGTCTGTACGCCGAGCAGACGGCGCCGCTGACCCGGATCTATGCCGAGCGAGGACTGCTGGTCCGGCTCGACGGCTTGGGCGACGTCGACGAGGTCGCCGTGCGCGCGATCGCGGCCCTGCGGGCCGACGCCAAGTAGGGTTGTCGCTCCCATGATCCAGATCAAGTCGCCGGCCGAGATCGAGAAGATGCGGCTGGCTGGCCTCGTGGTCGCCGACACGCTGGCCGCGGTTCGCGAGGCCGTCGCGCCCGGCGTGACGACCGGTGAGCTGGACGCGCTGGCCGAGCAGGAGATCCGCTCCCGCGGCGCGGTGCCCTCGTTCCTCGGGTACCACGGCTATCCGGCGTCGCTCTGCACGTCGGTCGACGACGAGATAGTGCACGGAATACCCGGGTCCTCGGTCCTCAAAGAGGGCGACATCATCTCGATCGACTGCGGGGCCATCGTCGACGGGTGGCACGGCGACTCGGCGATCACTGTCGCCGTGGGCGCGGTGCCCGACGAGGTCACTGCCTTGATCAGGGTCACCGAGGACGCCATGTGGGCCGGCATCGCGGCAATGCACAACGGCGGCCGGATGCGTGACATCGGCGCCGCGATCGAGGGACGGGTCCGGGCGGAGGGGCCTTTCGGCATCGTGCAGGAGTACGGCGGGCACGGCATCGGCACCGAGATGCACCAGGACCCGCACGTCCACAACTACGAGACCCAGACCAAAGGCCCCAGGCTGCGCAACGGGCTGTGCCTCGCGATCGAGCCGATGCTCACGCTCGGTTCTTCCGCAACTCGGCTCATGCCCGACGACTGGACCGTCAAGACCGTCGACGGCTCCTGGGCCGCGCACTTCGAGCACAGTGTCGCGATCACGCCCGACGGCCCGTGGGTGCTTACGGCGCACGACGGCGGAGCCACCCGGTTGGGGGCGCTGGGCGTGGCCACGCCCGCAGCCAGCCGCGCCTGACTCGCTGACGCTCGTCCGCCGATGACCGGCTTGTCAGGTTGTCAGGCTGTCCGAATGGGGCTTTCCTGCAGGTCAACCGGTTGTGCGTGGCCTGACAACCTGACAACTCGGGTCAACACGGGCGACAGCGGTGCGGATTGGTGTCCAGCGGGCCCGGTGACGTAGACTCGTGTGTCGGCCCATTGTCGGTCTGGTTAGTGCTGCCCCGCGGCTGTCTCGATCACCCCTTCCTGGGAGTGTCGGGAAGGGGTGTGCTGCAGGCCCTCGCCCTGGGCGACGGTAGACACACCGATCAAGAGAAGCGAGGACATGCCGAAGAAGGACGGGGTCATCGAGATCGAGGGCACCGTAGTGGAGGCACTACCGAATGCGATGTTTCGCGTCGAGCTTTCCAACGGTCACAAGGTCCTCGCCCACATCTCGGGGAAAATGCGGCAGCACTACATCCGCATCCTGCCCGAGGACCGTGTGGTCGTGGAGCTGAGCCCTTACGACCTGACTCGCGGTCGGATCGTCTACCGCTACAAGTAAGAGACAGCCAGCGGGCTGCGTGCAGCCAGAGCTGTCCCCCAACGGAGAGATCGATGAAGGTCAAGCCGAGCGTCAAGCCGATCTGCGACAAGTGCAAGGTGATTCGCCGGCACGGTCGCGTCATGGTGATCTGCGAGAACCTGCGCCACAAGCAGCGCCAGGGCTGATCACCCCAGACAACAGAACAGCGCACCGACAGCCGCCACCCGCGAGGGTGCGGCACCCCCCCGGAACGGAGGCCGGGGCCTGGCTGGGCAGTCAGGACGTGGTGCGCCAACACCTCTGAGAAACAGGAGAATCAAGCCCATATGGCACGTCTCGTCGGCGTCGACCTCCCGCGCGAAAAGCGCCTGGAGGTTGCGCTCACGTACATCTACGGCATCGGCCGCACGCGCGCCGAGGAGACGCTCGCGCAGACCGGGGTCAGCCCCGACCTGCGCGTCCGCGACCTCGGCGACGAGGAGCTCGTCAAGCTCCGTGACTGGATCGAGGCCAACTACAAGATCGAGGGTGACCTCCGTCGCGAAGTCCAGGCCGACATCCGGCGCAAGATCGAGATCGGCAGCTACCAGGGTCTGCGGCACCGTCGCGGCCTCCCGGTCCGCGGTCAGCGCACGCACACCAACGCCCGCACCCGCAAGGGCCCGCGCAAGACCGTGGCCGGCAAGAAGAAGGCCGGCAAGAAATAACACCCGGGGGCGCAAGCCCCCCGGGGACCCCCCACCGTGGTCACTTTTCGTCGTGGTCACTGTGGAGACACCCAAAGACTGCTGATCTTGATCTAGGAGATAAAACAGGATGCCTCCCAAGAGCCGACAGGCTACGGGCGCCGCGAAGAAGGTGCGCCGCAAGGAGAAGAAGAACGTCGCTCAGGGTGTCGCGCACATCAAGAGCACGTTCAACAACACGATCGTCTCGATCACCGACCCCGCTGGGAACGTGATCGCGTGGGCCAGCGCCGGGCAGGTGGGCTTCAAGGGCTCCCGCAAGTCCACCCCGTTCGCTGCGCAGATGGCGGCCGAGGCCGCCGCGCGTCGTGCCCAGGAGCACGGCATGCGCAAGGTCGACGTCCTCGTCAAAGGCCCGGGCTCGGGCCGCGAGACTGCGATCCGGTCGATCCAGGCCGTTGGCCTCGAGGTCGGCTCGATCCAGGATGTCACCCCGCAGCCGCACAACGGTTGCCGTCCGCCGAAGCGCCGCCGCGTCTGACCTGCAGGAGAGTTCTGAACCATGGCCCGATACACCGGTCCGCTTACCAAGAAGTCGCGCCGCCTCGGCGTTGACCTGATCGGCGGCGACAAGGCTTACGAGCGTCGCCCCTACCCGCCCGGCCAGCACGGCCGCGGCCGGGTCAAGGAGTCGGAGTACCGCCTCCAGCTGCACGAGAAGCAGAAGGCCCGCTACACCTACGGAATCCTCGAGAAGCAGTTCCGCCGCTACTACGAAGAGGCCAACAAGACGCAGGGCAAGACGGGTGACCGCCTGCTGCAGATCCTCGAGTCCCGCTTGGACAACGTGATCTACCGCTCGGGCTTCGCGCGTACGCGTCGGCACTCCCGGCAGCTGGTCGGCCACGGGCATTTCCTGGTCAACGGCCAGAAGGTCAACGTGCCGTCCTACCGCGTCCAGGCGCACGACGTCATCGAGGTCAAGCCCAAGTCGATCGAGACGACGCCCTTCATCATTGCTCGAGAGACCCACGGCGAGCGTCCCGTGCCCGCGTGGCTCGAGGTGCTTCCCTCGAAGATGCGCATCCTCGTCCATGGGCTCCCGACCCGGCAGCAGATCGACACGCCGGTGCAGGAGCAACTGATCGTCGAGCTTTACTCCAAGTAATGCGAGGTCCCGTGGGGCCAACATCGCCCCACGGGACACCTTCTACCCGCACGTCATATAGCGGTCGTCGCGGAAAGGAAAACCACCGTGCTCATTACCCAGCGTCCGACTCTGTCGGAAGAGCCCGTTGCCGAGAACCGCTCGCGGTTCATGATCGAGCCCCTCGAGCCGGGGTTCGGCTACACGCTCGGTAACTCGCTGCGTCGTACCCTCCTGTCGTCCATCCCCGGTGCTGCGATCACGAGCATCCGGATCGACGGCGTCCTGCACGAGTTCAGCACCGTGCCGGGCGTTAAGGAGGACGTCACCGACATCATCCTCAACCTCAAGGGCCTCGTCGTCTCCTCGGAGAACGACGAGCCGGTGACCATGTACCTGCGCAAGCAGGGCCCGGGCGCCGTGACCGCCGCGGACATCGCGCCGCCGGCCGGAGTCGAGGTGCACAACCCCGACCTGCACATCGCGACGCTCAACAAGGACGGCAAGCTCGAGATGGAGCTGACCGTCGAGCGCGGCCGCGGTTACGTGTCCGCGGTGCAGAACAAGCGCTCCGACGCCGAGATCGGCCGCATCCCGGTCGACTCGATCTACTCGCCGGTGCTCAAGGTCACCTACAAGGTCGAGGCCACCCGCGTCGAGGGCCGTACGGACTTCGACAAGCTTGTCGTCGACGTCGAGACCAAGCCGTCGATGAACCCGCGTGACGCGGTTGCGTCGGCCGGCACGACCCTGGTCGAGCTGTTCGGGCTCGCGCGCGAGCTCAACGTCGACGCCGAGGGCATCGAGATCGGGCCGTCCCCGATCGACGCCCAGATGGCTGCCGACCTTGCGCTGCCGATCGAGGACCTGCAGCTCACGGTCCGGTCGTACAACTGCCTCAAGCGCGAGGGCATCCACACCGTGGGTGAGCTCATCTCGCGCAGCGAGGCCGACCTGCTCGACATCCGCAACTTCGGGCAGAAGTCGATCGACGAGGTCAAGGCCAAGCTCCAGGGCATGGGCCTAGGGCTCAAGGACAGCGGCCCGGCGTTCGACCCGACCACCGTGGTCGACTCCTACGCCGAGGACGCGGACCAGACCTACGTCGAGGACGAGCAGTACTGACCCGCACGGGGGCTTCGGCCCCGCGAACACCCAAAGAACGACTCGGGGCGCGGCGCCCCCGGTGACATAGGAGATCAATAACCATGCCTCAGCCCACCAAGGGTGCCCGCCTCGGCGGCAGTCCGGCGCACGAGCGCCTGATGCTTGCCAACCTCGCCACGGCGCTCTTCGAGCACGGCCGCATCACGACGACCGAGACCAAGGCCAAGCGGCTGCGTCCGGTCGCCGAGCGGCTGATCACCAAGGCCAAGCGCGGCGACCTGCATGCTCGCCGTCAGGTCATGGCGACCATCCGTGACAAGAGCATCGTGCACGTGCTGTTCACCGAGATCGGGCCGCGGTACGAGAACCGCAACGGCGGCTACACCCGCATCACGAAGATCGGCCCGCGCAAGGGCGACAACGCGCCCATGGCCGTGATCGAGCTCGTGGAGCCGCTGGCCGAGCAGGTCGTCGCCGAGGCGACCGGCGCAACCCGCCGTGCGGTCGCCGAGTCGGAGGCTGCGGCCGTCGCGGCTCCCGCCGTCGCTGAGGCGCCCGCTGCCGAGGAGACCGGTGGCCGAGGAGACCGATGGCTGCGACCGGCAGGCCGTGGCCGACGAGGTTGCGGCCGACGAGGCGACCGATGAGGCCGCTGAGGGCGAGTCCAAGGACAACGCCTGAGCGGTATTGCTCTCACCGACGAGCCCGCCCACCCCACCGGGGAGGGCGGGCTCGTTCGTCTGCGCCTAGACCTGGGCTACGACGGCGCCGACTTTGCCGGCTGGGCCGTGCAGCCTGATCAGCGCACCGTACAGGGTGAGCTGCAGGCCGCTCTCGGCCGCGTGCTGCGGCTGGTTGTCGAGCCATCGGTCACGGTTGCGGGCCGTACAGATGCCGGGGTGCATGCCCGTGGCCAAGTGGCACACGTCGACGTTCCCGCGGGAACGTTCGCCGTGCTGGCCGGCCAGACCGAACGCGCCGCGGAGGAGTCGTTGCTGCGGCGGCTGGCGGGCGTGCTGCCGTCGGACGTTCGTGTGTTCTCGGTGTCCATGGCGCCGGAAGGCTTCGACGCGAGGTTTTCCGCGGTGTCGCGACGGTACGCCTACCGCGTCGCCGACACACCGTACGGTGTTGACCCGCTGCGCCGGCACGACGTGCTTTGGTACGACCGACGGCTCGACCTCGACCTGATGAACGCCGCTGCCGCGGGTCTGCTCGGTGAGCACGACTTCGCGGCGTTCTGTCGGAAGCGCGAGGGCGCGACCACCATCCGTACGCTCCTCGACCTGTCGTGGGAGCGCGCCGAGGGCGGACTCGGGGTCGCCCGTGTCGAGGCTGATGCGTTCTGCCACCACATGGTGCGAGCGCTGGTGGGCGCGATGCTCGCGGTAGGGGATGGGCGGCGACCGATCTCCTGGCCGGCGAAAGTCCTCGCCGAGGCTGTGCGCGACCCAGGAGTCACAGTGGTCGCGCCGCACGGGCTCACCTTGGAAGAGGTCCGCTACCCGCCCGACGACCAGCTTGCTGCGCGAGCCGTCGCCGCGCGTCGATTGCGCAGCCGCTGACACTCTGCGACTCCGCGCTCGACGCCGAGGGCGCTCGGGGCGGTTGACTTGCCTAGGTTCATCGTCGATCTCGGCCGTGGCACCCTGGTCCGACCCTGATATCCGGCGCCCAGTCGCGCGCGACCGGCCCGGCTCGACGTAGCCTCGATACATGGACGTCTTCGGCCTGCTGCTCTTGCTCGCCTCAGTCGGTGGCATCGCGGCCACGGTGCCGGTCGCGCAGCGCAAGGGGAGCCGCGCTGCTGTGCGCGTGGGCGCTGCCTCGGTCGGCTTGTTCGGGATCTGGGCCGTCGGGCTCGGCGACCTGCTGTGGGAGGTTGGCGACTTTGCCGTCGACTTCGTGACGTCGTTGGTCTTCTCGCCGGTCGTCTGGCTGGGCGTGGGTGCGCTGGGGCTTGCGGCGGTGCTCTTCGTCGTGAGTGGCCGGATGAGTGGGCCAGGTGGAAAGGCGCTGCCCGCGGCGGGCGAGGCCAAACCCGCGACAGGCAAGGCAGCCCAGCGCAAGCAGATCACCGCCAAGCCGGCTGACGACCCGCTGAGCGGGTTCGAGGACATCGAGGAGATCCTCAAGAAGCGCGGCATCGGCTAACCCCCACTCTCCAACCGGTGATCACGAAGACTTTGCGATCAAAAACGAGCCCAATCTCTTCGTGATCATGAGCCACCGGGCAGCCCACGAAACCGAGTGGCTCGAACGCGGCGCCTGCAGCGACACTGACCCGCGTGGGCCATATCGACGTCAACTCCGTGTTCTTCTCGCTAGCCCGATGGGCGGCCGCTGCTCAGTGACGTGAGCTTCCGCGTCGGCGATGGAGCCAAGGTCGCGCTCGTCGGTGCCAACGGTTCGGGCAAGACGACGCTGCTGCGCATCGTGACCGGTGACCTGGACCCCGACGAGGGTGCGATCACACGGTCCGGCGGGCTGGGCGTCATGCGGCAGTTCGTGGCGGCCCAGGCGAAGACCGTACGAGACCTCCTTGTGTCTGTTGCTCCACCACGGATCCGCACCGCCGCCGCAGAGCTCGACGCCGCCGAGCTGCAGATGATGGACCGCGACGACGAGGCGACTCAGCTGCGGTACGCCCAGGCGCTCGCCGACTGGGCCGACGCGGGCGGCTACGACGCCGAGGTGCTCTGGGACGAATGCACGACCGCGGCACTGGGTGTGCCGTTCGAGCGGGCGCAGTGGCGCGACCTGTCCACGCTGTCCGGCGGCGAGCAGAAACGGCTCGCGCTCGAGGCAGTCCTCCGTGGGCCCGACGAGGTGCTGCTGCTCGACGAGCCGGACAACTTCCTCGACGTGCCGGCCAAGCGCTGGCTCGAGGACCGGCTGCGCGAGACCCCAAAGACGGTGCTGTACGTCAGTCACGACCGCGAGCTGCTGGCCCGTACGGCAACACGCATCGTCACCGTCGAGCTCGGCGCCGGCGGCAACACGGTGTGGACGCACGGCGGCGGATTCGCGACGTATCACGAGGCGCGGCAGGAGAGGTTCGCGCGCTTCGAGGAGCTCCGAAAGCGATGGGACGAGGAGCAAGCCAAGCTGCGCGCCCTCGTCCTGATGTACAGGCAGAAGGCGGCCTACAACTCCGACATGGCGGCGCGCCTCCAGGCGGCGCAGACACGACTGCGCAAGTTCGAGGAAGCCGGACCACCCGAGGCGATTCCCCGCGAGCAGCAGGTGAGCATGCGACTGCGCGGCGGCCGTACGGGTAAGCGTGCGCTGGTGTGCAGCGCCCTCGAGCTGACCGGACTCATGAAGCCGTTCGACCTCGAGGTGTTCTACGGCGAGCGCGTCGCCGTCCTCGGCTCCAACGGGTCGGGCAAGTCGCACTTCCTACGCCTGCTCGCGTCGGGCGGGAGCGACCCGGACGTCGAGCACCGGCCGGTCGAGGACCTCGTGCTGGATCCGGTGGCGCACAGCGGGCGCGCGCGTCTCGGGGCCCGAGTGCGTCCCGGCTGGTTCGCACAGACCCACGAGCATCCCGAGCTTGCCGGGCGCACGTTGCTCGACATCCTCTGGCGTGGCGATCAGCACCGCAGCGGGATGCCGCGGGAGGAGGCTTCGCGCGCGCTGGACCGCTACGAGCTTGCGTACGCGGCCGAGCAGCGCTTCGAGTCGCTGTCTGGGGGTCAGCAGGCGCGGCTGCAGATCCTGCTGCTCGAGCTGTCGGGAGCCACGATGTTGCTGCTCGACGAGCCGACCGACAACCTCGACCTTGTCTCGGCGGAGGCGCTGGAGGAGGGCCTGGCCTCGTACGAGGGCACTGTCCTGGCCGTCACCCATGATCGGTGGTTTACGCGTGGGTTCGACCGGTTCGTGGTGTTCGGCGCTGACGGCACGGTCTACGAGTCGGACGAGCCGGTCTGGCACGAGGGCCGGGTCGAGCGGGCGCGTTGACCCTGTGCCGGACCGTCGTGTGAAACGGGGCGTACATCTCTGTAAGAGATTTCAGGTCTTGCGAGGGCCTTTCAGATGTGGCTAGGGTCACAGAGCCGACATCGCCCTGATACCGGGAGCCTGATCATGTCTCAGAGCCGAGGCAGCGCCGCAGATCTCATCTATCGTCGCCGAGGCTTCCGGAGGGGTGTCGCGGCCGTCTCAGGACTGGCCTTGATCGGGTCGACCTTCGCGTTGACCGCCACTCCGGCAGTGGCCGATCACACCGACCTGCCGACGACTGTGACGCTGGTCGGCAGCCTGCAGTCCGAGCTCGGGTGTGCGGGGGACTGGGATCCCGCGTGCGGGGCGACGGCGTTGGCTGCGACCGACGCCGAGGGCGTCTTCGCGGCCGAGTTCACCGTGCCCGCGGGCACGCACGAGTACAAGGTGGCACTCAACGGGACCTGGGACGAGAGCTATGGCGCAGGTGGTGGCGCCGCGAACATCCCGCTGGCCCTCGCGAGCGAGGTCATCCTGCGGTTCGTCTATAGCCACGCCACACACATCGTGACCGTGGTGCCGGCAGCGGCGCAGCCACCGGCCTCGGACTCCGACCGCGCGCTCGCGAAGGCCAGCCTGCGCACGGATCTCACCAAGGAGCGGTTCTACTTCGTCATGGCCGACCGGTTCGCCAACGGCGACACCGTCAATGACACGGCGGGCATCCCGGGCGACCCGCTCACAAACGGCTACGACCCGACGAGCACCGGCTTCTACCACGGCGGCGACCTTGCAGGGTTGCTCGACCAGATCGAATACATCGACGGGCTTGGTACGACGGCGATCTGGCTGACGCCGTCGTTCAAGAACAAGCCTGTGCAGGGAGCGCCCGGCTCGGAGAGCGCCGGCTACCACGGTTACTGGATCACCGACTTCACGCAGATCGACCCACACCTCGGCACCAACGCCGAACTCCAAGACCTCGTGGACGCCGCACATGAGCGCGGCATCAAGGTCTTCTTCGACATCATCACCAACCACACGGCAGACGTCATTGCCTATGACGAGTCGCTGTACAACGACGAGGGCAGCCTGCCTTACAAGGACAAGGCCGCGAACCCCTACCTCACGGCCGCGGGAGCCCCGTTCGACGACCGCGACTACGCCGACGGGGACCCCGCCTTCCCCGAGGTGAACCTGAGCTCCTTCCCGTACACGCCGCTCATTCCAGCCGGCGATGAGGACGCCAAGGTCCCGGCGTGGCTCAACGACCCGACGATGTACCACAACCGCGGCACCAGCTCGTTCGCCGGCGAGAACAGTGAGTACGGCGACTTCCCGTCGGGCCGACTGTCGGCGCTCGACGACTTGTGGACGGAGCGACCCGAGGTCGTCCAGGGCTTGATCGACGTCTACAAGACGTGGGTGCAGGACATCGGTGTCGACGGGTTCCGCATCGACACCGTCAAGCACGTCAACATGGAGTTCTGGCAGCAGTTCGCCCCTGCGTTGACGGGCTTTGCCGCGTCTCTGGGCAACGAGGACTTCTTCATGTTCGGCGAGGTCTTCGACGCCGACCCGCGCTTCATGTCGCGCTACACGACCGAGGGCAAGCTGCAGGCCACCGTCGACTTCGGCTTCCAGGCCAACGGTTCCGGCTTCGCCAACGGCCGAGCCACGACCGAGCTGCGTGACTTCTACGCGCGCGACGACTACTACACGGACGCCGACTCCAACGCCTACTCGCTTCCGACCTTCCTCGGCAACCACGATCAGGGGCGCATTGGCAGCTTCATCCGTACGGCAAATGCCGACGCGGCGGACGACGAGCTGCTCGCCCGCGACCAGCTTGGCCACTCGCTCATGTACCTCACCCGCGGCCAGCCCGTCGTCTACTACGGCGACGAGCAGGGTTTCGCCGCCGAGCTCGGTGAGCCGCAAGGGGTCGGTGACCAGAGGGCGCGCGAGGACATGTTCCCGTCGCAAGTCGCTGAGTACAACGACAACGACCTCATCGGCACCGACTCGACGACAGCGGTCGCCAACTACAACCCCGACCACCCGCTCTACGAACACATCTCGTCGCTAGCGGACCTGCGTGACGAGCACCCGGCGCTGGCCGACGGAGCGCAGATCCACCGCTATGCGAGCAATGGCGCGGGTGTCTTCGCTTTCAGCCGCATCGATGCCGAGGACAACGTCGAGTACATCGTCGCGGCCAACAACTCCGAGCAGGAGAAGACCGTCACGTTCGACACGTTCAGCGAGGGCATGAACTTCAAGGGCGTGTGGCCGGCTGGCACCGCGAGGCTCAAGAGCAACGGCGAAGGCCGCGTCACGGTAACTGTGCCGCCGCTGTCTGCGGAGGTGTGGAAGGCGAGCGCTCCGCTCAAGAAGACCAAGGCCGCGCCCGCGCCGGTCTTCCGCACGCCGGTTTCCGGTGCCGCGGTCAACGACCGTGCCGAGCTCGGTGTGACCGTGCCGGGTGGCGGTTTCAACCAGGTGACGTTCGCCTGGCGTCCTGTGGGCACCACTGACTGGAACGTGATCGGCACCGATGACAACGCGCCGTACCGCGTCTTCCACGACGTCACGGGGATCCCGGCGGGCACCCCGGTCGAGTACCGCGCAATCGTCGTGGAGCACGACGGAGACCTGGGTGTCGCCGCCACCTCCGCGGTGGCTGGTGTGCCGGCACCGCCGACTGGTGGCGGCGGGGGCGGCGGCGGGCCGGTCGAGCAGCCTGCTGCTGTCGCGACTGCCGGCAGCCTCGACAGCGAGCTCGGCTGCGTGACCTCCGCGGGTGCGCCCGAGGACTGGGCCCCTTGGTGCGACCAGGCGCAGATGACGCTTGACGCCGAGGACGACATCTGGAAGCTGCCGGTCACGAACCTGCCTGCCGGCGGCTACGCGTTCAAGGCAGCGATCAACCGTTCCTGGGACGAGAACTATGGCGCCGGCGGGACACCTGGCGGATCCGACATCCCGTTCACGCACCCGGGCGGGCCGGTCACCTTCTACTACGACCACGGCACGCACTGGATCACCAACGATGTCCTTGGCCCGATCATCACTGCTCCTGGCAGCTTCCAGTCCGAGCTCGGCTGCCCAGGCGACTGGGCGCCGGACTGCATGCGTTCCTGGCTGCAGGATCCCGACGGCGACGGCACGTTCACGTTCACGACCACGCAGATCCCGCCGGGCAACTACGAGGTCAAGGTCGCTCACGGGCTGTCGTGGACCGAGAACTACGGTGCTGGTGGCGCGCAGGACGGCGCCAACATTCCGTTCACGGTGCCGGGTGACGGCGTCGCGGTCGTGTTCTCGTACGACCTCGCGTCGCATGTCCTGACGATCCGCACACAGGCGGCGGGTGCAGTACCTGATTTGTCCCGCCAGCTCGCACACTGGCTGACAGACGACACGCTCGCCTGGAACCTACCCGACCAGGACCGCACCGGCTGGACCTACCGGCTGCATTGGGCGCCGGAGGGCGGTCTCGCGGTCGACGCCGAGGCCGTCACCGGTGGGGACTCGGCACCGCTCTCGCTCATCGGTGCGCTGTCGCCGAAGCTGCAGCAGAAGTGGCCGCACCTCGCGGCGTACGAGGCATTGAAGCTGCCGGACAAGGTGGCTCGTGACGCCGACGAGATCCTGACGGGGCAGGTCGCGATCGCGTCGTACGACGACCTCGGACGACTTGTCGATGCGACCGGCATCCAGATCCCGGGTGTCCTGGACGACGTCTATGACGACGCGGAGGACCGCGACCTGGGCGTGACATGGCGTGGCGGCAACCCGAAGATCGCGCTGTGGGCGCCGACCGCGAAGGACGTCGACCTGCTCGTCCGGAAGCCCGGCGCGTCTGCGGACGAGCGGGTGTCGATGCGCCGCGACGACGACGGCGTCTGGACGGCGAGCGGTGGGCGGTCGTGGAAGGGCGCCTCGTACGTGTTCGAAGTGAAGGTCTACGTCCCGGCCACCGGCACGGTCGAGACCAACCTCGTCACCGATCCGTACTCGCTCGCACTCACCACCGACTCGGCGCGCTCGGTCGTCGTCGATCTCGATGACCCGGCGCTCGAGCCGGCCGGCTGGGACCGGCTGCGCAAGCCTGAGGCGGGCAAGCCGGAGGACACCACGATCTACGAGTTGCACATCCGTGACTTCTCCATCGGTGACGAGACGGTGCCCGCGGAGCATCAGGGCACGTTCCTGGCATTCACCGACGAGGACAGTGACGGCATGCAGCACCTGTCGGCGTTGGCTGACGCAGGTATGACGCACCTGCACCTGCTGCCGGCCTTCGACTTCGCGACGGTGGCCGAGGACCGGGCCGATCAGCAGGTGCCCGCGTGTGACCTCGCGTCGTTCCCGCCTGACTCCGAAGCGCAGCAGGCCTGCGTCGAAGCGGTCAAGGCTCAGGATGGCTTCAACTGGGGCTACGACCCGTGGCACTACACGACGCCGGAGGGGTCGTACGCGACGAATCCCGAGGGGCCGCAGCGCACCCGCGAGTTCCGCGAGATGGTCCAAGGCATCAACGGCGCCGGGCTCCGCGTGGTGATGGACGTCGTTTACAACCACACCACCGCGGCCGGGCAGGATGCCAAGTCCGTGCTCGACCGGATCGTGCCGGGCTACTACCACCGGCTGTCGCCGACGGGACAGCTCGAGACGTCGACGTGCTGCGCCAACACCGCGACCGAGCACCAGATGATGGAAAAGCTCATGGTCGACTCGGTGGTGACGTGGGCAAAGGAGTACAAGGTCGACGGGTTCCGCTTCGACCTCATGGGGCACCACTCGAAGGCCAACATGCTGGCGGTCCGCGAGGCGCTCGACGAGCTGGACGTGCGGCACGACGGGGTCGACGGAGAGGACATCTACCTCTACGGCGAAGGCTGGAACTTTGGCGAGGTGGCCAACGACGCCAGGTTCGAGCAGGCGACGCAGGCCAACATGGCCGGCACCGGCATCGGCACCTTCACCGACCGGCTGCGCGATGCAGTGCGTGGCGGCGGGCCGTTCGACGACAACCCGCGCATCCAGGGCTTCGCCAGCGGTCTGGTCACCGATGACAACGGGGACGCGGCCAACGGGACACCCGCGGAGCAGCTCGCGCGGCTGCTCCGGTACCACGACCAGATCAAGGTCGGGCTCGCCGGCAACCTCGCGGCGTACGAGTTCGTCGGTCAGGACGGCACGGTGGTCCGCGGCGATCAGGTGGACTACAACGGGCAGCCCGCGGGGTACGCCGCCGACCCCAGCGAGACGGTCACCTACGTCGACGCACACGACAACGAGACGCTCTTCGACGTCCTGCAGTACAAGCTCCCGCAAGGGACGGCGATGTCCGACCGAGTACGGCTCAACACGCTCGCGCTCGCGACGACCGCCCTGTCGCAGGGAGTCTCGTTCTGGCACGCAGGCAACGACCTGCTCAGGTCGAAGTCGCTCGACCGCAACTCGTTCGACTCCGGTGACTGGTTCAACCGGGTCGACTGGTCGGCTACCGACTCGACCTGGGGGAGCGGCCTGCCGCTCAGAGGCGACAACGAGTCGAAGTGGTCGTTCATGAAGCCGCTCCTCGCCGACCCGGCTCTCGAGCCGGCAGCCGCCGACATGCAGGCGGCCCGGGATCGCGCGCTCGAGCTGCTGGAGATCAGGTTCTCGTCGCCGCTGTTCCGGCTCGGGTCGGCCGACCTGATCCAGCAGCGTGTCGGGTTCCCGCTCGGCGGGCCGTCGCAGGCACCGGGCGTGATCACCATGACGATCTCCGACCGCGGTGGCCGCGACCTCGACCGCCACTTGGAGGGCATCGTGGTGGTGTTCAACGGCTCGGACGAGGAGGTCACGCAGGTGGTCGCTGCCGAGGCCGGGCTGGATTACGAGCTGCACCCGGTGCAAGCGGCCGGCGGCGACGCGGTGGTGAAGGGGTCCTCGTACGACGATGCCACCGGCGCCTTCACCGTCCCCGCTCGGTCGGTGGCGGTCTTCGTGACCGACTGAGCTGCAGTGAGGGGCGCTACTCGAACAGCCGTTTTGACCCTGACCGGCGTGCCTAGGTACCCTAGGTCGTCGTTGTGCGTGCCGCCGCTGGGTGGTGCGGCGGCGCATGCGCTCAGCCGGCTCCGGCGGGGCGCCACCTGCAGCAGTCAACTTTACGACTAACGAAGGCCTACGACCGTGCGCACGTTCAGCCCGAAGCCTGGCGACGTCCAGCGTCAGTGGTACGTCATCGACGCCAACGACGTCGTCCTCGGCCGGCTCGCGACCCATGCCGCGACCCTGCTCCGCGGCAAGCACAAGCCGATCTTCGCGCCGCACGTCGACACGGGTGACTTCGTCATCGTCGTCAACGCCGGAAAGGTCGCCCTGACCGGCAACAAGCGCGAGCAGAAGATCGACTACCGACACTCCGGCCGCCCGGGCGGTCTGAAGGAGACGTCCTATGACACCCTGCTCGAGACGAACCCCCGCCGGGTGATCGAGAAGGCCGTCAAGGGCATGCTTCCCCACAACAAGCTTGGTCGGCAGATGCTCAAGAAGCTCAAGGTCTATGCCGGGCCGGAACACCCGCACCAGGCTCAGCAGCCGGTGCCCTTCGAGATCACCCAGGTCGCCCAGTGAGCGAGGACAGCACAGTGACGGAGATCGACGTCGAGACCCCGGTCGACGAGGTCGCAGCTATTGACACCGAGACCGTGGCCAGCGAGAACTTCACGAGCGAGTCCGCTCCGTCGCGGTTCTCCGCGATCGAGCCCGCTGCGGCGACCGGCCGGCGCAAGGAGGCGGTTGCCCGCGTCCGCATCGTGCCCGGCACCGGCAAGTGGCAGATCAACGGCCGCGACCTCGAGGCTTACTTCCCCAACAAGGTGCACCAGCAGCTCGTCAACGAGCCGTTCACGGTCCTTGAGCTGACCGGCAAGTACGACGTCGTCGCCCGCCTCCATGGCGGCGGCGTCTCCGGCCAGGCTGGTGCGCTGCGTCTGGGCGTGGCCCGCGCCCTCAACGAGGCTGACGTCGAGAACAACCGACCGTCGCTCAAGAAGGCCGGCTACCTCACCCGCGACGCGCGTGTGACCGAGCGCAAGAAGGCTGGTCTGAAGAAGGCCCGCAAGGCGCCGCAGTACTCCAAGCGCTAAGCGCCTTCACAGCCTGCACAAGCAGCCCCGGGGGTATCGTCCCCGGGGCTGCTCCCATTTCACTGGGACAGCATCGAGAAGGGCAGCAGCGCGTGGGTCGACTGTTCGGTACAGACGGGGTACGAGGGCTCGCCAACCGCGAGCTGACCGCGGAGCTCGCGACCGGCCTCGCAGAGGCGGCGGCCCGGGTGCTGGCCGAGGCCGGCGCATTTGCCGGACACCGCCCGCTCGCCGTGATTGGCCGTGATCCGCGCGCCTCAGGCGAATTCCTCGAAGCGGCCACCGTGGCTGGGCTGGCGAGCGCGGGCGTCAATGTCGTACGGCTAGGAGTCGTCCCTACCCCGGCCGCCGCCTACCTGACCGGCGCGCTTGGCGCCGACGTCGGCGTCATGATCTCCGCGAGCCACAACCCCATGCCGGACAACGGCATCAAGTTCTTCGCCAAGGGTGGGCACAAGCTCGATGACGCGATCGAGGACGCCATTGAGGCGCACCTCGACGACCCTTGGGAGCGCCCCACCGGGGCACACGTGGGGCGCGTGCGGGATGACGCCGACGCATGGCGGGCGTACGTCGACCACGTCGTCGCAACGGCCCCTCATCGGCTGGACGGGCTCAAGATCGTGGTCGACTGTGCCAACGGCGCGGCCTACCGCACTGCTCCCGAGGCGCTGCGGCTGCTGGGCGCCGACGTGGTTGCTCTGCACGCCGAGCCCGATGGCCTCAACATCAACGACGGCTGCGGGTCCACGCACCCTGAGGACCTGCAGGCCAAAGTTGTCGAGGTCGGGGCCGACGCCGGGATCGCGCACGACGGTGACGCCGACCGCTGCCTCGCTGTGGACGCCAGCGGCGCGTTGGTCGACGGTGATCAGATCCTGGCGATTCTGGCGCTCGCACTGCACGAACAGGGCCGGTTGCGGCACGACACCGTCGTGTCGACGGTCATGGCCAACGAGGGGTTCCGGCTCGCGATGCTGGGGTCAGGAGTGACCTACGTCGACACTGCGGTGGGCGACCGCTACGTACTGGAGGCGATGCGTGACGGCGGGTTCGTGCTTGGCGGCGAGCAGTCCGGCCATGTGATCCTGCTCGACCACGCGACCACGGGCGACGGACTGCTCACCGCGGTCCACCTGCTCTCCCGCATGGCTGCGACGGGACGGTCGCTCGCCGACCTGGCCGCTGTGGTGCAGCGCCTCCCCCAGGTGCTCGTCAACGTCCCCGACGTGGACAAGGCACGGGCCGCGACCGACCAGGGAGTCGCCGTGGCGGTCAAGGCTGCGGAGGCCGAGCTCGCGGGCACCGGTCGCGTGCTGTTGAGGTCGTCCGGCACCGAACCGCTCGTCCGCGTCATGGTCGAAGCGGCGACCCAAGACCACGCCGACGAGCTGGCGCACCGCCTCGCGGCGGTAGTCAAGGAGCGCCTGGCGCTCTAAGAGGTCGAGTCAGAGCTTGGTCAGCTTGGTGCTGGGAAGCGTGACGCGCAGGACTTTGCCCTCCCGGAAGTCGACCACAACAGAGCTGGCGTCATCCGTGACGCTGATCACGCGACCCATGCCATGCCGATCGTGGTTCACCCGGTCGTCGAGCTCGTAGCGGACCGGGGGAGCGGCCTCGACGGGGGCGACGTTGAACGGGCTGTTGGGCAGGTGCCGGCGGGCAGCGGCGGGGCGAGGGCTCATAACTGAAGTATGCGCCCCAAAGTGCCGGCGACGGACCAGCACAGATATCCGGGCGCCGCCAATCAGCGGACGAAAGGTCGTGAATCTGTGAGACGCAGGGGCCCGACCGATGCCTCACAGGTCGCGCAGCCAGATAGTCCGCACCGAGTGGTCTGGACCCTTGCCAAGCACCAGCGACGCCCGGTCGCGGGTGGGTGCGATGTTCTGTGCCAGGTTGGGGCCGTTGACTGAGTCCCAGATGCGCTCGGCCGTCGCGACGGCGGCCACATCGTCGAGGTCGGCGTAACGCCGGAAGTAGGAGCGACGATCACTGAACGCCGTCTCGCGGAGCCGCAGGAACCGCTCCACGTACCAGCGCCGGACGTGCACCGGGTCGGCGTCGACGTACAGCGAGAAGTCGAAGAAGTCGCTGACCACGGGGCCGTATCGGCCCTCGCGGTCCGGCCGCGGAGGTTGCAGGACGTTGAGTCCCTCGAGGAGCAGGATGTCCGGTCTGTGCACAACGATGTGCTCGCCCGCGACGACGTCGTACGTCAGGTGGTCGTAGACGGGCGCCGTCACCTCCTCCACGCCCGACTTCACGGCGGCCAGAAACTGCAGGAGGGCGCGACGGTCGTAGGACTCCGGGAAGCCCTTGCGCTGCATCAGCCCACGCCGTTCGAGCTCAGCGTTGGAATGCAGGAAGCCGTCGGTAGTCACCAGGTCGACCTTCGGGTGCTCGGGCCAGCGGGCCAGCAGGAGCTGCAACAGTCGCGCGGTGGTCGACTTGCCCACGGAGACCGACCCCGCGATGCCGATCACGTACGGTGTCCGCCGCGCGACGGTTCCGAGGAACTGCGCCGTGGTCGCCCGAAGTTCAACGGTGGCCGCGACCCGCAGGGTGAGCAGCCTCGACAGCGGGAGGTAGACCTCGACGACCTCGTCGAGGTCGATCTCGTCACCGAGCCCCCGGATGCGCTCGAGCTCGGTGGCCTCGAGGGGCAGCGGCATGGCCGCCCGGCGCTTCGCCCATTCGGCACGATCGAGTCGTACGTACGGCCCATCCACCCTGCGATCATGACGGACCGGCCGAGCCAACCCCGTACGATTCCGGGCATGTGCGGGATCGTGGGCTACGTCGGCGCGCAGCCGGCACTGGACGTGGTGATCGAGGGCCTGCGGCGGCTGGAGTACCGCGGGTACGACTCCGCGGGCGTGGCGCTGGTGTCCGACGGGCACCTGGCCAGTACCAAGCGGGCGGGCAAGCTGGCCAACTTGGAGAAGGCGCTGGCCGAGCGACCGTTGCCGTCGAGCGGCACGGGCATCGGTCATACACGCTGGGCGACCCACGGTGGCCCGACTGACCGCAACGCGCACCCGCACCTGGACACCGCGAGCCGGTTCGCCGTGATCCATAACGGCATCATCGAGAACTTCGCGCGGCTGCGCGGCGATCTCGAGGCGGCGGGCGTCGAACTGGTGTCCGACACCGACACGGAGGTCGTCGCCCACCTGCTGGCCGAGGTGTGGGCCGATGTCGACGGCGATCTGGCTGAGGCCCTGCGGCGGGTGTGCCGGCACCTTGAGGGCGCGTTCACGCTGGTCGTGGTGCATGCCGGGACGCCGGGCGTCATCGCGGCCGCGCGCCGCAACTCGCCGCTGGTCGTGGGGCGTGGCAACGGTGAGAGCTTCCTGGCCAGCGACGTTTCCGCCTTTATGGCGCACACTCGCACCGCCGTGGAGGTGGACGACGACCAGGTCGTCGAGCTGCGGGCCGACTCGATCACGCTGACGACGTTCGCCGGGGCGCCTGTCGAGCCGCGGGAGTTCCACGTCGACTGGGACGTGGCCGCCGCCGAGAAGGGCGGCTACGACTACTTCATGCTCAAGGAGATCGCCGAGCAGCCCAAGGCCGTCGCCGACACGCTGATCGGCCGCCTTGCCCCTGAGGGCCGGTTGATCCTCGACGAGATGCGCGTGCCGGACCAGGATCTGCGCGACATCGACAAGATCATCGTCGTGGCATGCGGGACGTCGTATCACGCCGGCCTGGTGGCCAAGTACGCCATCGAACACTGGACGCGCATCCCGTGCGAGGTGGAGCTCGCCAGCGAGTTCCGCTACCGCGACCCCATCGTCGACCGCCAGACGCTCGTCGTCGCGATCACCCAGTCGGGCGAGACGATGGACACGCTGATGGCGTTGCGGCACGCCCGCGAGCAGGACGCCCGCGTGCTGGCGATCACCAACACCAACGGGTCGACGGCGGCCCGGGAGTCCGACGCGGTGCTCTACACGCGGGCCGGGGTGGAGGTGGCCGTCGCGTCCACCAAGGCCTTCCTCACCCAGCTGGTCGCCTGCTACCTCGTCGGGCTCTACCTGGCTCAGGTCCGGGGCACCAAGTTCGGCGACGAGATCGCCTCGGTGGTGCGGGAGCTGGCCTCGATGCCGGAGGCCGTCGACCGTGTGCTGGACACCGTTGAGCCCGTCCGCGCCCTGGCCCGTGAGCTCGCCGACACGAAGTCGGTGCTGTTCATCGGGCGGCACGTCGGCTATCCGGTTGCCCTCGAGGGCGCACTCAAGCTCAAAGAGATCGCCTACATGCACGCGGAGGCGTTCGCGGCCGGTGAGCTCAAGCACGGTCCGATCGCACTCATCGAGGAGGGCGTGCCCGTTGTCGTGGTCGTGCCCTCGCCGCGCGGACGCTCCGTGCTGCACGACAAGATCGTGAGCAACATCCAGGAGGTGCGCGCGCGCGGCGCCCGTACCGTCGTGATCGCCGAGGAGGGCGACGAGTCCGTCGAGCCGTTCGCCGACCACCTGATCCGCGTCCCCGCGGTGCCGACACTGCTGCAGCCGTTGGTGTCGACGGTGCCGCTGCAGGTGTTCGCCTGCGAGATGGCCACCGCCCGCGGACACGACGTCGACCAGCCGCGAAACCTGGCCAAATCGGTCACCGTCGAGTGACCGCAGCGCCCTGTCTGAGGCCCTCCTAAGGCTGCCCTGGCCAAGATAAGGCGCCTTCCCGATGTGGCGGTGGGGGCCTTAGTCCGACTCTGAGAGTGACAACAAGAGAAGCGTCACGAAAGAGACGGACCATGTCGCACCCATACGTCACCGGAATGCTCATCGAGCACCACATGGACAACCTTCGAAACGAAGCCGAGCGCTACCGGCTGGCTCGATCGGTGCCGCGCCGGTCCTGGCTGAGCAGGCTCCGCCGGTCCCTCGCCCTAGCCCGCACGGAGCCGGCGGCGACCCCGACCGCGCCAACACGTCCTGTCGAGCCGGCGGCTCCGATCGTCGTTCCGGCTGAGCGCCCCACGGTTCCGGGGCAGCGTGCTGGCTCGCCCGAGTACATCTCCCAGGAGGAAGAGTCGGGCGTCTCGCTGTGAGAGAAATCAGTCGAGACCTGTCGGTACGGGGTGGGATCCTGCCTGACGTGGCATTGAGTGGGGCACCTTTCGTCGGCCGTGACTCGGAGCAGGCGGCATTGCGTGCTGCTTCCGAACGAGCCCGAGCAGGCGAGCACACTCTGGTCCTGCTCGGCGGCGAGGCCGGCGTAGGCAAGAGCCGGCTCGTCCGCGGCTTCGCCGACGAGCTCGAGGTGCCCGTGCTCTGGGGTGACTGCGTGGAGCTGGGCCCCGAGGGCCTGTCGTTCGCCCCGTTCACCGCGATCCTGCGCCAGCTGCTCCGGTCGGCCGGACGGGAGACGTTCGAGTCCTGGGTTCCAGGCGGGCTCGGCGTGCTCGCGCGGGTGCTGCCTGAGCTGGGTGAGGTCACGACCGCCGATCCCGAGACGGTTCGGACCCTGCTTTACGACTATGTCCAGCTTGCGCTCGAGGGCTATACGGGCGAGCAGTCGCTGGTGCTCGTGGTCGAAGACGCCCACTGGGCCGACCGCGGCACGCGCGAGCTGCTGGCGTTCCTTGCCCGGCGCATGTCCGCGAGCCGGCTGCTCGTGATCGTCACCTATCGCACGGACGAGATGCACCGCACGCACCCGTTGCGGCCATGGCTGGCTGAGATGGGCCGGCTGCCCGGCGTGGAGCGCGTCCAGCTCGCCGGCCTGCCGCGCCGCGAGGTGGCCGAGCTGAGCGGGTCACTCATGGGCCGGGCACCGAGCATGAGCGAGCTCGACGTGATCGTGGAGCGCACCGACGGCAACCCGCTGTTCATCGAGACCCTTGCCGGGTCCACGGACGACGTTGCAGTCCCCGACTCGTTGCGAGACCTCTTGGTGCGTGGGGTCGAGCGGCTCCCCGACGGGACCCGGAGCGTGCTGCGCGTTGCTGCCGCCGGTGGACGCCGCGTCACCCATAGGCTGCTGCTCTCGGTCACCGAGCTGTCCGAGGACGCGCTCGCCGAGGCCGTGCGTCCGGCGGTCGACGCGCGCGTGATCCTGGCCGACGAGGAGGGCTATGCCTTCCGCCACGCGTTGATCCACGAGGCGGTCCACGGCGACCTGCTGCCGGGGGAGCGGACCCGGCTGCACACCCGCTTCGCTGAGGCGCTCGACCGCGACCCGTCCCTCGTCCCCGCCGGCCGGGCCGCGCTGGAGACCGCCCACCACTGGTATGCCGCGGGCGACCAGACCTGGGCGTTGATCTCGGCTTGGCAGGCGGCGCACGACCCCCGACTCGGGCCGACGGCCCGCCTCAAGCTGGTCGAGCGTGTGCTCGAGCTGTGGTCGCGGGTCGCCGACGCCGGCACACACCTGGGCGTCGACCACGTGGCAGTGCTCGAGCAGGCTGTTCGTGCTGCGTCGCGAGCCGCCTACAACAAGCGTGCCCTCGCCTTGTCCGCCGAAGCCCTCGAGGAGCTGGGCAGCGACCCCGACGTCGGTCGGCGCGCGCTGCTGCACAGCCGCCGCGCCGAGCTGCTGCTCGGGCAAGCCCGGCCTGAATGGCGGGCAGAGATGGAGACCGCGCGGCAGCTGTTGGTCGCCGAGCCCGACGGTCCGGTCAAGGCTCAGGTCTGGGCCGACATTGCCTGCCACGCGGAGCCCGAGGAGTCAGTGGAGCTGGCTCGCGCGGCAGTGGCGATGGCCGGCGACGACGAGGCCGTCCCCGGATTCGATGACGTCCCGGTCACCCTTCACGTGCGCATCACACTCGCATCGGCTCTGATCGACGCAGGCGCCGTCGACGAGGCCTTCGCCGTCCTCCGGGAGGCGCAGACGATGGACAGGGCGGGGGGTGAGCGTTTCCGTCACCGGGTCGCCACTACCGAGTCCGACATGCTCGAGAAGATCGGCCGGTCCGAGGATGCGGCGCGAGTCGCGCGGCAGGGACTCGCTCCCGCTGGCAACCCGCCGCTGAGCGTGAAGTACGGCTCGCTGCTCGCCATCAACGAGTCGGAGCCGCTCGTCTCGTTGGGTCGCTGGGCCGAAGCAGAGGCCATCGCGACCAAGGCGCTCGAGCTCGAGCCGCCCGCCGAGAAAGCCACGTGGCTGAGGTGGGTGCTTGGGCTGGCCGCGCTTGGACACGGTGATGTCGCGGCTGCCCGCCGCTACAGCGCGGCGAGCGCCGCGACGTCGCGCACTCTGCAGACTCTCGATCTGCTGCGGGCCGAGATCGAGCTCGCCGATGGACAGCCTAGGCAGGCGCTCGAGCTTGTGCTGGCTGCGGTGCGCGAGGGTCGTCCGGCCGAGGAGCCGCGCTATGGCTGGCCGCTCCTGGTGACTGGCGTCCGAGCCGCCCGGTCGTTGCAGCGCACCCTGGGTGGACGAGTGGTCGATGACCTCGAGGCAGAGCTCGATGAGCTCGAGACTGCGGCGGGGTCGCTGCGCGTGGTGGGCGACGCGATGCCGGCATGGCGCGCCACGCTGCTCGCTGAGCTATCGGCAGCGCGGGGACAGCTTGACGTCGAACTCTGGGACCAGGCACTTCGAGCGTGGCAGGGGCTCGGCCGGCCGGTGGCCATCAGTCGCGCACTGGTCGGGCTGGCCGAGGCGCGTGCCGAGGCCGGCGATCGTGACGCGGCCGCCGCCTTGTTGCGTCAGGCCTTCGAGGTCGTCGCGGACCTGGATGTCGAGCCCGTGCGCGCCGAGATCGACCAGATGTCCCGCCGCGTCGGCACCGGCCCGCTCGGCGTCTCAGGCTCAGCGGATGATGACACGATCGGTCTCACCCCTCGCGAGCTCGAGGTGCTCCGACTCGTCACCGCAGGGCGCAGCAACCGGCAGATCGCCGACGAGCTCTTCATCTCGTCCAAGACAGCAAGCGTCCACGTGTCCAACATCCTCGCCAAGCTCGGCGTCTCGGGCCGCGGCGAGGCAGCGGCGAAGGCCGTTCGGCTGCGGCTGTTCGCCTGAACCGCCGCCGGCGCGACACCTGTGGGCCGGGTGTCGCGCCGCGGTGTGTTTCCACAGCCCGCGCAGCACACTCTGTCCGGCCCTCGCCGCAGTGACCCGCACGCGCGGATTCGTGCCAAGGTGGGACGCGTGATCGTGGGTGTGGGCATCGACGTGGTCGACGTCGCGCGGTTCGCCGAGACGCTCGAGCGCCAGCCGGGATTGCGGGAGCGGCTGTTCACACCGGAGGAACGAGAGCGCCGCATGGCATCGCTCGCCGCACGTTTTGCCGCCAAGGAGGCGCTGTCCAAGGCGCTCGGTGCCCCGGCGGGGCTGTCCTGGCAGGACGCCGAGGTCGTCACAGACGACAACGGTCGGCCCTGGTTCGAGGTGCGCGACAGCGTTGCCAACCGATGCAAGGTGCTCGGGGTCGAGCAGATCCACTTGTCGCTCTCGCACGACGCGGGAATCGCCTCGGCCATGGTGGTGCTGGAAGGCACCCCGTCGTGATTGGCGCCTGGCGCGTAGAGCAGATCCGCGCGGCCGAGTCGGCGCTGATGGCGACCCTGCCGCCGGGCACCCTCATGCAGCGTGCGGCCACCGGGCTCGCGACCGCATGCGCGGAGTTCCTCGACGGCTCGTACGGCGCGCGCGTCCTGCTCCTTGTGGGCGCGGGCGACAACGGCGGTGACACGCTGTACGCGGGGGCGCGACTCGCACAGCGTGGCGCACGGGTGGACGCGGTGCTGCTCGGCGGCGACCGTACGCACGCAGCTGGGCTCGAAACCCTTCGCAAGGCTGGCGGACGCGTGGCCGAGCCGGACGCAGACGAAGTCCGTGCGCTCGCCGAACGAGCCCATCTCGCCCTCGACGGGATCGTTGGCATCGGGGGCACCCCCGGACTACGGCCGGCGGCCGAGAAGGCCGTCGCAGCCGTGGCGGACTCAGGGGTACCCGTCATCGCGGTGGACCTGCCGTCCGGGATCGGAGTCGACAGTGGCGAGACACCGCAGAGCCACGTCCAGGCCGATCTCACCGTCACGTTCGGTGCCCACAAGGTGGGCCTGCTGATCGATCCTGGCGCCGCCGCGGCCGGGCCGGTCCGGCTGGTCGACATCGGCCTCGGTCCCCACCTCACCGAGCCGCCCGAGCTCGAGGCGCTGGAGGCAGCCGACGTCCGCGCCTTGCTCCCGCACCCAGGGCGCGCCAGCCACAAGTACAGCCGCGGGGTCGTGGGCGTGAACGCCGGCTCGACGGCCTATTCGGGGGCGGCCGTGCTGGCCGTCGGAGCGGCGATACGCGGCGGGGCTGGCATGGTCAGGTACCACGGGCCCGACCGGGTTGCCGACCTCGTGCGACAGCGCTGGCCCGAGGCCGTCATCGGCACTGGCCAGGTACAGGCATGGGTATTCGGCCCCGGGGTCCCCGCGGACGACGAAGGGGCGCGGCGGCTCCAGGAGGCGATGGCCGCCGGTGTCCCCGTCGTCATCGACGCCGGCGGCCTGGAACTCGTACAGGGGCCGCTGCCTGTCCCGGCGCTGCTTACACCGCACGAGGGCGAGCTGGCCCGGCTGCTGGGTGTCGAGCGGCAGGATGTCTCGGCTCGGCGGCTCGAGCACGCACGGCGTGCCGCGACCGAGCTGCAGGCGACCGTGCTGCTCAAGGGGGCAACCACGCTCGTCGTCGAACCGGGCGGACGGGCACGGGTCAACCGCACCGGCACCCCCGCGCTCGCGACAGCCGGGTCGGGCGATGTCCTGTCCGGCCTGGCCGGCGCCCTGCTGGCCGGCGGCTTGGCACCGCTCGACGCAGGCTCGGTCGCGGCCTATCTGCACGGGGTCGCCGGGTCCATCGCCAGCCGGGAGGCTGGGTCACCTGCCGCGACAGATCTGCTTGATGCGGTGCCACGTGCGCTGCTGGAGCACCTCGACATGTGGCGTCTCGGGGGTACATGGGGGCGGAGCCCCCATGTGGACTGACAGAATCACCGCATGGCCGACACCCCAGTTGCGCATGCCGAGGTGCGGGTCGACCTGACCGCGATCCGGGACAACGTCGCGGCCCTCGCCGACCACGCACCGGGCGCGCAGGTGATGGCTGTAGTCAAGGCCGACGGCTACGGCCACGGCCTGGTGCCCAGCGCCCGCGCGGCCCTCGCCGGTGGTGCTACGTGGCTGGGCGCCGCCGTGCTGCCGGAGGCTCTGATGCTTCGGGAGGCCGGTGTCGGAGGTCGGATCCTGTGCTGGCTCGCCGGTCCCGGAGAGCGCTGGGCCGACGCGATCGAGGCCGGCATCGACGTGACCGCCTCGTCGGTCGCCGCGATCGAGGAGGTCGCCGCCGCGGCTGTTGCCCTGGATCGTCCGGCGCGCCTGCACATCAAGATCGACACCGGGCTCGGCCGCAACGGAGCCACGATCGAGGACTGGCCGAGCGTCGTCGACGCGGCACTCAAGGCCGAGGCCGACGGCACGGTGCGGCTGGTCGGGGTCATGTCCCACTTCGCCCTCGCCGACGCGCCGCAGCACCCGACGATCGGTCACCAGACCCAGGTCTTCCGGGAAGCCATCGAGCTCGCCAAGGCCCGTGGTGCTCACCTCGAGGTGCGGCACATCGCCAACTCGGCGGCCACGCTCACACTCCCTGAGGCGCATTTCGACCTCGTCCGACCGGGGCTGGCCGTCTACGGGCTGAGCCCGGTGCCCGACGTTGCCACGCCGGCCGAGCTCGGTTTGCGGCCGGCGATGACGGTGCGGGCGCGGCTGGCCAACGTCAAGCGGGTAGCCGCCGGGCAGGGAGTCTCGTACGGGCATGAGTACATCACCGAGCGGGAGACGACCCTGGGTCTTGTCCCCCTTGGATATGCCGACGGCGTCCCGCGATCCGCGACCAACACCGGGCCCGTCCTCGCGGCCGGTCGTGTGCGGCTCGTCGCCGGACGGGTGTGCATGGACCAGTTCGTCGTGGATCTAGACGACGACCCGGCGGCGATCGGCGACGAGGTTGAGCTGTTCGGCGACGGATCCGACGGCGCACCGACCGCCGAGGACTGGGCGAAGGCCACCGGGACGATCTCCTACGAGATAGTCACGCGGATGGCGCCGCGGCTGCCGCGTACCTACATCGGCGCAGAGGAGGTGGGGGCGTGACCCGTGGTGGTCTCACACGCACCGCGGCTGTTGTCGGCGCCTCTGTTGGCGTCGCTGCTGCCGGCGCCGCTGTCGGCTTGGTCACCCGCCGCTATCTCGCCGCGCGCGCACAGCAGGAACCCGACCCGTACGCCGATGAGCCGTTCGGCCGGCTACGTGGCACGCCGATCAACGTTCATACCGATGACGGAGTGCGGCTGCACGTTGAGGTGGACGAGCCGGTGGAATGGCCGCCCGGTCCCCAGCTGACGATCGTCCTCTGCCACGGGTTCGCGCTCAACCTCGACGAGTGGCACTTCCAACGTCGCGCCCTTCGGCCGCTGGGCCGGGTCGTCGCATGGGACCAGCGCTCGCACGGCCGCTCGCAGCGCGCCTCGGGCAAGGCCCACGACAATGAGCGGCTCACCCGCGACCTCGAGCAGGTGCTCGAGCAGGTGGTGCCGGAAGGCCCCATCGTGCTGATCGGCCACTCGATGGGGGGCATGACGATCCTCGGGCTCGCAGAACGGCGCCCGGAGTTGTTCGGCCCACGAGTTGTCGGGGTTGGGCTGGTGGCGACCAGCGCCGGGCGGATGTCTGAGGTGCCGATCCTCGTCCGCGGCCCTCTGGGGCGGCTTGCCCACCGCGCGGCGCCGCCGCTGGCCGCGATCCTCGCCCGCCAGCCCGAGCTCGTGGAGCATGGCCGCAGGGTCGGGGCCGACCTCGCGTTCGCCCTGACGAAGAAGTACTCGTACGGCACCGACGTGCCCGACTCCATCGCGCGGTTCTCGGCCGACATGATCGCTCAGACTCCGATCGACGTTGTGGCCGATCTGCTGCCCAACTTCGACTCGTACGACGCGACCGACGGCATCAAGGTCCTCGATGACGTGCCGACCACGATCATTGGAGCGGACCGAGACCTCATCACCCCGGTCGAGCACAGCCGGCGGCTGGCCGAGCTGCTGCCGTCGGCGACCTACGTCGAGGTGCCGGACAGCGGGCACCAGGTGCTGCTCGAGCATCCCGAAGTGGTGACGGAGGCACTGATCGACCTGGTCGCACGGGCGGCTGCGGCAGCTCCCAAGCCGGCTGCTCGCCGAGCGCGCCGCGACGGCCGCAACAGCCGCCGGCGTTCGACGTGACGGTCGACCCGGCACGGGTGGCGCCACTGCTCAGTACGTGGGACGAGCTGACCCGGGTGGTGACCGGCTGCACGGCCTGCACCGAGCTGGCCGCCGCCCGCACGCGTGTCGTGCCTGGGGTGGCGCCGAGCGGCGCCCGTCTCCTGCTCATCGGTGAGGCGCCCGGCGCGCAGGAGGACGCCGCCGGCCTGCCGTTCGTGGGACGCTCCGGGGCCCTGCTCGACACGCTCCTTGCCGAGGTGGGGCTGCCGCGGTCAACAGTTGCCGTAGCCAACGTGCTCAAGTGCCGGCCACCGCGCAACCGTACGCCGCGCAAGGCCGAGGTCGAGCGCTGTCGACCGTGGCTCGTACGGCAGATCCAGCTGATCGACCCGACCGTCGTGATGACGCTCGGCAGCATCGCGCTGGCCTGGGCCATGGGAGCTGGCGCGCGTATCGGCGCGCTCCGCGGGCGGGCGCTTTCTTGGGAGGGGCGACAGCTCGTCGCGACCTATCACCCGTCGGCCGCGATCCGGTTCGGCCCCAACGGCGCACCGATGGCGGCCCTCCGCGAAGACCTCAAGATGGTCGCCGCACTCCTGGCCGAAGGCGACCGGTGAGCGAAGCCCTCCGGGTGCAGGTGCCGACGGCCGACGTCATGCGCAACTGCGGAGAGCGGCTGGCTTCGGTGCTGCGCGCCGGCGATCTTCTCGTCCTCACCGGCGACTTGGGCGCCGGAAAGACCACGCTGACCCAGGGGATCGGCAGCGGGCTGGGCGTCCGCGGCGCCGTCACGTCCCCGTCGTTCGTCATTGCCCGGGTGCATCCGTCGCTCTCCGGCGGGCCGCCGCTGGTGCATGTCGACGCCTACCGGCTCGGCGGCTGGGATGAGCTCGAGGGCCTCGATCTGGAGGCCACGCTCGACGAGGCGGTGACGGTGGTCGAGTGGGGCGAGGGACTCGCGGAGGGGCTGGCCGACGACCGGCTGGAGATCGCTGTCGTACGCGCCCATGGTGCCGACATCGACCCTGCCACCGAGGACCACGACCCGCGCCAGCTGCTGATCACGCCCGTCGGCGCACGCTGGCGCGATGTCGACCTCTCGGCAGTGCTCGGGAAGGATTGATCGCGTGCTCCTCGCCCTCGACACATCTACCGCGGCGGTCACCGTCGCCCTGCTCGACGGCGAGTCGGTAGTTGCCGAGTCGACAGTCGTCGACGCGATGCGGCACGGCGAGCTTGTCGCGCCAGGGGTCGCCGAGGTTCTGACGCTCGCCGGTGTGAAGGCGCGGGCGATCAGCCGTGTCGCGGTCGGAGTCGGTCCGGGGCCGTTCACCGGGCTGCGCGTCGGCATCGTCACCGCCCGCACGCTCGCCGCGGTGCTGGGTGTGCCGGTCGTGGGTGTGTGCTCACTCGACGCCTTGGCCCAGTCCGTCACCGTTGACGGCTCGTTTCTGGTCGCGACCGACGCCAGACGCAGAGAGGTCTACTGGGCGGCCTACGACGCGGATCGTCGGCGCCTTGACGGACCGCACGTGGCGCGCCCGGTTGACGCGGCCAGCGAGCTTCCGACCGCCGGACAAGGTCCGCGGCTCTACCCCGAGTCCTTCCCGGTCCCTGTCGACCCGGAGTTTCCCTCGGCCGGAGCGCTGGCCATCGCGGTCATCAGGCAGTCGGTCGCGCTCCTCGAGCCGGAGCCGCTGTACCTTCGCCGCCCCGACGTCGCCGTACCCGCCGCCCGCAAGCGGGTCACCCCCGCGTGAGCGTCGACATCCGGCAGATGCAGGAGGCAGACCTGCCGGACGTACATGCGCTGGAGCCGACGCTGTTCCCGTACGACACGTGGACCGAGGCGACGTGGCGCGAGGAGCTCGCGGCCGCACCCGACACGCGCTACTACCTCGTCGCGGAGGATGCCGGGGTGATCGTCGGCTACGCCGGGCTGATGCTGTCGATCGACCAGGCAGATGTGCAGACCATCGGAGTCGAGCCCGGCAAGCGGGGGCGTGGGGTCGGCCGCGCGCTGCTGACGGCGCTCGTCGCCGAGGCACGAGCGCGGCGTTGCGCCGACCTGTTGCTCGAGGTGCGCGCGGACAACACTCCGGCGCTGCACCTGTATGAGTCGTACGGCTTCGAACGCATCGCCCGACGACGCGCCTACTACACCGGCGCCGACGGCTCGCGGATCGACGCGCTCGTCCTGCGGCTCCGGCTGACCCGGCTGGCGGAATGACCACGTCCAGCAGGGTTGTCCCCGCAGGGCTAGGGCTTGAGGCCTGTCAGGGCGGGGTCAGACCTGCTTCACGTGGTCATTTCCGCCCAGCGGCAGAATGACAGCCGTGACTGCTGATGCCCCACTCGTACTCGGGATCGAGACATCCTGCGACGAGACGGGTGTCGGCATCGTCCGCGGTCATGAGCTTCTCGTCGACGCTGTCGCCAGCAGTGTCGACGAGCATGCGCGGTTCGGCGGCGTGGTGCCCGAGGTCGCGAGCCGGGCGCACCTGGAGGCGATGGTCCCGACGATCGAGCGCGCAACAGCGGAAGCCGGGGTGCGGCTAGCCGACATCGACGCCATTGCGGTCACGAGTGGCCCGGGCCTTGCCGGCGCGCTGCTCGTGGGAGTCGCGGCCGCAAAGGCCCTGGCGATCGGGCTCGGCAAGCCGATCTACGGGATCAATCACCTGGCCGCGCACGTCGCAGTGGACACCCTGGAGCACGGCCCGTTGCCGGAGCCGACGGTGGCGATGCTCGTCTCCGGAGGCCACTCCAGCCTGCTGCTGGTCGAAGACATCACGGCAACCATCCAGCCGCTGGGCGCCACCATCGACGACGCGGCCGGTGAGGCGTTCGACAAGGTGGCGCGGCTGCTGGGGATGCCGTTTCCAGGCGGCCCGCACATCGACCGGGCAGCTGCGGAGGGCGACCGGGCATTCGTGGAGTTCCCGCGAGGGCTGACCTCGCCGCGCGACCTGCAGCGCCACCGGTTCGACTTCTCCTTCTCCGGGCTCAAGACCGCGGTCGCACGTTGGGTCGAGGCCCGCGAGCGCAACGGCGAGCCGGTGCCGGTCGCCGACGTCGCCGCCTCCTTCCAGGAGGCGGTGGCCGACGTGCTCACCCGCAAGGCCGTGTTGGCTTGCACCGAGCACGGTGTCGACACGTTGCTCATCGGGGGTGGGGTGGCTGCCAACTCGCGGCTGCGCGCCATGGCGGTCGAACGGTGCGAGGCGGCGGGGATCCAGGTGCGGGTGCCCCGGCCCCAGCTGTGCACTGACAACGGAGCCATGGTCGCCGCGCTCGGCGGGCTTATGGTGGCGCGCAGCCGTCGACCCTCGCCGCTCGACCTGCCGGCTGACTCGTCTATGCCGGTCACGACGGTGCTCGCGAGCTGACCCTCGGGGTCCCAAGAGTTCACTGGCGCGTCGGCGTGCCTGAGATGCTCCCAACCCCTCACAGGTGCACAATGATCACGGATTTGGGCATATTGGCGCACTCTAGGGGTGGACGGCTATGACAAACACCGACTATCAGTCAGACAGACAGGTCAGTGGCTGGGTCGGCTGGGTGGCGTTCGCGGCCATCTTGCTGCTCATGCTCGGGCTGTTCCAGGCGTTCTGGGGTCTGCTCGCGATCTTCCGTAACGAGGAAGTCTTCCTCGTCGGCGAGCAGAATCTGCCGGTGGAAGTTGACTACACGGCCTGGGGTTGGGCCAGCCTCATCCTCGGGATCATCATCGCCATCACGGGTGTCGCACTGCTCAGCGGCCAGACATGGGCCCGCATCGTGGCGGTAGTGCTCGCGGTGCTCAGCGTGATCTCCAACCTGGGGTCGATCAGTGCCTACCCGCTCTGGTCGATAGTCCTCATCGCCATCGGTGTTCTGGTGATCTACGCAGTGGTCGTGCACGGCTCGGAGGCCCGCGCCCTCTAGCCCCATATGCAAGGCTGGGGCCGATGCGTCGCCTCGACGACCGCCCGGTGGCGCGCTGCGCGCCGCTAATGCTCGCCGTCGTCGCCGCGTCGGTGGTGAGCGTGGTCGGCTGCGCCGGCGACATCGCGCCACCGGGTGCCGCGCGCCCGACCTCCGAGGCGCCGACGTCGCGGTCGCCTTCCATGGCGCCACCCACTTCACCCGCACCGCCGCGGGCGTTGCCCTGGGGGCCGACGCTGCTCGAGTGGGAGCAGGCTGCTCGCGACGTTGCCGCGCTGAGCGTGACCGACCGGGCAGCCCAAGTGATTGTGGCTGGTTACGGTGGCACCGCGCCGCCACGGACACTCATCACCGACCTCCATGTCGGCGGCGTCATCGTGCTCAAGGACAACGTCGCCTCCATCGACGAGGTACGGGCGAGCAACCAGGCACTGGCGGCCGACTGGGCGGCACTCGGGCGCGCCTACCCCCTGCTTGTTGGCGTCGACCAGGAGGGCGGTCGAATAGCGCGGCTAGGAGCGCCGGTCACGGAGTTCCCGACGTTCATGACGTACGGTGCCGCTCGCGATGGTGCGGTCACCCAAGCGGCCGCGCAGGCGTCCGGAACAGAGCTGCGCGCCCTCGGATTCACGGCCGTCTTCGCGCCCGACGCCGACGTGACGATTGGTCCGGCTGACACCACGATCGGGTCGAGGTCCGCATCGGCCGACCCCACGCTCGTTGCTGAGGTTGTGACCGCGGCACTGCGTGGTTACTCAACGGCCGGGATCGTGCCGGTGGTCAAGCACTTCCCGGGTCACGGTTCGGTGACCGACGACAGCCATGTCATCCTGCCGCCCCAGCCGGCCTCGCTCGACGCGCTGTCGGCGCGCGACCTCGTTCCCTTCGACGCGGCCGTGGCCGCCGGTGCCCCTGCGGTGATGACAGCCCACCTCGACGTGCGAGCGGTCGACCCCGGTGTGCCGAGCACGCTGTCGCCGGCGGTGATCGCTCTGCTCCGGCAGCACGGGTTCGAAGGGGTGGTCGTCAGTGACGCGCTCAACATGGGAGCAGTGACCCGTCACGCGTCCGCGAGTGAGGCCGCCGTACGTGCTCTCGCGGCCGGTGTTGACCTGCTCTTGCTGCCACCCAACCCGCGAGTGGCCCGAGACGCCATCGTCACGGCGGTGCAGGACGGCCGGCTCGCCGCGGCACGCCTCGACGAGGCCGCGACCCGCGTCGTGGCGCTCATGCGGCACCAAGCGGCTACCGCCCCGGCGTCTGACCCCGCGGCGATCGGAGCACACGCTGACGCGTCGTACGCCGCGTCGCTCGCGGCGATGTCTATGGTGTCCGGGCCTTGCACAGGGGCCCTTGTTGGCCCAGCGGTCACGGTAAGTGGAGGAGATGCGGCCGACCGCGAGCGATTCACCGCTGCCGCTCGGGCTGCAGGGCTGGCGGTGGAAGGCGGTGTGACCGTACGGCTCCTCGGCGGGCCTACCGCGTCCGGGTCCGGCGACATCGTGGTCGCCCTCGACGCGCCGTACGGGCTGGGCACGTCGACCGCCACAACCTCGCGCATCGCGCTGTACGGTCGCTCACCCGACGCCTTCCGGGCTCTGGTCGACGTGCTGCTTGGTCGGGCGCCGGCGCGCGGAAGGCTACCGGTTGACGTGCCCGGCGTTGAGCGCGCCGGCTGCGGCTGAGGCGAGTCGGTCGGGTCGCTCGCCCCGTCAGTCAGCGGCGGACCGGCTCCCGTCGGAACAAGTCCGGCGACGTACCACCCTCGATCAGATCGGCCAGCACCCGTCCGATGGCAGGGGTGAACTTGAATCCGTGTCCGGAGAAGCCTGCACCGACCACGATCGGGCCGACCCGGTCGATCACGAAGTCTTCGGTATCGGTCGATGTGTAGGTGCAACTGATCGGCTCGAACTGGTCCGGGTCGGCGCCAGGTAACCAGTCACGGACGTACTGCCGCAGCGCCTCCATCGGGCCTGCTTCGGGCAGGAAACTACGGTTGTCCGGGTCGATCACGGGGCCGGCGCCATGCCAGCCGGCCTTGACGCCCTCACCAGGGGAGAGCATGCCGTACACCTGCGTCGGCCAGCGGCGCATGGCCGGTTCGTCGGGGTCACGAAAGTGGTTGAAGCTGGGCCACACCGCATCGGTGTCGAGCACCCGGAAGTGTGCGGGCTGCTGCTGGGTCACGACCAGGCGGGGCAGCGTCATCAGGTGACCGAGCAGCTTCTCCGTCCAGGCCCCCACCGTCACCACAACGCGGTGCGCTGCCCAGCGCTCGTCGGCAGTGCGGACATGTACGACCTCGTCCGTCACCGGTTCGATGGCCGCCACGGGGGTGTTGTACCGGATCTCCGCTCCCTGGCGGCTCGCGGACGTGCGCAGAGCGCGCAACGCCGCGGCGGCCCGAACCCGGCCGGCCTCGGGGATGGAGAGCACCTCGCCCGCGAAGCGCATTCCCCGCCACCGCTTCGCTGCCTCCGCAGGGTCCAGCCGCTCGACCGACCTGCCTCGACTTCGTACCGCCGCCTCGATTGCGTCGAACTCGCGGGTCCAGCCGTGGTTGGCCAACCCCACTAGGTCCAGCAGTGTCTCGCCGGTCTCTGCGGCGAGCTCGTCCCACCAGTCGCGAGCCTCGCTGACCAGGTCGGCATAGGTGTCCTCGGCGTACGCCAGGTTGAAGTTGCGGGTCGCGCCGTGGGAGGCGCCACGCGCATGGCCGGGCTCGAAGCGTTCGAGCAGCAGCACTTCGTGCCCGCGCCGGGCGAGTTGCCAGGCGGCGGCCGAACCCATAGCGCCACCGCCGACTACCACGACCTCCACGCGAGTCACCACCGTCGCGACCTTACCGCCCGAGCCGACGCCCGCACCCCGTGTACTTCACGGCTCGGTGACCGGCGACACAGCCATGTCGTGGATCGCGTCGTCCCGCTACCCGGCGCGCGGTTCGCGACCAACACATCGGAACGCTGCGACAATGGCCGCGTGCTGGAGGCGCTGACCGGGCTCGGCCTCGCGACGGCGGCGGGGCTCAACGCCTACATCCCGCTGCTCCTGGTCGGGTTGGTGTCGCGCTACACCGACGTGCTCGATCTCTCGGCGTCCTTCGACTGGTTGGAGAACGGCTGGCTGCTCACCGGGCTCGGAGTGCTGCTTGCCGTCGAAGTCGTGCTCGACAAGGTGCCCGTGGTCGACAGTGTCAATGACGCCATACAGACCTTCGTGCGTCCGGTGTCAGGCGGTGTGACCGTCGCGGCGACGGCGGCGGCCGCGGACGTGGACGAGTCGTGGGCTCAGGACAACGCGTGGATCGGGTGGGTCGGCGGGATCGTCGTTGCCCTTGTTGTGCACGGCGGCAAGGTCGCGACGAGACCGGTCGCCAACGCTGCGACGCTCGGTGTCGCCGCGCCGGTCGTCAGCACGGCCGAGGACGCGACGTCCGTCGGGTTCAGCCTGAGCGCGCTGTTTGCGCCGCTGCTCGTGCTGGTGGGCCTCGTGCTGCTTGGTTGGTTCGCCTTCGTCATGATGCGAAAGGCGAGACGTGCAACACGACGGCGCGCCCCTGGGTCCGCGTGACGACCAGGGTCGCAGCCGCGTCGCCCTTGGGCCGGAGCCGGCGACGAAGCTCCTCGGGAGTCACGCCGACACCACGCTTCTTGATGGTGAGGGTGCCGATCCCGTGCGTGCGCACCCACGCGCGCAGCGCCTTCTCGTCGTACGGCAGCACGTCGAGCACCTCATAAGCCTTCGCGTACGGCGTCATGCGCAGCTCGTCCGCTGTGACATAGGCGATCCGGCGGTCGAGCAGCCGGCCGTGCACGATGGCCCCGACTGCGGTCACGAGCCCGGCTCGGATCACGGCGTCATCCGGCTCGTACAGGTACCGCAGCGGCGGCCCGTCCCGCTGATCACGTGGATCGTCGACATCGGTCAGCGTCGCGCCACCGGGCAGCAGTGTTGCTCGACGGTTGACTCCGGAGGCGGTGCTGGGCGACCAGAGCGCAGCCTCCACGAGGTCGCCACCGTCGGACACCCACTCGGCTTCGACACCGGCGGGAACCCGATCGTGCGGGATGCCCGGCGCCACCTTGATGCACGCCGTACCACCGGCGAGCAGCTCCTCGACGAACGACCACGGTGGGGCGTACGCGTCGACGTCGAACACCCGGCCACGACTTGTCCGCCGGGCCGGATCGCAGACGACCGCTGCATTGCGTGAGCGGTCGTAGGCGGTCGCATCGGCGAGCTCAACCGTGGCGTCGAACCGCAGGGCTGCAATGTTGGCCCGCGCAACCGCGGCGGTGAGCGGATCGTGCTCGACCCCGGTGACCTGCAGGCCCGCGCGGGCGAGCGCCATGAGGTCGCCGCCAATGCCACAGCACAGATCAGCGACGGCAGCTTGCGCGCCGATCAAGTCGACCAGCCGCCTGGCACGATGGGCCGCCACGGGTGTGCGCGTTGCCTGCTCGAGCCCCTCCTGCGTGAAGAACATGGCCGCGGCGTCGACACCGAACTTGGTCACGGCCTTGGCCCGCAGCCGCGCCTGCGTGAGCGCGGCCGCCACGAGTTGCGGGTCGTGCCCGGCGCGCCGCAGCCGCTCACTGAGCGTGAGTGCATCGGCGCCGCCGTACGCAGCCGTTGCCTCGCGCAGCAGTGCAGCGCCGCCGCCGTCCTGCATGACGCCGAGCAGCGCCACCGTGCTCAGCACGGGCGGTTGGTCGCCCGAGTAGCGTGACTGAGCCATGAGCGGATTCTCCCGTCTGGGGGCGTGGTTCTACGCCCGGTTCAACCGTGATCCCGCATCCAACAGGTTGGTGGTCTCGTTGGCGCGCCTGACACCAGAGGACCGGGCGCTCGAGATCGGGTGCGGACCCGGTGCGGCGCTGGCCGGGGCCGCGACAGTGATCGACCCCAGCCGGATATCCGCGGTTGACCCGACCCCGGGCTTCGTCGAGCGGGCCGGGCGTCGAGTTCCCGGCGCCGACGTACGCCTCGGGACGGCTGAGGCGCTGCCCTTCCCGGACGCGACGTTCTCCGTTGCTTGGACTGTGGCGGCGGTGCATCACTGGGCTGACCGGGACAAGGGGCTTGCCGAGGCCGTACGCGTGCTCGCGCCTGGTGGCCGGCTCCTGCTGGTTGAACGGCATCTGCGCAAGCCCGGGCACGGAATCACCGACGCCCAGGCGGCCGAGGTCAAGTCCCGGCTCCGGGAGCTCGGCGTTGCCGAGGTCGACGCGGACGAGCACCGCGCCGGCCGAGGGAAGTTCCTTGTCGTGTCGGGGGTCGCGTCCTGAGTCGTACCTACGGGCTCGTCTCGGTCAGGTGAGCGCCTCGAG
Source organism: uncultured Actinomycetota bacterium (assembly GCA_963799425.1). Taxonomy (GTDB): domain Bacteria; phylum Actinomycetota; class Actinomycetes; order Jiangellales; family Jiangellaceae; genus CAVWSM01. The sequence continues at coordinate 182,998 of CAWCXA010000016.1, read as the reverse complement.
CGCGTCAAGCACGTCGAGATAGCCGGCGGTTGCCGCCCACATCGCGTCGGCCCGTGGCGCGAGCTTGCCGGGGCTCCATCGCTTGTCGTCGTACTCTTCGGTGGTCTTTCGCATCGCGTGTCGGCTGATGGCAAGCTCCTCCTGCAACCGTTCGACGAACTCATCGCGCGTTGGAGCTGGGATCCGTACCGACTCGCTGCTGCCATCGCGGATCGCCGCGAGCGCCGGCTCGTACACACCGTGCGTCTGGTCCCACACCAGGGCCGGCCGGTCGATGCGGTGGTTCCAGACCGGCATCAAGTTGGACCGCCATCTCGCCGAGATGGGGTTCTTGGACATGCGCGTGGAGTTGGCGAACCACTCTGCACCGCTCGGCTCGGCGAACCATGGGACGTCCTCGGGGGACCGGTTCACGACGAGCGCAACCCTGATGACCTGCAGCTCGTGCGGCGCCTCGAGGAGCTCGCCGTAGGCCCACAGCTGCTCCACGCGAAACATGTCAGGTTCGTCGAACTGCTTAGTCGCGTCCGCCACGCGCTCGCACTCGGCCGCAAGGTTCTCCAGGTGGTGTACCGCTCGCTCCCATCGCACCTCCCCATGATCGGGTATCTCGTCCAGGTCGAGCGAGGCGAACCCTCGACGAGGTCTCTGGCACTCGCCTTGACCGAGTGCTAAGCCCGGCATAGAGTCGGGTTGGCACTCTCCCAGTGAGGGTGCCAGCCTCGGCCGACCGGCACCCGCGACGACGGACGGCCAAAGCCAAAGCACTACCAGTTCGTGTCAATGGTCAACCCGTGACATCCCGCGAAAGGGGAGGTCCACCACTGTGTCGGTCTCCATCAAGCCGCTCGAGGACCGCATCGTCGTCAAGTCCCTCGAAGCGGAGCAGACGACTGCATCCGGCCTGGTCATCCCAGACACCGCCAAGGAGAAGCCGCAGGAGGGCGAGGTCCTCGCTGTCGGCCCTGGCCGCTGGGACGACGAGGGCGAGAATCGCATCCCTCTCGACGTTGCCGTCGGCGACGTCGTGCTCTACTCGAAGTACGGCGGCACCGAGGTCAAGTACAACGGCGAGGAGTACCTCATCCTCTCCGCTCGTGACGTGCTCGCTGTCATCGAGAAGTGATCTGATCACCCACCCGTGATCGCGAACCGCCCCGGACCGTCCGGCCATTCGGCCGGGCCCCGGGGCGTTCATTTCTGACGAGAGGTAAGCCACTCCATGGCAAAGATCCTTGAGTTCGACGAGGACGCACGCCGCGCGCTCGAGCGCGGTGTCGACGCCCTCGCCGACGTCGTGAAGGTGACGCTCGGTCCCAAGGGCCGCAACGTCGTCATAGACAAGAAGTTCGGCTCGCCCACCATCACCAACGACGGCGTCACCATCGCTCGCGAGGTGGAGCTCGACAACCCGTACGAGAACCTCGGCGCGCAGTTCGCCAAGGAGGTCGCGACCAAGACCAACGACATCGCTGGTGACGGCACGACGACTGCCACGGTGCTCGCGCAGGCGATGGTCAAGACGGGCCTCATGACGGTGACCGCCGGTGCCGCCCCGATGGCGGTCAAGCGTGGCATCGATGCCGCTGTCGAGGCCGTGTCCAATCGCCTCCTGGAGTCGGCCAAGCAGATCGACACCAAGGAGGAGATCGCCCAGGTCGGCACGATCTCCGCGCAGGACCGCCAGATCGGCGAGCTGATCGCCGAGGCGTTCGACAAGGTCGGCAAGGACGGTGTGATCACCGTCGAGGAGTCCAACACGCTCGGCACCGAGCTGGACTTCACCGAGGGCATGCAGTTCGACAAGGGCTACATCAGCCCCTACATGATCACCGACGTGGAGCGCATGGAGGCCGTCCTCGAGGACGCCTACATCCTGCTGCACCAGGGCAAGATCGCCGCGATCGCCGACCTGTTGCCGCTGCTGGAGAAGGTCGTCCAGGCCGGCAAGCCGCTGCTCATCATCGCCGAGGACGTGGAGGGCGAGGCGCTCTCGACCCTCGTCGTCAACAAGATCCGCGGCACGTTCAACAGCGTCGCCGTCAAGGCACCCGGTTTCGGCGACCGCCGCAAGGCGACGCTGGAGGACATCGCAACCCTCACCGGCGGCCAGGTCGTGGCGCCCGAGGTCGGCCTCAAGCTCGACCAGGTCGGGCTCGAGGTGCTCGGGACCGCCCGCCGCGCCGTCGTCACCAAGGACGACACCACCATCGTCGACGGTGGCGGCGACCGCGAGGCGGTCGAGGCGCGGGTCGCCCAGCTCCGTGGCGAGATCGAGCGCACCGACTCCGACTGGGACCGCGAGAAGCTCCAGGAGCGGGTCGCCAAGCTCGCCGGCGGCGTCTGCGTCATCAAGGTCGGCGCGGCCACCGAGGTCGAGCTCAAGGAGAAGAAGCACCGCATCGAGGACGCCATCTCGGCGACCCGGGCCGCGGTCGAGGAGGGCATCGTCGCCGGCGGCGGCGCCGCCCTCGTACACGCGCTGTCCGCGCTCGACGGCGACCTCGGACGCGAGGGTGACGAGGCGATCGGAGTGGGCGTCGTGCGCAAGGCGGTGGTCGAGCCGCTGCGCTGGATCGCGCAGAACGCCGGTGAGGAGGGCTACGTCGTCGTTGCCCGCGTCTCCGAGCTGCCGGTCAACCACGGTGTCAACGTCGCGACCGGCGAGTACGGTGACCTGCTCGCGGCCGGCGTCATCGATCCCGTCAAGGTGACGCGCTCCGCGCTGCAGAACGCCGCTTCCATCGCGGGGATGCTGCTCACCACGGAGGCGCTGGTCGTGGAGAAGCCGGCCGAGCCGGAGCCAGCGGCCAACGGTCACGGTCACGGTCACGGCCACTGATCGGTCGTCGGCCGAGTCGATCACGTTAACGTGATCAACCGGGTCCTTGCGAGGCACGGGCCTTGCAAGGACCCGGTTTGCGTCGCACGGACTGCTGGGGCTGCCCAGGGCCTCGGCTGCCGCCCCGTACCATGGACGCAACCCCCGACCGACGACGGCAGCCCACCCCTCGGCCGACCCGGAAGGCTCCTAGCAGCTCATGACCAGCGGCATTCCCGACAAGTTCGCCCCCCTCGGACTGACCTACGACGACGTCCTGCTGCTGCCCGGCAGCTCGGAGGTCATCCCAAGCGACGTCGACACGACCACCCGCTTCTCGCGCAACATCACGCTCCGGGTGCCGCTCGTGTCGGCCGCGATGGACACCGTCACGGAGTCCCGCCTGGCAATCGCCATGGCCCGCCAGGGTGGCCTCGGGGTGCTGCACCGCAACCTCTCAGCTGAGGAGCAGGCAACCCAGGTCGACATCGTCAAGCGCAACGAGTCGGGGATGGTCACCCACCCGATCACCGTCGGCCCGAATGCCACCCTCGCCGAGGTCGACCAGCTGTGCGGGCGCTACCGCATCTCGGGCGCGCCTGTCGTCGACAACGACGGCACGCTGCTCGGCATCGTCACCAACCGCGACATGCGCTTCGAGCCCGACCACAGCCGTCCGGTTGTCGAGGTCATGACCAAGATGCCGCTCGTCACCGGGCACCCGGGCATCTCGCCCGATGACGCCATGGCGCTGCTGGGCAAGCACCGCATCGAGAAGCTGCCGCTGGTCGACGAGGTCGGCAAGCTCACCGGCCTCATCACGCTCAAGGACTTCACCAAGCGCGAGCGGTTCCCGCTCGCCACCAAGGACACGCAGGGCCGGCTCGCGGTCGGTGCGGCCGTGGGTTTCTTCGGCGACGCCTGGTCGCGGGCGATGCTGCTGGTCGACGCCGGTGTCGACGTACTCGTCGTCGACACCGCGCACGGGCACAGCCGCGGCGTGCTCGAGATGATCGCCAAGCTCAAGCCCGAGGTCGCGTCCAGGGGTGTCGACGTCGTGGGCGGCAACATCGCCACGTACGAGGGGGCCAAGGCGCTCGTCGAAGCCGGCGCCGACGGCGTCAAGGTCGGCGTCGGGCCGGGTTCGATCTGCACGACCCGCGTCGTCGCCGGCATCGGAGTGCCACAGGTGACGGCGATCTACGAGGCGGCTCGCGCATGCGTGCCGGCGGGCGTACCCCTGATCGGCGACGGTGGCCTGCAGCACTCCGGCGACATCGCCAAGGCCCTCGTCGCGGGAGCCGATTCGGTCATGCTCGGCTCGCTGCTCGCGGGATGCGAGGAAGCGCCGGGCGAGCTGGTGTTCATCAACGGCAAGCAGTTCAAGTCCTACCGTGGCATGGGCTCCCTCGGTGCCATGCAGAGTCGCGGCGCCAAACGGTCGTACTCCAAGGATCGCTACTTCCAGGGCGACATCGAGTCCGACGACGAGCTGATTCCGGAAGGGATCGAGGGGCAGGTGCCGTTCCGCGGGCCGCTCGAGTCGGTGGCACACCAGCTGGTCGGCGGCCTGCAGCAGTCGATGTTCTACTGCGGTACACGCACGGTGCCGGAGCTCAAGGAGCGGGGACGGTTCATCCGCATCACCGCGGCCGGGCTCAAGGAGAGCCACCCCCATGACGTCCAGATGACCGTCGAGGCCCCTAACTACACCTCGCGCTAGGGTCGTCGCCGTGATCGAGATCGAGATCGGCCGCGGCAAACGGGGTCGCCAGGGCTACTCCTTCGACGACCTCGCGATCGTGCCAAGTCGTCGCACGCGCGACCCGGAAGAGGTCTCGACCAGCTGGCAGATCGACGCCTACCGCTTCGACCTACCCATCATGGCGGCCCCGATGGACTCGGTGATGTCGCCCGCGACGGCCGTGGCGTTCGGCAAGCTCGGCGGGCTAGGCGTGCTCGACCTCGAGGGTTTGTGGACGCGGTACGAGGACCCGATGCCGCTCCTCGCCGAGATTGCCGAGCTGCCGGAGGACGGCGCGACCCGTCGGCTGCAGGAGATCCACACGGCCCCGATCCGCGAGGAGCTCATCGTCGAGCGGCTCAAGGAGATCCGCGCGGCCGGTGTCACCGTGGCAGGCGCGCTGTCGCCGCAGCGCACCAAGCACTTCCACCGCGCGGTGCTCGACGGCGGCGTCGACATCTTCGTGATCCGTGGCACGACGGTCTCGGCCGAGCACGTGTCCGGGCGCGCCGAGCCGCTCAACCTCAAGCAGTTCATCTACGAGCTCGACGTGCCGGTGGTGGTCGGCGGCTGTGCGACCTACCAGGCTGCGCTGCACTTGATGCGTACCGGCGCTGCGGGTGTGCTCGTCGGCTTCGGCGGCGGGTCGTCCTACACCAGCAAGTCCGTGCTCGGCGTCGCGGTCCCCATCGCCACCGCCATCGCCGACGTGGTGGCGGCGCGGCGCGACTACCTCGACGAGTCCGGCGGCCGCTACGTACACCTCATCGCCGACGGCGGCATCGGCAAGTCCGGCGACATTGCCAAGGCCATCGCCTGCGGCGCCGACGCCGTCATGATGGGCAGCCCGCTGGCCCGTGCGAACGAGGCGCCGGGGCGCGGCTGGCACTGGGGGTCTGAGGCACACCACGCCGACCTGCCCCGCGGTGTCCGCATGCGCGTCGGCACGCTGGGCCCGCTGCAGCAGATCCTGCACGGACCGTCCACGGTCGCCGACGGGACGATGAACTTCTCCGGTGCGCTGCGGCGGGCCATGGCCACCACGGGCTTCACCGAGCTCAAAGACTTCCAGCGGGTCGAGGTCGCCGTCTCCCGCTGACTGCACGCCATGATCACGAAGCGTTTGCGCGCGAAAACGAGCACCAACTCTTCGTGATCACGTCGTTGCCTGCGTATCCTGCCGCCGTGACCTCGCCAGTGACCGCTGTCAGCGTTGCCCCCGCGCTCGTCGAGCGCTTGACCCGTGCCGTTGTCGCCACCGGCGCCGACAGCGTCAAGACGGTTGCGCCGTTCACTGACGAGCCGCTCGCCGAGATCCCGCGGTCGAGTGAGGGTGATGTCGAGCGGGCATACGCCATGGCGCGCGCGGCACAGCCGGCTTGGCACGCACTCGGTATCCGCGCCCGCGCCCATGTCCTGCTCCGCTTCCATGACCTCGTCCTCAACAATGTTGATGAGCTCATGGACCTGGTCCAGCTGGAGAGTGGCAAGGCTCGGCTCGACGCCTTCCAGGAGGTCGGCGAGGTCGCGTTGGCCGCGCGCTACTGCGGGCGCATGGCGGCGCGTGTGCTCCGACCAAAGCGTCGCGTCGCGCTCGCGCCGGGCGTCTTCTCCGTACGCGAGCTGCACCATCCCATGGGCGTTGTCGGCATCATTTCGCCGTGGAACTACCCCCTCGCGCTGGCTGTCATCGACACTCTGCCGGCACTTGTCGCCGGCAACACGGTGGTACACAAGCCCGACGACCAGGGCGCCCTGACCGCGCTGCGCGTCCGCGAGCTCGCGATCGAGGCCGGCTTGCCGGCCGACGCGTGGCAGGTCGTGCTCGGCGACGGACCTGCCATCGGCGGGGCAGTGATCGCTGGAGCTGACTACGTGTCGTTCACCGGCTCCACCGCAACCGGCCGCGTCGTGGCCCGGCAGGCGGGCGAGCGTCTCGTGGGTGCGTCGCTCGAGCTCGGTGGGAAGAACCCGCTTGTCGTGCTCGCGGGCGCCGACGTAGCCAAGGCCGCAGACGCTGCAGTCCGTACCAGCTTCGCGGCGGCCGGGCAGCTCTGCACCTCGGCCGAGAGGGTGTTGGTACACGAGTCGCTGTACGAGGAGTTCCGCGAGCGGTTCGTGGCCAAGACCCGCGAGCTGCGACTGGGCGTCGGGGTTGGATGGGGCTACGACGTGGGGTCAATCGTGTCGCGCAGCCACCTGGACAAGGTGCTCGGTCACGTCGAGGATGCCCAGGCGCACGGCGCAACCGTGCTCACCGGCGGGCGGGCGCGACCCGAGATCGGGCCACTGGTCATGGAGCCGACCGTGCTCGAAGGCGTCACCCCTGCGATGCGCTGCCATCGTGAGGAGACCTTCGGTCCCGTGGTGGCGATCTCGTCGTTCCGCACGGAGGACGAGGCTGTGGAGCGAGCCAACGACACGTCGTACGGCCTGCTCGGTGTCGTCTTTGCTCCGACGCTGCGTACGGGCATGCGCGTCGCCGCACGCGTCACGTGCGGCGCCGTGTCGGTCAACGAGGCCCACACCTCGGTGTGGGCCAACCACGACGTACCCATGGGCGGGATGCGAGCGTCCGGGCTTGGTCGGCGGCATGGGGCGGCAGGGATCCTGCGCTACACCGAGACCCAGGCAGTCGTCGGCCAGCGCATTCCCGCGATCTCGGCACCGTGGCACCAGACACCGGAGGTCTACGCGGCCACCACGACTCGCCTTCTGCGCGCCGTCAAGGCACTCGGCCACCGCTGAACAGCCTCGCTCCAGGCATGGCCAGACACCGACTCCCAGGTTGCTCCCAGGTCAGCCCAAGGTCGTCCCCAGTGAGGAACGACAGCCTCGGTTGATGGCCCTCATACCGGAGGCCATGAACCGAAAGGGAGGTCCACATGGACGAGGAGACGAAACCGCCTGTACGGAAAGCAGGCCGATCTGTGGCAATGCTCGTCGGCGGTCTTGTGCTTGGTGCGACTCTGACGGGCACGATTGCCGCCAATGCGGCGTCGTCCGACAGCTCGTCCTCGGGCGGCTCGCCGGAGACGTCCACCAGCGAGTCGACGAACGGGGACTCGAGCGGCCAGTCCGTACAGCCCACCGACCCGAACAACGGGCCGCGCGACGGGGACTGCCCCGAGAACGGTGCCAGGCCGGACGGCGACGGGACGCGACCTGAGGGTGATGGCACGCCAGAGCCTGACGGCACTCAGTCGCCAAGCGACCCGTCGAGCTGACCCTGCCCGGGCGGTGGGCGCCGAGCCTCAGTGGGTTCGGCGCCCGCCGCTCGGCGTGGCGGTCACGTGTCGGCGGTTGCCCGCTGGCCATGCCACGACTCCCAGAGCGCCGAGTAAGCGCCACCGTCCGCGACGAGCTGGTCATGTGTGCCGAGCTCGCTGATGCGGCCGTCCTCGACGACTGCCACGCGGTCGGCGTCGTGCGCCGTGTGCAAGCGGTGCGCGATCGCGACGACCGTGCGCCCCTCCAGCACTGCGGCGAGCGACCGCTCCAGGTGTCGTGCCGCCCGCGGGTCGAGCAGCGACGTCGCCTCGTCGAGCACGAGGGTGTGCGGGTCGGCTAGCACGAGCCGAGCAAGCGCCACCTGCTGCGCCTGTGCCGGAGCCAGCCCGTAACCGCCGGCACCAACCACCGTCTGCAGCCCATCAGGCAGTGCCTCGACCCACCCCCGGGCGTCGACCACGTCGAGCGCCTGCAGCAGCGCGTCTTCGTCGGCGTCGGGGCGAGCCAGCCGCAGGTTGTCGGCCACCGAACCGACGAACACGTGGTGCTCCTGGGTGACCAGGGCCACGTGACCGCGTAGCTCGTCGAGCGGAAGGTCGACCAGCGGCACCTCTCCGACGGTGACCGATCCCGTGCGCGGCGGGTGGATGCCTGCGAGCAGTCGGCCAAGCGTCGACTTGCCGGCGCCCGACGGGCCGACCATCGCGAGCCGCTCACCCGGGCGCAGGTCGAGGTCGATGCCGTGCAGCACGTCGCGACCGCTGACGTAGGCGTAGCGCACGTCAGTCGCCTGTACATGCTCGTCGACCGGCTGCTTGCCAGAGGCAACACGGTCGCTGGGCACATCAGCCACACCGACCACGCGAGCGAGCGACGCCGCACCGACCTGCACCTCGTCAAGCCACATCAAGAGCCGGTCGACGGGGTCGATCAGCTGCACCGCGTAGAGCGTCACTGCAGTGACCTGCCCGATGGTCGCGTTGCCGCCGAACACGAGCCACCCGCCCCACAGCAAGACGCTGGACACCGGCAGCACGTAGGCGAGCTCGAGCGCCGGGAACCAGACCGTGCGCAGGAACAGCGTCCGGCGCTCGGCTCGATAGGCCTCGGCCAGGTCGCCCTTGGTCCGGGCGATGCGCTGCTGAGTGAGACCAAGCGCAGCAACTGTGCGCCCACCCTCGACCGTCTCGGTGACACCGCCAGTGATCGTCGCGTACGCCGCCCGCTCCCAGAGGTAGCCGGCAGGTGCGCGGCGGAGGTACCAGCGGGTGGACAGCCAGATCAACGGCAGGCTGATCAGACACGGCAGCACGACAAGCGGGCCGACGAGAAGCGCCGCTCCCAGCGTCAGCGTGGCAGTGACAGTGGCCACGAGGACCTCCGGCACGGCGAACCGCACCGTGCGCGCGAGGGTGTCGATGTCTGCCGTGGTGCGAGACACCAAGTCGCCTGTGCCGGCCCGCTCCACCGTCGACAGCGGCAGCGCAAGCACGCGACCAACGAACGTCTCGCGCAGCTCGGCGAAGACCTGCTCACTCAGCACGAGCGACGATCGGCGAGCCGCCCGCGTGAGAACGGTCGACGCCAGCACGAACCCCGCCAGGACGAGAACGACTCGGTCGACATGCGCGGTCGTAGTGCCTTGACTGACGCTCTGCACGAGCCCGCCGAGCAGCCATGGTCCCGCCAAGCCGGTCACGGCCGCCAGCGCGTGCAGGCTGAGAACGCGGGTAAGCGTCAGCCGGTGCTGACGCATCAGGCGGCCCGCCTCGGCGCGCACCTCCGGTGCGGCGGCGATCGGCAGGGTGGCGCTCACGCTGCCTCCTCTCGGGTCACGGTCTCGCGATAGGTGGGCTCGGACTCCAACAGCTCGGCGTGCGTGCCGAGGCACCGCACTCGCCCGTCGGCGAGGAAGGCCACCTGGTCGACGCGGTCGAGCAGCAACGGGCTCGCAGACACGATCACCGTGGTGCGGCCCCGGCGAGCGGCCAGCAACCGGTCGGCAATGCGCGCCTCGGTGTGCGCGTCGACGGCGCTCGTCGGCTCCACGAGCACGAGCACCTCAGGGTCGGCAAGCAGCGAGCGAGCCAGGACGAGGCGCTGTCGCTGGCCACCGGAGAATGAGCGACCGCGCTCCTCCACCGCAGTGTCCAACCCGTCAGGCAGTGCGTCGATCACGTCGGTGGCGTCGGCGACGGTGAGCACGCGGCGCAACGCGTGGTCGTCGGACGCGCCCCACGGGTCGAGAGTCTCGCGCAGGCTGCCGCTGAACAGCAGGGGATCCGCCTCGCTCACGAGGATGCGCCGGCGCACCTCATCGACGGGGAGGTCGGCGAGGGGAACGTCACCGAGCAGGACACCATCGGCATCGGCAAAGCGGCCCAGTCGGTCGGCAACCAGCGTGCTCTCCTGCGGGTCGGCACTGACCAGGGCCGTGGTCAGCCCAGGCGCGACCACCAGTCCCGACTGCGAGTCCCGCAGCGGCACACCGGCCGCCGGGACCCGAACGGGTCGAGCGGTGACTTCCGGTGCGTCCGACTGGTCCGACGACACGGCGAGCACCGCCAGCACGCGGCGCGCCGCGACGATGCCGCGCGTCGCTCTTTCCAGCGCTTCGGTCGCGGTGCGCAGGGGCGTCACGAGGAATGCGGAGTAGCCGTAGAACGCCACCAGCTCACCGGGGCTGATCGTGCCGTCGACCGCAAGCCGGGCGCCGAGCCACGTGACCAGCACGACGAAAATGCCGGGCAGCAGGACCTGCGCAGCGTCGAGCAGGGACTGCACCTGAGCCACCCGCAGGCCCGAGTTGCGCACCTCCTGTGAACGCGCGGTGTAGCGGGCGAGGAAGGTCCGCTCACCACCGATGCCGCGCAGCACCCGCAGCCCGGCAACGGTGTCGGCGCCGAGCGCGGTGAGCCGGCCAATCTCGGCGCGCTGCTCGCGCTGGCGTGCCTGCAGCGGTCGGATCACCGGTGTGAGCAAGAGCATGACGAGCGGTACGCCGATCAGCACGACGAGCCCCAGGGTCACCGACGTGCGGAGCAGCAGGACAGCGACGAGAACGTAGGCCGTGATGGCGCCGAAGAAGCGCGGTAGCACGTCGTAGATGCCGCCGATGTGCGGTGCGTCACTCGCGGTCGTGGAGACGACCTCGCCGGTCGAAACCGAACTGCGCACCGCCGTGCCGGACCGCGCGACGTGCTGAGCAACGAGCTGGGTGACGCGGTACATCGCGGTGAGCCAGTTGCCCACCGCAAGCCGGTGGCGCAGCACGCCGGCGCCGGCCTGGATGAGTCCGAGCGTGAGCACGGCCAGCGCCCAGTACAGGAGCGCGCCGCGGTCGCCGGCCGCGAGGCCCGAGTCGACGGCGCGACCCAACGCGTACGGCATCAGGGCCTGGGCCACCATCCAGGTGACGCCGAACCCGACAGCGATCGCGATGCGCGCGAACTGCCTGCGCCCCACCCAGACAAGGAACCGCAGCGGCGAGCGCGTGTCCGGCGATCCGGGGTCCGCGAGCGGCAGGCTGGGAAGGAGTGTCACGTGGCAGCACCGTACGCTGCGTAACTGACAACCAGCCAACGAGTTTCGGTGGCAAACGATCACGTTGAACAGCAAGGTTGCTACTGGGACAGGCTGCTGCGCGTATCCAGGCGGCCAATTGCCTATGCCTGCGCAGGATGGGCTATCGGCGTGCGCGCGCCGCCTCGTACATCTCGATGAACCGGTCCACCGGCACGGCCGCCACCATCTCGCCGAGCAGTGGCAGGTCCAGATCGGCGAGCTTGTTGAAGCGCAAGCACGACTTGCCCATGTCGATCGCGCGTCCGCTTGGTGGCGACCAGCGTCTGCGGAAGTCCTGCTCCAGATCAGGGCTGCTGTAGATGCCACTCAGGTAGACCGCGTAATGCCGCTTCTGCGCCGCGATTGCCACATAGCCCAGTGGCTGCCCGTTGTAGGTGTCGGGATGGCGCTCCAGCGGCACCGCATAGCCGATCATGCCGAAGGCCATCGCCTCCTCGTAGCCGTCCGGCAGGTTGGCCGTCACCACGTCTCGTACGGCCTCCACCACCTCGCGGCGGTCGGACGGCAGCTCGGCGAGGTAGTCCTCCACGGTGGCTGCACTGCTCTGCATAGCCCGCAGGCTACGCTGACAAGGTGTCTGCGGAGTCCCACGATCTCGTCCTCGTCGTCGACTACGGAGCGCAGTACGCACAGCTCATCGCTCGGCGCGTGCGTGAGGCACGCGTCTACTCCGAGATCGTTCCGCACACGATGCCGGTCGCAGAGATGCTCGCGCGCAAACCCAAGGCGATCATCCTTTCCGGCGGGCCGAGCAGCGTGTACGAGGACGGCGCCCCTCATCTGGATCGGGCACTACTCGACAGCGGGACGCCGACATTTGGGATCTGCTACGGGTTCATGGCGATGGCCCAGACTCTGGGTGGCACGGTCGCGCACACGGGCCAGCGCGAGTACGGCCGCACGCAGGTCACGGTGAGCGAGCCGGGCACGCTGTTGGCCGGTCTGCCCGAGCGCATCAGTTCATGGATGTCGCATGGCGACGAGGTGACCGTTGCACCTGACGGCTTCCTCGTCACCGCGTCATCCCCGCGGGCCACCGTCGCCGCGTTCGAGGACATCGGTCGGCGGCTCGCCGGTGTCCAGTGGCACCCGGAGGTGCTGCACAGCGAGCACGGCCAACAGATCCTGGAGCGGTTCCTCGTTGACATCGCGGACTGCCGGCAGACCTGGACGATGGTCAATATCGTCGACGACCAGGTCGACGCGATCCGCGCGCAGATCGGGGACAAGCGCGTCATCTGCGGGCTGTCCGGCGGCGTCGACTCGGCGGTTGCGGCCGCGCTCGTACACAAGGCCGTCGGCGACAAGCTCACGTGTGTGTTCGTCGACCACGGCCTGTTGCGCAAGGGCGAGGCGGAGCAGGTCGAGCGGGACTACGTGGCCGCGACCGGGGTTGACCTCAAGGTGGTCGACGCGGAGAAACGCTTCCTCGACGCCCTTGCCGGTATCACCGAGCCGGAGCAGAAGCGCAAGATCATCGGTCGCGAGTTCATCCGGGTGTTCGAGGAGGCCGCACGCGAGGTGGTCGCCGACGCCGGCGCGCACCACGAGCAGGTGGAGTTCCTCGTGCAAGGCACGCTCTACCCCGACGTGGTGGAGTCTGGCGGCGGCGAGGGAGCGGCCAACATCAAGAGCCACCACAACGTCGGCGGGCTCCCCGACGACCTGCAATTCTCGCTGGTCGAGCCGCTGCGCACGTTGTTCAAGGACGAGGTGCGGGCCGTCGGCGAGCAGCTGGGGCTGCCACGGGAGATCGTCTGGCGGCACCCGTTCCCGGGCCCCGGGCTGGCGATTCGGGTCGTCGGTGAGGTCACCCGCGAGCGGCTCGATCTGCTCCGCGATGCCGACGCGATCGCCCGCGACGAGCTCGCGGCCTCGGGGCTGGATCGCGAGGTGTGGCAGTTCCCGGTGGTGCTGCTCGCAGACGTGCGGTCGGTCGGCGTGCAGGGCGACGGTCGCACCTACGGACATCCCATCGTGCTGCGGCCGGTCTCCAGCGAGGACGCCATGACCGCCGACTGGTCGCGGCTGCCCTACGAGCTGCTCGAGCGCATCTCGACCCGCATCACCAACGAGGTCTCCGACGTCAACCGCGTCGTCCTAGACATCACGAGCAAGCCGCCCGGCACGATCGAGTGGGAGTGAGGGCGACTCACCGCGACGGCCGTGCGGCCTCGTCGATCTGCGGCGCATAGCCGCCCTGGATGGCAGCCACGCTCGCTGGCGGCGTGAGCACCTCGGCATCCCCTGACCGCGGCCGTCGCGATGCGGCCCCGTACCCCGTCGGCGTCCACGGCACGACCGCATCATCGAGGACGAGCGCCGGGCCGTCGTCCAGCATGACAAACACGCCATCGGGCAATGTCGACCACGCCATCGAATGCAGCCGCCGCCGGTGCGTGCCACGCTGCAGACGCTCCTCGTGCAGCAAGCCGTCGAGCTCGGTCGCCTTCGGCTGCTCGGCAACGCCGTCGCCCGCCACCAGGGCCGCACGATATGCGTTGTACGAAGCCCGCCGGCAGAACGCGCACGGTCGGTGCCCGGCTGCGAGAGCGACGGCCTCGTCGTGGAAGAACAGCACGGTGTAGTGCCCCGGCGCCCACTGGCGGAGCCGCTGGTCCTTGTACGTCAACGCGCAGATGATCCACAGCTTGCCCGCGTGGAACCGCCGGATCTCGGTGCCCTCGTGCAGAATGCCGCGGTTGCCCGTCCACGATCCGCGCAGCGGCGTGGCCACGAGCTCGCCTGTGGGAGACACCCGGTTGCGCTTCATGGGCCCGATTGTCGGCGATCCGTAACCGAGACGACGCGGCGGCACCCCCGCCGCGTCATCTAGGCCGGGTTTCCTCGGGCATGTGCATCCCATCCCGCGGGCACGGACTCCCGAGGACGCCCCCACCCGGCGGCGGCCGCCACCTTTGGTGATCGCGCACCGCGGCGCCTCCGCGCACCGACCCGAGCACACGCTCGCGTCCTACTTGCTCGCCATCGCGCTCGGCGCCGACTACGTCGAGCCCGATCTCGTCGTGACCGGAGACGGGGTGCTCGTGTGCCGCCACGGGCCCGAGCTCTCGAGCACGACCGATGTGATCGACCGACCAGAGTTTGCCGACCGTTACCGCGGCAAGTTGGTCGATGGTGAGCTCGTCACCGGGTGGTTCGTCGAGGACTTCTCGCTCGCCGAGCTGCGGATGCTGCGAGCACGGGAGCGGTACGCCGACCTTCGTCCGGCCAACACTGCGTACGACGGGCAGCTGGCCGTCCCCACTCTCCAGGAGGTCATCGACCTGGTTGGTCGGGGGAGCCGGGTCGTCGGACGACCGATCGGCATCTACCCCGAGCCCAAGATGCCGGGCTACTTCGCCGCGGCCGGCCTGCCGATCGAGGAGCGGCTCGCGGACATCCTCGAGCGAAACCGGCTCGACACCGCCGACGCCAATGTGTTCGTGCAGTGCTTCGACTCCGCGACGCTGCGGACGCTGGCCGAATGGCTCGGGGTGCCGCTCGTGCAGCTGATCGGCCTCGACGCGCCGTCGTACAACCTCGGCGACATTGCCCACTACGCCGACGCCATCGGTGTCGACAAGCGGCTCGTGCTGCCGCATTCCGACGTGGGCTTTGGACGACCGACGTCGCTTGTCGACGACGCGCACGCCCACGGCCTCGCGCTGCACGTCTGGACGCTGCGTCCGGAGAACGCATTCCTGCCGCGCAGCCTGCGCGTGGGGCGGCTGCCGTTGCAGCACGGGGACACCATCCAGGAGCATCAGTCCTACTTGTCGGCGGGCGTCGACGGGCTATTCACCGACAGCCCGGACATCGCTCGCATCGCGGTCGCTGCTCACCGGCACGGGATGTCCATGAACGGTCGCCTGCCCGTCGCTCGCCCGATGCCCTGACGTCACCGGCGGCCAGTTCGCTCTCGTACGGCCGCACGTGTGCACCGGCGACCGTCGCCGGCCTCCGTCTGGTCGAAGGGAGAGGACTCGTGCGCTTGTCCTTCACGCGCGTCACCGCCGGACTGGCGGCATTGGCCGCGACCACTGCTGTCCTGACGATCCCGAACGCCACGGCGACGCCGGGCGAGGAAGAACGCCATTCCGGCGGCAACAAGGCGTCGGCTCCGCTCGTGGTCGGTCACCGGGGTGCCTCGGGGTACCGGCCCGAGCACACGCTCGCGTCGTACGAGCTGGCGATCCGTCTCGGCGCAGACTATGTCGAGCCTGACCTCGTATCCACCAAGGACGGGGTGCTCGTCGCCCGCCACGAGAACGAGATCTCAGGAACGACCGACGTCGCCTCGCACCCAGAGTTCGCGGATCGTCGAGTCACGAAGGTCGTCGACGGTGTCTCGCTGACAGGCTGGTTCACCGAGGACTTCACGCTGGCCGAGCTCAAGACATTGCGCGCAATCGAGCGGATCCCGGCGACTCGGCAGGAGAACACGCTGTACGACGGTCGCTTCGAGGTGCCGACACTGCAGGAGGTCATCGACCTCGTGAAGGATGCTCGCCGCGAGCACGGCCGGGAGATCGGGATCTACCCGGAGACGAAGCACCCGACCTACTTCGACTCGATCGGGCTCTCGTTGGAGGAGCCGCTCGCGCGGACTCTGAAGCGCAACGGCTTGGACCGGCGCAGCGCGAAGGTCTTCGTGCAGTCGTTCGAGACGGGCAATCTGCGCGAGCTGGACCGCAAGCTCAGCGTCCCGATCGTGCAGCTGGTGGCTGCCAGCGGTGCGCCGTTCGACCTGGTCGCTGCCGGCGACCCACGTACGTACGCCGACCTCATCACGCCGGCCGGTCTCGCCGACATCGCGGAGTACGCCGACGGCCTCGGACCGGACAAGAACCAAGTCATCTCACGGAACGCCGACCAGAGCCTCGGGGCGCCGACCGCTCTCGTCGACAACGCGCACGCAGCCGGCCTCGTCGTTCACCCGTACACGTTCCGCAACGAAAACACGTTCCTGCCGGCCAACCTGCGCAAGGGCACCAACCCGGCCGACTACGGTGACGCGCTCGCGGAGTACGAGGCGTTCCTGGCCACCGGCATCGACGGGCTCTTCTCCGACAACGCCGACACGGCACGGCTCGCGGTCGACCTGCTGTCTGATTAGCGGCACCCCCTGTTGCGTCCGAGCAACCGTGCTCAATAACGCACGGTTGCTCGGATGTTGCGAGGAGCGGGGCGGGCGGCGCGTCAGGTGGCCGCCTTGTCCGGGGGAGTGTCCATGCCGAGCTCCTGCTCGAGCCTGGCGATTGCCACCGGGTCGGCCGCGGCCACCTCCGGCCGGCGTGACTTACGCACCGACATCGCCAGTCCGACGACGCCCGCACCGATCAGCACGGCGGGGAGGATGATGCCGAGGCCGGAGTAGTCGAGGACGTCGAATTCGACGAACGGCCATACCAGCGCCAGGCCCACGAAGATCAGGCCGAAGACGAAGGACGTGATGTTCGGCTCATGGCGTTTCATCGGGTCACCTCCAACGAAGCCCCGCCGCCGCTGAGGTCCAGCCGAAGCGTTCCACCGCCGGGGCCGTCTGGCCCGTAGTCAGTCGCCGACTTGTCAAGGCCAACGCCGCCGCTCTCCACGCCAAACAGATTGATCTCGCCGAGCCCGATGCCTGCGTCCACGTGCACGTCCACGTTCTCGGGCACGATCACTTGGAGCTCGCCGACGCCGAGATCGATCTTGAGTTCCTTGTCGGTCGTTTCCGCAAAGGGGACTTGGGACAGGTCGTAGATCACGCCAGCGCCGCCGAACTCCTCCGAAGCCGGGATGTCCGCCAGAGTCTGCGGCGTCACGGTGATGTCGCCCCACTCACCGTCCACGCCACGGGAGACCTCGTCAGCCGCCGTGGCGAGGGGAAGCGCCACGGCGAGGAGGGTGCCCAGCAAGATGAGGCCACGGCCGCGCCCAAACCACGTACCGGCCACCAGACCCGCGCCGACGATGAACAGCGCTGTAGCGAAGTAGGCGGCGGCGGGGATGTCCGCCCACGCCACGTCAATCACCGCCATCGAGCCGAGGACGACGAGCAGCGCGCTCAGCACGATTGCGGTGAGCTGCGACGGCTCCTTGCGCGGCTTGACCGGGCGGGGTGGGGGTGCCTCCCACGCGGGGGGCGGCGGGGTCCAGGCGGGCTGCGGCTGCGGCTCGTACGGCGATTGTGTGGCGGCCGCTGCGTAGGGACCCGGCGCCGTCGGCTCGGCCTGCGCCGTCGGAGCCACCGGCTGCGGGGCGTACTCATCCTGGCTCACCTGCCGAGGCAGTTCCCCGCGCCGCAGCAGGTACGCAATTCCGAAAGCGAGCAGCCCGAACAGGATCAGCCCGCCGAAGTCGCCGTCGGAGGCGGAGGCCACGACGGCTACTGACATGAGGATCAGCCCGGCGCCGAGCAGCAGCGACGAGGTGCGCCGTTGCGACGGGCGGCCGCCCAGGGCGTGGTCGACAACGCTCATGTCGTCGGACTCGTCCGGGACGAGCAGCCAGGCGATCGCATAGATCAGCAGACCGGCACCCGAGACGAACACGAGCGCGACGAGGATGACGCGCACCAGGATCGGGTCCACCCGCAGCTCGCGGGCCAGGCCCCCGGCGACACCGGCGATCACGCGGTTGGATCGGCTGCGGCGGAGGCTGCGCAGCAGCTCACCGGGGTCACGCGGTGGGGGCGAAGGCGCCTGACCCCCGTGCGGGGCGCCAGGAGCGGCGGGCTGGGCGAACTGATCGGTCATGCCATCGATCGTGCGCCATGGACGACCGCGAGCCCATCAGGGATCGCCCCGGCTTGTGCCCTGATTCGCACTCAGGCGCCGACTGGGGCGAACGTCGGGGTCGTGTCGGGATCCTCCCTGTGGTCTGGTTGGGCCCCCGCGTGTGACGATCGAGGAGTACGACTGGGTGCAGTGCGCCCGTCGTGCGCTGCCATGACCCCGTACGAGCATCGAAGGAGCCTGGTCCATCAGCACCGCGAGCAAGGACGCCCCGGCCGCCGGCACGCAACTGGCTGCCCAGGCGCGCCCTGCCCCGGACCAGCCTGCCATCGCGCCGCTTGCCGTCCCGCCGCTGCGGCGCCGGACGGAGGGCCGGATGCTCGCGGGCGTTGCGGGCGGCCTGGCCGACCACATCGGCGTCAGCTCGTTGATCGTGCGCGTGCTGTTCGCGGTGACGACGGTGTTTTACGGGTTCGGCGTGCTGGTCTACGTCGGGCTGTGGATCTTCGTACCACAACGACGCCCGGACGAGGTCCTGCAGCCGGCGGGTGTGGCGGCCGCGACACGGGCGGGCAAGCGCTCGGGTCTGCGGCGGCGGCGCGAGGACTTCGGGCAGTTCGTCGCACTGGCGGCCCTGACGGGCGGCGTGCTGTTGATCCAGCAGAACCTCAACCGGGGCCTGTCGGCCGTCGTGTTCTGGCCCGCCGTGCTGGTCTTTGCCGGGCTGGGGCTCATCTGGTTGCAGGTCGACTCGAGCGAGCGCCGACGCAGCAGCAGCGCGCGGTCCGAGCAGAAGCTGCCGCTGCGGAGGCGGGTCATCACCCTGGCTCGAGTAGCTGCCGGTGTGGCGCTCGTGGTGTCCGGTGCGGTGATCTTCTTCGCGATCGAGGGCGATCTGAGGGCCCCAACCGAGGCCATCACCGCTGCCATCGTCGTCCTGCTCGGCCTGGTCATCATCATCGCGCCGTGGGGGCTGCGCCTGTGGCGCGAGCTCGCGGCCGAACGGCGCGAGCGCATTCTGTCGCAGGAGCGTGCCGACGTTGCCGCCCACCTGCATGACAGCGTGCTGCAGACGCTCACGCTCATCCAGAAGCAGGCCGATGATCCGCGCGCGGTCACCAAGCTGGCCCGCAGCCAGGAGCGCGACCTTCGGACGTGGCTCTACGAGGGGCAGGCCGCAGCCGACGAGTCCTTCAAGGCTGCCGTGGCGCGCATCGCCGCCGAGGTCGAGGACGCGCACGGCGTACCCGTCGAGGTGGTCGTCGTCGGCGACACCCGTCCGGACGAGCCGGTGATCGCTGTGCTTGCGGCCGTACGGGAAGCCGTCACCAACGCCGCCAAGCACTCGGGGGCCCCGCTGGTCGACGTCTACGCTGAGGTCGAGGACTCGCAGATCGAGGTGTTTGTCCGCGATCGGGGGGTCGGATTCGACCCTGATGCCGTCTCGACCGACAGGATGGGCGTAAGGGGCTCGATCGTCGGACGCATGGAGCGTTACGGCGGCAAGGCCGACATCCGCAGCGATGCCGGCAAGGGCACTGAGGTGCACCTGACACTGAGGAGAAACTCGTGAGCAGCCTGACCCCCAGCAAGCCGCGCGTCGTCCTGGTCGACGACCACGCGATGTTCCGGTCGGGCGTGCGGGCGGAGATCGGCACCGTGGTCGACATCGTGGCGGAGGCGCCTGACGCGCAGTCCGCGATCGCGGCCATCCGCGAGACCCGCCCGGAGGTCGTGCTCCTTGACGTGCACCTTCCTGGCGGTGGCGGGTTGGAGGTGCTGCGGCAGCTGCACATGACAATGCCGGACGTACGGTTCCTGGCGCTCTCTGTCTCCGACGCCGCCGAGGACGTCATCGGGGTCATCCGCGGCGGCGCCCGTGGCTATGTCACCAAGTCGATCACCGGCGCCGAGCTCGTCAAGGCGATCCGCCGCGTCGCGGACGGCGATGCGGTGTTCTCGCCGCGGCTGGCCGGGTTTGTGCTGGACGCGTTCGCCGGCCAGGACCCGCCAAGCGTCGACGAGGACCTGGACCGGCTGACACAACGGGAGCGTGAGGTGCTGCGGCTCATCGCCCGCGGCTACGCGTACAAGGAGATCGCGAAGGAGCTCTTCATCTCCATCAAGACTGTCGAGACGCACGTCTCGGCGGTGCTTCGCAAGCTGCAGCTGTCCAACAGGTACGAGCTGACCCGCTGGGCCACCGACCGCCGCCTGGTCTGAGCGCGGGCCGCCAAATGATCACGGAACCCATGCCTGTGGGGCCGGTGCAAGGCTTCTGAGCCTTGTCCACCCCCCAGAACCATGGGCTCCGTGATCATTGGCACCCCGGGTCTTGTCACCCCGCGAGGGGTTTGCCGGTCTCGAGCAGGGACTTGAGGTCGCTGAGCACCCAGGCGTGCCCGCCGCCGGCGCCCTGGTCCTCCATGCCGCCGCCTACCAGCACGGCGAGTGCGGGTGCGCCCTCGAGCTGGTGGGTCAGGGTGAGCGAACAGCTGCCGTTGCCGAGATCGACGATGTCGTAGGTGATCGTCGTGGGCGGCTCGGCGGCCATCGTCGGGTCCATCAGCATGCGGAAGGTGTGCACCAGCCGCCGCGGCGGGTCTGACTCGAGCACCTCACCCTCGACGATCACGTCGGGCACCTCGATGCCCTGCGCCTCCGCCCCGGCGCTGAACTCCGCCGTCGGTCGAGCCGTGTAGGCGCCGCCGGGGCGAAGCTCGAAGTCGACAAGGCCGGTGTAGCCGTACTGAGCGGTCCACTCCGGCTTGGTGATGGCGTCCCAGATGGCCTCCGGGGTCGCCTTGATGTAGATCTTGTAGACCTGCGTCGTGCCGGCCTGCTGTGTGCTGGTCATGGTTTGTCCTCGAGCTCTCTCTTGAGGTCCAGGAGCGCCGCCGCGCGGTGCTCGGTGTACTTGTCGATCCACCGGTCGTGGATCTGCCGGATCGGGACCGGGTTGAGGAAGTGCAGCTTCTCCCGGCCCGACTTGCGGGTCACGACCAAACCGGCTTCCTCGAGGACACGCAGGTGCTTCATCACCCCGAAGCGCGTCATGTCCTCGACCTCGGCCTCCAGTTCGGTGAGCGTGCGGCCGTCACGCGCGAACAGGACGTCGAGCAGGTGGCGTCTGGTCGAGTCTGCGAGGGCCTTGAACACCCGGTCCTCGTCGCCTGCCACGTCTCCAACTTAGGTGACCAAATGGTCACCTGTCAAGGGACGGTGGCTCGGCGTGTCGCCGAGACGATGCGCGCTGACGAGCTAGATGCCCTGCCAAGACGGCTTCGCGGCATACGTGGACCGGTAGTAGTCGGACAGCTGCAGGCGCGACGCCGCCGGGTCGTCGAGCAGGACAGTGGCGTGGGGGTGCAGCTGCAGCACCGAGCCCGGCCAGAATGCCGACACGGACCCTTCGACGACGTGGTGGACGGCCTCGGCCTTGTGCTGGCCGGTGGCGATCATGACGAGGTGCCGCGCCTCGAGGATGGTGCCCAGGCCCTGGGTCAGAACGTGGCGGGGCACCGCGTCGACGTCACCACCGAAGAACCGCGCGTTGTCGATGCGCGTCTGCTCGTTGAGTGTCTTGATCCGGGTGCGGGAGGCGAGCGATGAGCCGGGCTCGTTGAACGCCAGGTGACCGTCGGTGCCCACGCCGAGCAGCTGCAGGTCGACGCCTCCGGCTGCCTTGATGGCCGCCTCGTAGCGCGCGGTCTCGGCAGTGATGTCGTTCGCCGTGCCGTCCGGGGTGATGACCGACTCGGCCGGTACGTCGACCCGGCTGGTGAACTCCCGCTCGATGACCTTGCGGTACGACTCGGGGTGGCCGGCAGGTAGCCCGACGTACTCGTCCAACGAGAACGCACGGGCCCGGGCAAAGCTCAGTCCTTGCTCGGTGTGCCGGCGTGCGAGCTCGTCGTAGACCTTGAGCGGGCTCGAGCCCGTCGCCAGCCCCAGCACAGCGTCGGGCTTGCGTTGCAGCAGGGCTTCGATGGCGTCCGCGACGACTGTTGCGATCTCGTCGGTGGACTTAAGGATCACGACCTCCACGGCCCGAAACGCTACCGGTCGCGGACCGCCCGCTCCTGTCGGGATTGTCGGACCTCGGAACGTACTCTGGAAACTACGATGGATGCCCTTGCCGACGACGCCGCTCTCGCCGAGCCCGAGATCGCATCTGACCAGACCGAGTCGTCGAGCGAGCCCAGCGCACGTCGCCGGCGCCCGGACCCCGCGACGCTGCTCGACGGGCTCAACGACCAGCAGCGCGAGGCCGTGATTCACGAGGGATCCCCACTGCTCATCGTTGCCGGCGCCGGTTCCGGCAAGACCCGAGTGCTGACCCGCCGCATCGCCTACCTGCTTGGCGCGCGCAACGTCCACCCCGGCTCAATCCTCGCCATCACGTTCACCAACAAAGCTGCCGGCGAGATGAAGGCGCGCGTACATCAGTTGGTCGGCGGCCGCGCCAAGATCATGTGGGTGTCGACGTTCCACTCCGCGTGCGTACGGATCCTGCGGCGCGAGGCCAAGCGGTTCGGCTACTCGAGCAACTTCTCGATCTATGACCAGGCCGACTCGCGGCGGCTCATGACGCTCGTCTGCCGCGACCTCGACCTGGACCCCAAGCGCTACAACCCGCGACAGTTCTCCCACAAGGTCAGCGCGTGGAAGAACGATCTGATCGACCACGAGTCGGCGCAGTCGGTGGCCAAGTCATCGCTGGAGCGCACCATCGCGCAGGCCTATGGGATCTACCAGCGACGACTGCGGGAGGCCAACGCCTTCGATTTCGACGACCTGATCATGACGACGGTCCACATGTTGCAGGCCTTTCCCGACATGGCGGAGTCCTATCGGCGGCGGTTTCGGCACATCCTGGTCGACGAATACCAGGACACGAACCACGCTCAGTACGTGCTCGTCCGCGAGCTGTCCGGGCCGGTCGGCGGCGACGATGATGCACCGGCCCTGCCGCCCGCAGAGCTGTGCGTGGTGGGCGACGCCGACCAGTCGATATACGCCTTCCGCGGTGCCACGATCCGCAACATCCTGCAGTTCGAGGAGGACTTCCCGGACACGCGCGTCGTGCTCCTGGAGCAGAACTACCGATCGACGCAGACGATCCTTTCCGCGGCCAACGCGGTCATCTCGCGTAACGCCGACCGCAAGCCCAAGAACCTGTGGAGCGACCAGGGCGCCGGCCCGCGCATTGTTGGCTACGTCGCCGACGACGAGCATGGCGAGGCGCAGTTCGTCGCGGAGGAGGTCGACCGGCTCTCCGACGAGGGGCTCGCCAACGCGGGGGATGTCGCGGTGTTCTACCGCACCAACGCACAGAGCCGTGTGTTCGAAGAGGTCTTCATCCGTACGGGGCTGCCCTACAAGGTTGTCGGCGGCGTTCGGTTCTACGAGCGGCGGGAAGTCCGCGACGCGCTTGCCTACCTGCGCGTCATTGCCAACCCGGAAGACTCCGTGTCCCTGCGGCGCATCCTCAACGTACCCAAGCGCGGCATCGGCGACCGGGCGGAGACGGTGGTGGAGGCGTTCGCCCAGCGTGAGCGCACCACCTTCTGGCAGGCGCTCCGCCGGGCCGACGAAGTCAACGACCTCGCCACTCGTTCGCTCAAGCAGATCAATGGTTTCGTCGCCCTGCTCGACGACCTGCGCGCCCTGGCCGAGGACGCCGGGCCGTCGATGGTGCTGGAAGAGGTGCTGGGCCGCACCGGCTACCTGGCCGAGCTCGACGCCTCCGACGACCCGCAGGACGAGAGCCGGGCCGACAACCTCCGCGAGCTCGTTGCCGTCGCCCGCGAGCACGAGGAGGCGCAGGCCGAGGCCACCTTGGCGACGTTCCTGGAGCAGGTGTCACTAGTGGCCGACGCCGACCAGATCCCCGAGGGTGAGGACCACGGTGGGCTCGTCACGCTCATGACGCTGCACACCGCCAAGGGACTTGAGTTCCCCGTCGTGTTTCTGACCGGGCTCGAGGAGGGCGTCTTCCCGCACCAGCGGTCGCTCGACGAGCCGGGAGAGCTGGCCGAGGAGCGACGCCTCGCCTATGTCGGCATCACCCGGGCGCGAGAGCGGCTCTACCTGACCCGTGCGGTGATGCGCAGTGCCTGGGGGGCACCGTCGCACTACGCCGCGAGCCGGTTCCTGAGCGACATCCCCGACGAGCTCATCGACTGGCAGCGCACGCAGGCCGACCAGACGCGTTGGGCGGCCACCCCGAGCCGCAGCGCCCGCCGCGCCGCCGCGGCGCGTCGCGAAGTGCCGTCGCTGGAGGTTGGCGACCGCGTGACGCATGATGCGTTCGGACTAGGCACGGTCATCGCCACAGCCGGCTACGGCGACCAAGCGCAGGCCACCGTCGACTTCGGTGACAGCGTGAAGACGTTCCTGCTGGCCTACGCGCCCCTAGCCAAGCTCTGACCCGTCCAGCTACTCCAGGACGAAGGTCACCTCGAGAACGACCTGGTAGACCGTGATGCGTCCGTCCGTGACCTCGACCTTCTGGTCCTTCACCCAGGCGCCGGAGACGTTGCGCAGCGTCTGCGTCGCGCGATCCACCCCGACACGGACCGCGTCCTCGAAGCTCTCCTCGGACCGGGAGCTGATGTGGGTGATCCGGGCAACCGAGCTCATGGCTCCTCCGCTCCTCGACGGGCGGCACGACGGCGTACCGCCTCAGAGCCGCATCCTGTCCGCCATCGCGAGCCATCGCCACCGGAAGGTGCTCGCCTGCGACCGCCCGCTGACACATCGGCGGCCCCGGGGACGTACGCTCACGCCATCGTCTGCGCTCTAGGAGGCGTCATGGCTGCGATCCATACGGTCGCCGGGACCGACCCGGCTGGTGGCGGCGCGACCGCACAACCGGCCGGCAAGGTCCGTGTCGTCGTTGCCAAGCCTGGGCTCGACGGGCACGACCGGGGAGCCAAGGTCGTCGCGCGAGCGCTGCGCGACGCGGGCGTCGAGGTCATCTACACCGGGCTCCACCAGACGCCGGAGCAGATCGTTGCCACCGCGATCCAGGAGGACGCTGACGCGATCGGCCTCTCGATCCTCTCCGGGGCCCACATGACCCTGTTCCGCCGGGTGCTGGAGCTGCTCGATGAGCAGGACGCCCGCGACATCGTGGTGTTCGGCGGCGGGATCATCCCCGACGCCGACATCCCCGAGCTCGAGGCCATGGGAGTCGCACGGATCTTCACCCCCGGCGCCACGACGCACGAGATCACCGGCTGGGTGCACGAGCGGCTGGGCCCCTCCTCCCGACCGAGTTGATCATGGCGGTGGTGTGATCATTTTCGAAGTTTGATCACATCTTGGCCATGATCAACAGTTGACGGGTGGCGCGGGGTGGCTCGACCCGGTGCCGGTGGCCAGCGGTGCCCGTACTAGGCTCGCGGCGGCGCCGGGCCGCGCCTCGCGGGAGTTCGTCGCCCGAGGACCTGGCTCATGTACGAGCCGGTCCGCGCGACTCTCCGGAGAGCTCTCAACGATGCGAGGATTCGAGGCCCAGTGGACCTGATGGAGTACCAGGCGAAGGAACTCTTCGCCAAGCATGGCGTCCCGGTGCTGCCGGGCATCGTCGCCGAGACGGTCGACGAGGCGCGGGTGGCTGCCGACAAGATCGGCGGCCCCGTCGTAGTCAAGGCACAGGTCAAGACGGGCGGCCGTGGCAAGGCCGGCGGCGTCAAGCTCGCCGAGTCGGCCGCCGAGGCTGCGGAGAAGGCTGGGGCCATTCTCGGCCTGGACATCAAGGGCCACACCGTCCACCGCGTGCTCGTGACGCAGGCAAGCGACATCGCGGAGGAGTACTACGTCTCGTTCCTGCTCGACCGCACCAACCGCACCTACCTCGCCATGGCGAGCGTCGAGGGCGGCATGGAGATCGAGCAATTGGCGGTCGAGCGCCCCGAGGCGCTGGCCAAGGTGGCGGTCGACGCGCTCAAAGGTGTGGACGCTGCCAAGGCCGCGGAGATCGCCGATGCCGCGGGCTTCGACGGGTCCGTACGCGAGCAGGTCATCGACCTCCTGCAGAGCCTCTGGACGGTCTTCACCGCCGAGGACGCGACCCTCGTCGAGGTCAACCCGCTGGTCAAGACCCCGGAGGGCGCAGTCGTAGCCCTCGACGGCAAGGTCACCCTCGACGACAACGCTGACTTCCGGCACCCCGACCACGCCGCTTTCGAGGACAAGGCTGCGGCCGACCCGCTAGAGGCGAGGGCCAAGGAGAAGGACCTCAACTACGTCAAGCTCGAGGGCGAGGTCGGCATCATCGGCAACGGCGCCGGCCTTGTCATGTCGACCCTGGACGTCGTGGCGTACGCCGGCGAGGAGTTCGCCAAGGCTGGGCATAGTGTCAAGCCGGCCAACTTCCTGGACATCGGCGGCGGCGCAAGCGCCGAGGTCATGGCCAACGGTCTCGAGATCATCCTGTCCGACCCGAGTGTGCGCAGCGTGTTCGTCAACGTCTTCGGCGGCATCACCGCGTGTGACGAGGTGGCCAACGGCATCGTGCAGGCGTTCGCACTCCTGGAGAGCCGGGGCGACGAGATCACGCACCCGCTGGTCGTACGCCTCGACGGCAACAACGCCGAGCTGGGCCGGCGCATCCTCACGGAGGCGCAGCTCCCGCACCTCGAGCAGGTCGACACGATGGACGGTGCCGCGCGTCGCGCGGCCGAGCTCGCTGCGGCGAAGTGAGGGACTGACACACCATGGCGATCCTCCTCACCAAGGACAGCAAGGTCATCGTCCAGGGCATGACCGGCTCCGAGGGCTCCAAGCACACTGCCCGCATGCTGCGCTCGGGCACCGACATCGTCGGTGGCGTCAACCCGCGCAAGGCCGGCACGTCCGTCGATTTCGATGGCACAGCGGTGCCGGTGTTCGGCTCGGTCAAGGAGGCGACCGACGCGACGGGCGCTGACGTCTCTGTCGTGTTCGTGCCACCGGCCTTCACCAAGAGTGCCGTCGTCGAGGCCGTCGACGCGGGCATGCCGCTCGTCGTCGTCATCACAGAGGGCGTGCCGGTAAGGGACACCGCGGAGTTCTTCCAGTACGCCGTCAACTCCGGCACGACCCGCATCATCGGGCCCAACTGCCCCGGTCTGATCAGTCCCGGCGCCTCCAACGCGGGCATCATCCCGGCCGACATCACCAAGCCCGGACGCATCGGCCTGGTGAGCAAGTCGGGCACGCTGACCTACCAGATGATGTACGAGCTGCGCGACATCGGCTTCTCGACCTGCGTCGGCATCGGCGGCGACCCGGTCATCGGCACGACGCACATCGACGCGCTGGAGGCGTTCCAGAACGACCCCGACACCGACGCGATCGTGATGATCGGCGAGATCGGCGGCGACGCCGAGGAGCGTGCGGCGGCCTACATCAAGGAGCAGGTGACCAAGCCGGTCGTCGGCTACGTGGCCGGCTTCACCGCGCCCGAGGGCAAGACCATGGGCCACGCCGGCGCGATCGTGTCTGGCTCGTCCGGCACCGCTGTCGCCAAGCAGGAGGCGCTCGAGGCCGTCGGAGTCAAGGTCGGCAAGACGCCGTCCGAGACCGCCAAGCTCATGCGCGAGGTCATGCAGTCGCTCTCCTGAGCCGCACCACACGTCACTGAAGCGGCGTGCACGACCCGCCCGGCGGGCCGGGTGCACGCCGCTTCAGTTTGCAGCTTGGGCGGCGCGGTCGAGTGCGACATTGACCAGCTCGTCGGGTATTACCCCTGCCAGCCCCTCCGGCACCGTACCGACGGACCAATAGTCAAGGACCACGACCACGGGGCCTCGCCGGGCGACCACGGCCTCGTAGTAGTTGCCGGGGACGTGCGGTTGTGTCCCCCAGGCGTACCGGAACCCCTCGTCGGCAATCGCGAGGGCCTCGGGTCCGAACAAGCTGCTGTCCGTTCCGCCCGATGGGGCACACAGATCCCAGGGGCTGCCCGTCATTGCCACCGCTGCGTTGGCTTCGGTTGCCGACGCGTACGACATCACGACCTGCTTGACCTGCAGCGTCGGGTCATCGCCCTTCTCGTTCCACTCGGTCTGTATGGGCTGCCGCCCTGCTGCGTTGGCGAGGTTCACCCCAGCCCAACATGGGTCGCCTTCGGGCGTTCCCGAATAGGACCCGGACGACAAGCCAGCTCCGAACACCCGCTGGATCTCGCGGTCGGGCAGGAACTCGGCGGGCGACGGCCCAACCGCCACCCGGCCCTCGCCCACCGTGTCTGTCGCCTCTGCCACGGCCCGCACCAGCAACCAGTCCGGGATGAGCGTCAGTGACGCATCCGGGGTGTCGCCCGACGTGAGCACTAGGGCCAAAGCAACGGAACCGTGCCTGGCAATCGCCACCTCGTCGTACGAACCAAGGACCTCGCCGGTCTCCGGAGTCGCGATCGCGTAGTGGAATGCCTCCTCCGGGCCTTTCACGGCCAACGGCCCGACGACCTCTTGCCCCGGCTCGGCACCCGGCGAGCACAGCTCCCAGGGCGCCCCCGTCATACCGACCGCCGCATCGGCCTCCGCAGTACCAGGGAACTCAAACACGTACTCGCGGACGGTCACGGCTGCGGACTCAGTGGTCCACACCGTGAGTCCGACGTCGACGGCCTGGCGGGGATCGATGCCATGCAGCGAGCACTCGAGCTCAGGTTCGTCGAAGAACCGTCCCGGGTCCAGGTCGCCGTACTGTGCGTCGATGTCGCTGTCCAGCAGGAACGGCGCGTCCGCTGCGCCCGTGGGCGCCGGGGCCGGCGACGGCAAGGGCGTCTCGGACGGAGTCGTCTCGGACGGGGTCGGTACGGACGGACTGTCCGTGCTGGGGGGCGCGATCGGCTGTGTCGAGTCGTCTCCGATCGGAGAGATTGCTACGGCGCCGACTGCCGTAGCCGCCACGACCACCGCGCTGCCGGCCGTCACCAACGCCGTACGGCGGCGACGGCGGCGCATTCCGATGCGGCGGATCTCCGTCGGCCGGTGCGGGTGCGACGCGACGCCCGCCGAGTAGGCGATGTCGGACAGTGACTGGCGCAGGTCCAGCTCAGGCATGACCCACCTCCGACGGCTCAGCCAGCAGAGTCGCCAGGGCCGCACGGCCGCGCGACAGCCGCGCCTTGACGGTGCCCGCTGGAGCTCCGGTCTCGTGCGCCACCTGCTCGACGGACAGGTCGCACAGGTGGTGCAGGACTATGGCCACGCGCTGCTCCTCCGAGATCTTCCTGAGCGCGTCGACCAGCGCCACGTGATCGGGCGAATGCGCGGGAGTGTCCGCATCCACCCCGTGCTTTCGGTACGCCTTGACGGCTGTGCGGGTGCGTCGCCAGCGGCTTGTCGCGAGCCGCACGGCGACGGTGCGGACCCACGCCTCGGGGTTGTCCACCGAGTCGAGCCGGCGCCCCTTGTCCCACGCCCGCACGAATGCCTCCTGCACGAGGTCCTGCGCCTCGGCCAGGTCACCGGTCATGGCATACACCTGACCAATCAGCCGGCGTGCCGAGCCCTCGTAGAAGGCGTCGAACTCGTCGGGCGTCACCAAGCCTCCCGTTCGGTCCTCTGACAACAATCACGACGTACGAGCGATGCGCGCGGTTGCACTCCGTTTGGGCATGCCACCGCCACGGCACCCCACGGTCTGGCTGGTGTCCGGCTAGCGCTCGTTTGTTGCGCGTTCCAGGGCTCGGGTGACGATGGATTGCGACAGGTATGCCTCCGCAGGCGGCGGGCCGTCGACGAACAAGTCGATCACGACGACGACGCGGCCAAGTCGAGCGATCTTGACCTCTCGATAGAACGCTGCGGCTTCCGCGGTCTGCGGCTGCACCGTCGTGTACTCGAACGCCTCGTCGCGTGCCGGCAGCTCCGACGGTCCGCTCAGCGAACCGCCGAGATCCAGCTCCGGCGGCACACACGCAGTCCAGACCTCGCCCGTCATCGACACCGCTGCATCCGCTGCCGCGACGGTGTCGTACTCCATGACGTACTCAGAGAGCGACGTCGCCCCCTGCTCCAGCCAGCGCTTGAGCTGGACATTCTGCGCGCCGGACAGATCGAGGCCTGGCCAGCAGTCGAGCTCGAGCCCGCCCGGGATGAAGCCAGGCTGGAACGAGTCGCCGAGCTCACCAAGGACAGTCGAGTCGGTCAGGAACGGGGCCGCCGCGAGGCCCGCCTCCGCAGACGGGGAGCTCGTGGGGCTGGGCGTGGTCGGAGGCGGCGAGTCCGAGAGTGTGGACGGACTGGCTGTGCTCGGGGACACGGGCCGCATCAAGTCGTCGCCGATCGGAGAGAGCGCGAGGGCGCCGACTGCCGTGGCCGCCACGACAACCGCGCTGCCGGCCGCAACCAACGCCGTGCGGCGACGCCTGCGGCGGGTGGCAAGGCCACGGATCTCAGCGGCTCGCTCCGGGTGCGATGCGACGCCGGCGGTATAGGCGATCTCGGACAGCGACTGGCGCAGGTCCAGCTCAGGCATGACCCACCTCCGCGGAATCGGCAAGAAGCGCGGCGAGCGCTGCCCGGCCGCGGGACAGCCGCGCCTTGACGGTGCCAACCGGGGCGCCAGTCTCGGCCGCGACCTGCTCGACGGACAGGTCGCAGAGGTGGTGCAGGACGACGGCGATGCGTTGAGCCTCGGGAATCTGCTCGAGTGCGGCGACGAGCGCCACGTGGTCGGGGGTATGGGCGGGTGTGTCGGGTGGCGGGCCGTGTTTGCGATGGGCCTTGACGGCTGTGCGGGTGCGTCGCCAGCGGCTTGTCGCGAGCCGCACGGCCACCGTGCGGACCCACGCCTCGGGGTTGTCCACCGAGTCGAGCCGGCGCCCCTTGTCCCACGCCCGCACGAATGCCTCCTGCACGAGGTCCTGCGCCTCGGCCAGGTCACCGGTCATGGCATACACCTGACCAATCAGCCGGCGTGCCGAGCCCTCGTAGAAGGCGTCGAACTCGTCGGGCGTCACGCGCACCTCCCACAACACCGTCACTGTCGCGACGCGCGAGCGGGACGATCGGTTGCAGCCATCCTCCCTGATGAGCCCCACGCAGCCGCGCCCGGCGTGTCTGACGCGTCTCGTGCCACGCCGTTGCAACGATGGACGGAATGTCCGACCTGCTCACCACGCCCTTGTTGCGCCGCGAGGGGGCCCGGCCTCGCGCGCCGTGGCTGGCCGCCGTCTTTGCGGCGCTGTGGGCTCTGGTCGCAGGCCTCGCTCTGCTGACTCTGCCGGGGGTCATCGCCTGGCTGGCGGGCGGCGCAGAGCAGTCACTCGGGTCGGTCCTGGGCCTGGGCGGCGATGTCTGGTTGGTGGCGCACCGGGTCCCGGTCGATGCCGGCTCCGGGGTCATTGCCCTGGCTCCCTGGGGCATGGCGATCCCTGTCGTCCTGCTGATCTTCCATGCCGCGAGATGGGCGACTCACACGTCCGCGCTGCTGTCAGCCGCGCACGCGGTTGCCTTGGTGCTCGTGATGGCAGCCACCTACGGCCTCGGCGGCGGCACTGTCGCCGTCGTCACGGGCGACGCCGGCCCGCTGGTCACGCTAGTGCTCACCGGCCTGATCGCCCTGCTGGCCGCGGGCGCGGGGATAGCGGTCGAGTGCGGGCTGTTTCCGGTCGCACTTGGGCTGCTGCCCGCAAGGCCGCGTTCGGTGCTGTTCGCCGCAAGCATCGCGGTGATGACGATCGTCGCCGGTGGAGCGGCGCTCGTCGTGGTGTCTCTCGTCGTGCAGTACGGGCGCGTGACGGAGCTGACGCGGTCGCTCGATGCCGGGCTGACCGGTGGGTTGCTCGTCACGCTGATCGGAGTGGCGTTGCTCCCCAACGCTGCGGTCTGGGCTGGGTCTTACGCGGTTGGGGCGGGTTTCGCGGTCGGCACGGGCACGGTCGTCTCGCCGTTCGAGGTCCGCCTCGGCGCGGTGCCCGCTCTGCCGCTGCTGGCGGGCCTTCCCACGGAGCATGGCAGCGCTGCGGGGCAGCTGGTGTTGGCGCTGCCCGTCGTCGCCGGCATCTTGGCGGCGGCTGTGCTGCACCGGGCCGGTAAGGCGCCGCTCGTGGACCGGCTATGCGATGCCCTCGTGACTGGGATCGGGGCCGGCTTGCTCCTGGGTTGCCTGGCCGCGCTGTCCGGTGGTGCGGCGGGTCCGGGGCGGCTGGCCGAGGTCGGGCCCGGCCTGCTGCCGATGGTGTTGCTCACCGCCGCGGAGGTCGGCGTGACGGCGGGCGCGGCGACGGTGGTGCTGGCCGTCGTGCCGCGGGCGAGCGAGCTCGCCGGGCGCTCGGCTGGGGCCGCGGCGGCGCCCGACGCGACTAGCCAGGCAGCCGGTCCCGCAAGGCGTCCATGAACTCGTCATCGCACTTGTTCTCGGCGATAACCGTGTTGGCCCCGTCCATGCAGGCGCGATAGTCGAGGATCTCCCGGTAGAACAGCGCGATCAGAGCCGAGACGATCGTCCCGATCACGATGGCGCTCAGCGCGGCCACCAGTGGTATGACCTCCGCCGCGCCGCCCAGCCGAGCCGCACGAATTGCGGCGCGGTCCTTCAGGAGTCGCACCAACGCCAGTACGCCCAACGCCACGCCGACCGGTGCGACGAAGACCGCGAGCAGCATCCCGAGCATCCCGATCAGGAGACTGACCCGCGCCCGGCGAAGCACCGCCATGCGCTCCTTGGGGGAGGGGCCACCGCTCGCGCTCGCGGCTGTTCCGTACGGCGGGGGAGTCGGCTCACCCGCGGCGGGCAAGGCCGGCTGTCCGTACGTCTTGGAGTGCGACCCCGCACGCTGATCCGCCTCCGGGTGCGGCTCCCCGCTGCCCTCCGCGACGTGCGGCGGAACGGCGTACGGGTCTTGGTCGGGCACGCGGGCTCCCTCGGCGATCGGTGGCAGGCCGACAGATATCCTCCCCCGTGACTCTTGGCGCGGACTCGCCCGGGTCCCGCGATCGTCGGTGAAGGAGCCCGCCATGACCCAGCCGACCCGCCTGGCGGTGCTGGTCTCCGGCACGGGCAGCAACCTCGCCGCACTCCTCGATGCGTGCACAGCCGCCGACTACGGCGCTCAGGTCGTGGCCGTGGGCGCCGATCGCCGCAACATCCGGGCGCTCGAGATCGCTGACGCCGCGGGCGTGCCGACGTTCGTCGTCACGCCGCAGGACCACCCCGACCGTGCGGCGTGGGACAAGGCGCTCGCGGAGGCGATCGGGTCGTACGAGCCTGACTTCGTCATCTCGGCCGGCTTCATGCGGCTGCTCGGCCCGGCCGTGCTCGAGGCGCACGCGGGACGCGTGCTCAACACGCACCCCGCCCTGCTGCCGTCATTCCCTGGCACCCACGGAGTGCGGGACGCGTTGGACTACGGCGTCAAGGTGGCCGGCTGCACGCTCCACGTCGTGGACGCGGGCGTCGACACTGGCCCGATCATTGCCCAGGCGGCGGTGGCTGTGGAGGATGACGACGACGAGGCGACCTTGCACGAGCGCATCAAGGTCGTCGAACGGCGGCTATTGGTCGAGTGGGTCGGCCGCATCGCCCGCGAAGGGCTGACCATCGAAAGCAGAAGGGTCACCGTGCCATGAACGACAAGCGTCCGATCAGGCGCGCGCTGGTGAGCGTGTACGACAAAGCGGGCCTCGACGAGCTGGCTCGGGGTTTGCACGACGCGGGCGTGTCCATCGTGTCGACCGGCTCCACTGCAGGGCGCATCTCGGCCGCCGGCGTCCCGGTCACTCAGGTCGAGGAGCTCACGGGGTTTCCGGAGTGCCTCGACGGTCGGGTGAAGACCCTGCACCCGCGCGTGCACGCGGGCATTCTGGCGGACCTGCGGTTGGAGTCTCACCGGGACCAGCTCGCCGAGCTAGGTATCGAGCCGTTCGACCTCGTGGTGGTGAATCTCTACCCGTTTACGGCCACCGTGATGTCAGGCGCGAGCAAGGACGAGTCCATCGAGCAGATCGACATCGGTGGGCCGGCCATGGTCCGAGCGGCCGCCAAGAACCATGCCTCGGTCGCTGTCGTGGTCTCGCCGGATCGCTACCCGGAGACGGTCGAGGCGGCGCATGCCGGCGGCTTCAGCCTCGCGCAGCGGCAGGAGTTGGCGGCAGCGGCGTTCGTACACACCGCCACCTATGACGTGCACGTCGCGTCGTGGATGGGCAACGTGGTCGCTCCGACCGACGCGGGCACCGGGTTCCCGGCCTGGATCGGCGGGACGTGGGATCGGGCAGCAGTTCTGCGGTACGGGGAGAACCCGCACCAGCCGGCTGCTCTCTACCGCCATGGCTTTGGCGCAGACGGTCTCGCCCAGGCCGAGCAGCTGCACGGCAAAGAGATGTCCTACAACAACTACGTCGACGCGGATGCGGCGCACCGCGCCGCGTACGACTTCGACATCCCAGCGGTCGCGATCATCAAGCACACCAACCCATGCGGGATTGCGGTGAGCCTCGACGACAACGTCGCCGAGGCACACCGCAAGGCGCACGCCTGCGACCCGGTGTCGGCCTTCGGCGGCGTCATCGCCAGCAACCGGCCGGTCACCCGCGCGATGGCCGAGCAGGTCGCCGACGTATTCACCGAGGTCGTGGTCGCGCCGGCCTTCGATCCGGATGCGCTCGAGATCCTGCGGCAGAAGAAGAACGTCCGACTGCTCACGGCGGCTCCACGGCACCGCGACGCCGAGACCCGGCCCATCTCCGGCGGGCTACTCATGCAGCATCCCGATGTCTTCCAGGCCGAGGGTGACGACCCGGTGAAGTGGCGGCTCGTGTCGGGCGATCCGGTCGGCGAGGCGACATTCTTCGACCTAACGTTCGCGTGGCGGGCCTGCCGGGCGGTCAAGTCCAACGCGATCCTGCTTGCTTCGGGCGGCGCCTCTGTCGGGATCGGCATGGGTCAGGTCAACCGCGTCGACTCCGCGCGGCTGGCGGTGGCGCGGGCTGGGGAGCGGGCGGCCGGTTCGGTGGCCGCGTCTGACGCGTTCTTCCCGTTTCCCGACGGCTTGCAGGTGCTCATCGACGGCGGCGTCCGCGCTGTCGTGCAGCCGGGTGGCTCCGTACGCGACGACGAGGTCATTGCTGCTGCGCAGGCGGCCGGCGTGACGATGTATATGACTGGGGCACGCCACTTCTTCCACTGACAGCATCCGGGTGGTCACGGAGGGTTCCGCAGCCCGCCCAACCGTGCCAAGATCGTCCCGGAAGTTGTCCGAGCAACATTTGCTTCGTCATAGGACGGGTGCGCGATGGAGTTCGTACTGCTCATCGGGCGGATCTTGTTCGCTCTGGTCTTCGTCAGCTCCGGGGTGTTCTTCCACCTCCTCGGCGGGCCGGGGGCCGCGGCCTATGCACAGAGCAAGGGCGTGCCGATGGCGCGGCTCGCGGTTCCCGCGTCGGGCGTGCTGATCATCGTCGGCGCGTTGATGATCGCCTTCGGCGTGTGGGCCGACCTCGGGGCACTCTTCCTCGTCGCTTTCCTGCTCCCGACGGCGCTGATCATGCACAGCTTCTGGCGTGAGGAAGACCCGCAGGCCAAGCTCATGGAACAGGTTCAGTTCAACAAGGACATCAGCCTGCTCGGCGCTTCCCTGATCATCTTCGTTTTCTACGCGAAGTTCGGTGACGACCTCGGGCTGAACATCACCGACTCGCTGTTCACCGTGGACTGAGGAACGAGCGGCCACGATGTCGTGCAAGACTCGTGGCCTGTGAGTGCCCAGATCCTTGACGGCAAGGCGGCGGCCGCCGCGATCAAAGCCGACCTGCGTGAGCGGGTCGAGCGACTGGTCGCGCGCGGCGTGCGGCCGGGTCTCGGCTCGGTTCTCGTCGGTGACGATCCGGGCAGCCGCGCATATGTTGCCGGCAAGCACCGCGACAGTGCCGAGGTTGGCATCGCGAGCATCCGCGTCGACCTGCCCGCCGATGCGACGCAGGAGCAGCTCGAGCAGGTGGTGCAGGATCTCAACGCCGATCCGGCGTGCACCGGCTTCATCGTGCAGCTGCCGCTGCCACGCGGCCTCGATGCCAACAGGGTGCTCGAGCTGGTCGACCCGCACAAGGACGCCGACGGCCTGCACCCGACCAATCTCGGCAAGCTGGTCCTCGGTCAACTGGCGCCGTTGCCGGGCACGCCTCGCGGCATCGTCGACCTGCTACGGCGCTATGACATCCCGATCGCCGGCGCCGATGTCTGCATCATCGGCCGCGGCATCACGGTGGGCCGTCCGCTTGGCCTGCTGCTCACTCGCCGCCAGGAGAACGCGACTGTCACGCTGTGCCACACGGGCACTCGCGACCTCGCGTCGCATGTGCGCCGATCCGACATCGTCGTGGCCGCCGCCGGAGTCCCCCGGCTGATCACCGCCAGCATGGTCAAGCCAGGCGCCGCCGTGCTCGACGTGGGCATCACGCGCACAGCCGAGGGGCTCGTGGGTGACGTGGACCGCAGCGTCTATGACGTCGCCGCTTGGATTGCGCCCATGCCGGGCGGTGTCGGGCCGATGACCCGGGCCATGCTCCTCACCAACGTCGTCGAGGCAGCCGAGCAGGCCGTCGAGTCACTCGAGCACGTATGACAGATCCAGTACGTCAGCAGGTGCCGGCGGCGTCGCAACAGAAGGTCGACCGGTCAGCCGCGGCAACGCCAGCGCAGCCGGGGGACGTTGCGGCGCCCGAGGTCGAGCCGCGAGAGGTCGAGCCGCGAGAGGTCGAGCCGCGAGAGGTCGAGTTGTCAGGCTCCGGGGCGGTGTCACCGCAGGTCAGCCATCCTGACAACCTGACAGGTCGCCAAGCACGGCGGTCCCGCCGGCGGCGCTGGTGGGACGAGTGGCCCCTGCTCGTCGTGCTGGCCACCGCGATCACCGGGCTCGGGATCGTCGCGAGCGACCACTTCAAGCGCGGCACGTTCGTGTTCGGCGCGGCCCTGCTGCTCGGTGTGGCCCTCAGGGCCCTGCTCTCCGACGACCAGGCTGGGCTGCTCAAGGTCCGGGGCCGCACCGTCGACCTGCTCACCCTCGGGTTCTTCGCGGTCGCCACGATCACGCTGTCCGTGGTTGTCCCGCCGCCGAGCCCCTGAGACGCGGGCGTTATGCTCGTACGACACTTGTCTTGACATCGAGAGATCGGTTCGCGCCGAGCGCGATCACAGTGCCACGGACCACAGAGGAGTACGTCTGAGATGGCGAAGATCAAGGTAGCCGGGCCCGTCGTCGAGCTCGACGGCGACGAGATGACCCGGATCATCTGGGCCTTCATCAAGGAGCAGCTGGTCCTGCCGTACCTCGATGTCGACCTGAAGTACTTCGACCTCGGCGTCGAGCACCGCGACGCGACCGACGACCAGGTCACGGTCGACGCCGCCTACGCCATCAAGGAGTACGGCGTCGGCGTGAAGTGCGCGACCATCACCCCCGATGAGGCGCGCGTGGAGGAGTTCGGGCTCAAGAAGATGTGGCGCTCGCCCAATGGCACGATCCGCAACATTCTCGGCGGCGTGATCTTCCGCGAGCCGATCGTCATCAGCAACATCCCCCGGCTTGTCCCGAGCTGGACCAAGCCGATCGTGATCGGCCGTCACGCGCACGGAGATCAGTACAAGGCGACCGACTTCAAGGTCCCTGGCCCGGGCACGGTGACAATCACCTACACGCCGGCTGACGGCAGCGACCCGGTCGAGATGGAGATCGCGCAGTTTCCCGAGGGCGGCGGTGTCGCGCTCGGCATGTACAACTACAAGAAGTCGATCGAGGACTTTGCCCACGCGTCATTGTCCTATGGACTTCAGCGTGGTTACCCGGTCTACATGTCGACGAAGAACACGATCCTCAAGGCCTATGACGGCATGTTCAAGGACGTGTTCCAGGAGATCTACGAGACCGAGTACAAGGACAAGTTCGAGGCCGCGGGTCTCACCTATGAGCACCGGCTCATCGACGACATGGTCGCATCCGCGCTGAAGTGGGAGGGCGGCTATGTCTGGGCGTGCAAGAACTACGACGGCGACGTGCAGTCCGACACGGTGGCGCAGGGCTTCGGGTCGCTCGGCCTCATGACCTCCGTGCTGATGACACCCGACGGCAAGACTGTCGAGGCCGAGGCGGCGCACGGCACGGTGACACGGCACTATCGCATGCACCAGCAGGGCAAGCCGACCTCGACCAACCCGATCGCGTCGATCTTCGCGTGGACGGGCGGCCTCAAGCACCGTGGAAAGCTCGACGGCACGCCCGAGGTCATCGGTTTCGCCGAGGCGCTCGAGAACATCTGCGTGGAGACCGTCGAGGCGGGCTTGATGACCAAGGACCTGGCGATTCTCGTCGGCCCCGAACAGGGCTGGCTCACGACGCAGGACTTCCTCGCCGCGTTGGACGAGAACCTGCAGAAGAAGATGGCCTGACAGCCCAGACACGTTGACGTGTCGTTGGAACAAGGGAGTTCTGCTGCAATGACGACCCCGGTGAACGTGACCGTCACGGGCGCCGCTGGCCAGATCGGCTACGCGCTGCTCTTCCGCATCGCTTCGGGCCAGCTGCTCGGCGCCAACACGCCCGTGCGGCTGCGGCTGCTGGAGATCCCCCAGGCTGTCAAGGCGGCCGAGGGCACGGCGATGGAGCTCGACGACTGCGCGTTCCCGCTGCTCGCCGGCGTCGACATCTTCGACGATGCCCGGGCGGCGTTCGAGGGCGCCAACGTCGGGCTGCTCGTGGGTGCGCGTCCCCGGACGGCGGGCATGGAGCGCGGTGACCTGCTTGCGGCCAACGGGGGCATCTTCAAGCCGCAGGGCGAGGCGATCAATGCCGGCGCGGCCGACGACATCCGCGTGCTCGTCGTTGGCAACCCCGCCAACACCAACGCGCTGATCGCGCAGTCGCACGCTCCCGATGTGCCGGCCGAGCGGTTCACCGCGATGACCCGCCTCGACCACAACCGCGCGCTCAGCCAGCTGGCCAAGAAGGCCGGTGTCTCGGTGACCGACATCAAGAAGGTCGCGATCTGGGGCAACCACTCGGCAACGCAGTACCCCTCGGTGCAGCATGCCGAGATCGGGGGCAAGCCGGCAGCCGAGGTGATTGGCAACGACGCGTGGCTTCGCGACGAGTTCATCCCGACCGTCGCCAAGCGTGGTGCGGCGATCATCGAAGCCCGCGGCGCCTCGTCGGCCGCATCCGCGGCCAACGCCGCGATCGACCACGTCTACGACTGGGTCAACGGCACGGCGGAGGGCGACTGGACGTCGGTGGCGCTGCCGTCCGACGGCTCCTACGGCGTCCCCGAGGGCCTCATCTCGTCGTTCCCCGCCGTCTCGCGTGGCGGGCGTTGGGAAGTCGTACAGGGGCTGGAGATCGACGCCTTCTCGCGAGAGCGCATCGATGCGTCGGCGGCTGAGCTTGCCGAGGAGCGCGAGGCGGTCAGGGAGCTCGGCCTGATCTGACCCGACGCCCCCAACCACAGTCGTCGAACATGCGGTTGGCGCCCGTTTTCAGGCCGAAACGGGCGTCAGCCGCATGGTGGCGGGTCGCTAGCCGCATGCTCGGCTAAGGGGCAAGTCGATGAAACGGCTCCCCGAGGTGCGAGGCGGCGAGAGTGCCGCGACGCTCGGTCAGCTCGGCCAGCAGTCGTACGCGGGTAGCAGCGGCCAACTCGGCGTCCATCTCCAGCGCGTACACCGTCAGGGGATCGACGAGCTGAACCGCATGCACGAGCAGGTCTGCTGCAACGAGCAGCCAGCTGTCCCGTGAGGCGACCAGCACCGATTGATGCCCTGGTGTGTGCCCGGGTGTCGGAATTGCCCGCACGTCCGCAGCCAGCTGCCGATCACCGTCGGCGAGCTCGAGCCGGTCCGCAGACACCAGTGGTGCGATCAGGCGGTCGGCGAGGCTGGGGTTGATCTCGTCGATCGCGTCGAGCTCGGCTCGCTGCAGGACGTACCGCGCGTTGGGGAAGTACGGCGCGAGGTCGGTCACTGCCCATCCGACGTGATCGGTGTGCAGGTGCGACAGTACGACGACGTCGATGTCGGCCGCTGCCACGCCGGCTTCGCCGAGGGAATCGGGCAGCCGTCCCGGCACTGGCGCCCAGCTTGCCGCTGGCGAGTCGGCGGGCCCGATGCCGGCGTCGACCAGGATCGTCGTCCCGGCGCTGCGCACTAGGAAGCAGCGAAACTGCAGGATCCAGGCACCGTCGGGCCCGTCCGCTGCAGGATCGAGCTCGACCGCGCGACGCCAGGCATCCGCAGCCGCATGGGGAAAGGCTTTGCTCGGCGGCTGGAAGAACGGCCCGCTGCCGTCGTGCAACGCCGTGACCGTCGTGTCCCCGACAGTTCGTGTCTGCACTGCATCGCCGAGCATGGGGCTACAGACCCGCGACCATGTGCTTAAGCACGGTTTGACCGCCGAATTGGGCGCCAACCGCATGGTCGTGGGTGGATGACCGCAGGTTCACGGCTCGATCATGGCGATCGTCCAGGCCGCAGTGTGCGTGTCACCCGGCTGGAGAACGACGAGGTCGGTGCCCGAGTTGAACGCGTCCGGCGGGCACGTCATGGGCTCGACAGCCAGGCCGAGGCGGCTCTGCTCGGGCTCTGGACGGTCGGCGGTGTGCACCTGCACCCACGGCTGCACGCTCGGGTCCCAGCTGCACTCAACGGCGCCGCCGTCGCGCGCGGTCACGCGCACCCGCGCAACACCATCAGCCCCGGCAGCCACCGACGTGAAGGCGTGGTCGAGAAAGGCATCGCCGATCGCGCGGCCGTCGCGAAAGTCGTACATCGTCTGGTCGACATCCTTCACAGCCACCGGCAGCAGACGGTCCTCCGTGACCTCGAGGTACCTCGACGCCGGCAGAGTCAGACTCCAGTCGTTGACGTGGCCGTCCCCGGCGACCAGATAAGGGTGCGGACCGCACCCGTACGGCGCGGCTGTGGTGCCGACGTTCGTGGCGGCCAGCGTGGTGGTCAGGCCGGCGGAGTCGAGCGCGTACGTGACCTGCAGGTGGAGCTCGAACGGATAGCCGCTCTGCGGGACGAGGTTGTGCTCCAGGGTGATCCATTCCATCGTCGCGCCGCCCCCGCTTGACAGGACAGCGAACCGCGCCCACGCCGCGAGGCCGTGTATGGCGTTGCCGCGAGCCGGCTCAGTGAGCGGGAGCTGATTTAGTCGGCCATCGAACGAGTAGTGCCCGTCGGCTACGCGGTTTGGCCATGGTGCCAACACTGCGCCGCGGTAGGCGGGTCGGATCTCGTCGGGGCCGAACCCGACGACGAGTGGACGGCCAAGGTGGTTGAGGTCGCGCAGCGTCGCGCCAACCTCGGTGATCGTGGCGGCATAGCCCTCCGCGGCGATGTCGTACTGCTCACCACTAGGGCTCATGCCGTCACTCCACTCGTCTGGCGCCGTCGGCCGGGTCGGCTGTGAACGCGACCGGCTCGGCGAATCCGTGCTTCGCAAATGCAGACCGTACGCGCCCCATGATCGCATCCACCGCTGCGGCGTCGGTCAGCGCGATGACGCACCCGCCGAACCCGCCGCCGGTCATCCGCGCGCCCAACGCGCCGACCTCCAGTGCTGCCTCGACGGCGACGTCCACCTCCGGCACGGTGATCTCGTAGTCGTCGCGCATCGAGGCGTGTGATGCGGTCAGCAGCGGCCCGATGTCGCCGATCTTGCCGTCACGCAGCAGCGCCACGGTGTCGAGGACGCGGGTGTTCTCGGTGACCACGTGCCGCACTCGCCGGCGGGCGACCGGGTCGGGCAGCCACGCCACCGCGGCATCGATGTCGGCGGCCGGCACGTCACGCAGCGCCCGTACGCCCAACGCCTGCGCGGCCTGCTCACAGCTGCGGCGGCGGTCGGCGTACTCGCTGTCGACCAGCCGGTGCGGCGCCCGCGTGTCGATCACGAGCAGCGCCAGCCCGGCTGAGACCAGGTCGAACGGCACCTGCTCCACCGCCAGCGAGCGGCAGTCGAGGAACACCAGGTGCCCGGCCCGCCCGTGCATCGCCGCCATCTGGTCCATCACCCCGCACGGCACGCCGACGTAGTCGTTTTCCGCCCGCTTCGCCAACACCGCCAGCTCGGTGCGCCCCAGCCCGAGCCCACCGAGCTCATCCAGCGCGATCGCCACCGCGCACTCCAGCGCCGCGGACGACGACAGGCCGGCGCCGAACGGCACGTCACTGTCGATGTGCAGCTCGATCCCCGGGACCCGATGGCCGACCTCCCGCAGCGCCCATACGACGCCCGCCACGTATGCCGCCCAGCCGTGCACGTCGCCCGGACGAGTCGACAGGTCGAACGTGACGGCGCCCGGCGTGCGAGCGGTGGACACCCGTACCCGCTCGGTGTCGTCGAGTGTGGCGCGCACCATCGTCTGCTGGGGGAGGGCCAGCGGCAGCACGAACCCGTCGTTGTAGTCGGTGTGCTCCCCGATCAGGTTGACCCGCCCCGGCGCCGCCCAGACCCCGCCAGTCAAAGGACCACCTCGCGTAGGCGCCGGGCCACATCCTCCGGCAGCACGTCGCTGACAAACGCGTCCATGCCGGCCTCCGACCCCGCCAGGAACTTCAGCTTGTCGGCGCTGCGCTGCACCGAGAACAGCTCGAGGTGCAGCCAGGCCAGGTCCCGGTCGGCGCGTACGGGGGCCTGGTGCCAGCCCGACACGTACGGCAGCGGGAAGCCGTAGAGCGCGTCGAGCCGCCGCAACACGTCCAGGTAGATCGCGGCCAGATCGTCGCGCTCGGCGTCGTCCAATGCGGGCAGGTCGGGCACCTGCCGGTGCGGGTAGAGGTGCACCTCGACCGGATAATGCGCCGCGTACGGCACGAACGCGGTCCAGTGCTCAGTGCGGGCCACGACTCGTACGGCCTCGTCCTGCTCGGTCTTCAGCCGCTCGGCAAACAGGTTGCCACCCATAGCCGCCGCGTGCCGCCGTACGACATCCAGCGTCTCCCGCGTCCGCGGCGTGACGAACGGGTAGCCGTAGATCTGCCCGTGCGGATGGTGCAGCGTCACCCCGATGGCCTCGCCCCGGTTCTCAAAGCAGTAGACCTGCTTCACGTCCGGTCGCGCCGACAGCGCGGCGGTCCGGTCGGCCCATGCCTCCACCACCAGCCGCGCATGCGCCCGGCTCAACGCGGCGAAGGACCCGCCATGGTCGCTGGTGAAACAGACCACCTCGCAGCGACCCCGGCCCGCCGCGTACGACGGGAACCGGTTCTCGAACACCACGACGTCACAGCCCGCCGCCGGGACCTCGGTCGGCCGCCCCTCCCGAGACGGGCACAGCGGACACTCGTCCGACGGCGGCAGATGCGTGCGGTGCTGCCGATGCGTCGCAAACCCGACCCACTCATCGCGCAGCACATCGTGACGCAGCTCCGGGCGCGGGTCGTACGGCTCCAGGTCGCGTCGGTCCTCGACCACCCGGCCGAACTTGTCGCTCAGGTCATAGAAGTAGACCTCGCGCCCGTCGGCGAGCTTGCTGTCAGTGCGCCGCATGCGGCTCCTCGGCGTCGGGGTGAGCGCGGACGAAACGGGTAGCAGCCATGGTCCCCGACTCGGTGCCTGGCAATGGACCCGGCACCGTCGGCTAGCCTGGTCGGCATGGACGAAAGCGCCCATAGTCAGCCCCCAGATACCGGGGGCGTTCGATGAACGAGACACTGCTCAACGCCCTTCTCGTCCTCGTGTTCATCCTGATCGGCGGTGTGTTCGCCGCCTCCGAGATTGCGCTCGTCTCGTTGCGGGAGGGCCAGGTCAAGGCCTTGTCCCAGCAGGGTCGGCGCGGCGCCCGGATCGCCAAGCTCGCCGAGGACCCCAACCGTTTCCTCTCTGCGGTGCAGATCGGCGTGACCCTGGCGGGTTTCTTGTCGGCTGCGTTCGGGGGCGCGACGCTCGCCGACAACCTGGCGCCCGTCCTCGTCGACTGGGGGGTCCCGGAGGGCTGGGCCGACCCGGTCGCGCTGGTGCTGATCACGCTCGTGATCGCGTACTTCTCGATCCTGCTCGGCGAGCTCGTGCCGAAGCGGCTCGCCCTGCAGCGCGCGGAGGGGACCGCGCGGATGTTCGCGCCGTTCGTCGACCGCATCGCGATCATCACGCGGCCGATCATCTGGCTGCTTGGCAAGAGCGCCGACTGGCTGGTCAGGCTGTTCGGAGGCGACCCGGGCGCGCAGCGCGAGCCCATCACTGAAGAGGAGCTGCGCGACCTCGTCTCCATGCACCAGTCGCTCGGCGAGGAGGAGCGACGCATCGTCGAGGACGTGTTCGACGCCGGTGACCGGCAGGTGCGCGAGGTGATGCTGCCGCGGACCGAGGTCGACTTCCTGGATGCGAGCATCCCGGTCTTCCAGGCAGTCAAGATCGCGGCCGACAAGCCGCACTCTCGCTACCCGGTGGTGCGCGGGAACGCCGACGACGTCGTTGGTTTCGTACACGTACGTGATCTCTTCGATCCGTCGGTAAGGGACCGATCGGTGCGCGTCGGCGACCTGGCCCGCGATGTCGTTGTGCTGCCCGGCACCAAGCCCGTCCTGTCAGCACTGACGGAGCTCCGCCGCACCGGCAGTCACCTCGCGATCGTGGCCGACGAGTACGGCGGAACCGCCGGCATCGTCACCCTCGAAGACCTCGTCGAGGAGCTCGTCGGAGACATCTTCGACGAGTACGACATCGAGGAGCAGCCGCAGGTCGCACGCGGCGCCATGG
The DNA here is from genome assembly GCA_963799425.1 of uncultured Actinomycetota bacterium. GTDB lineage: Bacteria > Actinomycetota > Actinomycetes > Jiangellales > Jiangellaceae > CAVWSM01. Next base: position 138,200 of record CAWCXA010000016.1, on the reverse strand, counting down.
GGGAGCGCGATGTCGACGGGCTGCTCAACCTGGAGGACTTCGAGGACCTGACCGGCCTGACCCTGCCGGAGGGCCCGTACGAGACCGTGGCGGGCTTCGTCATGGCACTGCTCGGCCACGTTCCGACTGTCGGCGAGGCCGTCGACGTGGACGGGCACCAGCTGGTGGTGACCGAGCTCGACGGGCGGCGGATCGCCCGCCTCCGGCTGAGCCGGCTCCCTCAGCCCGACGTGGACGCTGACGCTGCCGACGGGGTCGCGGCCGAGCAACCTGGGTGAGCCGGCCGGGCCGGAGCGCCCTCTCGTGGCTGGCACAATAGAGACATGTCCCCCAGCGAGCCCGCGACGATGTCGCGCCCCCGGGTGCTTTCCGGCATCCAGCCGACCGCCGATTCGTTTCACCTCGGCAATTACCTGGGGGCCGTCCGACAGTGGGTCGCGCTTCAGGACACGCACGACGCCTTCTACTGCGTCGTCGACCTGCATGCGATCACCGTCGACTACGACCCAGCCGAGCTGCCGCGGCGCACCCGCGTCTCTGCGGCTCAGCTGCTCGCGGCGGGGCTCGACCCGGAGCGCTGCACACTTTTCGTCCAGTCGCACGTCCCCGAGCACACGCAGCTGGCCTGGGTGCTCAACTGCATCACCGGTTTCGGCGAGGCCAGCCGGATGACGCAGTTCAAGGACAAGTCGACCCGGCAGGGCTCTGACCGTACAACGGTCGGCCTGTTCACCTACCCGATCCTGCAGGCGGCCGACATCCTGATCTACGACGCCAACCAGGTGCCGGTGGGCGAAGACCAGCGGCAGCACATCGAGCTCACCCGAGACCTCGCCGGCCGCTTCAACTCGCGGTTCGGCGACACCTTCGTGGTCCCTGAGCCCTACATCCTCAAAGAGACGGCCAAGATCCTTGACCTGCAGGTCGTCGACAAGCAGATGAGCAAGAGCATCGGCGGCAACGGCTGCCTGTGGCTGCTTGACGACCCCAAGATCGTCGCGAAGAAGATCAAGTCCGCCGTCACGGACACAGAGCGTGAGATCCGCTATGACGAGGTGGCCAAGCCGGGCATCAGCAACCTCTTGCGGATCTACTCGGTGTTGACCGGACGCACGATCGCCGAGCTCGAGCAGGTCTACGAGGGCAAGGGCTACGGCGACTTCAAGAACGACCTCGCCGACGTCGTGGTCGATGCTCTGACGCCGATCCGGGACCGCACGCTGGCCCTGCTCGACGATCGAGAGACCCTCGACGGGATCCTGGCTCGAGGTGCGGAGCACGCGCGGCAGGTCGCCGCCAAGAATCTGGCCCAGGTCTACGACCGCGTCGGCTTTGTCCCGGCCAAGGGCTGACGGCACTGTGGCCTTTCGCACCATCGGGGTTGCTCTGCCGATCCCCGAGCCATATGGGTCCGAGCTGCGGCGCTTCCGCGCGTCCTTCGGCGACGCGATGGCGGCGTCGATCCCCACACACGTGACTCTGCTGCCACCCACCGAGGTCAATGTCGACGACCTTCCGGGGATCGAGCAGCATCTGAAGTCCATCGCGGCGGACGCGCAGCGATTTCGGCTGCACCTGCGCGGCACGGCAACGTTCCGTCCTGTGTCGCCGGTGGTGTTCATCGTCGTCATCGAGGGCATCGCGGAGTGCGAGATGCTGTCCAGCGCGGTGCGGAGCGGTCCGCTCGAGGTGACCCTGTCGTTTCCGTACCACCCGCACGTGACCGTCGCACACCACCTGGACGACAAGGCGCTGGATCGGGCGTTCGCCGAGCTGTCGCTGTACGAGTGCATCGTAGACATCGGCGCTTTCGCGTTGTACGAGCACGGCGACGACGGTGTCTGGCGTCCGCAGCGCGAGTTCGCGCTCGGCGGCCGCCTGCGAGCGAGCTGACGCAGCACGGCGCTCACAGGCTGCTCTCGGCGTGCCGCGACCCCATGCGGCGTACATCCGACTCTCGGCACGACCGACTGACCAGCGGCAAAGACGGAAGGTCGATCATGGCCAACGCTGATAGTTGCTGATCGGCTTGAGATTGGGTCCGGCTGGCCGATGAGAAATGCCGGCGCGCCGGGTCAACGGAACATGTCGAGGCGAGTGCTACCGCGGATCCGCGCGGCTCGGCACTGAACGAGGATTGGATTGTGTCGACGAGTACCCCGAAGAAGGGACGCCCGATGAAGCCACCAACGATCGTGTCGCCAGCGGAGTGGGAGGCCGCACGGCAGGAGCTGCTGGTCAAGGAGAAGGCGCTCACCAGGGCGCGTGACGCGATGGCCGCTCAGCGCCGCCGTATGCCGTGGGTGGCGGTCGAGAAGGACTACCGCTTCGAAGGCCCGAACGGGCCGGCGAGCCTCGCCGATCTCTTCGAGGGCCGCCGCCAACTGATCGTCTACCGCGCCTTCTACGCGCCGGACGTCACCACTTACCCGGTGGGCGGCGGCGCGTACCCAGAACGAGCCTGCGTGGGCTGTTCATTCGGTGCCGACCAGGTCGCACACCCCGCCCACCTGAACGCGCGGGACACAACACTCGCGTTCGTTTCGCGCGCCCCGCAGGCCGAGATCGGGGGCCTGAAGGAGCGCATGGGCTGGCAGCTGATCCCGTGGTACACGCTCACCGACGACTTTGACAAAGACTTCAGCGTGGACGAGTGGCATGGGACCAACGCGTTCATCCGCGACGGCGAGCGGATCTACCGCACCTACTTCGTTGACGCCCGGGGCGACGAGGCGATGGGAAGCACCTGGAGTTACCTGGATATCACGGCGCTCGGCCGCCAGGAGGAGTGGGAGGACTCGCCGGAGAGCTACCCGCAGACTCCCCCGTATCAGTGGTGGAACTACCACGACGCCTACTAGGACCGCGCCTGCTCGCCCTCAGCCAGGTCTTCTCGCGCCGTTTCATACGACCCCTCCGGCGGAGCCGTGTCGGGCCCGTAGACGAGGTGCAGCACGCCGGTGGCGAAGGTCTGCGACGAGAGCAGCTTCAGCGGGAGGGTGTGACCGCCGTCCTCAAACAGCCGCATGCCCTTCCCGACGGCAATGGGGTGCACGAACAGGTGCAGCTCGTCGAATAGGCCCGCAGCGAGCAGCTGGCGGACGACCGAAACCGAGCCGCTCAGGGCTATATGCCCCGAGCCCGGATCGTTCTTGAGCGCTCTGACGGCCTCGACGAGGTCGCCCTGAAGCTGCTCGGAGTTGCGCCACCCGAATTCCAGCTGCTGATGCGAGGCCACGATCTTGCGCATATCGCCGAGCGCCTTGGCAAACGGCGCGTCCACCTCGCCCGCGGCCTCCCGCTCGGGCCATGCACCGGCGAAGCTGTCGTAGGTCTTGCGGCCGAACACCATGATGTTTGCCACGCCCTGGTTGGCCGCGACGGCTGCGCCCATCTCGTCGTTGAAGTATGGGAAGTGCCACTCCGCGGGGTCCTCGACGACGCCGTCAAGTGCCATGAACAGACTCGCCGTGATCTTGGACATCGGGGACTCCTTGGTTGCTCGAATCTTCGGGACTACGCAGGCAAGTCAAGCTCATCGGACGCGGTGGACGCCGAGGGGGCCACAAGGCCACCGGCCTCGATGAAGCCGCGCACTGCTGCGGTGGAGGGCGACGATCTGATCCTGGCGGGCGCCGACGTTGGTTGCGGCGGCTCTAGGCTTCGTTGGGTGACGGTCGGTGTTCGGGCGTGGTTGCTGCGCCGGGATCCGGGTCTGCTCTCCGTGCGCCGCGCGGTGCGGGTCGCCGCCGCCGCCTGCACCGGCTTCTATGTCTGCCGTTACGTGGTGGACGACGCGGTCCTGGCCACGTACGCCCTGTTCGCCGCGGTCGCCATGGGGTTTCTCTCGCAGATTCCCGGCCCGCCGGTGCGACGTTCGGTCACGCTGCTCTTGTCCGCGCCGGTCGCCTGCCTGCTGGTCACCGCGGGCACGCTGCTGGCCGGCAACGTGTGGGCTGCGAGCGCCGGGATGTTTGTCTTCGGCTTCTTCATCGCGTTCGCCGGCGTCGGCGGACCTCGCCTGGTCGGGCTCACCTCGGGGATGCAACTGTTCTTCATCCTGCCGTGCTTCCCGCCATACGCCCCGGAAACCCTCGACTCCCGCCTCGTCGGGGTCTGCGTGGGAATCGGCCTGCTCGCGCTCGCCGAACTGACGCTCTGGCCCGACCCAGACCCCGTTGGCTACATGCCGCGACTGGCCAACGCGTGCCACGACCTCGCCAGCAGTCTCGCGGCCCGCGCGACCGGGGATCCGAACGCGGCTGCGGGGACCCTCGCTATCGCCGAGGAGTCGGCGCAGGCCATCCGGCCGTCCCTCCTGCCGCCAGGGGTCCGGCCCGCGTCGGCAGGCCGGCGCGACCGAGCCCTCAGCGACGCGGGCAGCATGCTGCGCTTCGCGCTGGCCCGCCTGCGCGAAGTGCCGTCCGGGACACCCACGCCGACCGCCGTCGCGCAGCTGCTGACCGTCTCGGCCCGCACGGCTGAGGCGACCGCGGTGGCGCTGCGCGGCGGCCCGCCACCAGACACTGAGGATCTCGCGGGCGCATTGTCCACAGCCGAGCGGGACCGTGACCAGCGACAGGCGCGCGACGGTCGCGACTCACGGATGAGCACCTTGTCCCTCGTGACGGCAGACGGGGTGTGGGCCATGGCCAGCGCGGTAAGGGTCGCACTGGGTGCCTCGATCGAGTCAGGTCAGGGGACTCGACGGCTGAGCCGGGAGCGTTTCCCGTACGCGTTCGCGAGCCCGATCCGCCTGTGGTGGCAGCGATTCGCAGTGCATCTAACGCCACGGTCGGTCTACTTCCAGGGAGCCGTACGGGTCGCGGTGGCGCTCGCGGCGGCCCGGCTGGTGGCCGGCGTGCTCGATCTGACCCACGGCTTCTGGGTGCTCCTAGCGACGCTGACGCTGCTGCGCAGCCGCGCAGTCGACACGCGGATCGGGCTGCGTCCGGCCGTCGTGGGCACGGTGGCCGGCGCGGCCGCGGTGGGCGTGCTGCTGGTCGTAGTCGGCACGCGTCCGGACTTCTACGCCGCCATCACACCCCCGGTCATGGTCGCCGCGTTCGCCGCCGGCGCCCTGATCGGTCCCGCCTGGGGGCAGGCTCTGTTTACCGTGATGGTCACGCTGGTCTTCACCCAGCTCGCGCCGGCCGGCGCAGAGATCGCTGATGCGCGAGTGCTGGACGTGGTCGTGGGTGCCGCGATCGGCGTCGCGGCCGGCGTGCTCGCCTGGCCGCGCGGTGCGGCGGGTGAGCTGCGCCGCTCGGCCGCCCGCGTTCTCGCCACGGGCGGGCAGGCGGTGCGTGAGACCGCCCAGCTACTCACCGTCTCTCCGCCGCTGCCGCCCATGACTAGCCCCTCGCTGGGGGTGATGCCGCGGCTCAACGACGCGAAGGCCTTGGCCGACGCGTCGTACGGCATGTATCAGACCGAGCGTCACGACGCACCTGAGTCCAGGGTGGACTGGCAGGCGGTGTTGGCGGCTGGTGACCACATCGAGCGAGGCTCCGAACTTCTGCGTGACAGGCACGAACCGGGGTCACTGGCCCCGTGGCAGCAACTCGTGAGCGACTCGGCAACCAAGGTCGGCGAGGCCTGCGGCGTCCTCGCCCACGCGCTGTCCGAGGGTCGCGACCCCCGCGTCGGGCGGGTGGTGGTCGCCGCCGCCCCCGACTACCGCGTCGCCGACGTGCAAACGTGGCTGGCCGGCGTGGCCGACGACTTGACGCGGCTCAGCGTCCCTCTCGATCCAGCGGTCAAGATCGCCTCATGACCCCATTGCTCATCTTCATCTCATGTCCAGATCGCTAACTTGGTCTGACCGGCTGCTCCAGAAGCCTAGCGACCAAGGGGAACGTCCGTGACCCGTCCCGCCGTCGAGGTGGTCGACCTCGTCAAGAGGTACCCGAAACGCCCCACGAACGCCGTCGATGGCGTCAGCTTTGCAGTGGACCCAGGCGAGGTCTTCGGGCTACTCGGCCCGAACGGGGCCGGTAAGACCACAACGGTTGGCGTGCTCACCACCCGCGTCATCATGACGTCAGGAACCGCCCGGGTTGGTGGCGTCGATGTCAACGCCGATCCGGTGCGTGCACGTAGCCTGCTCTCCGTCGTACCGCAGCGACCCAACCTCGACTTCGCACTCTCCGCGCGGCAAATCCTGCTGTTTCACGCCGCCTACCACGGTGTCCCGATGGCCGAACGCAACCGGCGTGCCGACGCGCTGCTCGAGCAGTTCGGCTTGGCCGACCGTGGCGGTGACAAAGTCCAGAAGTTCTCCGGCGGCATGACCCAGCGGCTGCTCATCGCTCGCGCCCTGATGCACGCCCCAGATGTGCTGTTTCTAGACGAGCCGAGCACCGGTCTCGATCCGCAAGCTCGGCTGTTCGTCTGGGACAAGATCCGCGAGCTCACGGCGGCCGGAATCACCATTCTTCTGACCACGCACGACATGGACGAGGCCGCCACCCTCGCCGACCGGGTCGGGATCATGGACCACGGTCAGCTCCTTGCACTCAACACACCCGAAGCGTTGACTCGCTCGCTGCCGGGCAGCACGACACTCGAGCTCACCATCACCTACGCCGAGGGCGACACGGCCGACGAGGTCGTCAAGGCTCTGGGTGATATCCATGGAGTCGAGCGAGTCGAGCAAATCGGCGTCGCATCTGCGGAGAACGCGCGTGACCTCCGGGTACGGCTGTACTTCACCGGCGAAGCTGCTCGGCTCGTCGGCCCGGCGACGCAGACGGTGACTGCACGACGTGCGTCGCTATCGGCGCTCGCCATCGGCGAACCGAGCCTCGAGGACGTCTTCATCAGCCTGACCGGGAGAGAACTGCGATGACTGCAGTCGACACGACCAGCGATGAGAGCATCGGCGACGTGCTCGGCCGGCGGTCCGGCACGCCCAGCGCTGCACGCGCCTTCTTCGGGATCCTGAGCCGCGACGTCGTCGTGACCGGCAAGGAACTCCCGGCCTTTCTCGCCCAGGTCCTGCTGCAGCCGCTGTTCCTCCTGTTCGTGTTCGGCAAGGTACTGGCTGACCTCGGGTTCACACAGAACGACTATGCGATGGTCCTGCTGCCGGGCATCATCTCCCTGACCGCGTTCCTGACCGCGCTCCAGAGCACGTCGTTCCCGCTGGCCATCGACTTCGGGTGGACGAAGGAGATCGAGGACCGCCTGCTCGCGCCGCTGCCGACGTACCTCGTCGCAGTTGAGAAGATCGTGTACGCGACGCTGCGCGCCTTGGCAGCGGCGGTGCTGATGTTCCCCCTCGCCTATCTCGTACTCGGCGATCTCTCCCTGTCGTGGTCGGACGCACCGATGATCGCCGTGTTCCTCATCCTCGGTTCGCTCGTCGGATCGGCTGTGGGGCTCACACTGGGTACGTTCATCGAGCCGCAGCGCATGCAGCTCATGTTCGCGTTGATCCTGACCCCCCTGCTGTTCACGGGCTCGGTGCAGTTCCCGTGGCCGTCGCTTGATCACCTGCGCTGGTTCCAAGTCATCTCGGCGCTGAACCCCATGACCTACCTTTCGGAGGGCCTGCGCGGTGAGACACTGCCTGAGACCCCGCACATTGCGCAGTGGATTTGCGTCTTGGCGCTGCTCGGGTTCCTGGTGCTTTTCACGAGCACGGGGGCGATCGGATTCCGCCGGCGCGCCCTGGACTGAGCAGGCCCGACAACCCGGCAAAATTGTGACCGCCCGCAGTGATGCGAATCAGAAACCACTGATCGCGATGGGTGTTGTCGGTGGGCCGTCAGTCTGCAACCGGTCGAGCAGGTCAGGCAGGCCGCGCGGTGAGAAAGTCGCACCGGAGTTTCGAAGGTCGTCCGGAGACCACCACCGGACCTCGCGGATGCCCTCAGCAGCGAGCTGAGCTTGTGACAAATGGGGCCGTGGTTCGAAGTGTTCGGTCCGAATCAGGTGGATGTGATCTACCTGCCCGTCCCATTCGGTCATCGGGAACACGGCCGTCTTGGTCCACACCTCGGGGCCGAGGGTGTCGATCATCAGTCCGGTCTCTTCGCGCAGCTCCCGCTGCAGCGCTGCCAGTCGGCTCTCACCCGGCTCGATGCCACCGCCAGGGTTCGCCCAAAAGCCATCGGCGAGTTCGAGCCCTGCCCATTGGAAGTGCACAAGCAGCACCTGATCCTGAGGATCAAGGATCACCGCCCGAGCCGCCTCGCGAAGTCTCACAAGTCGGAGACGCTACCGCCGGGCGACGTCAGTGCCTCTTCGCGTGACCTACGACGCCGAGGCGAATTCTGCGCAGCCTCGGAATGAAAGTGTTGGACGCGGATGCGGCCATCAGTCAATGCCCGCTGATCGCCACGTGCTTACGCGTGCAGTCGTTTGGACGGCACACCGGCTACCGGCGAAGGGTCATCCAACGACACCTCGGGCTAGTACAGCTGTGGCCCCGGCTTGGTCGCCGCCGGTCCTTCTGTGCAGTTGACGTGGGCTGATTCGCGCGTTGGTCACTTCCCGACACGTGACTGAGCATCGCACGGCTGGACTTGCCCAGAGTGTTGACAAGACGCATAGCTGGCGTCATCAGCGGGATCGGGACGCTGGCGCCCGGACAGACTCGTAGGGTCAAGGAATGGTTAGTGCCGATCCGAAGGCGATCCTTCATGAATACCTGCGGGGTGTGCGCGAGGCGCTGCTCTGGAAGCTGGACGGTCTGTCCGAGTACGACATTCGTCGCCCGCTGACTCCAACCGGGACCAACCTCTTGGGGCTGGTCAAGCACCTGTCGATGGTCGAGTCCTGGTACTTCGGGAAGACCTTCGACCGCCCGTTTCCGGAACACCTTCCGTGGTGGGACGACGACGCGCCCATCAATGCGGATGCGTGGGCCACCGAGCATGAGACACGACAGGAAATCGTCGAACGCTATCGTCGTGTAACGGCTCATGCCGACGCCACTATCGACGATCTAGCGCTCGATAGTCCCGGCCACGTGCCCTGGTGGCCGAGGCCGAAGGTCACGCTGCACACGATGCTCGTCCATGTGCTTGCTGAGACGAACCGGCACGCTGGACATGCCGACATTCTGCGTGAGCACTTGGACGGGCAAGCGGGGATGAATCCCGGCTTTACGAATCTGCCCGAGCAGGACGCGAAGTGGTGGGAGGACTATCGTGCGCGGATCGAACAGGCCGCCCGAAAGGCTCAGGCTCCCGCGCCGTGATCTAGGCACGAGCGGGTCGACCTGCGGCAGGTGAGGGCGTTCTTCGCCGCTCCCAACCAGCTCGAGATCCGTGTCTGTCGCGGCTGTTAGACGATTCCGTTAGGACCGGTGTCCGGCCAGACTCGGTCCAGGCGTTCGGCGGGATGCTCTCTTTGCGGCTGCCCACCAGGTTGATCGGTGTGGCTCTCTTTCGGTTTGCTGACCGCCGGACGCCGTGCCGAGGCGTGGCTCCAGAGGGGACTGCCCAGCTCGTAACAGCAATGCCCGCCTCGCGATCCCCTATTGGTTCACGACTCTCGGGTGGTGTGGCATGGCGAAGGTGTTCATTGGGGTCGATCCCCACAAGCTCTCGGCGACGATCGAGGTCGTCGATGAGCACGAGACGGTGCTGGCGACCGGCCGGTTCGGCACCGACAAGGCCGGCTATGCGGCGATGCGCAGGCACGTCGCGACGTGTCCGGACCGGGTCTGGGCGGTGGAAGGCAGCAACGGCGCCGGCCGGCCGCTGGCCCAACGGCTGCTGGCTGATGGCGAGCAGGTAGTCGACGTGCCGGCCAAGCTGTCAGCCCGAGCCCGGTTGTTCGACACCGGACACAACCGCAAGACCGATGCCCACGACGCTCACGCGGTCGCGGCGGTCGCCGTTCGCACGACCGGCCTGCGGGTGCTGTCCTACGACGACGAGCTCGAGGCGCTGCGGATGCTCGCTGATCGGCGCGAAGAGCTCACCCGGCAGCGGATCCAGACCGTGAACCGTCTCCAGCGGCTGCTAGCCGAACTCACGCCTGGCAAAGCCAAGAAGGACATCACCACCGGGCAGGCCAAGGCGATCCTCGCCGGCGTGCGGCCCCGTGACCTGGCCAGGAAGACCCGTCGCCGTCTCGCGGCCGAACAGCATGCCGAGCTGGTGGCGGTCGAGAAGAAGATGAAGGCACTGACCAAAGAGCTGAAGACCATGGTGCTGGCCCGGCAGTCGAGCCTGATGGACCTGCCCGGGGTCGGCCCAGTGGTCGCGGCCCGGATCCTGGCCGACGTTGGTGACGTGGCCCGGTTCGCCGACCGCAACCGGTTTGCTTCGTGGACCGGCACCGCGCCACTGGACGCCTCATCGGGTGAGCAGATCCGACACCGGCTCTCGCGCGCCGGAAACCGGAAGATGAACCACATGATCCACATCGCCGCGGCAACACAGGCCCGGCTCGACACCGAAGGCCGCGCCTACTACCGACGCAAGCTGGCCGAGGGCAAGACCCGGATGGAGGCGATGCGGTGCCTCAAACGACGAATCTCCGACGCCGTCTACCGGCAACTCGTCGCCGACGCCCAGGCCGCTGAGAGCCAGGGCATTGGCACGGGCCCGGGAGGGCACTGCGGGGCGACTCAAGAATCCAGCGCGGTCGACCTGCCCCCGCACATCGACACTTCGGATCAGCCACTTCCCGGACCCGCGAACCCGACGTTACAGCCGACCCCGCGACCCCGGAAGACATCGGAGAGGAAGCCCGCCATCGCGGCCCGTTGACAACAGAGGGGAGCCGGAATGACGCACCGACAGCGCGCCAAGAGTAGGCCGTCACGATTCAGCGGCCGCAGCGGTCCACGCGCTCCCAGGGCCAGTCGGTGGCGAGCCAGTGGGCGACGGCCTCAGCGAGTGGTACGTCGAGGCTCGCCCTGTCTGCCCGCACCCAGGACTGCACTGTGACGTCCCAGTCCTCGGAGGCCGAGGGGTACAGGTAGACACACCCGATGACGTCGTCGTCGCTCGGGTCAAGGACGGTGAAGGTGAAACCAGCGCGCCGCGTGAAGTCGTCGGCGTGGCGGCGAAGGTCGGAGAGGTTCTCCTCCAACGTCATGCCGTCGTGTGGTGGCCAACGGCCGTCGGGATAGCCGGCAGTGGAGCGAATGTGCTCGATGCTCGACGTCCACGCAGCATGATCGGCCTCGTTGTGCTCGGGACCAAGCGGTTCGAGACGGAACTGGTCGGTGGCGAGCGAGGTCGGCGGATCGAAACCAACCGGCACGAACTCATCCGAGGTCATGACCGGGACGGTACTGGGCTGGCCAGACCCCTGCACTCGGCTTCTTCTCGGCGGCTGCCGGGTGGTCTGTGGCCCTCGCAGCAGTGGGCGAACGAACCGCTCGAACCGATGCACGGATCTCGGCATAACCGAGCACATCCGCGCCGGGGCGTCGGTTCGTCGCGGGACTAGGCGGCGTCGCCGCGTGCATTCCCGGCCCAACCCCGCGCCGCAATGGGCACGATGCTCCGGCCGGCGAACTCCGTGACCTCGGCGACGACGCGTGGGTCGCGAACGATCCGGTTGTGCCCAAGGCCGGATGTCGAAATGAGTTCGGCGTCGGGCCAGGCTTCGGCGAGGTCGCGCGCATCGGCCCAGCGGGTGTCGGGATCGTCCTCGTCATGCAGCACGAGCAGCGGTGGCAGATCGTCCAGCGCGGCCAGGTGCGCCAGGTCGAACTCGCCCATCCGGACTCCGATGCGTGCTTCGAGCGCGGGGACCATCGCGCGCTGTGTTCGCGATCCGCCGCCGAGCGCTCGCACAAAGGGTCGGAAGTAAGGCTGCACACGCACCATCGGCGCGATGAGAACCAGCCGATCCGGGCGCAGCCCGTGGTGCTGCATCGCCCAACCAGTGGCCAGCCCGCCGAGTGAGTGGGCGACGACGACCGCGGGTTGCCCGAACCGTTGGGCGACAGCGCCCAGTGCATCCGCAAACTCGATGGCGGTGGACCTACGCGGCCCCAAGGGACCCGGACCGGAGGCGCCGTGACTCAAGGCGTCGTACGTGACGACTTGCAGCCCGCTCGCGACCAGCGGATCCACGAACAACCCGAGCTGTGATCCGGTGCCACCCCACCCGTGCACGAGGTAGGCGACGGGATCATTGGGGTCGCCCCAGACGCGCCCCCTGACACGGCCGCCGAGCACGTCGAGCTCGAAGGGCTCCCCGGCAGTCGTCGGTACCGGCTGTGGTCGACGCGACTGTGGCGGGATGGTGAACCACAGCTTTGCTGCCCACCGACCGGACAGTGCGGGTGCCACGTTCTCGAGCGCGCCGAAGCTGGCCCGCAAGGCTGCGAAGCGCACTCGTCGTGCAGACCGAACGATCGTGCTATTCCGACTGGCCACAACATCTCCTTCGAGGTCTTCGGACGCTCCGCTCAGGCGGTGACGACCGCCTGGGTCGCACGCGCGGAGTCCATGAGGCGCTGCATCGCGATAGCCGCGCGGTCGCGGGCCCGCTTGTCACTGAGCAGGCGGTGTGAATGGTGGTAGGCGAGGAAGATGCCCTGCATCTCATAGGCGAACTGGTCGGCGTCAAGGTCAGGCTGGAAATGCCCCTCCCTGATGCCACCGCGCACGATCTGCGCGATGCTGTCGAACCAGTCGTTCTCCCCGCGAGCCAGCTCGTCACGCACGGGACCCGGCTCGTCGTCGAGCTCGGAGGAAGCCGCGGTGAACAAGCAGCCGCCAGGCTGGTCGTCCCACGCCATCCAGCGGCGGAACAGCTCCTGCAGTCGAGGCTCGCCGCGTGGTGCCTTCAGCGTGGGCCGCATCACCTGATCGACGAGGTCGTCTCGCGCCTTGCCGAGCACGGCGATCTGCAGTGCTTCCTTGGATCGGAAGTGTGCGAACAACCCGCTCTTGGACAGCCCCGTGGCAGTTGCCAGCGACCCGATCGTGAGTCCGCGGAGCCCACCCTTGGCGGCCGCGTCGCTCGCCGCCTCAAGGATGGCTGTCCGGGTCTCGTCGCCCTTGCCCACGCTTCAGTATTAGCACGACCGTTCGTATCGCGCCAGAGGAAATCGCGAAGGCCTAGGCGAGTGACCGATATTTGCCACGTCGCCGCCGCCGAGACAGGGCGCCGGTGGCCAGACCCAGCAGCGCCATGACGAAGATCGCGCCCGCGGCTCCGGCCCACCAAGCCCATCGCGGCAGTTTGTCGAGAGCCTGCTCGAGCGAGCCGAGCCGGGCAGCCGCGACCGGGGCATCGTCGTCGCCGCCCCCGGCTGCCTCGGACGGCGATGGGCTGGCCAGCGCCGCCTCCTGCGCCGCGACGTCCTCAGCAGTGTCACGAGCGAGCCCACGGTCGCCGCCCGCGCCTACGCTGGCGAAACCCCAATCCAGGAGCGTCGCCGCGGTCTGCCAAGCCTGCGTGGGCGAGTTGAGCACCGTGACGACCAGCCGGTGCCCGTCCCGTTCCGCCGCGCCGATGAACGTGTGCTTCGACAAGGTCGTGTAGCCGGTCTTGACGCCGAGAGCACCGGCATAGCTGTCCAACAGGCGGTTGTGGTTGGCGATCTGGAACGTTGCCCCGCCGATGCCGGGGAAGGCGGCCGTCTGCGTCGCCACGTACCGCCTGAAATCGTCCCGCTCCAGCGCCGCCCGGGCGATCAGCGCGAGGTCGTACGCGCTGGTCAGCTGGCCGTCGGCGTCGAGGCCGCTGGTGTTGACCGCGTGCGTGTCGTACGCGCCGAGTCGGTGGGCCTCCTCGTTCATGAGGCCCACCGTGGCCGCCTGACCACCCGTCGCCTGCCCAAGCGCATACGCGGCGTCGTTGCCGGACGAGAGCAACAGCCCGAGCATGAGCTGGTCGACCGTGTAGGTGCCGCCGTTGACGATGCCGACCTTGCTTCCCTCGAGAGATGCGTCCGCGGCGGTGGCGACGTACGGCATGGCGGGGTCGAGTCGGCTCAATGCGACGAGCGCAGTGAGCACCTTGAGGGTGCTGGCTGGCCGAAGCTTTCGGTGTGGCGCCTGGGCGGCAAGGACTTCGCCCGTGCCGAGGTCGGCCACCAGCCACGCCTCGGCCGCAACAGCCGGCAGCGGTGGAACGCCAGGCTGGGTCGGGGCCGCCAGCCCGTCGGACGCTAGCGAAGGCCCGCCGAACGGTTCCTGCGTCGTCGTTGCCGCCGCCGCTGCTGGAGCGCCGGCGGGCGCAGCCGGCGTCGCGGCGGCAGGCAGGCCCGCACAGACGAGTACGACGAGGCTGACGGCTGGCAGGAGGAGGCGACGCATGGCGCTGACAAGGTTAACCGCGGTCGCCAAGTCCGCAGTCATTAGGCTCCCGGCTGTGACCGTTGTGCCGAGTGTCGCGGACATCCATGCCGCTGCTGTCCGCCTGGAGACCGCGATCCGGCGCACTCCGGTGCTCGAGCTTCATGGCGAGGAGCTGGGTGTGCCCGCGCGGGTCTACCTCAAGCTGGAGCAGACCCAGCACACCGGATCGTTCAAGGTGCGGGGTGCGCTCAACGCGCTGCTCACCCGGGAAGTCCCCGCAGACGGCGTGGTAGCGGCATCTGGCGGGAATCACGGCGCGGCAGTCGCCTGGGCCGCGGCGCGCGTCGGCGTACCCGCCACTGTGTTCGTCCCCGCGACATCGCCGGCGGTCAAGGCCGACCGCGTCGCGTCGTACGGGGCGGAGGTCCGGATTGTCGACGGCTACTACCCCGATGCGGCGCGCGCCGCAGCGGAGTTTGCCGTCGAGCACGACGTGACGAGCGTGCATGCCTACGACGAGCCGGCCGTGGTGAGCGGCCAGGGAACCGTCGGGCTCGAGATCCGCGACCAGGTGCCCGATGCCACGGCTGTGCTTGTGACCGTGGGCGGTGGCGGACTCGTCGCCGGAATCACGATCGCGAGCTCCGGCGGACCGGCAGTGGTTCCAGTCGAGCCCGTGTCGTGCCCAACGCTGCATGCCGCGCTGGCCGCCGGCGGGCCGGTGCCGGTCGAGGTTGGTGGCGTGGCCGCCGACAGCACCGGCGCGGGCATTGCCGGCGAGATCGCGTACGAAGTGGTCCGGCAGGCGGGGCAGCCCGTACGTCAGGTCGGCGACGACGCCATCGTCGCGGCCCAACGGTTCCTGTGGGAGCAGCTGCGCATCGTCGCCGAGCCGGGCGGGGCGGTGGCGCTGGCCGGCCTCATGACCGGTGCCTTCCAGCCGCATCACGGGGACGCCATCGTGGTGCTGGTCTGCGGCGCCAACACCTCGGGGCTTCCCTCCTCTGCTTGATCACGAAGACTTCGCCACCGAAAACGCACCTGGACTCTTCGCGATCATGGGCTGTTCGCGTCAGCGCAGCCGCTTGGCCTGCAGGCTGACGAGGGTCCCGTACGGCGTCTCGCGCTGGCCGACCTCCACGAAGCCGAGCCGTTCGTGAAACGCGAGCGATCCCTCGTTGCGCGGCCTGAGGTTGACCTCGAGGGTGAAGAACTCGGCGTCGGCCAGCCGCTCGACCTCGGCATAGAGCGCGCGACCGATGCCCTGTCCGCGGAACGCGTCGCTGACCGCGACCCGATCGAGGTAGATGAAGCTGTCATACCGCTCGGCGAACCACAGATAGTTCGTTGAGTCGTACGACGTCCCGGGCGGCAGCGCGAGGCAGAAGCCGGCCATGACGCCGTCAACCTCGGCGACGAGTGTCACGCTCGACTCAGCCGCAATAGCCGCCAGTCGCTCCAGGCTTGCGTCGCCAACCGCCGGCACGTTGGCCTCGTTGAGCGCATGCGCAACCGGCAGGTCGGCTGCGACGAGTGGGCGGATCCGTACGCTCTGCATGGCACGAATCCTCCCACCGCTGTTGATCATGGCGGAGGCGTGATCGTTCTTCGCGGATGACCACATCTCTGCCATGATCAACAGGGGTGGGAGACGAGCGTCAGACCCGCCGGAACACCAGAGCCTGCTTGACTTCCTGGATCGCCTTGGTGATCTGGATGCCCCGGGGACAAGCCTCGGTGCAGTTGAAGGTCGTGCGGCAGCGCCAGACGCCCTCCTTGTCGTTGAGGATCTCGAGCCGCTGCTCGGCGCCCTCGTCCCGGCTGTCGAAGATGAACCGGTGCGCACCGACGATCGCCTGCGGCCCGAAGTACTGGCTGTCGGTCCAGAACACCGGGCACGACGTTGTGCAGGCGGCGCACAGGATGCACTTGGTGGTGTCGTCGAACCGTTCGCGGTCGGCCTGCGACTGCAGCCGCTCACGGGTCGGCTCGTTGCCCGTCGTCACGAGGAACGGCATCACCGAGCGGTACGCGGCAAAGAACGGCTCCATGTCGACGACGAGGTCCTTGAGCACCGGGAGACCCTGGATGGGCTCGACCGAAATGGGTCGCGATGGGTTCAGGTCCTTGACCAGGGTCTTGCACGCCAAGCGGTTGCGGCCGTTGATGCGCATCGCATCCGAGCCACAGATGCCGTGTGCACACGACCGACGGAACGTCAGCGAGCCGTCGAGGTCCCACTTCACCTTGTGCAGCGCGTCCAACAGCCGATCGGTCGGCTCGCCAGAAACGGTGTAGGTCTCCCAGTGCGGCTCACCGTCCTGCTCCGGGTTGTAGCGCCGGATCTTCAGGGTGATGTCCATCAGTACTTGCGCTCCATCGGCTTGTAGCGCGTCTGTACGACCGGCTTGGTGTCCAGACGGATCGACGTGACACCCTCGTCCGACACCTCGCGGTAGGCCATCGTGTGTCGCATGTAGTTGACGTCGTCGCGGTTGGAGTAGTCCTCGCGGAAGTGCGCACCCCGCGACTCCTTGCGCTCCAACGCCCCGACGACCAGCACCTCGGCCAGGTCGAGCAGGAAGCCGAGCTCCACTGCCTCGAGCAGGTCGGTGTTGAACCGCCTGCCCTTGTCCTGGATTGAGCAGCTCGCGTAGCGAATCTTTGAGCAGCTCGATATCGGCCAGCGCCTGCTTGAGCGACGCCTCGGTGCGATAGACCTGCGCGTTGATGTCCATCGTCGTCTGCAGGTCGGCGCGGATCCGCGCGACTCGCTCGCCGCCGTCACTCGTACGGATGCCTTCGACGAGATCGACGACATACGACTCCGCCGCCTCGGGCAGGTCGGTGAAGTCGGCGATTGTGGCGTACTCCGCGGCGCGGATGCCCGCGCGTCGGCCGAACACGTTGATGTCCAGCAACGAGTTGGTGCCGAGTCGGTTGCCACCGTGCACGGAGACGCAGGCGACTTCTCCGGCGGCGTACAGCCCGGGCACCACGTCGGTGTTGTTGGCGAGCACCTCTGCGTCGACATTGGTGGGGATGCCACCCATGGCGTAGTGCGCGGTCGGGTAGACCGGGACCGGCTCGGTGTATGGCTCGACGCCCGAGGTAGGTGCGCGCGAACTCCGTGATGTCAGGCAGCTTGGCGTCGATCTGTTCCCTGGGTAGGTGCGTGAGGTCGAGGAGTACGTACGACCCGTCCGGCCCCGCACCGCGCCCCTCGCGCACCTCGTTGGCCATCGAGCGGGCCACGATGTCGCGCGGCGCCAGGTCCTTGATGGTCGGCGCATAGCGCTCCATGAAGCGCTCGCCGTCCTTGTTGCGCAGGATGCCGCCCTCGCCGCGAGCGGCCTCCGACAGCAGCACGCCGAGGCCGGCGAGGCCCGTCGGGTGAAACTGGTAGAACTCCATGTCCTCCAGCGGCAGGCCCTTGCGCCAGACGATGCCCATGCCGTCACCGGTGAGCGTGTGCGCGTTGGACGTGGTGCGGAAGACCTTGCCGAAACCGCCGGTGGCAAAGATGATCGCCTTGGCCTGGAAGACGTGGATCTCGCCCGTTGCGAGCTCCCACGCCACCACCCCGGCGGCCTTTCCGTCGACCATGAGCACGTCGAGCACGTAGAACTCGTTGAAGAACTCGATGCCTTGCTTGATGCACTGCTGATACAGCGTCTGCAGGATCATGTGACCTGTACGGTCCGCAGCGAAGCACGACCGACGCACCGCGGCCTCGCCGTGGTTGCGGGTGTGCCCGCCGAACCGACGCTGGTCGATCTTGCCTTCGGGCGTGCGGTTGAACGGCAGCCCCATCTTTTCCAGGTCCAGTACGGCGTCGACCGCCTCGCGGCACATCACTTCGGCCGCGTCCTGGTCGACGAGGTAGTCGCCGCCCTTCACGGTGTCGAAGGTGTGCCACTCCCAGTTGTCCTCCTCGACGTTGGCGAGAGCAGCGCACATGCCGCCCTGCGCCGCGCCGGTGTGGGAGCGCGTTGGGTAGAGCTTGGTGAGGACGGCAGTGCGTGTGCGCTTGCCCGCCTCGAGCGCCGCGCGCATGCCGGCGCCGCCCGCTCCGACGATGACGACGTCGTACCGGTGTTGCTGCATTGGGTGTGCGCTCCTAGCGGTTGACGCAGACATCGAGCGTCGACGACGGATCGATGCACGGGTCGAACGTGAAAATGACGAGCGTGCCGAGCGTGATGATGATCACTGTTGCGAGATACAACAGCGTCTTGAGCCAGGCACGGGTAGCGCTGCGGGTGGCGTAGTCGTTGATGATCGTGCGCATTCCGTTGGCGCCGTGCAGCATCGCCAGCCACAGCATCAGCAGGTCCCACACCTGCCAGATCAGGTCTGCCCACTTGCCGGCCACGAATCCGAAGTCGACCTGGTCGATGCCGTCACCGAGGAACAGGTTGACGAACAGGTGCGTCAGCACGAGCACCACCAGCACGACGCCCGAGATGCGCATGAACAGCCACGACCACATCTCGAAGTTGGAGCGGGAGCGCAGGTTGCGTGGACTGCGCGGCGAGGCGATGGGAGTGGGCTGGGCGGTTGCGTGCGACATGCCGCTCAGCTCCCGAACACGTGCATCAGGTGCCGGATCGCGAACGGCACGAACAGCAGGACCCACAGGCCGAGTACGCCGTACATCAGCTGGCGCTGCAGCCGCGCGCCTTGGCTCCAGAAGTCGATGAGGATCACGCGCAGCCCGTTGAACGCGTGGAAAAGCACGGCGGCGACGAGGCCGAGCTCACCGAGCCCCATGATCGGGTTCTTGTACGTGCCGATCACGTCGTTGTAGGCCTCGGGGGACACCCGCACCAGCGATGTGTCGAGCACGTGCGCGAGCAAGAACAGGAAGATGAGGACACCGGTGATCCTCTGGGCCACCCAGGACCACATGCCTTCCCGGCCGCGGTAGAGCGTCCCTGCCGGTGCCTTCGGCACGCCGAACCCTTCGACGGAGCAAATGTAAACCGACAGGATGCTATCGCCGCACGACGTACCCGACATGATCGCGAGCACGTGAAAGATCTCACGCTGGAGCGGTGTGCAGAGTGCCGCGGGCCCGCAGCACCTCCCCGTAGTGAGAGAGCAGCTCGTCGCCGAGCGCCCGCCACGAGCGCCCGAGTACGGACATGCGGGCGGCGCTGCCGAACTGGCTGCGCATACCTGGGTCGTACGCCAGCCGGGCCACACAGCGCCGCAGGTCGGTGTCGTCACCAGGGGCGAAGAGCAGGCCCGTGGCGCCGTCGCGGACCAGGTCGACGGGACCGCCAGCGGCCGGCGCCACGACCGGCACCCCACTGGCCAGGGCCTCCTGGGCCGCTTGGCAGAACGTCTCGGACGAGCCGGGGTGGACGAAGACGTCCAGCGATGCCATGGCGCAGGCCAGCTCCGTGCCCGTGCGGAACCCCAGAAAGGCCGCACCCGGCAACGCGCGCCGTAGAGCCGACTCGCCGTTGCCGGCCCCGACAAGGACCAAGCGCACTCCCGGCATTCCATGCAGTGCGGCCAGACGGTGCACCTCCTTCTCTGGCGCAAGTCGGCCGACGTAGCCCACGAGCACCGCTCCGTCGGGGGCAAGTGCCGCACGAAGCTGCGGGTCACGGCGGAGCGGATGGAACCGCTCGAGGTCTACTCCTCGGCCCCACCGGGCCAGCCGCGGGAACCCGCGCGCCGCCAGCTCCTGGATCGTGGCGGACGATGGCGCGAGTGTGCGGTCGGCCAGCTCGTGCAGATGCAGGAGCCAGCGCCAGATCGAGTCTCCGCTGACGATCGACCAGGCGCGGTAGTAGCGGGCGAAGGCCGCCAAGTCGGTCTGGAAGACGGCGACGATCGGCAGATTCAGTCGATGTGCCGCACGAGCTCCACTGGCACCCAGCAACGTCGGCGACGCCAGGTGGACCAGGTCGGGGCCGAAGGACTCGAGGATCCGCTCGACCCGGCGCGCGGTCACCGTCCCGGCCCGCATTTCCGGGCAGCCCGGGACAGAGATTGCCGGGACGGAGACAACGCGTGCACCCGCGTACGACACGGGCGCCGGGCTGGGCGCGATGACCAGCGCCTCGTGCCCGGTGGCGACCAGATGCTCGACTGCCCGGCACACCGAGTTGGTCACGCCGTTGACCCGGGGCAGGAACGACTCCGCGACGAACGCCACACGCACGGCTAGACGGTCGGGTCACGGGATGAGCAGGCGCCCTAGTCGACGTGAACGCTGCGCGCCAAGGTGATGAACGTGTCGCGGCACCTTGTCAGGCCGGTGCGCCAGGTCACGATGGTCTCCCTGGGGAACGGTGCGCGTCATCGTCGGGCTACCGTGTGCCGACCGGCGGCCAGGTTGGTTGAGGAGGATGAACAATGTCCCGCGAGACCGAGTCTGGACTGCCGTTCGAGCCGGTCTATGGGCCGGACGTGCTCGACGGCTGGGTGCCGGGGGAGCGGCTCGGTGTGCCCGGCGACTACCCGTTCACCCGTGGCGTCTACGCGTCCATGTACACCAAGCGACCGTGGACGATGCGCCAGTACGCCGGGTTCGGCACGGCTGCGGAGTCCAACGCCCGCTATCACCGGCTCATCGAGCACGGCACCCATGGCCTGTCAGTCGCCTTCGACCTGCCGACTCAGATGGGCTACGACTCGGACGCCCCGATCGCGCACGGCGAGGTCGGCAAGGTCGGCGTGGCGATCGACTCGATCGACGACATGCGGCTGCTGTTCGACGGCATCTCGCTCGACAAGGTGTCGATATCGATGACGATCAACGCCCCGGCGGCGCTGCTCCTGCTGCTCTACCAGCTCGTCGCCGAGGAGCAGGGGGTCGATCCGGCGAAGCTGACCGGGACGATCCAGAACGACGTGCTCAAGGAGTACATAGCGCGCGGGACGTACATCTATCCGCCTGTGGAGTCCCTGCGCCTCGTCAGCGACACGTTCGCCTATTGCCGGGCCGAGCTGCCGCGGTGGAACACGATCTCGATCAGCGGCTATCACATGGCCGAGGCCGGCGCGACGCCCGTGCAGGAGGTCGCGTTCACGCTGGCCAATGCCAAGGCATACGTGCGTGCGGCCCTCGCCGCCGGTCTCGCAGTCGACGAGTTCGCGCCGCGGCTGTCGTTCTTCTTCGTCTCGCGCACGACCCTGCTCGAGGAGATCGCGAAGTTCCGTGCGGCTCGCCGCATCTGGGCGCGCATCATGCGGGACGAGTTCGGGGCGCAGGACCCCAAGAGCCAGATGCTGCGCTTCCATACGCAGACCGCCGGGGTCCAGCTCACCGCTCAGCAGCCCGAGGTCAACCTCGTGCGGGTGACGGTGCAGGCGCTCGCCGCTGTCCTTGGTGGCACGCAGTCGCTGCACACCAACTCGTACGACGAAGCGATCGCGCTCCCGACGGAGAAGGCGGCCCGACTCGCGCTGCGCACCCAGCAGGTGCTGGCCAACGAAACCGACGTGACCGCGACGATCGACCCGTTCGCCGGGTCGTACGCGGTCGAGTCGCTCACCGACGACCTCGAGGCTGCCGTCAACGAACTCATGCAGCGGGTGGAGGACTTTGGCGGCGCGGTCGCCGCCATCGAGCGCGGCTTCCAGAAGAGCGAGATCGAGCAGTCGGCCTACAACGTGGCGCGCGAGATCGATGCCCAGCAGCGCATTGTGGTCGGCGTCAACCGGTTCACGCTCGACGAGGAGGAGCCGTACGAGCCGCTGCGGGTCGACCCGACGATCGAGGCGGCCCAGGCCGAGCGGCTGGCGCGGCTGCGGGCCGAGCGCGACGCCGAGCAGGTTTCCCGTGCGCTCGAGGCGGTTCAGGACGCGGCCCGGGGAAGCTCCAACGTGCTCTACCCGATCAAGGACGCGCTCGCGGCCCGGGCCACGGTCGGCGAAGTCTGCGACTCCCTTCGCGCCGCCTGGGGCACGTACACTCCCTCGGACGTCTTCTGACTGATCACGATCCCGGGGGTTCGACGTGACTTCGCGCCTGGCCGTGGCCACCGTGGCCGTCGGCTCCGCGATCCTGCTCGCGTCCTGCGGCGGTCCGGCTGACGAGCCGACAGGTTTGTCGACCGACGGGGCCTCGCCAACGGCGACAGAGCCGTCCGATTCCTCGACGGGCGCCGCTAGCCCGGCACCCGCTCGGGACCCGAGTCGCGAGACGGAGGTCGTCGCGCCTGACGGGGTGACGCCCGAGCACGCGATGGTGATCGATGACCCGCAGGTCGATCGCAACCCCAAGGTCGACGCGCTCGGTGCCAGCACTTTCGTCGGGCTGCCGACCTGGTTCTGGGTGGAGAACGCCGAACGCGCGCTTGGCGTCGACGGCACCAAGTTCATCCGCGCCCAGGTCGATGGGACCAACGTCTGGGCTGAGGTGACCGCGCAGACCGATGGCCTGCGCATCAGCTCGCCGGCCGGTGACGTGTCCTGCTCGAGCGAGCGGGCCACCACCCCATGGGCGCCGGGGACCCCGGAAGCGGCCGGATGCTCGCTGGGCTTCCGACGCGCATCGGTCGGCTATGCGAGCGGCTTCCCCGTCGAGGCCTCCACCGCTTGGACGGCCACCTGGTCGGGTTCGGACGGCACGGTGGGTGCGGCGCTACCGGGCACGACTCGGCAGACGCCGTTCAACGTGCCGGTTGCCGAGTCGCAGGCGATCGTCTCCCGCACCCGCTGATCCGGCGCGATTGCCCGGCAATTCCGAAATGTGACGAACGCCCAGGTCACGACTCGGTATCAGGGCCCCTCTGGCGTCGTGGACGAGCCGGGTGAATGTCTACGCTTTGCCGGGTATCGATCTCTTGTACGCCTGGAGGCACCGTGAAGCACACCCTTCGGCTGGTGGCTGCGGCCACGGCCGTTGTCCTGTTCGCCGCGGCATGTGGGGACGAGCCGGAGGAGGACAGCACCGCTAGCGGCGGTTCTGACTTCACCGCGTGCATGGTGTCCGACGAGGGCGGTGTCAACGACAAGTCGTTCAACGAGACCTCCTTCAAGGGTCTGACCGATGCGCAGGACGAAGGCATCACCGGTGAGCCGAGGTTCGCCGAGTCCAACTCTGAGGCCGACTACGCGCCCAACGTGCAGGCGATGGTCGACGCCGACTGCGGCATCATCGTGACGGTCGGATTTGCGCTCGCGTCCGCGACGCAGGAGGCCGCCGAGGCCAACCCGGACGAGAAGTTCGCGATCGTCGACTTCCAATACTCCGACGACGCCGGCAGCCCGATCTCGATCGACAACATCAAGCCGCTCGTCTTCAACACCCAAGAGGCGGCGTTCCTGGCGGGTTACGTCGCCGCGGGCGTGAGCCAGACCGGCAAGGTCGGCACCTGGGGTGGCGCGCCCTTCCCGACGGTGACCATCTTCATGGACGGCTTCGCCGACGGAGTCGCGCACTACAACGAGGCAAAGGGCACCAACGTCGAGGTGCTCGGATGGGACAAGGCGGCCCAGAGCGGCCAGTTCGTCGGTGACTTCTCCAACACCGGCCTGGCCAAGCAGATCAGCGAGACCCTTATCCAGCAGGGCGCCGACATCCTCCTGCCGGTCGCCGGTCCGCTCGGCGAGCAGGCGGCGATCGCGGCCCAGGAGGCCGGCAACGTCAACATCATCTGGGTCGACTCCGACGGTTTCGAGTCCGCCCCGGCCTATGGTCCGCTGATGGTCACGAGTGTGCTCAAGGGCATGGACGTCGCGGTGACCGACGCGATCCGGGAGACCGCCGACGGCAACTTCTCCAACGAGGCCTTCGTCGGCACGCTCGAGAACGACGGTGTGGGGATCGCGCCGTTCCACGACTGGGACTCGAAGGTCCCGCAGGAGCTGAAGGACGAGGTCGACCAGCTCAAGCAGGACATCATCGACGGCACGCTGACCGTCGAGTCCGACGCAGCGTTCTGATCGACGAAGGCGGCCATGGCGCCGGCGGAGCCCCATTCGGGCCTCCCCGGCGCCGGGCCGCGCTACCGTACGAAAACACCTGTCCCACCCGGGGCGCTGCCCACGCCTCGTAGGGAGCCGGCTGTTGCGCCCGAGGAGGTCAGCGTCTCGTGAGGCTAGAGCTGCGAGGCATCACCAAGCGCTTCGGCTCGCTCGTCGCAAACGACTCCATCGACCTCGTCGTAGAGCCCGGCGAGATCCACTCCCTGCTCGGGGAAAATGGCGCGGGCAAGAGCACCCTCATGAACGTCTTGTACGGGCTGCTCCAGCCCGACGACGGCCAGATCATCGTCGACGGCCAGAAGGTGACCTTCAGCGGCCCGGGCGACGCCATGGCCGCCGGCATTGGCATGGTGCACCAGCACTTCATGCTGGTGCCCGTGTTCACGGTCGCCGAGAACGTCATGCTCGGGCGGGAGCCGGTCCGCAACGGCGGCCTTCTGAACATGGACCTCGCGCGGCAGCGGGTGCGCGAAGTGTCGGAGCGTTACGGCTTCGACGTCAACCCCGATGCTCTGGTCGAAGACCTCCCCGTAGGCGTTCAGCAGCGGGTCGAGATCATCAAGGCGCTTGTCCGCAAGGCCGACATCCTCATCCTTGACGAGCCAACCGCGGTACTCACGCCGCGGGAGACTGACGAGCTCATCGCGATCATGCGCCAGCTCAAGGCTGACGGGACCTCAATCGTCTTCATTACGCACAAGCTGCGCGAGGTCCGCGCTGTGGCCGACCGCATCACCGTCATCCGGCGTGGCCGCGTCGTCGGCGAGGCCGAGCCGACGGCAACTGAGGCCCAGCTGGCGTCGATGATGGTCGGTCGCGCCGTCAGCCTCACGGTCGACAAGGCCCCCGCGCAGCCCAAGGCGACCACCTTCAAGGTCAAGGACGTCAAGGTCATCGATGACCGTGGCCACATCGTGGTCGATGGCGTGACGTTCGACGTGCGGGAGGGCGAGATCCTTGCCATCGCGGGTGTGCAGGGCAACGGACAGACCGAGCTGGTCGAGGCCATCCTGGGACTGCGCACACCTGTTGCCGGGTCTATCGAGCTTGGCGGCCAGGAACTCGTCGGCAGGTCGGTCCGACATGTGCTCGATGCGGGTGTCGGCTTCGTGCCCGAGGACCGCAAGGAGGACGGCCTTGTCGCGCCCTTCTCGCTCACCGAAAACCTTGTCCTGGACCTCTACCACGCTCAGCCCTTCACGCGTGGGCCGTTCCTCGACCTCGGCGCCATGCGCACCAACGCGGAGCAGCGCATGGCCGAGTTCGACATCCGCGCGTCTGATGTCAACACTCCCGTAGGCACCCTGAGCGGCGGCAACCAGCAAAAGGTCGTGGTGGCTCGGGAACTGTCCCGCCCGCTCAAGCTGTTCATCGCGTCGCAGCCCACCCGCGGGTTGGATGTCGGCTCAATCGAGTTCGTGCACAAGCGCATCGTCCGCGAGCGTGACAATGGCACTCCAGTGATCATCGTCTCCACTGAGCTCGACGAGGTCAGCGATCTCGCCGACCGCATCGCCGTGATGTACCGCGGCCACATCGTCGGCATCGTCCCCGGTGACACCGACCGTGACGTGCTGGGCTTGATGATGGCCGGGGTACCACACGAAGAGGCGGAGCAGCAGGCGCGCGAACATCCCTCCGAGATCGAGCATGCCGACGTGGCCGCGCCTGGAGCGGATCCGGTGTTTGACACGGCCCCGGCGCCACGCGACGCCCAGGACGGAGCGACGTCGTGACCGATCCGCAGCCGCCGGGTGACACGCCTCCTGACGAGTCCAGCACCGAGAGCACGACTCCGCCGGACGACCAGAAGCCCCCGCGCGAGGAGTCTGCGTTCGGCCGGGCCTGGCGGGAGATCTGGACCGGCTCGATCGGCCTAACCATCCTGTCGATCCTGCTTGCGCTCCTTGTCGGGGCGCTGCTGATCGCCATCTCTGACCCTGCGGTCCAGGACGCCGCGTCCTACTTCTTCTCCCGCCCGCAGGACACCTTTGAGGCCGCCTGGACGTCGGTCAGCGACGCCTACGCCGCGCTGTTCAACGGCTCGATCGTGAACCTGAACGAATATTCTGCGAGCCGCGCCTTGCGGCCGCTGGCCGAGACGCTCACTTTCGCAACGCCTCTCATCGCAGCCGGCCTGTCGGTCACATTGGCGTTCCAGGCGGGGCTGTTCAACATCGGTGCCGAGGGTCAGATCATCTTGGGCGCCATCTTCGCTGGCTACATCGGCTTCGCCTGGGACCTTCCGGTCGGCATTCACCTGCTGGTGGGCATCGTCGGCGGGTTGATAGGTGGTGCGCTGTGGGGCGGAATTGCGGGTGCGCTCCGCGCCAAAACCGGTGCGCACGAAGTCGTCGTGACGATCATGCTCAACTACATCGCGCGCTTCCTGCTGCTCTACCTGCTCACAACGACCGCGTTCCAGCAGCCTGGCGCTGCCAACCCGATCAGCCCGTTCGTCGCCGAGTCGGCTGAGCTGCCGCGCATCGCGGGCAGTGGAAATCGGCTCCACCTCGGCTTCGTGCTGGCCATTGCCGCGGCGGCCTTCGTGTGGTGGCTCCTGTCGCGCAGCACGTACGGCTTCGAGTTCCGCTCGGTTGGCGCCAACCCGTCTGCGTCACGTACGGCTGGGATGTCCGTGGGTCGCACCTACACGACGGTGATGCTGATCGCCGGTGCTCTTGCGGGTCTTGCAGGCGTTGCGCTCGTGTTGGGCACTGAGCGCAGGTTGACGCCGGGCATTTCGGCCGGCTTCGGGTTCGAGGCCATCACTGTCGCTCTGCTGGGCCGCGCTACACCCTGGGGGACCGTGGCAGCCGGTCTGTTGTTCGGTGCGCTGCGCGCGGGTGGTGTGAAGATGCAGGCCGACACCGGCACCCCGGTCGACATCGTGCTTGTCGTGCAGTCGCTCATCGTTCTGTTCATCGCTGCACCACCGCTGGTGCGGGCGATCTTCCGCATCAAGGTCACGGGACGCGAACCTGTTGCCGCGGCCGAGGCGAAGGGGTGGGGCGCGTGACCACAATGACGGCGCCCACCCCCGCGGTCGCCGACGAGACTGTCGTTCGCACCCGCAGCTGGGCCGCGCCGATCGTCCTGGGTCTCCTCGGGGTGCTTGCCCTCGGCGTGTTCGGGTTTGGCAGCGAGTCGGGCGACGAGAGCACGTTCGCGATCTCGTTCTCGTCGGACTTCTTCCAGATCGATCCGGTCTCCGTGCCGTCGCGTGCGGCCGGCATCGTGCTCGGCCTGGTGTGCATTGCTCTTGCCGCATACGCGTTCATCCGTGTCCGCGCCTACCAGAAAGTGCCCTTGTGGGCGATCCTGACGTTCATCGTCGCGTTCGTTCTGGCGTTCCTGGTCTGGTCGGTCGCCGGTGGACAGATCCACCTGACAGGACTGATGGCCGGGGCGGTGCTGCTGTCGGTGCCGCTGGCCTACGGTGCCATGTCGGGCGTGCTGTGCGAGCGGGCCGGTGTGATCAACATCGCCATCGAAGGCCAGCTGCTCTTCGGAGCTTTCCTCGCCGCAGCGGTGGCATCGGTGACCGGGAGTCTGTATGCCGGGCTGTTCGCGTCCATCGTCGCGGGTGTGCTCGTGGCGTGGGTGCTCGCGGTGTTCGCCATCAAGTACGTCGTCAACCAGATCATCGTCGGCGTCGTGCTCAACGTGCTCGTGCTGGGGCTGACCAACTTCTTCTACAGCCAGCTGCTCGCGCCCGAGGGTGACACCTGGAACAGCCCGGGCACGTTCTCCCGGATCAAGATCCCGCTGCTGGGAGACATCCCCATCATCGGGCCGATGCTGTTCAACCACACGGTCATCGTCTACCTCATGTACGTCACCGTGATCGTGCTGCACATCGGGCTGTTTCATACCCGATGGGGCCTACGGGTGCGCTCGGTCGGCGAGCACCCGCAGGCAGCCGACACCATGGGCATTGCGGTCAACTCCGTACGGTTCCGCAACGTGCTGCTGGGTGGGGTCGTCGCCGGGTTGGGCGGCGCATTCCTCACCATCGGCAACGCGGGCGTCTTCAGCCGCGAGATCTCGGCCGGGCAGGGATTCATCGCACTCGCCGCCATGATCTTCGGTAGGTGGACTCCGTTCGGTGCCCTGGGTGCGGCCCTGCTATTCGGCTTCGTCAGCAACCTTCGCATCGCGCTGCGAGGCGTCACCGGAGGTGCGCCGTTGCCCGACGAGTTCCTGCTCATGGCGCCGTACATCGTGACGATCCTTGCGGTCGCTGGTCTGGTCGGCCGCGTGCGCGCCCCGGCGGCCGACGGCCAGCCGTACATCAAGGGCTGAGCATGCAGACAATCGACTGGGAGGCGCTGCGCGCCGCAGCCCTCGAGGTGATGGAACGCGCCTACGCCCCCTACTCGAAGTTCAAGGTCGGCGCGGCAGCTCTCGTCGACGACGGTCGTGTCGTCGTCGGCTGCAACGTGGAGAACGCCGCCTACGGCGTCGTGCTCTGCGCCGAGTGCGGCGTGGTCTCCTCGTTGCATGCCACAGGCGGTGGACGCCTGGTCGCGTTCACCTGCTGCAATGCCCGCGGCGAGCAGATCATGCCGTGCGGCCGCTGCCGCCAGCTGCTCTGGGAGAACGGCGGCGCGGCGCTTCTCGTCGACACGCCATCAGGCGTCCGCCCGATGACCGAGGTGCTGCCTGACGCGTTCGGCCCGGAGGACCTCGACCGCCGGGGCGAATGATCGCGTCAGCTCGACAGGGGGAGCCGGGCGATCCAGTACTCCGTCGTCGGAGTCGGTGGAGTTGTGAACCTTGCGTTGACCACCCAGAGCTTGCCGGCGGCGATCGTGCCGGTGGTGGGAACGTCGAGGTCCTTGTCGGTGATGGTGTCGACGATGCGCGCGCTGTTGCCGAAGAAGCCCAGGCGCAGCTTGACGACCTCGTTGTTGTTGAACCCGCGTACGACGTACAGCGTCCGACCCTGTAACACGAGCCCGTCACCGCCAGTGAGGGTGCCACCGCTCACGCTGATCTCGTCGGCCACCCCGGTGCGCGCGTCGACGCGGAACAGCTTGCCGAGGTTGCCCTGCACGAGAATCAGCGACCGGTTGCTCAGCGCACGGATTCCGTTGGCGTTGAACTCCCCGGCGACGAAGGAGATCTCGCCGGTCAGGTCCAACGTCGTGGCGCCGTTCGCCGGGGGTAGTTCTCCGTGCCGTCCAAGTGGGATGACCACGAGTCGCTGCACCCCCGAGTCGGTGACATACACCGCGTCTCGCGTGATGGCGACATCGTTGAGGAACACCGAGCCTGGTGTCACCCAGCGGCCCAGCTCGGCGCCGCTCCGCGCGTCGTAGACGGTAACCGCACCGTCCGGCCCCGGCCCGCCTGCGACCCAGAGTCGATTCCGGAACGGCTCGTAGAGCATCCCCACGGCAACCCGCCCGGCGATGCCCGCGACGAAGGGCTCGCTCTCGCCCGTACGCAAGTCGCCGCGCACGATGCTGCCGTCTAGCCGAGACCCGGCATAGAACGTGGTGCCGTGGCTGGTGATGCCCTCCGGGAGCGACCCCGGCGGCAGCGCCACGGTCCCGGGGAAGCGGCCGCCACGGTCATCGTGGGCCGCCGCGGGGGCCACCGGTGCGATGACCGCGATCGCGGTGGCGGCGGTGAGGACGATCGTGCGGATGCGAGGCGTACGGCTCATGGCACGAGTTCCTTTCGTACGTTGGCTCCCGAATCGCGGTAAGAACTCCCGGACACCAGTCGCGACTGGGCGCGACCGCGGTGAGCATGCCCCGTTCGCCCGGTGCGTACACCGTGGTACTACGACCATGCGAGGCGAAAGGATCGAGAGACGGACGAGAACGTACGAAATCCGCGCGATCCGGTGCGGGCGGGACGAGAGGCGGCGGCATGACAGAGGCGTACGACGCGGTCGAGGTGATCCGGACCAAGCGTGATCGGGGGGCCCTGACGGACGGCCAGATCGACTGGGTTGTCGACGCCTACACGCGCGGAGTGGTGGCCGATGAGCAGATGTCGGCCCTCGCCATGGCGATCCTGCTCAACGGCATGTCCCGCACTGAGATCGCTCGCTGGACCGACGCGATGATTCGTACGGGCACTCGCATGGACTGGTCGGCACTCGACCGGCCTACCACTGACAAGCACTCGACCGGCGGTGTCGGCGACAAGATCACGCTGCCGCTGGCGCCACTCGTAGCCGCGTGCGGTGCCGCCGTGCCCCAGTTGTCCGGCCGTGGGCTGGGGCACACCGGCGGCACCCTCGACAAGCTGGAGTCGATCACGGGCTGGCGCGCGCAGCTCACTTCGCAGGAGATGCTGATGCAGCTGCGCGACGTGGGTGCGGTCGTGTGCGCGGCGGGTGACGATCTCGCGCCGGCGGACAAGAAGCTGTACGCGCTGCGCGACGTCACCGCGACGGTCGAGGCGATCCCGCTGATAGCCAGCTCGATCATGAGCAAGAAGATCGCTGAAGGCACCGGTGCTCTGGTGCTCGATGTCAAGGTCGGCACGGGTGCCTTCATGAAGGACCTCGACCAGGCGCGCGAGCTTGCCCGGACCATGGTCGACCTGGGCACGGACGCCGGCGTCACGAC
The DNA here is from genome assembly GCA_963799425.1 of uncultured Actinomycetota bacterium. Taxonomy (GTDB): domain Bacteria; phylum Actinomycetota; class Actinomycetes; order Jiangellales; family Jiangellaceae; genus CAVWSM01. The sequence continues at coordinate 107,431 of CAWCXA010000016.1, read as the reverse complement.
GGTTGCGCTGCTCACCGAAATGTCGACGCCGCTCGGGCTCACGGTGGGCAACGCTCTCGAGGTGCGGGAGTCAGTGGAGGTTCTGGGAGGAGGCGGTCCGCCGGATGTCGTCGAGCTCACGGTGACGTTGGCCCGGGAGATGCTCGCCGCCGCAGGGCTCACCGGTAAGGACCCCGCCGATGCGCTCGCCAACGGCACAGCGATGGATGTCTGGCGGCGCATGATCAGGGCACAGGGCGGCGACCCTGACGCACAGCTGCCGGTGTCCACCGAGTCGCACACGCTGCTGGCCCCCGCCTCCGGTGTGCTGACCCGGCTGGACGCGTACGCAGTGGGCGTTGCGGCGTGGCGACTTGGTGCGGGTCGCGCCCGCAAGGAGGACGCCGTACAGGCTGGCGCAGGCATCGAGCTGCACGCGAAGCCTGGCGCGGCTGTCCGCGGTGGCGAACCACTGATGACGCTGCACACCGACGAGCCCGAGCGGTTCGAGCGCGCGATGGCTGCGCTCGAAGGCTCCTACGACATCGCCCCGCCAGGCTCGCGGGCTGCTGTCCCCGATATCGTGCTCGACCGTGTCGTCGTGGAGTGATTGGTAATGGCTGAGCGAGAGCGCATCGTCGTTCTGCTGCGGGCGGTCAACCTGGGGGCCACCAACAAGGTGCCGATGGCTCGGCTCCGCGAGGTTGCGACCGAACTCGGTGCAACGGACGTCTCCACCTACATCGCCAGCGGCAACCTCTTCTGCCGCCCTCCAGGCAAGGCACAAGAGTTCGTGCTCGAGGTCGAGGACGCCATCAAGCGGGAGTTCGACGTGTCCACCCGCGCTATTGCTCGGACCGGTGCTCAGCTCCTGAAGGCACGAGCGGCCTTTCCGTTCGACGTACACGCACCGAAGCTGTGCGCGATCTGGTTTCTGGAGCGGCAGCCGACGCCAGCGGCTGCGGCCGGCTTGTCCGCGCTCGATGTCTCGCCGGACCAGTGTGCTGTGGTCGGACCTGACCTGCACATTCGTTACGACGACGGTATTCGGAACAGCAAGCTGTCCGTGGCGCGTGTGGAGCGCACCCTTGGCGTGCAGGGCACGGCTCGCAACCTGGCAACCGTCGAAGCGTTGGCCAAACTGTTGAGCAAGGCTTCGGCGTAGTGCTGGTCGACGTTGAGATCTCCGACGAAGACCCGACGTCGGAGGCGGCGGCGGCGCTGATCGAGGCGCTGTCGTGGGACCTGTCGAAGCGATACGACAGTGATGGCCCGGAGCGCGCCGGCTTTGACCCGGCGGCGCAGTCCGGGCCTGGTCGCGCCTTCCTGGTCGCCAGGCTCGACGGCGTGCCGGTGGGCTGCGCCGCGCTCGTCCCTGTGCAGTCCTCGGTGGGTGAGCTCAAACGCATGTACGTGGTTCCGGACGCGCGTGGCCGGGGAGTCGCTCGGTCTCTCTTGACAGCGATCGAGGACACCGCCCGGCGAAATGGATACGAGGACCTGTGGCTGGAGACTGGGTTGCGACAGCCCGAGGCGATCGCGTTGTACGAGTCGGCGGGCTACACGCGGATCGCCGACTTCGGGCACTACGCGGGCGAGGAGCTCGTACGCAGCTTTGGCAAGCGGCTGTGACGGCTGTTGCGATCACGCAACAGTCTGACATGTGAGTCGCGCTGAGCGGCACGGATGTCGCACTGTCGCATGATCCATCCCGGGCGCCGCTACGTGAGCAGCTTTTCGAAGCAACGCGCCGTGTCGTCGCCGATCCATTTGCCGAAGGGTGGGATGGGAACGAACCCGGCCGCTCGGTAGAAGCGAAGAGCCTCAGGCTGCGGATCGCCGGCGCGAAGGCGCAGCACGCCAACTCCTGCACTGCGACAGTGCGACTCGAGGGTCGCGAGGAGCAACCTCGCCACGCCTTCCCGCCTATGTTCGAGAGCCACGTACATCACATCAAGCTCGGCCGCAGGCGGATCGAGCGGCGCGAGGGCGATACTTCCGATCGGCTTCCTGTTACTCCCGACAGCCACCCAGAACCCGCCTACTGGCCCCGTGAAGTTCGCCGGATCGTAGGGGTTCGCAGCCGTGAATCCGTATCGTCGCTGGATCTCCTCCCACAGCGCGTCGCTCAACGCTCGCGCCTCAGCCGAGAACGAGTCGCACGCGATGATCCCAACGGCACTTCCCATGTCAACATCAAAGCAGTAGTGCCCTACTTCACTTCTCTTGACCAAGCCGATCGCGCCGCGCGTTTGGGGAGTTGATACAGCTGTCAAGGGGGTCGAGCGGATCTGTGGACAGCGGGCGCTGCTGAGGTCGGTTGTGGACAACGGGGTGGCTGGGAAGCCTTGTGGGGTAAGGGAATCGGGGCACTGGCGGTCTGCGAGTTCTGTCCGGACTCGCCGTCTAGTGTTCAGTCATGCAAGCGCAGTCGACTCCGCTGCCGGTCACTGCGGTGGAGTCCGCGCTGGCTGCCGCCTGGGCCGCCGTCGGCCGAGGTGATCGACGCCGACTCGTCGGTGTTGGGCGGCGCGGCGTTGGTCGACTCGTTCGACGAGATGGTCCGGGTGCGCCGCGCCGCGGAGGCGGCCTACCTGCGGCTGCTGGCCGCGGTCGACGAGCGCAAGGTGGCCACCGATGTGGGGGCGAAGTCGACCGCGCAGTGGCTGCGGCTGCGGCACCGGCAGGCCGGGTCGGGCCGCGACGTGGCGGCCGCCCGCGCCATCGCACCCGGCGGGGAGCTGCGTGAGCTGGGGCAGGCGCTCGCCGCAGGGCGGGTCTCCCGCGAACACCTCGACGTGGCGGTGCGCGCCCTGGGCCGCATCCCGGCGCACCTGAAGGACAAGCAGCGCGGCAAGGTCGCCGCGTTCCTCACCGAGCAGTCCACCCAGTTCACCCCCCGCGACTTCGAGGACGTCGCCCACGCCCTGCTCGCCGTCCTCGACCCCGACGGCGCCCACTCGTTCGACCCCGACGCGCACCAGCGCCGGTCACTGTCGATGGCGCACCGACGCGACCGGGATGACCGCCGGGCGGTTCCTGCTCGACCAGCTCGGCTCCGCCTGGTTCACCACCGCGCTGCAGCACTACGCGCAGCCGGACCCGGCCGGCTGCGGCGTCGACGAGCACGGCCAACAGACGCTGCCGGTCAAGGATCCGCGCAGTGCGGGCCAGCGGATGGCCGACGCGCTGGTGCTGATGGCCAAGGCCGCCCTCGCCAACACCGGCGAACGCGGCGGCGAACCACCACGCATCGTCATCCACACCAACCCCCACCAACTCGCCCACACCACCAGCAGCGCCGACAACGCCGAGGACGCGACCGCAGCCGACGACGCGGCCACCGAAGCCGAGCAGCGCGGACCGGCGGAGACCGCGCGGGCCGAGCGATACCGGCGACACCGACTCGCCCTCCGAAGCCGGCAGCGACCAGCCGTCCCGTGAGCGGGACACCACGTCCGAGCCGGGCGACACGCCGGCCGACGAGACGGCCGGTGCCGGCTCGTCGTGGCGGCGGCCCAGCGGCGCGGCCGGGTTGGCCCGCTGCGAGCAGACCGGCCCGCTGTCCCCGTTCACCCTCGGGGTGCTGTCCTGCGACGCGATCCTCGAACGGGCAACGATCGGCCCGTTCGGGCAGATCCTCGACTACGGCCGCGGCCGCCGCCTCGCCACCCCGGCGCAACGCCGCGCCCTGGCCGCCCGCGACGGCGGCTGCCTCATCCCCGGCTGCGCCGCCCTCCCGGCCTGGTGCGACGCGCACCACCGCATCCCGTGGCAGGCAGGCGGTCCGACCGACCTGTCGAACCTGCTGCTGTTGTGTCCCAGGCACCACAGCGAAGTCCACGCCGGCCTGTGGCTCATCACCCAGCGCGGCGGGCTGCCCTGGGTCATCCCACCCATCTGGCTCGACCCCCAACAACGACCCCAACGCAACCAGCTACCCGACACCATCAACCACGCCCACCGACTCGCCCAACAACTACACCTCAACTACGACGACACCGGCTAGCCACTCCGGAGGTTGCGAGTCATGTCCTCCCGTCGGCGACGGGATGTTGTCTGCGGAGCCCTCATGGCGACGCCGCGTCCGACCATGACGGCCCATCACCGGTAGCGTTGTCGTAGTTTGACAACGACAGGCCAAGGAGGTGAGACCCATCAACGCCACAACAGGCTGGGTGCTCTCACCTCAATGCCGTGCATAGGTGACGACAGAGCATCCCGAAAACGCGGGAGAGGTTCTGTGTCCATATTGCCCACCACTCACGACGAGGTCGTCATCACGCTTCGGGCCGCCGGGTGTGTCTTCGCCGAGGACGAGGCGCTGCTGCTGATCGATGCGGCGCGTACGCCGGCCGACCTGGCGGCGATGGTCGCTCGACGATCGTCCGGTGTGCCCTTGGAGCAAGTGCTCGGCTGGGCCGAGTTCTGCGGGCTGCGCATCGCTGTGGAACCGGGGGTGTTCGTCCCGCGCAAACGCACCGAGTTCCTGGTCCACGCGGCCGCCGAGATGGCGCGCTCGTCCGGGGGCCACACCTTCGCAACAACAGTCGTAGTCGACGTCTGCTGTGGCACGGGCGCGGTTGGTGTGGCGTTGGCCGCCACCCTTGACCACGTCGAACTGCACGCCGTCGACATAGACCCCGTCGCGGTGCGCTGCGCGCGGCGCAACATCGGCACCCGCGGTCAGGTGTACAAGGGCGACCTTTTCCAGCCACTGCCGGAGCGCCTGCGAGGCCGCGTCGACGTCCTCGTCGCCAACGCGCCGTACGTACCCACCGAAGACGTCTGGCAGCTGCCGCCCGAGGCCAGGCTGCACGAACCGCGGGTAGCACTCGACGGCGGCGCTGATGGCCTCGACATCCTGCACAGTGTCGCCGCCCAGGCCCACGCCTGGCTGGCTCCGGGCGGCCATCTGCTGTTGGAGACGAGCGACGAACAGGCACCGACCATTGCGGCAGCGGTTGCTGGCAACGGGCTCAGGTCACAGATCGCCTCCTCTGACGAACTGGCTGCCACGATCGTCATAGGCACGTCGCCCGACCGCTTGAGGACGTGATCTGGGTCGCGTTCGAAAGGCAGGAGTGGCGACGTGATGGGGTGAATTGCGAGGATCGCGCAGCTCACCCCGTCCGCCCATCAAGGAGCCCGCAGTGCCGCACCTGCCTGACGTGGTCATGTGGTCGATCCGCTGCTCCTGCTGGCACAGGACTTCTTCTACTACTGGTCGCACCGCAGCCATCACGTCGTCCGGGTCCTCTGGGCATCACACGTGGTGCACCACTCGAGCCAGCGGTTCAACCTCTCCACGGCGCTGCGGCAAACCTGGACCGGCGCCACCTCCTGGGTGTTCTACCTGCCCATGATCATCGCTGGCGTGCACCCGGGAGTGCTCGCGTTCTGCCAGTCGGTCAACCTCGTCGCCCTGGCTGGCAGAACGACGACTCGTCCTCACGGTATGCGCCCGCCGCCGCATTGGACGTGTCGTGATCTCCGCTCAGCGCCTTCTCATCGCGTACGTTGTCGCCGCCGCGGCGAACGTCACCGGGCAGCTCCTCGACGCAAGCGCATTGACCACAGCCACCAAGCCGTTGCTCATGCCGTTGCTGCTCGCGCTCCTGCTCCCGTCCGCAGCACTGCACACTCGGCTGCTCCGGTTCACCGCGGCGGGGATCGGGTTTGCGTGGCTCGGGGATCTGGCGCTCATGCCGCATGGGGACGGCTGGTTCATGGTCGGACTGGTCGGGTTCCTTGCTGCCCAGGTCTGCTACAGCCTCGGCTTCGTCACGACATTCGGCCGCAACCCCATTCGTCGTACGCCCGCAGCGGCAATCCCGTACGTCGGTTGGTGGCTGTTGCTGCTCGGCGTTCTCGCGTCCGACCTTGGCGGCTTACTCGTGCCGGTGGCGGTCTACGGGGCGGTGCTCTGCACCATGGCCGCACTGGCGCTGGGAGTGCACCGGTGGACGGCGTTGGGTGCCGGACTGTTCGTCATCTCGGACAGCGTGTTGGCCGCCACCTCGTTGTCCGATCGGCTCACGATTCCCGCAGACGGCGCCGTCGTCATGGCCACCTACACGGCGGGCCAGGCGTCGATTGTCCTTGGTGTGATTGCTGCTTCGCGACGGCTGGGCTCTGGCGAGGAAAGAGTCGCTACCACGACGTACCCCCGATAGCCTCCTTTCGAGGAGGCCGTCATGAGGCTCGCTCCCGGTCTGCACCGCATCGGCTCGGATATCGTCAACAGCTACCTTGTCGAGGATCCCGCGGGGGTCACGATCGTCGACGCCGGCATGCCGGGTCTCTACGGGGAGCTCGAGGCGGAGCTCTCGACCATGGGGCGCTCCCTTGCCGACGTACGAGGCATCGTCTTGACGCATGGCGACTCTGACCACGTCGGTTTTGCGGAGCGTCTCCGAGAGCAGAACGGCGTCCCCGTGTACGTGCATGAGCTCGACGCCGTCCGCGCTCGCGGAGAAGTCAAGAAGCCCAACTCCGGCTGGGGTCCCATGAAGCTGGGCGCCCTCACGAAGTTCCTCTGGTACGGCGCGCGGCACGGCGCGTTGCGCACCCCATGGGTAAAGGAAGTCGTGACGTTCACGGACGGAGCCACGTTGGACCTGCCGGGCTCGCCGCGGATCATTCACATTCCCGGGCACACGCCTGGTTCGGTGGCCGTACACGTCCCAGCGGTTGATGCACTGTTTGTCGGCGACGCCATCACGACCCGCAACGTGCTGACCGGTGAAGAAGGACCGCGTCCGGCTCCGTTCACGCTCGAGCCGGAGGTCGCGCTCGCGTCGCTCGCCAAGCTCGAGACCGTACAAGCCACGTGGGTGCTGCCCGGGCACGGGCCGCCGTGGGATCGCGGGGTTGCGGAGGCCGTCCGGCGGGTGCGCCAGGTGGCCTCCGGCGATGAGCGCCCGCGCGCAGCAGCAGAGCGTGCCCTTTAGAGTCGGGGAGCGTGACTCCTCCCGCAATCGGCACCCTCGAGCTCGTCCCCGCGCTGACACGTCCTGAGCTGCTCGCCGAACCGGTGATACGCGCGCTGGAGGCCCGGCCATCGGAGTCTGTGCTTGTCGCAGAGATTGACCCCGAGCTCGCGGACACAACGAAGTTCTGCGACGCGTACGACGTGCCGTTGGAGGTGTCCGCGAACTGTGTGGTCATCGCGGGCCGGCGTGGCGGCGACACTCGGGTGGCCGCGTGCATGGTGCTGGCAACCTCACGCGCCGATGTCAATGGCGTCGTGCGGCGGCGCCTCGATGTGCGGAAGGCCTCGTTCCTGTCGATGGATGAAGCAGTGGCGACGTCGGGCATGGAGTACGGCGGGATCACGCCGTTGGGTTTGCCGAGCGCCTGGCCGATACTTGTCGATGCCGCCGTCGCGGAACTGCCGTACGCGATTGTTGGCAGCGGCGTACGTCGCTCGAAGCTTGCGATACCGGGCAGCGTGCTTGCGGGCTGGCCCTCCGCGGAGGTCGTGCCAGGGCTCGGACAACCCGTCTGACGGTCGAGCGCTGCGTGGGTTCTAGCCGATCGCCTCAGCGAGCAGGCTCACCTGATCGAGGTCGGCCACGGTGGGGTCGAAGATGAGCTCGTCAACCCCGGCTGCTGCGAACGCCTCGACCCGGTCGCGTACCGCCTGAGGAGTGCGTGGTGCGCCGGTCGCGACGGCCTCGGCCCAGTCCCCGAGAAATCCGTAGTAGCTGCGCAAGTTGTGCAGCGACTCGTCAGTGTGCTGCTCTCCGAGCGAGAAGTACGACAGCACGACGATGCGGGGTGTCCCGGTTCCACCGGCCTGCTGCCAGGCGGCCTTGAATGCCTGGATCGCGCCGGCGGCCATCTCCGGCGGAGCGCCTCCGATGGTGTAGCCGCCGCCCCACTTGGCTGCTCGCGGAGCAGCTAGCTGCGGCTGGCCGCCGATGAGCAGCGGTATGCGCCCGGAGCTGGATCGTGGGGCGACCGGGAACGGGCTGCCGTCAACAGGCTCGCCCGCCCAGACCCGGTGCAGCAGCTCCAGATCGGAATCGAACCCCTGCCCACGATCAGTGAAGGAGCGGCCGGTGAGCTGATAGTCGTCGGGGCGGCTGCCAACCCCGAGGCCGAGTGTGAGCCGACCGGCGGAGACCTGATCGAGGCTGGCTGTGGCCTTTGCCAACAACACGGGGTTGTAGGCCGGCTCCAGGAGCAGGTTGGTGAGGATGCCTATCCGCTCCGTCACGGCTGCCGCGGCCGTCAGCGCTGTGAGCGAGTCATAACTCGGGTAGGCGATCCGGTCGATGGTGGCCAGGGAGGAAAAGCCGAGCTCTTCGGCGCGTTTGGCCCAGTCGATCAGGAGCCGCCCGGAGACGTCGAGTGTGGTGCTGGGGAGGCCGATGCCGATCTGCACGATGGGGTGCTCCCTTGGACTCGTACTGCGTTCAGCCTAGTTGCGCCTGCGAAGTCAGGCTGGCACCGACGACTAGCCTGACGAAGGTGACGTACGCACTCATCAACAAGCTCACCGCCAAGCCGGGTCAGCGAGATCGCGTGGTGGAGATCCTCCTTGAGTCAGGCCAGCTGTTCGATGACAACCCCGCCTGCCTCCTGTATCTCGTCAGCGAGTCGGTAGACGACCCTAACGCGATCTGGGTGAGCGACCTGTGGACGAGCAAGGAGCCGCACGACGAGGCGCTGCAGCGACCAGAGATGCGGCCATTCATCAACCAGGCCATGACCATGTTGGAGGGGATGCCAGAGCAGATCGAAGCACGCCCGGTGGGCGGCAAGTATCCGTCCGCGTGATCAGGCCTGCGGCTGACCGATGTTGACCATCCACGCGACGCCGAACTTGTCGATGCACATGCCGAACTCGTCGCCCCACGTCTGCTTCTCGAGGGGGACGGTAACGGTGCCACCGGCGGCCAGCTTGTCCCAGTAGCCGCGCAGCTCGTCGCCATCATCGCCGCTAAGGCTCACCGCGAAGTTGTTCCCTGGCTTGTGCTCCGTCCCCGGTGGGGTGTCGGCGCCCATGAGCGTGAAACCACTGCCGGTCTCGAGCTGGCCGTGCATGATCTTGTCGGCCTCCGCTGGGTCCGCCCCGCCGAAGTCGCCGAACGTGTTCAGCCGCAGGTCACCCCCGAGGACGTTCTTGTAGAACTCCATGGCTTCGCGAGCGTTGCCGCCAAAGCTGATGTAGGGGTTGAGACGAGAGGCCACCTGGCGCTCCTTGTGATGTGGGCGAGCAGTCTGTCCCTTGCAGACTAGAGCGCGGCCGACTCGCGTGACACCTCCCGTGTCTCTGCCGCTGCCGGTGTGACGGCGTAGCGGGCGAGCAGCAGGCTGGACCCGTCCCACGTACGGGTCTCGACGAGACGCAGTGAGACTGGCGGCCGGCGTTCGAACGCGGGTGTACCGGCGGCGAGGACCCCGGCCCCGATGAACAGGTGTAGCTCGTCGACCAGGCCGTCGGCCAGCAGGTCGTTCCACAGCACGTGGCTGCCGAAGACCAGGATTTCGCGGCCCGGTCCGCGCTTGAGCTCGGCGATCTGCTCGTGCGCCTCAGCGCGGCGGAGGATGCGGGTGTCTGGCCAAGGATCTGTCTGGTCTGCCGTGAGAGTGTCCGATACGACCACTTTGTCGGCCGCGTTGATAAGGCGGGAGATCTCCCGCTCGACCGGCGGCTGGGTCGGGTCGTTGGCGATCGGGGGCCAATAGCTCCTGAACCCTTCGTACGTCGTGCGGCCGGCCAGCACGGTGTCTGCCGCTCGCAGCCGCTCCGCGTTGTAGTCGGAGAAGCCCTCGTCGAACGGCATGGCATAGACGTCATTTCCCGGGCCTGCGTAGTAGCCGTCGAGGGAGATGATGTTGCAGACGATGAGCGTGCGCATCGGGTGACCGCCAATCCTGTGGGTGTCTTTCCTAGGTAAGAGACAGCGGCACGGCACGATTCATCGGAGTGGCGTCAAGTTTCTCGCCCGTCCCATGACCAACGGGGGACCGGCAGGTCGGCAGGAACCTGTGAACCGGGCGGGGACACGGCGAGCACCTGCTCCACGGCCCATTCCATGTACGACCGCAGCACTGCCCGGAACTCCGCGTCCTCGGGCAGGCCCGCATCGCCGACGGCCTGCACAAAGCATGCGACAAAGCGTTGCCCGAGGTCCTGCTCCGCGCCCTGCCCAGCATGGATGCCGAGCATGGCTGACTGACCGCCGGCTGTCTCCGAGTAGACGGGCGGCCCCCCGAACACCTCTGCCCAATAGCTCGCGAGTCTCTGCACATGCCGCGGATGGCCCGGATGGGAGAAGGGATGGTTGAGTACGGGGTCCTGCAGGCAACGCTGATGGTGTGCCGTCGCGAGTGCCAAGAAGGCCTGCTCACCACCCGCGAACTCGTAGATCGACGGTCTCACCACGGCACAACTCTGCCACTGGCATCGCCGCGGGTTTAGCTCACTGCGTCGGCGGGCATCGGGGCGTCGAGAAAGGCCGGGATGATGGCGAGAAGCAGGTCGTCGCGATCCACTACCGTCACGTGCGAAGTACCGGGCAGGACAGCCAGCTGCGACGCGGGCAGGCCGGCCGGAGTGTCCCCGAAGACGCCTCCGCCGAGCAGCCGGAACATCTCGACTGCGTGCTCGGGGCGGATGAGGTCGGAGTCTCCGATGATGAGCAGTGTCGGCGCCTTGATCGAGCTGATTGCCTCTGCGGGCAAGTCCTTGATCCCGCGGTCCATTTGGGTCTTCTTCTCGAAGAGGACCGGAAAGTCCTCCGGTCGCGGGGCGATGCGCATGTATTCCTCGTGCCACGGCGAGCCGTGCATCATCTCGGGCTTCATCTCGCCCAAGCCGTCCATGAGTCCGGGGTGGACGCCGTCCAGCGTGTAGCTCACCGACGCGAGGACGAGCTTGCGCACGGCATCGGGGTGTCGGGTGACAACGTGCAGGGCGACCGCTGCACCCGAGCTGTAGCCGAAGAGGTCCGCCTTCTCGATGCCCAGGTGCTCGAGAGCCGCAACCGTGTCGTCGGCCATCTGTTCCAGCGACAGGGGACGATCGATGTCTGCGGTGTGCCCGTGGGCCTGCATCTCGAGGCCGATGACCTGCCGCGTCTGGGCGAGACCGGGCAGCAGCTTTCCAAAGGAGGTGCCGATAGCCGAGAAGGCGCCGTGGAGCAGCACGAGTGGCTGTCCTTCGCCGTGAATCTCGTAGTACATGTTGAGACCGTTGACCGGCGCATATCCGGATCGCACTTCTTGCAGGTTGTTTCCCTCGGTCATCGCCTAGCCTCTCGCCGACGTCGGTAGCGTTCCCGTGGGAACGCTACCGAACACCGGCGTGAGTCAGCGTCGATGGTGCCGGTCGTCGTCCTGCAGTCCGGCCCAGAGTGCCTTGGTCAACGTGGCATTCCCGTCGTCACCGTCGAGGGACCAGGACATCGCGCCGGCCAACCGCTCCTCGTGGATGTAGGCCGTCTTCTGAGCAAGAACGTCAGGATCGTCATAGGTCCAGAACGTCGTGCCGTTGAACAGCCAGGCGTGCCCCGAGTCGGTGTCCCGGTAGAGCGTGTAGCCCTGGTCGAGCAGCGTGCGCAGGGCCTCCCAGTCCTCGATGCCTGGCCCAAACGTGGCGGGGGCGGGGCCGGTCGCCGGCTGGAACAGTCCATCGCCGCCACCGGTAACGCCGGTCCAGCCTTGACCATAGAACGGGACGCCCAGCACGACCTTCTTCCGGGGTGCACCGCGGTCCAGCCACTCCTGAACGGCGCGGTCGCCGCTGAAGTCAGGCGTGATTGGCGCGCCTTCGGGCTCGAACAATGCCGACTGGTGATTGGTCACCGTCTCCCAGGTGCCGTGGAAGTCATAGCCCTGCACCGTGGCGAAGTCGAGGTATCTGAACACCTTCTTGGCCTCGTAGCCGGCGTCCATGAAAGCGGGGTTCGCCGGAAGGAACGCCGTCAGCTCGTAGTGCTTGTGTGTCGTGCGACCAAGCGCATCGAGCTGCTTGCGGAACTCTTTGACCAGCGCCGTGAAGTTCTCACGGTCCTCGGGGCGGACGACGTTGCCAACGTCGCCCGGCGAGCTGGGCCACTCCCAGTCGAGGTCGATGCCGTCGAACACACCCGCACCGGAGCCCGGGCCGCCACTGCCGCCGTCGAGGTTGACGAGGTTGCCCTTGATGTAGAGATCGATGCAGGATTCGACGAACGCTCGGCGCGACTCTGGGGTCAGTGCTGCGTCGGAGAAGTACGTCGACCACGACCAGCCACCGAGGGAGATGTTGACCTTGAGGTCGGGGTGCTTCGCCTTCAGCTTGAGGAGCTGGCCGAAGTTGCCGTTGAGTGGCTCGCCCCACGCGTCGGCGACACCGTCAACGCTCTGCTCAGCCGGGACCGGCCGCTGGTAGTCGGCCCACGCATCGCCTTCGCCGGGGATGTTGTCGATGAAGCACTTTCCAGCCGCGCTGACGTTGCCGAAGGCGTAGTTGATGTGCGTCAGCTTGTCGGCAGCCCCGCTGGTGTCCAGGTCCTTGACCTGGAAGTTGCGGCCGTAAATGCCCCATTGGGTGAAGTAACCCACGTTGAGCAGCTCTTTCTTGTGTGACCCGTGCTCATGGCCGAGAGCGCTGTCATTTGAGGCCGTGGCCACAGCCGGAATGCCGGCGACGGTCAGGGCAAGAGCTGTAGCCAGTCCAGCAACGCGCATGGAGAACCGTCGACGCATCGTCACTCCTAAGGTCACGATGGAAAGGGAAAGAATCTTTCCCGAAAGGAACCTTAGAGTTCCGCTCTTGTCCCGGTCAAGGGTTTCGGGAGGCCGGGATTGCCTGCGTTGGGCTCGGCCAGCCGATGCGGGCGGCCTGGTGTGGGGGAACCCTGCTGTGGGGGAGGCCGAATACCCGCTAGCGGCGTTGGCGCTGGTTGCGCGGGTGCTGTTTCGCGGTGCGTTCGTTGCCGCGCTTGTAGTTGCCCGTGACGCGAGCCATGACCTCCTGCGGGTCGCCTGCCTCGACCTCGTCGAGGAACTGCACCGCCCGCAAGCCCCGCAGAGTCGTGGCGACGCGGCCGTGGTGGGTGATTCGGACGTCGCCGCCACTCGTGACGACGTACTCGAAACCTTCCGGCGGATGCCCCACGGCCGCGACCGTACCTCAGCGCGCTTTGCCCAGCGCGCGATTTTCTTTCCGTCCGAGGATGCGCGCTCTATGTGGCCCCGTTGCTCGGACGTTGTGTAACCGCAAGCGCCTGGCGGGCGATCTCGAGCTCCTCGTTGGTGGGTATGACCAGCACAGCCACCGGGGCGCCGTCGGGGGAGATCACGCGCGCGTCCGCCGAGGGGGCCTCGTTGCGCGCCGAGTCGACGGAGATGCCGAGCCCATCCAGACCGGCGAGCGCGGCGGCCCGTACGCGCGCGTCGTTCTCACCCACGCCCGCAGTGAACGCAACCGCGTCGACACCGCCCAGCACCGCGAAATACGCGCCGACATACTTGCGCAGCCGGTGGCAGTAGACCTCGAGCGCGAGCGCCGCCTCATCGTCGCCGGCGTCCGCCAGCCGGTGGACTTCACGCATGTCATTGGCACCGGCAAGACCCAGCATCCCGCTCTTGCGGTTGAACAGGTCGTCCAGCTCGTTAACCGACATGCCCGCCTCGCGACAGAGGTGAAACACGACGCCCGCATCGATGTCGCCGGTGCGCGTGCCCATGACGAGACCTTCGAGCGGTGTGAGTCCCATCGAGGTCTCCACCGACCGACCATTGCGTACGGCCGCGGCCGACGCGCCGTTGCCCAGGTGCAGCACGATCACGCGGCTGTCTTCGACTGGCCGGCCGATCAGCCGCGCCGCCTCGCGCGACACGTAGGCGTGCGATGTGCCGTGGAAGCCGTAGCGCCTGATCCCGTACGTCTTGGCGATGTCGCGGTCGATGGCGTACGAGTAGGCATACGGCGGCAGCGTCGCATGGAAGGCCGTGTCGAAGACCGCGACGTGGGGGACGTCGGGGAACACTCGTCGAGCGGTTCTGATGCCCTCCAGGTTGGCGGGGTTGTGCAGTGGTGCCAGCGGGACCAGCTCCTCGATCGTCCGCTCCACCTGGTCATCGATGACGACGGGTTCGCTGAACCGGTCACCGCCGTGCACGACGCGGTGTCCGACGACCCTCGACCGGCTGGGATCCAAGCGTTTCGAGCGCGACTCGCAACGCGGCCTCGTGGTCTGGTGGCCCGTCCGGCTCGCCAATCCGCTCGACGAGACCACCCATGACCGACGTGCCCGAGGTGACGTCGACGAGCTGGTATTTGATCGACGATGAGCCGGAGTTGATGACGAGCACCGTCACGGTGTTACCTGCGCCTGGATCGCAGTGATGGCAACGGTGTTGACGATGTCTTGCACGAGGGCGCCGCGCGACAGGTCGTTGACCGGCTTGTTGAGGCCCTGCAGGACCGGGCCGACCGCGACCGCGCCGGCGCTGCGCTGCACGGCCTTGTAGGTGTTGTTGCCGGTGTTGAGGTCCGGGAAGATGAAGACAGTCGCTCGACCAGCGACCTCACTTCCCGGCAACTTCGTCTTCGCCACGCTCGCATCTACCGCGGCGTCGTACTGGATGGGGCCGTCGACCGACAGGTCGGGCTGCCGCTCCCGCACCAGCTCGGTCGCCGTGCGGACCTTGTCCACGTCGGCACCGGCGCCGGACTCGCCGGTGGAGTACGACAACATCGCGATGCGGGGCTCGACACCGAACTGTGCAGCCGTCTCCGCAGATGAGATCGCGATATCGGCAAGCTCCTCGGCTGTCGGATCGGGGTTGATCGCGCAGTCGCCATAGACGAGGACCCGGTCGGACAGGCACATGAAGAACACGCTCGACACGATGCCGACACCGGGACGGGTCTTGACCACCTCGAACGCCGGCCTGATCGTGTGCGCCGTGGTGTGTACGGCCCCCGAGACCATGCCGTCGGCCAGCCCGAGCAGCACCATCATGGTGCCGAAGTAGGAAACGTCGGTGACCCTGTCGTACGCCGCCTCGAGGGTCATGCCCTTGTGCGCTCGGAGCTCGGCGTACTTCTTCGCGAACATGGTCCGCAGCCTGTCGTCGAGCGGGCTCAGCACCTGGGCGGCGGTGATGTCGAGACCGAGCTGCGCTGCCTTGGCGCGGATCTCGCTCTCGTTGCCGAGCAACGTGAGGTCCGCGACCTGCCGGAGCAGCAGCGAGTCGGCGGCCCGCAGGATGCGTTCCTCGTCACCTTCGGGCAAGACGATGTGCTTGCGATCTGCGCGGGCGCGCTCGATGACGTCGTATTCGAACATGAGCGGAGTCACGACGTCGGTACGTGTCACGTCCAGCCGGTCGAGCAGATTGCCGGCGTCCACGTGCTGGTCGAACAGGGAGAGCGCCGTCTCGATCTTGCGTACGGAGTCGGCGGAAAGCCGGCCGCGCACCGCGGAAAGCGCGCTCGCGACGCGGAACGTGCCGAGGTCGGTTGTCACCAGGGGCAGCCGCGGCTTGAGGCCCTCGACCAGTCGTACGACCTGCGGCGGTAGTTCGAAACCGCCGTTGAGCACGACGCCGGCCAGCGACGGGAAGGTGTCGGAGGCGTGCGCCATCACCAGCCCGAGGAGCAGGTCGGCGCGGTCGCTCGGTGCGATGACGACCGCGCCCTCGAAGAGCCGGTCGAGCACGTTGGGCATCGTCATGCCGCCCACGAGCAGCCCGAGGCATTCACGAGAGAGCAGCGAGGGATCGCCCATGAACAGCTTGCCGTCGCAGGCTTCCATCAGCGCCTGCACTGTCGGCGCGACGAGGAACGGGTCGTCCGGAACCGCGTACCCGGGGACTTCGGTGTCCAGCGCGGCACGTACGGCGTCAAGTTCCTCCGGCCGAGTGCGGTTGCTCACGATTGCGAACAGGTGCGCGTGGTTGGCTGCCAGCTCCGCGGCCGCGATGTCGGCCACGGATCGCACCTCCTGCGCGGTGCGGTCAGCCCCCTTGACGACGAGAAGCACCGGGGCGCCGAGGTTGACGGCGATGCGCGCGTTGTACGCCAGCTCGGTCGGTGTGCCCACGTCGGTGTAGTCGCTGCCGATGATGAGCACCGCGTCGCACTGCCGCTCGACTGCGCGGAACCGGGCGACGATCTCAGTCATGGCATCGACGGGATCGGAGTGGACATGCTCGTAGTGCACGCCGACGCAGTCCTCGTACGAGACCGCGACCCCGGCCTGGTTAACGAGCAGGTCGAGCACGTAGTCACGGTCGCCGTCGTCGCGCACGATCGGCCGGAACACGCCCGTGCGCTTCACCCTCCGGGTCAAGGCCTTCAACATTCCGAGGGCGATCGCTGACTTGCCGGTCTCGCCCTCGACCGAGGCGATGTAGAGGGTGCGCGCCACGCTCGCGAGGCTAGCCTCTGCATATGGCGCCCACCACCGAGGAGATCTCTCGCGCACCCAAGGTCCTGCTGCACGACCACCTCGACGGTGGGTTGCGGCCGGAGACGGTTGCCGAGCTGGCCGCAGAGGCGGGCCACGAGCTGCCAGTTGCGGCGGAGGACCTGGGCGCATGGTTCCGCACGGCTGCGCAGTCGGGCTCGCTCGATCGCTATCTGGAGACGTTCACCCACACGGTGGGGGTCATGCAGTCGCGTCCGGCGCTCGTGCGCGTTGCCGCGGAGTGCGCCCAGGACCTGGCCGCCGACGGCGTGGTCTATGCCGAGGTGCGGTACGCCCCGGAGCAGCACCTGGACGGCGGCCTGTCACTCACCGAGGTCGTCGAGGCGGTCGAGGAGGGGTTCCGGCTGGGGGAGCGGCTGGCGGCCGAGGTCGGCACGCCCATCCGCGTTGGGACGTTGCTGACCGCGATGAGGCACGCGGCGCGGTCGACGGAGATTGCCGAGCTCGCGGTGCGCTATCGGGATGCGGGGGTCGTGGGTTTCGATATCGCCGGAGCCGAGGCAGGCTTTCCGCCGACCCGGCACCTAGACGCGTTCGAGTACCTGCGCCGAGAGAACTTCCATTTCACGATCCACGCCGGCGAGGCATTCGGGCTGCCCTCGATCTGGGAGGCGCTGCAGTGGTGCGGAGCCGACCGGCTCGGCCACGGCGTACGCATCATCGACGACATCGCCGTCAGCGCCGACGGGCAGGTGGCGCTCGGGCGGCTCGCCGCATACGTCCGCGACAAGCGCATCCCGCTCGAGATGTGCCCGTCCTCCAACGTGCAGACCGGGGCCGCGGCGTCGATCGCTGAGCACCCGATCGGTTTGCTGACACGGCTGCGGTTCCGCGTCACGGTCAACACGGACAACCGGTTGATGAGCGGCACGTCGATGTCGCGCGAGATGGCGCTCCTCTGCGAGGCCTTCGGCTATGACCTCGACGACCTCCAGTGGTTCACCGTCAACGCCCTGAAGAGCTCGTTCCTGCCGTTCGACCAGAGGCTCGCGCTCATCAATGATGTGGTCAAGCCTGGGTACGCGGCGTTGCGCGAGGCGCGGGCTTTCGCGACCTTGCGGGCGCCTGTCAACCCCTGAGGGCTGGTCAGTCCTCGCTGGGGATGAGGAGCCAGGCGCCCAGGTAGAAGAGGATCTGCGGGCCTGGGAGCAGGCAGGAAACTAGGAACAGCACGCGCACCACGTTGCGGGACATCCCGAACCGGTCGGCGATGCCGGCACAGACACCGGCGATGAGTCGACCGCGGCGCGGGCGTCGCAGCGTGCGCTGCGGTGCGTACGGGTTGTTGTAGCTCATGTCTTCGACCGTACGACGCGCGCGGGGTGTGCGGCTCGGGTCGCAACCCTGATCGACCCCGGATCCGACCCTGATGACGCCGCTCACACCGGGCGCGTGCGCAACCGGTCGAGCGTCTGGCGCAGTTCGCGTGCGCTCACCGGACGGCAGCCGAGCTCGACCTGACGGCGTACGATCTCGGCCTCTTGTCGCATGAGCAGCCGCCCGCGGCGCAGCAGGGTAACCGGCGGCTTGCGGTGCTCGCGCAGGTCGCGGGCGAGTCGGCGCACGAAGTTCTTCCACGGGCGCCGGGACAGCACGAGCGCCTCCGCGAGGATGCCGCGGCCCCGGCAGGCAGCAACGATCTCCGCAGCAAACAAGCCCTCGGCCACGAACACTGGAGCGCCAGCCGTGTCGAACACCCGACGGCTGGTGGCGCGGTCGTGCGCGATGTCGTACACCGGAACGTCCGCGGCGCCCGTACGGCAGATCTCCGTCAGCACCTCGACGGCCCGATCAGCGTTCCACGCCGCTGGATCGTCCCAGTCGACGATGCCGAGATCCGGGCGGCGGGGGAGTGCTGGGTCGTCGCCGTCGCGGTAAAAGTCGTCAAGCGACAGCACCGGCAGGCCGCTGGCGCGGGCGTGGTGCGACTTGCCGCTGCCGCTGGGGCCGGCGAGCAGCACGACGCGGCAGCGCAGCGGACCTTCAGGCACGCGCGAGTGTCTCACGGCGCTCGGGGGGTGCCGGCGGGGTCCGGAGGGTACACATTGGTCCATGGGTGCATCCGCGCAGGCCGGTGAGACGACGGCGACGAGTGCTAGCGAGCGTCGTTCGTGGATCGCGGTGCTCATCGCGGCGTGGAAGGAGAGCAAGAGCGACGGCGTTCCGCTCCTGTCCGCGGGCGTGGCGTACTACCTGTTTCTCGCGCTCATTCCGGCGCTGATCGCGGCCGTCCTGGTTTACGGGCTCGCGTTCGACGAGGATGACGTGCGGCGGCAGATCGAGGAGTTCGGGGAGGCGCTCCCCGACGATGCGCGAGATCTCCTGCAGACCCAGATGGAGCAGATCGTCAGCGCCTCGTCCGAAGGGCTCAGCATCGGACTGGCCGTGTCGCTCGTGGCAGCACTCTGGGCGGCATCGGCCGCGGCGAACGGCCTCATCCGGGCGATGAACCACGTGTACGACGCCGAGGAGACTCGCGGCTTCGTCAAGCTTCGCGGGATCTCGCTCTTGATAACCCTGGGTGGCACCGTGTTCATCGTTCTCTCGGGGGTGGCGCTGACAGTTGTGCCCGCCCTCCTCCGTGCACTGGATGTCGGCACCGCGGGCAGGGTCGGTGCGGAGAGCTTGCGCTGGCTGCTGCTGGTGGCTGCGTTTATGGCAGCGCTCGCCGTCTTCTATTGGATAGGGCCGGATCGTTCGGACCGGCGCCCGCAGTGGATCACGCTGGGCGGGGCCGTTGCGACGATTCTCTGGATCGTCGCATCCATCGGGTTCGCCTTCTACGCCAACAATTTCGGCTCGTACGGTGCAACGTACGGGAGTCTTGCCGGCGTTGTCGTCCTCCTCCTCTGGATGTACATCACCGCCTATGTCGTCCTGTTCGGCGGCGAAATCAACGCCGTTCGCGAGCAGGAGTCGGCGAAGAGCGCCGTGCCCTCGAGCGACTGAGAAACGCGGGGACTGGCGATTCGTCGCTGTGCCCTCTTGCGCGGTAGTGCGGTTTGCGTACTAGTATCCGTGGCGGAAGACCGGCCGATCTGTGCCACCAGGAGGGGTGATGGATCCCAGCCAGCTGCTCAAGGGAGTGCTTGACCTGGCCGTGCTTGCGACGTTGCAGGAGGGAGACGGATATGGCTACGACGTGCTTCGGCGGCTGCGCGCCGCGGGGCTCGACGAGGTGGGCGACGCATCGGTCTACGGCACGCTGCGGCGGCTGTACAACGCGGGTGCGCTGACGACATACGTCGTCCCGAGTGAGGAGGGGCCGCACCGCAAGTACTACGCGCTCAACCAGGAGGGTCACGCACTTCTCGCCGAGGCGACCAAGACTTGGTTGGACTTCTCCAAAACCATGGCAACCCTGCTGCACGAGGAGGCCGCGTGAGCGCGAGAACCCTGCACCCGGAGGCGGCCGCCTATGCAGCGGCGGTACGCGAGGCGCTCGGCGATCTTCCGGAGACCGAGCGAGAGGACGTCTGCGAAGAGCTCGAGTCGTACCTCAGCGACGTACTCGTCGAGCTCGGGCCGGACGCGCCTGCGGGCATGCTCGAGGTGCGGCTCGGCTCGCCCCAGATGTATGCGGACGAGCTGCGGACGGCGGCAGGCTACCCGCTCGCGGGCTCGGTCGCGCGTCGCCGTCGCCGGGACCTGCGCTTCGTCTCGCTGGTCTTCGCGGCGGCGCGTAGTCGGTGGACGGACCTCGTGCGGCGCATCGAGGGACATCGCGGTGGCGCCGAGGCGGTGCGGCTGTTGCGCGAGCTGCGGCCGGCTTGGTGGGTGCTGCGGGCGTGGCTCGCCGTGCTTTCACTCGACTACGTCTATGGCGGCGAGCCGCACGGCTTTCCGTTCCCGCGGATCGGCGGCAGCGAGTGGCTGCTCGGCGCGGGGTTGTTCGTCGGCTCGGTCGCCCTCTCGGTCTGGCTCGGTCGGCAAGGATTGCGCGGCGGTGGCTGGCCCAGAGCTGTGGGCATCGGGGTCAACCTCGCGATGATCCCGGCCGCCCTGACGGTTACGGCGCAGATCCAGTCTGGCGTCTCCGCCCAGGGCTACGTCTCGTACGACACCACTGTCTATGAACAAGGGCCCTTGGTCAGCGACAACGGCTGGATCCGCGACGTCTACCCGTTCGACGCGGACGGCACCCCACTCACCGATGTCTACCTGTTCGACCAGGACGGCAACCCGATCCGGTTGTCCACGGGGCCGGACTGCTGGATCGACGGGTGGCTGCAAGATGGTCAGGCGTTCCCGCAGGGCACGCCGGTGGTCGACCCCCTGACAGGGGCGTGCGAGGTCGGACCCACCACTCCGCCGTTCGCCGCGGTCATCCCGCGCACGGACAGCCAGACCGCCGAAACTTTTCAGACACCGGACCAATCCGAGCGCGCTGACTGCTCCGAACTAAGGTCGGGCGCGCCCGCCGCGGGGGTGTGGGTGTGCAGCGTATGGGGATCTGCCGGTCGTCTCGACAGCAGATCTCCATACGCTACGGACCTTGTCCCCTGCCGCGCCGGTCAGACGCCGATCGGGTGCCAGACGGTCTTGTGCTCCAGGAACGCCGTCAGCCGTTCGAGGCCCGGGTTCCGCGTCCAGTCGGGCTCGCCATCGGGGCTGGGTCGCAGGACGCGCTTGAGGTTGTCAGCCGC
The DNA here is from genome assembly GCA_963799425.1 of uncultured Actinomycetota bacterium. GTDB lineage: Bacteria > Actinomycetota > Actinomycetes > Jiangellales > Jiangellaceae > CAVWSM01. The sequence continues at coordinate 86,367 of CAWCXA010000016.1, read as the reverse complement.
CGACTCCTCGAGGGAGGCGGCGAGCTCGCCCGCCCCGCACAGGTCGATGCCGTTGACATCCATGTGGGACGCGAGCCACGGCGCGACCTCGGCCGTACGACCAGTCAGCACGTTGACGACCCCGCCCGGCAGATCGGACGTCGCCAGCACCTCCGAGAGCGTGATGGCCGGAAGCGGCCGCTCCTCCGAGGTGAGCACGACGACGGTGCTGCCGGTGACGATCGCGGGTGCGACGACAGAGACGAGCCCGAGCAGCGACGATGACTGCGGGGCGACTACGGCGACGACGCCGGTCGGCTCGGGGAGCGTGAAGTCGAAGTACGGCCCGGCGACCGGGTTGCTCGACCCGACGACTTGGGCGATCTTGTCTGACCAGCCCGCGTACCAGACCCACCGGTCGATAGCGGCGTCGACAAGAGTCTCGGCGCGGCGAGCCTGCACGCCCTCGGATCTCGACACCTCGTCGACGAACTGCGCGCGGCGCCCCTCGAGCATCTCGGCGGCGCGGTAGAGGATCTGTCCGCGGTTGTACGCCGTCGCGGCCGACCATCCGCCGAACGCCTTGCGCGCAGCGACGACGGAGTCGCGGGCATCCTTGCGTGACGCGAGCGCGGCGTTGGCGAGGAACCGCCCGCGCCGATCCGTGATCTCGTACGAGCGACCCGACTCCGATCGCGGGAACTTGCCGCCGATGTAGAGCTTGTACGTCTTGCGAACGGAGAGCCGCTGGTCCATCACAGGTCCACCTTGAGGTATGACTCCAGGCCGTGCCGTCCGCCCTCGCGGCCGTACCCGCTCTCTTTGTAGCCGCCGAACGGCGACCCCGGGTCGAACTTGTTGAACGTGTTGGCCCACACCACACCGGCCCGCAGCTGCTGAGCCATCCAGAGGATGCGCGAGCCCTTGTCGGTCCAGACGCCGGCGGACAGACCGTACGGCGTGTTGTTGGCCTTCTCGACCGCCTCGGCAGGTGTACGGAAGGTGAGCACCGACAGGACCGGCCCGAAGATCTCCTCACGCGCGATCCGGTGTGCCTGGGTGACGCCGGTGAACACGGTGGGTGGGAACCAATAGCCACGCTCGGGCAGCTCGCACGGTGGCGACCACCGTTCGGCACCCTCGGCCTCACCGATGTCGGACAGCGCGCGGATCTTGGCCAGCTGCTCGGCGGAGTTGATAGCCCCGATGTCGGTGTTCTTGTCGAGCGGGTCGCCCATCCGGAGCGTGCCGAGGCGACGCTTGAGCGAGGCCATCAGCTCGTCGGCCACAGACTCCTGCACGAGCAAGCGCGAACCGGCGCAGCAGACGTGCCCCTGGTTGAAGAAGATGCCATTGACGATCCCCTCGACCGCCTGATCGATGGGTGCGTCCTCGAAGACCACGTTGGCGGCCTTGCCGCCCAGCTCGAGCGTCACCTTCTTGTGCGTTCCCGCCACTGACTTGGCGATGAGGCGACCGACCTCGGTCGAGCCGGTGAAAGCGACCTTGTCGACGTCGGGGTGGCTGACCAGGGCCTGTCCGGTCTCGCCGGCGCCGGTGACGATGTTGACCACACCCGGCGGAAGGTCAGCCTGCTGGCAGATCTCGGCGAACAGCAACGCGGTCAGCGGTGTCGTCTCCGCCGGCTTGAGCACGACCGTGTTGCCCGTGGCGAGCGCGGGCGCGATTTTCCAGGCGAGCATGAGCAGCGGGAAGTTCCACGGAATGATCTGGCCCGCGACACCGTACGGCTGTGGGTTGGGTCCGAACCCTGCGTACGAGAGTTTGTCGGCCCAGCCCGCGTAGTAGAAGAAGTGGGCCCCAACCAGTGGGACGTCAGTGTCGCGGGACTCCCGGATCGGCTTGCCGTTGTCGATCGACTCGAGGACGGCAAGCTCGCGGCTGCGTTCCTGGACGATCCGCGCGATGCGGAACAGGTACTTGGCGCGGTCGCGTCCCGAAAGTTTCGACCAGGTCCGTTCGTACGCTCTGCGGGCCGCCCGCACTGCGCGATCAACATCCTGCTCGCCGGCGGCCGTGACCTCGGCGAGCACCTCCTCGGTCGCCGGGTTGACCGACTTGAACGGAGCGCCGTCGATCGGATCGACAAACTCGCCGTCGATGAAGAGCCCGTAGGAGCTCTTGATGTCGACGATCGCGCGCGATTCCGGCGCGGGGGCATATTCGAAGGCAGTCACAGTGAGTCGCCTCAGTCCAGCGTGAAGTAGTCGGGGCCGGCGTAGTGACCGGTCTTGAGCTTCTGTCGCTGCATCAGCAGGTCGTTGAGCAGACTCGACGCACCGAGCCGGAACCAATCCGGATCCAGCCAGTCCGAGCCCACGGTCTCGTTGACGAGGACCAGGTATTTGATCGCGTCCTTCGTCGTGCGGATGCCGCCTGCGGGTTTGACGCCGACCTGGCGCCCGCTGGCGGTGCGGTAGTCGCGGACGGCCTCCAGCATCACCAGCGTGACCGGGAGAGTGGCGGCGGGCGAAATCTTGCCGGTGCTCGTCTTGATGAAGTCGGCGCCCGCGAGCATCGCCAGCCAGGAGGCTCGGCGCACGTTGTCGTAGGTGACGAGCTCACCCGTCTCCAGAATTACCTTCAAGTGGGCGGGGGCACACGCCTGCTTGACGGCGACGATCTCTTCGAAGATCTCGAGGTAGTGGCCGCTCAAGAACGCCCCGCGGTCGATCACCATGTCGACCTCGTCGGCCCCTGCCGCCACCGCGTCCTTGGTGTCCTGGAGCTTGACGGCAAGGCTGGCCCGGCCGCTCGGGAAAGCCGTCGCCACACTGGCCAGATGGATGCCGGTGCCCTTCAGCACCGGAGCGGCGACCGGCACCATGTCGGGGTAGACGCAGACGGCCGCAACTGGCGGCGCGGTGGGGTCGCTCGGGTCTGGGTGCTTGGCCTTGGCGCTGAGCGCCCGGACCTTGCCGGGGGTGTCCTGCCCTTCCAGCGTCGTCAGGTCGATCATGCGGATGGCGAGGTCGATCGCGAACGCTTTGGCTGTCGTCTTGATCGACCGGGTTGCGAGAGTCGCGGCGCGCGCGTCGGCGCCGACCTGGTCAACACCCGGTAGGCCATGCAGGAATCGCCGGAGTGTGGCGTTGGACGCCGTGACCCCGGTGTCGAGCGTGTCGAGGACGGTCACGCATTGAGTCTACGATCGCCAGCCATGAGTGCGGAGGCGGACAAACCGCTGGCGGTGTTCCGGTCGACCCGGGCCCGGGTGACCTGGGTGCTTTGGCTGGCGTTCGTCGCCTTCAACATCGGCGACGTCGTGGTCCGCAGCCGCGATCGGACCGGTTTGGTCGTGGTGCTGATCCTGCTGATTCTGACGGCGCTGCTGTGGCAGCTGGATAGGCGGCCACGGGTGACCGCGCATCCCGCGGGCGTACGGCTGCGCGGCGGGTTCCGAGACGTCTGGGTGCCGTGGCGGCAGATCGAGGACATGGATGCCCGGGACGTCTTGGTCATTCACACGCCGTTCGGGTCGTACCGGAGCCCTGCAGTGGCGGCCCGCCTGGGCGATATGTTCCGGATCTGGCAGCGCGGCGCGGCGGCCAACGCAGCCACGCTGAGCGTCAACCCACGACGCACTCCGGTGACCTTCGCCGTCGCGGAGCTCACCCGCCTGCGAGGCGAGCACCTTCCCACCTCGGACCAGGGTCGCCCGGTCGTCACCGTGCGCTGGGTCGAGATTGGCGTCATCGTTGTCTTGCTCGTTGCGTTGGTGGTGACGCTGGCAACGTGATCGGGGCGCCTGATGGCGATCAGCAGTGGGCAGGTACTTCCGGCACACCCTCAGGGCATCGTGGCAGTCGTTCGTCTTCCGCGGCCTCTTGCCGTTCCTCGGGGGCGTGATGCTGACCCTGGCGCTGGTCAAGAGTGCGATCGACATGGCGGATCGTGAGTACGGCTTCACGGTCCTCTTCGACATCGGCGGTGCATTCGTCCTTGGCGTTGGTGGGCTGCTGCTCGGCGTCGTACTGATGACTCTGTGGTACGTGACCCGAGGCGAGCCGACCGTTCTTCAACGGTGAGACGCTCAATCGCGACACACCGGTGCTCGTCCACGAGGACGATCACCCCTGATCGTCTTCGAACATGCGGTTACCGACGGTCGAACATGCGGGTGAGGACCGTTTCGGGCTCAAATCGGTCGCCAACCGCATGTTCGGCGGGCCGCTCAGAGGCCGAGCGCGGCGGCGAGATCGGCCTTGATCGCGTCGAGGCGACGCGCCGCCTCGGCGCGCACCGTCGTCACGTCCGAGCCGTCGACCGGCAGCACGACCTCGAGATAGCTCTTCAGCTTGGGCTCGGTGCCGCTGGGGCGCACGACCACGCGCGCGCCGGAGGCGAGCCAGAGCCGCAGGCCCTCGGTCGGGGGCAGCCCTCTGACACCTTCGGACAGGTCCTCGACCGACTCGACGGCGAGGCCGCCGAGCTGGGTGGGCGGGGTGGCCCGCAGGCGGTCGACGGCGGCAGGGATAGCCGCGAGATCATCGACGCGTACGGATAGCTGGTCGGTGGCGTGCAGCCCGTACGTGCGTGCGATGTCGTCAAGCTCGTCCGCGAGAGTGCGGCCCGCCGCCTTGACCTGAGCGGCGACCTCGGCGACCAGGACTGCTGCAGAGATGCCGTCCTTGTCGCGTACTGCCTCCGGGTCGACGCAGTAGCCGAGCGCCTCCTCGTATCCGTACCGCAGCCCCCGCACCTTCCCGACCCACTTGAAACCGGTGAGCGTCTCGGCATAGCCGACACCGTGGCGTGCCGCGATCCGGCCGAGCAGCGACGACGACACGATCGAGCACGCGAAGACATCGTGGGGGGATGTCCCGCGGCGCAGGATGTGTACGGCGAGCAGCGCACCGACTTCGTCGCCGCGGAGCATCCGCCAACCGCCGGGCGCATTTCGATCGGGGAACTTCGCGGCAACGGCGCAGCGGTCGGCGTCCGGATCGTTCGCGAGCACCAGATCGGCATCGACCGTCCGCGCGAGGTCGAGCGCGAGATCGATGGCGCCCGGTTCCTCGGGGTTGGGAAACGCGACCGTCGGGAACTCCGGATCTGGCGCGGCCTGCGCAGGCACGACATGCGGCGCGGTGAATCCCGCGCGTGTCAAGGCTTCCGCGAGCACCGGTCCACCAACGCCGTGAAGCGGCGTCGACACGATCCGCAGCTCGCGCGGACCTTCGGGCGCGGGCAGGGACGCGACCCGAACCAAATAGGGCGTCAGGACATCAGGGTCCTCCAGGACCCGCCATCCGCTGTCCGCGAGCGGCACCGCCATCAGGGGCCCGACAGCGTCTATCGCGGCCGAGATCTCGACATCGGCCGGCGGGACGATCTGCGAGCCGTCGCCGAGATAGACCTTGTAGCCGTTGTCCTGCGGAGGGTTGTGCGACGCCGTCACCATGACGCCGGCGTCGACGTCGAGGTGGCGGATTGCGTAGGCGAGGACGGGAGTGGGGAGCGGCCGTGGCAGCACGTACGCGCGAAGCCCGGCGCCTAGCATCACCGCTGCGGTGTCGCGTGCAAACACGTCGGACTTGTGCCGGGCGTCGAAGCCGATCACGACAGACTCGCCACCGTGCGCACGCAGGTAGGACGCCAAGCCTGCGGCAGCCCTGATCACGACAACGCGGTTCATCCTGTTGGGACCGGCCCCGAGCGCGCCCCGCAACCCGGCGGTCCCGAACTCCAGCCGCCCTGCGAACCGGTCACCCAGGTCGGCAAGCGCCACCGAGTCGCCCGCTTCAGCGAGCTCCAGCAGCTCGGCGAGCTCTACGCGCGTGTCCAGGTCAGGGTCCTCGGCGAGCCATGCTCGCGCCTGCTCCAGCACCTCAGTCACGAGAGCGACCGCCTTCCGTTAGAGCCGGCGCAGACGATTACAACCTCTGCAGAACGGCGGCCAGTAACTGGCCCATGCGCTCGGCAGCCGATCGTCCGGCCGCGAGGACCTCTTCGTGGTTGAGCGGCTCTCCCGTCATGCCCGCGGCAGGGTTGGTCACCAATGACAGGCCGAGCACCTCGGCTCCGGCCTCCCGTGCGGCGATGGCCTCCAACGTCGTCGACATCCCCACAAGGGTGCCGCCGATGGCGCGCACCATGCCGATCTCGGCGGGCGTCTCGTAGTGCGGCCCCGGGAACTGCACGTACACCCCCTCGGCCAGGCTGGGGTCGACCTCACGGCAGAGGGACCGCAACCGCGCGGAGTAGAGATCGGTGAGATCCACGAACCGTGCTCCGACGAGCGGCGAACGGCCGGTCAGGTTGATGTGGTCGCTGATCAGCACCGGCGTGCCAGGACTCCACGACGGGTCGAGGCCGCCGCAGCCGTTGGTCAGCACGGCTACGCGGCAACCGGCTTCGACGGCCGTACGGACCCCATGCACGACGGGGGCGACGCCGCGGCCCTCGTACAGATGCGTCCGTCCCAGCATCACCAGCACCCGACGCTCGCCGACAGCGACCGAGCGCACGTTTCCGGCGTGTCCGGCAACTGCAGGAGCCGCAAAACCGGGCAGTTCCGTCACGGCGAACTCGACCACAGTCTCGCCCAGCAGATCGGCGGCCGGCACCCAGCCGGAGCCCAGCACGACGACCGCGTCGTGCGTCTCGACCCCGGTCAGCCGCCGCAGGGATTCGGCGGCCTCGGCGGCGAGCTGGTAGGGATCCTCCACGCGTGTTGAATCCATTTCTCGGGGAGTCACCCCGCGGACGCTACCGGTCGTTGTTTTGGGCGGCTACCGCTTCAGGGGCCGACGGATCTGCACGGGCGCCCGCGCAGCCCGTAAACGTAGTCGTCGGGTGCCCCCGCCCGCTCTGCGGCGTCGGCAAGTATCCCGAGATAGCGGGCGCTCGGCAGACCGCCTTCGTACGCGTTGAGCATGTAGGTCCAGGCCACCTGCTCGCCGTCAAGGGTCTGCACCCGCATGCGGAGCTTGCTGTAGAGCCCGGTCGCAGCACTCTCCCACCGGTCGAGCGCCTGCTCGTCGGCGGGCGTGAGGTCGTACAGCGCGACGAACACCTGCTCCAGCGGGTCTTCGACGAGGGTTGCGATAGCGCCTTCCCAGCCGAGGTCTTCGCCGCCGAACGTCAACCGCCAACCGATAAGCCACCCCGTGCCACGCTGCGGCGAGTGCGGGCAGCGCAGGGCCATCTGCGCCGGATCGAGGTTCGAGGCGTACGCCGCGTACAGGCTCACGAGGCGCCACGATATCCGGACTGATCAATTGGCTGTACGGGACAATGGACGGCGTGACGCGGATCGTGATCATCGGCGGCGGGCCAGGCGGCTACGAGGCGGCCCTGGTGGCCGCCCAGCTCGGCGGTGAGGTGACCGTCATCGAGAGCGATGGCGTGGGCGGCTCGACAGTGCTCACGGACTGCGTGCCGAGCAAGACGCTGATCGCGACGGCCGAGCTGATGACCGATGTGGCCGGCTCTGCGGAGCTCGGTGTGCGGTTCGCCGACCCGTCCGGCGACGACGGTGCAGTGGTTGCCGACTTGGGCGTCGTCAACGCGCGGGTCAAGGCGCTAGCGCTGGCTCAATCAGAAGACATCGCGGCACGCCTGGCACGCGAGGGCATCGAGGTCGTGCGTGGACGCGGTCGGCTCGACGGTCCGGACCGCGTGATCGCGAGCGTCGCCGACGGCGGCGAGCAGACCTACGCCGCCGATGCGGTGCTCATCGCGACCGGAGCATCGCCGCGGCTGCTTCCCGACGCGATGCCCGACGGCGAGCGGATCCTCACGTGGACACAGCTGTACGACCTCGCCGACCTGCCTGAGCATCTCGTGGTTGTCGGGTCTGGTGTGACGGGCGCGGAGTTCGCCAGTGCCTACCGGGCGCTCGGGGCTGAGGTCACCCTCGTCTCGTCGCGCGAGCGCGTGCTGCCGCATGAGGACGAGGATGCGGCCCACGTCCTCGGCGACGTCTTCAAGGCCCGGGGCATGAATGTCCTCTCCCGGTCGCGGGCAGCCGGCGTGACGCGTACGGCGGACGGGGTCGAGGTCGCGCTCACCGACGGACGCACGGTGTCAGGCTCGCACTGCCTGATGGCTGTCGGGTCGATCCCCAACACCGCCGACATGGGGCTCGAGGAGGCTGGTGTCGCCCTCGACTCAGGTGGGAATATCACCGTCGACCGAGTGTCGCGGACGTCGGCGCGAAGCGTCTATGCCGCGGGCGACTGCACTGGCGTGCTGTTGCTGGCCAGCGTCGCCGCGATGCAAGGGCGCACCGCGATGTGGCATGCGCTCGGCGACGCGGTGACGCCGCTCGACTTGCACAGTGTGTCCGCCAACGTGTTTACGGCGCCCGAGATCGCCAGCGTGGGCTGGGGTCAAGCGTCGATCGATGCCGGGGAGATCCCGGCGCGGACGGTCAAGCTGCCATTGGCGACGAATGCGCGCGCCAAGATGCAGGGCATCCGTGAGGGCTTCGTCAAGCTGTTCTGCCGGCCTGGCACCGGCATCATCGTCGGGGGCGTGATCGTCGCGCCGCGCGCCAGCGAGCTGATCCACCCGATCTCAGTCGCGGTGGAGAGCAACCTGACGGTCGACCAGATGGCGCACGCGTTCACCGTCTACCCGTCGCTGTCCGGCTCGGTGGCCGAAGCGGCACGGCAGCTGCACATGCGCGACTGAGGGCCTGCGCCCCTCAGAAGCCGCCGAAGTCCCCGCCGCCGAAGTCGCCGCCACCAAAGTCGCCGCCGCCCCAGCCGCCGCCGCCGCCGAAGTCACCGCCACCCCAGTCGCCCCCGGAGTCACCGCCGCCGCCGGCGTCACCGCCGCCGTAGCCGCCGCCGTAGAAACCCCCGCCGCCGCTCCACATCGACCCGAGCAGTGTGCCGATGAACAGGCCGCTGAACAGGTCCGCGCCGTAGTAGCCGCCGGCGTACGGGCCGTAGGTGGGCGACTCCCAATACGGCCGCTCGCGGCCGGCGACCGTGACGGTCCGGCTCATGGGGTCGAGCCCATCGCGGATGCGCTGCGCGTCTGCCGCACACGCCGGGACCGGGCGAGCGACCCCGCCCGGCGGCTGCCACTCGATGTCCTCGACGCTCGGGCCGTGCCGTGGATCGAAGAAGCAGGGTGGCCGACGTTCGGGGATCGGCTTGCCCTCAGCTCGCGCGGAAACAACCGCGAGCAGCCAGCGGCCCTCTTCGAGCATGTGGGTGACCGGAGTCACGTCGCCCGGGTGCTTGGCCTTGGCGGTCGCGTCCTTGGCCTGCTCGTAGAGCTCGAGCGCCCGGCCGAAGTCCTCCCGCGTTTCCGCGGGAACGTTGGGGTCGAGCAGATCGATCTCGAGCCGGTCGAGCTCCTCGCCGTAGGCCGTGATGTCTTCGTCGAGGAACGTGCGCAACTTGGCGAGCGCTGCGGCCTCCTCGGCCTCCTCGCGTGCGCGCTTGCGGCGGCGGTAGATCACGAAACCAAGCCCTCCTGCGCCGGCGAGGATCGCGAGGGGGAGCAGGCTGCTCCCACCGCCGTCGCCATTCGACGACGAACCACCGGTGTTACCCCCACCGGTGCCGCCGCGTGACGGGCGCTCCTCGAGCAGGGTCAGGAATTCAGTGATGAACGCGTCGACGTCTCCATCGGCGTCGGCGAAAGCGTTCCGCGCGTAGTCGTCCAGTTCGGCATCAGGAATGAGGTCGGAGAGGTACCCGCCATCAGCCGTGAGCTGCCCCTGAGGGTCGACTGTCAACGCTGCGTAGGTGCCTGGCGCGTTGTCGTTGGCCTCGACGAGCGCCAAGACGAGGCTGCGACCCGCCAATGTGTCGGGCACCGGCAGCACCGCGACCCAAGCGTCGACCGCTTCCGCCTGTGCCTGATGGTCCGTCAGCGACACGTCGACGTCGGGGTCTACGACCACGCGTGTCCCTTCGCGGAACTGCTGCGCGGTGCGGTCGACGATCTCGGTCATACCCTCATCATCCCTGCCGGGTGCAAACCCGTGTGCTCAGGGAACGTGTGTGAGCGCCCAGACGTCCCCGGTGCCGCTGTCGATCAAGGCCGCACCGGTGACGTGCGCCACAAGTGGCAGGACTGCGTACGCCGCCGCCGCGAACTCGCCGAGCTGGTCTGTCCGGATCCGCGGGACGACGGTGGCGTGGGCGAGCCAGGTGCCTGGGGCGTACCGCTCATGGACGGTGGCGCCAGCCTTCCGTACGGCCTGATCGACCGCGACCTGCCGGGCGAGGACGCCCTCATCGACAGCTGGAGCGAGCCAGCCGACGCCGCGTGGAAACGTACCGACGCCTAGGAAGGTGAGCGTGATCGGCGGCCCCGGCGGCAGCTCCTCGATGGCGTCGCGGACGGCGGGGAGGTCCCAGGCGCGCAGGACGGAGTAGGACAGGTGCGGCCGGTGGCGACGGTGTGTGTGCTCACGCAGCGTCCCGATGCCGACCCGCTCCAGCCGGTCCCAGAGCTGGCGCAGCGCGGCCTCAGCATCCGGGTCGAAGAGCAGGCATACGCCGAGGGCCACGCGAAGCTCAGTCCTTGATCTCGCAGATGACCTGGCCGCTCGTGACCGTGACGCCGACCTCGGCGACGAGCCCGCTCACGATGCCGCTCTTGTGTGCGGCGATCGGCTGCTCCATCTTCATGGCCTCGAGGACGACGACGAGGTCGCCGACCTCGACCTGCTGGCCTTCTTCGACGGCGACCTTGACGATCGTCCCCTGCATGGGCGAGGCCAGCGCGTCGCCGCTGACCGCTGCGGCTGCCTTGCTGCCCGCGGCGCGTCGGGACGGCTTGCGTGGCCCCGCGGCGGCTATGCCGGTGCCGGACGCGGCAAGCCCGGCCGGCAGGGACACCTCGAGCCGCTTGCCGTCGACCTCGACGACGATGCGCTCGCGTTCGGCGGGCTCGGGCGCGTCGGCCAGTTCGGCGTACGGCGGGATCGTGTTGACGAACTCGGTCTCGATCCAGCGGGTGTGCACGCGGAACGGCTCGTCCGGATCTGCGGGGGCGTACGCCTCGTCCGCCACGACTGCGCGGTGGAACGGCAGCACCGTCGCGAGTCCGCCGACCTCGAACTCCGCGAGCGCGCGACGCGACCGCTCGAGCGCCTGCTGACGGGTGGCACCGGTCACGATGAGCTTGGCGAGCAGCGAGTCGAAGTTCTGCCCGATGACGCTGCCCTGCTCGACGCCGGTGTCGATGCGTACGCCCGGCCCGCTCGGTGGTCGGAACGTGGTCACCGGGCCGGGGGTCGGCAGGAAGTTGCGCCCCGCGTCCTCGCCGTTGATGCGGAACTCGAAGGAGTGCCCGCGGATGGCGGGGTCGTCGTAACCAAGCTCCTGGCCCTCGGCGATGCGGAACATCTCGCGTACGAGATCGATGCCGGTCACTTCTTCGGAGACCGGGTGCTCGACCTGCAGGCGGGTGTTGACCTCGAGGAACGAGATGGTGCCGTCCTGGCCGACCAGGAACTCGCAGGTGCCGGCGCCGACGTAGCCGGCCTCGCGGAGGATCGCCTTGGAGGAGCGGTAGAGCTCGGCGTTCTGGGCGTCGGAGAGGAACGGCGCGGGTGCTTCTTCGACGAGCTTCTGGTGCCGCCGCTGCAGCGAACAGTCGCGCGTGGACACGACGACGACGTTGCCGTGCTCGTCGGCTAGGCACTGGGTTTCCACGTGCCGTGGCCTGTCGAGGTAGCGCTCGACGAAGCACTCACCCCTGCCGAAGGCGGCGACGGCTTCGCGCACCGCCGACTCGTACAGCTCGGGTATCTCGTCGAGCGTCCGAGCCACCTTGAGCCCACGGCCGCCTCCGCCGAACGCCGCCTTGATCGCGATCGGCAGCCCGTGCTCCTCCGCGAACGCGACGACCTCGTCGGCACCGGCGACCGGGTCGGGTGTGCCGGCAACGAGCGGTGCGCCGGCCCGCTGGGCGATGTGCCGCGCGCTCACCTTGTCGCCGAGCGCGTCAATGGCCGCGGGCGGCGGGCCGATCCAGATCAGGCCTGCGTCGAGCACGGCCTGGGCGAAGTGAGCGTTCTCGGCAAGGAAACCGTAGCCAGGGTGGACCGCGTCAGCGCCCGCGCGGCGAGCTACATCGAGCAGCTTGTCGACGACGAGGTAGGTCTCGGCAGAGGTTTCGCCATCGAGGGCGTACGCCTCGTCGGCCAGCCGTACGTGCAGGGCGTCGCGGTCGGAGTCGGCGTACACAGCGACGCTGGCGATCCCGGCATCCCGGCAGGCCCGGGCCACGCGGACGGCGATCTCGCCGCGGTTGGCGATGAGGACCTTCTCGATCCGGCGTACGGCGCTCACGTGTCGCTCCTTTGCGTTGGACGCCGTGAGTCTAGGACGCTGCTCGCAGGGGGTCAGCGGGCGGTGCAGACCGCTGGATAGCCCTGGCCGGGATGGCACGCGCGATTGGGCGTGGCGCCGGAAAGGTATGTCGGACACCCGTTTCGGTGCCATCGTGGACCTGGCGAAGGGTACGGCCGGTGCGGGCTCGGCGGGAGCAGCTGGGGCGGGCGCGGCTGGTGTGAGCGCGGCCTGCTCGGCTCGCAGTGCTTCCCAGGCGCGCGCCTCGACGCCGCCGACTGTCCAGATGGCGATGCCGGCGAGTCCGGCGGCGTCGGCGATGGCCTTGCGGGCGGTGAGGCCGTCGGCGTCGACGTACGAGACGACGCGGTTGACCGCGCAAACACCGTTGTTCTCGTTATAGATGTACGTCTTCTCGCCCGTGGCCGGATCCCAGACCGGCGTGGCGTAGTGGGCGGCGGCGATAGCGTTGAACTCGTCCGGCGTGTACGAGTGCTTACGCACCATGGCGCCGCTGCATGAACCGGCTTGGCCGATCATCCATTCGCGGCCGTACGCGGGGATGCCGAGCTGGACCTTCTGCGGCGGGATCATGGTGACCGCAAAGTTGGTGATGCTCTGTACCCAATTCAGGGGCGCAATCGGGCCGGGGGTGGGTACCGAGAAGTCGTACGCCATGATCCGTACGCGGTCCGCAGCCTGGCCGATCGCTGGATAGTTGTATACCCAGTAGCCGCTGTTCGGGCCGGCGAGGGTGTCGTACGTCGGCGGCACCGTCACCGCGAGCAGCTTGCCCTGGGCGTGCAGGGCGGTGGCGAGCTCCTGGACGAAGACGGTCCAGCTGTTGATCGTCCCGGGCCAGGTGTCGCGGCCGTCGGCGTAGGCGAACTGCTCGTAGTCGATGTCGATGCCGTCGTACCCGTTGTTCAGCACAAGGCTGACGATCGTGGCGATGTGTGCCCCGCGCTGCGCCGGGTCGGCCAGGATGCCCGCCATCGTGCGCTTCCCGGACTCGTCGCTGATCGCCGGCAGGATGGGGACGCCGGCCTGGCGGGCCGTCGCGATGACGGCCTGCTTGTAGGCGGGGTCGGCGTGGTCCTGGATCGTGGTCGCGCCGTGGGCGGTGTACCAGAACGGCGAGACGTCGGAGAACAGGGCCGGCGTTGGCCTGGAACGCGGCGAGGTTGGCGTCGGTTGCCCAGTGCGGCAGCCAGCCCGTCACCTTGCGTGGGGCCGCCGTGGCTGGGGCTGGGGCAGCCGGCGCAGCAGGAGCGGCGGCCGCCGCAGGCGTCGCTGCAGCGGCCGCGGCGTGCGCCGTCTCGGCGGCCGACGCTCCGAGCAGGGTGCTGATCACGGCGAGCGCAACGGAGACAGGAAGAGCGCGGCGCGCCAGGAGGCGCGCCGCGCGGAAGAACAGGGGTGGTCTTGCTCGCACGGCGTCCATATTGCAAAGGCGGCGCGCGGAACCAAGGGGTTCACGTGGGGGATGTGGCGAGACTCACGTGAAAGGGGGCGCCGGGTCAGGCCGGCTCCAGCCGGGCAAGATCGTCGTGGCAGCGCTGCTCGACGTCGTCGAGCTCGGCCAGCGTCTGCTCGATGTCGCGGCGGCGCGCCTCCAGCTCGGCGCGGCGGTGGCCGATCTGCTCGAGCAGGTAGTGCAGCTGGCCGACCTCGCCGGGCTCGGCTTCGTACATCCCGACGATCTTCTTGATCTCGGCGAGCGTGAACCCGAGGCGCCGGCCACGCAGTACGAGCCCGAGCCGGACCCGGTCGCCGGCGCGGAACACCCGCTGGGTGCCGCGGCGCTCGGGCGTGAGGAGCCCCTCGCCCTCGTAGAAGCGGATCGTCCGCAGGGTCACGTCGTACTCGCGAGCGAGGTCGGTGATCGTGAAGGTCTCGGCCATCTCGCCCTCCCGATGTCCTCGTCCGTCTTGGGGTTGCCCTGTCGGACTTCTCGTGCTTACGTTTACGTAAGCGTAATCCTTCGGTTCGCGCAAGGGCGCGCCCGCATCGCGAGAGGCCTCCACCCATGAGCTTCGAGCTGTCCGAGGACCACGAGTCCTTCCGTAAGGTCGTCCGAGACTTCGCCGAGTCGGAGGTCGCGCCGCACGCGGCCGCCTGGGACAAGGCGCACGCAATCCCGCCCAAGGTCATCAACAAGATGGGCGACCTAGGGCTGTTCGGTCTGCTGGCCCCCGAGGAGTACGGCGGCTCGGACGGCGACCTCACCAGCCTGTGCATCGCGGTCGAGGAGATCGGTCGCGTCGACCAGTCCCTCGGCGTGACCCTCGAGGCCGCGACCGGGCTCGGCGTGGGGATGCTGGTCGAGAGCGGTACGGCCGAGCAGAAGAAGCGTTGGCTGCCCGACCTGGCCACCGGCCGCGCGCTTGCCGGGTTCGGGCTGACCGAGCCGGAGGCGGGCTCCGACGCCGGCGCCACCCGCACCCGTGCTCGGCTGGAGGACGGCGAGTGGGTCATCGACGGCGCCAAGCAGTTCATCAGCAACTCGGGCACTTCCATCACGTCGCTCGTCGTCGCCACGGCGGTGACGGGTGAGAACTCCGACGGCACGCCAGAGATCTCCGCGATCATCGTGCCGAACGGCACACCGGGCTTCACCGTGGAGCCGTCCTACGACAAGCTCGGCTGGCACGCCGCCGACACGCACCCGCTGACGTTCACAGGCTGCCGGGTGCCCGAGGATCACCTGCTCGGCGAGCGCGGCAAGGGTTTCTCGATGTTCCTGGCGGGGCTCGACGACGGCCGCATCGCGATTGCCGCGCTGTCGCTCGGCTGCATCCGAGCCTGCCTCGACATGGCGAGGTCGTACGCCGTCGAGCGGCACGCCTTCGGTCGCCCCATCGGGAGCAACCAGGGTGTCTCGTTCAACATCGCCGACCTTGCGGTCATGGCGGAGGCGGCGCACGGGCTCACCTACCGTGCCGCCTGGCTGCGTGACTCCGGCGCGCCCGCGGCGCAGGTCAAGCAGGCGGCGGCGATCGCCAAGCTGTACGCATCGGAGTCGGCGGTCACCGCGACGCGAGTCGCAACGCAGGTGTTCGGCGGGTACGGGTTCATGGAGGAGTACCCCATCGCGCGGTTCTACCGCGACGCCAAGGTGCTCGAGATCGGCGAGGGCACCAGCGAGGTGCAGCGACTGCTCATCGCGCGCGGGCTCGGGCTGCCGGTGCGATGAGGGCCGCGCGGGGATGACCGAGCACGCGAAGCAGATCGCCGCGGCGCGCGAGGCGACGCTGGCGCCGAGCGCGGCCGCCGCAGCCAAGCTCGCCGCGCAGGGCAAGCTCTACGTCCGCGATCGCCTCGCCCTGCTCTTCGACGAGGGCACCTTTGTCGAGGACGGTCAGCTCGCCAACGCCCTGGCGACCGGGCTGCCCGCCGACGGTGTCGTGACCGGCCGCGGCCTGGTCGACGGCCGGCCGGCGCTCGTCGTGGCCAACGACCCCACCGTGAAGGCAGGCTCGTGGGGCGCGCGTACGGTCGAGAAGATCGTCCGCGTCACCGAGATCGCGCTGCGCGACGAGCTGCCGATCTTCTGGTTCATCGACTCCGCCGGCGCGCGGATCACCGACCAGGTCGACCTGTTCCCCGGGCGCCGAGGGGCCGGGCGCATCTTCCACAACCAGGTCGCCCTGTCCGGCAAGGTGCCGCAGATCTGCTGCCTGTTCGGGCCGAGTGCGGCCGGCGGCGCGTACATCCCGTCGTTCTGCGACATCGTGATCATGGTCGAAGGCAACGCGTCGATGTACCTCGGCTCGCCCCGGATGGCCGAGATGGTCGTCGGCGAGAAGGTCACGCTCGAGGAGATGGGCGGCGCGCGCATGCACGCCACCGTCTCCGGCTGCGGCGACAACCTGGCGCGCGATGACGCCGAGGCGATCGACCTGGCCAAGGCGTACTTCTCGTACATGCCGTCGTCCTGGCGCGGACGGCCGCCGACGTACGAGGCCGCGGGGCCTTCGGCCGCCTTCACATCCGATCTGGTGCCGGAGAAGGAGAACGCCGGCTACGACATCCACACGGTGATCGACGCGCTCGTCGACGAGGGCAGCTTCTTCGAGGTCAAGCCGCTGTTCGCCGCCGAGCTCGTCGTCGGGTTCGGGTTGCTCGAGGGCCAACCGATCGGCATCGTCGCCAACAACCCGGCCGTACGTGGTGGCGTGCTCTTCGTCGACTCGGCCGACAAGGCCGCGCGGTTCATCTGGGCGTGCGATGCGTTCAACGTGCCGCTCGTCTACCTCTCCGACGTGCCCGGCTTCATGATCGGCTCCGAAGTGGAGCGGCAGGGGATCATCCGGCACGGCGCCAAGATGATCACCGCTGTGGCGGAGGCGACGGTTCCAACGGTGTCGGTGATTCTGCGCAAGTCGTACGGCGCCGGGCTCTACGCCATGTGCGGGCCGGGGTTCTCACCCGACGCCTGCCTCGCGCTGCCCACCGCCAAGATCGCGGTGATGGGTCCGGAGGCCGCGGTCAACGCGGTGTACGCCAACAAGATCGCAGCGATCGAGGATCCGACGGAGCGCGAGGCGTACGTCGCCGCGCTGCGCGACGAGTACGAAGCCGACATCGACATCCTGCGCCTCGCCAGCGATCTAGTGATCGACGCGATCGTCGAGCCGGAGCAGCTGCGCGGCGAGATCGTGGCCCGGCTCGCCGCGGCAGCGGGCAAGGATCGTCGGTTCTCCGAGCGGCGGCACGGCATACCGCCGGTGTGATTCGGGCCGCGACCTGTCGGGCCGGAGCAGGGTGAATTGGCGCAGGGCCGCCCTCTGCCAACTCTGGATTGGCGTAGGGCCGCCCTCTGGCGAACCTATTGGCGCAGGGCGCCCTCTGGCAACGCGGATGGCGCAGGGGCGCCCTCAGCCAACTCTGGATTGGCGCAGGGCCGCCCTCAGCCAACGTGGAGGTCTCAGCGAGTCACCAGTCGGTGGTGCTCCCTGACGACGTGGGGGCGGTCGATGATGGGGCCGACGTCGGAGCCGAAGTGCCGGTGCCAATCGCCCCAGCGGGCGAGGAGCCAGCCTTCAGCTCTGCCAGCCGAGCTTCAACCTCCGTGACCTCGCCGATGTCGTCCAGGCTCTCGAACTGCGCGTCCAGGCTGGACGCAGCGAGCTCCGCCTGACCGGCGACCTTGGCCTCCTCGCGGCGGATCTTGTCCTCGAACCGCCCGAGGTCGCTGGTCGGGTCCATGATGTCGATGCTCTTGACGGCGTCCTGCACCTTGCCCTGGGCCTCGGCCATCTTGGACCGCGCGACCAACTCGGAACGCTTGCCCTGGAGCTCGGTCAGCTTGTTGCGCATGTTGGTCAGGCCCGCCTTGAGCTTGTCGACAACCTCAGTCTGCTGCGCGACCTGGGGCTGAGCGGCCCTGACCTCGCCCTCCGCGCTGATCTGGCGCTGCAGAGCCACCTTGGCGAGGTTGTCGAACTTGTCAGCGTTGGCGGCGTCGCCGGCTTGGCGGAACTCGTCGCCCTTCTTGCTTGCCGCCACCGCCTTGGCGCCCCACTCCTGGGCGGCGCGTTGGTCCTCGACCATGTCCTGCTCCAGCATGCGCAGGTTGCCGATGGTCTGAGCCACCGCTTCCTCGGCCTCGGCGATGTTGTTGGTGTAGTCACGCACCATCTGGTCCAGCATCTTCTCGGGGTCCTCGGCGGAGTCGAGCATCGAGTTGATGTTGGCCTTTGTGAGCTGGGAGATGCGTCCGAAGATGGATTGCTTGGCCATGTTCCCCGTCCTTTCACTCTGTGCCGTACGCGTCACGCGGGGCGGGCCCGCGGTGTCTGGATCAGAAGCGGCCACCTCCACCTCGACGGCTACGCGTCCTGCTGCCGCCGTAGCTCGCAGGCGCACGCCCCATGCTGCGACCGCCGCCTCCGCCGCCACCGAACATGCCGCCCCCGCCACCACCGCCGCCACGCATCATGTCGACGAGAATGCCGCCGAGAACGGCGCCGGCCATGGCACCCATGCCGCCCCCGCCCCCGCCCCTGCCGCCGCCCCCCATCGGCGACTGGAACGCGCCGACGTCTGCCTGCGCCATCGAGCCGGCCTGCTCGGCCAACGCATCGGCGTGCTGGGCGTGCTGGAGGGCCGTCGCCGGGTCCTGCTGGGCCAGCTGCATTGCGGCGTCGAGATGCCGTTGCGCCTCGGCAAGTCGCGTACGGGCATCGCCACCCACGCCGCCTCGCCGCGTCGAGATGAAGTCGGTGACCGCCGAGATCTCCGCGCGCGCCGCCATGATCGCCTGGTCGAGTGCCTGCGCCGCCCGGACGGCACGGGCGTGCTCGTCACGTACGGAAACCAAGGCCTCGTCGAGGGCGGCATCGGCCTGTTCGAGCTGCCGCAGGGCGCCGAGCGGATCGGCGGGGGTCGTGCTCGACGTGGCCGCGACGGCGGCCGCCAACGCGGCTTCGGCCTGCTGCACAAGGTGCGGCAGCTGGGCCGCCGCCCGCCCACCGCCCCCCGCAGCCGCGAGCGATTGGGCTTCGGCCAGGTCTTTCTCGGTCTCGGCGCGTGCTGCCGCTACCTTCTCGGCAGCGGCTTGCAGGTCCCCGTCGAGCCGGCCGATCGCGTCGAGCAACGTCGCGCCCTGTGCCAACGCTTCCTCCGCCGCGCGCGCACTGACGACCGCCTCGCCGCGCTTGTCAGACGACAGCAGCGTGGCACCCTCGGCCAACTCCGTACGGGCGAACGCGAGGCGGTCTTGGGCCTGCGCGATGTTGTCGCTGACGGTGGCGAGCGCCACGGGTGCGAACCTCGACCGGAGCGCCTCCAATCGAGCCTGCTCCTTCGGGACTCGGCCTTCGATCGAGGTGGCCACCTCGCCGAGCTTGGGCAGCTCTGTGTCGATCGTCTGCTCCAGGTCGCGGAGCCGGTCGAAGTCCTCGGCGTGGTCGTCGAGTGCCTGGTTGGCGGTGGTCAGCCGCTGGACGATCTCGGTGTAGATGGCCCGCTCGTCCTGCTCGCTGTCGGGTTTCTCATCGTCGAGCCGCTGACGCAGGGCGAAGGCCGCTGCGAGTTCCGCCTTGGCGTTGTCGACTGACGTACGGAACGCGGCGACAGGTTCGCTGCCGAACTGTGCTTCGGCGAACCCCACCTCCTGCTCGCTCGTCTTCACCGCATCATCGGTCTCGACGAGGAGCGCGTTGGCACGCTTGCTGAGGTCCTCGGTCGAGAGCTGCGACAGCTCGTCGGCGGACGCCGGAGCGGTCACTCGCGGGCGCCGCGACCTGCGGTAGACCCAGTACCCACCGCCGGCCACCACCGCCGCGCCGCCGACCCACACCCAGCCGGACACTCCGCCGCCGCCGTCGGCACCGATCTCCTCGCGGTAGGCATCGGCGGCCGCGATCGCGGCGCCGGCCCAGTCGTCGTCGGCGAGCATCGGCTGGATTATCTGTTCCTCGATGCGCTCCACCTGGCTCTCGTCGAGCGGAAACTCGGCGCCGATCGAGGACGTGAAGGAGCGGTCCCCGGTCGCGACCGAGAGCAGCGCGTCATCGATGCCGAGTTGGGACAGCTCGAATGTCTGGTTGGACCACTCCTGCGGGTCGGCCCCGTCGAACGAGTCGACGTAGACGACCCACATCTGAACGCCGTCCTCTTCGCGCAGTGCGTCTTGCGCCGCCTCGATGTTGGCGACGTCGTTACCAGCGAGCACACCGGCGTTGTCGGTCACCTGCGTGGGCAGCCGAAAGGGTGCGTCAGCGAATGCCGTGCCACCGACACATGTGAAACCAACAAAGGCTAGTGCCATCGAGCCCAGTGCCGCCGCGCCAGCGAGACGTGCACGCATGGACGCTCCTCCCCGGGGGGATCATCCTGCTCGGCAGCCTAGCCACGGCGGGCAGGCCCGTCGCGTCGGGGGATGCGGGTGCCCGCTCAGCGCTCCTGCGGTGTCCACAGCACGGTCCAGTCGAGGCCGTACGACCGCAGCATCCGCCGCAGCAGCGGCAGCGACAGGCCGACCACGTTGTGGTGGTCGCCCTCGATTCCTTCGACAAAGGCTCCGCCCAGCCCGTCGACCGTGAACGCCCCAGCCACCCGCAGCGGCTCGCCCGTCGCAACGTAGGCATCGATCTCCTCATCGCTGATGTCGGCGAACCGGACGAGGGTCGAGGCGACTTCTGCTGCTGAACGCCCCGACCCGACGTCGACGAGGCAGTGGCCAGTGTGTAGCAGTCCGGTGCGACCCCGCATGCGCCGCCAGCGTTGGCGCGCCTCGTCGGCGTCAGTCGGTTTGCCGTGCGCCTCACCGTCAAGCTCAAGGACGGAGTCGCAGCCGAGTACGAGGACAAGGCCGCCCGTGCTCCGGCGAGCTGAGCTGGGCGGCCACGGCTCCAGCCTTGAGTTGCGCGAGGACCAGTGCCGTACGCGCCGGCGAGGCTTCCGCGATCTGGTCCTCGTCGACTCCGCTGACCATCACCTCGGGCTCGACGCCTGCGGCGCGAAGCGTCGCAAGTCGGGCGGGAGACGCGGAAGCGAGGACGAAGCGCAGTCGAGGGGTCATCACGAGTGATCGACAGTAGCGGAGCGCCGAGACGCCAGGCACCCTGACAGGCATGCAGCCGGTGGAGCTCCTACGGGAAACGATGGATGGCTGGGGCGAGCGGGTACGGGCGGTGAAGCCGGACCAATGGGCGTTGCGGACCCCGTGCCCGGTGTGGGACGTACGCGCCCTCGTCAACCACGTCGTTGTTGAGGATCGTTGGACGACACCACTGCTGGCCGGGATGACGATCGCGGAGGTGGGTGACCGCCTGGAGGGCGACCTGCTGGGTGATGACCCGTACGCCACGGACGAGGACACGCTCGCGGAGGCGCGTGCGGCATGGTCGGCGCCGGGGGCTGGTGGCCGTACGGTCCATCTGTCCTACGGCGACGAACGCGCAGGAGAGTATGCGCTGCAGCTTGCGGCAGACCACCTGCTCCACGGCTGGGACGTGGCGGTGTCGACCGGGCAGGACCGACGGTTGCCTCCGGCCCAGGTCGAGGCGGTGGCGGACTGGTTCGTCGAGCGGGAAGCGGTGTACCGCGCCGCCGGACTGATCGCGGAGCCGGTGCCGCTTGCGGACGGAGCCTCGGCACAGGATCTGCTGCTCGCAATGTTCGGGCGGGATACGAGGTGGTCGATGTGATCACCGACGACCTGACGAAGGATGTGCTCGACCGGTTCGGCACCGCATTCAACGCGCGCGACATCGACGCGGTCATGGCGCTGACGACGCCCGATGTCGTCTTCGACGCGACGGGACCGTCCCCGGACGGGACGCGGTTCGAGGGTCAGGACGCCGTCCGGAAGGTCTGGGCCGACCTGTTCGCGAGCACGCGCGGACCATGGTTCGAGACCGAGGAGCTGGTGGTGGCGGGGGACCGCGCCGTGGTGCGGTGGCGGTACACGTGGGTCGAGCCGGGCGGCGGGTCGGGGCACGTACGCGGCATCGACATGTACCGCATGCGAGGCGGCCTCGTCGCCGAGAAGCTCTCGTACGTCAAGGGCTGAT
Source organism: uncultured Actinomycetota bacterium (assembly GCA_963799425.1). Taxonomy (GTDB): domain Bacteria; phylum Actinomycetota; class Actinomycetes; order Jiangellales; family Jiangellaceae; genus CAVWSM01. The sequence goes on along the minus strand of CAWCXA010000016.1, from coordinate 64,574 downwards.
CGACCCGGCCCGCCCTGCCCCGTCAGAGCCGAGCCAGTGCCGCCCGCAACGGGTCGAGGCCGAGCGAGCCCAGGTTGAGCGCCTGGCGGTGGAACTCCTTGACGTCGAACGCGTCGCCCTTGCGCGCCCGTGTCTCCTCGCGTGCCTGCAGCCAGATGCGCTCGCCGACCTTGTAGGACGGCGCCTGTCCCGGCCAGCCCAGGTAGCGGTCGAGCTCGAACGTCAGGAACTCCTTCTCGTGTGGCGCATTCAGGACCAGGAACTCGAAGGCGAGCTCGGGCGTCCACACCTCGCCGTCGTGGAAGCCGGCGCCCGTCGGGATCGGCAGCTCGAGGTGCAGCCCGATGTCGACGATGACCCGCGCGGCCCGGAAGGACTGCGCCATCAGCATGCCCAGCCGGTCGGCCGGGTCGTCGAGGTAGCCGAGGTCTGCCATCAGCCGCTCGGCGTAGAGCGCCCAGCCCTCGCCGTGCCCCGACACCCAGCAGAGCAGCCGCTGCCAGCGGTTGAGCAGGTCGGCACGATAGACGTTCTGCGCGACCTGCAGGTGATGCCCCGGCACGCCCTCGTGATAGACCGTCGTCGTCTGCTCCCACGTCTGGAACGACTCGACGCCCTCGGGCACTGACCACCACATGCTGCCCGGCCGGCTCAGGTCCTCGGACGGGCCGGTGTAGTAGATGCCGCCGTCGTGGGTCGGGGCGATCCGGCAGTCGAGTCGTCGGATCGGCTCCGGGATGTCGAAGTGCGTGTCGGCGAGCCCCGCGACCGCGCGGTCGGACAGCTCCTGCATCCAGCGCTGCAGCGCGTCGGTGCCGACCAGGCGGCGGCTCTCGTCGGCGTCCAGCGCGGCCTTGGCGTCGACCACGGTGCCGCCCGGCACGATCTGGTCGGCGACCTTGTTCAGCTCCTCGCCGAGGCGGGCCAGCTCCTGCCAACCCCAGGCATACGTCTCTTCGAGGTCGACCGTGGCGCCGAGGAAGTAGCGGGAGGCGAGCTGGTACGTGTCGCGCCCGAATGCGTCCTTGTCCCTGGCGAGCGGGAGGAACTCCTCGGTAAGGAACTTCCCGAACGCCTCGTAGGCCGCTGCCGCGGCCGCGCTCGACTCCGCAAGGCGCGCACGCAGCGACTCGTCGACCTCGGCGTCCTTGTCCGCGCCGGCAATCAGGCCCGGGAAGAACGGTGAGTCGCCCGAGGTCCAGCGCCGGCACTGCTCGGCGCACGACAGCACCTGCCGCTTGGCCGGCACCCGGCCGCGGGCGGCCTCGTCCAGCAGCGTCGCGCGGTAGCCGTCGAGTGCACCGGGGATGAGCGCGAGGCGGATGGCGATGTTGCTCCACGCCTCCGCGCCCTCGGTGGGCATCAGGTCGAACACCTCGCGTACGCCCTGCATCGGGCTCGCCAGAACGCGCAGGATCTGGGTCAGGCCGGCGTCGTACATCTCGACCTCGAGGCCGAGGCGTTCCTGCATAGCCTCCTTGGCGACCCGCTCCCGCTCGTCGACGGGTTCCAGGTCGCGGAGCGCGGCGAGCGTACGGACGTGGAGGTCGTTGACCGCGGCGAGGCCGGCGGGCGACAGGTCGGGCATCTCGTGGTCGTGCCCGGGGATGCCCGCGTACGTGGCGAGCAGCGGGTCGAGGACGGCGATCTCGTCGACGTAGGAATCGGCAAGCGCGTCAATGGCGCGGTGCGGCGATGCAGTCACCCGGCGACCCTAGCGAGTCACTCGCCGTGACCGGAACCGGGTTATCGCGATTCCGCCGAAGTCGAGTTGATCATGGCGGAGGCGTGATCATTTTCGAAGTTTGATCACACCTTCGCCATGATCAACTCCGGGTGGGCGCCTCCAGCAGCTGGTCGACCACGTACTCCGCGATGGCCAGCGACGAGGTGGCCCCGGGTGACGGCGCGTTGCGCACGGCGAGCACGCGCTCGCGCCGGAACAGCCGGAAGTCGTCGACGAGCGAGCCGTCGGGGTCGAGTGCTTGGGCGCGTACGCCCGACAGGCCGTGTACGACGTCATCGGCCCGCAGCGACGGGACGTACTCGGAGGCCGCGGAGACGAACGCCCGCTTGGACAGCGAGCCCCACAGCTCGGCCGCACCGGTGCGCCAATAGCGGCGGGCCAGCTTGCGGAAGCCCTTGTAGCCGAGCGTCCCAGCCAGGTCGCGCGATTTCACTTGCCGCCAGCGGTAGCCCTCCCGGGCGAGCGCGAGCACGGCGTTGGGGCCGACCAGCACCTCGCCGTCGTGCCGCTTCGTCAGGTGGATGCCGAGGAACGGGAACCGCGGATCGGGGACGGGGTAGATCAGCCCGCGTACGAGGTGCCGCCGGTCGGGTCGCAGTTGGTAGTACTCGCCGCGGAACGGCACGATCTGCGGCTCCCGGCTGTCGCCGGCGAGGACCGCCAGCCGATCGGACTGCAAGCCCCCGCACACCACGGCCAGGTCCGCGGGCCACTCGTCGCCGTCGGCCGTTCGCAGCACCACGCCATCTGGTACGCGGCTGATGCCGGTGACCTCGCGGCCCGTGAGGACCTCCGCGCCGGCCTGCCGCGCCCGGTCCGCGATTGCGTGCGTCACCGCGACGAAGTCGACGATCGCGGTCTCCGGCGAGTGCAGCCCCGCGACGCCGACCGCATGCGGCTCGATCTCGCGGATCTCGGTAGCGCTGACGCGCCGCAGGCCGGGGACGCCGTTGGCAGTCGCCCGGCGTTCGAGCTCGTCGAGCCGGGGCAACTCGTCCTCAGTCAAAGCGATGACGAGCTTGCCGCACTCGTCGTACGCGATCCCCTCTTCGACGCACAGCGCGCGCAGCAGCCCGACGCCGCGCCGGCACAGCTGCGCCTTGAGCGACCCTGGCGCGTAGTAGATGCCCGCATGCACCACCCCGCTGTTGTGCCCCGTCTGATGCGCGGCGAGCTTGTGCTCCTTCTCGAGCAGGGTGACCTGGGCGTCCGGGCGGACCATGGTGAGCCTGTTGGCCACGGCGACGCCGAGGATGCCACCTCCGACCACCGCTATGCGCATGCCTGCTGGAGTATCACGAGTGCGGCGCGCACGGCGTCCTTTTCGAGTCTTCGCCAGGGTCGATGGGTCGTACGGCCGACGCTGGCGACCAGGTCTTCGGCGGGTGGCAGGTCCTGATCGAGTACGGGTACGGCGTTGAGGCCGAGCTTTTCGGCGGCATCCAGCAGCGCCTCGCGGTAGAGGTGGCCCTCGGCGTCGTGCAGCCACGGATGCGACTTCAGCGACTCGGCGATGCTCCGCGGCGGCGCGGGTGCCTTGGACACGACCCCGACCCCGGCGAGCGAGTTGGGTTGCGGTAACTCGGCGATCAGGTCGCGGAACGCTGTCATAGCGCGTGCCAGGGCCGCGAACTCGACCGCGTGCACGAGTCGCTCAGCCTCGTTGAGCGGCAGCCCGACCGCCTCGTGGTACGGCTGGAAGGGCAGGTCGTCGGGGATGAGCGGCCGCTCGATCCGGGCGACGAGCCGGGGCTCGTTGACCGGCTCGGCCAGCGCCACCGCGACGACCCCGCCGCGCGCCGTGACCGCCCCGACCGCGAGCACGGCGCGCTTAGCTCCCAGTGCCTCGTGACCGCCAGGCCCCCGGCCCGGGGCGTGCGGCGGCGCGGTTCGTCGTACGCCAATAGGTCGCCCAGCGGCTCGTCTTGCTCGGGGCCTCGGCGGTTTCGCCCGCTGCTGCAGCGCGGCGAGCGGCCACAACAGCCACGAGGGCGGCCAGCTCCTCTGGCGTCGGGTTGCCACGCTCGACTCGCAGCAGCGGCTCTTCGTCGCTCATAGGGGGATGTTCCCGTGCTTCTTCGGGGGCAGCGTGGCGCGCTTGTTGCGCAAAGCTCGCAGCGCCTTGACGATCGCGACGCGGGTCTGCGCCGGCTCGATGACGCTGTCGACGTACCCGCGCTCGGCGGCAACGTAGGGGTTGGCGAGCGTGTCCTCGTACTCCTGCACCATCTTGGCGCGCAGCGCCTCCGGATCGTCGGTCTCCGCGAGCTCGCGCCGGTAGAGGATGTTGACCGCGCCCTGCGCGCCCATGACCGCGATCTGGGCCGTCGGCCACGCCAGGTTGAGGTCGGCGCCGAGGTGCTTGGAGCCCATGACGTCGTACGCGCCGCCGTACGCCTTGCGCGTGATCACCGTGAGCAGCGGGACGGTCGCCTCCGCGTAGGCGTAGATGAGCTTGGCGCCGCGGCGGATGATGCCGTTCCACTCCTGGCCGGTGCCGGGCAGGAACCCTGGCACGTCGACGAACGTGAGGATGGGGATGTTGAAGGCGTCGCAGGTACGGACGAAGCGGGCCGCCTTCTCGGATGCGTCGATGTCGAGGCAGCCCGCGAAGTGCAGCGGCTGGTTGGCTACGACGCCGACCGCGTGCCCCTCGACGCGTCCGAAGCCGACGACGATGTTGGGTGCGAACAGCGCGTGCACCTCGAGGAACTCGTCGTCGTCGAGGACGTGGGTGATGACCTCGTGGATGTCGTACGGCTGGTTGGCCGAGTCGGGCACGACGACGTTGAGCTCGCGGTCATGGTCGGTGACTTCGAGTTCGGCGTCGTCGGGAAATGCCGGTGGCTCCTCGAGGTTGTTGCCAGGCAGGTACGAGAGCAGCGCGCGTACGTAGTCGATGGCGTCCTGCTCGTCGTGCCCGAGGTAGTGCGCGACGCCGCTCTTGGTGTTGTGGGCGCGACCGCCGCCGAGGTCCTCGAACCCGACATCCTCACCAGTGACCGTCTTGATGACGTCAGGCCCGGTGATGAACATGTGCGAGGTCTGGTCGACCATCACGACGAAGTCGGTGAGCGCCGGGGAGTAGACAGCGCCGCCCGCGGACGGGCCCATGATCAACGAGATCTGCGGGATGACGCCGGAGGCGTGCGTGTTGCGCTTGAAGATCTCGGCGTAGAGACCGAGCGCGACCACACCCTCCTGGATGCGCGCGCCGCCTGAGTCGTTGATGCCGATGATCGGGCAGCCGGTCTTGAGGGCGAGATCCATGACCTTGACGATCTTCTCGCCGAACACCTCGCCGAGGCTGCCGCCGAACACCGTGAAGTCCTGCGCGAACACGCACACCTGGCGGCCGTCGACCGTCCCGAACCCGGTGACGACGCCGTCGCCGTACGGCCGGTTCTTCTCCTGCCCGAACGCGGTCGAGCGGTGCCGGGCCAGCTCGTCCAGCTCCTCGAACGACCCCTCGTCGAGCAGCATCTCGATGCGCTCGCGTGCGGTCTTCTTGCCCTTGGCGTGCTGCTTCTCCACGGCGCGCGCCGAGCCGGCGTGCACCGCCTCGTCGGTGCGACGGCGCAGGTCGGCGATCTTTCCGGCGGTCGTGTGGATGTCGATCGACGGGTCTGGAGGGGTCGAACTCATGGGCCGCAGCGTATCTCGGGGCTGTTGCTACCCGGTGGTAACTGTGCAGACCGGATGACGAGACGCTTCGAGGGGTTGTGCGGACCCACAAGTACGCTCCGGCCATGGCCCCGTCCGCATCGCTGCCGCCGGATCGGGGTGCGGCGGCCCCGCGGGCAAGGGCCCGCGTCGAGATGCCGGACGCGCTGCGCCGCGACGTGCGGATGCTGGGTGGGCTGCTCGGCGAGGTGCTCCGCGAGTACGGCGGGCAGGAGCTGCTCGATGACGTCGAGCGCCTGCGCGGGCTGACGATCAGCACGCACGACCTCGACCCGGCGGTCGCCGACGTCGCGGCCAAGGAGGCCACGGCGCTGGCGGCGAGCTTCGACCTACCGCGGGCCGAGGATGTCGCCCGGGCGTTCACGGTCTACTTCCACCTGGTCAACCTGGCCGAGCAGCAGCACCGCATCCGCACGCTCCGCGAGCGCGACCGCGCCGGGGCACCGCTCACCGACGCCCTGGCCGGCGCAGTCCAGCAGGTCGCGGCCGAGGACGGCGAGGAGCAGGCGGCAGCACTGCTGCGCGGGCTCGAGATGCGCCCCGTACTCACGGCGCACCCGACTGAGGCGCGCCGCCGCGCCATCGTCACCACACTCAACCGGGTCGCCGAACTGCTCGATCAGACAGACGACCCCCGGCTCGGGGAGAGCGAGCGGACCGAGACACGTCGCCGGCTGCTCGAGGCGATCGACATCCTCTGGCGTACGTCGGCATTGCGCGAGCAGCGACCGGGTCCGCTCGACGAGGTGCGCACGGCGATGGCGGTCTTCGACGAGGTGCTGTTCCGCGTCGCGCCGCAGGTCTACCGGCACGTCGACGCGGTGCTTGCGGGCGAGCGCAGCGGGGCGGAGCCGTCGGCGGTGCCGGCGTTCATCCGGTTCGGCTCGTGGATCGGCGGCGACCGTGACGGCAACCCGTACGTCACCGCCGCCGTCACTCGGGAGGCGCTCGCGATCCAGTCCGAGCACGTGCTGATCGGCCTGGAGAACGCGTGCGGGCGCATCGGGCGCTCGCTCACTGCGTCGGCGGCCACGACGCCCCCATCGGCCGACGTGTACCGGCTCATCTCCGACGTGACCGAAGTCAAGCCGGAGCTCGCAGACGCGCTCACCACCCGGTCGCCGGGGGAGCCGCACCGGATAGCGCTGCTGCTGGTCGCCGAGCGGGTTGCGGCAACGCGGCGGCGCGACGCGGACCTCGCCTACGCGTCCGTGCGCGACTTTCTCGCCGACTTGCGGACCGTGCAGGATTCGCTGGCCGCTGCGGGTGCCAAGCGGCAGGCGTACGGCGAACTGCAGCACTTGATTTGGCAGGCAGAGACGTTCGGGTTCCACCTCGCCGAGCTCGAGGTGCGGCAGCACAGCAAGGTTCACGCGGCGGCGTTGGCTGAGCTGCGAGCCGGCGGGGAGCGTTCGGCCCAGACCGACGAGGTGCTCGCCACGATCCGTGTGATGGCGCAGCTGCAGCAGCGCTTCGGGGCTGATGCGTGCCGCCGCTACGTCGTGTCGTTCACGCAGTCGGCCGATGACCTGGCGGCGGTGTACGAGCTCGCGGCGCACGCACTCGGCGACCGGCCCGTCGAGCTCGACGTCGTACCCCTCTTCGAGACGCGCGAGGACCTCGACAACTGCATCGACGTGCTCGAGGCCGCCGTGCAGCTGCCGGCGATCCAGGCGCGGCTGGCGGCGACGGGTCGCAGGTTCGAGGTGATGCTCGGCTACTCCGACTCGGCAAAGGACGTCGGGCCGGTGTCGGCGACGCTCGCGCTGTACGACGCGCAGGGCCGGCTCGCCGACTGGGCGGCGCGACACGACATCACGCTCACGATGTTCCACGGGCGCGGCGGGGCGCTCGGCCGCGGTGGCGGGCCGGCCAACCGGGCAGTGCTCGCGCAGGCGCCCGGTTCGGTATCCGGGCGGTTCAAGGTGACCGAGCAGGGCGAGGTCATCTTCGCGCGCTACGGAGACCCGACGATCGCGCACCGGCACATCGAGCAGGTCGCCGCCGCGGTCCTGCTCGCCTCGACGCCCGCGGTGGAGCGGCGTGCGCACGAGGCAGCCGAGCGGTTCGCCGACGTGGCGTCGTCGCTGGATGTGGCCGCGCGCGAGTCGTACCACGGACTCGTCCGCAGCGAGGGCTTCGCCGAGTGGTTCGCGACGGTGACTCCGCTGGAGGAGCTCGGTGCGTTGCCGATCGGTTCGCGGCCGGCTCGCCGCGGGCTGTCGCTGTCGTCGCTGGAGGATCTGCGGGCGATCCCGTGGGTGTTCGCGTGGGCGCAGACGAGGGCGAACGTGCCGGGTTGGTACGGCCTCGGCTCCGGCCTCGCCGCGGTTGGCGACGTGGGTGTGCTGCAGACCGCGTACGCCGAATGGCCGCTCTTCACGGTGCTCATGGAGAACGCCGAGATGTCGCTCGCCAAGACCGACCGGCGGATCCTGTCCGGCTACCTCGACCTGGGCGGCCGCGACGACCTAGCCGCGCTGGTGCTCGACGAGCACGCGCTTACGGTCGAATGGGTGCTGCGCGTCACCGGGCACACGAGGTTGCTGGAGGACAGGCACGTGCTGGGGTGGGCTGTTGCGCTGCGCAACCCGTACGTCGATGCGCTGTCCCATCTGCAGCTGCGCGCACTGCGGGCGTTGCGTGGCGGCGAGGGGCTCAATGACAGTGATGTCGACGCGCTGCGACGGCTACTGCTGATCACGGTCAACGGTGTGGCCGCGGGGCTGCAGAACACGGGCTGATGATCCACTCGTTCTGGGGTCCCGTGCGGTTCGTGCGCCAGACCGGCTCGACCAACGCCGACGTCGCTGCGGCCGCGCGAGACGGCGCGCCTGAGGGGCTCGTGATCCACGCTGGCGAACAGACCAGCGGCCGCGGCCGGCTCGCGCGCGAGTGGAGCTCGCCGCCGGGCTCGAGCCTGTCGATGTCGGTGCTGCTGCGACCTGTTGACGTCGCGGTCTCCCGCTGGACGTGGCTGCCGCTGCTCGTCGGGGTCGCCGTGGCCGATGCGGTGCGCTCTGTCTCGGGCGTCTCGGTTGGGCTGAAGTGGCCCAACGACGTACTCGTCGACGACTACAAGCTGGCCGGCATCCTCGTCGAGCGGGTCGACACCGCGGACGGGCCCGCGGTCGTGGCCGGCATTGGCCTCAACGTGTCCGTGCCGGCCGCGGACCTGCCGCCTGGCGCCGTGTCGCTGGACGCTCGCTCGTCGGTGCGGCTGACCCGTGAGGACGTCCTGGCCGCGGTGCTGCACGAGCTCGCCGCGGGCTACCTGCGGTGGCGCGAGGCCGAGGGGTCGGCGGCGGCCTGGCTCGCGGCCGCGTACACCGCTCGATGCGTCACCCTCGGCCAGGACGTACACGTCTCGCTGCCCGGCGCGCGCACGGTCGTCGGCCGCGCGGTGGCGATCGATGAGGAGGGTCGCCTCGTGGTGGAGGGCCCCGAGGGCCGTACGGCGGTCGGCGCGGGCGATGTCGTCCACGTACGAGCGGCGGGGCTGACGGCTAGCACGCGAAACATGGAGCGCCAGACTCCGTAGAACCGGTGGAACGTGGCACGATGCGCACATGGTTGTCGCGTTCCCGCAGAAGCTCCTGGGTGACGGGGAAGAGGTCATCCTGCACGAGCGCACCCACTGGAAGTCCCTGGTCCTCCCGGCCGTGATCCTCATTGGGACCTGTGCTGCTGCGGGTTTCCTGCTGGCGGTCGGCACCGACTGGTCGACCTGGCCGGTGATCATCGTCGCGCTGCTCATCATCCTCATCTTCTCGGTCTGGCCGTTCCTCAACTGGCTGTCGTCGACTGACACCTTGACCAACCGACGGCTGATCACGCGGCAGGGCGTGTTCACTCGCACGGGTCGCGACATCCCGCTCAAGAAGGTCAACGACGTGTCGTACGAACGAGGCCCCATCGACCGCCTGCTCGGCTGCGGCACGCTGGTCGTGGAGTCGGCCGGTGAGCGGGGGCACAACGTCATCCGCGACGTACCCAAGGTCGAGTTCTTCCACCTCAAGCTGCAAGAGCTGTTGCTCGACGTCGACATCCCCGACGAGACCGACAAGCGCCGGAGCAACGACCAGTCACAGTGACCGAGGATCCGGAAGTCGCGCAGCGCCTCGAGCGCCTGCTGCTCGGCGCCCCGCCGCAGCACACTCGCAGCGAGGTGGCCGAGGCGTCGGGAGTCCCGCTCGAGACGGCGCGGCTGTTCTGGCGCGCTCTGGGTTTCCCGGACGTCGGCGACGCGCCGGTCTTCACTGACAGCGACATCGCCGCGCTGCGCGCGATCGGCGGGTTGATGCGTACGGGCGCCTTGACCGAGGAGACGGCGGTGCGGCTGGTCCGCGGCTTCGGTCGTACGGCCTCAAGGCTTGCCGACTGGGAGGTCGACGAGATCACCGTGCTCATCGAGGCGTTCGAGGAGGTGGACGGTGCGGGGTACGGAAGCCAGCTCAAGACGGCGTACGCGTTCGCGGCGGATCTGCTGCCCGTCTTCGAAGACGTACTCGTACTTGCCTGGCGACGACATCTAGCCCGGGCCGTGCAGCGCGTAGTGGCCACCCCGGCCGCAGAAGGTGAGCCGGTGATGTCGGTGGGGTTTGCCGACATCGTCGGGTTCACGCGGTTGTCGCGCGGTCTGGACGAGGAGCAGCTGGGCGAGCTGGTCGAGCAATTCGAGGCGCGGGCCGCGGACCTCGTGGCGTGGCACGATGCGCGGCTGGTCAAGACGTTGGGTGACGAGGTGCTGTTCGTGTCGAGCTCGCCCGCCGTCGCGGTCGACATAGGCCTCGGGCTCGTCGAAAAGGTCCCAGGAGACTCTGAGCTGCCGGACCTGCGGGTAGGAATCGCGACCGGACCGGTGACGCAGCGGATCGGCGACGTGTTCGGTTCGACGGTCAACCTCGCGAGCCGGCTCACGGCATTGGCGGAGAGCGGTCATGTTCTGGTCGACCAGGCGACGGCGGAGGCGCTTGCCCTGCGGGGTGGGTACGAGTTGCGTGCACTGCCGCCGCAGCCGGTGCGGAGTTTCGGCGAGGTGGTCGGAGTTGTGGTCGGAGCGGCCAGCGGAGATGCCCGACTAGGCTCGGGAGTGTGAGTGCGCAGCACATTGCGGTGAGGCGACCGGCCGAGGCCGTGGCCGAGATCGTGCTCGACAGACCGACTGCGCTGAACGCGATCGACACTTCGCTGGCTGAACAGCTGGCTGATGCGGCGGAGAAGATCGCCGGCGACGAGAGCGTGCGCGCCGTACTCCTGTCGTCGTCGTCGGAGCGGGCGTTCTGTGTTGGCGCCGACCTGAAGGAGCGCGCGCGGTTCGGCGACGCGGAGATGCTCGCGCAGCGTCCGGTGCTGGCGTCGGCGTTCCGGTCGATCCTCGACCTGCCGGTGCCGGCGGTGGCGGCGGTGGGTGGGTACGCGCTCGGCGGCGGGTTCGAGCTCGCGCTGTCGTGTGACGTGATCGTGGCCGACGACACGGCAATCTTCGGGCTGCCCGAGGTGCGGCTGGGGCTGATCCCGGGTGGCGGGGGTACGCAGCTGCTGGTGCGGCGGATCGGGTGGTCGCGCGCGGCGGACGTACTGTTCACCGGCCGTCACATCGAGGCCGTCGAGGCGCAACGGCTCGGGTTTGTCGACCGGCGGGTGCCGTACGGCGCGGTGGGCGACGAGGCGCTGCGGCTGGCGACGGAGATCTCGCACGCCGCGCCGACCGCGCTGCGCAACGCGAAGCGGGCGATGCGGCAGGGGTTCGGGCGGATTCTTTCCGAGGGCCTTGAGGTTGAAGATGCCGCATGGCGCGACTCGGCGGTGTCGGCGGACAGGCGCGAGGGTATTGCGGCGTACAACGAGAAGCGGTCGCCTGACTGGCCTGGGATGTAAGGGTGATGAACGTTGACTGACCTGCCGAGCCGGATCTCGCTGCGCGAGGTCGGGCCTCGCGACGGCCTGCAGAACGAGCCGCCGGTGCCGACGGCCGGCAAGATCGAGCTGCTGGATGCGTTGTCCCGTACGGGAGTTGGGCGCATCGAGGCGGTGTCGTACGTACATCCGAAGGCGATCCCGCAGATGGGCGACGCGAGCGAGGTCTGGGCTGCGGCGAAGCGGGCCTCGGATGTGCGGTATTCCGCGCTGGTGCCCAACTTGCGCGGCGCGGAGCGGGCGTTGGCTGACGGGTTCACCGAGATCGAGCTGGTGGTCTCGGCGTCGGACTCGCACAGCCGCGCGAACGTGAACCGGTCGACCGAGGAGTCGCTGGAGGACATCGGACGTGTGGTGTCGCTGGCGCATTCGGCTGGGGCGACGGCGCAGGTGATCGTGGCGACGGCGTGGGGCTGCCCCTATGAGGGGGACGTGCCGGTGTCGCGGGTGCTGTGGGTGGTGGATCGTGCCGTGGCCGAGGGAGCCGACTCGATCGCGTTTGGTGACACGACGGGCATGGCGACCCCGCCGCGGGTGACGGGGCTGGTCGACGCGACGCGGTCGCGGCACCCGGACCTGCCGATGGGCCTGCACTTCCACAACACGCGCGGGACCGGGCTGGCCAACGTGCTGGCGGCGCTGCAGCTGGGCGTGGATGACTTTGACGCCAGCGTTGGGGGGCTTGGGGGTTGCCCGTACGCCCCGGGTGCCTCGGGCAACATCGCCACCGAGGAGCTCGTCTACATGGTCGAGGACATGGGCATCTCGACGGGCGTGGATCTCGAGGCTTTGTTGGAGGCGGCGGCGCTGGCGGAGCGGCTGGTTGATCATCAGCTGCCGTCGCAGGTGCTGCGGGCTGGGCCGCGTACGCGCTTGACGCCGATGGGTGGCGCGCCGGCGGCGTACTGATCGCTCGCCCCTAGACGCTGGCGCAGCGGGATCCGCGCTCGGCGTCGGTCTGTGGCGTATGAGCATCTGCTGGTCTTCCCGCAAGCAGACCCCATAGCCTGGCACGGATCACTCCGGGGCTGGCGCCATCGCTTGGCCGTCGCACCATCCCTGTTCGTAACCAGCCCGGTAACCCGTCTGGGGACCAACGGTCGCGTCATCATCGTCCTCGTCTGCGGGATCGGGCGGGGGTGCGCCGTCGACGTGGTGACCTAGGCCCTGCTGGGCGTCGTGGCTTCCTTCGAGGTACCCCTCAACGTCGATGACGAGTTCGGCGCCGCATAGATCGCCGGTGCGATGCTCGGACGATGGACAGCTCGGGTCGAGGCGGCACTCCTCCGTAGTGCCGGTGAACGGCTGATCTGTCTCGGCGGGGGCCGGTGCGACGCGGCCGTCAGCAGGTGCGGTATTCGGCGCGGTCGTCTCCGCATCGGCCACTGTGGTGGCGATGTCATCGTCGGCATCGGTCACGTTGGTGCCGGGCGAGGCGATGTCTTCATTGGGTGCCGAGTTCGAAGCCGTTTCCGCGGGGTCGCCGGGCTCGCTATTCGCCGCGCCGACGCCGATCGCGAGAGCGATGCTCGCGGTGGCCGCGACGAGTCCGAAGGCCAGGCTTTGTTGGTGCGCGTCAGGTGCCGGAGGGCCATGGTGCTCCCTCGTTCCAGTTCAGGCCTTGGCGCGTGACCCGGGGCGACCGCCCGCCATGGCTGCGGCCGAGTCGGGAGTCGGGCGGTAGCGGCCGCTCACTCCGCTCGACACGTGACTGACGCGCGAGGGCGCGCAGCCGTTGACACAAGAGCACGCTCGGATCTGTCAAAGGGGCGATGCCAGCACCCCGAATTGAAGATCGACAGCCTCCTCCCGGCCGACTCGCCGATCGACGTGTGCGCACCGGAGAAGGCTGTTGATCATGCACGGAGCGTCAAATGGGGCGCCCGCGGGCTCGGAATCACGCTCGCCAGGGCGCCGGGCACCCCGCAGGCTGTGGACAGCGATTCCGGGATCCGGGCGAACTTCACTTATCCTCTCCGGATGCACGTCCGCAATAGCCTCCTCGTCGGTGTGACGGCCGCCACTCTGCTGGTGACCGCCTGCTCCTCCGGCGACGACGATCCGACCACTCTGCCGGCAGTCTCGCCGTCGGAGACCTCGGCGACGCCGAACCGCCATCCCGGTCCCCGAGGCAGCCCAGGCGCACACCGAAGAGGGCGCGGTGGCCTTCGTTCAGCACTACCTGGACGTGCTCAACGCAGGCGCTACCTCGGCCAGGACGTTGGACGCGACAGCCGCGGTTCTGCGCGAGGCAGTGAGCGTGGACGACTGCCAGGCGTGCCACGGCTGGATTGCCTCCCTTGAGGACACCTGGCTCGATGGCGGGCGCGTCGAGGGCGGCGAATACGACGGTGAAGCAGGTCTTCCCTGCTCCGACCACGTTCGATGACGGCGCGGGATTCGTGACCGTCGTTGCGGACATCGACGCGTCGTACGGGGTATCGCGGGCGATGGTTCGGTCTACGCCGAAGCCCCCGCGGTGCAGAACGTGGCACTTGAGTTCCACCTGGCCTGGGACAACGGCTGCGTGGCTCGTCGAGAGGATTGCGCACGTGTGGCTTAGTCAGGCAGCTGCTGCTGGCATTGCCGCTCCTCGGGGCTGCCGCAGCCCTTGCAGGCAGTCCCGCCGTGCACTCAACTTGGCGAGCTGCCCTGAGCGTCGAGACTTGGCGACGGACATGCGAACGCGGGTGACACGATACCGAGCCAGAGCGGCATCGTCGACGGCGGGCAGACAGATGCCATTCGGTACGCGGACACTCGCGAAATGCTGGCGCCCGGCTGCCCCGGTGTGACCGTAGTCGGCCTGGGCGCAGACGCGATCATCGAGAATGACGAAGGCTGCACGCCGGCGCTCATCGCGTGTGCGGACCCGGATGAGTACCGCTACTGGGTCTTCAGCCATCCGCAAGATCCAGCGACTGGTCAGTTGATCCAGCCGCCGCAGCCGTGGACGCTGGCCGGCTCAACGCTGTGTCGCCCCAGCCGAGGTCAACCAAGGCGGAGTGACCCCAGCGATGGTGCTGGAAGAGTTCAAGCGCCTACCGCTCCCGCAAGGCCAAGTGATCGTCCAGCCTGGCGACCGTACGCTCGTCAACTTCCCGACGGTCTTCTACACGGAGCTTGCCGGCGACCAGGTCCTGAGCCCAATCGCCATCCTCGGTCAGCAGGTCGAGATCATCGCCGAGCCGCGCTCGTACGCCTGGGACTTCGGCGACGGGCAAAGCATGACGACGGAGACGCCCGGCGCACCGCACCCCGCCAAGGAGATCACTCACGAGTACGCCGCCAACGGCGACGTCCAGGCGACCCTGACGGTGACCTACGGCGGTCGGTTCAGAGTGGCTGGTGGCGCCTGGCTCCCGATCCCGGGAACCACGACCGTAACGAGCGCCCCGACCGCAGTTTCCGTTCTCGAGGCCCGCAGCCAGCTCATCGCAGGCAACGACTGACGCGCCGAGGGCGTCGGTCGACAACTAGGTGGTCCGCCAGACAGCCGTCGCCGATTCAATCCGCGCACGCATCTCGCGGGCCTCGGCCTCTGTGAGCGAGCCCTCCAGGTCCGACTCCAACCCCGTGGCATCCATCGACTGATCGGCCAGGTACGAGTCCAGTGCCTCTTGGACCAGGACCGAGAACCCGCGCAAACTACGCAGTCGAGCGATTGCGATCAGAGCCTCATGCTGCTGATCAGTGATGTCGACCGTCGTACGCATGGAAGCATTCTGGCGCAAGCAGCCCTCAGCGCACCCCACTCATCAACTGCTTCATCCGCGGCGCCAGGGCAAAGATCAACAACCCAACCAACGCAGCGACGACCGCCAGCGACCCGTAGTACACCGGATCCGACACCTCGCCATTCAACTTCGTCACCTGTGCATTGAGCGCGTTGCCGGTCGCCGTGGCGAGGAACCAGATCCCCAACACCTGCCCGGTAAACCGCGCGGGTGCGAGCTTCGTCGACACCGACAAGCCCGTTGGCGACAGCAACAGCTCGGCAACCGTCTGCACGAAGTACACAGCCAACAACCACAGCGGGCTAATCAAGGTGTCATCAGAGGCCGCTGCACCAGCCAACGCCATGATCACGAACGACAGCGCGATGCCCCACAGCGCCATCCCGAACTTCACCGGCGTCGACGGCTGCCGCGAGCCCAGGTACGTCCACAGCCACGCAAAGACCGGCGCAAGAGCGAGGATCAAGACAGGGTTGACCGACTGATACCAGGAAGCCGGGAACTCAAACCCCAACACATCTCGGTCGACCTTGTCCTGCGCGAAGATGTTGAGCAACGACCCGGCCTGGTCGTAGATCATCCAGAACACCGTCGCCGCGACGAAGATCCAGATGAACGCGCGCAACCGGCTGATCTCCGTGTGCGTCAATCCAGGCGTACGGAACATCACGACGAAGTACACGATCGGCACCGCGACCGCGAGCACCGTGAGCGCGTTGATGACGTGGTCGAGCTCGAACCAACCGAACGACATGTCGATCGCCAGAAGCACGGCCGCTGCGGCGAGCCACAACAGAGACGTACGAAGAACGCGCCGCCGCTCGTCGGACGTGGCCGGACGTGATGCCCGCGAAGAGGATTCGGGCAACGTGCTCGCGCCGAGCACGTACTGCACCAACGCCAGCGTCATGCCGATCGCGGCGACGAGGAAACCCGCGTGCCAGCTGACGTTCTCGCCGAGCCATCCGGTGATGAGCGGCGCGATGAACGCGCCAAGGTTGATGCCCATGTAGAAAATCGAGAACCCAGCGTCGCGCCGCGTGTCTGTCTCGCTATAAAGAGCGCCCACCATGGCGGAGATGTTCGGCTTGAGCAGGCCGGTGCCGACGGCGATCGCCGCGAGCCCGATCCAGATCGTCGACTCGGCCGGCAGCGCCATGACGTAGTGCCCAGCCGCGATCACGATGGCGCCGATGAGAACCGTACGGCGCGCGCCCCACAAGCGGTCGGCGATCCAGCCGCCGGGGATCGCCAGCATGTAGACCATGGCGTTGTAGATCGCATAGATCGACGCCGCGGTCGCCGTCGACAGACCAAGACCGCCGTTCTGGACCGTGTCGACCAGGAATAGGACGAGGATCGCCCGCATCCCGTAGTAGCTGAACCGCTCCCACATCTCCGTGAGGAACAGCGTCATCAGCCCTCGGGGTTGCCCGAAGAATGACCGGTCGACCGCTTCGGCTGGCTGCGGCGGCACGCTCGTGGTCACGTGGCTACCCCCGAGCTCGTACGGACCTCGTTCATCCAGCCTGCCGAAGCCTCCGGTGGGCCGCATCCTGACCTTGTCCCGGGGGCTTCGCGGCGGGTGCCGGTCTGCCCTCGCCTAGTTACCCTGCTGACATGGGCGCCGGCGCCGACGATGACGCCGTCGCAGGTCTGCGGATCGATGAGGTCGATGGCTCTGTACGGGTCGACGGGCGCGTCGTGAAGCTGACCGCGACGGAGCTTGCGTTGCTGCGCGTACTCGTGGCCGCGCACGGTGCCCCGGTGTCGCGGCAGCAGTTGTTGTACGAGGTGTGGCACACGTCGTGGGCGGGGGAGAAGAGTCGCGCGGTCGACGTCCACGTGTCTGGTTTGCGCCGCAAGCTCGGGGATCAGGCGCGCAATCCGCGGTGGATTGAGACCGTACGGGGTGTGGGGTTCCGCGCGCTCGTATCCGGTGAGCGTTGGGCGCAACGTGCACGGGAGCACGGTGCCAGGCGTGAAGAGGGGTTCACCTCAGGAGCCTAGTTATCTTGATATCGAGGTAACTTCGGCTCGGGTGACACGGAGGACATCGGTGATCAGAGCAAAGCCTCACCGCTGAGCTGACAACCGCGGACTATGCGGGCGGACCCAACTGTGGCCACTCAATCGCGGGGCAACGGTCCATGACCATGTCAAGACCGGCGGCAGAAGCCCGTTCGTACGCCGCTTCGTCGACCACACCGAGCTGGAACCACACCGCGCTCGCGCCGATCTTGATCGCCTCGTCGGCCACCGCCCCGGCCAGTTCTGACCGTACGAAGACGTCGACGCAGTCCACCGGGAACGGGATGTCGCTCAGCGTCCGGTAGCCGGTTGCGCCACGCACGGTCTCGCCGTTGGGGTGCACTGGGACGATCCGCTTGCCGTGCTGCTGCAGGAAGCGCGCGACACCGTACGCCGCTCGCTGGCGGTTGTTGGACAGCCCGACGACCGCCCACGTCTCGCAGTCAGCAAGGATGCGGCGGATCGACGTCGGGGTCGGCCGTGTCGGTCACGTACCTAGCATCCCAACTCTGTCGCCGAAGAGTCAGAACCACTCCGCGAGAGATGAGGCTGCAGCCGGGCGGTGCGGCTGGGATCGCCCACAGCGTCGGGGTGCGCGACCAGAGATGGCCCATGTGCCGCATGAATGGCGCGAGGTAACCCGGTCCCGACGAGCATTGATTTGCGTTCTTTGTCTTGAAAGGCGTTTAGCAGTGTTACTGCCACGCCCGCGCGCGACCCTGGCGGATGCAGTGTCGTGTGCGTCTAACCATGACGAAGCCGTCAACGCTCACTGGCGTCGAACACCTGGGTGAGCTCGGAGATGTCCAGGGCTGCGTCCCGGTATTGGATCTCCTTGATCCTTTCCAACTGATCTTCGATCAGGATGCGGTTGGTCCGCAGCAGGTCAGACAGCACACCGAGTGCAAAGGACAGCAGCGAGCTGACCAAGAAGATCGCTCCGACAAGCAAGGACTGGATGTGACCACCGGCATCACCGGTCAGCCAGAAATAGCCGAAGCGCACGAACGGGATCAGGCCGAGAAGCCCAAGGACGAGACCAAGCGTCGCGAAGACGACGTACGGCCGGAACATGAGGTAGCCGCGAACGATCGCGACCCCTGATAGGAGCATGTGGTGCCGCATGTTCCTGAAAAGGCGGGACTCTCGCGTTTTCGGATTGGTGACGACAGGAACACTTTCGATCCGAAGCCGTTTGTTTCCGGCCTGGATGATCGTCTCCATGCAATAGCTGAACCGCGTGATCAGGTTGAGCCGCATGAGCGCCGTCCGGGAGTAGGCCCGGAACCCGCTGGCGGCGTCCGGCAGTTCGGTTCTTGCCGCGCGGTTGACCACCCGGCTGCCGAGCCGCTGCATCAGTTTCTTGAACGGTGAGAAGTGCGCGATCGTCTGCGTCTGCCGGTCGGCTATGACGATGTCGGCGCGGCCCTCGATGATCGGCCGCACCAAGTCGGGGATTCGCTCCTGGGGATACTGGTTGTCGCCGTCCGTGTTGACCACGATGTCGGCGCCGTGCTGCAACGCGTAGTCCACGCCGTCTCGGAACGACCGGCCGAGCCCCTGGTTACGGGTGTGCCGGACGAAGTGCCGAACACCGAGGGCGCGGGCGACCTCGACCGTACCGTCTGAAGACCCGTCATCGATCACTAGAATCTCGACCGAGTCCACCCCCTCGATCTCGCGCGGGATCGACGCGAGAACGAGCGGCAGGGTGGCCTCCTCGTTGAGGCAGGGCACCTGGACGAAGACCTTCATGATCGTTTCCTGTCGGGCGGAGCACACGCCTTTAGACGCCGAGAAACGATATCAGCGATTCCGTCTCGATTCGGACAGCCTTACCTATTCGGTGGTCGAGCCGGTGCACGATGTCCCTGACCGGCGGAGCAGCCGCAGCATTGTGAGGTAGGGCGGCACCTGGATAGAGTTCTGTGGCGAAGGCCAGGTCGTGGCTGCGTAGCCGTCGCGCTTCGCGGACCCAGGTGTCCGGCCGGTTCCAGGTCAGGCCGCGCCGGGTCGGCCTGTCGATCGCGACACACACGGCACGGAAGTCTAACGAGCCGGTACGTCGTCGGACGCCCCCTCTCGCCTGCCGACCGCCGCGGCACACAGACCGAAGTCCAGGACAAGTGGCGTCGGCGTGCGCTGTCGTAGGGTGACCGGCATGCAGCCTGGGTTCGAGGTCGCGGCGCCGCCGACGCGCCGTGGCTTCGGAGCCTGGCTCCGCTTCGGATTCCTGGTCGCGGTGCTCGCCTTCGGCATGATCATCGTGGTCTCGCAGTGGGACGAGCTCGCCGCCGCGCTGCGCACTATGTCCTGGGGACTCGTGGTCGCGTCCGTGGTGCCCGCCGCCGCCGGAACGTGGATGAGCGTGCTCGCCTGGCGGGCCGTGATCCTCGACCTTGGTGGGCACTTGTCGGTATCGCAGGCCGGCCGGGTGTTCCTGATCGGCCAGCTCGGCAAGTACCTTCCAGGATCCATCTGGTCCTTCTTGGCGCAGGCCGAGCTCGCCCGGGACCACGAGGTCTCCCGCAAGGCCACGCTCACGGGCAGCATGCTCGGCGTTGCGATCTCGCTCGGCTGCGGCGCGGCCATAACGCTCCTGATGCTTCCCTTCGGCGCCACGGACGCGGTCCGCCGGTACTGGTGGGTCGTGCTCCTCCTCCCGGCCTGCGTGATCACGCTCCATCCCCGCATCCTTGGCCCCGTCCTCGACTGGGGGCTAAGGATCACTGGGCGCCAGCCGCTCGACCAGTATCCGACCTATCGTGGCCAGCTCACCGCCGCGTGCTGGTACTCGCTCGGCTGGATCTTCCTCGGCCTGCATGCCTGGCTGCTCATGGTGAGTCTCGGTGCACCGGTCGCCCAGTCGCTGCCGATCGCCGTCGGTGGGTTCGCGCTGGCGTTCGTCCTCGGGCTGATCTTCATCCCGGCACCGGCTGGCGCCGGGATCCGCGAGGTCGTCATTGTGCTTGCCTTCAACTCAGTGCTCACATCGTCGGAGGCCCTCGCCGTCGCCCTGACGTCACGGCTTATACTCACCGCGCTCGACTTCGTGCTGGCCGGCATCAGTTGGCGAGCCGGACGTACCGGCCGAGGGTCCCGAGACGTCCCGGTCGACCCAGCCTCCGGGCAAACCGAAGGGAAGTGAACGTCATTAGCATCAAGCCCGAGGGCTACGACGAGCGCGGTGGATCGCTCTCGATGTGGCTGCAACGCCGCCGCCTCGAGATCGGGGTTCCATACCTGCGTGGGCGGGTGCTGGACTTCGGCTCCCACCGTGGCGTGCTCACGCAGTACTGCAGGCCAGATGACTACCTGGGCGTCGAGATCGACGCCGAGTCCATCGCGGCGGCCCGTGAGGCCCACCCGGACTACAGGTTCGTGACCGAGCTACCGGAAGGCGAGAAGTTCGACACGGTGGCCGCGTTTGCCTTGATCGAACACATCGACGACCCTGGCACACTTCTCGCGCAGTGGGCGGAGGTGCTCGCTCCCGGCGGCCAGATCGTGCTCACGACGCCGCACCCGAAGTTCGAGTGGATCCACACCGTCGGAGCGAAGGTTGGCCTATTCAGCAACCACGCGCACGACGACCACGAGGACCTCATCGACAGGAAGCAGATGAGCCAGCTGGGTGCCCCGAGCGGCTTAGTGGTCGAGGCGTACCGGCGCTTCCTGTTCGGAGCGAACCAGCTGTTCGTGCTCGGGCGCGGTCAGGGCTGACGCCTCTCGGGTCTGCTGGAGTCAGCGACCATCCGCAAGCACCCGCAATCGAGCACAGATTGCGTCCCAACCGTGCGCGGCCTTGTACTGGTTGACGCCGACGGCGAGTTCGTGCGCGCCTTCGCGGTTGGCCACGCTCAGCGCCTTGGCGAGCGCGTCGGGATCCCCGTGCGGTACGAGCAGCCCGGTCTGCCCGTCGATCACCACGTCGTCCAGCCCGGCGACGTCCGAGGCGATCACCGGCACGTCGTAGTGGTAGGCCAGCGCGACCACCGCGCTCGGCGTGGGAGCGAGGTAGGGCAGTACGACGAAGTCCGCTCTAGCGAAGTACTCAGCCGCTTCAGCGTCATCGACGTACTCCAGACGCAGCTCCACGTTCGGGTGATCCGCGTACTTCCGCACCAGCTCGGACGGGTCTCCCCAGTGCTCACCGATGACAGTCAGGTAGACGTTGTGGTCACCAGCGATGCGCAGCGCCTCGAGCAGGACGTCGAGCCCCTTATAGGGCCGGATGAAGCCGAAGAACAGCAGCTCGAGGCGCCCGCGCTTGGCGAGCGTGCCGCGCGGCGGCGGGTAGTGGCCGAAGGTCGGGATCGGATGCGCCTCCACCGGCTTGCCTGGCTGCTCGTGCCGCAGCGTCTCTGCCTGCCCGCGCGAGTGCACCAGATAC
Organism: uncultured Actinomycetota bacterium; assembly: GCA_963799425.1. Taxonomy (GTDB): domain Bacteria; phylum Actinomycetota; class Actinomycetes; order Jiangellales; family Jiangellaceae; genus CAVWSM01. The sequence continues at coordinate 43,063 of CAWCXA010000016.1, read as the reverse complement.
CCGCCGGCCATCCCAATGAAGTAGCGGGAGATCGCCGCTTTCACCCCGTTGGCCTCGTGGTCGACCAAGTTATGGCAGATTAACGCCGTGCGGACGCCGCGCCGCCTCAGCAGCCAGGTCATCGCGATGAAGCACGGCGCCCAGAACACAGTCCACCAGTTGAAGACGGCGACCTGCACGCCCTGCCGCTCGATCACCCGTACAGCCTTCCACCACGTCAGCGGATTCAGGGAGTCGATCAGGTACAGCGCCCCTGGCTCGCGGTGATCGGCGTTCGGCAGGTCGATGTCGCTCTTGCCCGGATAGAGCCAGCGCGGGTACTGACGGGAGAAGGAGACGAACAGGGCGTCGTCTCCCTGCTCGGCAAAGGCGCGGGCCAGCAGCGTGTTGTACTGCGCGATGCCGCCGCGGTAGGGCAGCAGTGGTCCGACGACCGCGATGCGGGGCCGGTCGGGCGAGCCAACCATCACGCGACCGCCTCTGCGCTGAGAGCCCTGGCGGCACGAACGGCGTACTCGCCGTCCAAGAGTTCGGCCACTACGAGGACCTCGGCCACGACGGCTACCCCTCTGTTCGGTCTCGAGCTTTGCTGGCGGAGACTACCCGTCGGAACGGGCGACTCGAGAAGCAGTGCCATGGCCGGCACCCCGGCCACAGCGGGTCCCGGTGCGGGCTGCAACGATGGCGCTCGCACATGTCAGGCGTATGCGACACACAGGATGAAGGAATGAAGACCGCACTTATCACTGGCGTCACCGGCCAGGACGGCGCGTATCTGGCCAAGTTCCTGCTGGACAAGGGCTATGAGGTGCACGGCATCAAGCGCAGGGCTTCGTCGTTCAACACGAAGCGGGTCGACCATCTCTACCGCGACCCGCACGAGGAGGGTGTCCGCTTCTTCCTGCACCACGGCGATCTCAACGACGCCTCGAACCTGACTCGGATCATCCAGCAGACTCAGCCGGACGAGATCTACAACCTGGCCGCGCAGAGCCATGTGGCAGTCTCGTTCGAGCAGCCCGAGTACACCGGGGATGTCAATGCGCTCGGCACGCTCCGGTTGCTCGAGGCGTTGCGGATCCTCGGCCTGCGGGACAAGACCCGCTTCTACCAGGCGTCCACCTCGGAGATGTACGGCCTGGTGAAGGCCACGCCACAGAACGAGACGACGCCATTCCACCCGCGCTCGCCGTACGCTGTGGCGAAGCTGTACGCCTACTGGATCACCGTCAACTACCGCGAGGCGTACGGCATGTACGCCTGCAACGGCATCCTCTTCAACCACGAGTCGCCGGTGCGCGGCGAGAACTTTGTCACTCGGAAGATCACCCGCGGGCTGTCTCGCATCAAGCTCGGCCTCCAGGATTCTGTGTACCTCGGCAACCTGGACGCGCTACGCGACTGGGGCCATGCGCGCGACTACGTGGAGATGCAGTGGCTGATGCTTCAGCAGGCGACTCCCGAGGACTACGTGATCGCCACCGGAGTGCAATACAGCGTGCGCCAGTTCGCAACCGCGGTGGCTGAGGAGCTCGGCCTGGGTATGCGCTGGGAAGGCAGCGGCCTGGAGGAGAAAGGATACGACGCCGACGGCCGCTGCATCGTGCAGGTGGACCCGCGCTACTTCCGGCCGGCGGAGGTCAGCTCGCTGATCGGTGATCCGGACAAGGCGCGCGAGAAGCTCGGGTGGCAGCCGACCACGTCGTTCGACGATCTGGTCCGCGAGATGGTCGAGGCCGACGTCGCCATCGCCCGGCGCGAAGAGCTGGTCTTGCGGCACGGGTACGAGGCTGATCTGGACGATGTCTGACCCCTTGCGTCGGAGGCACGCGTGATGTCCGCGCCGAGTACTGCCCTGGTGACCGGCTGCAGCGGCCAGGACGGCAGCCTCATGGCCGAACTGCTGAAGCCGAAGGGCTACTTCGTCGTCGGGTCCACGCGGCCCGGCTCGGGCAAGGCCGGCTCTGATGCAGTGTCCATCGATGCCTGGGTCGAGTGGGACGGCTTGGACCAGGCGTCGACCGACCGCATCATCGACGAGGTCCGCCCTGACGAGGTGTACAACTTCGCCGCGTTCACGTCGGGGGAGGGTATGTGGACCGACCCGGTCGGCATCGGCGAGGTGAACGGCCTGGCGGTCGTGCGGCTGCTCGACGCGATCCGTCGGATCTGCCCCGAGGCGCGAATGGTCCAGGCCTCCAGCAGCGAAGTGTTCGGCCGGCCGGCACGGTCGCCCCAGGACGAGTTCGCGCGGCGCGACCCGCGTAGCCCGTACGGCGCTGCCAAGCTATACGCGGACAACATTGTCACCCTCAGCCGCGACCGCTACGGCCTGTTCGCGTGCTCGGCCATCTTGTTCAACCACGAAAGCGTTCGGCGCGGCCCCGGCTTCGTGAGCCGCGAGATCAGCCGCGGCGCGGCCGCGATCAGCCTCGGGCTGGCCGACCGCCTGCTGCTCGGCGACCTGGAGGCGCGCCGCGACTGGGGTTTCGCCGGTGACCATGTGCGCGCGATGTGGCTGATGCTGCAGGCGGATGCGCCGCAGGACTACGTCATCGCCACCGGCATCAGCCACAGCGTTCGTGACCTGTGCCTGTTCGCCTTCGAGCACGTGGGCCTCGACTACACGGAGTACGTCGGCATGAACCCCGCGGCGTACCGCCCCCCGGAGCCGGTGCCGCTGGTCGGCGACATCGGCAAGGCGCGCAGCCTGCTGAAGTGGGCGCCGGAGGTCGATCTGAAGACCCTGATGCACGAGATGGTGGAACATGACCTGCTGCTGCTGCGCCAGCAGGCCGCAACGGACGATGGAGCCAGTAATGATCCACGCTAGAAGAATCGACAAGTGCCGAATCTGCGGCAGCACCGACTTGATGCGCGTGCTCGATCTGGGTGAACAGGCGCTGACCGGCGTGTTCCCCCGCAACCGCGACCAGGAGGTCACCGTCGGGCCGCTCCGGCTAGTGAAGTGCGACGCCCGGTCTGGGTGCGGCCTGGTGCAACTCGAGCACACCTACGAGCCTCGCGGAGATGTACGGCGACAACTACGGTTATCGCTCCGGCCTGAACGCGAGCATGGTGCGTCACCTGGAGGCAAAGGTTCAGCGAATCGTCAGCATGGTGTCACTGCAGCCCGGCGATATCGTGCTCGACATCGGCAGCAACGACGCCACCACGCTGCGTGCCTACCCGCAGGACCTCGGGCTGAGGCTGGTCGGCATGGACCCGAGCGCCGGGAAGTTCCGGCACTACTACCCCGACCACGTCACGCTGATCGAGGACTTCTTCTCGGGGCGGGGCCTCCGCGAGAGGTTCCCCGAAGCAAAGCCCCGAGTAGTCACGTCGTTCGCGATGTTCTACGACCTCGAGGCACCGATGGAGTTCATGCATGAGGTGCACGAGATCCTCGCCGACGGCGGGATTTGGGTATTCGAGCAGAGCTACATGCCCACGATGCTCGAGGTCAACGCCTATGACACGGTCTGTCAGGAGCATTTGGAGTTCTATGCGCTGGCACAGATCCAGTGGATGGCCGAGCGGGTCGGGTTCCGCATCGTCGACGTCGAGTTCAACGACATCAATGGTGGCAGCTTCTCGGTGACGGTGCAGAAGTCGGACTCGCCGAGCGACATCGCGCCTTCCGTGTCGGAGATCCTGGAGCGCGAGCAGCAGCTGGGGCTGGACACGCTGGCGCCGTACGAGGCGTTCGCGGAGCGGGTGGCCGAATCCCGCGAGGCGCTGCTCACCTTCCTCGCTATGGCCAAGTCCGAGGGCAAGACAGTCGCGGCACTGGGCGCATCGACCAAGGGCAACGTTTTGCTGCAGTTCTGCGGCATCACCGAGCAGGACGTGTTCGCAGTCGGCGAGGTCAACGATGAAAAGTTCGGCGCGTACACGCCGGGCACCTTGCTGCCGATCGTGTCCGAGAAAGACCTGCTCGAGCAGCAGCCGGACTACTTGCTGGTGTTGCCGTGGCACTTCCGCCAGTTCTTCGTGTCCAACCCGAGCCTCGACGGGGTCGCGCTGATTTTCCCGTTGCCGGAGCTGGAGGTGGTCACGGTGCAGGCCTAATCGCGGCCGCGCTGTCGCCCGTCAGGACCTCGGCAGGAAGACGTAGTTGGTCACCGGAGGCACCTTCACCTGCACGCTGGCATCGCAGGGTTGCAGGGCCTCGTCCTCGAGGTAGTGGGCCTCGTATCCGAGCTCGTGCATGAAGTCGAAGGTGCGCGCGAAGTCCTCAGCGCTCTGGGCCTGGGCGTCGATCTCGATGAGCAGGTTCGGCCGCCAGCGTTCGAGCGTCGTACGAGCGCCCTGCAGCGTGGAGAACTCGAAGCCCTCCACGTCGATCTTCACGAAGCCTACGTCCTGCAGCCCGAACTGGTCCAACGTCCTGATCTGGACGGACAGGTCGACACCGTCGCCGTCGACCCGTGAGAACGACGCCCTGGTGGTGGTGAGCGAGCCCTTAAGGCGCGGGATGTGCAGGATCAGCGTGTCCTCGTGGTCGCCCAGCCCGCACTCGTGGATCGCTACGTTGGACGTGTGGCGCGACCATGCCGTGAGCAAGCGGGTGCACGCCGGTACCGGCTCGAAGCTCACCACCTGGCGGGCGAGCTGGGACAGCGCGTAGGCGTAGGTGCCGCGGTTGCCGCCGATGTCCACTGCCAGCTTGTCGTGGGGGACCAGCCGCGGCAGCAGGATCATCTCCGGCTCGAGCGCGCCTACCATGCGCTGGGCGCGGTAGCGGAACGGCACCCGCCAGCGCAGGGGCACCAGAGCGTCGACGCCCTGCATCCGCTTGGCGAGATTCTGGATCAGTCCCATGCTCAGTTCCGTCACTTCCCGGCCAGTGCGCGCTGCTCGGCGGGGCCGGAGTCGACCATCATCGCGACTAGTTCGGCGAACGACAGTTGGGGCTTCCAGCCGAGCCTCTCGCGGGCTTCGGTCGGGTCTCTGAGGAGGTTCACCTCGTCCTGCTGTGCCGCCTCGAACGCGCCGATCAGACTCGACTGGTCAATGAGGTCTCCGTTGAGCAGCCTGACCTCCGGAACCGTGGACTCGACGTCCGCTCGCTTGGGACTGTTCTGACCGCGGATGAGGCCGAAGACCTCGTAGTTCTTGCTCAGCAGCAGCTCGGACAGGTAGACACCGTCTTGTCCGGTGATGGGTGCGCGTGGCATGGACTCCTCGTTCACGCTGGGCGTCGTCCTGCCGGCGTGGCTGGGACCCGCACAGGCTACTAGCCGGCCGCCGCGACCACGCGGTTCGCCCAGCGGCGCCGGCTGACGCCGGCGTCGACCACTGGACGGGCGTCGGCCCGGGTACGTAGACCTTGCCTGCTGGCGCCGTCAGGCGGTATCCACCTTCGTCGGGCTGCCCCGCTTGACCGCTCAGCTCAGCGGAGCTGCGTGGGGTTGGTGCTCGCTAGGGGCATCGGCTGGAGACCCACGGCGACACGGAGGTGCTGCCACACCTCTACGAAGACGACGGGATGGGCTCATCGAGCGGCTCAACGGCATCTTCGCCTTTGCGCTTTACGACCGGGCAAGGATGGGCCGCCTGCTTGTCGTACGCGATCCGCTGGGTGTCAAGCCGGTCGCCCATGCCGTCCGCAACGGGTTGCTTCCATTAAGCTTCGAGGCCAAGGCGATCCTTGCGAGCGGTGTTGTATCGGCCGAGATGGATGAGGCGAGCCTGCATCTCTCGATGAACGTGCGCTACGTGCCAGGTGAGCGGACATTCTTCAGGGGCATCAATCGGCTCGCAGCAGGGCACGTGCTGGAGTTCGCCTAGGGTCGCGCGCGGACCTACCAAGCAAGTCGGTTTCGATGCCGAGCGATGTCGCCGCGTGCCTCCTGGCTATGGTCGGCCCATGCCGCGATAGGTCCAGCCGGCGGCCCGCCATGCGTCGGCGTCTAGGCAGTTGCGGCCGTCGACGACGCGTGGGGCCCGTACGACCTCGGCGAGGGCGGCCGGGTCGAGGGCGCGGAACTCCGGCCACTCGGTGAGGTGCAGGACGACGTCGGCGCCGTGGCAGGCGTCGAAGGTGGACGTCGCGTACTCGAGGGTGGGGAACATCCGGGACGCGTTGGGCATCGCCTTGGGGTCGTACACGCTCACATGTCCGCCCTGCAGTTGGATCTGGCCGGCGACGTTGAGCGCGGGGGAGTCGCGGATGTCGTCAGAGTCGGGCTTGAACGCGGCGCCGAGGACGGCGACGTGCTTGCCGAGGAACGAGCCGCCTGCGAGCTCGCGGGCTACCTGCAGCACGCGGTTGCGCCGGCGCATGTTGATCGCGTCGACTTCGCCGAGGAGCCCGACCGCGTCGGGAGCGCCGAGCTCGCCGGCGCGGGCCATGAATGCGCGGATGTCCTTGGGCAGGCAGCCGCCGCCGAAGCCGACGCCAGCGTTGAGGAATGCCCGGCCGATGCGCTTGTCGTATCCGATCGCGTCGGCGAGCTTGGTCACGTCGGCGCCGGTGACGTCGCAGATCTCCGACACGGCGTTGATGAAGGAGATCTTGGTGGCCAGGAACGCGTTGGCACTGACCTTGACGAGCTCGGCGGTGGGCAGATCGGTGATGACCACCGGCGTGCCGTTGGCGAGGGGCGTGGCGTAGACCTCGCGGAGCACCCGCTCCGACCAGTCGTCGGTGACCCCGAACACGAGCCGGTCGGGGGCGATCGTGTCTTCCACGGCGTATCCCTCGCGGAGGAATTCCGGGTTCCAGGCCAGGTGCACGGCGTCGCCGGCGGGGGCGATCCAGGTGAGGCGTGCCGCTAGGGCATCGGCGGTGCCGACGGGGACGGTGGACTTGCCCACGACGAGGCACTCACGCCCAAGGTGCGGGGCAAGCGAATCCACCGCGGCGTTGACGTACGTGAGGTCGGCGGCGAGTGAGTTGCGCTGCTGCGGCGTCCCCGCCGCGATGAAGTGGACGTTGCCGAACGTGGCCGCCTCGGCATGTGAGGTCGTGAACCGCAGCCGACCGGACTCGACGTGCTTGCGGAGCACCGGCTCTAGGCCAGGCTCGTAAAAGGGCACCGTCCCCTGACTCAGCGCTTCGATCTTGGCCCCGTCCACGTCAACGCCCAGGACGTCGAAACCGAGCTCAGCCATGCACGCCGCGTGCGTGGCGCCCAGATAACCGGTACCTATGACCGTGATTCGCATGAGGACTCCTTCGTTGGCACTGTCTCGCCTGGTCATGACATTGCCAGCGGCATCAGTGAAGTATGTGTGTTACTCAGGCTCGCGCGATGGGCGAGTCCCCAACGGTGACGACAGTGTCGCCAAGATCATGGTGGATCTCCCGGAAGACCCACTTTCGATACGACCAGAACCGGAATCCCGATCCGAGGATCACTCCGACGACGTTCGCTGAGATGTTGTCTGCCAGCGGGCTCTGTAGGCCGAGGACGTAGTGGCTGAACCCGAGGGTGGCGACCCCGATCCCGACTCCGACGGCGTTGAGCAGGAAGAAGAGCGAGTACTCCCGGGCGACGCCGGTCCGCGCCCTGTGACGGAAGGTCCACAGTCTGTTACCGGCGTACGTGACCAGTGTGGCGATCGCGCCCGAGGCTACCTTGGCCGTCAGGGGTTGGTCGTACAACAGGCCCTGGCCGTCGGTACCGCCGTACCGCAGCAGGTTGAAGAGAGTGACATCGACCACATATCCGACACCCCCCACTGCGAGAAACTTCATCACCTCGCGGTACAGCAGATGCAGGCCGTACCAGAAGGTGCGCAAGCGGGCCATTACGGGTCCTGTCCGGCGTGTCGTGTCAAGGGCGGGTACTAGATTACGCGTCTCCGGCGTGTGCAGGATCTGGTCCGGCCGGAGGTCAGCGCCGTCTCGGTACCCTGCCGAGGTGAGCTTTCCAGTTCTCGGGGTCGTTGGCGGCGGCCAACTGGCGCGAATGATGTATGAGGCAGCAACGCCGATCGGCATCGGTTTTCGTCTACTGGCGTCCTCGCCCGACGATGCCGCGGCGCGCGTTGTCCCGGGCACGGTCATCGGCAACGAACGGGCGTTCGAGGACCTCGCCACCTTCGTCAAGGATGTTGACGTCCTGACCTTCGACCACGAGCACGTGCCGAGCGAGCATCTCCGAGCGTTGGAGGCGTCAGGTACGGCGGTGCGGCCCGGACCCGACGCCCTTGTTCACGCGCAGGACAAGGCAGTGATGCGGGAGAGGCTCACCGAGATCAGCGTGCCATGTCCGCGTTTCCGGGTCGTGGCCGACCCGGCCGACGCCGCGCAGTTCGCCGACCAAACCGTAGGCTGGCCACTCGTGCTGAAGACTGCGCGGGGCGGCTATGACGGCAAGGGCGTGTGGACCGTTGAGGGTGCTACAGATCCGGCACTTGCCGAGCCCTTCCGCGCCGGCGTCCGGGTTGTGGCCGAAGAGCGCGTCGAGTTCGTACGCGAGCTGGCTGCCGTGGTCGCCCGCTCCCCCCAGGGCCAGGCGGTGGCGTACCCGGTCGTCGAGTCCGTCCAGCGAGACGGCATCTGCGTGGAAGTCACCGCTCCGGCCCCCGGGCTGTCCGACGAGCTAGCGGTCCAAGCCGAGCAACTTGCGCTCACGGTGGCCAAGGAACTCGACGTCGTGGGCGTGCTTGCCGTCGAACTGTTCGAGACTCGGGACAGCCGGCTCCTCGTCAACGAGCTCGCTATGCGTCCGCACAACAGTGGGCATTGGACGATGGAAGGGGCGGAGACATCCCAGTTCGAGAACCACCTCCGCGCAGTGCTGGACCTACCCCTTGGCTCGCCGCGGGCGCGGGCACCCTGGACCGTGATGGTCAATGTGCTGGGCGGCGACCTCGATGAGATCTACTCGGCGTACCGGCACGTGATGGCGCGTGATCCGGGCGCCCGAATCCACTGGTACGGCAAGCGCGTCCGGCCGGGTCGCAAGGTAGGACACGTGACGGTGTGCGGGGCTGATCTTGAGGACGTCCGCCAGCGCGCCAGGCATGCGGCGGCCTTCCTTGCGGGAGAGATCGATGAGTGAGGCATCCGTGCTGCTCAGGTACTCTGGCCCGCCGTGACATCCGCAGTGAATGACCGCGCAACGGCGAAGACTCCGCCAGCGGTCGACGAGGCCGTCGACGACCGGAATCCGGAGCCCCGCCGTCGTGCGTCTCGCGCGCGGCTGCGAAGCAGCTGGCTCCAAGCGTCCCCAGCCGACCGGATCTTCGTCGTCCTGCTCGCGCTCGGTGCTCTCGCCTTGATCACAATCAGGCTTGGTCCGTCACTTATCGGCTCCCGGGTCTTCCTCGGTCTGGACCTGCTCAACCTTTACGCGCCGTGGTCTGCCTCCGCCGCGGATGGGGCAACGGGCACATCGCAGTTTGTGTCCGATCAGATCGACGGCTATTTGCCGGCGATGCGCGAGATCGCTGAGCGCTTCCATCAAGGCGACCTCGCGAGATGGACGAGTCTTGTGGGGGGCGGCGGGCCCTTGCTTGCAACCCCCGACTTGGCACTTTTCACTCCAGGCAGATGGCTCTATCTCGTTCTGCCACTTGCACTTGCACCAGGTTGGTCGAAGCTGCTCGAGGTGTGCTTCGCGGCGTTCTTCACATACCTCTTCTCGCGCCGGCTTGGGGCCTCCAAGGTGGCTGCAGGTGTGGCCGGCTTCATCTATCCGCTTACCGGCTTCATGATCGGTTGGACGAACTGGCCCCAGGCCGCGGTCGGATCCAGCATCCCGATGCTGTTTTGGGCGGTCGAGCGATTTGTGCAGGAAGCGCGCATCCGGTCGGCGATTCCGATCGCACTTGCGTCGACCCTCCTGGTGTTCGGGGGATTTCCGGCCGTCGCCGGACACGCTTTTCTGGTAGCCGGCGGGTATGCGGTGGTCCGCAGCCTCGCGGTACACCGCGGTCGCCTACGAGAAACGAGTCGTATTCTGCTCTGTGCCGGAGTCGCCGTGACCCTCGGAATCGGGTTGGCCGCCTTCCAGTTGTTGCCTTTCGCTCACCGCATCCTCGGTGGGACGGATCTTTCATATCGCGAGGGTGGGTTCTTCTCGAACGTTCCAGAGCGTTACCTGTTGACGAGCGTCTTCCCGCAGAGCTTTACGGGAAATGACGTATGGACCGGATCCGGTAGCCCGATGGACCTGAACAGCTATCTGGGATCCGTGGTCCTGCTTCTCGCAGCTCTAGGACTGCTCGCCGCAGCCTGGGGTGTCGTTCAGCAAAGTGTCGCGTTCTACTTTGCTGCCGTCGTCTGCGTGTGCGTGGGTTTGATCTGGTTCCAGGGGCCCTGGTCCAACTGGCTAGACGCGTTGCCACTCTTCCACGGCAACCCGATCGGTCGCGTACGTGCCCAGCTGGGTATCCCGGCGGCCGTCCTGGCTGCGGCTGGCGTCGACCTCCTCAGGGGTCATTCTTGGGTGCGCGCTGCGGTCAGCCGTCGGGCCCCGACCCGCCAGGTCATCATCGTCGCTGTAGGAATCACAGTGGCGGTCTGGGCCGCGGGGCTGGCGTTCGCCGACTCAGGATCCTCCTTGCTTCCGGAGCTGCGTGCAGAAGATGTCCTCCTAGCGGGCATTCCCCTGGTAGTCATTACCGTCTTGCTCGCCCTCGGACTGCGCTGGGGAGTAGCGCGGCTGGCGGCAATTGGCGTGGCGATCGTCGCGATCTCGGCCCAGGCGACTGTGGCGACCGCCTTCTATTGGCCGACCGCCGAGCGATCGGCGTTCTACCCGTCGTCGGACGGGATCCGGTACCTCCAGCAGAACATCGGTCACGATCGGATCGCTGGCTCTGGATTCGCCATGCGTCCGAACATCAATCAGATGTTCGGGTTGCGCAGCATCACGGCGCACACGTTCTATCCGGAGCAAATGAAGGTCCTGCTGGAGAAGATCTATCCTGATGTGCTCATTGGCCCCACCTACGCGCAGTTGCTGACCGTACCGAACCTCTGGGTCGACGCCGATGGCCTCGATCGACTCGGCGTGCGCTACCTGATCGGCGACGACAATGCTCCGTACCCGGGGACAAGGGACTTTCCCGTGCCGATCCCCGGCGACCTCGATCCGCTGGCACAACTCGATGCCGTGCGTGCACTGACCACCGCACGGACGTACTCGACGACGATCGCCTCGGGCCCGCTTCGTGGTGTGAGTATCCCGTTGACGTTGCGTTCCGAGACGGACGTGTCGGTAGCGCTCAAGGATCATGACGGTCGACTCATCACCGAAAACTCTGTACGCACGAGCCCAGGATCATGGAACGTGCCGGTCCCGCTGGCCGCCGAGCCCGAGGGCATGCCACCTGTCATCGACTCCGAATCACAAATGACAGTCGAGGTGAGCGTGGACCAGCCGAGCGTGTTCGGGAGCTTCGACGCCAACGGCGACATTCGAATACAGCCGGTGCGAAGCCCCCAGGAGCCTGACAACGCACGTCTCGCTTTCGCCGGGGACGACCTCGTCATCTGGGAGCGGCTTGGCGCGCTGCCACGCATCCGCTGGGCAGACGACGTCACGGTAATCAAAGACGACGGGATCAGGTTGGCGGCGGCAGCCAACGCCACGATCGACGAGGACGGCGTGATCCTTTCGGCCCGCCCGGAGCAACCAACAGTAGACACGGACTCCGCACCGAGCCGGTTCGAGGTTGTGCGCGACACCGGTGACGAGATCCTGATCGAGGTGACGACACATAGACCGGGGTTCGTCGTCATCGCCGACAGCCTGGGGGGCGATTTCGAAGCGAGCGTCGACAGTTCACGCACCGAGATTCTCGACGCGGACTACGCGCTCGGTGCGGTTTACGTGCCTGAAGGAACCCATCAGGTCCATCTGCGATACGACCCTCAGGGAAGCGCCCTCGGTATGGGGGTGTCGGCAGGTAGCGCACTCATGCTCACGGGCGTCCTCCTCGTGCCTCCGACATGGTCAGCGTTCAAGCGGCGACGCCTCCCTGCAGCGACGGCCAGCCGATCGGTTGGCGAGGAGCCAGTCACGTGAGTGAGGCCGTGGTAGGCGTAGTGATGGGCTCCGACTCGGACTGGCCGACCATGAAGGCCGCCGCCGAAGTGCTCGAAGAGTTCGGTGTCGCGTACGAGGCCGACGTCGTCTCCGCACACCGCATGCCACAGGAAATGATCACATACGGGGCGACGGCGCACGCGCGTGGCCTGAAGGTGCTAATCGCCGGCGCAGGGGGGGCGGCGCATCTGCCGGGCATGCTCGCCTCGGTCACGCCGCTGCCGGTTATCGGTGTACCGGTGCCTCTAAAGCATCTAGACGGCCTGGACTCACTTCTCTCGATCGTGCAAATGCCGGCGGGGGTACCGGTGGCGACGGTGTCCATCGCTGGTGCCCGAAACGCGGGACTCCTTGCCGTTCGCATTCTGGGGTCCGCCGACGGTGCCCTGCGCACGCGCATGGAGGAATTCCAGGCGGGCCTGAACGCCCAGGCAATCGCCAAGGGTGACGAGCTCAGGCGCCGCTGACGCAATCGCATGTGCTCACTGGAGAGGCGACGACACTTCCTAGTATCAGACCCGAACGGTGGCGCACCCTACTGACGCGCTGGCACCCCATCCGACATTGACGCCATACGCGCAGACTCGGTAGGTGCCTGGACCCTTGGCGATGGTCAACGAGAACCCGTGGCGCTCGCCGTATCCGGGATATGCCCTTCCCACATCAGGGCGGGAGAGGTTCGCCTGCACGGGTTGACCGGCGCCCGAGACGTCGATCCATCCGTATATCGATGAAGCGGTGTCCGGGTCGAGCGTCCAACCTGTTACACGAATACCACCGGGTACAGCGACTGCTGAGTCCAAATGGCCCACAGGATTGTGGTTGTAGGCGATGGCTGTTACGCAACCAAAGGGTGTGCTTGCTCCGGCGCTCACATTGACGGCAGTCGTACACACCTGATGACCGCCGACGCTAGCCGGAAGCGAGAGGTCGAATCCGTGCGCGCTTCCGTATCGTGGAAACGCCTGTCCTAGATCCGGGCGGTTTCGGTTAGCGGTGACGAGGTGGCCCCTGCCGTCCATAGTGATTACGAGCTGGATCGGCGACGTCACGTCTGGGTCGATCGCCCAACCTTTGACGCGCAGCCCGCCATTCGCTTCGCTCACGGATTCGACACGGCCAAATGGACTGTGGTTTTCAATGTTCGCCCAATGCGCCGCATGCTCCCTGATGAAGGGCAGATGCGCATATCCCGAGTTACCCGGGCAAGCGGTCAGCCCTGCGTCTCGGTGGCCCGAGACGACGCTGAGGCGTACGACCGTACCGGCTGGGAACTTGTTGGACCCGCCCGAGACGACGGTTGTCAGGCCAAGCGGGTTGCGCTCGTACATCCCCAGCTTCCAGCCGACAACTCTGCCGACGGACGCCATCATCGGCGATGTCGGCGCGACATTGCTGAAGTCGCCGATCATGGAAACGCCCACGGACAGGCTGTTGAAGCCCTGGGTGTGTGCACCGACTACCCCCAGTCGGATGCCCCCGGCGCGACCCTCGAAGATCCGCCCGAAGCGGTCGACGAGGAAGTTGTAGCCGATGTCGCACCAGCCTTGACCCTGGACGTGATAGGCGTACATCGAGCGGATCAACGCCGGGACCTGGTCCGGGGAGTAGTTGTTCGTGTTGACCGTGTGGTGGACGAACGCCATGTCGACCGTCGAGTTCGTCGACGGAGCGCAGGTGCGCAGGCTCTCGTCCGCGCCCCAGCCCGCGCGGGAAATGATCGGCGGCAGCACGGATTCTCCGCTGCTCGACGGAGCACTTGCCGCGGCCAGCGCAACCGCATCCTCATCCGCCGCCGCGTCGCCCGGATCCACCAGGACAGCCTTGACCTGCTGAGGTTGAGCACCATCGGTGGTGTCCATGCGCACCTGGACCGCATCCGCGTCTTCGACGAACAGAGGCTCTGTCGCGGCTCGGCCGGCCGCTTGTTGCCCCTCTTGACTTCGTGGGTCCGGGCCACCGTCTGCAAGTTCGAGCTGTTGCCAGTCGGTCCAACCTTGGCGCTCGCGGACGCGGACCTGAACGGCTCCGCCTGAGGGGGTCGACCCTGCGTCCCAGACCACGCCGACCATGTCAAAGGAGGTCGTCTCCAACTGCCGGGTCAGAACCTCGGGTGTCGCCATTGCCGAACTACCGGGCGCTCCAGCCGCCCCCATTTGGGTAGCCTTCATCCGCAATCGGTTCATATCGGCTCTTAGTGCGGACGCATCGACGCCGGAGATCCGAAGCTCCTCGACCGACGGTTGGACCGGCGTCGGCGCGACCTGCCGCGGGGGGGCGGCGTCACTGGCCGACGGAAGGCCGGCCACGAAGGCCCAGGCGAGTGCAGAGGCAACGGCTGTGGGAATAGGGCGTAGTCGCATGGATCTTCCTCGAGTCGCACAGCGATCGGCCGGAGCGTCCAGGCTAGCCGCGAGCTAAGCACCTGGCGCGACAGGAGCCCTGCCTTCGGGCGAGTCGTGAGGCGATGAGCGCCGGCGGGCTTGCAGCTCGATCTTTGGAAAGCGATGGGTCAACCCGGCATACGGTGAAGCGTCGGATCAGCGTGTCAGAAGCAGCCTGATTCGGCTGATAGCGTGCCCGTATATTTCGCCAGTCTCCTTCTCTGATGAGGATCGCACCTTGGCCGAACGGACTTCTACGGAAGCGCCCGCAGCATCGATCCCAGTCGTGCCCCTCCCATCATCGGGCCGCCCGCTGGACCGGCGGGACAAGGCGCTTTTCTACCTCGACCGGTCCGGACGAGGCCTGGAAATCGGGCCGTCTTACTCGCCGCTCCTGCCGAAGGAATCCGGGGCCCGGATCGAGACCGTCGATCACGCTCCAAGGGACGTGCTCGTCGCGAAGTATCGCTCGTACGGCGTACCCGAGGAAAAGGTCCGCCTCATCGAGGAAGTCGACCATATCTGGGACGGCGGCAGCCTGGTGGACTCGGTCGGAGGGGGCAGCCAGTTCGACTTTGTGATCGCATCGCACGTAATCGAGCATTCCGTCGACCTCATCGCGTTTCTGCAGGATTGCGACCGCCTCATCAAGACCACGGGGCGCGTATCACTAGTAGTGCCCGACAAGCGCTTCTGTTTTGACCGGTTCAAACCGCTCACGTCATTGGGCGCTGTTGTCGACGCACACCTGCGGCCAACACGCTTTCATACGCCGGGTCCGCTCCTGGATCACCAGGCGTATGCATGTGTCAGCGGTGATCAGATAGCTTGGTGGCCCGACTTTGTCGGCGATCTCCGTCTACAAGATCCCGACATAGCGCAGGGCGAGCGAGTTATTGCCGACGGCGTGGCGCAGGACGAATACCACGACGTGCATCGATGGATGTTCACTCCCGCGTCGTTCTCCTTGTTGATCCACGATCTACGCCAACTTGGCTTTCATTCCCTGGTAGAGATCGGTTCGTTTGGCACGGTTGGGTTTGAGTTCTTCGTCACTCTGGCGAAGTCCGATGACCCCGCGCCGGTCAATCGGCTTGAGTTGCTACGACGGATCGAGCAGGAGCTCATTAGCGTCACTAGCAATGCCCAGGGGGACGAGCGGGCGGGCAGTGCAGACACGCGGCCTGCCGATCCACGCGTGGCCTCGCTTGAGGCTCAGCTGGCGGAGCTTTACGCGTCGACGTCGTGGAGGCTTACCGGACCGCTGCGGACCGTCTCCCGCCGGTTGCGGAGCACGAGATGGGTGAGTCGTCGGATCTAGCTGCTAGCGTCTCAAGGCCGGGTCGTTGGTGGGCGGAAACCCCTATGTGGTGCGCTGGCGCGGCAGACGCCCGACTTGTCCGACCACGCCCGCCGCTACCGTACACTCGGCTGCCATGAAACGAGGCCCAGCATCGGCGACGCGAGCGGCACGGTCGCCGTCGGAGGTCCCTCCCGACCGTCGGCAGCGACGGGTCCCAATCTTCTCAAGGCGAGTGTCAAGTGGTAACTGAAAGCCGACCGTCGACTCTGCGGGGCGGCAGAAGTGTCACTCTGCCGCTTATCGAGTATCGCAGCCTCATCTGGAATTTTGCGCAGCGAGACCTCAAGGCGCGATTTAAGAACACAGTGCTCGGGTGGAGCTGGTCCCTAGTCGTTCCGCTGGCCAGCCTCCTCATCTATTCAGTCGTCTTCTCGGTCATCTTTCGAATGGAACCGCCCGCTTTTGGCAACGGGCGCGATGGTCTGTTTCCGGTGTGGCTGTTTGCCGGACTTACCGTCTGGGGTTTCTTCAGCAACAGCATTAACGCCGGAATTGGTTCCCTGCTTGCGACCGGGACCCTCCTGAAGAAGATCTACTTCCCGTCCTATGCGCCGATCCTCGGCACGTTGGTTGCGGTCGCCATCCAGTCGCTTGTGGAGTTCGGGCTGCTGCTCGTCGTCTTGCTCGCGCTGGGCAACGTGAGCTGGACCTGGCTGCTTACCCCGTTCTGGGCAGTCATCATGTTCTTGTTTTCGGCAGGGCTGGCTGTGTCGCTGGGAATCTTCAATGTGTTCTTCCGCGACCTCGCCCACATCGTGTCGGTGTTGTTGCAGCTGCTCTTCTACGCCACTCCCATCATCTACACGCTGGACTTCATCCCGGAGACCTACGGCGGCATCCCGCTACGGGCGCTGATAGAAGCCAACCCGCTGGCTCAGTTCGTAGAGCTTTTCCGTGATTTGACCTACGACCTCACCCCTGGCGAGCCGCTGAGATGGGCTTACGTCGCCGGTTGGGCGGTCGCCATGGTGCTGATTGCCCGGTGGGCGTACGCGCGACGCGGCCAGGATCTGAGCGAGGAGCTATGAGCGACGTCGCCATCCGGGTCTCGGACCTGTCCAAGCGATTCCGTCTGCAAACCGAGAAGCGCAACTCCTTCAAGGAGCGCTTCGTCAGGGGAGGCGGCGACCGCTACCACGAGTTCTGGGCGTTGCGCGACGTCAGTCTCGACGTCGAGCGTGGCACCACCTTCGGTCTGATCGGCCACAACGGCTCCGGGAAGTCGACGCTGCTGAAGATGCTTGCCGGTGTGTACCGGCCTACGAGCGGGTCTGTGACCGCCGATGGTCGCGTCTCGGCGTTGCTCGAGCTCGGCGCCGGCTTCCACGGTGATCTCACCGGCCGCGAGAACATCTACCTCAACGGCGCGATCCTGGGGATGTCTCGCAAGCAGATTGACGCGGCGATGGACCGGATCGTGGACTTCGCCGGGATCGGCGAGTTCATCGACTCGCCGGTCAAGGTCTATTCGAGCGGGATGTACGTGCGGCTCGGGTTCTCGATCGCCGTCACGGTCGAGCCCGAGATCCTCATCGTCGACGAGATCATCGCTGTCGGAGACGAAGAGTTCCAGCGAAAGTGCTTCGATCACCTGCACGGCCTCCGCAAGCGAGGGACAACGATCGTGCTCGTCTCCCACGCCATGGGACTGGTGACGGATCTGTGCGACAACGGCGCGTGGCTCGACCACGGCCGGGTTCGTTCCGTAGGCGATATCCGGGGAGTCGCTGACGACTACCTGCTCGACGTCAATGCACGCGAGTCCGGCGGGGCCCAGGCGGAGCCGAATGCCGTCGACGCCGTGAGTCGGCGCGGATCAGGAGATGTGCAAGTCACCGACGTCGAGTGGCTAGGGCCCGACGGGACCGCCGTACCGTTCCTGGTGCCTGGCGAGCCTTGCACGATCCGCATGCGCTACCGGGCCGCGAGGCCGGTGGAGAACGTCGTGTTCGGGCTGGGGTTCGTCCACGAGTCGGGTGTGACCGCCGCTGGGCCAAACTCCGGCCAGGACGATCGGGTCCTGCAACTTGATGCCGGCGAGGGAGCGGTCGACTTTCACCTCGAGCGGTTGCCGCTTCAGCCAGGCACGTATCTCGTATCGGCGGCCATAGTCGATCGAGGACACGTATATGACTATGTTGACCGCGGGTTCGAGCTGAGAGTGCGGTCCGGCAGGTCCGCATCGGACGAGCCCGGGCTCGTGCGGTTCTTCGGGACCTGGTCGCTGTCCGACGCAGCGGGTACGTCGCGTTTTCACGAGAGGCGAGTTGGATGATCACTGGTGCGGAGATCACCGCGCTGCTGCACGCGTTGAGCACGGGCTTCCCCGACCGGGCGCTGAATCTGATTGCGACGACGCCCAACCTGGAGGACGACGACGAGCTTCGCCACCGCCTCTACGCTGTGGTGAACGACAACCCCCGACCAGAAGACCAGGCCCGACTCCTCGGTGACATCCTCCGTGGTGCCGCAGCTGACCAAGCTCTGGTCAACGAGTGCTATCGGGCAGCGTTCTACCTCGGCCCGTACTGGGCGGAGATGGCCGAGAATCCGCTCTATGCGCGCTTCCTGGCGAACCGATCAAGTGCCGTGCTCGACAAGTGGATTCACTACTTTCCGATCTACCACAGGCACTTGGAGTGCTTCCGCGGCCAGGCGGTGCGTGTACTCGAGATCGGTGTATACCGAGGTGGCGGGCTCGATATGTGGCAGGCCTACCTCGGGGACAAGGCGGCCATGGTCGGCATTGACGTAGACCCCTTGGCTCAGCAGGCGGTGCTGGGGCGGTATCGGGTGGAGCTCGGCGATCAGGAGGATCCTGAGTTCCTCATGCAGGTCGCCCAGGACCATGGCCCGTTCGACATCATCATCGATGACGGTGGGCACACCATGGCTCAGCAGATCGTGTCTGCCGAAACGCTGTTCCCGCTGCTGACCGATGGTGGTGTCTATCTGGTCGAGGACTGTCACACCTCCTACTGGGCGGACTACGGCGGCGGCCTGGGCAAGCCGGAGAGTTTCATCGAATGGGCAAAGAAGCGCATTGATGACATGCACTCGCGGTACGACGCAGGCATCGACCAGAACAGCGTCTGGGCCACGCACGTCGACGGGATGCACGTCTATGACAGCGTCATTGTCTTCGACAAGAAGCGCCGCTTCCGCGCGTTCAATGAGATCTCTGGGAGCTCGTCGTACCTCTTTGCTGGACGCTTCAGCGAGGTCGTCGGGGTGGAACTGCTCGCGACGCGCGACGCTGCGCTTCGCGAACGCGACGAACTGCGTGCCAGGGTAGACGGCCTCGACCGCCGCCACAGATGCAGCAGGCGCGCCAGCGCTGCCTGCCTCTGAGGATCATGACGAGCTCAGGTTGGCGCGCGGGGAGCTAGTGCAGCTCAGAAGTCAGCTGGCCGACATGGGGGACGAGCTAACCCAATCGACAGCCGACCTAGAGCGGACACGCAACCAGCTCCTGGAGAGTTGGGAACAAGTCCGGCAGATGCGCAAGACGACCTCCTGGCGGATCACGCGACCGCTGCGTCTCATGCGGCAATTTCGTGGATGATGGTGCTCAACCAACGGCGGCAACGCCGCAGGGCATTGGATCTCGTTGCAGGGAAGGTTTCGGTCGAGTCCGGCGCCGACGACGTCTGGAGCCTGCAAGCCCACAACCGTGTTGCTGTGCTCGCGCACTTCGCGTCGACAGAGCGTGTCAGTCGTTCATTTCGCGCGTTGGTTCGTGAGCTTCGCGAGGCCGACTATGGCGTTCTAGTCGTGTCCGCCGCTGAGGCGACCGCGGCACTGGACTGGGGGGGTGCGATGCCTCCGGGCACGGTGGTCTTGCGCAAGCCGAACGTTGGCTATGACTTCGGGTCCTGGTCCGTTGGACTTGAGTTCCTCGCCTCATGGACGGGCTACGAACGGGTGATTCTCGCCAATGACAGCATGGTGGGACCGTTTGCGACCATCCGACCCTTGCTGAGGGTGCTCGACACCTCCGGCGCGGACGTGTGGGGGCTCACCGACACACGGCAGTTCAGCCATCACCTGCAGAGTTACTTCTTGGCATTCCGAGGAAGTGTTCTTGAGGAACCTGCGATGCGCGAGTTCTTTCGCGGTGTCCGACAAGAGCCCACCAAGCAAGCGGTTATCCGGCGCAACGAGATGGGGCTGAGTCGGCTGCTCTCTACCGAGGGGTATGTCTGGGAAGCGGCGTTTCGCGCCGAGTGGTTCGTCGATTTCGGCGAGAATCCCGTCATTCGGGGCTGGCACCAGCTGCTCCGGCAAGGCTTCCCGTTCGTCAAGCGCGAGATAATCCGTCAACCATCAATTGCACCGGGTGGAGAACGGGTTGCCGAGGCAGTCCACGCGGTGTACGGAGTCCAGCTCTCCGACTGGCTGTGACCAACGACAGAAGGATTTCGAGAGTTCATGAGGCGAATCACGGTCGCTGGCGTCCGTCGTAGGCTGTCGCGTTACAAGGCGGCGCTGCTGTCGCAGATGCCCGGAAGGGATCGTCTGGACGATGAGCCGTTCGCGGCATCCTTCCGCGCGTGGCAGGCCCGGCAGGTGGGCAGACGGAGCAGCGGCTTTCCCGATGCCTGGCGCGTCCATCCGGACCTGCCCTTCAACGAGCCCGCGCGGGTTGCCGTAGTCCTCCACGTGTTCTACCCCGAGCTCCTGCATGAGATCGTCGAGCAGCTCAGCAGCATCCCCGTCGAGTTCGATCTCCTGGTCACCAACGCAACTGAGCTGCCAATCCGCATCGACGACACTGCCATCCCTCGGCTGCGATCGATGGTTGTGCTCGACGTCGAGAATCACGGTCGGGACATACTCCCGCTTGTTTCCCTGGTGAACGCCGGCCTTCTCGACCCCTACGAGGTCGTGTTCAAGGTGCACACCAAGCGCAGCGTCTGGCGTGAGCAGCACGCGACGCTGAGCGGCTCGGGGGAGACGTGGCGAAGCGACCTGCTCCAGGCGTTGCTCGGGTCCAGGGCCAACGTCGAGGAGATTCTCAGCGCCTTCGCAGAGACGCCGAACCTCGGTGTCGTTACCGCGAACGGCAGCATCCTGGGCACCGACTACTGGGGTGGCGACGAGGCCATCACTCGTTCGCTCCTTCGTCGCATCGAGCTGGACCTGAAAGCCAAGCAGCTGCAGTTCCCGGCTGGCTCCATGTACTGGATCCGCGGCTTTGTCCTCCAGGGCCTGCGGTCGCTGAACCTGACTCCGGAGGACTTCGAGCCTGAGGACGGGCAGGTCGACGCGACGACAGCACACGGAGTCGAGCGAGCAATCGGACTGCTGAGTGTCGAAGCGGGGCTTGCCTTACGGGAGAGGAAAGCCCTCGCATCGGAGGACGCAGCGGCGTGGCAGCGCTTCCTGCTTCAGTCGCCGCGGCGACGCCGTGTCCGCGTGTTGCCCTTCTACCTTCCGCAGTTTCACGCCTTCCCAGACAACGACCGCTGGTGGGGACGGGGCTTCACCGAGTGGACCAATGTCACGGCTGCCCATCCCGTCTATGAGGGCCACTATCAGCCGAAGCTTCCGGCCGACCTCGGCTTCTATGACCTGCGCATCGACGACGTGAGGCAGGCCCAGATGGATCTGGCCTCCGCCTTCGGTGTCGAGGGCTTCATGTACTACTACTACTGGTTCGCCGGCAAACGGCTGATGTCGATGCCGATCGAGAAGCTCCTGGCGAGCGACACGCAGAAGCCCTTCTGCATCATGTGGGCCAACGAGAACTGGACGCGACGATGGGATGGACGACAGTCCGACATCCTCGTCGGTCAGGAGTACGACCGCGTTCCGGCAACGACCTTCATCGATGACGTCTTGGAGTTCCTGAAGGATCCCCGCTATGTGCGGATCGATGGACGACCGGTCCTCGCCGTCTACCGGATCGCACAGATCCCTCACTTCGAGTCCGTGATTGCGCATTGGCGAGCGCGGGCTCGCGAAGCCGGCGCAGGGGACCTGTTGGTATTGAACGTCGACGTGGCTCAGGAGTTTGACGGCCTCAACAAGAAACCGGAGGAAGCCGGGCTCGACGGCACACTGGGCTTTCCACCACACAATCTGAAGTGGGCCTGGCTCCTGCACAAGGGGCTGCACGTCGACGAGCGGTTCACCGGGAACATCCTTAGCTACACCGCGATGGTCGAGGACGCAGAGCGTCGTTTGCTGAGTCTGGCCGACGATGCCTACCCCGGTGTCATGGTCAACTTTGACAACACGGCTCGACGCCAATGGGCCTCCGATCTGTGGTACGGGTCGAATCCGTACACGTTCCGCCGGTGGCTGGCGTCGGCAGCTTCAGCGGTCTCCGCCCGAGACCCAGAGCGACGTATTGTCTTCGTCAACGCCTGGAATGAATGGGCTGAAGGTGCGGTGCTGGAGCCGAACGACCGGTTCGGCCGTACGTTCCTGTGTGCTGTCCGCGACGTGGTCTACAGCTGACCGACCACGATGTCCGAGCTCGCCGGTCACACTCGTCAGGCCTCCATCGTCGTCCCCGTCTACGGCCGTATTGCCCTGGCCGTGCGTTGCCTTGAGGCCATCGACCGAACGGTGGGGTCAAGTGTGCATGTCGTTGTGCTCGACGACTGCGGACCAGAGCGGATCACGGAAGACGAGGTTCGTCAGGCACTAGCGATGTCCGGCCGTCGGTGGCGACTGGAGGTCAATGACCGAAACCTCGGCTTCGTGCGTACGGCGAACACGGCGTTCGCGCTGCTCCCCGATGACGACATCGTGCTGGTCAACAGTGACGTCGAGGTCCTGCCTGGATGGTGGGATGCGCTGCAGCGCGCTGCGACCGGCCGTGGCGTGGCTTCCGCGAGTGCGCTCACCGACGAAGGAACGATCCTGTCGGTGCCCGCGCTTCGTACCCTCCGCGAGGTGGACGCGGGGCTCGTGAGCCGACTCGTCGACGCCGCCGGCGTAGGGGGCATGACCGCCACGATTCCTGTCGCGGTTGGCCATTGCGTCTACTTCAAGCGCGCCGCGCTGGAGGCCGTCGGCGACTTCGATGAGGCCTTCTCGCCAGGCTACGGCGAAGAAGTCGATTGGAGCCTGCGGGCCCGAAAAGCCGGATGGCACCACGTTGCTGCGCTTGACAGCTTCGTACTCCACGAGGGGGAGGGCAGCTTCAGTGCATCACCCTCGCAGCGGCGTGCCTTGATTCGCCGTCATGAGGCTCGGGTGGCGGTTCGGTACCCGCGAGAGTTCATCGGCATCCGGGCGTTCGCTCGAAACCGTCGAACAGACCTGTGGCGGGCAAAGAGTCGGATCACCTTGGCAGTGGCCGGGCGACCCAGATGAGCGTCCCGGCAACGCACCACAACTGGGTCAGGATCGACCCATCACCAGGTTGATGATTGGTCTCAGTTGGGTCGAGGCAACAGTCGATTGGAGCCTCGACCTGCGCGCCAGGTGCCCGTTCCGCGAGCTTGACCTCGGCGACATGGCACGAGGTGGGGCCAGCCATCCGCTGCCCCACCTCGTTCAAGTGACGCTCAGGCCGAGACCCGCTTGTAGATGCATGAGCCGCTGATCATGAAGTACGGGTCGTAAGGGTAGACCTGCACATACGTGGAACCGTAGAAGAAATTGTTGGCGATGATCCCGTCAAAGGAACCGCTGGCATCCACCCTGCGCTCCCAGTAGCAGCCGTCGGAAGTCCCCCCCGTGTAGTAAAGGCCAGCCTGGCATGTCGATCCCGACCCTGTACATGCCTTCCCGCGTCAGGTACACGGGTGCCGGTGGCGGCACCACCGAGGTTGACGTCACCGTGGCGGAGACGGCCGCAGCCGCGTAAGCCACCGGAGGCACGTACCAGCGGTAGCTGTAGCTCGCTGGCTGTACGAATCCCACTGTGATCTTGCCGTCCGTGAGAGTTCGGCGGCTGACCATGTTCTGCCACGTGCCATTGATCATCCGCTGGAGGTACACCAGTCGGTTGCCGTTACGGGCCTGCTGTTGGCCGACCTTGACCAAGCCGTGAACGTACGTGGCCGTACCCTCCCGAGTCACCGCGGCATACGCGTAAGTCGGGTTTGTTGTTTGAGCCTGCGCTGCGACGGGTTGCACCAGCACAAGGCCGAGGGTTGCAAGGCCTAGCAAGAGGCCGATGATCTTCTTCATGCTTTCTCCGTGAGCGGTTGGTAGACCGGGGCCTGCTGCCCAGAGGAGTCGATTCGTCTTTACGGCGCGGATCGACTGCCTCGGTCTGTGATTCGGGATCGCCCGATGCCCGGCTACCTTCCGAGTCATTCGGTTCTTCAATGGCATCCTATCCGGAGTCTATGGGGCAACTAAAAGGAACGTAAGCAGGATCACACTCCAACGTAACGTGTTAAACTTGCCGCGTGGCGCGCCCCTATGGAGACCCAGTGGAGATCGTTACCGCACCGATTCCCGCGCAGTCCCCGTTCATCCCCATGGACGCGAAGATCGTCGTGGGGGCGGTCGCCCCGGCTTCGCCCGATCCGATCCCGATCGTGCTGCTACCGGGGTTCGAGTACCGCATGCGCGAGTGGCGGCACCCGAACACCCACGAGGTCCACTGGCGGCTCGAGCGGAGAAAGGCCGCCCAGCACGGCGAAGACGACGGGTAGTGCGAGATCGCCGACCGGCCTGTCGCAGTGACTGTGTGGCGGTCAGTTCCAAGATCCGTGACTCGTTCATCCGGACCAGCAGCTCGGGCAGCGGCACGTCAATAGGACCGGGACAGGAAACAGCAACTATGGCCACAGCCTGACCCGTAGCGCCTCCGGCATGGTCAGCAGCTCGTCTGGCGTCGGCAGGCGGGACCGCAGAAGTCCTACACGAACAGCGGCACGTCGTGGGACAGCCGCTGCATCGTTATGGGCACGCGTTGTCCCCAACCCTGTTCAACGTGCCAAGGGGTGCTGGCGGCTGGGCGTGCGCCATCGATTGCGGGCGAGAAATGGCAGACGGCACCGCGTTGCTGCGCTTGACCGGTTCGTACTCCACGAGGGCGAGAGCAGTTTCAGTTCGTCACCTTCTCGGCGGCGTGCCCTGATTCGCCGTCATGAGGCTCGCGTCGCGGCTCGGTACCCGCGAGAGTTCATCGGCATCCGGGCGTTCGCTCGAAACCGTCGAACAGACCTGTGGCGGACAAAGAGCCGGATCACCTCGGCAGTGGCCGTCCCGGCAACGCACCACAACTGGGTCAGGATCGACCCATCACCCGGTTGATGATTGAGCGCTTTGCCGGGACGGCGGGCCTGCCAGCAGCCTGGCCGGGCGCCCGCCGGCGAAGCACAACCAGGGCCTGGTCGAAGAGAACCTGCGACGGTATCCACTTGACGACGTCGAAGCCCGCCGCGCCCCAGGTGTGGGTGACGAACTCGGGGGAGGCAGCGGCCCACCCGTAAAAGTCCCCCGAAAGGACGCCTCCGCCGCCGGATCCGGCGTAGACGAAGCCGCCTCCGTCATAGGCACGCTGCGCTGCGTCGACGTCGTCGACCAGCGTGGAGAACGATCTTGAAAAGTCATCGCCTTGGCCGCTCTGCACCGCCTGTTGAGCACCCCGGATCTTGTCGAAGAAGATCGAGTCCAAGACGGTGATGAAAGCAAACCCACCCGGCCGCACGATCCGACCGAACTCATCGGCCCAGGATCTGTGTGCGTCCTCGGACAGGTGCGAGAAGACACTGAATGCGAAGGCGCTGTCGAAGGTGGCATCTGCGGCGATCGTCGGGGGCGCTGGTGACACGGCCATGGCGTTCAGCCCAGGTAGCGTCGCATTAACGATGGCGATCATGCCCGGGTCTACATCGACGCTGTACAGGCGCTCACGGGGCACCCGAGTGAGCAGAACACGCGAGATCCGCCCCCACCCGCAACCGAAGTCAAGCACCGGACCCGACTCGGCCAGCGATCGTCCGCCGCACTCCACGCGAACTTGGTCGGACACGGTAATGAAACTGGATGCCTCTTCGTAGGCCGCCTTGAAGGAGCTGCCTACGACCTGCTGCTGAAGCCACCCGGGCGGGTTCATGGGGATGCTCGACGAAAGGTCGGTGGGCTCTGGCAGCTTCTCGACCGAAGGCGCTGACGCCATCGCTTCGATGATCTTGTCGGCGGTCGGCTGCTGCGTGGACATGCGATGAGCTCCTGGCTTGTTATCCCGGTGGGCGACGTACAGTTTTGTCACTTGAGTGCGGGACTGTAGCACCGGGGCCCTCGGCGAGTGGACCTGCAGGCGGAACACCCGGCTTGGGGTATGACTCGGGTATGCCTGACCGCTATGCCACGGTGATTGACCTGCAGCCGAGCAAACGGTCGGCTCCGGGCCCGACGTTCACACCGTGCGCGCAGACCTGATAGGTACCTGGAGGCCGCTGAATGACGGTTGCGAATCCGTGCGCGGGTCCGTACGCCGGGTAGACGTTTCCGACATCAGTGCGGTTGCCGTTGGCCAGCACTGGGGAGCCTCGCCCCGAGACGTCCAGCCAGACATAGATGGGATCGCGAGAGTCCGGGTCAATGGCCCACCCATTGGCGCGCAGACCGCCGGGTGCAGCGGAGACACTGTCGAGCTGACCCACCGGTGGGCCGGCTGGCAGGGTCAGCGATGGATCCCGAGGAACGTCTAGGGTGAGACACCCGAGCAGGGAATCCCCGCCCGGACCGACATTGATGCCCCACGCGCAGACTCGATGCCTCCCTACGACTCGGGGGACTTCGTGCTGGAATCCATGATTGGGGCCGAAGTCGGGGTAGACCGCCGCGACATCAGGACGGGCTCGCGCTGCGTGTGTCGGGCCACCCTTGCCGTCCACGTCGATCCATGCATAGATGGGGTTGACGGAGTCCGGGTCGATCGCCCAACCACGTACTCTCAGCGAGCTGTCGGTGACTTGAACCCGTTCGAGGTTCCCGAAGGGGCGTCCGGCCGGGGTCCACCAGCTCGACCGCATCCCTAGCCGCAGCGCTGCCTCACCTGTGATGGTTGCGGACCCGGTAGTGCAATCGACGCGCAGTGACGTGATGCGTCCCCCGAAATCCCCCCTGCCGTCGCGACCGGCCACGACCATCTGGCGCAGCTGACCCGCGCCGGGGCATTGCGCTTGAACACGTGACACAGGCAGCGTGTCGGTCCAGCTGCTCACCGGGTCGTTGGGCGCCGCACCGGAGTAGGGGTCATTCTCTGGCCTGCAGATACGGCCTGCCGCCATCGACCGACCAGCCGCCGTTGCTGGCCGAGAACTGGGTGAGTGCCGGACCGTCGCCGTAGTAGAGCGCGAGACCCTGCGTGGCATCCACAGCCGCGCTGGTCGAGGCGCTCTCCAACCCGGTGAGCACGCCCCTGGCAGAGACGATTCGTCCTCCGTAGACCTGGCATGCAGTTGTGTCACACAGGTCCCAGGCGCCGCCAGCGGCCGACACCGCGCGAGCGTACGTGCGTGCCGCCATGGCCTGGGCTTGCAACGCGGCGGTGGCGAAGGACGCCGGCATCTCACGTGGAACGACGCCTTTGAGGTACGACTGCAGATCCATGACGTTGACGGCCTGGGCAGTGGTCGAGCTAGTGCGGACCGCGCGAATCCGACCCCAGTACTGGCGACCGTCACCCGACAGGTTTGGGTTGTACAGCCAGGCGCCGGACGGCCCGCCAAACTCAATTGGACCTACGAGCTGGGTGCGGCCGCTCAGGGCCAGCGGCGCCCAGCCGCTGCTCGTCCGACGGACCACTTGCATGAAATTCGCTTGGATGAAGACCGCGTGGAATCCCCCCTGACTGAGTACGCCCTGGGCGCCGGAGCCCAAGTCAGTAACGGTCACCGACTCATTGCCGTAACGCCCGAAGACGATTGCATTACCAGCGAACTGTTGGAGTTGAACTCGTATGGTCGGATTGCCGATGTTGACGGATCTGGTACCGGGGTAGTAGAAGCCCAGAATCTGGTTCCGCGTGACACCTTGCAGCGCCGCCCCCTGGGCTCCCCACTGGGACAGGCCCTTCCCATGGCCCCATCCGTGGCCGGATATTTCCCAGGAGCCGCTCGGAGGAACCGGATAGATTTCCGCCGGCGCCGAATGCGCCGCAGGCACACCGGACAGCACGGTGGCGGAAATGACCACCGCCGCAAGAAAGGCACGCCACAGAAACCTCACGACGGCTCAACCGTAGCCAGGGGGCCGCAATCCTGCAGACCGTTCTCAGACTTGGTCCGGCACCGACCTGTTGTCGGGCACCGGTCAGGACTCACCTGCCGGCAGGCTCCCATCCGTGGAGATGGCGTCGAAAAGTGCCCGAGCCGCCGCGTCGTCCCAGCGAACAACCGATCCAATACCGTCGATTGTCGGCGTGTCGGCGACGGGGACCGTCAAGGTGCGACCGTCGGGACCTGTCGCTTGCCTCATCCCCAAGGCAAACCGGGCAAGATCAAATGGCCCGGTCTGCTCGCCGACCGTCACTGCGTCGGAGCCGGCGAACATCGTGCGCCAGTAACGAATCGGATTGATCACTGTCATCGGCGACACCGCCTTGTCAGCGATCTTGCCGATTACCTCCCGCTGCCGCTGGACCCGGTCCAGGTCCCCAAGGGGCGTCGCGCGCGAGCGGACGTAGCCCAAGGCTGTCGGTCCGTCGAGCGTCTGGCAACCAGCCGAAATATTGAGATTGGCCATAGGGTCAACCATCGGTTCGGGCGGGCAGACCGCTACGCCACCGACGGCATCAACAAGGTCGGCGAACCCGGCAAACCCGATCTCCACATAGTCATCAACGCGGATGCCGGTCGCGGACTCCACAGTCTGGACGAGCAGCTCAGGGCCTCCAAATGCGTACGCGGCGTTGATCTTGTTCTCGCCCGCGTCCGGGGATCTCCACGAGGGAGTCGCGGGGGATGCTCATGAGCACGGTCTCGCCGCCTCCATCGGGTACATGCATCAGCAGGATCGTGTCGGTACGGCGGCCCTCCACGTCGCCCGTGCCAAGTTCCGCCTGCTGTTCGGGGGTCAGGTCATCGCGGCTGTCCGAGCCGACCAGTAGGTAGTTGCGGCCAGGCCCGTCCGCCGGGCGACCACCATCGGGCTTCGCGTCGACAGAGTCAATGCGGAAGTACGCAACCAGCCCAACGGTCACGAGATAGACCAGCCAGACACCGAGCAGGACCACGAGCCAGCGCAACAGGGTCCGCGGACGTGGAGGCTTTCGGCGCGTAGTAGCCGGTTCGCTCAGAGGCGCCTCCGCAGGTTGCTCTCTGTCAACTGGCGCCTGCGGCTCCGGCATGACCGGCATCTCGCGCGTGGGCATCGGGTCCTTGGCCCCACGACCGTACGTCCGACTGACGAAGGTCGTCGGGCGCTCCCGGTCCGGTTCGGACCCCGATGGCGTGGTCACGTCAGGCACGGTACCTCGCGGAGCCGTACTGTCTCCTGCGTGGACACGCCCTCGTAGGACCTCGGTGTGCCGCCAGTCCTGACCGAGACCGACCAAGACAGGCTCCCGTTCGCCGAGGCGGAGATCCGCCGAACGCATCGCCTGGCGCGTCGTGCGGCAATCCTGGCGTCGCGTGAGCAGGGGTTGACTTGACGTCTCCCGGCGTGTTGGCATTCTGATCGGCCAGACCGTCGGAATACTCCGTAATCGTGTCGGCACCGCCCAAGAGCACTTCGCTACAGGGGCGTACTGCGTCGACCTCAGCCGACACTCAGCAACGCGCGCAGTCCGTGCGGTTCCGACGAGCGCTCAGCCTGCTGGGCATGACGCTGGTCGCTCCGGGGTCCGCGCAGATCGTGGCCGGCAACCGGGCTCTCGGTCGCTTCGCATTGCGTGTGGCGATCATGGCCGCCGCAGTGGCCGTCGTTGTCGCGGTGCTCTGGCTGCTCTCACCGAGAGCAGTCATCGTTCTCTTTGGCCACGAATCCGTACTGATGGCGATTCGCTACCTTCTGCTCATCCTTGGCGGGCTGTGGGCAGTGCTGTTCATCGATGCCTGGCGGCTGGGTCAGCCCATGACACTCGGGCGCCACCACCGGCTGCGGATCTTCGGACTAACAGGTCTCTTGGCTGTCGGCACGTCAGCAGTCGTGCTGGTGGCCGCGAATGCGCTGGGAAGCATTCAGGTCGTCATCTCCGACGTTTTTACCGGCGGCGGAGCGGGGGAGCGCGACGGCCGCTACAACATCCTGCTGCTCGGCGGCGATGCCGGTGCAGATCGCGACGGCTTGCGTCCCGACAGCATCACGGTCGTCAGCGTCGACGCGGAGACGGGTGCGTCGATCTTGTTCGGATTGCCGCGCAACATGCAGAACGTGCCGTTCACAGAAGACAGTCCCATGCATGACGAGTGGCCCGACGGGTTCGACTGCGGAGACGAATGCCTGCTCAACGGCGTGTACACCTGGGCCGAGGACCATTCTGACCTCTTCGCCGGCGGGGACCGCCCAGGTGTCGCGGCCATGCAGTCGGCGGTGGAGGCGATTACGGGGCTGGAGCTCAGCTACACGGCTCTCATTGACCTGCAGGGCTTCGAACAACTGGTCAACGCCGTCGGTGGCGTGACGATCAACGTGGGCAAGCGGATCCCAATCGGCATCGAGGGCGGCCGGATCGAGGGGTGGATCGAGACGGGTGAGCAGCGCATGGATGGCGGCACGGCGCTGTGGTTCGCCCGGTCCAGGCGCGACAGCAACGACTACGAGCGCATGGCCCGCCAGCGGTGCGTGATGTCCGCCATGCTCAAGCAGGTGGATCCGCAGACTGTGTTGACCAACTTCCAGTCGCTGGCCTCCGCGTCGGCGCAGACGATCTGGACCGACGTGCCACTGACAGATCTCCCAGATCTGGTGTCGATCGCCGCGAAGTCGAGTGCGCAGTCGCCAGTCAGCATGAGTTTCGTCCCACCCCCGTGGAGCCTGTGCATCCAAACTTCCGGCGAGTCCGCAGATTGTCGAGGACGCGATCGACCCGCCCGAGCAACCACAGCCCACGGTGGAGTCCCAGACAGCCGACCACGACGGGCGCCGCAACTGCCAGGGCTCCAGCCGACGTGCCGGTCTGTGTGGGTTAAGTCCGATGCCCGCTCCAGCGCGCTCAGCTGCCGCCCAGTAAAGTGCTGGGCTCGTGGACATCAGAGAGCTCTCGATCGCCGACGCGTACGAGCTGACCCCCCGTCAATTCCGCGATGATCGTGGTGTCTTTCTTGAGTGGTACCGATTCGAGGCGCTCGAATCAGGCCCGCGGTCATCGTCTTGACCTCAGGCAGGCCAATGTGTCGGTCTCAGCGCGGGGCGTTGTCCGCGGTATCCACTTCGCTTCGGTGCCGCCGAGCCAGGCCAAGTACGTCACCTGCATGAGCGGTGCCGTACTTGACGTGATCATCGATATCCGCTTGGGCTCGCCGACGTTCGGTCAATGGGAGGCGGTCCTGCTGGACGACAGTCGATCGCCAGGCGGTCTATGTCAGCGAGGGTCTTGGGCACTCGTTCATCGCGCTCACCGACGGCGCAGTCGTCTCGTACCTCTGTTCGGAGGTCTACTCACTCGACCCGCGAGCACGGCGTGCATCCACTCGACCCGACGATCGCCATCGAGTGGCCGGCCGGCCTGACTCCCCTGCTCTCACCCAAGGACGAGGCAGCCCCCACGCTGGCCGAGGCGGAGGCGCAGGGGCTGCTCCCACAGTACGAGGACTGCGTCCAGTTCTATGACGAGCTGCGGACCGCCTCGAAGGCCTGAGCCAACGACTCCTGCCAATCCGGCAGAGGCTCGATACCTACCCGAGCCCAAGCTTCGTGCCCGAGCACTGAGTACGCGGGGCGTGGCGCGGGCCGCGGGAACTTGTCCGTCGTCGTTGGTCGCACCCGCTCGGGGTCGGCCCCGAGGTGTTCGAAGATGGCGCGAGTCAGGCCGAACCACGTCGTCTCTCCCGACGACGTGCCGTGGTAGATGCCAGGTGCAGCGTCCGCCTCGACCAGCCGCACGATTTGTCTTGCCAGGTGAGCTGTCCAGGTGGGCTGGCCACGCTGGTCGTCCACGACAGAAAGTGTGTCGCGTTTTGCCTCGAGATTGATCATCGTTCGGACGAAGTTCGGCCCGCCGGCACCGTAGAGCCAGGCCGACCGCACGATCCATGACCGGTCCGGCAGATGCGCCCGGACGGCCCACTCACCCGCTGCCTTCGTCCGGCCATAAGCAGACCTCGGCGCGACCAGGGCCCCTTCGGCATAGGGCTCCTTGGCCTGACCGTCGAATACGTAATCGGTGGAAACCTGGACCAGGCGCGCCCCCGACTGGTCGCACGCGCTCGCTAGATTCGCCGGACCGACCGCGTTGACGTTGAAGGCCTGGGCCTCATGTTCCTCGGCAGCGTCGACCGCTGTGTAGGCCGCGGCGTTGACCACGACGTCGGGGCGGATCTCGTCCAATGCCAACTGCACCTCGTCCGCGGAGGTCACATCGAGGTCGCCTCGCGCGAGGGCGACGAGGTCACGACCCGTGAGTGACGCCTGCAGGTCGAGGCCGAGCATGCCGCCGGCGCCAACGATGAGCCACTTCATCGGCTGGGTCGTATGATGGGTTGTGAGAGTCGCCATGATCATCCTGCTCGTTGTACGGGTGGGCAAGGTCGGCCACCGAGTCTAATCCGCGACGAATCGCCGTCTGGCGAGGCAGGTAGGCTGTCCCGCCATGCGTGGAATCATTCTCGCTGGCGGCTCCGGCACCCGGTTGTACCCGATCACCAAGGGCGTCAGCAAGCAACTCATGCCCGTCTATGACAAGCCGATGATCTACTACCCGCTGTCGACCCTCATGATGGCCGGCATCCGGGAGATCCTGATCATCACGACGCCCGAGGACCAGGCGCAATTCCAGCGGCTACTGGGTGACGGCGCGGACCTCGGCATCTCTGTGTCCTACGCCACGCAGCCACGCCCTGACGGCCTCGCGCAGGCCTTCCTCATAGGCGCCGACTTCATCGGCGACGAGAGCGTCGCCCTCGTCCTCGGTGACAACATCTTCTACGGGACGGGGCTGGGATCCAGCTTGCGCCAGAGCATCAACCCGGACGGCGGTCACGTGTTCGCCTATCACGTGGCCGAACCATCGGCCTATGGCGTCGTCGAGTTCGATGACGACGGCCACGTCATCTCCATTGAGGAGAAGCCGGACAAGCCGAAGAGCTCCTACGCCGTGCCGGGCCTGTACTTCTACGACAACAACGTCGTCGACATCGCTCGCAGCATCAGGCCCAGTGCGCGGGGCGAGCTCGAGATCACGGCCGTCAACGACGAGTATCTGCAGCAGGGGAAGCTTCGCGTGACCGTACTCGAGCGGGGAACCGCGTGGCTCGACACCGGGACGTTCGCATCGATGATGCAGGCGGCCGAGTTCGTTCGAGTTGTGGAGGAGCGGCAGGGGTTGAAGATCGGCTGCATCGAAGAGATTGCCTACCGGCAGGGATTCATCGACCCTGACCAGCTCTGCGCGATTGCCGAACCCCTTCGCAAGAGCGGCTACGGCGAATACCTGCTGAACCTGCTCGAAACCGCGTGACCGCGGAGCGTTCCTCCCGCACGCCGGCCGGAGAGGTCCATCGCCAAGTCGGGCGACGTGTGCTCTTCATCACTCCGATGGCTGAGGCTGGCGGGTCGGACCATGCGTTGCTACGCATGGCGTCCCAGATGGCCGCCGACGGTTTCATCTGTCGTGTCGTCGTGCCGGCGCTGTCCCCGCTGGAGGCCGAGTTCAGTCGAGCTGGCGTGGCCGTATCTGTCATCCACATGCGCCGAATCACCACCGCGGGTGGTCTGCTCTGGTGGGTTCGCTATGCACTGGAGTGGCCGGTCGCCGTCGCGCGTCTGTGTCGTGTGGCCCGGCGTCACCGAGCTGATGTCATCGCATCGAACTCGCTGCATTCGTGGTACGGATGGGCAGTGGCGGCGCTGCTCCGCCGTCCACATGTCTGGCACGCGCGCGAGATCGTGATGCAGTCGCAGGCGGCCCTTCGGCTGGAGCGCCGCCTCGTGGGGCGCTTCGCTGATCTGCTTATCGCCTGCTCCGAGGCCGTGGCCGAGCAGTTCCGCACCGTGCTGCCGCAAGAGCGGATCTGCGTCGTACACGAGGACGTCGACCGTGCGGTGTTCCACCCCGAACCGGATGGCACCGCTGACGGAACCGCCCTCCCAGCGGTGGGGTTCGTTGGGCGGATCGACACCTGGAAAGGCGTCGACGTGCTGCTCGAGGCGTGGCCGGCAGTCCACGGATCCGACGCGGATGCGCAGTTGCTCGTCGCGGGTCCACCGGTTGAGGGGAAAGAGTGGTACTACGAGGAGTTGGAGGCGCGCACGCAGGGCATGGCCGGTGTCACGTGGTTGGGGCCGGTGGGTCCCGACCAGGCGGCCGCGGTCTTCCGACAGCTGCATGTGCTCGCCGCACCGTCCACGTTGCCGGAGCCTTATGGGCTGGTGGTGGTCGAGGCACTGGCGAGCGGGAGTCGGGTCGTGGTGACCGACTTCGGTGGCGCGCCCGAGATCGTTGCGCGCGCTGAGCGAGGCGCCGGGATCGCGATTCCGCCCAACGACCCGAAGGCGCTCGCCGCTGCAATAACCACACTCATGGCGGCCGGGAGGGACCAGGAGCGACACAGCCTTATCGCTCCGTTCCCCTTCGATTGGGGCACGCTCTATGCCACTAGTGTGCGCAGGTGGAAACGGTCATGAGCGACTCGAGCGTGGAAGAACCTGCGGCCGAGCGACCAGCGGTGCGGGTCATCGTGGTGACCTATTCGCCCGGCCATCTCCTCGACGGTCTGCTGGACTCGCTGCCAAAGGCGTGCACGACACCCTACGAGGTCGTGATCGCGGACAACGGCTCCACTGATGGGGCGCCTGAGCGCGCCGCGCAGGAGCACGGAGTCCGCATTGTGCGCACCTCGTCCAACGTTGGCTACGGCGCCGCAGCAAACGTCGGCGCGCAAGGCGCCGAGACCGAGTTCCTATTGGTGTGCAACCCAGATCTGGTGTTCGCGTCCGGCGCCGTGGACGAGCTCATCTCCGCGGCGGAACGCTGGCCCGAAGGAGGCTCGTTTGGGCCAGCGGTCCTCGAGCCAGATGGCTCCCTCTACCCCAGCGCCAGAGCGCTCCCCGTCGTGGGTCATGGGATCGGACACGCTCTACTCGTCCGAGTGTGGCCGAAGAATCCATGGACTCGGGCCTACCGACGGGCTGATGTGGCCGTGTCCGAGCGCGCCGCAGGATGGCTGTCCGGCTCATGCCTGCTGCTACGTCGACGGGCTTTCGATGCCGTCGGCGGCTTTGATCCCGGGTTCTTCATGTATTTCGAGGACGTGGACCTCGGAGACCGGCTCGGTCGGTCTAATTGGCAGAACGTCTACGTGCCCGATGCACGGGTCACCCATGTCGGCGGCACAACGACATCACGCGAACCTCGACGTATGCTCAAGGCCCATCACGACAGTGCCTATCGGTATCTCGCTAAGCGCTACCGACCACCACTGCGCTGGTTGTTGAAGGCCGGGCTACAAGTCAGGTACGTCGTGCTTCGGGCGCGGACGGGTCGAGATCGGGCCTAGGGGACCCTCTGTGGAAGCGATCCTCTTGGTGGGTGGCAGGGGCACACGACTGCGCCCGTTGACGAACAACACCCCTAAGCCGATGCTTCCTGTCGCTGGCGTGCCGTTCGTCGCGCACCAACTGGCCCGAGCTCGATCGGCCGGAGTGGATCACGTGCTCTTGGCCACGTCCTATCGAGCCGAAGTGTTCGCTGAGGGGCTCCGAGACGCCTCGCCTCTGGGCCTGGAGATTGAGTACATCTCCGAGGAGATCCCACTTGGGACTGGTGGCGCGATCCGCAACGCGGCGGACAGGTTGCGAAGCGGCCCCGAGGCTCCCGTCATGATCTTCAACGGAGACGTGCTCTCGGGCCACGACATTGGAGCGCAGCTCGACTTGCACGCCAAGAGCGACGCTGACGTCACTCTCTACCTCACCGAAGTAGAGGATGCCCGGCCCTACGGCTGTGTCCCGCTCGATGACCAGGGGCGGGTGACGGCCTTTCTCGAGAAGCTCCCCAACCCGGTCACCAACCGCATCAACGCCGGCTGCTATGTATTCAGGCGCAGCGTGATCGACACGATCCCGTTCGGCGAAGTCGTCAGCGTCGAGCGGCAGATTTTCCCGGCGCTGCTTGAGGAGGGGCGCGTCATGGTGGGGTACGTCGACACGGCGTACTGGCTCGACCTCGGCACACCGGCCGCATTTGTGAAGGGTTCGCGAGACCTCGTCGTCGGAAGGGTCGAGTCGTCCGCCGTTCCCGGGCCGACCGGTGAGCGCCTCATACTCCGGAGTGCCCGAGTCGACGGGGCAGCCGACATCCGCGGCGGCTCGGTCGTAGGTCAGCGAGCGATCGTTGAGGAAGGCGCCGTTGTCGACGGGTCAGTGCTGCAGGATGGGGCTGTCGTCCGCGCTGGCGCCGTGGTGCTCGATTCGGTTGTCGGAGTTGGCGCCACTGTGGGCGCGCGCACAGTCGTCGACGGATGTGTGATCGGTGACGGCGCGAAGGTTGGCTCCGACAACGAGCTCGCTCGCGGCACCCGAGTCTGGACCGACGTGGCGATCCCCGACCGGTCGATCCGGCTCTCTAGCGACCAGAGCTGACAGTCAGTCGCGGGCGTGTCGCCACGCCGACCATGCGGACCCGACGATCTCTGGGAGCCCATTCCGGGCGGTCCAGTCGAGCTCGTCGTGGATCCGGGAGACGTCGGCGACGAGCCGCGGCGGGTCGCCGGCGCGGCGAGGCTCGACCCTGGGCGTCACGTCGAGCCCGGTCGTGCGGCCGACCTCGTCGATGACCTCGCGCACCGATGCGCCAGCGCCGGTGCCGACGTTGAACGTGTCGTACGGCCGTTCGTCCCGACCCAGGTAGTCCAGCGCCGCAAGGTGCGCGTCGGCGAGGTCGAGCACGTGCACGTAGTCGCGGATGCAGGTGCCGTCCGGTGTCGGGTAGTCGTCGCCGAACACCCGCGGCGCCTCGCCGCGCTCCAGCCGGTCAAACACCATCGGCACCAGGTTGAGGATTGCCGGGTCTCCGAGCTCGTCCCAGCCCGCCCCAGCCACGTTGAAGTAGCGCAGGTTGGCTAGCCGCAGGCCCCAAGCTCGCGCCGCCGCGCGTGCCAGCCACTCGCCGACGAGCTTTGTCTCGCCGTACGGGTTGATTGGCGCACAGGCCGTGTCCTCGCTTACGAGATCGACGTCCGGCATCCCGTACGCAGCTGCTGACGACGAGAACACCAGGCGGTCCACACCCGACTGCCTCATCGCTGTCAGCAGATGGGCCATGCCGCCGACGTTCGACTGGTAGTAGTACTCCGGTTTCGCCACCGACTCGCCGACCTGCTTGCGTGCCGCGAAGTGGATCACAGAGTCGACGCCGTGCTCGCCCATCACCTTGGCGAGGCTGCTCAGGCGCGTCGTCCCGGGCGAGGTCGAGCACCTCGAGCGGCGCACCACCGACCCGATCCGCGCGACCGGTCGACAGGTCGTCGACGACCACGACGGGAGTCCCCTGCTGCTGCAGAAGGCGGACGACGTGCGCGCCGATGTATCCGGCGCCACCGGTGACGAGCACAGTCATGGCGCCGACCCTACAGAGGTACGGGGATCTGCTCCTGCCGCCTGCCGATCGCGCGAAACCTCGCGCCACGCCGCGTGAAGTCCCGGAGCGGCGGTCGTACCCGTCCCATTCTGCTGACATGTCCGAATCCAAGCCACGGCGGCGGACCCACCTGCCTGGCCTGGATGGCATGCGAGCGATCGCAGTCACCGCCGTCGTTCTGTTCCATCTGGACCCGAGCTGGCTCCCGGGTGGCTTTCTGGGAGTCGACATCTTCTTTGTCGTCAGCGGGTTTCTGATCACGCAGCTACTGCTGCGGGAGCTTCGCGACTCCGGCCGGTTGGCCCTCGGTGCCTTCTACCGGCGTCGCGCGCGCCGGCTGCTGCCAGCGGTCCTCGTCGTGGTCGCCGTGGTCGTCGTCAGCGGGCTGCTCCTCTGGCCGGAGGAGCGCGAGACTCTTGGGCAGAGTGCGCTCTCGAGCCTGGCGTACGTGACGAACTGGTGGCTGATCTTCGACGACCAGTCATACTTCGAGTTCACCGGCCAGCCGCCGCTGCTCCAGCACCTGTGGTCGCTCTCGATCGAGGAGCAGTACTACCTCCTGTGGCCATGCGCCATCCTGGCCGTCGTCTGCTGGGGACGGTCGGTGAGCGGCGGAGCGTTGACGGCTGCTCGGATTCGCCGACTCGCCGTCATCGCTTTCGGATTGGCGCTGAGTTCGACCGTCCTGATGACCGTGATCGCTGTCAGCTCTGGCGTGCCGTACGAAGCTGACTCGGCTCGGGTGTACTTCGGGACCGACACCCACGCCACGGGACTCCTGCTGGGTTCAGCCATGGGCGCCTGGGCCATGTCGAACGACCAGCGTCGCCGGCAGCCGATCCTGACCACGCGGGCGTGGGACTTGCTGGCCCTGATGGCTCTTGCCCTCGTCATCTGGCAGCTCCGCAGCGTGGACGAGTTCGACCCAGGTCTCTATCGAGGCGGCCTCGTGGCTTTCGATGCTCTCGTTGTGCTCGTCGTGTTTGCCGTGACCCGTCGCGGTAGCGCCCTTGGCCGAGCGCTGGATCGTCCAGTTCCTCGTTGGGTGGGCCTGCGTTCCTACTCGATCTACCTGTGGCACTGGCCCGTGGTCGTCCTGACCATGTCCCGCTTGGATGCGTACGGATCGCAGTGGCTGCTCCAGGCCTTGCGGGCTGCCCTGATCCTCGCCCTTGCTGAGCTGAGCTACCGCTGGGTTGAGCAGCGCTTCCGGTCGCCCCGTATCGCGGCCGACGGAGGCCGAGGTCGGCGTCGGCCGTCGCGCGCCGTTCACTCGGGCGTCCTGATCGGAGTGGCGGGCACGGTGGTGGTTTTCATGTCGGTCAGCTCGGCACCGACCCGCGTGGCACCGGCAGAAGCAGCGCCACCAGCCGGCCAGGTCACCGTTGTGTCGCAGCCGCCTCTCTCCGCTGCGTCACCAGCGTTTGCTCCGGCACCTGCACCCGCGGCGCCGGCGCAGGTCAGCGCGTACGGCGACTCGGTGCTCCTCGGCGCAAAGGGCGCACTGCAGGCATCCGGCATAGCCATCACGGTGAGCGCTGCCGAGGGTGTCCAAGCCCACCAGATGCTGGATGCCCTCGCTGCAGCGGCGGCAGCACAACAGCTTGGCAGCGTCGTGCTGATCCACACCGGCAACAACGGCATCATCAACCCGTCGCAGCTGGCGTCGACGCTCGATGTGCTTCGGGATCGTCAGCGGGTCGTCCTGGTCAACGATCGAGTGCCACGCAACTGGGAGGGCCCGAACAACCAGACGATCAGCAACGTCGGCGCTAGCTACCCCAACGTGTCCGTCGTGGACTGGCACTGGATCACCGGCGAGCATCCGGACTGGCTGCATCGAGACGGCATCCACGTGACAAGGGATGGCGCCGCCGGTTACGCCAACGTGGTGCTTTCGGTCGCTGCCTAGAGCTGGATCGTGACCCGCTCGGTTTGGATCCGGGCTGGTCGCCGTTGTGCGTCGGCATTGCGTACGAGCACCACTGACCCACCCACGACGAGCGGTACGACCAACGCGGCGACGACCGTGTCCAGGTCGAGATCGTCGCGCTCGACGAGCAACCGCGTTCCCGCGGGAACGTCCATCGCCCGTGCCCGCGCCAGCAGCTCCACCTGTCTCGCGCAGATTGCCGGCCACGAACCGATCTCCGTACGCCGGCACCTCGACCGCATAGTCCAGCACCCGCGACGGCAGGGGCTCCACGAACCGCCCGCCGAGCGGCCGCAGCGACAGCGCGACGACCTCGCCCGCGTCACCCTCGGCGGCGGCCGCAACCAGATCCGGCCCCACCACCGCGACGTCGACCCCCGACGACTCGCCGAGCACGACCTCAGCCCCGACCGCCCAAGCCGACATCACCCACACCAGCGACTGCCAGTGCGCCGGCAGGCAAATACCGACGCGCGCATCGCGGTCAGGGACACCCAGCCCATCAACCAGCAGGTTCGCGGTCTTGGCGACCCAGTTCTCGTACGTCGCCACCGACAGCTCGACCCGCTCGCCGGTCGCGTCGTCGTAGTAGGTGACGAACGGCCGCGCGCCGTCGCGAGCGAGCGCCCCCGCAGCAGCGCGTACGGCGACTCCAACACCGAAACGATCAGAGCGCGTTGGGCTCAGGCGAGTCGCTGAACGGGTGGTCCTGCACGAAGTCGCGGACGGCCTCGCCGGACAGCTCCCCGCAGTACTGCCGGAACGCCGTCTCGGCACCCCAGTGCGACAGCGCGTACGACTTGCCGTCAGGGAACGCACCCTCGGCCCGCTCCGGGTCCCACGGCGCCACGATGAACTTGCCGGCCACCTGGTCGGACACGTCATCGGACTCCGACGCCTTGGTCGCCAGGTCCTCGAGCGTGTCGAGATCGGCGTCCGAGATCGACGGGTCGTACCACAAGATCGTGTAGCCGTGCTCGAGGTTGTGCACGAGCCGCTCGATCTCCGGCGTGTCGTCCACCGTGTAGAACTTCCGCTCGAACGTCGCCGGCGCCCGATAGTGCGGGCCGGACGTCGGGCGGCGCGCTCGTGTACTCGATCGTCTCGCCGTCGGGCCGGTGGTCCTGGGTTCCGGCCTGCGCGTCCTCGACCACCGGGTCGCAGGAGGCGTCAGCGGCTGCCACGCCGAACGTGCCCCAGCCCTTGTTGGCCGGGTTGTTGCGCGACTGGTTGATCAGCGGGATCGCGGCCGCGGCGATGATGCCGAGCGCGAGCACCCCGCTGACGCCAAAGACGAGCATCTTCCGGCGCCGATCGGCGCTCTCCTGCTCCTTTTCAGCGCCTCGACCCGGGCACGGCGATCCACGGCCTGCTGCTTCTTCGAACTCTGCGCCACGGGGCTCTCTCTTCGGCGGGTAAGTCAGGGGACACCGACCGTGAAGTCTACGGTGTCTGCCATGACGATCGGCGCGCGCTCAGGGTTCCGCTCGGAGCGAGTGGCCGACGACACACCCGGCAAGGTCCGCGAGTGGCAGGCGACGTACGCGATCAACGTCCACCGCACCCTCTCCGTCCACCGGCGCGCCAGCGATCCCACGTACCGGATCCAGCCCGACGGCAGCGTCTGGCGAGCCGTACGCACCCCCGCCGGCCCGGGCACCCTCCGCCTGCGCGCCGACCCGTCATCCGGATCCGTACACGCCACCGCCTGGGGTCCAGGCGCCGACTGGCTGCTCGACTCGGTCCCGTCGATGCTCGGCGCCGACGACGACGTCGACGGCTTCGCCCCGGTCGAGCCGGTGCTGCGGGATGCCTGGCGGCGTACGGGCGGCAGCTGGCGCATCGGCCGTACGGGGTTGGTGCTCGAGGCCCTGATCCCCGCCATCCTCGAGCAGAAGGTCACCGGCACCGAGGCGCACCGCGCCTGGCGCACGCTGCTCCGGTGGCACGGCGAGCCCGCCCCCGGCCCCGCGCCTGCTGGCATGCGGGTCGCCCCCGACGCCGAGACCTGGCGGCACATCCCGTCGTGGGACTGGCACCGCGCCGGCGTCGGGCCGCAGCGGTCCGAGACCGTCGTACGGGTCGCGCGCGTCGCCAACCGCATGGAAGAGGCGTGTACGTTGCCGCCGGCCGAACGGGTCGCAGCGGCTCACCGCGATCCGCGGGGTCGGCGTCTGGACGGCAGCCGAGACGCTTCAGCGGGCGGTTGGCGACCCAGATGCCGTCTCGGTCGGGGACTTCCACATCCCCCGGATGGTGATCTACAACCTGACCGGCCGGGTATCCGACTCCGACGAGGAGATGTTGGAGCTGTTGGAGCCGTACGCCGGCCATCGCTATCGGGTCACCCGGATCCTGGAGATGGCGGGTGTCGGCGCACCACGGTTCGGGCCGCGGCTGGCGCCGCGCGACTACCGCGCGATGTGAGCCGCGGTTCGCAGGCCGCGGCAGATGGATCATGGGTACGCTGCGCCCAGGGGTGTCACGTGGGCTACCCGCGACGGCAAGGCCGCCTGGAACGGTCGCCTGCTCGCTGACAGGTTTCGCCCCTTGTTGACGACATCGTGACCAGCCTCGATCCCCGAGCGGTTTGGCTATTCGGATCCGTGGCACGCGGTGATGACACCGGCGACAGCGATACCGATCTCCACTTTCTGGATTCGGTACCCACGGCGCGGTCCTGCGGAGCACCATGTAGGTGTCAGCGTGACGTGGGCATGTCACCACGGAAGGACACCTGATGGCCAGGATGCCAGGGGCCAAGTTCGTGGGCGAGCATGGCTCGGCAGGTATGTCCCGCTTTGACATCGTCTGCATTCACACCATCGTCGGCCTCGCACCGGCGCATGCGGCACACTTCTCCACGGCCGCTGACGGCACCATCTTTCAGTCCCGCGACACGGCCTTCCAGTCCGGCGCCAACCGCGACGGGAACCCTCGGGTCATCGCGATCGAGAACGAGGACCGGTCGTCGGCCTTCCCGTCCTGGGACAAGGACGATGGTCACGCTGTCCCGGACTTCACCGATGCGCAGGTTGAGGCGATCGCCCAGATCTGCGCCTGGGCGTCACAGACACACGGCATTCCGCTGGTCGCCTGCCCGGACTCCAGGTCCGGCAGTCGCGGGATTGCCTTTCACCGGCAAGGGATCGATGGAAACTTCGGCCCACCGTTCAAGTTCCGGGGCCGAGTGTCTGGTGGGGAGAGTTGGACGTTCGCGACGGGGAAGGTGTGTCCCGGCGATCGACGCATCACCACACTGTTGGACCGGATCATTCCCCGCGCACGGCAGATCGCGGGCGGCGTAGCCGCGCCATCATCGGCTAGTCAGACAGCGATAGCGGAGGCAGCGGACATGCTTGTCGGACAGGACTCTCAGACAGGGGAAATTTTCGTCATCAGCGGTAACACGAAGTTGCGACTACCCGCCGGCGGCGCGCACGGGCCTCCGGTGACGCACACTCGGCCGGGAACACAGGTCAACGTGTTCGTCGACGAGATGCTGCGGATGATCGGGCAGATGTATCCGGGCTCCAGCCCGAAGTTCATCGCGCTCAATCACGCCATCCTCACCCGGATGCCCGCGATCGGTGAACTAGTGGACGACGAGATAGCCGCGCAGCGTTGAGTGGCGTACGACCATCGGCGCGGTTGATCTGGAATTGGATGGCACCCCGGGCAACACTCAGTCGCCGGACAGTGTGATCGCCC